>CAWJLG010000015.1:0-615547 GCA_963843595.1 uncultured beta proteobacterium | reverse complement strand
ACGTCGCCCTCGTAGGGCCACACGAACGGGTGATTCGGATTGGGCGCACTCGGCCGCGTAGGGCGTATAGATGCGCGAGCTCTGGGGGACAAAGGTGTGGCCGCTACAGAAGCGGCAGACGCTCGCCGCGTCCACGAGCCCCCGCAGCGCGTCGCGGTCGTCGCGGCAGGTGAGCGGTGGGCCGGCTTCGGCTTCGACGTCGCTCCTTGCCGCCGCCTCAGCGCTTCCAGAACTCGCGCGACGCGATCCGGGCGCCCTCCGCCATCGCGGCCATCTTCGCCCACACGACGTCTGGGTCGACCGCGGCCTGCCCGACCCACGTCCCGAAGCCGCAGTCGCTGCCGGCGATCACGTTCTCCCGGCCGACGAGGTTGGCGTAGCGCCCGATGCGCTGCGCGACGAGCTCGGGGTGCTCGATGAAGTTCGACTTCGACTCGATCACGCCGGGGATCAGGATCTTGCCTTCGGGCAGCTTCACCGTCTCGAAGACCTTCCACTCGTGCGCGTGCCGCGGGTTCGCGGCCTCGAGCGCGATCGCCGAGGGTCGCGCGCACAGCACGATATCGATCACGTCGGCGAGCGCGACGTCGCAGTGGTGCGGCCCTTCGTAATTGCCCCAGCAGAGGTGCATGCGCAGCTGCTCGGGCGGGATGTTGGCGACGGCGTGGTCGAGCGCCTCGACGTGCAGCTGCGCCTTCTTGCGCCACTCGGGAATGGAGAGGTCGGCGTGCTGGATGTGCCGTCCCATGCCGAGATCCGGGCAGTCGATCTGGAGGACGAGGCCGGCCTTCGCGATCGTCTCGTATTCCTGCCGCATCGCGTCGGCGATCGCGAACAGGTACGCTTCCTCGGTGGGGTAGTGCTCGTTGCGGAAGAAGAGCGACACGACGCCGGGCGACGCGGCCGTGAGGAACGCGTCTTCGACCTTGACGCCCGCGAGCGCCGCCTTCAGGTGGTCGACGTCGGCCTGTGCCGCCTGCGGGTCGCGCACGCCGATCGGCGCGTTGCACGCCGGCGTCTTCCGGCGCGAACGCCCGGGGTCGCCGAACACGCGCTTCGCGAGGTTGGGGAAGCCGACGAGATCCTGGTAGACGAACGTGTTGCCGGTGCCGCCGAAGCCGGCGAGGCGATCCTTGATGTAGGTCGCGTAGCTCGGCTTGCTCATCTCGCCGTCGTTGACGACGTCCACGCCCGACTCGGCCTGCTTGCGGACGACCTCCTCGACGGCGGACGCGACGCGCCGCGACAGCGCGGCCGCATCGACCGGCACGCCCTCCTCCTTCGCGTACATCATCCGGATCAGGTCCTCGGGCCGCGGCAGGCTGCCCGTGTGGGTCGTGAGGAACCGGTCAGTGCTGCGCTTCATCGCGATCCTTTCGCTGGGGTCGGGGCACCGCAATCCTCCGCGACGGCGCGCGTTTGTCAAGGCGCGCGCCGTCGCTGCGGCGGGATCCGCCACCACACGAGCTCGCGCCACTCGACGAATTCGATCAGGAGGTCGTCCGGCGCCGCGATCATGACGTAACGGAACTTGCCGTCGTCGCATACGTGGGTTCCTGAACTCGTGCCCCGGCGCGGTCATCGTGGCCGCCAGCACGTCGAGGTCGTCGGACTCGATGCCGATGTGGTGGACGGCGCTCCCGCGCGGCGCCTTCGGCGGCTGGGGGTAGACCTGGACGAATCCGCGGCCGAACTGAAGTCGTACGTTGCGCCCGCCGGTAGCGATCTTGTCCCCGACGATGGCCGCGCCAAAAATCGTTCGGAAGTCTTCGGCGCGCTGGTGCGAACGTCCGCTCCTGGGAAAATTCCGCGGCGACACTGACCGGCTGCTCATGGCCGCACTCGGTCTTATCGTCGAGGGCCCCAGGGTGCCCAAGTTTCGCGTGGACCGCTGCACGAACCCGGCACTGCGTACGACGTAGGAAGTGCTACGGGCTTGGTGCCAGACGCTCACCCACTCTTGCAGCTATCCACCACCGAGCGCCGGTCGTTCAGGCGAAAGCCGATACCCGCGGTGGTCTGCCGCCAGTTGTAGTCGATGAGGCTTTCGCCGTAGCCGGTGAAGAGCTGGAAATAGCCCAGAAACGGGTAGTAGCGGTCGCCAATGCGCAACGGAAACGACACGTCGAGCTGTGCCGCGCCCTTGCCGGTTCCAGGGTTGCCCCGCCCCATCAAAGACACCTCCCAGTCGCATTGGCGCCACGTACCGCGGATATCACCGTAGCCGATGTAGTCGGTCAGGTCGCGGTTGTCGTCCTTGTCGGGGGCTTCGGGAAAGCGGTACCAAGGCCGCACCACCACCGACCATTGCCCGTGGTCGTTGTCGAGCTCGAAACCGAGCTGCGCGAACGCATAGTTCCAGCTTCGCGACAGTGGGGACGATTGCCCGTTCGACTGATGCCCGACGCCGAGGTTGAAGACTCGCCAGTTCCCGTCGCCTTTGCCACGCTCGCTCACGAACAGCTGAGGATGAATCGAGAAGATCGCCTCGGGCTGGTAATCCGTTTCGCGGAACGGCCGTGACTGCGCGCCATTGAACACCTGCCATTGGCTTTGCTGCGTGTACGCCAGCCAGACGCCGAATGCGTCCGCGATGTCCGGTCCACCGCCAATCGGTGCCGCCGCGAAATCCGCGACGCGCACCTTGCCACTCAACTGGAATTTGATTTCGGGGCGCTGCGAGTCGATCGGCACCGTCGCATAGACGGGGTTGCCTTGGGCATCCGGCGCGTACGGCAGCGTGTTCGGTGCATTGCTGTCGCGCACGATCAGGTAGTTCTCGTGATACTGGCCCACGACGAACACGTCTTCGCCCGGGCTGCGATCGTAGCCCCAGCGCTCCGCGAGGTATCCGGTCATCCGCCCGGCAGGAACCACGGCAGGAGCCGTCGGGGCGCCGCCCGGGCCTGCGCGGTCGACGGGCGTCGGCCGTCCGGTCTCGAGGTCGTAGCAGCGGAGCCTATCGTCCGCGTTCAAGGTCCAGCACTTCCTGGCGTCGCCGGCGCCGGCCTCGGCGGTCGCCAGCATGCCGCAAGCAACTGTCACAACCATGGCAATCCGTTTCATGTTGCTGTCCTCGGTTTCATCGGCACCGCCGACCACGGCCGTCGCGTCGTTCTCGCCTTGGGTATCGGCCGACAGATTGCCCGCGTCTTTCTCTCGACCGACGACCGCGGTCACGGTCACGGAATTCGGCAGCTGCGTTGGTCGTGCTCAGTGAATCGTGGCCTGACCGGGTGTTCACTTGGGCGCCTTGGGTGCGCGGCGTCATCCGCGCCGAGTTGCTCGCGTCAGCCCGGCCAATGCGCGCGATCAGTCGCGCCCTCCCGGTCAGGCGATCGGCACCGAATCTCTACACGCCGGTCGGTCCATCGGACAGGCATGCCCGGACCGTTTCGGTCCCTACTGGCGTGCTACGATCCGCCCGCCCCTACCAAACAACCACTGGGAGATCGCGCAAATGAACCGTTCCCCGTCCCGCAGCCACCTTCAGCGTCTGCTTTCCGTCGTCGCGACCGCGATCGCGCTTGCGGTCCTCGCCCCGGTGCCTGGCGCGTTCGCCGCGGGCATCGACGCGAATGCGAAAGCGCTGGCGAAGCTCGACGACGACTGGTCGAAGATGGCGGCGACGAAGGACGCAGAGCGCGTGGCATCCTTCTACGCCGAAGATGCGATGACCTATCCGCCGAATGAACCCATGACCGTCGGGCGTGCCGCGGCGAAGAAGGTCTGGGCCGCCTATTTCGCCGATCCGTCCTTTTCGATCTCCTGGAAGACTCTACACGCGAGCGTGTCGAAGGGCGGCGATCTCGGCTACACGACCGGCACCTACGAGGATTCGTACAAGGGAGCCGACGGCAAGCTCGTGACCGAGAAAGGCAAGTACGTCTGCATCTGGAAGAAACAGAAAGACGGATCCTGGAAGGCGATCCACGACACCTGGAACTCGGATTCCAGGTAGATCGCCAGCGTTGGATTCTGGTCAGCCGGGAGGTGCCCACGCGGCCCCGGCCCCTCGACCGACGCTGTGTCCGCAAGAGGGCCGGAGCCCCCGGCGTCCGCTTCCGTGCAAGTGGACCTTCGGCGCTCCCAAACTTATCGATGCGGATGCCGGCAAGGTTGTGAGCGCCATGAGCATTGAGCTCTTTCCGATGTTGATGGTCAATCGCCTCCGACCGCCCACGCCTCACCGATGACAGATCCCGGTGCCGGCGTCGAGCGGGGCGCCGCCGCCGACCGGTACGAACTGCCAGCTGTAGTTGCCCTGGCCGAGCGTCAGCCGCAGCACGCCCCAGGTCTCGTTTTGGCGGAATTCGCTGTTCGGAAGGGGCGTATCGAACGGATTCCGCTCGTGGCCACCGGTGCCGACGACGAACTGGCGGACGCCACGCGCGGGATCGAATGTTCCATCGGCCTTCTGCGGCGCGAACCGCTCGTAGACGTGCTCGTGCCCCGACAGAACCATTTCCACGCCCGCGGCGTACAGCGCATCGAAGAACGGCCTCATCTCCATGACGCTGCCGTAGATCGCCCCCGAGTTGAACGCGGGAAAATGCCAATACGCGATCGTGCACAGGCTGTCGCTGGATTGCGCGAGATCCGACTTGAGCCAAAGGTACTGCTCCGACTGGGCGGAGACGTCGACGAGACTGTTGAGCGCAATGAAATGCCAGCCCCCGTAGTCGAAGCTGTAGTAGCCGCGGCGATCCGGGCCCGCCTGCGCGCCGAAATAGGCGAAGTAGCCTTCGGCGCCGGGGGTGTTGTAGTCGTGGTTGCCGGGGCTGGGGTGGATCCGGTCCTTGAACGCGCCCCACGTGGGGTCGAAGCAGTTTGCGAATTCGGCGGGCGTGCCGTTCTCGTAGGCGTGGTCGCCCAGCGTGAGCACGAGCGCATCCAGGGGCGTGACGAGCGCCGCAGTCTTGGCCGCCCCGCTTACCGCCGCCGGTGCGTTGAAGCACTGGGCGATGTCCCCCGCCGCGACGATTGTGACCGGGACCGGCGCCGGCGCGCAGCCGATCACGCCGATGCCCGAGCCCTCGGCGATCCACCCCTGCGCCAGCATCGCGGAGCGGGTTACCAGGCTGGTCGTGTAGCGGTGGTTCGGGGCACCGCCCTGGCCGTTGTTGTACAGCCGGTAGAGCGGCACCGTCCCGCTTGCGCAGGAGCCGGCCGCATCGGGCAGCATCATGGCGAACACTTCGCCCTCGAACAGCCAGCCGGGATTGCCCTTGACGATCGCGCATTCCCAGGCGAACGGTGTGTAGAAGTGCGAGCTCTTGGGCGCGAACGTCTGTCCGCTCCAGAAGCGGCAGACATTGGCCGCGCCGGCGGTGTTGAGGTCGAGCACGCCGAACGACTCGCCGGTGCGGCTCCAGCCGGGGAATCTTCCGGTGTCGAGCGCGGCGATCTCCTGCGGCGACGCGGTTACGAAGTAGTGGCCGTAGCCGCTGTAGTAGTACTCGACTGCGGTCGACGAAGCGGCGACGGAAAGGCTCGTCGCCAGTCCAAACGACGCGAGGCCAAGCAAGAAACGGGACCGCGAAGTCATGTCAGTTCCTCAAGTACCTGCCACGGGACTCGCCCCGAGAGTGGCGCGGCGGCTTCCATCCCTCGACGAGGCGGCCTATTTGCACATCGCATTGAAAGCCTCCGGGCTCGCGTAGGCCTGGTCGAGCCACGCCATCCGCTCGTTGAGGAATTGCCGCAGGTAGGCCACTTCCTCGCCCCAGGTCGCGAAGTAGTAGTAGTTGAGCATCGGCACGCTGAGGATCTGCCAGCGTTGAAAATTGCGCTCCTGCGCGGCCGCGAGGCGGTGCGCGTAGGTGTCGATGCTGACGTTGACGAATGTCTCCAACGCCGGCCGCTTCTGCTTCCACCGCGCGATCGTCAGCGCCACGAAATCGGGATTGTCGAACAGCCGGCTGATCCAGTTGGGCTGATAGGCCTTGCTGACCCAGCAGCCCTCGGTCTTCCAGTTGTCGTTGTAGTTGACGTTGCCGGCACTTCGGTCGAAGTCCCAGATCGGGCCCATGTTCAACAGTCGATCTCTCAAATCGGCCGCCGCCTCGGTGTCCTTCCACATGAAATCGCTGGTGAGGAAGATCGCGTCGTTGTTCCGGAACAGCTCCTGCAGGAGGTACCAGTCGGCAAAGCTCACCGGATTGATCCTCTCCAGCCGGTTCGGTCCGTACAGATCGTTCTCGACCTGGACGAGCAGGTTCTTGATGTAGGCGAGCTGGCCGGGCGTGATCGCCTCCTCGTCCGGGGTGTCGATGCAGATCGGGACGCCCTGAGGCGTGACGAGCTGCAGATTGATGTCCGCCGCCTTGTAGCAGTCGAGGCGCTGGTCGACCTCGACGATATAGCCGCCGTCGACGTCGTTGACCACCGGATTGGAGCTCATCTTCTTGAGATTGAGGCGGGCCCCGTCGATCCGGATGTCCTCGGTCAGCAGATAGACGCCGACGTAGTCGTTGTTGAGCCAGACCTCGACGTGCTGACCCGAAGGGTTCCATTTGAGGCCGTCGGTGAACACCTTGCTGCTGGCGAGCGACAGCGCCAGCTTGTTTCGGATCAACGAGCGGTCGAAGTAGTCGGCGAGCAGCGCCCAGTTCCGCTGCTTCTTCATTCCCAGCACGTCGGTGATCGCGGCGTAGCTCGCGTCATTGCTGAACTGAACCTTGTACGGATTCTTGGGTTGACCCCACGTCGAATGCCCCCTGCCGCGGATCTTGCCGTTCAGTGCCGCGGCGGGCACCGCGGCCGCGGGGTTGGTCAGCACATAGGTCGCATCGACATAGACTTCCTTGGACTCGATGGGGACGCCATCCTTGGTCGTGATGCGCAATTGCGGCAGGTCGGTCAGTGCGGCTGGAAACGCGGCGGTGACCGCAGCAAGCGCGTCCGGCGCCGAGAGGTCGAGGTTCAAGCCTTTCGCCTTCAGCGCCGTCACGACCGCCTTCGCCACGGTCTGTTTCAACGACCCCGGCGCCGCCGCGGCGCTCAGCTTGATGTCGTATTTCGGCGGTAGCCCGAGCAGATCGCGGACGAGGTCCTCGGCGAGCAGATAGTCGCCCTGGGCAGTGAGCTGCACCAGCGTCGAGAACGGCGTGATGTCGGTGCTGTAGGCGCGCGACGGGGACGCCATGCGAAATGATGCGTCGACGGTCGCGATCGCGTTGTCGCTGTCGCGGGACCGCCCGGCGATTACCTCCGCGACGAGCGGCGTCGTCGCGTCCTTCTGGATCGTGAGTTGATACACGCCCGCGGCGTCCGAATAGACCTGCGGCTCGCTTTCATCGCAGCGACCATTGCGGTTGTCGTCGAGACAAACCAACGCCCCCTCGATGTAGCCATCGATGACGCGCCCCTTGATGATCTCCGGTTCAACCGAGAAGGGCACGCAGCCGATCACGCCGACGCCGGAGCCCTCGGATATCCACCCCTGCGCCACCATGTCCGACCGGATCGTCATACGGGTCGTGTAGCGGTGGTTGGGGGCACCGGTCTGGCCGTTGTTGTACAGCCGGTAGAGCGGCACCGTCCCGCCCGCGCAGGAGCCGGCCGCGTCGGGCAGCATCATGGCGAACACGTCGCCCTCGAACAGCCAGCCGGGATTGCCCTTGACGATCGCGCACTCCCAGTCGAACGGCGTGTAGAAGTGCGAGCTCTTGGGCGCGAACGTCTGCCCGCTCCAGAAGCGGCAGACATTGGCCGCTCCCGCGGTGTTGAGTTCGAGCACGCAGAACGACTCCCCGGTGCGGCTCCAGCCGGGGAACACGCCGGCGTCGAGCGCGGCGATTTCCGGCGGCGACGCGGTCACGAAGTAGTGACCGTAGCCGCCGTGGCAGTACTCGACGGCGGTCGACGAAGCGGCGACGGCAAGGCTCGTCAATAGCCCGCACGACGCGATGAACAGGCAGCGGGACAGGGTGCGCATGGCCACTCCTTCATGTCGGGCCGATGCGCCGCCGGGCGACGGAAGGCCCGAGCTGAGGTGTCACTGAATGAACCAATTACGCGCGCCATAACGGCCTGGGGCCTTGACGCAGGTCAACGGCACGTCGCGGGGGAACCTCCGCGGCCTGGCTTGCCTGAACTTGCGCGTCGTGCCGGGCGTATCGTCAACGCCGCTCGCAGATCTCCGGCTCGATCGGAGGGCCGTGCAACCGAAAGTTCAGGCTTCGATCAGCCCGGCAGCATGGATCGCAGCACACCATCCCGCAGAACAAAATGGTGATACAGAGCTGCGGCTGCATGCGCCCCCGCGACCCACAGGATCGCGTCTCCCAGCCACGTGTGAATTGATGCGATCGCGCTGCCAACGTCATGGGCCTCCGTAAGCAGCGGACCGATGCGGACATTTCCGAGCAAGGTAATTGGATGGCCTTCAAGCCATGCGCCGGAAATCGCCGTAAGGGGGATCGCCAGCAGCAGGATGTAAATCATCGCGTGAACAACCTTCGACGCGAGGCTCATCCACGGCGGCATGGGCGGATCGTCCGGTGCCCCGTCGAAAGCGCGCCACGCCAATCGAAGCAGAACGATAGCGAGCACACCCATGCCCAGTGTCTCGTGGATCTGCCGGTCGAATTCCTTGGCGAGTGAGTAGACCCGCTGCTCCGATCCGCCCGGTCCGTACACGAAGGCGGCGACGACGAGAATCGCCGTCGCCCAATGAAAGAACTGCGCCACCGCGCCAAAGCGCAGGCGTGTGCTGAATGCCGCCATCGCTCACATCCTGTTCGATACGAATGCTCAGTATAAGGGCACTTCTAGACCCCCGTTGCACCAGACCTTGGCAACGTCAGTACCCGGAGCGTTGACTCTCTTCATTGCCGGGAATCGGCAGGGCTGCAGGGTCGTCCGCGCAGGCCGAGGTCCTTGCACCCCACTGGCTGCTCCTGGCCGAGGTGTGCAGAAACTCCGCACCAAACGCGATGGCGGGAGCGACGACCTCGTAGAACGCGCCGCTTGCGATTCTTTCGGGGTCGGGAGGGGTTTTGAGACCCGCGCAATCGGACCGCAATCGCGTTGTTGCACAGCCTCGGCCGAACTGCGACCGTATTCGCTGAGCGGGATGAACCCCAAGCGCAGCTCCATCCTCACGCGAAGCCGACGTCGACGGCATCGGCCGATCGGTCACTGTCGCTGGCCGTAGGGTCCCGAAGGTCTGCCGTAAGTCGGGCCGACTTCCACCGAGCCACGGACGGTCCACGGGTCATCGTTGTCCGCTCCCGCCCCTTTGCCGCCAGAGTCACGCGGCGGCGTCTGGCTGCAAGCGGCAATCGCGACTATGAGGAGGGCGGACGCAAGCCAGGTTGCGGCACGAGAACGCCATGCTCCCGGTCGAGAATGAGGTCTTGAGAGCGCGGCTTGCCCCTTGAGCAACGCGAGCCTCTGCCGGGCCGCGACCACGGGTTCCGGCGGATTCACTTGCGCGTAATGACTTTTCACGGTCTTCCCTTCTTCGTACGCTGCGTCACGCCGAAATCACGCACGCAGCGCAGGTGGCCGTCCCAGTTATCGGCGTGCCGCACGCGGCGCATCCATCGCGGTGCTGCGTTGGTCGTCTACTACTGCTTAACGGTTGCGCGAGTGGCCCAAGCGCGGGCGGTCAACGAGAGCGACCCGTCAGCTTGCACCGGGAGGCGCTCTCGTAGCCGGTCCCGCAGGCGCGCTCTGGCGGTCGCATCGAGCGACATGGCGTAGGAGGGAGCCGGCCCTTGGCCGCCCAGGAACGGTTGCCAGTAGTCTTCGAAACTCGCAAACGGGGTCGGTATGTCGATTGCCGTCACCTCGACCCCATTCAGTTCGGCACCCTCGAAGAGTTCCATGAGTGCCTCCGGGCGGCACAGCGGAAAACGAATTCCTTCGTCCATCCTCCTGGCGTCCGCGTCGAGCTCGACGGCAACGTCCCAGAAGAACCGCATGAGATCCATCTTCCCAGCGTAATCCCAGACGTAAGCCCCGATGGTGCCCCCGCTGCCGGCCACCCTCGCCATCTCGGCGAGTGCTGCGCGTTGATCCGGAACGAAGTTCAAGACGAGCCCCGACACCACGACGTCCACCGACGCGTCGTCCAGCGGGATCGCTGTCGCACTGCCCCGGTAAAGCGCTACGCGCCCCGCGAGACGTTCCCTCGCCTTGCCGAGAAATCCTTCGGAGGGTTCGATGCCCGTGACCGACGACGGCGCGCAGCGATCCAAGATTGCCGCGCCCAATGCTCCCGTCCCGCATCCCACGTCCAGCCACTTTCGGCCGGCAGGTATGCCCAACCACGACAGAAACGGGGGCGCGACCTTGCGGCTCCAGCGACCGACGTACTGTTCATAGGGGTCCCCGCGCTCCCAGGATTCGGACACTTGTCTGTGGTCCACGACCAGGCCCTCCAATGCGTCACGCGATGCCCAACTCGATCAAGTCGGCACGACTGCAGCACGGCGGTCGCCGTTGAGTAATGGGACGGCTGCCGCCAACGGTGTGTACGGTCGTCTAGCTAGCTTCACGGCGATACGCCTTGACTGTAAGGACAATTCCAACCACGAAGATAACGGCCAACACAGCGTACGCGGCGGCGGGCTTCTGTTCGGGCAGCTGGCCAGACAATGGCTCGAACATCCGAAGCAGACCGCCGAACATGACGATCCAGCCCACCAAGGTAACGAGCACGGGCCAGCCAAAAACCCATCGATTGTGAGCGCGCACGATGGCAAGGCCAGCAACAAAGAGCAGCGTCCCATTGAGGTAAATGACAGGAGCAAGGGCCTGGGCAGGGACGGTTGTCCAGATGCCGAGGTTAAGCGCCTCGGAAACAGCGAGCACGATCAGCGTGGGACCGACCAGTCCAGCGAGTTGCCGTGATTCCGCCATGTTGGCCTCCCTTGCGTCTGCAGCGTCTAACGAATCAACTCCACCGGCGACCCGACGGCGGACGCGCAGTGCCGCAGGCGGGGCGTCCGGTTGAACGCTGCATTAGGCCACATTGTCGTCACGAGCGCTTGCGGCGAAGCCAGACGCTCAACTTAACGGCAGCGGTCGAATTGGGCCACAGTGGCAGGTGCAGTCCAGTGTGCAACCGCTGGGTCCAGCTCATAACCGCGCGCGCGACCGTCGAGGCGCCAGGCACGCGACAAGGGGTAGAGAACAGGCGGAGGCTCGCCCCTGGCTAGATCTTCAGCAATCTGCTCACCGGCGCCGCAACCATCGGTCGATGCTCCACGGGCCACCGCCTGCGGCCGCGAGATAGAGGAACACGAAGCAATACAGCGCTGCCAGTTCGCCCCGGTTGACGATCGGCCAGAAGCCCTGCGGTGCGTGCGCAATAAAATAGGCAAACGCCATCAGGCCCGAGAGCAGGAATGCGACCGGCCGGGTGAACAGGCCGAGAAGCAGAAGAAAGCCGCCAAAGAGCTCGAACAGCCCGGCCACTCCGCTCAACGACCAGAGTGTGGTTGGCGAGGATCTTGGTACCGGAAACGCGAGCCACTTCTGCATTCCATGTTCCATGAACAGAAAGGCCGCGACGATGCGTAGCACGCTGAGAAGCCGAGGGGTCCAGTTTGCGATTAGTGGATTCATGGGGTGCGGTCCGACGTTCAATGATCAGGCTGACAGCGGAAGTTGGAAATCGTTCGATACCAGGCGCCATCGAGTCTGCCATCGTCGAATCTTGCAATTGGTCCGGAAGGACCTGCTGCGCGTGGCGGCACCTGACCTCGCCCGCAATTTCGATGCGATGGCGCCACGGCGAATGGCGGCTTCCCGGCCATGTGGACGGCGAAGCTGACCTTCTGCAAGTGGCCGACTCCTGTCGGTGACTTCGCCGGCAGCGCAGGTTCGAGCGCACCCGTGCGCTACTCGAGCGACCCATTGGATTGCCGACAGACAACGATTCGCCCTATATTGCGCACAGCGCGCGACGGATCGCATGCGGCATTGTCATGCACCGCCGGGATAGCCACTTTCGACAGGAGGATTTGATGCTGCGCTCGATATCGTTGCTGCTGGTGCTTCCGTTCGTGCTTGGCGTCTCGGGGGCCCTCGCTCAGACCAAGAAGCCCTCGTCACCGGTGAAGATGCCCATGGCGAAGGACAACTCCATCAGCGTCACCGTTTACCTGAGGGACGAGTCCAAGAATGAGGTATTGCTCGGCACGCGAATCTGGCCTGGTTACCCCGACTACAACACTGTCGCACTGCGGCGGTTCTTTGAGGTGATGAAGGCGCTCGAGCCGACCTACAAGCAGGATGATGACGTCGCCTATACCTGGTCCACGAAGGGCCGGGTGACCAAGTGCAGCATCTACCTCGAGTCAGCGGAAGCGGGCGTCAAGAATGGAACCGGCGCGATAGTGGGATGCGAAGCGAACGGCGTAAGCAGCGTCGCCGCGACTTCCATCGCCGACCCCAAGCACGCTGTCAGCTCGTCCCAGGATCCCAAGCACCTGAGCGACGTGATGGAACTGTTCAAGAAGCAAGCGGAGAGGGCCAGGAATAGTCTTCCCAAGCAATGAAGACTGCCGGCCGGGCAGTCCGCCCGTTCCGCACCTCATTGAAGAAGGTCCAGCGCCGGCATCCCCGCCGTTCCATCCAGGCAATGCCACACGTAGACCGCAAGACCCGGGTCGCCCGTCCACAGCGTGTAGCGTCCCTGCCCGTACTGTTGCCGCATGCGATCCCTCTGTGCGATCGCATGCACGGCAAAGGAGCGTGCACGTTCCAGCCACAGCGGGTCGCCGGTGCGCACATGCCGGGCGCTCAATTGATGGCGCCGTCTTCGAACTTTGCTGTGGCACGCAGCGGTCGCCACCCCCACACGATTTCGCATGCTCCCGTCTGGTGTATCCTAACAGCGGCGAAGCCGCGAGCCCGTGCCGGATTTCTTTGCGAGTCTTGTCGACTTCGAGTTCGTCCGCTTCGAGCCATTCGCCTTCCTCGAGGGCGCCAGCATGGTCGCCGTACCAGTTCGTCTCGAGCTCGTGTTCAAGGCGAATGGCAAGCGCATCCTCGACTTGGAAATGCACCTTTGGACGTTCGGGCCAGATGGCCTGGTCACTGGGTTCCGGCACTTCGTCGACACGCACCAGTGGGCGCAGGCTAGCTTACCCTAGACCACGCTGCAGCGAGCCTGCCGCCTTCGGACGACCGGCCGCTGCCACCCGGAATACGCGATGAAAACGTTGTTTCTCGTTCGCCACGCCAAATCGAGCCGCGATGACCCCGTGTTGCCCGATAAAGATCGGCCGTTGAACGAGCGCGGCATGCGCGACGCATCGAGAATGGGTGAACAATTGGCCAAACGCGGTGCGAAGCCCGACCTGATTCTCTCGAGTCCCGCGCGGCGTGCCCTCACCACGGCAGAAATCGTCGCCAGGAAGCTCGATTACCGGCGTAAGGACATCGTGGTGGAAGATCGACTGTATGCGGCCACGCCGGATGACCTGCTCGCGGTCGTTCACGAACTCGATGACAAGACGAAACGCGTGATGCTGTTCGGCCACAACCCGGAGCTGACCGAACTCGCGCATCGTCTGTCAGGCAAGCTCACGGAAATGGCGACGTGCACGGTGGCTGAGTTCGCGTTTGATATCAAGTCGTGGTCGAACGTCGGCGTGCAAGAGCCAGCAAGCGCCACGCTCCACATTCCCAAGGGAGCCTGACGGGGACCGCGCTGGCCGCCGCCGGTGCCGTACTTGAGCCAGTGGCGCTGCCATGCTCTTCCGGACCACCGCGATGCGGCAGGAACGTATGTCCGCTGGCGAGGGAATTGGGCGGTTCGATGCTGCGGCTGCTTGTGGCCGGTCAGCGACCCTGCCCGATCTGGCCGGCCGCTTCGATGCCTTCGAGCACCGTAGCGAGATCGCCGCCCTTGACCCGGACAAGTTGGACGCCGCGGGGCGCCTCAAACAGGCCAGGATCGAGCGGTCCGATCTGCACATCGCGGAAATTCATCAGCGTCCGACCGCGTCGGCCACGGCTCTCGCCCTCGCCGGCGAGGCGCGCGACGACACCCTGGTCGGTCGCCCAGACATGGCCGGTGAAGCTACTCCCCGAACCGACATTGCGCTCGACGCGAATCCGCATGGTGTCCAGCCCGTTCACCCGCTCGCGTCCTTCACGAATCTGCCGCATGCCGCCGCCGCCGTTCAGCACATCGAGTGGCAGATCGAGCGCGGAGAGGTCGGTCTCGATCGCGAAGCGGGGCTCAGCCATCACCAGCCAGCAGAGATTGCGATCGAGCCGCGCGATCACGGTCAGCGAACGACCATGCTGTTTGCCTTCGTGGCGCAGCGCCGAGCGGGTGCGCCACAGACGGCCGGGCATGGTGCGCTCATCGGTACCGATCAGGCTCGTCGCGGTGTACTCCACCCGCAACTCGAGAATGCTCCTGCTCGTGGCCGCAAGGGCGGCCCAAGGGGAGCCGAGCAGAGCGGCCGAAGCGAGCAAGACCTGGCGACGCGAAAACATCATGTGATGGCCATTCGAAGGATTGGTACATTCAACCGCGCGACGCCTGATTGTGGTGGGGTCGGTGGTGCCGGTCAACCGTCCGTTTTTGGCGGCAACCGGCTGTTCCGCACGCTTGTCCTCGTACTTCTGCGCGGGCGACGGGCGCCGGAGACCAAGAATGCAGGTGCTCAACGCTCCGGTTCGGCGGCGCCTCTTGGCGCCGGCACTGGCCTCTCAGCGCCTTCCGAACTTGAGGTGAGTTACGTCTGGCGTGGCGACTGTCCGCACGAGTTCGAGCCCGTGCAGATCGTCGCCGACGCCTTCGAACAGCCGCTCGCCGCTGCCGAGGAGTGTCGGCACGACGCTGATCTCCATCTCGTCCACCAGGTCGGCCGCGAGATACTGCTGTGCGGCACTCGCCCCTCCTGCGAGCGATACATCCTTGCCGCCGGCCGCTCGCCGCGCCAGTTCGAGCGCTGCTTCGATGCCATCGGTGACGAACGTGAAAGTCGTTCCGCCTTGAAGTGCGAGAGGCTCGCGTGCGTAATGCGTGAGCACGAACACCGGGTGATGGAACGGAGGGTCGACTCCCCACCAACCGTTCCAAGGTCTGCTGGCATCCCAAGGGCCTGGGTGGCCGCCAAACATATTGCGCCCCATCACTGAGGCTCCGATGTTGGCAAGCGACTCCTCGACAACTCTCGCGCTTTCGTTGACCTCTCCGCCCTCTAGGCCATGCATTGCACGCCAGATCTTGAGTGGAAATACCCACTGGTGCAGACGCATGCCGCCGATCCCGAGGGGGTTATCCACGCTCTGTCTCGGGCCGGCAACAAACCCGTCGAGCGACATCGAGATCCTGAATCGCAGCTTCGACACGTCCTACCTCCCAAGAACCATCGCTGCCGTTGACACCGGCACGCCGCCGTCTGGCGCTCAATCCTCCCACATTGCCGAGCCGACGGCGAATGCGACCTGACGTCCCCGAGGCGTGCCAGGAACACCAATGCGAAGCCCCACGACAATCGCGGGGCTTCGCAGGATCGCCACATCGCCGTGGCTCAATTTCGTTAAGAGTAATGTCTAGATGTCGCCATGCCGCCTCTTCCGTTCAGCGGACGCAGCAATTGCCTTGCGGCTGCTCAATTGCGCCCGACGAATGGCGAGGAGCGTCAACTGCATAGACGAGCTCAAGCGCGCGAATTCGGCGTTGGTGAATTGTCGAAACTCTTTGTGCTTAGAATCGTCGTTGCCCAAGATGCGATTCCTTGTTGTATTCGACTCAACGGAGCGTGACCGCCTGAGCCTCGTGTGAAGAAACAAAAGGAGCCCCCGATGAGAACCGGGGGCTGAGGGTCGTCACCATGAACACTTGTCACAAGAATGCCACTACGAGCGCGGGCCGGCCTCCACCACCTCACGACGTGGCAGCGTGTTTGCGCTGTCTTATCGAGAATACCTTCCGGGGATTGTCACCCTCACCCTGCACTTGCGTTTGTTGACGCTGCTCCCGTCGAACTCTGGCGAAGGTCTTCCGAAGGTCGGTATCAACGCTCTTCGTGTAATGAAAGGAATGATCGACGATCGATTTCATTGGTGTCCCTGAGCCGTGTCTGTGTCATACGACCGTTTTTGTCTCTGATGGCAGCAAGATGCGTTCCGGGTTCGAGGAAGTCACGCTGGTTCAGCGGCTTGCACAAGTGGCGATGCTCTGGAAGACGTTCGACTGTAAGGTTGCTCGACACACGTATCGAGGGTATCGCTCCTACACCTTGTAACGCACACGCTTGGTGACGAGCTATTGCGGCATTCGCTTCGGGCGAGGAGACACTGGCGCCACAACCCATCGGGTTCCGGCAGATGCGAGCCAGTCGATTTCCGGCATCAGCGAGCCGGGTCTCGCGTCGCCGTCTTTCCCGCAAATGCCGCCCTGCAACGCCGCGATGTCGATCTTGACCATCTTCATCATCGCGTCCGACGCCCGCTTGGCCTTGGCTCGATCGGGGTCGGCCATCATCTCGCCGAGAACGGTCGGGACGATCTGCCACGAGAGGCCGAAGCGATCTTTCAGCCAGCCGCACTGCTCGGCCGAGCCGCCCTCGAGAAGTGCGTTCCAGTAGCGGTCGAGTTCGGCCTGATCGTCACAGTTCACGACGAACGACACCGCGTGGTTGAACGGGTCGAGCGGCCCGGCGCTCATGGCGATGAAGGGCTGGCCGAAGAGAACGAACTCGACGACCTTTACGGTTCCGGGCGGGCCGCTGGGCGATTCGCTCGGCAGCGCCGTGACACGGCTGACGCGTGAGTCGGGAAAAATGGAAGCGTAAAGCGCCGCGGCCTCCTCGGCCTCGTTGGAATACCAGAGAAAAGGGGTGATCTTCTGCATTGGCTTCTCCTGTGGACGGTAAGGGAGGACCGCCGCTGTCGGTCGGCTGCAGCGATAGGCAAGCTTCGACCGCGCGATCGCAGTTTCCGCTTACTAGTCGATTAGCGGGGCGCCCTATCGACATCGGTCGGGCAAACTGCGCAGGCGGAGGCTTGGAACCCTTTCGCCGCGGATATTTCACCGGCCCATCATTTGCCCGGCGGCCGGGTTGCAATTCTTGCAGACTCCGAATTGGTCCGCACCTACTAGCCGCCGATGACGGCGATTTGACGATTTTGCCTTCGATCGCGACCGGCTCCCTGTTGCTGCAATCGAGACGCTGGAAACCGAGTCCCATAGGGGAACGGGCCCCCGATCCCCGGCACCGGCGCTTGAGTTGCATCAAGGGAATCCGGTCGTCCCCCGGGCTTCGTTGGGCGCGCCGCCTTTTTCTTGATGTATATCGTGGTCAGCGCCCCTGGTGAGGCCGAACCTCCAGGGCAGCGCAACGACGCGCTCGAAACCATCGAGGAGCCCCCGTATGCAATCCACCGAGATCCTGTCGTCGGAACATCGCGTGATCGAGCGCGTCATCGCCGCCCTCGACGCCGCGGCGGACCGGCTCGAGGCGGGCGAGGCCGTGCGCCCCGACTTCTTCCTCGATGCCACCCGTTTCATCCGCAACTTCGCGGACGGCTACCACCACGGCAAGGAGGAAGGGGTGCTGTTCGAGGCGATGGCACGCAACGGCATGCCGATGGCCGACGGTCCCATCGGCGTGATGCTCTACGAGCACGACCGGGCGCGCGAGCTCACTGCTGGCCTGGGCGATGCGGCGGGTCGGTTGGCCGTCGGCGATCGCAGCGTGGCAGACACCGTGGTCGACTACGCACGCGCCTATGGCGAGCTTCTGACGCAGCACATCCACAAGGAAGACAACATACTCTTTCCGATGGCGGCGCACGCGATCCCGCTGCAGGACCAGGACAAGGTCCTCGACGAGTTCGGACGCATCGAGCGCGAGCAGGCGGAGAAGGGCTCGAAGGCGTCCTACCTCGATCTGGCACGGGCATTGTGCAACGAGATGGGCGTCGATACCGAAACCGCCCCGAGGCGCGAAGTCACGCTCCCCTGTCACGCGCGCTGAACGCGCCTCCTCTTGTCTGACGTAGAGAGAAGTGGTCCCGGCTGAACATTGGGGAAACGCCAACAGTACGCGCAATCCTCAAACGGTTGAATCACCATGAGCCCTCAAGACAATGGCGGCAACAGGAGCGAGCAACCGCTATTGGGACAAAGTGCGAGCGGCGGATCGTGGCCGCACTCGGCCCTTCCCGGGCGCGATCCCGGTTCCGGATCGATCGAGGTGCGTCGGCGTAGCCAATGTCTTCACCCTAAAAAAACGGGGGCCACGAGCCCCCCGCCCTGGCCGTGACCGCGGGGCGATCCTACGGCCCCGAGTACGTATAGCTGCAGGAGTTGTTGAAGGTCAGCGTGCCGGTCTGCCCGCCCTTGGTGAAGCTGATCGAGCCGCCGATCGCGCCTTTCGTGCAGACGTCGGCATCGATCTTCACATTGCTGACCACCACCGTGTAGGCACCCACGGTGCTCGCACTCGTCGTGTTGACGAGCACGCCACCCGTCGGCTGCGCGACGATCGACACGTTCAGCGTGATCGGGATCGCGTGGGGAGCGGACGTCAGGTTCGTGCTGACCAGCGTCGTTCCCGCCGAGTTCAGGTTGATCGTGATCGACCCGCTGAAGCCGAGGCTGTTCGGCAATGTGAGGTTGCTGAAATTGATCGTCACCTGACCGGCAAGAGTCTCCAGATTCGGACCCATCGTGATATTCAGCACCGCCTGGACCGACCCGTCGGCGACGAGCACGCCGTTGACCTTCACGTTGGTGAACGTCATCGACACGCTGCCCGAGATTGCCGTCTCCGAGAAGACCAGATTGGTGATGCTGAGCACCGCGCTGCCCGACACGATGGCGTGATTGGCGCCGTCCTGCACCGTGCAACCGTTGCCGTAGCTGACATTGATCGTCAGGTTCGGTGGGAAGCTTTGCAAGCCCTGCAGCGGCGGCGTGCTGGTCGCTACCGGACAAGTGCTCGTCGGCGTCGTCAGCGCCTCGACGGCACTCCCGAGGATCAGCGTGAGCTGGTCGAGATCCGCGATGTCACCGCTCGCGAGGCCGAGGATGGTGTTGACATAGCCGGTGACTTCCGCCTGGAACGCCGACGCCGGAGGCGGCGGGGGCGGCGGCGTGTCGACGTAGGGAACGCACGCGAAGACGCCTTCCACGCCGTTGCCTTCGGGAATCCACCCGGCCGTGATCATCGTCGAGCGCACCGACTGATGGATCGTGTACCGGTGATTCGGCGCCCCCGACATGCCGTTGTTGTAGAGCCGGTAGAGCGGCATGGTCCCGGCCGCGCAGACGCCGGTCGCCGTCGGCATCATGTAGAACGCGGTCGAGGATTCCAGCGCCCAGACGCCGCCGGCGGCGAGCGACGGGCACTCCGCCGGATTGTGGCTGTAGAAATGCGAGCTCTTCGGCGCGAACGTGCCGCTGAAGAAGCGGCAGACGTTGGTGAGGCCCTCCGCCGGCGCGTTCCAGACCTTGAACGTCACGCCCGTCGGGGTCCACGGCGGCATATTGCCCGCCGCTAGGTAGGCCGCCTCTTCGGGATAGGCGGTGATGAAATAGTGGTTGAACTGCGGGTGATAGAACTCGGTGACCGTCGCCTGACTCACCGTCGGAACCGCCGACGCGGGCGCGGCAAGTGTCAATGTATAGGCGCCGGTCCAGCCCGGATCCGCCGTGTACGCCCAGATGTAGTAGGTGCCCGTCGAAGGCAGACGCGTAGTAGCCCGAGGCCGCCGGAATGCGCGAATTCGTGCCCCCGCCTCCATCGTCGTCGCCGACGAGCGCCGTCGCGGCGACGTCATTGACGTTATAGAGCTCGAGGTACGTGTCGACAGTGCTCGACGACAATGCAATGCTGATCTGCTGCCCCGCCGTGCCGCTGAACGTGTAGACGTCGGTGTAGTACGGATGCTGGGGTGTGCTCGAGAAGTACCAGCCTGCAATCGTCCGTGGTGAGCTCACCCGATACGGTCTGTCCGACGGAGATGGATTGAATGCAGGAGCTCGGCCACGGACTGGTTGCAGCAGCCGTCATGGCTTTTCGCTGCAGGGATGTCATGAGGCTCGTCGTCGTGGCGCAGCCGGTGGCCAGCAGCGCAATCGCCAACATGACCATTAATGCCAAGAGCCGTTTCATGTTTCGCTCCCGTATGAGTCGATTACCTGGGTACTGACTGGGACTCTCCTTCCGTTAACCGGGTCCAAGACCATCGTCCGCCCGAACAAACGCGTGTTCTTTGACGGACATCAGATGCGGTGGGTTTGCGTCTGCGGCACTTCGCCGCGGAAGCGATCGCGCGCAATGGCGTCGAAGCGATGCGGTATCCGCGACACCATCCGGCGCATGAGGGACGGCGGCAGTTGGCGAACGCAAAGCGTCGTCGCCACTTGCCGCACTACGTCGGCGCCGCTGCGCCGGGATTAGACGATGTCAGCCGCGGCACGCGGCCGTGCGTGCCGCCGGCCAGCATGACGGCGGGTGCTCGGCGGATATCGTCAGCCGATCAGGAGTGCTATGAACAGATTGATCGCGTACGACAGCAGCGTCAGGCCGAGCGCGACATCGAAGCTGCGCGCGCGCAGCAGCAGCCAGATGCCGGTCGCCGCAAGCACTCCGATGCCCGAAGCGACCAGCAACGCGATCACCGAGCGCCCTCCGCGCGCGTCGTCGGCAGCGCAAGCTGGCCGGGCATCAGCAGCGCCAGCATCGTCGCGCCTACGACGGACAGGAACACGCCGAGATCGAACAGCGCCGCCGTCGCGAGCGGCACTTCGCCGACGATCGGCAGTACCGGATGCGCGAACGCGCTGGTCAGAAACGGATAGCCCAGGAACACGCTGCCGACGCCGGTAACGCCGGACAACAGCACACCGCCGGCAATCGCGAGCGCGCATGACGCAAGCACTCGTCCCGCAACCGGCGCGCCGCCGGCAATGCGCATGAGGATCAGCGCACTGGCGAGCACGAGCCCGGCGACGAATCCGCCGCCGGGCAGGTTGTGCCCGCGCAGCAGCAGGTAGACGGCCACCATCGCCGCAAGCGGCAGAAGCGTCCGCGCCACGGTCTCGAGCAGCAGCGGATTCCAGCTCGGCGCGGGAGCCTCCGTCCGGAACCTCGCCGGAACACGAAACCCCGCGAGAAGCGCGAACACGGTCAGCGCCGCAATGCCGAGCACGGTGATTTCGCCCAGCGTGTCGAAGCCGCGGAAGTCGACGATGATCACGTTGACGACGTTCGTTCCGCCGCCGGACGGTTGCGCGTTCTCGAGGTAATAGGGGGCGATCGAGTCGAACGGTCGCACGAGCACCGCGTGAACGATCGCGGCGATCCCGACTCCCGCCGCCAGAGCGATACCGGCATCGCGCGTCGTCCGCCAGCGCGACCCCTCGCGCGGTGCCGTCGGCGGCAGATAGCGCAGCACCAGCAGCATCAGGACGACGGTGACGACCTCGACGAGGAGCTGCGTCAACGCGAGATCCGGCGCGGAGAGCAGCACGAAGGTCAGGCTCACCATCAGCCCCGTCGCACCGACAAAGATCAACGCCGTCAGCCGCTGGCGGTAGCGTACCGTCGCGACGATCGCGGAAGCGACGCCCAGCCTCCAGACGATCGCGCCGACGACGACGAGACTTCGGTCACCGGCGGCGAGCGTGTCGGGCCATCCTCCGCGGCAAATTGAATCCCGCGCGCGCGAGCGGCGCGCCCGCCGCGAGCACGGCCACCAAGACGATCCACAGCAGCGAACCGGGCAGGCTTCCGTGCGGCAGCATGCGAACGGCACGTTCGGCAACGGCCTGCACTCCCTTCAGGATCGCGTCGAAGACGTGCTTGCCGTCGACCGGCAATCGCTCGACCGAATGCAGATCGATCGATTTCTGCAGCAGCACGTAGAACGCGGCGCCGCCGACGATCGCGATCACGCTCATCAGCAACGGCAGGTTGACGCCGTGCCAGATCGCGAGGCTGTACTCGGGCAGCGGCCCGCGCAACGCGCCGGCGGCCGCGACCGCCAGCAGCGGCCCGATCGTCAGCGCCGGCAATATGCCGACGAGCGAGGCAGACGACGACCAGCGCCTCGACCGGCAGCGCGCATCCAGCGCGGCGGTTCGTGCGGTGTCTTCGTCAGGTCCGACCGGCTGGCCGTTGAAGAACACGTCGTGGACGAAGCGCACGACTGTAGGCGACGCGAGCACGCAGCGCGCCAGCGTGCAGCCGGCCCCGGGAACGACCGATCTCGATGCATCCGATGCGCTTCGACGCGCCAGCGTCTCGGCGAAGAACATCTCCTTCGACAGGAATCCGTTCATGCAGCGGAACCCCCGCCATTGCGCCGCGCGGCGACGATCGCCAGCGTCGCCGGTGATCGGCATCGAACTGCCACAGGCCGTTGAGCTTGCCGCATGTCGCGCGAACCGGATCTCGTGATCGATGATCCCGGCCGCCATGAACAGCGACGCCTTGAACGTCGCGTGGTTGAGGATGTGAAACACGCCGGCCACCACCGCGAGCGGCGAATCGAGCCCGAACAGCAGCGTGATCAGGCCCGAGATGGCTGATCGGTCGAGTACGCGAGCAGCCCCTTGAGGTCGTGCTGGAAGATCGCCATCGCACGCGCCGAAGCAGCAGCGTCGATGAGTCCGGTGCCGCCGACCATGCTAGAACCATGCGTCGCTGCCGCCGAGCGCGGGATACAGGCGCGCCAGCAGGAACACGCCGGCACTTCACCATCGTCGCCGAATGCAGGTAGGCCGACACCGGCGTCGGCGCCGCCATCGCGTGCGGCAACCAGAAATGGAACGGGAACTGCGCCGACTTCGTGAACGCGCCGAGCAGCACGAGCACCAGCGCGGGGAGGTACGAGCGGGTGCGCGCGAATCGATCGTGCCGGCCGCGAGCACGCGGTCGAGCTCGTAGCTGCCGGCCATGTGCGCCGATGCAGCAGCACGCCGGCGAGCAGGCAGAGGCCGCCGGCCCCGGTGACCGTGAGCGCCATCCGCGCGCCCTGGCGCGCGCGTCGGCGCGGTGCCGCCAGAAGCCGATCAGCAGGAACGACGCGATGCTGGTCAGCTCCCAGAACACGACCAGCAGCACGAGGTTGTCGGCGAGCACGACGCCGAGCATCGCGCCCATGAACGCCAGCAGGCACGCGAAGAATCGCGCCGGGCGAATCCGCCGGCGACGAGGTAGTAACGCCGCGTACAGCACGACCAGCGCGCCGATGCCGCAGCGACCAGCAGCGCGAACGTGAACGCGAGACCGTCCATCCGGAACCCGAACGTCGACGCCCGGCAAACCACGGCACCGATGCGCGCAGCACCGTCGCCGGCGAACACCTCCGGCGCCGCGGCACGCCGAGCAGCGCAGATGCCGGTCAGCGCGGCAAGACCCGCGAGCCAGGCAGTCAGGTTGCGCGGCGCGTCGAGCGGAAGGCACGCGACCGGCAGCATCGCCGCGACGAAGGGCAGTCAGCACCAGCGCGTGGAGCATCGCGCGCGCGCCGTCGGCGCGTGCAGCTCGTCGAGCGACGCGCCGTCGGACCCCATCAACCGTCATCCGACCAGCAGATGCACCCGGTACGGGCCGTGCGCGCCCAGCACGATCGTCTGCTCGATGTCGCCGGTGCGCGAGGGGCCGGAGATCATGTTGATCGCGCGCGGCACGGCTCCGCGCTCGCTGCGGATCAGCGCGAACGCTTCCTCCATCCCCGAGACGATCCGGTCGGCGCGCACCACGGCGACCCAGCTGTCCGGCAGCAGTGTCGTCGCCGTCGGCGTGTCGGCACCGGACAGCACGACGATCGTCCCGG
This sequence comes from uncultured beta proteobacterium, assembly GCA_963843595.1. Classification (GTDB taxonomy): domain Bacteria; phylum Pseudomonadota; class Gammaproteobacteria; order Burkholderiales; family Casimicrobiaceae; genus CAIWHR01. The sequence continues at coordinate 591,772 of CAWJLG010000015.1, read as the reverse complement.
TCTCGGCGATCGCACAGAAGGCGCCGGTAATGCCGAGGCGGTCGTCGCCGATCGTCGGCCTCGCCTCGATCTCGAGCCCGGCGCCCGGCCAGTCGAGATCGCCGAACTCGGGCCAACAGACGCCGCGATGCGACTTCTGTGCGGCAATCGCGGCCGGCAGCTCGAGGCCGTCGACATAGCGCGCCACGGCAGCAGGAATCTCGCGTCGGTCGGCCAGCCGTTCGACGGTGCTCGACATGTCGACGGCGCGCTGCATGAACCGGGACACGAGGTCGGCCGGCATCGCCGGCCGCGGCCCGTGCGCATGTGCCGCGACGTAGCGCTCAGCCTCGGCAAGCGCCGCCGCGCGGTCGCCGGTCTTGCCGAGCGCCTTCGCCACGCGGCCCAGGACGGCCTCGCGTGCGGCTCGGTTGTCATTGAGGCGGGTGGACATGCGTGCTCCTCGTCAAAGGCGGTGCAAGGGTGACGGCGTAACCGGGAGAAAGCGCAGAATCGACGAATACCACTGCGGCGGACGTTGCACGCTTTCACTCCTTCACGCGTTCAACCCCTTCCGAACGAACGCGTCGAGCCGGCGAACGCCTTCGCGGATGGCATCGGGCGAGGCGGCGTAGCTGAAGCGGATGTGCTGACCGTCGCCGGGAACACGGCGACCGAAATGGATGTCGGCCAGGACCGCGACGCCTGCTTCCATCAGCAGCCGCTTGCGGAACGTCTCCGAGTCGGCGCACCCGGTGATGCGGCAGGCTTCGGTCACGTTCGGCCATGCGTAGAACGCGCCGCCGGGAACCTTGCAGGAGATGCCGGGCACGGTGTTGAGCAGCCCGACGATCAGGTCGCGCCGTTCGAGGAAGCTCGCGCGCATCGAATCGGCGGCGTTCTGCGGCCCCTGGATCGCCTCGACGGCGGCCCACTGCGAAATCTGCGACGCGCACGAGTCGGTGTTCGTGATCCAGCGCGTGAACACCGGCGCCAGCGCGCGGTTCGCCGCGAACCCGATCCGCCAGCCGGTCATCGCCCAGGTCTTCGACGCGCCGTCGCAGATGATCGTGCGCTCCAGCATCCCGGGCCGCCGGGCGAGCGGTGTCGAACGCACCCGCGTAGGCGAGCCGCGAGTAGATCTCGTCGGCGAACACCCAGACCTGGGGGTGCCGGGCGAGGATCTCGGCGATCGCGTCGAGGTCCGCCGATTGCAGCATGCCGCCGGTCGGATTGTGCGGCGTGTTGAGGATTAGCAGGCGCGTCTGCGGCGTGATCTTCGCCTCCAGCTCCGCCGGATCGAACGCGAAGTCGCGCGACTCGCGCAGATAGATCGGAACCGGGACAGCACCGTTGGCCAGAATCTGCGACTCGTAGATCGGAAACCCCGGCACCGGATAGATGACTTCATCCCCGGCGCCGTAGTCGGTGACCGAGGCGATCGTGTAGGCGATGAACGGTTTGGCGCCCGCGCCGACGACGACATCCTCCGGCTTGAAGTCGAGGCCGCGTCGGCCGCCGATGTCTTTCGCCGCCGCCGCGCGCAGTTCGTCGATGCCGGCCGACGGCGTGTAGCCGTGGCGCCCGCCCTTGATCGCGGCGATGCCCGCGACCTGCACGTTCGGCGGCGTCGGAAAGTCGGGCTGCCCGATGCAGAACGAGACGATGTCCTTGCCCTCGCGGACGAGGGCGTTGACCTCGGCCAGGACCACGAAGGCGTTCTCGGTGCCGAGCGATTCCGCCCGGCGCGAGAGTTTCGGCAGTGCCGACAATTTTTCGTGCGGAGCGCTCATCACCTCACCTGCGGGCGGCGTAGAGTTCGCGGAAGGTCTTTCCCTGCGGCGCCGGGAAATCGCGGCCGTCCGTCCAGCCCGCCCCCACCGGCAGCCGGTGGATCATTCCCTCCCGTCCGCCCATCCACTTCAGCATGCGCGCGCCGATCCTCGCCGCAAACGCGTACAGCGCCGGGTGCTGCGCCGTCCACGCCCACAGCTTCAGCGCCGCGCGCTCGGACCAGGGCCGCAGGCCGCCTTCGAACGCCCGCTCGCGCAGCTTGCGCTGCAGGTCGGGCAGCGGAATGCGCACCGGGCAGACGACGCCGCACTGATTGCACATCGTCGAGGCCGCCGGCAACAGCTGCGCGTTCTCGAGACCGACGTACATCGGCGTCAGGATCGACCCGATCGGCCCCGGATACACCCAGCCGTACGAGTGGCCGCCGACGTTCTGATAGACCGGACAGTGGTTCATGCACGCGCCGCAGCGGATGCAGCGCAGCGCCTCGCGCAACTCGCTGCCGAGGATCGCGGTGCGGCCGCTGTCGACGATGATGAAGTACATGTGCTCGGCGCCGTGGAACTCGCCCTCCCCCTTCGGGCCGGTGAGGATGTCCACGTAGTTCGAGATCGACTGGCCGGTGGACGAACGTGGCAAGAGGCGCATCAGCGTCGCGACGTCCTCGAGATTCGGCACGATCTTCTCGATGCCCGAGATGGCGACGTGGACGCGCGGCAGCGTCGTCGTCAGCGTCGCGTTGCCCTCGTTGGTGACGAGCACGACCGAGCCCGTCTCCGCGACGAAGAAATTGCCGCCCGAAATGCCCATGTCCGCGGTCAGGTAGTGCTGGCGCAGCACGCCCCGCGCCTCGAGGCACAGCTCCTCGATGCCGGTCTTCAACGGCGTGCCGTGCGCCCTGTGGAAGAGGTCGGCAACCTCCTCCTTCGACTTGTGCAGCGCCGGGCCGATGATGTGCGACGGCGGCTCGTAGTCGTTGATCTGCAGGATGTATTCGCCGAGGTCGGTCTCGACGACTTTCATGCCGGCCGCTTCGATGGCGTGGTCGAGCGCGGATTCCTCGGAGACCATCGACTTCGACTTGATGATCTTCTTCACCGCGTGCTTGGCGGCGATCTCCAGCACCAGCGCATTGACGTCGTCCGGAGTCTCCGCGTAGAGCACGGTCGCGCCGCGCGCCTTTGCGTTCCGCTCGAACAGCGGGAGCCAGACGTCGAGATCCTCGAGGGCGCGATTGCGAATCGCCTTGCCGGCGTCGCGGGTGCCCTCGAAGTCGTCGAGCTCGACCAGCGACGCGCGCCGGTTGGTGACGAACTTCCCCTGCATCTTCTTGAGGTTGTGCTGGAGCCGCTCGTCGTGCAGCTTGACGTGCGCGCGCTCCTTGAAATGCATCGACGCTACTTGCATGCGCTACCCCGGCGACCATCGGGAGAAACAACGTGGCTCATGTTTTTCCGCTCTTTCCGGCCAGCACTTCGGCGACGTGCAGCACACGCGTTCGGGCGTCGCCCCGGCGCCGCAGCCTGCCCTCGATGTTCAGCATGCAACCCAGGTCGCCCAGCACCACCGCGTCGGCGCCGGTGCCGGCAATGTCCTGGCACTTGTTGTCGGCCATTCGCGCCGAGATCTCGCCGAACTTGATCGAGAACGTGCCGCCGAAACCGCAGCACACCTCGCAGCCCGGCAGCTCCTGGAGCTTGAGTCCGGGCACCTTGGCAAGCAGCGCCCGTGGCTGCGCCTTGACGCCCATCTCGCGCAGGCCGGCGCACGAATCGTGGTAGGTGATCGTGCCGTCGAAGCGACCGGGCACCCGGTCGAGTTTGAGCTCGTTGACGAGGAAGTCGGTGAGCTCGCGCGTCTTCGCCATCAGCGCCTTCGCGCGGACCTGCATCGCCGGATCATCGGCGAACAGATCGTCGTAGTGCGTCCGGATCATCCCGCTGCAGGAGCCGGATGGCGCGACGAGAAAGTCGCAGCCTTCGAACTCGGCGATGACCTTCGCCGCCAGCGCCTTCGCATCGGCGCGGTCGCCGGAGTTGTAGGCCGGCTGGCCGCAGCAGGTCTGCGCGGGGGGTACGAACACCTCGGCGCCGCCGGCTTCGAGCAGTTCGATTGCCGCGAAGCCGATCGACGGCCGCATCAGGTCCACAAGACAGGTGACGAAGAAGCCGACGCGCATGACGGATGCTCCGAGTTCGCGGCATGTTAGCACGGGTACCCCCGCTCGGCGGCCGCGCCGAAACTGCGGGCGCGACCGCGGCACCCCGACGATCAAAGGAAGCCGGAGTAGGCGAGCGCGATCACGCACAGCCCCATCAGCGGCTGCGGCAGGATGCCGAACAGCAGCAGCGCGAGGCCGTTGGCCGACAGCAGCACGCGGGCGTCGGCGCGCGTGCCGACCGCCGCGGTGTCGGCCGGCTCGTCGAAGTACATCAGCTTGACGATCCGCAGGTAGTAGAACGCGCCCACCAGCGACGCCAGCACGGCGACGACGGCGAGCCAGACGAAGCCCTGCTGGACGACGGCCTGGATCACCGTGAACTTGGCGTAGAACCCGACCGTCGGCGGAATCCCCGCCAGCGAGAACATGACCAGCAGCATGATGAACGCCCACCACGGCGAGCGCTGGTTCAGGCCCTTGAAGTCCTCCAGCTGATCGGCTTCGAAGCCCTCGCGCGAGAGCAGCAGCACCATGCCGAACGCGGCGAGGCTCGTCAGCACGTAGGCGATCGAGTAGAACATCGCCGCCGAGAATCCGTTCGGATCGGCGGCGACGAATCCGAGCAGCATGAAGCCCATGTTGGCGATCGTCGAATAGGCGAGCATCCGCTTGATGTTCGTCTGCGCGATGGCGATCAGGTTGCCGAGGATCATCGACAGCAGCGACAGCACCATCAGCATGCCCTGCCAGTCGAACTCCAGCCCTCCCAGCGCGACTGCCAGCATCCGCAGCGTGATCGCGAACGCCGCGAGCTTGGGCGCAGTGCCGATCAGCAGCGTGACGGGCGTGGGCGCCCCGTCGTACACGTCGGGCACCCACATATGGTAGGGCACCACGCCGAGCTTGAACGCCAGGCCCGAGACGATGAATACGAGGCCGAACAGCAGCAGCGTCCGGTTGCCCTCACCCGTCAGCACGCTGCGCGCGACGGCATCGATGTCGAGCGATCCGGTCGCCCCGTACACCATCGACATGCCATAGAGCAGCATGCCGGAGGCCAGCGCGCCGAGGACGAAGTACTTCATCGCCGCCTCCGACGCCCGGGTGGACGTCCGGTGCATCGCCACCATCGCGTACAGCGAGAGCGCCTGCAGTTCGAGGCCCATGTACAGCGTGACGAAATGGTGCGCGGAGATCATCACCATCATGCCGAGCAGCGAGGTCAGCGTCAGCACGAACGTCTCGCCGCGGAACAGACCGCGCGCCGTCAGGTACGGGCGAGCATAGAACAGCATCGCCGAAACGGCCGCGTAGCAGAAGAACTTGAGCAGGTCCGACATCACGTCGTCGACGACGAGCGCGTTGAACGCCAGCGTCGGCTGCTCCTGCATCGTCGTGATCGTGAACCACGCGCACAGCGCGAGCGCGATCTGCGCCAGCCAGTAGCCGACGTGACGCCGGGCGTCGCCGAGAAAGACGTCGACGATGAGGATCGTGCAGGCCGCGGCGAGCAGCAGCACCTCGGGCAACACCGGAAGCAGACTGAATGGGGTCATCATCGCCGCCGGATTCACAGCTTCGACTTCGCGACGTGCGCGAGAAGGTCCGCCACGGACGTGTGCATCACGTCGACGAACGGCTTGGGCCACACCCCCATCGCCAGCACCAGCGCGGCCAGTGCTCCGAGCATCCAGAACTCGCGACGGTTGAGGTCGGCGAGCGTCTTCACGTGGTCGTTCGCGACGGCGCCGAAGATCACCCGCTTGTACATCCACAGCGTGTAGGCGGCGCCCAGGATGAGCGTGGTCGCGGCGAGGAAACCGAGCCAGAAGTTCGCCTTGACGGCGGCCAGGATCACGAGGAACTCGCCGACGAAGCCGGAGGTGGCCGGCAGTCCGGAGTTCGCCATCGCGAACAGCATCATGAAGGCCGCGAACTTCGGCATCGTGTTGACGACGCCGCCATAGTCGGCGATCTGCCGGCTGTGCATGCGGTCGTACATCACGCCCACGCACAGGAACATCGCGGCCGACACGAAGCCGTGCGAGATCATCTGCACGAGGCCGCCCTCGACGCCCAGCTGGCTGAACAGGAAGAAGCCGAGCGTGACGAAGCCCATGTGCGAGATCGACGAGTAGGCGATCAGCTTCTTCATGTCGCCCTGCACCAGCGCGACGAAGCCGATGTAGACGACCGCGATCAGCGACAGCGTGATCACGAACCCGGACAGGTAGTGCGATGCGTCGGGCACGATCGGCAGGATGAAGCGCACGAAGCCGTAGGCGCCGATCTTCAGCGTGATCGCCGCCAGGATCACCGAGCCCCCGGTCGGGGCTTCGACGTGCGCGTCCGGCAGCCAGGTGTGGACGGGCCACATGGGCACCTTGACCGCAAAGGCGAGGAAGAACGCGACGAAGAGCAGCAGCTGCACTTTCATCGACAATGGCACCGTGTACCAGTCGAGGATCGAGAAGGTCTCCGACACCGTGTAAAGATAGATGAGCGCCACCAGCATCAACAGGGAGCCCAGCAGCGTGTACAGGAAGAACTTGATCGCCGCGTACACCCGGCGCGGGCCGCCCCAGACGCCGATGATGATGTACATCGGGATCAGCATCGCCTCGAAGAACACGTAGAAGAGAATGCCGTCCAGGGCGCAGAACGCGCCGTTGATGAGCCCGGACTGGATGAGGAAGGCCCCCATGTACTGCGCGACTCGGGACTGGATCACCTCCCAGGCGGACCAGACGACGAACAGCGTCATCAGGCTGTTGAGCAGCACGAACAGCATCGAGATGCCGTCCACGCCGAGGTGGTAGTGGAGGTCGAATCGCGGCACCCACTCCGTGCGTTCGACGAACTGCATCGCGGACGTGGCCGCGTCGAAGTGCAGCCACAGCGGCAGCGTGACCACGAATCCGAGCAGAGCGCCGACCAGCGCGATCCAGCGCGCCGATCCGGCATCGCGGTCGCGGCCGACCGCCAGTACGGCGAGGCCGGCGACGATCGGGACCCAGATGGCGAGGGAAAGGTACGGCATCGCGAGCGGCGCCCTATTGGTGGAGGGTCCACCACGACAGCAGCGCGAACAGGCCGATGATCATGGTGAAGGCGTAGTGGTAGACGTAGCCCGACTGGATGTGGCGCATCAGCGCCGACGCCCAGCCGATCACGCGCGCGGAGCCGTTGACGAAGAAGCCGTCGATGATCGTCCGGTCGCCGGTGGTCGACAGGAAGTCACCCAGCCGGCGCGCGCCCGCGGCGAAGAACCAGTCGTTGAAGCGGTCGAAGTAGTACTTGTTGTCGAGCAGCGTGTAGATCGGTCCGGCCGCCTTCCGCAGCCGTTCGGGGAGCGCCGGATTGACGAGGTAGCAATACCACGCGGCGGCGATCCCGGCCAGCGCGAGCCAGAACGGGAGGCTCAACACGCCGTGCTCGACGAACGCAGCGACGCCGTGCCACTCGTTCTTGAGCTCCCACAGCACCGCATGCTCCTCGCGGACCACGATGGCGCCGCCGAAGTACGTCCCGAAGAGCATCGGTTCGATGTACGCCCAGCCCGCGTACACCGAGGGGATGGCGAGGAGGATCAGCGGCACCGTGACCACCCACGGGCTCTCCTTCGGCGGGCCGCCGTGATGGCCGTCGCCGCCCGGCTCGTCGCCGGCGCCGTGCGAGGCCTCGTGGGCGTGCGCGTCAGGCGCATCGGCGGCGTGGGCGTCGTGATGGCCACCGCCGGCCGGATCGAACCGTTCCTTGCCGTGGAACGCGAGAAACAGCATTCGGAACGAGTAGAAGGCCGTGATGAACACGCCCGCCATCACCGCGAAGTACGCGTAGCCGTGCCCGGGCACCTTCGAGAGGTGGACGGCCTCGATGATCGCGTCCTTGGAGAAGAACCCGGCGAACGGCGGCACGCCGGCAAGCGCGAGCGAGCCGATCACCGTCGTCCAGTACGTGATCGGCATGTACTTGCGCAGGCCGCCCATCTTCCGCAGGTCCTGCTCGTGGTGCATCGCGATGATCACCGAACCCGCACCGAGGAACAGCAGCGCCTTGAAGAACGCGTGCGTCATCAGGTGGAAGATTGCCGCCGAGTACGCCGACACCCCCAGCGCCACCGTCATGTAGCCCAGCTGCGAAAGCGTCGAGTACGCGACCACGCGCTTGATGTCGTTCTGGATGATGCCGAGAAAAGCCATGAAGAGCGCCGTCGTGGCACCGATCACCGTGACGAACGAGAGCGCGGTCTCCGACAGCTCGAACAGCGGACTCATCCGCGCGACCATGAAGATGCCGGCCGTCACCATCGTCGCCGCGTGGATCAGCGCGGAGATCGGCGTCGGGCCTTCCATCGAGTCGGGCAGCCAGACGTGCAGCGGCACCTGCGCGCTCTTGCCCATCGCACCGACGAAGAGGCAGATGCAGATCACCGAGAGCAGCGACCACTGCGCCGCGCCCCAGAGGTTGACCGTCGTCGGCGCGAGGCTGCCGGCCCTGGCGAAGACCTCGGCATAGTCGAGCGTGCCGAAGTAACCGAGGATGAGCCCGATTCCGAGGACGAACCCGAAGTCGCCGACGCGATTGGCGAGAAACGCCTTGAGACTGGCGTAGATCGCCGACGGACGCGTGTGCCAGAAGCCGATCAGCAGGTAGGAGACCAGACCGACCGCCTCCCAGCCGAAGAAGAGCTGGACGAAGTTGTTGCTCATCACGAGCATCAGCATCGAGAACGTGAACAGCGAGATGTACGAGAAGAACCGCGTGTAGCCGGGGTCGTCGGCCATGTAGCCGATCGTGTAGACGTGCACCATCAGCGACACGAACGTGACGACCAGCATCATCGTCGTCGTCAGCGGATCGATCAGAAAGCCGATCGAAAGCTTGAGGCTGCCGGATTGCAGCCACGTGTAGACGTCGCCGTTGAACGTGTGCCCGAGCGACACGTCGCGCCAGATGACGGCAGACAGCGCGAACGCCGCGCCGACGCCCAGGATGCAGATCCAGTGCGATGCGCTGCGCCCCAGCTTCGGCCCGAAAAGGCCCACCACGACGGCACCCGCGAGGGGCGCCAGCGGGACCAGCAGGTACATCTGCAGCATCGTCATGGCGTCGCCTAGCCCCGCAGCCGGTCGAGGTCCTCGACGTCGATGGACCCGACGTTGCGGAACAGCAGGACGAGTATCGCCAGGCCGATCGCCGATTCGGCGGCGGCGACGGTCAGGATGAAGAACACGAACACCTGTCCGCCCATGTCACCCAGGAACGACGAGAAGGCAATGAAGTTGGTGTTCACGGCGAGCAGCATCAGTTCGATCGCCATCAGCAGGATGATGACGTTCTTCCGGTTGAGGAAGATGCCCGCCATGCTGATCGCGAACAGGATCGCGCCCAGCACGAGGTAGTGCGACAGCGTCGGCGCCGTCGAAAGGAATGCCACGTCGTTCTCCCTGCTTTCCGTTCTCGCCGCGCCGGTCGTTCCCGCCGCGCGGCCGTGGGTTGTCTCAGGCCGGACCTTCGCGTTTTTCGGAGGGGACGTCGACGAGCCGCAGGCGGTCCTTCGCCCGCACCTTCACCTGCGCCCCCGGATCCTGGTACTTCGTCTCCCGGCGCTTGCGGTGCGTCAGCGCGATCGCCGCGATGATCGCCACCAGCAGCACGACGGCGGCGATCTCGAACGGGTAGACGTAGTCGGTGTAGAGGACGGTCCCCAGCGCGCGCGTGTTGCCGCCGGCGGCCGCGGCGGACGGCGGCGCCGTCACCGGATTCAGGTAGCTGCCGAGGAGGATCAGCGCCATTTCGACCAGCACCAGCACGCCGACGGTCGCGCCGACCGGGATGTAGCTCCTGAACCGGGCACGCAGGCTGTCGAAGTTGACGTCGAGCATCATCACCACGAACAGGAACAGCACCATGACGGCGCCGACGTAGACCAGCACCAGCGCGATGGCGAGGAACTCCGCCCGGAGCATCAGCCAGTGCGCGGCCGCGGTGAAGAAAGCCAGCACCAGCCACAGCGCCGAATGCACCGGGTTGCGCGACGTGACCACGCGCAGCGCGGCGAACACGAGGATCGCGGCGAAGAGGTAGAACAGGGCGGCTTGCGCATTCATCGGAATTTCGCGTCGCTCGCGCGGTCGGCGGCGATCTGTGCCTCGTACCGGTCACCGACGGCGAGCAGCATTTCCTTCGTGTAGTAGAGGTCCCCGCGCTTCTCGCCGTGATACTCGAGAATCCGCGTCTCGACGATCGAGTCGACCGGACAGCTCTCCTCGCAGAAACCGCAGAAGATGCACTTCGTGAGGTCGATGTCGTAGCGCGTCGTGCGGCGCGTGCCGTCGGCGCGCTGCTCGGACTCGATCGTGATCGCGAGCGCCGGGCACACGGCCTCGCACAGCTTGCAGGCGATGCAGCGCTCCTCGCCGTTCGGGTAGCGGCGCAGCGCGTGCAGGCCGCGGAAGCGCGGGCTCTGCGGCGTCTTCTCCTCCGGGAACTGAACGGTGATCTTGCGCATGAACATGTGGCGCAGCGTCAGCCGGAGTCCCTTGAGGAGCTCCAGCAGCAGCCACGTGTTGAAGAATTCGCGGGTGCGCGCCAGCATCGTCGTCTCGCTCAGTGGAACATGCCCGCCCAGGGCGTCTGCATCATCACGCCGAGGAAGACGATCCAGACCAGCGTCACCGGAATGAACACCTTCCAGCCCAGCCGCATGATCTGGTCGTAGCGGTACCGGGGAAACGTCGCCCGGATCCACAGGAAGACGAACAGCACGCCGGCCATCTTCGCGAACAGCCACGGCATGCCGTCGCCGAACGGCGCGTAGCCGCCGATCGTCAGGTAGTTCAACTGCGGCCACGGCGACAGCCAGCCGCCGAGGAACATGATCGACGCGAGCGCCGAGATCAGGATCATGTTCATGTACTCGGCGAGGAAGAACACCGCGAACGCGACGCCGGAATACTCGACGTGGAAGCCGGCGACGATCTCCGACTCGCCCTCGGCCACGTCGAACGGATGGCGGTTCGTCTCGGCCACGCCCGAGATGACGTAGACGAGGAACAGCGGGAACAACGGAATGAAGTACCAGTACGCCGCCCCGCCCTCCTGCCCGCGGACGATCTCGCCGAGGTTGAGGCTGTTCGCCGCCATCAGCACCCCGACCAGCGCGAAGCCCATTGCGATCTCGTAGGACACGATCTGCGCCGCCGAGCGCAGGCAGCCGAGAAAGGCGTACTTGGAGTTCGATGCCCAGCCGGCGAGGATGATCCCGTATACCCCGATCGAGGTCATCGCGAGGATGTAGAGCAGGCCCGCGTTGATGTCGGCGAGCACCGTGGTTCCGTTGAAGGGAATCACCGCCCAGGCGGCGATCGCCGGGCCGATCGACAGCACCGGCGCGATGTAGAAGAGGTACCGGTTCGCGCCGGACGGAAGGATGATCTCCTTGAAGATCAGCTTGAACACGTCGGCGAACGGCTGCAGCAGCCCCAGCGGGCCGACGCGGTTCGGTCCGATACGCACCTGCATCCAGCCGATGATCTTGCGCTCCACCAGCGTCAGGTACGCCACCGACAGGATCAGCGGCACCACGACGGCCACGATCTTCGCGAGCGTCCACACGACCGGCCACGCACCGCCGAAGAACTGCTGGACCGGGGCGAGCATACCGTCCACCTACGCGCGCTCCACGGTGACCGGGCCCGAGAGGCCCTCGAGGCCGCACGTCGACGGGTGCGCGGCGGCGATCCGCACGACACCCGCCGGCACCGTGCTGTCGGCGGCGGCGGCAAGCACGGCCTCGCCCTTGCCTTGGCGCACCTTGACCTGCCCCCCCGGCGCGACGCCGATCTGCTGCAGCGTCAGCGGATTCATGCGTGCCCGCGGCGGCCTCGCGTCGGCCGTCTGTTGCAGCGACGGTGCGCGCCGCGCGATGGGATCGGCGAAATGGATCGGGACGTCGGCGACGCGCTCGAGTGCGCCCGCGGCTGCGCTCGGCGTGGAGAGCGCGACGCGCGTGCCGTTGCCGAGTCTCGCCGCGATGTCCGTCGGCACGAACTCGCGGCGCACGTCGGCGATGCTCTCGTAATCGAACCCGGTCAGCCCGAGGAGCGACCCGAGAACGCGCAGCACCTTCCACGCCGGACGCGTCTCGCCGAGCGGCTTGACCACGCCGTTGAAGGGCTGGATCCGCCCCTCGCAGTTGATGAAGGTCCCCGCCGTCTCGGTGAACGGGCCGATCGGCAGCACGGCATCCGCGTAGTGGGTCCCCTGTGCGAAAGGGCTCAGCACGACGACGAACTCGGCCTTCTCGAGCGCCGCACGCGCGGCAACCGGATTCGCGCAATCGAACTCCGGCTCCGCCCCCAGCACGACGTACGCCTTGCGCGGATCGGCGAGCATCGACCGGGCGTCAAGTCCGCCGGAGCGCGGAAGCGCGTCGGCGACATAACCGCCCACGCTGTTGGCAGCCTCGCCGAGGCAACCGAGCTTCGCACCGACGATTTCCGCCAGCAGCTGTGCCAGCGCCATCAGCTGCGACGCCTGCGGATGCTGTTCGGCATAGTTGCCGAGCAGGATCGCCTTGCGTTCGCCGGTGAGCAGGCTTGCCGCGATGACCTCGCCGGCGGCGGTGGCCTCGATGCCGGCCAGCGCCGGCAGGCACCGTCTTGCCGGCGCCCTGCGCCGCAGCGACGACGATTTCCGCGAGCGCCAGCGGCAGCAGCGACGGCGCGGCGACGAACGAATGGGCGAGGTTGACGAGCCAGTCGTCGGCGACCGAGTGCAGCATCGACACCTGGGCGCCGCGCTTGGCCGCCTGCCGCAGTCGCTGGGCGACGAGCGGGTGGTCCTTGCGCAGGAAACTGCCGACGACGAGCACGCGCTGCAGCGCGTTGAGGTCGGCAATCGGCATGCCCAGCCAGGGCACACCCGCGCCCTGCCCGTCGCCGCGGAAATCCGTCTGCCGCAGCCGGAAATCGATGTTCTCCGAACCCAGACCGCGGCAGAGCTTCGCCGCCAGTGCCATCTCCTCGACGGTCGCGTGCGGCGAGACGAGCGCACCGAGTGCACCACCGCCGTGCTTGGCGGTGACGTCCTTCAGCGCGCGTGCGACGAAGTCGAGCGCGGTCGGCCAATCGACGGTCTTCCATTCACCGCCCTGCTTGATCATCGGCGAGGAGAGCCGGTCCTCGCCGTTGAGCGCCTCGTAGGAGAAACGGTCCTTGTCCGAGATCCAGCATTCGTTGACCGCCTCGTTCTCGAGCGGCAGCACGCGCAGCACGCGGTCCTCTTTCACCTGCACGACGAGGTTGCTGCCCAGCGCGTCGTGCGGCGACACCGACTTGCGGCGCTGCGAGCTCCCACGTCCGTGCCGCGTAGCGGAATGGCTTCGACGTCAGCGCGCCCACCGGGCACAGGTCGATCATGTTGCCCGACAGCTCCGAGTCGACCGTGCGGCCGACAAACGACACGATCTCCGCGTGCTCGCCACGGCCCATCATGCCGAGCTCCATCGCACCGGCGATTTCCTGACCGAAGCGCACGCAGCGCGTGCAGTGGATGCAGCGCGTCATCTCTTCGGCGGAGATGAGCGGACCGAGGTCCTTGTGGAAGACGACGCGTTTGGCTTCGGTATAGCGGGACGCGGAGCCGCCGTAGCCGACGGCGAGGTCCTGCAGCTGGCATTCGCCGCCCTGGTCGCAGATCGGGCAGTCGAGCGGGTGGTTGATGAGCAGGAACTCCATCACCGACTTCTGCGCGTTGACGGCGAGCTCCGAATGGGTCCAGACCTTCATGCCGTCGGTCGCCGGCGTCGCGCAGGCGGGCAGCGGCTTGGGCGCCTTCTCGACCTGCACCAGGCACATCCGGCAGTTGGCCGCGATCGACAGCTTCTTGTGGTAGCAGAAATGCGGCACGTAGATGCCGAGCTTGTGCGCCGCGTCCATCACGGTGCTGCCGTGCTCGACCTCCACCTGCCTGCCGTCGATTTCGATGTTGAGCATTGCGCTTGTCAGACGTACGTCGGGACCAGGCACCGCTTGTGGTCGATGTGGTGCTGGAATTCGTCGCGGAAATGCCTGACGAAGCTCTTGACCGGCAGCGCCGCCGCGTCGCCCAGCGCGCAGATCGTGCGCCCGGCAATGTTGTCGGCCACCGAAAGCAGCAGGTCGAGGTCCTCGTTCCTGCCCTGGCCGTGCTCGATCCGGTTCACCACGCGCCACAGCCAGCCGGTGCCCTCGCGACAGGGCGTGCACTGCCCGCAGGACTCCTCGAAGTAGAAGTAGGACAGGCGCAGCAGCGACTTCACCATGCAGCGCGTGTCGTTCATCACGATCACGGCGCCGGAGCCGAGCATCGATCCGGCCTTGGCGATGGAGTCGTAGTCCATGTCGGTGGCGAGCATCACGTCGCCCGGCAGCACCGGCATCGACGAGCCGCCCGGAATGCAGGCCTTGAGCTTCCGGCCGTCGCGCATGCCGCCCGCCATCTCGAGCAGCGTCGCGAACGGCGTGCCCAGCCGCACTTCGTAGTTGCCCGGCCGCGCGACGTCGCCGGAAATCGAGAAGATCTTGGTGCCACCGTTGTTCGGCCTGCCGAGCGCCAGGAACGCCTCGCCGCCGTTGCGCAGGATCCACGGGACTGCAGCGAAGGTCTCGGTGTTGTTGATCGTCGTCGGCTTGCCGTAGAGGCCGAAACTCGCCGGAAACGGCGGCTTGAATCGCGGCTGACCCTTCTTGCCCTCCAGCGACTCCAGCAGCGCCGTCTCCTCGCCGCAGATGTACGCACCGTAGCCGTGGTGGTTGTTCAGATGGAACGTGAACTCCGAGCCCAGAATGTTCGGGCCGAGGAAGCCCGCGGCGTTGGCCTCGGCCACCGCCTCCTCCATCCGCTCGTAGGTGTCCCAGATCTCGCCGTGAACGTAGTTGTAGCCCCGCTTGCAGCCCATCGCATAGGCGGCGATCGCCATGCCCTCGATGAGCGCGTGCGGGTTGTACCGCATGATGTCGCGATCCTTGAACGTGCCCGGCTCGCCCTCGTCGGAGTTGCAGACCAGATACTTGTCGCCGGCAAACTGCTGCGGCATGAAGCTCCACTTGAGGCCGGTCGGGAACCCCGCGCCCCCGCGGCCGCGCAGCGCCGACTTCTTGACCTCGCCGATGACCGTCGCCGGCGGGATCTTCTCCTCGATGATCTTGCGCAGTGCCGCGTAACCGCCGCGCCTGACGTAGTCGTCGAGCCGCCAGTTCCGCCCGCTGAGCCCGACCATGATGATCGCGTCCGGGCCGTAGTCGATCAGATCCGCCGGTGCGTTCATGTCAGGATCCCGCCTCGGCGCCGTCGCCGCCGCCCCGAAGCTCGGCGATCAGCGCGTCGAGCTTGTCCGGCTGCATCCAGCTGCACATCCGCTTGTTGTTGACGAGCAGCACCGGCGCGTCGCCGCAGGCACCCATGCACTCGCCCTCCTGCAGGGTGATGAGGCCGTCGGCAGTCGTCTCGCCGAAGCCGATGCCGAGCTTCTGCTTGAGGTACTCGGCCGATTTCACCGCGTCCTGCAGCGCGCATGGCAGGTTGGTGCAGATCGTGACCTTGTACCTGCCGGCCGGCTTCAGGTTGTACATCGCATAGAACGTCGCGACCTCGTAGACGGCGATCGCCGGCATGCCGAGGTATTTCGCCACGAAGTCCATCGTCTCGGTCGCGAGCCAGCCCTTCTCGTCCTGCGCGATGGCGAGCGCCGACATCACCGCCGACTGCTTCTGGTCGCGGGGATACTTGGCGATCTCGCGATCGATCTTCTTCAGGGCTTCGGGGCTCAGCATCTTCCCACGGTCGTTCAACGGTCGATCTCGCCGAACACGATGTCCTGCGTCCCGATGATCGCGACCACGTCCGCGATCATGTGCCCGCGCGACATCTCGTCCAGCGCCGCCAGATGCGGAAAGCCGGGCGCGCGCAGCTTGAGCCGGTAGGGTTTGTTCGCGCCATCCGAGATGATGTAGACGCCGAACTCGCCTTTCGGGTGCTCGACCGCGGCGTAGGTCTCGCCGGGCGGCACGTGCATCCCCTCGGTGAAGAGCTTGAAGTGATGGATCAGCTCTTCCATGTTGGTCTTCATCTCCTCGCGCGACGGCGGCGCCACCTTGTGATTGGCGGTGATGACCGGGCCCGGGTTCGCGCGCAGCCAGTCGACGCACTGCCTGATGATCCCGTTCGACTGCCGCATCTCCGCGACGCGAACGAGGTAGCGGTCGTAGCAGTCGCCGTTGGTGCCGACGGGAATCTCGAACGCCATCCGGTCGTAGACCTCGTAGGGCTGTTTGCGGCGCAGGTCCCACGGCACGCCGGAGCCGCGCAGCATCGGGCCGGTGAAGCCCAGCGCCATCGCCCGCTCGGGCGACACGACGCCGATGCCGACGGTGCGCTGCTTCCAGATCCGGTTCTCGGTGAGAAGCGTCTCGTAGTCGTCGACGCACCCGGGAAAGCGCTGCGTGAACGCGTCGATGAAGTCGAGGACCGACCCCTGCCGGGTCTCGTTCATCGCCGCCAGCGCCCGCGCATTGCGCGTGTGCTGCGCCGCGTACTGCGGCATCCGGTCCGGCAGGTCGCGATAGACACCGCCGGGGCGGTAGTACGCGGCGTGCATGCGCGCGCCGGAGACCGCCTCGTACACGTCCATCAGGTCCTCGCGCTCGCGGAACGCGTAGAGGAACGTCGTCATGCCGCCGACGTCGAGCGAATGCGCGCCCAGCCACAGCAGGTGATTGAGGATGCGCGTGATCTCGTCGAACATCACGCGGATGTACTGCGCGCGCAGCGGCACCTCGAGTCCGAGCAGGCGCTCGATCGCGAGGCAGTACGCGTGCTCGTTGCACATCATCGACACGTAATCCAGCCGGTCCATGTACGGCAGCGACTGGATGTAGGTCTTGTGCTCGGCGAGCTTCTCGGTCGCCCGGTGCAGCAGGCCGATGTGCGGGTCGGCGCGTTCGATCACCTCGCCGTCGAGCTCGAGCACCAGGCGCAGCACCCCGTGCGCCGCCGGGTGCTGCGGGCCGAAGTTCATGGTGTAGTTGCGAATTTCGGCCATCGCGCGTCAGCCCTTGCGGAATCCCTCGGCACCGGCGTAGCTGTCCTCGCGGACGATCCGCGGCGTCACCTCGCGCGGCTCGATCGTCACCGGCTGGTAGATGACGCGGCTCTGCTCGGGGTCGTAGCGGACCTCGACGTGACCGGAAAGCGGGAAGTCCTTGCGGAACGGATGCCCGATGAAGCCGTAGTCGGTGAGCAGCCGTCGCAGGTCGGGATGGCCCGGGAACATGATCCCGTAGAGGTCGAACGCCTCGCGCTCGTACCAGTTCGCCCCCGGCCACACGTCGATGACGCTGGGAACCACCGGAAAATCGTCGTCAGCCGCGAACGCCCGTACGCGCAGCCGCCAGTTGTTCGCGAGCGACAGCAGGTGGTAGACGGCGGCGTAACGCGGCCCGTCGTGGGCGCCATTGCCGTAGGCCGAATAGTCCACGCCCGAGACGTCGATCAGCGTCTCGAACCGCAGTTCCGGACGATCGCGCAAAGCGCGCATCGTGTCGACGAGTCGGTCGGCCGCGACCACCGCCGTGACTTCGCCGAGCGCGACGGTGACGGTCTTCAGGTTCTCGCCGAGTGCTGCCTGCAGCGCAGCGGCCAGGGCTTCGGGAGTGGCGGCCATCAGCGGGCGATCGTGTTGGTGCGCCAGATCTTGTTCTGCAGTTGCAGCACGCCGTAGAGCATGGCTTCCGCCGTCGGCGGACAGCCCGGCACGTAGATGTCCACCGGGACGATGCGGTCGCAGCCGCGCACGACCGAGTACGAATAGTGATAGTAGCCGCCGCCGTTCGCGCACGACCCCATCGAGATCACCCACCGCGGCTCGGGCATCTGGTCGTACACGCGACGCAGCGCCGGCGCCATCTTGTTGCACAGCGTGCCGGCGACGATCATCACGTCGGACTGCCGCGGGCTGGGCCGGAACACGATCCCGAAGCGGTCGAGGTCATAGCGCGCGGCACCGGCGTGCATCATCTCGACGGCGCAGCACGCGAGGCCGAAGGTCATCGGCCACATCGAGCCGTTGCGCGACCAGTTGATCAGCGCATCCAGCGACGTCGTGACGAAGCCCTTCTCGAGTACGCCTTCGATGGCCATGTCAGGCTCCCGGGCCGCTCATGTCGTCCGCCTCCATGTACCGACCGCGCGGTGCGAAGCGTCGAGCGTCGGCGGCCAGGCCTGCTCGCCCCAGGCGCGTCCCCGCTGCGCGGGGCCCCTGCTCCTCGGCTCGCACGCCTACTCCCATTCCAGCGCGCCCTTCTTCCACTCGTAGATGAAACCCACGACGAGAATGGCGAGAAAGACCATCATCGCGGCGAACCCGGCGAACCCGATCTCGGGCAGCACCACGGCCCATGGGAAGAGGAACGCGATCTCGAGGTCGAACAGGATGAACAGCATGGCGACGAGGTAGTAGCGGACGTCGAACTTCATCCGCGCGTCCTCGAACGCCTCGAAGCCGCACTCGTACGGCGACAGCTTCTCGGGATCGGGACGGTTCGGCGACACGAGCGATCCGACGGCGAGGAGGACCGCCCCGAGGATCAGGCCGACCGCGATGAAAAGCAGGATCGGAAGATACTGTTCCAGCATGTCCTTGGGTCCGGCGCCACGGGAGCGCACGTCCTCGTTGCCTCTTGCCGCGCGCCCCGGCGGGTCGCGCTGCGCGGCGGAGCGGCCGGCACCCGAGCGGGGTCCCGGAACCGCGCTCGCCGCACGGTTGTGCTGCCTTGTACTGCGCCAAATGCCGACCGGCGCAGCACCCTCGGATCAAGCCCGAGGCTTCGTTACTGGTGCCGACGGGGAGACTCGAACTCCCACGGCTTTCGCCACTGCCCCCTCAAGACAGCGTGTCTACCAATTTCACCACGTCGGCGGCTCAGGGTTCGGGTATCGGGGATCAGGTATCGGCAACGCAACCGCGCGCGACATCCCGATCTCCCGTCACCGATCCCTGCGTGCTGCAATGATGCTGAATCCTGAGACCCGTCACTTCGGCACTTCGCCCGATTTCGAGCCGGGAGGACTCGCCGGCGCCGCGGCGGGCGCCGCGGCTTTCGCGGGCTCGGCCGGCACGGCGCCCGGAGCCGTCGCGGGGGATGCACCCGGCGCTGCAGGCACGTCGGACGCCTTCGGCGCCGGCAATTTGTCCATCACGCCGGGCTGGTCCATCAAGCCCTTGGGTGCGTTGTGCGACATCCCGAACCAGGTCAGACCGAGGCTCGTGACGAAGAACACCGTCGCCAGCACCGCCGTGGTGCGGGACAGAAAATTCGCGGAACCCGCGGCGCCGAACAGGCTGCCCGAGGAGCCGCTTCCAAACGCCGCACCCATGTCCGCGCCCTTGCCGTGCTGCAGCAGCACGAACCCGCAGATCGCCACGGCGACGAGCACGTGAGCCACCAATACCAACGTTTCGACTATGTTCATTCTTCGCTCCCGGCGCGGCACGCCGTGCGCGCCCGCCGCTTCGATTGCGCCATCCCCTTAGGCACGCGCGATCGCGATAAATTCTCCGGCCTTCAACGACGCGCCTCCGATGAGGCCGCCGTCGATGTCCGTCCGGGCAAACAGCGCCGCGGCGTTGTCCGCCTTCACGCTGCCGCCGTACAACAGCGGGACATCGCCCGCGCCTGCCTTCGCCAGCCGCGCACGAAGCGTCGCATGCACCGCCTGCGCCTGCGCCGGCGTTGCGGTCCGCCCGGTGCCGATCGCCCAGACCGGTTCGTAGGCCACGACCAGCTTCGTTGCGCTGTCCGCCAGGGCCTCCAGCACCGCATCGAGCTGGCGCAGGACGACGGCTTCGGTGGCGCCGCCGTCGCGCTCGACGAGCGTCTCGCCGACACAGGCAATCGGCGTCAACCCTGCCGCCAACGCGGCCTTGGCCTTCGCGGCCACGATGGCATCGGTGTCGCCGTAGAACTGGCGGCGCTCCGAATGCCCCACGATCGCATAGCGGCATCCGAACTCCACCAGCATCGCCGCGGCGACCTCGCCCGTGTACGCCCCCGATGCGTGTTCGCTGACGTCCTGCGCCCCCCAAGCAATGGGCGTCGACGAGAGCGCCGCCTGTGCCTGCATCAGATACGGATACGGCACACAGACGGCAAGTTCCCGTCCCGGCGTCGCGGTCCACCCGGCGGTGAGCTCGCCCAACAGCGCCGCATTGGCGGCAAGGCTGCCGTTCATCTTCCAGTTGCCGACGACGAGTTTGCCGCGCATGGGGGAGTCCGCTGGTCTCCGGATGCAAACGCGCCCCCGCGACAGCTCGTTCCGGGGGCGCGGCTGCAAAACCGGTGAATTATACCGCGGCGCGGCAAGAGGGGGCAACGCGCCCGCGCTCCGGGCGCGGCGGCGTGCGTGTCGATCAGGCGACGGTCGTCTGGCGCAGGCGGCGGATCACGAGCGCCCGGCAGGAACCAGGCAGCGAGCGTCAGCACGCCCAGCGTGGCCGCGATCGGCCGCTCGAAGAACGCCGCGAGACTGCCGTCCGACTTGATCATCGACGTGACGAGATTCTCCTCGAGCATGCCGCCGAGCACGACGCCGAGAATCGCGGGCGCGATCGGGAAGCCGTTCTCCTCGAGGACGTACGCAATGACACCCGCGACCAGCATCACGCCGATGTCGAACGGCGTGTTGTTGATCGCGTAGGTGCCGACGATGCAGAACAGCAGGATCACCGGCATCAGGATGTTGCGCGGCACTTTGCAGGATCTGCTTGGACACCTTGATGCACCACCAGCCGAGCGGAATCATGATCAGGTTGGCGAGAATGAACAGCAGGTACACCGCGTAGATGTTCTGCGGGTTCTGCGTGAACAGCGTCGGGCCCGGGTTCATGTTCTTCATATAGAGCACGCCGATCACGATGGCGGTGATCGAATCGCCGGGAATGCCGAACACCAGCGCGGGAATCCATGCACCGGCGAGCGCACTGTTGTTCGCGGACCCGGACTCGACAATGCCCTCGACGTGGCCGGTGCCGAACTTCTCGGGTTCCTTGGACATCTTCTTGCTGATCGCATACGACATCCACGCGGCGATGTCGGCGCCAGCGCCGGGCAGCGCCCCGACCAGCGTGCCGAGCGCGCTGCCGCGCAGGATCTGCACTGGATATTTTTTCGTCAGTCCCCACATCCCCTTGAACACGTTGTGGATCGGCTGGTCGACGATCAGGGCCTTGGGTGCGGTGTCGACGGCGAAGCGGATGATCTCGGACACCGCGAACATGCCGATCATCATCGGGATCATCCCGATGCCGCCGGTCAGTTCGACGCTGCCGAAAGTGAAGCGCGGAAAGCCGGCCGGATTGCCGAGGCCGACGCAGGCCACGAGCAGGCCAAGCAGCAGCGTCACCATCCCCTTCAGCGGCCGCTCGGAGGTCATCACGATGGCGCAGGTGAGGCCCAGCAGCACCAGCCAGAAATATTCGAACGAGCTGAACTTGAGGGCGAACTCGGCCAGCGCCGGCGCAGACAGGATCAGCACCGCGGTGCCGAACAGGCCACCGATTGCCGAGAATACGAGGCCCGCGCCGAGCGCGAGCTCGGCCTGACCCTTGCGCGTCATCGCGTAAGCCTCGTCGGTATACGCCGCCGACGCCGGCGTGCCCGGCATGCGCAACAGGCATCCCGGGATGTCGCCGGAAAAAATCGCCATCGCCGTCGCCGTGACGATGGCGGCGATGGCCGGAATCGGCGCCATGAAGAACGTCACCGGCACCAGGAGCGCCGTGGCCATCGTCGCCGTGAGCCCCGGCACGGCGCCGACGAACAACCCGTAGACCGACGCCACCAGCATGACCAGCAGGTTGTAGGGGTCGAAGACGAGGCCGGCGGCCGTGGCGAGCGCGTTCACGTTCGGGTCCTAGAACGCGAATCGGGTCAGCACGCCCCACGGCAGGGGAACGCGCAGCAGCTTGTAGAAGGCAAACCAGATGACGAGCGTGGCGACGATGGCGATCGCCGCCGCCGGCAGCGGTCGGATACCGAGGATGACGAACCAGCACGAACAGCAGCACGGGCCCGACGACGAGGAAGCCCAGCGGCTGCGCGAGCAAGACGTAGGCGACGATGCCGCCGACGATGGCGGCGAACGCGAGCAGATGGCGGCCGGAGCGCATCCATTGCGCGGTCTCCGTCCAGGGCTCGGTCGCGCGCTTGCGCCAGCCGCTGACCACGAGCAGCGCACCACAGGCGATGAGTCCGACCGAGATCGTGCCCGGCATCAACGCCGGGCCGACCTGCTGGCCCGGGATCCTCGGGAACGACTGCACGTGGACGAGGATCGCGACGCCGAGCAGCAGCAGCACCGCGCCGAAGATCGCGTCGCTGATCTTCATGGCGAACGCCGAATCGCGGGGCATACCCGGTCGGGCACGGATACGCCCGACCATGCAACAGGCGCACTGCGGCGCCCGCAACGTCGCGTCACTTGGCCAGACCGGCCGCTTTCATGACCACGCCCATGTCGGCATCACCCTTCGCCATGAACCGGGCGAACTCGTCGCCGGGGGCCCACTCGATACCGTAACCCTTGCTGGACGCGAAGTCCTTGAACTCCTTGCTGTCCCAGATCTTCTTGATCGTCGCGATCAGCTTGTCGTTGACGTCCTTGGGCATGCCCTTGGGACCGCGCGATGCCGCGCCACGCCGACACCGCGTCAGTTGACGCCGGCCGCCTGCTGCATCGTCGGCACGGACGCGAACAGCGGCGAAGGCGTACTGGCCATGATCGCCAACGGACGCGCTTTCCCGGCGTCGATCAGCGGCCGCGCCTCGGGCAGCGACACAGGTGACGATATCCACGCCACCGGCGACGAGATCCTGCATCGCCGGCGCCGCACCGTTGGACGGCACCCACGGGATCGCCGTCAGCGGAATCTTCGAGTCGTTCAGCAAGCCGGCGAGCGCCAGATGCCAGATGCCGCCCTGGCCGGTGCCCGACGCCTTGAGCTTGCCGGGGTTCGCCTTGTCGCGTAATCAGGACTTCCTTGACCGATTTCCACTGCGAATCGGCGCGCACCGTGAACCCGGCCGGATCGACGTTGACCAGCGCCAGCGGCGTGTACGACGCCGGCGCCAGCTCCGTCAGGCCCTGCCAGTGCATCATCGACGATCTCGACGGTGATCATGCCGATCGTGTAGCCGTCGGCGGGCGCCTGCGCGATCGCGCTGTGGCCGACCACTCCGCTGCCGCCGGTGCGGTTGACGACGTTGACCGGCTGGCCGAGACTCCTTTTCGAGCATCGCGGCGAAATAGCGCGCGGTCGTGTCGGTGCCGCCGCCCGCACCCCAGGGCACGATGAACGTGATCGGACGCTCCGGATAAGCGGCCTGGACGGCGGTGGCGACGACGAGCGTGACGACGGCGGCGACGCGGGCGAGCGCGCGCGAAAACGGGATCATGATTCCTCCTCTGGGCTGCACGGGTTGTCCCGGCGCCGTGGCACGCGTTGAAAGCGGGTCCGGCGCCTGGCGCGCAGTGTGGCAGTGGCCCCGCAACCGGTCAAGTGGTCTTACCAATTGCGGAGGCGTGTGGCGGTTGCGCCGCCACGGCGGCGTCGCCGATAACCGGCGACGCGCGCAGGCGATCCCGCACGAACGCGGCCAGCGCGGCACACAAGCGTCCGAGGTCGGCTTCGAGCCGGGCGTAGCCGATGTTCGGCTCGAGCGTCGCCTCGTCCATGTACAGCCTGCGATTCACCTCGATCTGCAGACTGTGGCGATGCTCGGCCGGGCGTCCGTGCCGGCGCACGATCTCGACGCCCTTGTACGGATCGTTGACCGCGACGTCGTAGCCGAAACTGACCGAGGGTGCGCGCCACGAACGCGGTGAAGTCGGCCCCGCAGGTCGTGCCGTCGCGGTCGCCGAGCACGAAATCGGCGCGCGCGTGTCCCGGATCGTCGGACATCGCGTCGCCGACCGCCGGCATCGAGTGGCAGTTCAGGTGCCACACCGCCCCGAACGCGCGATGGCAGGCATCGATCTCCGCGTCGAGTGCGGCGTGGTACGGCGCGTAGCAGCGCCCGATGCGCCGTTCGATCTCGGCTGCGGTGAGCCGGCGCGCATACATCGGCACCCCGCCTTCCGCCAATCGCCACACGAGCCCGATGCCGAGCTCAGTCTTGCGCGACGGGACGACGGGCCGCGGCCACACGTCGGCGATGAGCGCAGGATCGATGTCGTCGAGGCTGCGGTTCGGGTCGATGTAGGCGCGCGGAAACTTCGCCTCGATCAGCGTCGCGCCGTACGCCGGCGCGATGGCGTACAGCCGGCCGACATGGGTGTCCTCGGCCTGCCGGACGATCGCGCGCGGCGGCGCGTGGTCGAAATCGTCCGGGTACGTCTCGCCCGAATGCGGCGAGTCGAGGACGAGCGGCAGCGCCGTTCCCGATGGCGGGTGGCGAACGAAGGGGAGTTCCATTCGCCGGCTACGCCACGCTCACGCGTCGTTGAGATGGCACGCCGACGACCACCCGGACGCAACCTGCCGGAGCGCAGGCGCCGATTCGCGACAGCGCGGCAGCGCATGGGGGCAGCGCGGGTGGAAATGGCAGCCGGTCGGCGGATCGAGCGGCGACGGAATCTCGCCCTTGATCGGCACGAACGTGCGCTTCTTCGGTTCGACCTTGCCGACTTCGGCGAGCAGTGCCCGCGTGTACGGATGATTGGGGCCGGCGAACAGGTCGGCCGCCGGACCCATCTCGACGACGCGGCCCAGATACATGATCACCACGCGATCGCTGATGTGCTCGACCACACCCAGATCGTGACTGATGAACAGGTACGTGAGGTTCAGCGCCGAGCGCAGCTCCATGAACAGGTTGAGCACCTGCGCCTGGATCGAGACGTCCAGCGCCGCCACCGACTCGTCGCACACGAGGAACTCGGGCTTCACCGCGAGCGCACGGGCGATGCCGATCCGCGCGCGCTGGCCGCCGGAGAACTGATGCGGGAAGCGCCGCATCAGCGTCGGGTCGAGGCCGACGCGGTTCAACTGCAGGCCGACATACTCGGTCTTCGCCTGCGGGCGGATGATGCCGTGCGCGACCGGCGCCTCGCCGACGATGTCGATGACGCGCATGCGCGGGTTCAGCGACGCGTAGGGATCCTGGAAGATCATCTGCATCTTGAGTTGCTGCGCCCGCGCCTGCGGGCCCTTGAGTCCGGACAGCGCCACGCCGTTCCAGCAGCGTTCGCCGTCGGAGAGCGGCAACAGCCCGACGGCGAGACGCCCGAGCGTGGACTTGCCGCAGCCGGACTCGCCGACCAGCCCCACGACCTCGCCCGGCTCGATCGCGAGGTCGACGTGGTCCACCGCGTGGACGATCTCCTCCTTCAGGCCCGCGCCGAAGAAGTTGCCGATCTTTGCCGCGGCATCGAGCGTCCTGACGAAACGCTTCGACACGCCTTTGAGCTCGACCAGCGGCACCCCGGTGCGGGTCAGCGTCCTGCGGCCGGAAGCGGTCGTCGCCATGCGGGCTCAGGCAACCGCTTCCCAGTGCAGCGGATGATGGCAGCGCACGCGCTGCCCCGACCCCGGATCGCCGATCGCCGCCATGACCGGCAGCTCGGCGCATTTGGCCGTCGCCTGGTTGCAGCGATCGCGGAACGCGCAGCCGGCGCCGATTTCCAGCAGCGACGGCGTCATGCCGGGAATCTGCTTCAATCGGGCGCCGCGCGGACTGCGCGAGGGCACCGAATCGAGCAGCCCCTGCGTGTACGGATGCCGCGGATGCGTGAGTACGTCGAAGGTCGTTCCCTCCTCGACGATGCGGCCCGCGTACATCACGCACACGCGGTCGGCGAGGCCGGCCACCACCGACAGGTCGTGGGTGATCCAGATCACCGCCGCGCCGGTCTCGCGCGAGAGCTTCTGCATCTCGTACAGGATCTGGCCCTGGATCGTCACGTCGAGCGCCGTGGTCGGCTCGTCGGCGATGATGAGGTCCGGATCGTTGAGGAGCGCGATCGCGATCGCCACGCGCTGGCGCATGCCGCCGGAGAACTGGTGCGGATAGGCCTTGAGCCGTTCGTCGGGCGACGGGATGCCGACTTTCACCAGCGCCGCGCGCGCCCGCTCGAGCGCGGTCGCCGCGCTGACGTTCTCGTGCGCAAGGACGGTTTCGGTCATCTGGCGGTCGATGCGCAGGACCGGATTCAGCGTCATCATCGGATCCTGGAAGATCATCGCCACCCGGTTGCCGCGCAATTGGCGCAGCTCCTCGGCCGACATCGTCATGAGGTCGCGGCCGTCGAGGCGCATCGTGCCCGCGATGACGCGGCCCGGCGGATCGATCAGCCCCATGATCGAGTAGCCCGTCATCGACTTGCCCGAGCCGGACTCGCCGACCAGTCCCAGCACTTCGCCGCGCGCGACGGTGAACGACACGTCGTCGACGGCCTTCACCACGCCCGCCCTGGTGAAGAAATGGGTGCGCAGTCCCGCGACCTCGAGCAGCGGCACCCTCATCGCTGCAGCCGGGGATTGAGCACGTCGCGCAGCTGGTCGGCGACGAGGTTGATGCTGACGATCGTGAGCAGCAGCGCGATGCCGGGAAAGAAGCTGATCCAGTACTTGCCCGAAAGCAGATACTGGTAGCCGTTGGCGATGAGCAGCCCGAGCGAAGGCTCGGTGATCGGCAGACCGAGTCCGAGGAAGGAAAGCGTGGCTTCCAGCGCGATCGCCGCCGCCACCTGCACCGTGGCCACGACGATCATCGGCGGCAGGCAGTTGGGCAGCAGATGGCGGAACACGGTGCGCGCCGGCGAAAGCGCGAGGCAGCGTGCGGCCTCCATGTATTCCTTGCGCTTCTCGACCAGCGCCGCGGCGCGGACCGTGCGCGCGTAGTACGCCCACTGCACGGTGACCAGCGCCGCGATGACCTTGCCGATACCCTGCCCCAGCACGGCAATCAGAATCAGCGCAATCAGGATGGCCGGAAACGAGAGCTGGATGTCGACGATGCGCATGATCAGCGACTCGAGTCGACCGCCGAAATAGGCGGCGGCAAGCCCCGTCGCCAGGCCGATGACGAGCGCCAGCACCGTCGCGGCCACACCGACGCCGATGCTGATGCGCAGCCCGTAGAAGATCGCCGACAGCATGTCGCGGCCCTGATCGTCGGTGCCGAGCCAGAAGGTCCCGCCGCCCGGTGACTTCGCCCCCGGCGGCAGCCGGCTGTCCATGACGTCGAGCTGGGCGAGATCGTAGGGGTTCTGCGGCGACAGGAGCGGCGCGAACAGCGCGAGGAACAGGATCACCGCGAGCAACCCCAGCCCGAAAACCGCGACCGGATTGGCGCAGAAATCGGACACCAGCCGCGCGAACGGCGTCTCGACGGCGCGCGGCGACGGGGTCGTCTCGCTCATCGCAGCACTAGCCTTTGTTGTCGGTGAGCCGCACGCGCGGGTCGAGCGCCGAGTACAGCACGTCGACGATCAGGTTGATCAGGATGAAGATCGTGACGATGACGAGCAGGTACGCGACGATGACCGGACGATCCAGCACGCCGATCGAGTCGATCAGGAGCTTGCCCATGCCGGGCCACGCGAAGACGCTCTCGGTGACGATCGCGAATGCGATCAGCGAACCGAACTGCAGCCCGATCACGGTGACGATCGGGATCAGGATGTTGCGCAGCACGTGGACGCCGATCACGCGTGCGTTGGTGAGGCCCTTGGCGCGCGCGAATTTCACGTAATCCTGCAGCAGCGCCTCGTGGGCGCCGGAGCGGGTGAGCCGGATCAGCAGCGCCAGATTGAACAGCGCGAGGTTCGTCGCCGGCATGATCAGGTGCCGCCAGCCTTCGATCGACAGGAAGGAGACCGGAATCAGCCCGAACAGCTCGATCGTCGGCCCCCGGCCATTCGACGGCAGCCAGCCCAGCATCACCGAGAACACCATGATCAGCATCAGGCCGACCCAGAACGTCGGCAGCGAGAAGCCCAGGATCGAACCGGCCATGATCGTGCGTCCGGCGATGCCGTTGGGGCGCAGTCCGGCCCAGAGCCCCAGCGGGATGCCGAGGACGATCGCGATCAGCATCGCCGCAAGTGCCAGCTCCAGCGTCGCCGGCATCCGCTCGAGGATGAGTCCCAGCGCGGAGGTGCTGTGGACGAACGACTTGCCGAGGTCGCCGGAAAGCGCGCCGCGCAGAAACGTGAGGTACTGCTCCCACAGCGGCTTGTCGAGCCCCAGCGCCGCAATCGCCCGCTCGCGGTCGATCTGGTCGGCCTGCGGATTGATCAGGATGTCGATCGGATTGCCGACGGCGTACACGCCGACGAACACCAGCAGCGACATCACGAACAGGACGACGACGCTCTGAAGGCTGCGGCGGATGACGAAGACCAGCATTGCGGCGGCGCGCGGAAGCGGAAGTGCGAAGGAGCGAAGGAGGGAAAGAGGACAACGGGCGCGCGGCGTCGCCGCGCACCTATCCCCTCATCTGCTCACCTCGTCGCCCGTTTCCCGTGTCCGTTCCACTGATTCACAGTTTCACGGGGCGGAACTGGAACGCCAGCGTGTACTCGTCGGTGCGCGGCGTGTAGGCCACGCCCTTCCTGGTCGCCCAGATGGTGAACTGGAAGTGGATCGGCATGAGGCCGAGATCCTCCATCGCCAGCTTCGTCGCGTTCTGCAGCATGATCCTGCGGTTCTCGTCGTCGACCTGCTGCAGCGCCTGCTCGATCAGGTAGTCGACCTTGACATTGCTGTAGCGGCCCCAGTTGACGGCGCCCAGCCCCTTGTCGCGGTTGAACGTCGCCAGCAGCGAGCGCAGCGGGCTCGACGCCTCGCCGGTGGACGCGCCCCAGCCGACCATGAAGAAGCTGAATTCCTGCTTCGACGCCCGGCCCGAGTAGGGCCCCATCGGCGCCGTCTCGACCTTGGCTCCGATGCCGACGCGGGTCAGCATCTGGGCGACCGCCTGCACGATCTTCTCGTCGTTGACGTAACGACCGGCCGGACCGTGGATCGTCAGGTTGAAGCCCTCGGGATAGCCGGCCTCGGCGAGGAGCTTTCTTGCGCCTTCCGGATCGAACGGCTCGGCCTTGAGGCCCGGCACGTGGCCGAACAGCTTTTCGGAAACGAGCTGGCCCGAGGGCACCGCCTGCCCCTCCATCACGCGGTCGGCGATCGCCGGCCGGTTGATCGCCTTCGAGATCGCCCGGCGGACCCGGACGTCGAGCAGCGGATTCTTCTCGAGCGGCTTGCCCGCCTTGTCGGTGATGAACGGGCTCGACCGCTGCAGGTGATCGAAGTTGAAGTAGATGACGCGGTGCGAGATCTTCGAGGTCACCGTGAACTTCGGGTCGCTCTTGATCCGCGCGAGGTCCGGTGTCGGCGGCTGCTCGATGGCGTCGACGTCGCCCGAAAGGAGTGCGGCCACGCGCGCCGCTTCGTTCTTGATGATTTTGAAGGTGACCTTTTCCCACGGCGACTTCTCGCCCCAGTAGGCGTCGTTGCGCACCAGTTCGACGCGGTCGCCCGAGACGTAGCGGACGAACTTGTAGCGGCCGCTGCCGATCGACGCCTTGCCGGTGTTGAAATCCTCGGTGGACGCTCCGGTCGCAACCTTCTTCGACACGATGTAGATCGTCGACAGATCGTTCGGCATCAGCGGATGCGGTGCCGCCGTCTTGAAGCGGATCGTGTACGGGTCGACGATCTGCGTGGCCGTGATCATCTTCGTGTACGCGGTGAACGGACCCGGGCTGTTGGGAACGTTCGGTACGCGGTCGATCGAGAAGGCCACGTCCTCGGCGGTGAGCTCGCTGCCGTCGTGAAACTTGACGCCCTTGCGCAGCTTGAACTCCCACGTCGTCGGATCGATCGTCTTCCACGACGTGGCGATGCCCGGGATCATCTTCGAGTCCGCGTCCATCTGCACGAGCTTGTCGTAGATGTGCTCGGCGATGTTGTTGTTCGGGAACAGGTTGAAGAAATGCGGGTCGGCCGAGGTGATGTCGGCGGCCACCGCGATCCTGAGCTCCTGCGCCGACACCGACACGGCGGGGGCAGCCGCGGCGATCGCGGCCAGGGCGACGAACAGGGCGCCGAGCATCCGGCGGACAGGCGTAAGGGTCATGACGTGGACCTCGATGACGGAAAGGGAACGCAGGCGGTCGGCGGGCGCGGCGCAAGACAGCGTGATGCAACGGGCGCGCCGACCTCGTGGAACGTCCGGGAATCTAGCTCAGATGCCCGGGACCGTCAAAGAACGATCGCCCGCCCCGCACCCGGACGGTGCGTGCGCACCGGGTCGCAGCGCGAATGAGTCGTTCCGTTCGACAATCGTCCCGATCACCGATTGGCGCACGGCGGCCGGTTCTCGGCCAGGAATTGCTCGAGCCCCGCGAGGATCTCGGCATCGGCGGCGCGATCACGCTCGGCCATCGCACGTGCGTCGGTCTCCGGCAACGGCGCCCCGCTTTCGATCCACGCCCGCGCCTCCGCGAGCCGTCCGTTCTCGTAGCGCTGCTCGGTGCGCGGATTCCCGTTCGGGTACCAGGACCGTTTGAGTCCGTGCAGCACGTCGCCGGAGTAGGCGGCTTCGAGTTCGCGCGGGGGGTCATCGCGTCCGCTGGCCGCAGCGTACCAGAGCGTGACCGTGCCCGTGCGCGCATCGTCGTCGTAGGGGACGAGCGCCACCCGCGATCCGCTCGCCGACCAGAACAGGAACGTTCCGGTGCGCCGGCCCTTGGCGTAGGCCCCGGACGCGCGGGTCTGGCCGTCCGCCGTGCGTACCTCGTAGGCGCCGTTGCGCTGACCGTCGCGGCACGCGCCGCTGACCGACAGGGCGCCCGAATGATCCGCCGCGAGGGGCACGACCGGCGCCGCGGCGAGCGCAACAAGCAGTGCGAGCGACGCCCGCACGCATTCGCCGCGGCGTCTCACCGCCGCCGGTGCGACCACCAGGCGCCGAGCTCGCCGACGATGCCGCGCCGGAACGCCAGCACGCAGACGACGAAGATCACGCCGGTGATGACGGTGACCCACTGCCCGAAACCGGCAAAGTAATTCTCGATCGCGATGATCGCGAACGCGCCCGCCACCGGCCCGAAGATGGTGCCCATGCCGCCCAGCAGGGTCATCAGCACGACCTCGCCCGACATCGTCCAGTGGACGTCGGTGAGCGAGGCCAGCTGGAAGACGATCGCCTTCGTCGCGCCGGCGAGCCCGGCCAGTGCCGCCGACAGCACGAACGCCAGCAGCTTGTAGCGCTCGGCATCGTAGCCCAGGGATATCGCGCGCGGCTCGTTTTCGCGAATCGCCTTCAGCACGTTCCCGAACGGCGAATGGATGACGCGGTAGATCAGCACGAAACCGGCCGTGAAGATGGCGAGCACGACGTAGTACATGACCAGCGTATCGGAGAGGTCGAGGAAGCCGAACATCCGGCCGCGCGGCACCGACTGGATGCCGTCCTCGCCGTGCGTGAACGGCGCCTGCAGGTAGAAGAAGAACACCATCTGCGCGAGCGCCAGCGTGATCATCGCGAAATAGATGCCCTGCCGACGGATCGCGAGCGCGCCGGCGATCACGCCGAGCGCCGTCGACGCCGCGGTGCCGGCGACGATCGCGAGCTCGGGCGGCAGCCCCCAGACCTTCGCTGCGTGCGCCGCCACGTAGCCCGCGGTGCCGAGGAACATCGCGTGGCCGAAGGACAGCAGGCCGCCGAAGCCGAGCAGCAGGTTGAACGCGCAGGCGAACAGCGCGAAGCACAGCGCCTTCATCAGGAACACCGGATAGACGCCGACGTGCGGCACGATCGCCAGCACGACCACGAGGACCGTGGTCGCCAGCGCGAAGCCGCGCGATCCATCGCTGTTGGCTTCCCGAGACAGCGGCGAGTCGGCCATCGGCTCAGCGCTCCTTCCCGAACAGGCCGGCGGGCTTGATGAGCAGCACGATCACCATGATGACGAAGATCACGGTGTTCGACGCCTCCGGGTAGAAGACCTTGGTCAGTCCCTCGACCACCCCGAGCCCGAAGCCGGTGAGGATCGCGCCGAGGATCGACCCCATGCCGCCGATGACGACCACGGCGAACACGACGATGATGAGGTCGGCGCCCATCATCGGATTGACCTGGTAGATCGGCGCCGCCATCACCCCGGCCAGCGCCGCGAGGGCGACGCCGAAGCCGTACGTCAGCGTGATCATCCGCGGCACGTTCACCCCCATCGCCTGCACCAGCGTGCGGTTCTCGGTCGCCGCGCGCAGATACGCGCCGAGCTTCGTTCGCTCGATGACGAACCAGGTGGCGAGGCAGACGACGAGCGAGGCGACGATCACCCAGGCGCGGTACTTGGGCAGGAACATGAACCCCAGGTTAATGCCGCCGGCCAGCTCGGAGGGAATCTGGTAGGGCAGCCCCGACGAGCCGAACTGGTTCCGGAACAGTCCCTGGATGATCAGCGCGAGGCCGAACGTGAGCAGCAATCCGTACAGGTGATCGAGCTTGTACAGGCGTGCGAGCATCGTCCGCTCGATGACGACTCCGGTCACGCCGACGACGACCGGCGCGATCAGCAGCGACCACCAGTAGCCCACCCCGGCGAACTGCAGCAGGAAGTAGGCGCAGAACGCGCCCATCATGTACTGCGCGCCGTGCGTGAAGTTGATGATGTTGAGCAGGCCGAAGATGACGGCGAGCCCGAGGCTCAACATCGCGTAGAACGCGCCGTTGATGAGGCCGATCAACAGCTGCCCGAACAGGGCCTGCGTCGGCACGCCGAAGATTTCAGTCACGGAGGGCTCCGCCTCGGGAAGCGCCGATCGAATGTCGGAGCGCGACGATCCGATCGGCGCCGTTCGTACGTCGCGCCAGCATGGGCCCGGATTTCACGCCGGATCGCGCAGCGCGACGCACAAACGCCTACTTCTTCACCAGCGGACAGTCGCCGTCGGCGAGCGGCCGGAACGCCTGATCGGCCGGAATCGTCGCCCGGACCTTGTAATAGTCCCACGGACCCTTCGACTCCGAAGGCTTCTTCACCTCGAACAGGTAGACGGGGTGGATCTTGCGGCCGTCCGCGCGGATCATGCCCTTGCCGAACGCCGGATCGTCGGTCGGCAATTCCTTCATCTTGGCGATCACCTTGGTGCCGTCGTCCGTCTTCGCCGCGTCGACCGCCTTCAGGTAGTGCAGCACCGACGCATAGACCCCGGCCTGCGCCATCGTCGGCATCGCTCCCTTGTGCAGTGCGCCGAAGCGCTTGGCGAACGCCCGCGTCTGGTCGTTCAAGTCCCAGTAGAACGACTCGGTCAGCAGCAGCCCCTGTGCGGTGTTGAGACCGAGCGCGTGCACGTCGGTGAGGAACGTGAGCAGACCCGCGAACTGCTGGCCGCCCTTGACGATGCCGAACTCGGCGCCCTGCTTGATCGCGTTGATCGTGTCGGCGCCCGCGTTCGCGAGGCCGATGACCTTGGCCTTCGAGGCCTGCGCCTGGAGCAGGAAGCTCGAAAAATCCGCAGTCGGGAAGGGAGTCCGGACCTTGCCCAGCACCTTGCCGCCGTTCTTCAGCACGACCGCCTCGGTGTCGCGCTCGAGCGCGTGGCCGAAGGCATAATCCGCCGTCAGGAAGAACCACGTGTCGCCGCCGGTCTTGACGATCGCGCTGCCGGTGCCGTTCGCGAGCATCCAGGTGTCGTAGGTCCAGTGGATTTCATTCGCGTTGCAGGCCTTGCCGGTGAGGTCGGAGGTCGCGCCGGTGGACACCAGCATCGCCTTGCCTTTCTGCTTCGTGACTTCGTTCACCGCGAGCACGACCGACGAGGTCGGGACGTCGACGATCACGTCCACCTTGTCGACGTCGTACCACTGGCGCGCGATGTTCGCGCCGACGTCGGGCTTGTTCTGGTGGTCGCCCACCAGTATCTCGACCTTCATTCCCTTCGCGGCCGCTCCGAAGTCCTCGACCGCCATCTTCGCGGCCACGACCGAGCCGGGGCCGGCCAGGTCCGCGTACGTGCCGGACTGATCGTTGAGGACGCCGATCTTGACCACGCCGTCCGAGATCTGTGCCTGCGCGGCGCCGGCCGCGAGCGCGGCGGCGATGCCGAGGCCCAGGATGCTGCGCTTGAAACGTTTCATTCGTCTTCCTCCTTGGTGGGTCGAACGCGCCGGCGGTGCACGCGGTGGGTGCGATGCGGTGGGTCGGATTAGACGCCGAGATAGTCGTGGAGCTTCGCCATGTTGGCGTCGAGCTCCGAGTTGGGAATCATGTCGGCGACGCGGCCGTGGTCCATCACATAGTGGCGGTCGGCGACGGTGGCCGCGAACCGGAAATTCTGCTCGACCAGCAGGATCGTGAAGCCCTGTGCCTTGAGCCGCGCGATCGTGCGGCCGATCTGCTGGACGATCACCGGGGCGAGGCCCTCGGTCGGCTCGTCGAGCAGCAGCAGCCGGGCGCCCGTGCGCAGGATGCGGCCGATGGCGAGCATCTGCTGTTCGCCGCCGGAGAGCTTCGTGCCCTGGCTCGCGAGGCGCTCCTTGAGGTTGGGGAAGAGCTCGAAGATCTGCGCGACCGACAGCCCGCCCTCGCGCACCACCGGCGGCAGCAGCAGGTTTTCCTCGACGTTGAGGCTCGAGAAGATCCCGCGCTCCTCCGGACAGTACGCGATTCCCATCCGCGCGATCCGGTTCGACGCAAGCCGCACCGTCTCCTGCCCCGCCAGCGCGATCGAGCCTTCCCGCCGCGGCACGATACCCATGATGGACTTCAGCGTGGTCGTCTTGCCGGCGCCGTTGCGACCGAGCAGCGTGACGACCTCGCCGGCGCGCACCTCGAAGTTCACGCCGTGGAGGATGTGCGACTCGCCGTACCACGCGTTGAGGTCGCGGATGGCGAGCAGCGGCGCGCCCGCGGAGGCGGGGGAGGCGGAAACGACCGGCGCGGCGGCGTCAGCCATCGGGCGTCCCGAGATAGGCGGCAACGACGTCCGGGTGCTTCGACACGTGCGCGTAGTCGCCCTCGGCGAGCACCTCGCCGCGCGCGAGCACGGTGATCCGATCGGACAGCGTCGACACCACCGACAGGTTGTGCTCGACCATCAGCACCGTGCGGTTGGCCGCGACGCGCCGGATCAGCGCGGTGATGCGCTCGACATCCTCGTGCGTCATCCCGGCCGTCGGCTCGTCGAGCAGCATCATCTCCGGATCGAGGGCCAGCGTCGTGGCGATTTCCAGCGCGCGTTTACGGCCATAGGGCAGCTCGCCTGCCGGCGTCGCGGCAAACTCGTTCAGGCCGACGGCATCGATGAGCTCGTGCGCACGGCCGTGATGCTTCGTCAGCCCCCGGCCCGAGCGCCAGAAATCGAACGAGTGCCCGTCCCGCCGTTGCAGGGCGATCCGCACGTTCTCGAGGACCGAAAGGTTGGGAAACACGGCCGAAATCTGGAACGAGCGGACCAGGCCGCGGCGCGCAATGGCCGCCGGTCGCGCGCCGGTGATTTCATCGCCCTTGTAGAAGATCTTGCCGCGCGTCGGCGTCAGGAAGTGCGTGAGGAGATTGAAGCACGTGGTCTTGCCTGCGCCGTTGGGGCCGATCAGCGCGTGGATCGCACCACGCCGGATCGAAAGATTCACGTCGCGGACGGCGACGAAACCCTTGAACTCCTTGGTGAGTCCGCGCGTCTGCAGAATGATGTCGTCGGCCATCCGGCACCGGCGCGCCCGGCGCCGGGTCCCCTTCCCCTTCGTGTGGCTCATTATGCGAAAGGCCCGCGTGAATGGCAACCGGAGATCGCGGACCCTGCGAATTGTCCGGCCCCGCGGGAACCGCCCCGCCGCGCGACGGGCGCGCTGCGTTTTCAGTACTCGATGCGCGCGAAGTAGGTGTTCTGCGAGGCCTGCCGCGCCTCCCCGAGCGTCCGGATCCCGCGCTCGGCAAGCAACGGAATCATGCGCAGGAAGACCTCGCCGGTCATGATCGCGTCGCCGAGCGCCGTGTGCCGCCCGATCGGATTGACGCCCATCCGCTCGGCGATCGCTTCGAGATTGTGGGCGTCGGCATCGGGCTGCAGCACCGCCGACAGCAGCAGCGTGTCGAGCACCGGCTGGGTGAAGCGCACCCCAGTCGCCTCCTCCTTGAGGCGCAGGAAGCGCATGTCGAATGCCGCATTGTGCGCCACGAGCACCGTGTCCTCGCAGAACTGGCCGAACGCCGGCAGCACCTTGGCGATCGCCGGCTGATTCCGGAGCATCGACGTCTCGATGCCGGTGATCCGGGTCGCCTCGGCGGACATGCGGCGCCCCGGGTCGATCAGCTGCTCGAACACCTCGTGCTCGAGCAGCCGTCCGTTGACGATGCGAACCGCGCCGATCGAAACGATCTCGTCCCCCTGCGACGGCTGCAGCCCGGTGGTCTCGGTGTCGAAGACCGTGTAGCTCAGTGCCGAAAGGAGGCGGTTGTCCTGCTCCGGCGTCTGCCCCGGCTGATGGAACAGGTCGAAATCGTAGAACTCGGGACGGCTCTGGCGCACGGCCGGCGCATTCCACGCGGCCTCCTCCGGCCGGGTCACGGGAATCGCGATCCGGAAGAACTCGCGGTGCGACGGCTTGTGGATCTGGTACCAGATCTCCGCGTTGTGGCGTTCGACGATCTGCTTCAGCGTCAGCGGGCACGCCTCGCCACCCATTTCCATGGAGTCCGTCTGCCACGACATCGTCGTCTCCGAGCCCAGCGGCGCGCCGGTCCAGATGAGATCGAGGTGCGCGAGCGCTCCGGCGGGCGCGAGCGCGAAACGGACTTCCCGGATGCCGAACTCCTCGCGCAGCCGGCTGGCGAGGTAGCTGATGCCCTGCATCAGCGAATAGCTGTCGACGTTGAGCCAGATCGATTCGTCGACGGTTTCGAGCTTCGTCGGCAGCCCGAGCCTGGACTCGATCCGTCGTCGCGCGGCGGCGATGAGGTCGGCGCCGCGCATGTCCTCGAGCGGCCACTCGGTGCGCAACGAGTCAGCGAACTCGCCGACGGTCTCGTCGAGCTTGGCGGTGAGGCGCCGCGCCTCGTCGCCGATGATGTCGATGAAACGGCTCTGCGCCTCCTTGTCCATGTCCGGGAACGCCGCGATCGTCTCGACGGCGGCACGCACGCTGCCCAGCGACGCCCGGGTCCCCTGCGTCAGCGTCTGCAGCAGCAGGTCGCGCCGGCTGCCGGTCTCGATGCGCCGCGTGATGTCGTCGAGGACCAGCACGAACCCGGTGATCGGCCCGGCGGTTTCCTCAGACGCAGCGCCGGGGGTCGACCCCTGCACCGGGGCCATCTGCACCCGGACGAGCTCGCCTGCAGGCACGGTCGTGACGAAATTCGCCGCCGGCCTCATCGTGCCCTGCCGCTGGCGGTCGGCGATGCTTTCCAGCGCGTGGATGATGAGGTTGCGGTCGAAGATCGCGAAGATCGAACGCCCCAACCCGACCAGGCTGTGCGCGCTGCCCGCGCCCCCGCCGCCGTCGAGCGGGTTGCGCAAGAGCTGCATCGCGCGGGCGTTGTAGAGCAGGATGCGCCCCTCGATGTTGCACATCACCACACTCTGCGCGAGCTCCGACATCAGCGCCGCCAGGCGGTCCTTCTCCTCCTCGATGCGGGCATTCGCGTCGCGAATGCGCTTCTCGACGTCCTGCTGCAGCGACGCCCGCGCTTCCGCGAAACTGTTCACGTCCGCGGCGAGCCGCTTCATCTCGACCGAACCGCGCGGCGGCGCGCGGTGTGCGGGGTTCGCGGTCAGCATGATGCGGACGTCCTCGGAGAGCTTTCTGGGCGCTGCGATGTAGCGGCGAAACAGCACCCGCAGGATGAACACGAGCGGGACGAGCAGCAGCAGCGAAATCAGGACCACGTCCTGCGCACGGTCCTGCAGGATCTGCACGAGCGGCGCGCGCTCCTGCGCGGTGAGGTCTGCCCCCACGAGCAGGGCGGTGGCCGCGATCGCCGACAGGACGAGCCCCCACGCGGCGAGGAGCGCGAGGCCGATGCGGATCCGGTCCGACACGTCTACTCGCCGAGCATCGCGCGGACCTTCTCGATCAGGTCCTTGGTCGCAAACGGCTTGGTGACGTATGCGTCGGCGCCGACGGCCAGACCCTTGCTCACCTCGATGTCACGACCCTTGGCAGAGAGCATGATGATGCGGATCCCTTGCCAGGCGGGGTTCTCGCGGACGCGCTGGCAGATGTCGTAGCCGCTCATCCGCGGCATCATCACGTCGAGGAGGATCAGATCCGGCGCGAACTCGGCGACGGCAGCGAGCGCCGCCTCGCCGTCGTTGACGACCTTGACGACGTAACCTTTCTGCTTCATCAGAAACTCGAGCGAGACCACGATGTTCGGCTCGTCGTCGGCGATCAGTACCTTCTTCCCCATCGGTCCTCCTGCGCCATGACGGCGTCTTCTGCCGGATTCGTTCCGGTCGGTTTCACAGTCCGCGTGTCTGCTCGACGGCTTCGATGTCGGCTGGCGCGCGCGTCGCCACCGGCAACTCGAAGATGAAGGTCGCCCCGTTGCCCGGCTCGCTCTCGACCCAGAGCCGTCCGCCGAGGTGCTCGACGATCTGCCGGCTGATCGGCAGCCCCAGCCCCGTGCCCTGCGGCTTCTCCGTCATCGTGTCGCCGGCCTGGCGGAACTTCTCGAAGATGACCCGCTGGTCATCCTTGCCGATGCCCGGCCCGTTGTCGATGACCGCGACGCGGAGCACCGCGTCCCGCTGGCGCAATTCGACCGCGACGCGCCCCTGTCCCGGCTTGACGAACTTGGCGGCATTGGACAGCAGATTGATGAGCACCTGCACCAGCCGGTCGCGGTCGGCGCTGACCGGCGGCAAATGATCGGGTAGGCGCGCCTCGAGCGCGACGTCGCGGGTGCGGAAGAGCTGCTGCGTCGCGTCGAGCGAATCCTCGATGACCCCCTTGAGATCGACCTGCGACACTTGCCATTCGGCGCGACCGGATTCGAGCTTGGCCAGATCGAGCACCTGATTGATCAGCCGGGTAAGGCGCTCGCTTTCCTGGATGACGATCGCGAGGAACTTCTGCCGCTCGCCGGCGTCGAGTTCGGGATTGTCGTGCAGTATCTCGGTGAAGGCGCGGATCGACGTCAGCGGCGTGCGCAGCTCGTGCGTCACCGTCGAGATGAAGTCGTCCTTCAGTCGATCGAGCTCCTGCAGACGCTCGTTGGCGGCGCGGAGCTCGTTCGTCGCCGCGATGAGCTCCTGCGATTTCTGCTTCAGCTCGTGGCTGTAGGCGATGACCTGCGAGGCCTCGTCGAGAATCGACCGGACTTCGTCGACGGACAGCACGTCCTCGCGCACGGTGGAGGCGACCATGATCCGCGCCGACGCGCCGCCGATGGCGCCGGCGAGCGCGGTTTCGGCGAAATGCACGAGGCCGGCGTCGGCCGGCATCGCCGCGGGCGACCCGAAGCCGCGTCGCCTCGCGTGCTCGGCGATCGCGGCGTCGGCGCGCTCGGGCCCCAGGAACCGGGCGAGCAGCGCGCGCAGGTCCGGCAGCGACGCCGTTCCCTTCCAGAAATGCACGTCGGCGCCCTCGCCGGTGCGCCGGAAGACGTCGACGAAGCGCGCCGCCTGCGCCTGTTCGGCCACGCTCTGGCGGGTCAGCACCGACACGCCGACGTAGGCGCCGACATTGGCGAGCATGCTCCACAGCATCGCATGCGTGATGTCGTTGAGGCCATCGAGCCCGAACAGCGCGTAGGGCTTGAGCAGCGCGATGCCGAGCGGCCCATCGTTCAGAAAGCCGATGGGCAGCCAGCCGGACTTGGCGAAGGAAGGCAGCAGCAGCGTGTACAGCCACACGGCGAAGCCGGCCAGCAGACCGGCGAGCGCGCCGGCGCGCGTCGCCCCTTTCCAGTAGATGCCGCCGATGGTCGCGGGCGCGAACTGCGCGACCGCGGCGAAGGAGATCAATCCGATCGCGACCAGCGCGTAGGCTTCGCCGGCGAGACGGAAGTAGAGATAGCCGAGGAGCACGACGCCCACGATCGCGCCGCGCCGGATGCCGAGCAGGAGCCCGGTGAGGTTCTGCCGCTCGGCAAGCCCCATCCACTTCATGCGCAGCAGCACCGGCATCACCAGATCGTTGCACACCATCGTCGAGAGCGCGATCGTCTCCACGATGACCATGCCCGTGGCGGCGGACAGCCCGCCGATGAACACGAGCAGCGCAAGCGCCTCCTGCTTCTCCACCATGGGCAGCGTGAGCACGAACGTGTCGGGGTCGACGCCGGCCGCGGGAAAATGCATGACTCCGCCGAACGCCACCGGCACGACGAACACGTTCATCGCCAGCATGTACAGCGGGAACAGCCAGATCGCCTTGCCGACATGGTCTTCATTGACGTTCTCGACGACCGCGATCTGGAACTGGCGCGGCAGGAACACGATGGCGAGCATCGAGAGCAGCGTCAGCCAGGCCCAGTTCGCGTAGCTGCCGGCCGCGCCGCCCAGCGGCGCGAAGAGCGTAGCGAGCCTTGCGTGCGCGGCGGCGCGCTGGAAGAGGTCACCGAGTCCGTTGTAGATCCCGTAGGTGACGAACACGCCGACGGCGAGAAAGGCCACCAGCTTGACGATCGACTCGAACGCGATCGCCGCCACCAGGCCTTCGTGGCGCTCGGAGGCGTCGAGGTGCCGCGTCCCGAACAGTATCGTGAACGTGGCGAGCAGCAGCGCCATCCAGAACGCCGTGTCCGCCTGCACCGGAACCGCCTCGCGCTGGGCGGGCATGACGACGTCCGGATACTGGGCGAGGATGGTGTAGCTGTGGGAAATGGCTTTGAGCTGCAGCGCGATGTACGGGACGACACCGATCACCGCGATGATCGTGACCAGCCCGGCCAGGAGAGCGCTCTTGCCGTAGCGCGACGAGACAAAGTCGGCGAGCGAGGTGATGCGGTTCGTCTTGCTGATGCGGATGATCTTGCGGATCACCAGCCACCACAGCGCCATCATCAGCGTCGGCCCGACGTAGATCGGCAGGAAGCCCACGCCGTCGCCCGCCGCCCGCCCGACGCTCCCGTAGAACGTCCACGCCGTCGCATAGACGCCCAGCGACAGCGAGTAGATGTAGGGATTCGCGATGAGCGAGCGGCCGCGGTCGGCGCGCTGGTCGCCGTAGTAGGCGATGGCGAACAGCACGCCGAGATAGGCGAGCGCGACGGGGATGATCA
This sequence comes from uncultured beta proteobacterium, assembly GCA_963843595.1. GTDB lineage: Bacteria > Pseudomonadota > Gammaproteobacteria > Burkholderiales > Casimicrobiaceae > CAIWHR01. Next base: position 550,557 of record CAWJLG010000015.1, on the reverse strand, counting down.
CCCAGCTCTGCAGCATGGCAGTCCCGCGCGATTCCGGCGGCCCGGCTAGCGCGAACGCTCGACCACCAGCGCGGCGAGGGCGATAAGCAATCCCCACGCGCCGAAGATGTAGACATAGAGCACCGGAACGCCCGCGACGTCCGCCGTCCGGTTGAACAACGCCAGCAAGGGATAGTTGAACAGCAGCACGCCGAGCAGGAACACGACCACCAGCCGCTGGCCCTTGATCGCAGATCGAAACATCGGTCGTCCTCCTCCTCGGCTCGAATGGCGCGTGCCGTCATGGTGCGCGGCTCCATATTAGGGCCTGTTCACGCCAAAGGCGAGGTCACGCCGTCGCGCTGCCGGCCGGACGAAGCGCGTACGCACCCCGCAGTCGGCTCGGGATACCCGGGCGGCGACCTCGGCACCGCCCGATGCCGCGTCGACGCCGCGGTCCGGCCTACGCATCCAATCGCGACGCCAGCGCGACGCTGATCGTGGTGCCCTCTTGCGGGGCGCTGCGAATGGCAAGGTCGGCCCCGATCAGCTGTGCCTGCTCCCGCAGACCCGCGAGACCGTAGTGCCCAGGATGCGCGGCCTGCGCGTCGAAACCGACGCCGTCGTCGGCGATGGTCAGTGTCAGGCCTTGGCCGTCGGGAGGCACGCGCAACGAGATCGTAACGCGCGTCGCCCCGGCATGGCGTTCGACGTTGCGCATCGCTTCTTCGACGATCCGGAACAGTGTTTCCGCCCGTTCATCGGCGAACGCGCCTGCCTGCGCATCGCTCGTGTAATCGACCGGAATGCCGGTGCGCTCGACAAACAGCTTGACGAAATCGCCCAGTGCCGCCGCAAGTCCGCATCGCGTACCGGATTGAAACGCATCTGCGTAATCGCGGCGCGCGCTTCCTTCAGGCCCTGATGGGCCGTTTCCTCGGCGCGCGTCAATTCCTCCGCCAGAGCCGCCGGGGTTGGTCGCCGAAAGCCCGCTTGAGAAGGCGGATCTCGGTGAGCATCGCCATCATGGAATGCGCCAGCGTGTCGTGCAGGTCGCGCGCGATCTTCAGGCGCTCGCGCACGACGGCGGCATAGCGCGCCTGTTCCGCCAGCCGCTCGATTTCGCGGGTGCGCGCCGCCACGCGCTGGTCGAGTTCGGCATTCAAGGTCTGCAATGCGCTGCGCTCGCGCTGCAGCGAAGTGAGCAGCTCGTCCAGTGCGCGTCCAAGCCGCGCCGCTTCGTTCCGGCCCGCAGGCACGGCGATTTTCTGCGTGGCTGCCGGTTCGGACGGCATCGGCCGAGCGTGCGATGGCATCAAGGTCGCGTGTGACGCGGCGTGCCAGCAGCACTCCGAGCAGCGCGGCGAGCAGTCCCAGGCCAAGCAGGACGGCGGCGATCTGGCCCTGCAGAATTCTGGCGCGCTGCGTGGCGTCCTGCAATGGTTGAAGCACCACGACGCGCCAGCCCAGAGGGTGCAAGGCATCGGTCGCCACCGGCGTGGCGCGCGCGACAAGATAGCGCCTGCCATCGGCCAGCCGTTCGACACGCGAGGTCCGCTCGGCGCTGCCCCGTTGGCGCATTCACCTCGGTGATCGCCGCGGCGGTGTCTGTCGATTCAGGCGAACTCTCCCAATGCTTGCCTTCGAGAACCGGTGGCCCGATCAGTACCGTGCCATCCTGGTCGAGCAGCAGCGCTTCGGTGCCGGCCGTCCCTTCGCAGCTCCTGCCCGAGACTTCCTGCAAGATCCAGCAGCCAGCGCCTGCTCAGCTGCGTCCCGATGACGCCGATCGTGTTTCCCTTGGCGTCGATCACCGACGCGATCAGATCTACGAAGGGCCCCGGTGCACCGTCGTTTGCGGCGGAGCGCCGTCTTCGCCGCCATCGGCGACAGTCGCACATCGCCGATTCTCGACCCCTTCAGACCCAGCGCAAACCACGACTGGTCGGCAACGCTCGCGCCCTCCACCACGCCGTGGGTGGCGGCCAGTATCCGTCCTTGCGGGTTCGCCACGCCGATCCACTCGAACTCGGGCGAAGCCTGCTGCAGGTTCTCGAGACTCGTTCGGAGCGTCGCCCGGTTTTCGTCGCGGAGCTCGGTGGCCAGCATCGCAGCCAATGCGCGTACCGATTGCAGCCGAAGCGCAAGATTGAGATTCAGTTCGGCAGCGATACCGGTCGGCCGTTCTGCTCCAGTTGCCGGCCGCGCTGGTCGAGCAGGTTGGTGCGCACGATGTCGCCCACCCACACGCTGGCAACCAGCACGAGACCGATCGATAATGCGAACACCAGCCAGCCGATGGCGGAAGCGAGGCTGCGGCGGGGGTCGAGGTAGTCGCGCCAGCGGAAGCATGAAGGGGGTTGCGAAGGCAGCACGTCGATATCGCAAGTGACGAAAGTAACATCAAACTCATGACGTGTGGCCCTCGCGGGCCGACAGGGTATCCCGTAGATTCACGTCATGAAGGGGACGTTCCGGTCATTTGCTCAGCAGCAATCCCGACACCAGGGCACTTCGACAGTGGATGAGCTGATACAACTGGTCGCCCAGCGGGCGGGAATTTCCTCGGCCCAGGCAGCACTTGCCGTCTCGGCCATGCTGGGCTATCTGACGGCGCGGCTTCCTTCGCCGGTGGTCGGGCGCATACGCGAGCAATTGGGCGAGGTGCAGAGCCCTCGCCCACCAGAGTGTCGGCGACGGAGGTGCCCGATGACGGCGGGAGCCACCGACGGCCCGCCTCGCATCCGGGTGCTCGTTGCCGACGATCAGGCGCTGATCCGGCGCGGGATGACGCTGATGCTCGCGGTCGAGCCGGACATCGAGGTGGTGGGTCAGGCCTCCGACGGCGTGGAAGCCGTCGAGATGGCGGAGCGTTTGCGTCCCGATGTGGTGTTGATGGATCTGCACATGCCGCGCAAGGGTGGCGTGGCCGCCACGCGCGAAATCACGCTGTCGCTGCCCCGACACGCACGTATTGGTGCTGACCACGCTGGACGCCGACGAAACCGTCTTCGAGGCGGTCCGCGCCGGCGCGCACGCCTATCTGCTGAAGGATGCGAGCGAAGACGAGGTGCTCGAAACGGTGCGCGCGGTGCATCGCGGCGAGTCCCGGCTGACGCCGCAGATCGCGCGCAAGGTGATGGATCAGTTTCGGCGTCTCGCATCCCCGTCTGCGGCTGTCCCCGCGGTACCGCACCGTGGCAGGCCCTGCAGCGCCGGGCCAGGTCTTCGGGTGCCGCCGCGGGCCGAGGCCACGGATTCGTTGGCCGAGACGCTCAGCGACAAGGAGGAAAAGATCCTGAGCCTCATCGCCGAGGGCAAGAGCAACAAACAGATCGCCACCGCGGTGTTCCTGGCCGAGGGAACCGTCAAGAACTATGTCAGCCGCATCATGGACAAGCTCCATGCCAACACGCGAACCGAGCTCGCGGTGATGTCGGTACGCCAGCGGCGCGGTGGTTGACCGGGCCACCGGCCGCATCCGCACTCACCTCGCCCGCACCAGCAGCGCGAGCCGCACCGCCGGCGCGCGAACCCCGCCGCTTGCCGTCCGTCGTCGCGCGCACGATCACCTCCCGTAGCGCCCGAAACCGCGCGTGGGGCCGCGCGGGCGCCGACGGCATCTCGTCACCGCGCAACGCGACGCAGGCCGCAACGACAACGGGCTCGCGATTGCCGACCGGCGCAGGCCCGTCGACACCGGCCTGCGCTACCGCGTCGCCGATGACCTTGGTCACCTGCACGTCATGACTTCCGGTAGGTCGAAATCGTGACCTTCGGCAGCTTACGAGCGATGGTGCGAAGCCTAGAGTTCAAGCCATGGACGCGCGATCGATACAACACAACACCGCGTCGTTCAACGCGGTCCGGAATCGATGTCGATGGCCGGGCCATTCGCAACCGACACAAATACGCAAGGAACACATCATGAACAAGTCGCTCAAATTCGTTCTCGCAACCGTGTTGGCCGGCAGCGCGTCGCTCGCAGTCGCGTACCCCGGTGTCGCAACTCCCGCCACAAGGGCGCAGCAATTCGAGAGTCAGTTCAGGACGCTGCAGGACGAATCGACCTCCATGCCGGTCGGCAGTCCGTCCGTGAACAAGAATGAAAAGCCTGCGGACCCCATTCCGACGGCGACCACGCTGGCGCAGAAGGAGGCATGGTTCAGGACCGAGTTCCAACGACTGCAGCAGGATTCGATCGGGATGCCCTCCGGCAGTCCGGCGGTGAACCGGTACGAATTGGCCGCGGATCCGCTCCCCAAGGCAACAACGCACGCCGAGAAGGCAGCGGCGATTGCAGCGGAAGCGCGGTTCCTGCAACAGAAATCGACGTCATAGCCGGCATCCGCCGAACCGACGACGCCATGACGTTCGTTCCCGAAAACACCACCCGAAAGAGGACCCCAACATGACCAGGACCGATATTGCTGTCGCTGTCTACGAAATGCACACGCAGGCCGAGAACGCCGTGAAGGCGCTTCAGCGTGCCGGATTCGACATGAAGAAGATCTCGATCATCGGCAAGGACTACGAGACCGAGGAGCATGTCATCGGATTTCTCAATGCCGGTGATCGGGCCAAGGTCTTCGGCAGGCTTGGCGCGTTCTGGGGCGGCCTGATGGGCGTGCTGTTCGGTTCCGCGATGATGTTCGTCCCGGTGGTAGGCCACGTCGTTGTTCTGGGCCCCCTCGCCGCGGCGCTCTTCGGGGGCCTCCAGGGCGCCGTGATCGTGGGCGGCATCAGCGCCCTGGCCGGGGCGTTGATGGCCGTAGGCATTCCCAGGGATTCCGTGCTGCGCTACGAGACTGCGCTGAAGGCCAACAAGTTCATGCTGGTCGTTCACGGCGACGCGCAGGAGATCAGGCGCGCACATGAGCTGCTGAAGGCTTCCGGGCTTTCCTCGTTCGACCATCACCACGCGCAGGACGAAGTTCCTTCGCCGGTCCACCCGTAATCATCGACGACTCTCTGTTCGAAAGGAGCACTCCATGAACTTCCCCCTCAAACCGGTGGCCTTGGCCATGCTCTTCGCAGCGACCCCGTTCGCCGTCGTGGCGCACGCGCAGGGCCCGAACGCACCCGCTTCGGCGGTCGCCCAGCCTGCGTCCGCGGCGACCAGAGCACCGATGGCAACCAGGGCAGCGGAAGACTGGATCATTTACGACGACGCCACCTACACGCCCGTCGTCGATTCCGTCAGCCGCCATCTGGCGGCCGCGCGCAAGGCCTTCGACGCGAACGACAGCAAGACGGCCGCTGCGGAACTGCGTGCGGTGTCCGATGAGCTGAAAGCGCAATCCACCGCGGCGGCCGGGATCGACAAGGCGCGCGCCCGGTCCGAGATCCGGCTCGCGCAGGACACCGAGAAGCGCATGGCCGCAACCGCCAGCAGGGTGAATGCGGCAGCGACGGCGCTGGACGCCGGGAAGATCAAGACCCGGGCCGAGCTGGACAAGGCAATCGGCAAGGCCGCGCGTGCCGATATGGACCGACGCTGGCTGGTGACCGACGTGGCCACCTGGTACCCGGTGAGCGAGGAGCCGCAACGCCAATTCACCGACGCCGCCGCCGAATTCGCCAGAAAGGACCTCAAGGTTGCAGCTGCCGACATCCGCAAGGCGACCAGTTACGTGCGCCTCGAGGCCGGCCGCGCCACCGGTGACGCAAGGCAGGAACTCGATCGCTCCGTTGTGCAGCTCGACCGGCTTGCTGCTTCGGTCGAGAAGGGCGCGATCAAGGACGAGAAGGCGATGGACAAGGTGTTCGCCGGCGCCGATCACGCGCTCGCCCTGGAGCACCGTTCCAAGGCGGCCGAATCCTGGGCGCACAAGGAGTACGACACGGCAGGCTACGAACTCAAGGCCGCCGCCCACGGGCTGGAAGGCGCTGCGGGCTGGGTCGGTGGGGAAGCGAAGGCCGCCGCGTCGGCGGCGGTGACGGACACCCAGGCGCTGGGCGACAAGCTCGCGTCGGGTGCCACCTGGACGCGCGACGAGGTCGCCCGGGACTTCGCATCGCTGGGCAACGGCATCAATGCATTGGGCCGGGAGATCGGCAGCACCGCGAAGTCCTCGCCGGTCGACGTCCACGCGTGACACCCGTTTTGTCGTCACACCCCGTTCTCGACGCGCTGCGACGGCCTGCAAGATGAACTCGCGCGCGAAGGCCGCAACGGTGCGCCACCGGGAAGAGCGCATTCTCGTGCTGCAGGGCGGCGGCGCCTTGGGGGCGTACCAGGCCGGCGTCTATGAGGCACTGGCGGCGGCGGGCCAGACGCCCGATTGGATAGCCGGCATCTCGATCGGAGCGATCAACGCCGCGCTGATCGTCGGCAATCCGCCCGAACGCCGCGTGCAGCGGCTGCACGAGTTCTGGGACACCGTGACCTCCGCATCCGTCCTGTTGACGTCGCCGCTGCCCCCGCCGACCGGGCTGCGAGGCGCCATGAACGAGGCCAGCGCGGCGCTGGGGGCGGTGTTCGGGCTGCCCGGCTTCTTCGTGCCGCGGTTTCCGGCCGCGCCCTTTCAGATGCCGGGCACCGCCGGCGCGCTCAGCCTCTACGACACGGGGCCGCTGCGAGCCACGCTGGAGCAACTGGTCGATTTCGACCTGCTGAACAGCGGATCGATGCGATTGTCGGTCGGCGCGGTCAATGTGCGCACCGGCAATTTCGCCTACTTCGACACCGTCGATCGGCGTCTGGATGCGCGGCACGTCATGGCCAGCGGCGCATTGCCCCCCGGGTTCCCGCCCGTCGAGATCGATGGTGACTGGTACTGGGACGGCGGCCTGGTCTCGAACACACCGCTGCAGTACGTGCTCGACCAACCCGAAGCCCGTTGCAGGCTCGTATTCCAGGTCGACCTGTTTCCGGCCGACGGCCCGATGCCCACCGACCTGATGCAGGTCGCCGAGCGCGAGAAGGACATCCGATTCTCCAGCCGCACGCGACTCAACACCACCAACGTCCTGGCCCGCCGCACTCTGGCACAGGCGGCACGCAGACTGATCGCGAAGCTGCCCTCCCGGATGGCGGATGATCCCGACGTGCACGCCCTGAACGCCGCCAGCCGCCGGACGGCCGTCACGGTGGTGCACCTGATCCACCGGCGCAAGCGCTACGAAACGCAATCGAAGGACTACGAGTTCTCGCGCGTTTCCATGCGGGAGCATTGGCAGGCGGGGCGCGCCGACCTGACCCACACCCTCAACCACCCGGATTGGCAGGCGAGAACCCCACCCGAGGACGGAGTCCACGTCTTCGACCTGACGCGCAGCCGCACGCATCGCCCACCGAAGGATCGCCCGTGAAGATCAACGATGTTCGCAAGACCGCATTCGCGATGCCGCTCACCAGCCCGTCGTTTCCACCGGGCCCTTACCGGTTCGTCAACCGCGAGTTCCTCGTCGTCACCTACCGCACCGACCCCGATGCGCTTCGGGCGGTGGTTCCCGAACCGCTGCAGATCGAAGAACCGATCGTCAAGTACGAGTTCATCCGGATGCCGGATTCCACGGGGTTCGGCGACTACACCGAGTCCGGGCAGGTGATCCCGGTCATCTTCAACGGTCAGCGGGGCGGCTATGTGCATTCGATGTATCTGAACGACGACGCGCCGATCGCCGGGGGCAGAGAGCTGTGGGGATTCCCGAAGAAGCTCGCGTCACCGGCGCTCGGTGTCGAGAAGGACACGTTGCTCGGCACGCTCGACTACGGGTCGGTGCGGGTGGCCACCGCCACCATGGGTTACAAACACCGGGCGCTCGAACCGAAGCCCGTGCGCGAGGCCCTGACGGCGCCCTCCTTTCTGCTCAAGATCATCCCGCACGTGGATGGCACGCCGCGTATCTGCGAACTCGTGCGCTACTGCCTCGAGGACGTGGTGGTGAAAGGTGCCTGGACCGGTCCGGCAGCACTGGAGCTCGCACACCATGCGCTGGCGCCGGTAGCACAATTGCCGGTGCTGGAGGTCATCTCAGGCACCCATATCCTGAGCGATCTGACCCTCGGCCTCGGCACCGTGGTCTTCGACTATCTCGTCCCACCTCAAGGAACCGCCCAATGAAACTGAAGGACAAGATCTGCATCATTACCGGTGCCGCGAGTGGCATCGGCAAGGAGATCGCGCTGACGTTCGCCCGGGAAGGCGGCAAGATCGTCATCGCTGATCTCAACCGCGACGCGGCTCAGGCCACGGCAGCGGAGATCGCTGCGACGGGCGCATCGGCGATGGGCATCGAGATGAATGTCGTCGACGAGGAGCAGGTCAACGCCGGTATCGACGAGGTCGTGCGCGCCTGGGGTGGCGTCGACGTGCTGGTGAGCAATGCGGGCATCCAGATCATTCATCCGCTGGAAGCGTTCCCGTTCGCCGACTGGAAACGGCTGCTGGCGATACACCTCGATGGCGCCTTTCTCACCACCAAGGCATGCCTGCCGCACATGTATGCGTCCGGTCGCGGCGGCAGCGTCATCTACATGGGTTCGGTGCACTCCAAGGAAGCCTCGGTGCTGAAGGCGCCGTACGTCACGGCCAAGCACGGCCTCGTCGGGCTGGCCGAAGTCGTCGCCAAGGAGGGCGCCCCGCATGGCGTGCGCGCCAACGTGATCTGCCCCGGCTTCGTGCGCACGCCCCTTGTCGACAGGCAGATTCCCGAGCAGGCGAAGGCACTCGGGCTCTCCGAAGCGGACGTCATCCGGAACGTCATGCTCAAGGACACGGTGGACGGCGAGTTCACGACCGTTCAGGACGTGGCCGCGATCGCCCTGCTGTTCGCGAGCTTTCCGTCCAACGCGTTGACCGGGCAGTCGCTGGTGGTCAGCCACGGCTGGTTCATGCAATAGCCCCGATCACGCGCTGCCGCGGATTCGCGCGATCGCGCGACGGCATCGCCGACACGCACATTTCCCGGAGCATACGAACATGAAACCGCACCCATGGCCCAGGTTCACACGATGCATGCTCGGCATGGCGATCGCACTCGCCGCGTCCGCCGCCTGGGCGGCGAATTCCGATGACGTCGCGCTGCTGAAGCAGGCCCAAGCGATGTTCAGGCCGCTCCCGCAGGACATGGGAACCCCGGAATACCCGGTCACACCGGAGCGGGCGACGCTGGGCCGACTGCTCTTCTTCGACCCGCGCATTTCGCTCGACGGCACCGTGAGCTGCTCGAGATGCCATCAACCTGCTCTTTACGGGACCGACGGTCTCGCCAAGTCCATCGGCGTAAAGGACCGGGAAAATCCGCGCAATGCGCCCACCGTGCTCAACGCCGCGTTGCAGTTCGTCGCTCATTGGCGTGGCGACCGGGCGAATGTCGAAGATCAGGCCACGCAGGCACTCATCGGACCGCCCAGCTTCGGCGAGCCGGATTTCCAGTCTGCCATGGCGAGGATCAAGGCGATCCCGGGTTATGGCGCGATGTTCAGCAAGGCCTTCCCGGGCGACAAGGATCCGGTCAATTCCGGAAACTGGGGAAGGGCGATCGGCGCCTATGAGCGCACCCTGGTGACGCCTTCGCCATTCGACGCCTACCTCGCGGGCGACATCCCCGCGCTGAGCGCGTCCGCTCGTGCGGGATTGCGGAAGTTCATCGACACCGGCTGCGCGGCCTGCCACAACGGAGCGGGCGTGGGTGGGGGCATGTACCAGAAGTTCGGCGTCTTGGAGGACTACTGGAAGGAAACCCACAGCCGGGTGATCGACAAGGGACGATTCGACGTGACCGGGAATCCCGCTGACCTGTACGTATTCAAGGTGCCGAGCCTCAGGAACGTCGCCATGACCCCGCCGTATTTCCACGACGGGTCGGTCCCGACCCTTCCGGAGGCCGTGCACGCGATGGGGAAGGTTCAGCTGGGAAGAGACCTCTCCCGCCAGGATGTCGAAGCGATTGGCGCGTTCCTGGGCAGCCTTACCGGGCGCCTGCCCGGAGATTTCGAGACCGTCCCGGAGCTTCCCCCCGCTGCGCTCCCGACGGGCACGAAATGACCGGCCCTCGTTCCATCGAACGGAGTCGGAAACCGCGAGGTCTGGGGTTGAAATGACTCGCCTCGGCGAAGCCGTGTATTTCCTCATGCTCGTTGCAGCGTTCGCCGGCGTCGTGTGGTGGGCCTTCGGTGCAGCAAGGAAAAGGCGCTTCGAGCAGGACGGCAAGATGCCGTTCAACGAACCGGATTGAACGACGGAAGCGATATCCCATGCAGACCAGCAAACTCGTGATTGCCAATCCTCGCGGGCTGCACGCGCAGACGTGCGCCCGGATCGTGGACATCGCGAAGCACCGTCGCTGTAGACTATCGCTCGTGGTGAAAGGGCGACGCGTGAGCGCGCGCAGCATCGTCGCCGTGATGTTGTTGACCGCCTCGGTGGGCGTGACGCTGCGAGTCGAGGCCGATGGACCCGACGAAGAAGCCGCCATGCGGGAGATCACCATGCTGTTCCACGATGGCCTGGGCGAACGCCGTTAGCCGCGGTTCCGCGCACCGGGAATCGTCCGGCGATGGCAATGAGCGTCGCCGATCTCGTCGAAATCGAATGGCGCGTGCAATGCCTTCCGCAAACCATCGTGGTGAACGCCCGGACTGTCGCCAGGAGACGAGTCACAGGTGGCGCCCATGGCGCAAGGACTGAGCGCGGCCGAAGCCGGCGCACGCTTGCGTCAATACGGCCCCAACTCGGTACCGGAAGCGCGCACGCATCCCTGGCGCCTGTTGCTGGGCAAGTTCTGGGCGCCGGTGCCCTGGATGCTGGAAGCGACCATTGCCCTCCAGCTTGCGCTCGGCAAGGCGGACGAGGCCGTCGTCATCACCGTGCTGCTGGTCCTGAACGCGCTGCTGAGCTTTTTTCAGGAGCATCGCGCGAATCAGGCGCTGGCGTTGCTCCGGCAGCGCCTGGCGGTGAGCGCACGCGTGTTCCGCGACGACCGCTGGCAGACGGTTCCCGCCCATTCGCTGGTGCCCGGCGATGTGGTGCATCTGCGGCTGGGCGATCTTGCGCCCGCCGACGTCAGGTTGACCGACGGCCAGGTGTTGCTCGATCAGTCCACGCTCACCGGTGAATCCTTGCCGGTCGAGGCCGGCGTCGGCGCCACGGCGTACGCCGGCAGCGCCCTGCGCCGCGGCGAAGCGACGGGCGAGGTCATCGCCACGGGCGCGCGTACCTACTTCGGACGCACCGCCGAACTGGTACGTCTGGCGAAGACCGAGAGCCATCTCACCCAGCTCATTCTCAGAATCGTCCGCTATCTCATCACCCTCGACGTCGTCCTGGTGTTGGCGCTCTTCCTCTACGCCATCGGCACCGGTCTCGCATTGCACGAGCTGATGCCGTTCGCCCTGATCCTTCTGGTCGCCTCGGTGCCGGTGGCGCTGCCGGCCACCTTCACGCTTGCGCAGGCGTTCGGCGCGCAGTCGCTGGCACAACGCGGGGTGCTGGTCACACGCCTTTCCGCCATCGAGGAGGCGGCGGCAATGGACGTGCTGGCGAGCGACAAGACCGGTACGCTCACCGAGAACCGGCTCGAGGTTGCGGCCCTTCGGCCGCACGCGGCGCACGACGAAGCCGGACTGCTGCGGATGGCGGCGCTTGCCTGTGACGAAGCCGGCCAGGATCCGATCGATCTTGCCATCCTCGCTGCCGCGCGCTCACGCGGGATTCTCGGCAGCGTGCCGGAGCGCGTGAAATTCATCCCCTTCGATCCCGGAACCCGGCGTACCGAGGCTGTCTATCAGGATCATGGCGAGCTGCGCGTGGTGAAGGGCGCGGTCGCCGAGGTCGCGGCGCTCGTCCCCGGCACGCCCGACCTGACGGCCGAAGTGGAACAGCTTGCAGCCGAAGGCTACCGCGTGCTCGCCGTTGCCGCCGGTGTCGGCACGCTGACGCTCGTCGGGCTGGTGGCGCTGGAAGACCCGCCGCGCGCCGACTCCAACGCGCTGGTGCGCAGCCTCGCGGCACTCGGCGTGCGCATTGTCATGGTGACCGGTGACGCCCCCGCCACGGCACGTGCCGTCGCGACCCGCATCGGACTGGGCGCGCGGGTGTGTGCGCCCGAGGTGCTGCGCTCCGGCGAGGATGACGCGACGCGGGACTGCGACGTGTTCGCGCAGGTGCTGCCGGAGGACAAGTTTCATCTGGTGCGCCGCTTGCAGCGCGCCGGGCACGTCACCGGCATGACCGGAGACGGCGTGAACGATGCGCCAGCACTCAAGCAGGCGGAAGTGGGTATTGCCGTGGCCAACGCCACCGACGTCGCCAAGGCGGCCGCCAGCCTCGTGCTCACCAACCCCGGGCTGACCGACGTCGTGGGCGCGATCGAGGAGAGCCGGCGCATCTACCGGCGCATGCTCACCTACACCCTGAACAAGATCATCAAGACGGTCGAGATCGCGCTGTTCCTGAGCGTGGGGGTGATGCTCACCGGGGAGCTCGTCGTCACGCCACTGCTCATCGTGCTGCTGCTTTTCACCAATGACTTCGTCACCATGGCGATCGCGACCGACCGCGCGGAAGCCTCGCCGACTCCCACGCGCTGGGATGTGCGCCGCCTCGTCGTCATCGCCGCCGTGCTGGCGGCGCTGATGCTGGCGCTGTCGTTTGCCGTGTTCTTCGCCGGACGCCACTGGCTGCATCTGCCGCTGCCGCAGCTCCAGACGCTGATCTTCCTGCTGCTGGTATTCACCGGTCAGGGCAATGTCTATCTGGTGCGAACCAGCCGTCATTTCTGGCAAACGCGCCCGAGCCGCTGGCTGCTGCTCGCGTCCGTTCTCGACATCGTCGTGGTGATCGTACTCGCGACGCAGGGTATTCTGATGACGGCATTGAGCCCGGGCCTGGTGGCCGGATTGCTGCTGCTGGTCCTCGCGTATATGGGACTGCTCGATCTGGTGAAGGTGGGCCTGTTCCGCGACCCTGCACTTCGGTAACGGCGCCGCATTCCGGGGTCTTGGGCAGAACTGGGCTGCGCTTCGCACCGATCATCCCGTTTGACTGTCAGGAACCAAGCGATGCAGGACGAACCGCGAGACCGAGTTCTCTTCCGGACCGCGGGTGCGGCATTTCCGACGCCCGCGCATCCGCGCGAGCGGCGCGAGCCGCTCCCCTGGCATCAGCCGAAGCCGGCGGTCGACGATCCCGACGCCCCCCGCCGCGTGCAGGCCATCATGGCGAGTCCGAGTTATCGCGAGGCGGATCAGGATGTGGCGTTTCTCGACCGGCCCGAAAGTCGTGGCGTGCGGTTGCAGATCGACTATCTCAAGCCCGAGCTGACGCTCGAGCAGCACGGGGTCGAGCACACCATCGTGGTGTTCGGCAGCACCCGGATTCCCGAACCCGGCGCCGCTCGGCGTCGCGTCGATGCGCTCCTGGCGGAATCGAATGCATCGCCGGGCGATCGGGCACTCGAGCAGCGTCTGGCCGTGGCGCAGCGCATTCTGGCCAAGAGCGACTATTACGAGACTGCGCGCGAATTCGGGCGTCTTGTCGGGGCCGCCGGCGAAGGACCGGAGGATTGCCGGGTGATGATCATGACGGGGGGCGGCCCGGGCATGATGGAAGCGGCCAACCGCGGAGCCTTCGAAGTGGGGGCCAAGTCCATCGGGCTCAACGTTGCGCTGCCGCTTGAGCAGTATCCGAACCCCTACATCACCCCCGATCTGGGCTTCTGCTTTCACTACTTCGCATTGCGCAAGCTGCATTTTCTGCAGCGCGCGTGCGCCCTGGTCGTGTTCCCCGGCGGTTACGGCACGTTCGACGAATTGTTCGAGACCCTTGCATTGATCCAGAGCCGGAAGATCGCTCCCGTTCCCGTCGTCCTGGTCGGCGAGCACTACTGGCGGCGAGCCTTCGATGTCGACTTTCTCGTGGACGAAGGCGTGATCGACCGCGAGGATCGCGAGCTGTTCTGGTATGCCGAATCCGCACGGGAAATCTGGGATGGCCTCCTGTATTGGCACGTGTCCAACGGCACGCCGCTGTTCCCGTCCCACCGGAATGAGTGACCCGGAGAAGGGCGTTACGTGCTGAAGTCGCGCGGCAGATCCCGGCGTTGCCGGTTCAGACGTCCGGGTGAAGTGCGCCGGCGGGCTCGCGTCGATCGACCGCGAGGCGCATCAGGGCGAACGCGCGGCCGCCAAGACCAGACTGCGCTGGGTCGCCACCGCGCAAACGGCGCGGCGCGAAAATCCGGCACGGACCCGGGCTAGAGCCGGTAAGACAAGCGCAGTCGCTCCTGGAGCTGCTTCGCCTGGCGAAAGGCTTCCTTCAGCATGCGCTGGTCAATCTCGTGCAGCGCGCTGGGGTCGAGGCGATTGGGCTTGCCTGGAAGGGCCGGCCGGTCCTGCTGGCGCAGCCGCAGTAGTTGCAGGAACTGAAACGCCTCGACCGTCGCGTCGACGTGACGGGGTTCGACGTGCAGGCGCTCGCCGGCGTGCCGGAGCCGCGCGGCGGTGCCCGTGTCGGCGATGCCGAGCGCGAGCGCGAAGACCCGCGCACAGTCGACGAACAGCCGCGTGCCGCGCGTCTTCAGGTCGAGCGTTCCCTTGACCCCGGGCTCGTCGTCGACGACGAAGGTGCGGATCAGACCCAGCGGCGGCTCGACGTCGAGCGCGTTCTGCACCAGGAAGCGCAGAAACATCGGACTGTCCTGGGTAAAGCCGAACAGCCATTTGCGCAGCGCGTCGCAGAGCGTGGTGTCGCCGTACAGCGGACGGAAGTCGAAGACGATGTTTGCGTTGAGCAGCGCCTGCGGCGTCGGCTCCCGGATCCAGGCGAGGAACTTGTCCTTCCATTCGTCGATCGACAGGCAGAGATCCGGGTTGCTCGCCATCACGTTGCCCGTGCACAGAGGAAAGCCCAACGTGTCGAGGCTCGCATTGACCTCCCGCGCAAACGTCAGCAACCGCTCGCGCTGTCGCGGGGCGTCCGTCGCGTCGGCAGCCGCGAACAGTAGCGCGTTGTCCTGGTCGGTCGCGAAGGTCTGCTCGCCGCGCCCCTCGCTGCCGAGCGCGAGCCAGCACCAGTCGATGTCGGACAGATCGTGTCGCTGCAGCACGAGCTCGATCGCTCGCCGCGACAGCGCATCGTTGAGCGCGGTGATCGTACGCGTCAGCGTTTCGGCGCCCACGCCCTGAGCGAGCAGGTTCTGCGTCAGCCGGTGGATGTCCTCACTCGCGCGCTGCAGCGCCTCGATCGTCTCCGCCGCGTGCAGCTCCTCGTTCACCTGACGCAACGAAACCCGCTGCAGCGCGAACAGGTCGCGCTCGTTGATGACGCCGGACGGGCGGCCGTTGTCGACGACGACGATCTGCCGGATGCCGCGCTCGGCCATCACGTGCATCGACTCCGACGCGGTTGCCGACGCAGGCAGCGTGACCAGCGGGGCCGTCATCACGTCGGACAGGATCGTGTCGAGCCCGCGACCGGGCAGCACGACACGGCGCAGCAGGTCGACAAGGGTGAACATCCCGACCGGCGCATCGTCGCGTCCGAGTGCGATGATCGTGCGCACCTTGGCATCGGCCATCTTCTGCGCGGCCTCGCGCACCGTCGCTGTCGCCGGGCACGCCACCGGGGCGTTGCGCACCAGTTCCGCGAGCGTCCGCGTGAGGAGTTGCTGCTCTGCGGCCCGCTGGCTGTACTGGCTGTAAAGGCTCTCGAGCGACTGCTTCAGCGTCTCGGTGATCGCTTGCGTGCAGTAGCGCTCGAATTCCGGCGACGCCTGCCGCAGTTCAAGAAAATCGTCACGCGCGAGCAGGTAGCAGTACGTGTCCTTGAGCGCCGAGAAGACCTTGGTCGTGGTGCTTCCCGCCGAGAGCGCACCGACCGGGAACAGCTCCCCCGGGCCGAGCGTGCGGTCCGGATCGGCCTGCGTGTTGTTCGGCCGACTGCCGACGAGCCCGCGCTGGACGATGTGCAGATTCGTGACCGGCCCCGTGTGCGTGGCGAGGACGGTCGCGTCCTTTGCGAAATGCGCGTACGTCAGCCGCGGCACGAGGAACGTCAGCGCCGCATCGCTCATCCGATTGAACGGCGTGTAGCGGCGGAGGAATTCGGTGGTCGCTTCGGCAGAGGGAGACCGGACGGGCATGGCACTCCAGCGGCGGCGGCGCCGCACTCGTTGCTGCTAGCGTAAGCAGTCGCCGCCCCCCGCGCAAGCAAGGATTGCCCCTGGGCGGTGGCATCCCTGCGCTGCGTCAACGGCGAACGATCAGCGCACGCCTCGCCCCGGCGGCGAGGAAGCCGGTGTCGTGGCGCGTGGAGAACGTCCCGCAGGTCGTCGGCGCGCTTGTCGCGGCAATGGTTCCCGCTGATTGGCGACGTGCCAAGAAAAGGGGCCACCGGAAATACCCCGGCAGCCCCGCCGTGACACCAATCGATCCAGCCCTCAATGGGCGGACGCAACCTCGGAGCCCAGACCGGTTTCCGAGCGGATCATCTGCGCCTCGAACGCTGCCCGTTCCTTGTCCGCACTGGCGCTCTTGTCGGTCACCGACGCAAGCCAAGCGACGATAAGGACGGCCGGCAGCACGACGAAGGTCGGGAAGTCATACGGAAAGATAGCCGGCCCCATGTCGAGCACTTTGGTCCACACCGTCGGGCCGATGATCAAAAGACCGATCGATCCGAAGATCCCGGTGTAACCGCCGAGCACCGCACCGCGAGTCGTCAGTCCGCGCCAGAACACGGCCATAACCAGGATCGGGAAGTTGGCGCAGGCGGCGATCGAGAACGTCAAGGCCACGATATAGGCGACGTTCTGCTTCTCGAACGCGATGCCCAGGATGACGGCGAGTACGCCAAGGCCGATCACGCAAAGCTTCGAAACCCATACTTCCTTGGCCTCGGTGGCTTTGCCCTTCATGATCACGTTGGCGTAGATGTCGTGCGACAGCGCCGAAGCACCGGCGAGCGTCAGCCCGGACACCACCGCCAGGATGGTGGCGAAGGCTACGGCGGCGATGAAGCCGAGAAAGTAATCCCCGCCGATGGCGTGCGAGAGGTAAACCGCCGGCATGCTGCTGCCGCCCTTGAGGTTGAGGACGCTCTTCGTGACGTCGACGACATACTGGGGGTTGTTGGCGACCAGCACGATGGCGCCGAAGCCGATGATGAAGGTCAGGATGTAGAAGTAGCCGATGAAGATGGTGCCGTACAGGACCGACTTGCGCGCCGCCTTCGCGTCCCCCACGGTAAAGAAGCGCATCAGGATGTGCGGCAGACCGGCGGTCCCGAACATCAGCGTCAAGCCGAGGGAAATCGACTCGATCGGATTGGACTTCGCTCCGATGGGCACCACGGACTGCATGATTTCCAGGTGCTTGGGATGGAGTTCGACGGCATCGGAGAACAGCTTGTTGAAACTCCAGCCTTCATGCGCCATGACGCCGAGCGCCATCAGCGTGGCGCCGCCGAGCAGCAGGCCCGCCTTGATGATCTGCACCCAGGTGGTCGCCTTCATCCCGCCGAAGGTGACGTAGATGATGATCAGCGCGCCGATGATGACGATGGATACCCGGTACGAAATCTGCGGCACCAGCGTGTGCAGCAGTTGGCCGGCGCCCACCGCCTGACCGATCAGGTACCAGATCACGACGATCAGCGAGCCGATGGCCGCCATGGTGCGCACCGGACCCTGTTGCAGGCGAAAGGAGGCCACGTCGGCGTAGGTGAACTTGCCCAGGTTGCGCAGCCGTTCCGCGATCAGGAACAGGATGACCGGCCAACCGACCAGCCAGCCCACCGAGAAGATCAGGCCATAGAAGCCATTGAAGTAGACCAGCGCAGCGATGCCCAGAAACGACGCCGCCGACATGTAGTCGCCGGCAATGGCCATCCCGTTCTGGAAACCGGTGATGCCGCGCCCGGCGGCATAGAAATCCGCCGCCGTCTTGGTCCGCTTCGCGGCCCAGTAGGTGATCATCAGGGTGATGGAAACGAAAATGATGAACATCACCACGGCGTGCCAATTGACGGGCGGCTCCGCCGGCGGAGCGGCCGGGGTCGCGACATCCGCGGCACCAGCCAGGTTGACAGCGAGCAGCGCGGCCGAAGCCAACAGGGCCGACAGGGCAGTCCTTGCTGTTCTCATTTGGCGGCTTCCTGAATGATTTCGTGAATGAGGGCGTCGAAGACAGTATTGGCGCGGTAAACGTAAATGCCCGTCAACACGATCGACGCGACGATCACGCCGACCCCGATCAGCATGCCTACCGGAATCACGCTGGTGGCGGATATGGGCTGCGTGAGGAAGCCCGGGGCGAAGGCAACCGCGAGGATGAATCCGAAATAAATGATCAACACCAGCACCGTCAGCGTCCACGCCAAGGTGTCCCGCTGCTTGATCAACTGATGATATTTCGGGTTTTTCTGGATTTTGCCCGCTGACAATTCAGACATGGGATCCTCGCTGTTCAATGCTCGGAACACTGCAAGATGGGGGGTCGACGCCTATTGCCGACCATTCTGGTCTGCCTGGTTCACTCATATCCTTTCCTCCTACTGGCTCGGCATTCAAGACAGACACACCGATCGGTGCCTACAACTCCACTTGGCAATCGATGGTCCCGCAAAAAAGAATACGGCGGATCCCGCCAACCCGCATAGCCGCCAACCCCGCAAGCCGGATTTGGGCACTCATCCGGCGCCCTTTGGTTGACTTAGATCAACCTGTGAATTATGACCGGCGAAATTGTTCTGGCAAGTTGTTCTTTGAAAATATAGCCAAGTGTCGACAGCCAGAGCGTTGCAGCCATTCAAACGCACGTTTCAATGCCCCGTCACGACGGCTCGCGAGCGGTCACGAATGCGCCAGGCAGGTCCCGCGCGGCGCTCACGACTCCCAGCGCGGCTTGCGCTTCTCGACGAACGCGGCCACGCCCTCCTGTGCGTCGTCGGCCAGCATGCTGCGGGTGATCTCGGCACTGGCCACCGCATAGGCGTTTTCGAGCTTGCGCTCGAGCTGGTCGTAGAAGAAGCGCTTGCCCGCGGCAACCACCGCGCGCGGCTTGTCCATCATTTGCCGCGCCAGCGCATCGACCTCGGCGTCGAGACGCTCCGCCGGCGCCACCCGGTTGACCAGCCCCCAATCGAGCGCCGTCGCGGCGTCGACGAATTCGCCGGTCATCAGCATCTCGAACGCGCGCTTCTGCGAGATGTTGCGCGACACCGGCACGCCGGGCGTCGCGCAGAACAGCCCGAAATTGATGCCCGAGGTCGCGAACCGGGCGCCCTCCTCGGCCACCGCGAGGTCGCAGGCGGCGACGATCTGGCAGCCGGCCGCGGTCGCGATGCCGTGCACCTTGGCGATCACCGGTTGCGGAATCCGCTGCAGCGTCAGCATCACGTCGCAGCAACGGCGGAACAGGTCGCCAATGAAAGCCTCGGTCGAATTCGCCAGCATTTCCTTGAGGTCGTGGCCCGGGCAGAATGCCCGACCGGCGCCGGCGATGACGACGATGCGGATCGTCGGATCGACGGCGATCGCGTCGAGCGCCGCCTGCATTTCGGTCAGCATCGCGCCGTTGATCGCGTTGAACTGCGCCGGCCGGTTGAGCGCCAGCGTGGCAATGCCGCCGCGGTCGGTGCGCAGGACCAGCGGCTGCACAGCGGCGTCGTGTGGGGCGTTCATGGGAGCCTCCTATTCGATCGCGCGCGCGGACTTCGCCCGGTCACGCAGCACGAACTTCTGGATCTTGCCGGTCGACGTCTTGGGCAGCTCGCCGAAGAGCACCTTCTTGGGCGCCTTGAACCGCGCCAGATGCTGCTGGCAGTGCGCGATGAGCTCGGCCTCGGTGGTCGCCGCACCCGGCTTCAGCTCGACGAACGCGCAGGGCGTCTCGCCCCACTTCGGATCGGGCTGGGCGACGACGGCGGCCGCCAGCACGGCCGGGTGCCGGTACAGCGTGTCCTCGACTTCGAGCGAGCTGATGTTCTCGCCGCCGGAGATGATGATGTCCTTGCTACGGTCCTTGATCTTCACGTAGCCGTCCGGCTGCATCACCGCGAGATCGCCGGAATGGAACCACCCGCCGGCGAAGGCCTCGGCCGAGGACTTCGGGTTCTTGAGATAGCCCTTCATCGTGATATTGCCGCGGAACATGATCTCGCCCATGGTCTCGCCATCCCAGGGCACCGGCGTCATGGTCTCCGGGTCCATCACCGTCATTCCCTCCTCGAAGGTGTAGCGCACCCCCTGCCGGCCGTTGCGCTCGGTCCGCGCGCCGATGTCGAGCGCGTTCCACGCGTCGTGCTTGGCGCACACGGCCGCGGGTCCGTACGTCTCGGTGAGCCCGTACACATGGGTGATGTCGAAGCCCATTCGTTCCATGCCTTCGATCACCGCCGCCGGCGGCGCGGCGCCCGCCACGAGGCAATGCACCACCTGATCGATCCCCTGCTTCATCTCCGCCGGCGCGTTGATCAGCGCCAGGTGCACGATCGGCGCCCCGCAGTAGTGGGTGACCTTGTGCCGGCGGATCGCGTCGAAGATCGCCTTCGGCTCGACCTTGCGCAGGCAGACGTTGACGCCTGCATTCGCCGCCATCGTCCAGGGAAAGCACCAGCCGTTGCAGTGGAACATCGGCAGCGTCCACAGGTAGACCGCGTGACGCGGCATTCCCCAGTCGATGATGTTCGAAAGCGCGTTGAGATAGGCGCCGCGGTGGTGGTAGACGACGCCTTTCGGGTTGCCCGTCGTTCCCGAGGTGTAGTTGAGCGCGATCGCGTTCCACTCGTCGGCGGGGTGCTTCCAGTCGTACGCCGGGTCGCCGCCGGCGATGAACATCTCGTAATCGGTCGTCCCCAGGCGTTTGCCGCCCGGCCCGGCGGAATCGTCGATGTCGATCACCATCGGCCGGACCGGCACGAGCGAGAGCGCCTTCTCGATCGTCGGCGCGAACTCGGTGTCGGTCAGCAGCACCTTCGCCTCGCCATGCTGCAGCATGAACGCGATCGCCTCGGCATCCAGGCGCGTGTTCAGCGTGTTGAGCACGCCGCCGGTCATCGGGACACCGAAATGCGCCTCGACCATCTCGGGCGTGTTCGCGAGCATCGCCGCGACCGTGTCGCCAACGCCGATGCCCGCGCCGGCAAGCGCGGACGCGAGCCGGCGTGACCGCGCATAGGTATCCGCCCACGTGTAGCGCCGCTCGCCGTGGACGACGGCGAGCTGGCGGGGATACGTGTACGCAGTGCGCGCGATCAGCGACAGCGGCGTCAGCGGCGTGTAATTGGCGGGATTGCGGTCGAGATCGACGTCGTAGGGGGTCGGGCGGGCCATGGGCGCTCTTGCGGGTGACCGGCGCCGGAGATCGGCCCGGAACCGCGATCATACTGCGCCGGTGCCGCGGACTTAAGCCCGCGCGGCGTCTTCGCGCCCACCGCGCGGGCCGTCTGCTCGTCGCCTCGCGTCGCCCTTGCCCCGGGCGCACGCATCTCGTATCCTGCCCCGCGACCATGGGACACCGACTGTCGAAGATCGTCACCCGCACCGGCGATGCCGGAACGACCGGCTTGGGCGACGGCACACGGGTAGGCAAGGACTCCGCGCGGATCGCGGCCATCGGCGAGGTCGACGAACTCAATTCGACGCTGGGGGTGCTGCTCGCGGAGGACATCCCGCCGGCGATCCGGGAATGCCTGACGCGAATCCAGCACGATCTGTTCGACCTGGGTGGCGAACTGTCGGTGCCCGGCTACCAGGCGGTCACCGACGACCACGTCGCCCGCGTGGAAACCGACGTCGAGCGGTTCAACGCCGATCTCGCGCCGCTGAAGGAGTTCATCCTGCCCGGCGGGGCGCGCTCCGCGGCGCTCGCCCACGTCGGACGCACGGTCTGCCGCCGCGCGGAGCGGGCCCTCGTCCACCTGGCGGCCGCCGAGACCGTAGGCGACACCGCCCGCCGGTATCTCAACCGTCTTTCGGATCTGCTGTTCGTGCTCGCGCGCACGCTCAATCGTGCCGCGGGACGCGACGACGTGCTCTGGCAGAAAGACCGCAAGACGCCGGGCGCCTGAGCGACCGCGCATGGGTGACGTATCGGTCGCCGCAAGTGCGAAGGGCCGGACGCGTGACGCCCGGCCCTTCTGCAATCGTCCGCCGTGGGAGTGCCGCGACGGCGGGGGAACGAGGGTTGCCGTCAGCCGGGCCGACCACCCTTCGCCGGAGCGACGCGAACCTCTCCGTCCGCCACCTTCGCCTCGCGCACGGCAACGACATCGATCCGCGCGGGGCTGATGACGACTTCGGTGGGGTACGGCTCGCCCGCCATGACGGCCGGCATCCGGCCCGCAGGTACGCTATTGGCTGGCAGGATCACCGTCAGTGCGATCGTGAGCGCGGTAAGGGCAAGAGCGACGACGGCAAACGCCGGGTGGTGCCTCGACGGTGGGTAGCGGTTCATGGCGGACTCCTCGCTCGGTTTCGTGGTGTACGGTCGTTGGATGCGCCGACCCGGGAATCCGGATTCAGGATCGTCCGCGGGTGCGCCCGTTGCGGTCAGGCTGCATCCTAGGCGGGGCGCGGGCCACCCTCAACCGGCACGCGACAGACCTGGCGATTCGCGGAGCGAAGCTGTCCGTCGGGCGACGAAATGAATTGCCGACCGGGCGCCGGGCGGCGAATCTGCGGTCGGCAGGCGCGCGGGGGTGGCCCCGCCCGAGCGACGCTCAGGCGGGACGCCGGACCGACTGGTCGATCGCCCCGAACACCGTGCGGCCGTCGGCGTCCCGCATCTCGATCCGAACGCGATCGCCGAAACGCATGAAGGGCGTCATCGGCTTGCCGCCCTGGATCGTCTCGATCGTGCGTTGCTCGGCGATGCACGAATAGCCGATGCCGCCGACGGCCGCCGGCCGGCCCGGCCCGCCGTTCTCCTTGTTCGAGACCGTGCCCGAGCCGACGATGCTGCCCGCCTCGAGCTCGCGCGTCTTCGCGACGTGCGCGATCAGCGTCGGGAAATTGAAGGTCATGTCGACGCCGGCGTCCGGCCGGCCGAACAGGACGCCGTTGAGGTGTGACAAGAGGGGCAGGTGAACCTTGCCGTCGCGCCACGCCGGACCGAGCTCGTCGGGCGTCACCGCCACCGGCGAGAAGCTGCTCGCCGGCTTCGACTGGACGAAGCCGAAGCCCTTGGCGAGCTCGGCCGGGATCAGGTTGCGCAGGCTCACGTCGTTGACCAGCATCAGCAGCCGGATGTACCGGCCCGCTTCGGCCGGTCGGGTGCCCATCGGCACATCGCCGGTGACGACGGCGACCTCGCCCTCGAAGTCGATTCCCCAGGCCTCGTCGGCAAGCACGATGTCGTCGCACGCGCCGAGCATGTGGTCCGAGGCGCCCTGGTACATCAGCGGATCCGTCCAGAACTCGGGCGGCATCGTGGCGCCGCGCGCCCTGCGCACCAGCTCGACGTGATTCACGTAGGCCGAGCCGTCGGCCCACTGGTAGGCGCGCGGCAGCGGCGCCATCGCCGATTTCGGATCGAAGGGCATCGCGTCGGGCATCCGCCCGGCATTGAGCTCCGCGGCGATCGTGTCGAGCGACGGCGCCGCGGAATCCCAGGCGTCGAGTGCCGCCTGCAGCGTGCGCGCGATCTCGGGCACGGCCACGCAACGCGCGAGGTCGCGCGCGACGACGACGAGCTGGCCGTCGCGGGTGCCGTTCTTCAGCGTGGCGAGTTTCATCGGGGCTCCACAGGGGCGCGGTCCGGCGCGCGCTTCTTCAGTACGTAGCCGTCCGCCCGGTCTTCCATCTCCCAGCCGGCCGCCGCCAGCTCCGCCCGCAGCCGGTCGGCGTCGGCCCACTGCTTCGCCTTGCGGGCGGCTGCGCGCGCGTCGGCGAGCGCCCGCACGCCTGCCGGCGCGTCGATGCGCTTCGGCTCCCACGCGGCGAGACCGAGACCGAAGACGTCGTCGAACTTGAGCAGCGTCGCGCGCTTGACCGCCGGCGGCAGGTCGCCGCGCAGCGCCTCCCACGCGATGGCCAGCGCACGCGGCACGTTGAGGTCGTCGTTGATCTCGGCGGTGAAGCGCTCGACGAGCTTCGGGTCCGGAAGCGGCGGCCCCGGCGTCGCGCATGGCGTGGACCCCGTGGCGCATGCGATCGAGCGCGGTGGCCGCCGCATCGAGCGCATCCCACGTGAAGTTGAGCTGGCCGCGGTAGTGCGCGGTGAGACACAGGTACCGATACGCCAGCGGGTCGTAGCCGCGGTCCACGAGCGAAGCCACGCGCAGGAACTCGCCGGCCGACTTCGCCATCTTCGCGTCGTTGGAGAGCAGGAAGTAGCCGTGCAGCCAGAAGTTGGCGAGCCGCGTCCCGACGCGCGCCTCGGTCTGGGCGATCTCGTTGGTGTGGTGGACCGGAATGTGATCCTCGCCGCCGCAGTGGATGTCGAAATAGTCGCCCAGATACTTCTGCGCCATGGCCGAGCACTCGATGTGCCAGCCCGGAAAGCCGCGCCCCCACGGACTGTCCCATTCCATCTGCCGCTGCTCGCCGGGCGGCGAGAACTTCCACAGCGCGAAATCGGTCGGGCTCCGCTTTTCCCCCAGATCGACACGCTTGCCCGCCTCGAGGCCCTTGACGTCCAGGCGCGCGAGGTAGCCGTAGTCGGCCTGCTTCGCCGTGTCGAAATAGATGCCGTCCGACGTCCGGTACGCGTAGCCGTTCTTCTCGATGTCGGCGATGAAGGCGATCTGCTCGCGAATGTGATCGGTCGCCCGGCACAGCACCGTGGCGTCGAGAATGTTGAGCACCTTGAGGTCGGCGAGGAACGCGTCGGTATAGAGCTGCGCGATCTCCCAGGCGGTCTTGCCGGTCCGCCGTGCGCCCTTCTCCATCTTGTCTTCGCCGGTGTCCGCGTCGGAGGTCAGGTGGCCGACGTCGGTGATGTTCATCACGTGCCGCACGCGGTACCCGTTCCAGGCGAGGACGCGCTTCAGCACGTCCTCGAACATGAACGTCCGGTAGTTGCCGATGTGCTGGTAGTCGTAGACCGTTGGCCCGCAGGTATAGAGACCGACCTCGCCGGCCGGCTGCAGCGGCTCGAACGGGCGCAGCGTGCGCGTGAAGTTGTCGTAGAGGGAAAGCGGGATCGGCATCGGAGTTCCCGTCAGAGTGCCAGCGTCATCACGTAGTCGTCCATCACGTGACCTTCGCCGATGTCGACGACGACGGCGTCGCGAATCGCGAACCCGCAGCGCGCGTAGGCGCGAATCGCGGTCGCATTCTGCTTGTTGACGTTGAGGATCACCGCGGCGATGCCGAGTTCGCGCGACGCCGCTGCCACGGCGTCGATGAGCCTGCGGCCGAGACCCCGGCCATGGTGCTCCTGCAGCACGTACAGCTTGTCGAGCTTCATCGTCGCCGGCTCTCCGGCGGGCAGGTAGGCGGCGAAGCCGACCGGATCGCCGTCGACCTTGGCGAGCAGCAGTCCCGCGCCCGGGAGCTTGAGGAACTTCTCGAGGGCCGCCTCCGAATAGCCGCGGTCGAGCATGTAATCGATCTGGGCGGTCGTGATGATTCCCGGATAGTGACGATGCCAGATCGTGTGGGCAAGACGCTGGACGACGGGAAGCTCATCGCGGGACGCGCGGACGATGGTGACGACGGCGGCGGACACGATGCGGGAACCGGACGAATGCGGACGGAAGCGCGAAACGACGGCGAGCTTAGCACGCAGCCGGCGAACCGCGCGGCGGCGGCGGAACGAACGCCGTCGCGGCAGGCCCGTGATCATCACGGTAGAATTGCGGATGCCACCGGCGTATCGTCCGGCGCCCGGGCGCGCTGCCGACCGCGGTCGGCACGCGCATCCATCCTCCGCCATGTCGCCTGCTCCCGTCCTGCCGTCGCGTCCCGTTCTGTGGACGCTGTTCGCGATCATCGCGCTTCTGTGGTTCGTCAATCTCGACGCCCGCCGGCTGGTGCACCCCGACGAAGGGCGTTACGCGGAAATCGCGCGCGAGATGGTGACCACCGGCGACTGGATCACGCCGCGCCTGAACGACCTCAAATATTTCGAGAAGCCGCCGTTCCAGTACTGGGTCACCGCGGCGGCGTTCCGCGTGTTCGGCATCAACGAGGCCGCCGCGCGCCTGTGGCCCGCCCTCGCGGGGTTCCTCGCGGTCGTGGCGATCGGCTACGCGGGGTGGGCATTGGGGGGGGCCGTTCTGGGGACCTTCTGCGGCCTCGCACTGTCCGGAACCTTGTGGCACGCCGGGCTTGCGCAGATCGTCACGCTCGACGCCGGGCTCGCCTTCTTTCTGGCCCTCGGTCTTGCCGGGCTCGTCGTGGCCCAGCGCGACGAAGCGTCGGGCGCCGAGCGGCGCGCATGGATGTGGCTGGTCTGGGCCGCAATGGCCGGGGCGACCCTGTCGAAGGGATTGATCGGTCTCGTGCTGCCGGCGGGCGCCCTGGTCGCGTACACGGTCATCACCCGCGATCTTGCGGTGTGGCGCCGGCTTCACATCGGGTCGGGCCTCGTCATCTACCTCGCACTCGCAGCGCCCTGGTTCGTGGCCGTCTCGCGCGCCAACCCGGAATTCTTCCAGTTCTTTTTCATCTACGAGCACTTCGACCGATATCTTTCTCCCGGCCACCGGCGCACAGGTGCCTGGTGGTATTTCGTGCCGTTGCTTGCGGTGGGCAGCCTGCCCTGGCTGCTGGTTCTTGCCGTCGGCGTCCGGCGTGCGTGGCGCGAAGCGGTACCGAACGGGCTCGGCTTCTCGTGGGGGCGCTTTGCCCTCGTGTGGGCGGGCTTCATCTTCCTGTTCTTCAGCGCGTCGAGCTCGAAGCTGCCCGCGTACATCCTGCCCATGTTCGCGCCGCTGGCGCTCGTCACCGGGTGGCTCCTCGTCCGCCTCGATGCGGGGACGCTCGCCCGAATGACGCAGGCCGGTGCCGTGGGCTGGGGCCTACTCACCGCGGCCGTGATCGCCGGCTACGACGGCTTGGTCCCACGCTTTGCCGACACCCCGCAGGCAATCGAGACGCTTCTCGGGTTCGGGCCGTGGCTCAAGGGCGGGCTGCTCGTCGCGACGCTCGGCAGCATCGTCGCGTGGCGCGCGTTCCGGCGCGCCGACCGAGCGCCGACGGCACGGTTCTGGGGGGTCACGGCGCTGTCGGTGTCGATGCTGTGCCTGGTTCAGCTTGCCGCCGCCGGATTCGATGCGTTCAGCACGACGCGCTCCGCATGGGATATCCTGCGCGCGGCACAAGCGGCGAACGGGCCGCTGGCCGCGAACGCGCCGTTCTACCAGGTTCACATGTACGACCAGACCGTTCCGTTCTATCTCGGCCGACCGACCACGCTGGTCGCGTTCCGCGACGAGCTCTCGCTCGGGCTCGACGCCGAGCCTGCGAAGGGCATCGCGACCGACGCGGCCTGGACGCCGGTCTGGAACAGCCTCGCGCAGGGCTACGCAATGATGCCGCCCGATCGTTTCGACGCGCTGCGCTCGGCAGGGATCCCGATGCGCGTCCTCGCGCGCGACGATCGCCGCGTGCTGGTGAGCCGGCAATGACCTGGACCGCCTTCGCGTTCCTGATGGCCGGCGTCCTGCTCAACGCCGCCGCTCAGCTCCTGCTCAAGGCCGGCACCAATGCGCTCGGCGTCATCACGCTGACCCGCGAGGACTGGCTCGACACCGTCCTGAAGATGGGCGCGCAGGTGCCATTCATCCTCGGTGCGGCGTGCTACGTCGTCAGCCTGTTCGTCTGGATCGTCGGGCTGTCGCGCGTGCCGGTGTCGATGGCGTACCCGCTGCTTTCCGTTGGTTATGTGGTCAATGCAGTCGCCGCGCATTACCTGTTCGGCGAGTCGGTGTCGCTGACACGCTGGCTCGGCATCGGCTTCATCGTGGTCGGCGTCTGGCTCGTCGCCCGCAGCTGACCGGCCCGGTTTGGCGATGAGCGCACTGCCCTATCTCAAGTTCGCCGGCCCCGTGCTGGACGAGGCGACGATTGCGGGCGTCGCCGACGTGCTGCGCTCGGGCCAGCTCACGAGCGGCCCGTGGGTGAGGAAGTTCGAGGATGCGCTGTCGGCGTTCTGCGACGGCCGGCCGGTGCGGGCGCTGACGTCGGCGACCGCCGCCATCGAGGTTGCGCTGCAGCTCGCCCGGATAGGACCGGGAGACGAGGTCATCACGCCGGCGCAGAGCTTCTTCACCGTGCTCAACATGATCGCCAAGGTCGGTGCAAGGCCGGTGTTCGTCGACTGCGACCTCGTCACCCGCAACGTCGACCTTGCCGAGGTCGAGCACGCGATCACGCCGCGGACGAAGGCGATCGTGCCGACGCACTGGCCCGGATCGCTCGTCGACATGGACGCGCTGTACGCGCTGGCACGTGCGCACCGCCTGCGCGTGATCGAGGACGCGGCGCTGGTGATGGGCTCGCGCTGGAAGGGACGTCCCGTCGGCGCATTCGGCGATCTGGTCACGTTCAGCTTCCACCCGAACAAGAACATGACGACCGTCGAGGGCGGCGCGCTCGTGGTCAACGACGACGCCGAAGCGAAGCGCGTCGAGGCGCTGCGCTTCCATGGCATCACGTACCTGCCCGACCGCACGCGCGACGTCGACTTTCCCGGCGGCAAGTTCAACCTGGCCGACGTGTTCGCCCGCATCGGCTGCGCGCAGCTCGAGCGGCTGCCGGCCTTCCTCGCGACCCGTCGCGCGCTGGTCGACCGCTATTTCGAGCGCTTTGCGACCGACCCGCCGTGTGTTCTGCCACCACGGCCGCAGGGTGGCGACGGCCAGTCGTGGAACATGTTCTCGGTGCTGCTCCCCCTCTCCCGGATGACGATCACGCGCCGGCAGTTCCGCGATACGCTGGAATCCCGCGGCATCGGCACCGGCGTCTCGTACGAGGCGCTGCATCTGTCGACGCTGGGCAGGAGCTTCGGCTATGCCGAAGGCGCCTTTCCCGTGACCGAGCGCATCGCACGGGAAACCGTGACGCTGCCGCTGCACGCAGACATGACGCCGGACGACGTCGATCGCGTCTGCGCCGCCGTCGCCGACGTGCTTGCGGCAGCCCGCCGCTGAAGCCTCGTCGTGACTACCGAGAACGCGCCCATGACGACCCCCGTGCTTTCCGTGGTCATCCCGGTCTACAACGAGGAGGAAGGCCTCGCCGCGCTGTTCGCCCGGCTCTACCCGGCGCTCGACGCCCTGGGGATGAGCTACGAGGTGATCTTCGTCAACGACGGCAGCCGCGACCGGTCGGCCGCGTTGCTGCGCGAACAGTGGGAGCGACGCCCCGACGTCACCCGGGTGGTGCTGTTCAATGCCAACTACGGCCAGCACCTGGCGATCGTCGCGGGCTTCGAACGCGTGCGCGGCGAGCGCATCGTGACGCTCGACGCCGATCTGCAGAATCCGCCCGAGGAGATCGGCAAGCTGCTGGCGGCGATGGACGCCGGTCACGACTACGTCGGTGGCGTGCGCCGGGCCCGGCAGGACTCGTGGTGGCGCCGCATCGCCTCGCGGGCGATGAACCGGCTGCGCGAACGCATCACGCACATCAAGATGAGCGACCAGGGCTGCATGCTGCGTGCCTACAGCCGCGACATCGTGACCGCCGTCGCCGCGAGCCGCGAGGTCAGCACGTTCATCCCCGCGCTCGCGTACACGTTCGCCGCCAGCCCGGCCGAGGTCGAGGTCGAGCACGCCGAGCGCGCAGCCGGCGAGTCGAAGTACTCTCTCTACAAGCTGATCCGGCTCAACTTCGACCTCATCACCGGCTTCTCGCTCGTCCCGCTGCAAATGTTCTCGATGTTCGGGATGCTCGTGTCGGCGATCGCGCTGGCGACCTACCTGGTCGTCATCACCTACCGGATCTTCTTCGCGCCCGGGGAGCTTGGCGTCCTGCTGCTGTGGGATCGCGACATCCTCGCGTTCTTCCTCGTCGGCCTGATCGTCTTCGGCATGGGGATCATCGGCGAGTACGTGGGCCGCATCTACCAGCAGGTCCGCGAGCGGCCACGCTACATGATCCGCGCGGTGCTCGAAGACTCGGTCGAGCGTCCGGCGTCCAGCGCGGAGCGCCACGTGCCGGGCGCCGTCGTCGATCCGTCGCGTCGACCATGAGCTGGCGGCAACGCTGTCGCGCGAGGGCTGCGGCGCACACGGGACGCCGCATGCAAGACGCCCGCCCCTCGGCCCCGACATGACGCGCGCCGTCGTCTTCGCCTACCACAAC
Source organism: uncultured beta proteobacterium (assembly GCA_963843595.1). Taxonomy (GTDB): domain Bacteria; phylum Pseudomonadota; class Gammaproteobacteria; order Burkholderiales; family Casimicrobiaceae; genus CAIWHR01. The sequence goes on along the minus strand of CAWJLG010000015.1, from coordinate 520,377 downwards.
GTCGGCGTCCGCTGCCTGAAGGTTCTGCTCGCGCACGACGTCGTCGTGCCGCTGGTCGTCACGCACGCGGACGACGCCGGCGAGCACGTCTGGTTCCGCTCGGTGGCCGCGACGGCGGCGGAATACGGTATTCCGACGATCGTGCCGGACGATCCGAACGCCGCCGAAGTCGTTGCACGCATCGCGGCGGCCGCCCCCGACTTCCTGTTCTCGTTCTACTACCGGAAGATGCTGAAGGCGCCGCTGCTCGCACTGCCGTCGCGCGGCGCCCTCAACATGCACGGCTCGCTGCTGCCGAAGTACCGCGGCCGCGCCCCGGTCAACTGGGCCGTGCTGCACGGAGAGCGCGAAACCGGCGCCACGCTGCACTACATGACCGAGAAGCCCGACAACGGCGACATCGTCGCGCAGACGGCCGTGCCCATCCTGCCCGACGATACGGCCCAGGAAGTGTTCGACAAGGTCACCGTTGCGGCAGAGCTCACGCTCGACCAGGTGCTGCCGGCGCTGCTCGCGGGAACGGCCCCGCGCTCGCCGCAGGTTCTCTCGCAGGGCGCCTATTTCGGCGGTCGCCGGCCCGAGGACGGTCGCATCGACTGGCGGCAGGACGCGCGGACGATCCACGATCTCGTTCGCGCCGTCGCCCCGCCCTATCCGGGCGCCTTCACGTCGATCGGCGGCCGCCCGGCGCGCGTGCTGCGCACCCGCGTCGTCGATCCGGACACGCCGCCGACGCTCGCGCCGGCGCTGGCCGCGCGCGACGGACGGCTTTACGCGCACTGCGGCGGCGGCGGAACGCTGGCCGTCCTGGCACTCGAAATCGACGGCGATCCGTCCGACGCGCGCGATGTCGCCGTTCGGTTCGGCAGCGCACCCGCGCCGCTCGGCGCCTGAGGCGCGCAGGTCGCCCGCATACGCTCGCCGCGGACGGCAACCCGTCGGCGCGCGCGCCACGCGTTCGCGGCCGGCGCCTGCCGCCGGTTACAATTGCATCTTTGCGCGCAACGCTCCCACGGAAGGCCTCATGAAGCGCATCCTGATCCTCGGCGTCAACGGTTTCATCGGCCATCACCTTTCCCAGCGGATCATCGCGGACACCGACTGGGACATCTACGGGATGGACATGCAGGCCGACCGCATCGCCGACCTGCTGACCGAGAAGCGCTTCCACTTCTTCGAGGGCGACATCACGATCAACAAGGAGTGGATCGAGTATCACATCAAGAAGTGCGACACCGTGCTGCCGCTGGTCGCGATCGCGACGCCGGCCACCTACGTCCGCGAGCCGCTGCGCGTCTTCGAGCTCGACTTCGAGGCGAATCTGCCGATCGTCCGGCAGTGCGTGCGGCACAAGAAGCGCATCATCTTTCCGTCCACCTCCGAGGTGTACGGGATGTGCTCCGACGCCGAGTTCGATTCGGAGAACTCGACGCTGGTGCTGGGACCGATCAACAAGCCGCGCTGGATCTATTCCTGCGCGAAGCAGCTGATGGACCGCGTGATCCATGCCTACGGGATGCAGGAAGGGCTCGATTACACGCTGTTCCGGCCGTTCAACTGGATCGGCTCCGGCCTGGACTCGATCAACACCGCCAAGGAAGGGTCGTCGCGCGTCATCACCCAGTTCCTCGGGCACATCGTGCGCGGCGAAGCGATCAAGCTGGTCGACGGCGGAACTCAGAAACGCGCGTTCACGTATATCGACGACGGCATCGCGGCGCTGATGAAGATCATCCGCAACGACGGCGGAATCGCGACCGGCAAGATCTACAACATCGGCAACCCGGCGAACAATTTCTCGGTCCGGGAGATCGCCACGATGATGCTCGACCTCGCCCTCACCTACCCCGAGTACCGCGACAGCGCCGCGCGGGTGACGGTCGTCGAGACGACGTCGGCCGACTACTACGGCAAGGGCTACCAGGACGTGCAGAACCGCGTGCCGAACATCGCGAACACCTGTGCCGAGCTGGGCTGGGCGCCGACGGTGCCGATGGACGAAGCGCTCAAGCGCATCTTCGACGCCTACGCCGGACAGGTCGCCGAGGCGCGAAGCCTCGTGGAGTAGCGCCGCGCCCATGCACCTCGCGCTCAAGATCGACGTCGACACGCTGCGCGGCACGCGCGAGGGCGTGCCGAACCTCGTCACGATGCTCAAGAAGCACGGTGTCGGCGCGACGTTCCTGTTCTCGCTCGGGCCGGACCACACGGGCCGGGCGATCAAGCGGGTGTTCCGTCCGGGGTTCGTCGGCAAGGTGCGCCGCACGTCGGTGGTCAGCCATTACGGCGTGCGCACGCTGCTGTACGGAACGCTATTGCCGGGCCCGGACATCGGCCGCCGCGCCGGCGACGTGATGCGGGCGGTCCGCGACGAGGGATTCGAGGTCGGCATCCACACCTGGGACCACATCCGCTGGCAGGACGGCGTCGCGGCGGCCGATGCTGCGTGGACGGCCGCCGAGATGCGCCGCGCCTGCGAGCGGTTCACCGAGGTCTTCAAGGAGGATCCGCGCACGCACGGCGCCGCCGGCTGGCAGATGAACGTGCATGCGCTGCGGCTCACCCAGCGGCTCGGTTTCGAATACTGCTCCGACGGGCGCGGCACGCACCCGCACCTTCCGGTCTGGAACGCCGAGCTCGTCCGCTGCCCGCAACTGCCGACCACGCTGCCCACGCTCGACGAGCTGATCGGCGTCGGCGCCGTCACCGAGGACAACGTCGCCGCGCACCTGCTGGCGCTCACCCGGGAAGCGCAGCCTGCGGGCCACGTCTACACGCTGCACGCCGAACTCGAGGGCATGCGCCTCGCGCCGGCGTTCGACCAGCTCCTGACGGGCTGGAAAGCGCAAGGCTGGACGCTCGGCCCGACACGGGCACTCTACGAAACCCTGCAGCCGATGGCGCTGCCGCGTTGCGAAGTGTCGCCTGCCGAAGTGCCGGGCCGTTCGGGGACGCTGCTCGTCCAGGGTCCGGAGTTCCTGGGCGACGTGGATCTCGCCGCGGCCGCCTGACACTACCCGGTGTCGCCCCTGTGCAGGACGGCGGGCGACGCCTTCGATGCGCGAGGAGGAATCACGATGCTGGGCAAGAAGGTGACCGATTTCACCGTCCCCGCGACCGGCGGCACGACGTTCCGGCTGTCCGACCACAAAGGCCATCCGGTGGTGCTGTATTTCTATCCGAAGGACAACACGCCGGGCTGCACGACGGAAGGTGCGGACTTTCGCGATCGCGCGAAACTGTTCGCGAAGGCCGGCGCGGTGATCGCAGGCGTCTCGCGCGACAGTCTCAAGTCGCACGAGGGGTTCAAGGCGAAGATGGGCTTTCCGTTCGAGCTCATCGCCGACCCCGACGAGAAGCTGTGCGTGCAGTTCGGCGTGATCAAGATGAAGAACATGTACGGCAAGCAGGTGCGCGGCATCGAACGCAGCACCTTCGTCGTCGACGGCAAGGGCGTGCTCGTGCGCGAATGGCGCGGCGTCAAGGTTCCCGGCCACGTGCAGGAGGTGCTGGAGTTCGTCACCGCACTGTGACGCGACCGTCGGCGGTGTCCACGCATGCGGGCTCCGGCCCCCGACGTGTCGTTTGCACCACAACGGGTGGCGGCGCCCCGGCCTGCCGACCACCATCGCTTGTATTCGCGCGAAGCGGCGGCTAGGATACGTCGAAGTTATCTACTGACCTGCTGCACGCGAAGCCGCCCAGGAGGCCCATGGTCGAGCGCAAGACCCGCCCCGCGCCACTCACTCTCGTCGCCCGCAAATCCGCCCGACCCGTCCCGAAATCCGGTCCGGCGACCCGCCTGATCCCCGCCAGCAAACTGTTCGTGCTCGACACCAACGTGCTGATGCACGACCCCACGAGCCTGTTCCGGTTCGAGGAGCACGACATCTACCTGCCGATCCTCACGCTCGAGGAACTCGACAACAACAAGAAGGGCATGACCGAAGTCGCGCGCAACGCGCGTCAGGTCTCGCGCTTTCTCGACGAACTCGTCAACAGCGTGCCCAACGGGATCGCGGAAGGAATCTCGCTCGAGGCGAAGTCCGGTGGCGCCGCCACCGGCAAGCTCTATCTGCAGACGGAGGTGATCACGACGGTGCTGCCCGCCTCGCTCGCCAACGGCAAGGCAGACAACCAGATCCTCGCCGTCGTGATGCACCTGCAGCACCTGCATCCGAAGCGCAGCGTCGCGCTGGTGTCGAAGGACATCAACATGCGCATCAAGGCCCGGGCGCTGGGGATCGCCGCCGAGGACTACTACAACGACAAGGTGCTCGAGGATACCGAGCTCCTGTACGGCGGGATGCGCGAGCTGCCGGCCGATTTCTGGGACCGCCACGGCAAGGGAATGGAGTCGTGGCAACAGGGTGGCCACACCTACTACCGGATCGCGGGACCGCTGGTGCCGTCGCTGCTGGTCAACGAGTTCCTCTACCAGGAGATTCCGGGCGAGGCGCCGCTGTTCGCGACGGTCAAGGAGCTCGCCGGACGCACCGCGGTGATCTCGACGCTCAAGGACTACACGCACGCGAAGAACAACGTCTGGGGGATCACGGCGCGCAACCGCGAGCAGAATTTCGCGCTCAATCTGCTGATGAATCCGGACATCGACTTCGTGTCGCTGCTCGGGCAGGCGGGCACCGGAAAGACGCTGCTCACACTCGCCGCCGGCCTCATGCTGACGCTCGAATTCAAGGTCTACTCCGAGATCATCATGACCCGCGTCACCGTGCCCGTCGGCGAGGACATCGGCTTCCTGCCCGGCACCGAGGAAGAGAAGATGAACCCGTGGATGGGCGCGCTCGAGGACAACCTCGACGTGCTCAACAAGACCGACGACGAAGCCGGTGAATGGGGGCGTGCCGCGACGCGTGACCTCATCCGCTCGCGGATCAAGGTCAAGAGCCTCAACTTCATGCGCGGCCGCACGTTCATCAACAAGTTCCTGATCATCGACGAGGCGCAGAACCTCACGCCGAAGCAGATGAAGACGCTGGTGACGCGCGCAGGCCCCGGCACCAAGGTTGTCTGCCTGGGCAACATCGCGCAGATCGACACGCCCTACCTCACCGAGGGAAGTTCCGGCATCACGTACGTCGTCGACCGCTTCAAGGGCTGGCCGCACTCCGGCCACATCACGCTGACGCGCGGCGAGCGCTCGCGGCTGGCCGACCACGCGGCCGAGATTCTCTGACGGGCTCCCGCTGCGGCCGCCGTCGTCGGCGCCGCCACGCTGGCGGGGCGGTGACCCCGCCGCTCGCGGCGGCGACCGACCGCGTCAGCCCTTCTCCGACTTGGCGGCGGGAATGCTCGCGGAGAACTCGAACAGGACCCGCCGCGGTGGCGCCGGCAGATAGCGCTCGGCGATCCGGGCATAGTCGCCGAACCTCTTCCCGTGTACCGGGTGCGAACGCCGGGCACCGGCCAGCTCGATGAATTCGCGCAGTAGTGGGGACGCGGCCGCCTCGGCCCGCGCCGCGGCTGCCTCGAGCAGCCCGGCAAAGAACAATGCGAACACCGGATCCTCCGGGCCGCCGACCGCATTGTTTGCAAGGATCGCCTCGACACCGCCGCGCGAAAGCGGATCGCACGCCGGATAATCGGCCGCGAGGTAGCAGCAATAGGCTGCGAACACCTCGCGTGCCGCGTCCCACGCGTTCGCGGCGGCGAAGCCCTCGCAGGCGCGCGGGACCACGGACTCGATGTAGTCGCGCGTCGCCATCGCGTAGCCGTTTGCCGCCTCGCAGCGGCGACCGTCGCGCGCGAGCCGCGCGAACACGGCCGCGGCACCGGCCACGTCGCCCGCCTCGAGCGCGAGACCCGCGTCCATGGCGCGCGCTCGCCAGACGAGCGAATTGGCTTCCAGAAAGAAGACCGCGCCGAAGCGTGCGCAATACCGACCCAGATCGGCCGCACCCTGATACCAGCGGCGTGCCGCTGCGGCGTCGCGGTCGTGGTACTGCGCGACGCTGGCGAGCGCGAAGTAGAGATTCGGCAGGAAGAACGGCGCGATGCGTCCGAACTCGGTGAGGGTCGCTGCCCCTTCGAGGCGCGACCTGACGGCGGCCGGATCGGCGATCTCGGGGCCGTAGGCGACCGTCAGTGCAGCCATAAGCACATCGACACGTGGCCGCGCCTCGGCGAAACGGCCGTGGTTCGCGAGGTCGCGTACGTAACGATAGGCGTAGCCCTGCCAGAGCGGCGATGCGTGATCCTCGCGCCGGAACCACTGGTCGAGGTAGTTGAAGTACGCGGGACGCTGGCGCTCGACGTCGAAATCGAGTTGCCGCGGAACGCGCGAGGCCCAAAGCATCTGCCGCTCGCCGAAGGTCCGCACCTCGACATGCGCGAAACCCCCTGCCCGCGCCGCCTCGGCGAATGCCTGCGGCGAGAGCAGGAATCCATGGAACCCTGGCGCGAGCGCAGCCAGCAACGTCGGCGACGCATTGTCCGGCGTGACGAACGCGACGGAGGGTGTGGTCAGCACCAGCACCCCGTCGTCGGCAACGAACGGTTCGAGGATCGATACGAAGGCTCGAGGATCGGAAACATGCTCGATGACCTCGGACGCCGAAACCACGTCGAAGCGCCGGCCGCGCAGCGCTGCGCAGTCCTGCAGGTACTCGCGATGTACGGTGATGCCCAGCATCCGGGCGCCGATGGCGCCGTAGTCGGCCAGTTCGACGCCGACGGCGTCCGGACTCACCGAATGCCGCCAGAAATCGACGGCGAAGCCGAATCCGCAGCCGACGTCGAGCAGCGACCGGGCGCCGGCTGCCGTGTCGACGAGCAGCGGCCAGATCGTCTCCCACACCCCTCCGCCGACCTCGACGTAGAAACGCCAGAAGTCGTCGCGATCCTGATTGAGGTCGCTGAAATCGACGATGCCCGGCGGATCGTAGAAGCCGCTTCCACACGCCTCGCAACGCAGCAGTGTCAGCCTCTGATGCGGCGGTGCCAGCGACGGAACCGCGACGATCGCAGCGTGCGGCCCGCGATCACCGCATACCGTGCAGGTTGCGTGCGTGCGACCGGTGTCCGGCGCCGGCCACATGAGGTCGTCGGGATTCACGATGCCATTCGGCGTCATCGCGCATTCATCGCCAGATCGAAGAGCCGCGGGACGGGCTCGAGGTTGGGATTATAGGCACCGTCACGGGTCAGGGCCTCGCCCCAGCGCAGGCGCATCGCGTCGGCATCGGCGTGATCCTCGCGGCGCAGCGCGTCCGCAAGCACATCGGCGCGCAGCGGCCGCGGCCAGGCGAACACCACGCCCGGATGCCAGACCTGCCGCGTCCCCGCCTCTGCCGCCCGCAGGCAGAAATCGACGTCGTGAAAGGCCCGGGTCAACCCGGCGTCGAGACCGCCGAGTTCCCGCCACAGCGCGCGGCGAACGGCCAGACACTCCAGCCGCACCGCCGTCATCTCCTGAACAACGTAGTTGCGGCCGCCCATCGCCACGAATCCCCATGGCTCCCCGACGTACGGCGATCCCGCAATGGCCACCGGGTCCAGTATGTAACCGGTCCCGGCGATGCAGCGTTGAGCTTCGACGGCAATGCCGCCGACCGCGCCGACCCCGGGTTGCCGCGCGTGCCGGACGAGCAGTTCGAGGCCATCGGCCGTCCACGGGTCGAGCTCGCCATCGACGACGGCCAGGACCTCCCCCGATGCCGACGCCGCAGCCGAGTTCAGCGCGCGCGCACCGTCACCCGGCAGGGCCACCGGACGCTCGTCGACACCGGCTGCCGGATCGGCGTCATCATCGATGTCGACGATGAGTACCTCGCGCGCCACGGTACCGGCCCAGCGTTGCCAGCGGGCAGCCAACCCGTCGCGCGGCACCCACGGCCGCCGCAGCACGACGAGCGTCGCGGCGTTCGCGGTCTCGCCGACGGGGTCGCATTGCATGAAGGACCCATGGGCGACGCGGGTCACGCTGACGGCGAACCCTCGCCGCGCACAGTGTTCGGTCACGACGCGCTCCTGCGCGGCGGCCGCGTAGCGCTTGCTGTCCATCGAGGACGCGGTCGAACTCGCCAGCGACCGCCAGTGATAGAGAATCCGTGGAACGTGCCGGATCGCGCCGGGCGACGCGCGTTCCGCGACGCGCAGCGCTGCGTCCCAGTCCTGCGCACCCTCGTAGCCTTCGCGGAAGCCACCGGCCGCGCGCAGCGCATCGGTGCGATAGACGCCGAGGTGGCTCACTGCGTTCTGGGCCCGCATCAGTGTCTCGTTCCAGTCGGGCTTGAAGTACGGCTCGAAGCGACGGCCGTGCTCGTCGATCTTGTCTTCATCGCTGTAGACCAGGACGGCGTCCGGATGCGCGGCGATCTCGAGCGCCATCTCCGCGAGCGCGCAGGCCGGCAATTCGTCGTCGTGATCGAGGAGCCCGACGAAAGGCGAACTCGCCAGTGCCAGCGCCGAATTCGTCGCGGCCGAGATGTGGCCGTTCCTTTCGCGGCGCATGGCCCGAATGCGCGCATCGCGGGCGGCGTATTCGGCAATCACGCGCCAGGTCTCCGCGTCCGTCGACGCGTCGTCCGCGATGCACAGCTCCCAATGCGGAAAGACCTGCGCCAGCACGCTGTCGATGCAGCGGGCGAGCCAACGCCCGGGCGTGTTGTACGTGGGCAGAAGCAACGAAATCGGCGGCGCGTCGGAGCGCGCCGCCACCGCTGCCCACAGCGGCGAACGGGCCGCATTGGCGACGGGTTCGCGCAACGCCAGCCATGCTCGGTACGCCGCCCCCGCGTTTGCATGGCGAAGCGCGTTGTCGACCAGGCGCAGATTGCGGCGGGCATCGGCCACCTCCGGGCGCAATGCGCAGGCGCGCGCAATCAGCCGGCGTGCGCGCTCGTGTTCGCTGCGCTGATAGTGGATGACGCCAAGCATGTGCAGGGCGTCGAAATGCGCCGGCTCCCGGGCAAGGATCTGCTCGTAGCGCCGACGCGCGTCGTCCAGGCGTCCGCTTCGCTGCGCCGCGAGCGCCGCGGCGAGGACCTGATCCGGCGATTCCACCGTGTCCGGCGCGAGCGGCGCGCCGCCTAGCGCTCCGTGGCAGTCCTTGTACCGGCGGCCGCTGCCGCAGGGGCAGGCGGCATTGCGCGACGCCGGGCGCTCGACACCGTCAGCCATCGCGCGCAAGGTAGCCGCCGAGGCCGAGCGCGCGCACGCGCGCCAGGAAGTCGGCACGCGCCGCACCGGTCAACCACGGATGGCGATCGAGACCGGAAAAGAAGGCGTCGAGCACCAGCTCGCTCTCGCGCGCCCCCGCGAGCGCGAGGCCGCCGAACGCGTTCGCATCGTGGAGCCGGTAGCGATAGAGCCGCTCGCGGACGAAGGCGATGCGGGTGGCGTAAGTCGCGGCCAGCAGGAAATCCCAATCGTGGCACATCGCCATCGGCGCGAACCCGCCGATGGCGTCGAGCAGCGCGCGCCGAAACACGAGATTGCCCGTGGACGTCGAGACATTGTGCGCGACGAGCGCAGACAACAGGTCAGGCGAAGTGGCGGCCGCGTCGATTCGCTCGCGCAGCCGGCGCGCATACGCGCCGTCGGCCGGCGCGTCGGCGTCATCGATGAGGTCCGTGTCGGAAAAGGCGAGAAGGGTGTCGGCGTCGAGCACCGCCGTCAATCGTGCGAGCCGCTCGGGCGCATAGACATCGTCGGAGTTGATCAGCGCCAGCGTCGACTCGCGTGCGAGCGCGAGGCCCCGGTTGATGGCGACGTCGGCACCGGCATTCCGCTGCCGGACCAGCGTGACCGGAAATGGAGCGCTCCGGGCGAATGCAGAGACGATCGCCGCGCTGTCGTCGCCGGAACCGTCGTCGACGGCGACCAGTTCGGCAGGACGCAGCGTTTGCCCGGCGAGGGATGCAAGCGCGCGTCCGAGATACCGCGCGTGGTTGTAGAACGGCATCACGACGGAGACGCGCGGACTTGGCGGCGCAGCCGACGGTGCACCCCCGAAACATTCGATCGCGAGCGCTCCATCGGCGACGAGAGCAGCCGTGTCGCGCCGGACGACGGCGAACGCGGGTCGCAGCGGTCTGCGCTCGGGTCCGACGGCGCGCGCGTCGCGGGCGGCCTCGAGGTATTGCCGCCCGTAACGCGCGTCCGGCTCGAGGTGGCATCCCTCGCCCCACTCGTTCCACGCGTTGACGAACACCAGGCGCTCGTCGCCGCGATGGCGCAGTCTGGTCTGGGCGAGGACACGCTCGAGCCAGTACCCGAACACCTCGGGCGAGGAGCCGACGAACGTCGTGCCGCGGTCCTGCCGGCGAGCCGTGTTGTCCCACGCCGGAATCACCGTTCGGAACAGCGTGAAGTCCGGTCGTGGGCGCATCATCAACTGGGCGACGTAGTTGCGGTAGCTCAGGACCAGTCCCTCGAACGCGGGGTTGATGATCGCCGTATGCGGCGTCAGGTTCTCCGCCGCGGTGCCGTGCGGTGGGAACTCGACTGCGGCGTCGAAGCCGTAGACGCGCGGATCGCCCTGCCAGGAGGCCCAGGCCACGCAGAGATAGGGATCGCCGACTCCGGCACGGACGCACTCCTCGCGCCACACCGCGGCCGTTCGCGCGAGATCGGGAATGACGTCGGGTTTGTAGACGATGAGCAAAGGCCGCCCGTCGACGCGGATGTAGCGTCGATCGGCGAACACGGGCACGAGTGCGCGGATGAAGGCGAGGCTGTCCTCGGGCGAGTAGCTCTGGCCGATCAGGATCTCGTGGTCGAGGCCGTCCCAGCGACGGGTCCAGTTCTCGTTGGCCCAGCACACGCAGAAGGGGAAGTCAGGGCGGCCGCTGGCGAGCACGGCGTCGAGTGGCTGCTCGAGCAATCGCTTGCCGTTGAACCAGTAATAGTAGTAGCAGAACCCGTCGACGCCGTGCTCACGCGCGAGCGTTGCCTGTCGCTCACGCGCGTCGGAATCGCGCAGGTCGTAATAGCCGAGCTCGGCTGGAACGTGGGGCTGGTAGTGACCTTCGAAATTCGGCCGTGCACGCCGGACATTCGTCCACTCGGTGAAACCCTCGCCCCACCAGCGGTCGTTCTCCGGAATGGGATGGAACTGGGGCAGATAGAAGGCGATGATGCGCACGTCGCCGGACGCCTGCGTCGGGCCGGTCTGCGTGCTCATGCGGTCGTCGCCGGTGCCGGACCGAGGACCACGCCGGGCAGCGGCCACGCAGCGGCGAGCGCAGCGTCGGCGTAATAGAGCGCAACGCGATTGCGGCCTTCGCCGGAAAGCTCGCGCAGCCGATCCAGCGCGACGCCGGGCTCGTCGCGGACGACGAGCCAGCCGACGCGCGCGGGCGTCGCGGCATCGAGCCATCCGCCGAGCAGGGGCAAAGCACCGCACGCAACCACCATGGCGCCACGCGGATGCAGCCCCGCCGCGGGATCGAGCGTCCGCACCGTCATCGCTTCCGGAACGCCGTCTCGGTTGCCCCCCTCGCGCCACACTTCCAGGGCAGCCGAAGGCGCCATCGTCGCGAAGCGTGCCGCGGCCGCGATCGTTTCGGCATCGGCGACGCGCGGCAGCACGAGCGACAGGCGGCCGACCCTACCCGGCGCAGCACCCGGTGTCACGGGCTCGCACAACCCGGCCAGCCGCGGCAGCACGGCGCGGCAGAGCTCGCGTTCCGCGCTCCGACGCTCGATCGCGCCCTCGACCAGCGCCAGGTTCTTCCGCGGCTCCGCGAGATCCGGCCGCAACGCGTGGGCACGCGCGATCAGCGGCAATGCGCGGTCGAACTCGCCCAGCTGAAAGTGAACGACGCCGAGCATGTGCAACGCGTCGAACTGGTCAGGCGCGTCCGCGAGCACCTGCGCGTAAGCGTGCGCCGCCTCGCGCAGCCGTCCGGTCTTCTGGTGACGAAGGGCGTCGGCAAGCGTGGCGGCGACCCGGACCGCGACCGGATCCGCCGCCGGTGCCGCCGGCAGCGCGCCGTGGCAATCCTTGTAGCGTCTGCCGCTGCCGCAGGGGCACGGCGCGTTGCGCGACGCCGGCACCGGCAATCCGCTGGCGTGGTCCAGTTAGTAGCTCCCCGGCGCCGCGAAATTCTCGAAGCGCGTGTACTCGCCGAGGAAGGTCAGGCGCACAGTGCCGATGGGTCCGTTGCGCTGCTTGCCGATGATGATCTCGGCCACACCCTTGTCCTGGGTGTCGGCGTTGTAGACCTCGTCGCGGTAGATGAACACGATCACGTCGGCGTCCTGTTCGATGGCGCCGGACTCGCGCAGGTCCGACATCACCGGCCGCTTGTTCGGGCGCTGCTCGAGCGACCGGTTGAGCTGCGACAGCGCCATCACCGGGACCTTGAGCTCCTTGGCCAGCGATTTCATGGCGCGCGAGATCTCGGAGATTTCCGTCGCGCGGTTCTCGCCGGTGGTCGATGCCTGCATCAGCTGCAGGTAGTCGACGATGACGAGGCCGAGCTTGCCGTACTGCTTCTGCAGGCGCCGGGCGCGCGAGCGCACTTCGATCGCGTTGAGCGCAGGGGTCTCGTCGATCAGGATCGGGGCATCGTTGAGCTGGCCCAGCGCCACCGTCAGCTTCTCCCAGTCCTCGTTGGCGAGACGGCCCGTACGCAGCTTGTGCTGATCGAGCCGGCCGACCGAGCCGATGAGCCGCAGCGCGAGCTGCTGCGCGCCCATTTCCATCGAGAACACGGCGACCGGCATGCCGGCCTTCAGCGCGACGTGCTCGCCGACATTGAGCGCGAAGGCGGTCTTGCCCATCGACGGACGTCCGGCGACGACGATGAGATCGCCCGGCTGCAGTCCGGACGTCATCCGGTCGAGATCCGAGAATCCGGTCGGCACGCCGGTGACGTCGGACGGATCGTCGCGGTTGAACAGGATTTCGATGCGATCGACGACCTCGGCCAGCAGCTTGCCGATCTCGGCGAACACCGCCTGCCCGCGCGCGCCCTGCTCGGCGATATGGAGCACCTTCGCCTCGGCCTGATCGAGAATCTCCTTGGCGCTGCGGCCGAGCGGGTTGTAGGCGGTCTCCGCGATCTCGCCGGCGGTCGCCGCGAGCTGGCGCAGGATCGAGCGTTCGCGGACGATGGCCGCGTAGTGCCGGATATTGGCCGCGGTCGGAACGTTCTGCACCAGCGCGCCGAGATAGGCGAGGCCGCCGACATAGTCGAGCTTCTGCGTCGATGCGAGCGACTCGGACACCGTGACGACGTCGGCGGGCTTGCCCTCGCTGATCAGCCGGACGATGTGCTGGTAGACGATCCGGTGGGCTTCACTGTAGAAATCGGCATCGGCGATCGCATCGCCGATCCGGTCGACCGCGTCGTTCTCCAGCAGCAGTCCGCCGAGCACCGATTGCTCCGCTTCCAGCGAATGCGGGGGGAGCTTCAGCGCATCGACCAGGGGATCGTCGGGCATGGCGGCGGGTGTCGGGGGAAGGTTGATTCTACTGCGCCGGATGAAGAAAAAGGGGCCGTTGCCGGCCCCCTCTCCGCGCTCGCCCGGCGACGGGCCGTGCGGTCAGCCGCCGGTCGACGTATCGCCCAGAACGCTGACGGTGATGTTCGCCGTCACGTCGGTGTGCAGCGCGACGACCAGCGGGTAGTCGCCGACCTGCTTCAGCGGGCCCGCCGGCATCCGGACTGCGGCCTTCTCGACCGTGAATCCCTGGGCCTTCAGCGCGTCGACGATGTCGACGTTGCCGACCGAGCCGAACAGCCGGCCGTCGACGCCGGCCTTCTGCGTGATCTGGACGGTCAGGCCTTCGAGCTTCTCGGCCTGCGCCTGCGCAGCCACGAGCTTTTCGGCCGCGGCGGCTTCGAGTTCGGCGCGCTTGGCTTCGAGCAGCTTGATGTTCTCGGGCGTAGCACGCTTTGCCTTGCCCTGCGGGATCAGGTAGTTGCGGGCAAAGCCCTGCCTGACCTTGACGACGTCGCCCAGGTTGCCGACGTTGGCGACCTTCTCGAGGAGGATGATCTGCATGTCGGTCTCCGGCTCAGTGCAGATCGGTGTACGGCAGGAGCGCGAGGTAGCGCGCACGCTTGATCGCGGTGCCGAGCTGACGCTGATAGCGGGCCTTGGTGCCCGTGATCCGCGCCGGCATGATCTTGCCGTTTTCCTGGACGAAGTCCTTCAGGACGTCGATGTCCTTGTAGTCGATTTCCTTGACGCCTTCGGCGGTGAAACGGCAGAACTTCTTGCGCTTGAACAGGCTGTTGCCACGCTCGCGCTTCTTGCCATCCTTCTTCTTGCCAAACCTTCCTTGGGGACGGGGCATTTCAGTTTCCTTCCAACAGTTCGAATTCGTTCACATGCAGCGCGACGGTGATGCCGGTCCGGTAACGACGGGCAAGGAATCCCTTGCAGCGCACTGACGTTCCGTTCGGCACGCCGGAGAGCCGTTTCGCCGGTTCTCCGAAGGCCACCGCCGCGAGTTCGCATTCGACGTTGCGCTGGCCGCCGGCTTCGGGCTGGACCGACGCGTGTTTCAGCACGCATTCCAGCGCCGGGATGCCGGCCGGGGTGTAGCGCAGGTCGCCGCGTTCGCAGAGCATCGCGTCGAGCACCAGCCGGTTCGCGCCGTGCACGGGGCTCGCCGGGCTGCGGTCGCTGCGCTATTCCGATGCCGCGGCGGCCGGAGCCGGCGGCGCCTCGGCGCTCGCCGAACGCGGTGGGCGCTCGCCACGATCGCCACGATCGCCACGATCACCTCGATCACCTCGATCACCTCGATCACCGCGATCGCCACGATCACCGCGCTCGCCGTCACGGGCGGGCCGCGCCTTCTCCTCGCGCATCATCGGCGACGGCGTGACCACGGCCTCGTTCATCGCGACGATCAGGTGGCGCAGCACGGCATCGTTGAACTTGAACGCGTGCTCGAGCTCATCCAGAGTTTCCTGGTCGATCTCGATGTTCATCAGCACGTAGTGCGCCTTGTGCAGCTTGGCGATGGGGTAGGCCATCTGCCGGCGGCCCCAGTCTTCGAGGCGGTGGATCCGGCCGTTCTTGCCGGTGATGGTCGTGCGGTACCGCTCGATCATCGCGGGCACCTGCTCGCTCTGATCGGGGTGCACGATGAATACGACTTCGTAGTGACGCATGCAGAACGCTCCTTGTGGGCAGTTGGGCGGCGCCAGGGCCGCCGATGGCCTCCCCGTCTGCGGCGGGTGAGGCAAGGGAACCAAGAATGATGCCAGAATTTGCGAACCTATTCAATAGGCTAGGTTCCCCGGCGCGCGACTGACCCGGGCGGCCCCATCGCCGCTCGCCGGGCAGGCCGCAACCCAGGGCATGACCGGCTGCGAATCGGCGAAAGGGTCGGCGTCGGCAGAGCGCACCGCCTACGGCGCGGCCCCCGCAGCGGCGGCCGACGCCACGGGCGCCAGCGCCCTATCCCGCTCGACCTTGGGCATTGCCGCGATCGCCTTCACCCGCTCGTAGAACCGCGGAAAGTCCCCCGCCTCGGCGGCGAGCAATGCCGTGAATCGCGGCACGCGGTTGGTGTACAGCCCCGCTGCGGCAATGCCCGCATTGTTGGCGCCGGTCGCGAACCAGCGGTCATAGCCCGGCAGCCCTTCCCCGCCCGCCTTCATCCGTTCGTAGTCGGCGTGCATCGCGGCAAACGCCGCGATCTTGCCGGCGCGCTTCTCGTCGTCGGTCGCGCCGCTCGCGTACAACGCCGCCAGCCGATCGCGCGTGGACCGGACCAGCCGCCGGAAATCACCACGCAGACGTTCGGCGCGCAGCGCATCGGCCGCGAGCTCGCCGGCGTCCGGTCGATCCCGTTGGGCGTGCAGCCAGCGCCGGATGCCGGCCTCCTCGACGGCGGTGGCGAACGACTCGTTGAACGACGTGTCGTCCTTGACGTACACGACCTGGTGCGCGAGCTCGTGGAAAACCAGGCGCGCAAGCTCGACCTCGCGGAACCGGACGAACGTCGAGAGCACCGGATCGTCGAAATAGCCGAGCGTCGAATACGCCGGCACGCCGCTGACGTGGACGTCCAACCGGTCGGCCGCGAGCCGGGCGGCCTCGGCGCGCGCATCCGCCTCGGCGAAGTATCCGCGGTAGGCAACGCAGCCAGCGACCGGAAAGCACCATTGCTGCGGCTCGAGCGAGAGCTCCGGCGCGGCGAACACGTTCCAGACGACAAACGGCCGGCCGAGATCCGCATAACGGGTGTAGCTGCCGTTGTCGGGCAGCGCGAGCTCACGGCTGGCGTACGCGCGGATCGCCTGCACGCGCTCGAGCCGCAGCTTCAGTTGCGGATCCGCGGTGGATACGACGACTTCGGCGATCGGCCTCGCCCGTGACAGGAGGTCGACCTGTCCCGCGGCGCCCTGCCAGTAAAACTCGATCGAGTCGACAGCCGAGCAGCCGGTGACGGCGCCGCCGAGGATCACCGTCAACGCGGTCCGCCATGGCATGCCCGGGCGTGGCATGCAGCACCAGCGAGGCGCGAGCAGAGGATGCGTCACGATGGGCATCGTGCAACACCGGGGCGATCCGGTTCGCGACGACACGCGCCCCGTATCGGCACCGCGTCAGCGGCCCAGAAAGCGGGCGAGCCGGGCCACGCCGTCCTCGAGCTTCGCCTGTTCGATCGTGTACGCGAAGCGCACATGCGCGGCGGCGCGATGCGTGCCGAAATCGATGCCGGGTGTGATCGCGACGCCGGCGCCCTCGAGCACGTCGCGGCAGAACCGCTCGCTGTCGGACGAGAACCGCGAACTGTCCGCATAGACGAAGAACCCTCCGTTCGGCATCACCGGGATGCCGAAGCCGAGCTCGCGCAGCGCCGGCACGAGAAAATCGCGGCGCGCTTCGAACGCGCGGCGACGCTCCTCCAGCACGGCGAGCGTCTCCGGCGCGAAACAGGCGAGCGCCGCGCGTTGCGACACCGTGGCCGGCGAGATATAGAGATTCTGGGCAAGCTTCTCGAGGTCCCGGACGTGACGTTCCGGCGCGATCAACCAGCCCAGCCGCCACCCGGTCATGTTGAAGTACTTCGAAAAGCTCGACACGACGAAGAGATCGTCCGCGTCGTCGGCCGCGGTCGTCAGCACCGAGCGCGGGCCGCCGGTCGCGACGAGGTCGTAGGACAGGCCGAGGTAGATCTCGTCGACGATGAGTCTCCCTCCGCGGCGGGCCACGGTCGACGCGATGCGGCGCATCTCCTCCGCGGGCACCGTCGTCCCGGTTGGATTGGATGGGGACGCGATGAGCGCCCCGCGCGTGGCCGGCGTCCAGTTGGCGTCGATGAGGTCGGCGGACAGCTGGTAATTGGTTTCCGCGCCGACCGGTACGCCGGCCGGCTCGCCCTCGAGCACGCGGACGAAATGGCGGTTGCACGGGTAGCCCGGATCCGACAGCAGGATCCGGTCGCCGCGATCGACAAGCAGCGCCATCACCAGCAACAGCGCGGCCGATGAGCCCGCCGTCACGATCACGCGCTCGGGCGCCACGGCGACGCCATAATGGTCGGCGTAGTGACGGGCGATGGCCTCGCGCAACTCCGGCAGCCCCAGCGCGGACGTGTAGTAGATGTCGCCGCGCGCGATCGCGCGTTGGGCGGCCGCCAGGACCGGCGCCGGTGTCGGGAAATCGGGCTCGCCGATTTCCATGTGGATGACACTGCGACCGGCCGCTTCCAGCGCACGTGCCGCCGTCTGGACCTCCATCACGTGAAACGGGGCGATCTCGCCTACGCGAGCGGCAGTGGCAAGACGCGAATCCATCGAATGGAGGAGGACGGGACGGGACGAAAAGCGCTATGTTAGCGCCTGCGCCCGCCAAGCGGGCATTGCCGGTCGCGGAGTAGCACGTCGCCATGCCCATTGCGAAGCCCTTCATCGTCCGTGCCGCCGTGCTGTTCGCCACGGCGTGTGCAACGGCGTCCGCGGGCGCCGACGTCTACAAATGCAAGGGCCAGGGCAACGTGCCGATGTATCAGGAGATGCCCTGCCCGCCCGGAAGCGAACTGCGCGACTTCCAGCTCGACCCGCCGGAGATCACGGTGGTCCCCGGCAGCGCCGGCAATGCCGGCCGTGCCGCCACCGGACCGTCCGGCGCAGTCCGTCAGCCGAAGGAAGGCGCACGCGCACGCGAAGGCACGCGGGTGGATGACGGCGCCGATGCGGCCGAGCGCAGGCATCTGCGCAGCGGGATGACGGCGGCCGAGGTGCGCCTGCGCATCGGGACCCCCGACGGAACGACCAGCATGAAGCGCACGAAGTCCGAACGCTGGACCTACCAGCCGGCACCCGGTGATCCGGAAACGATCACGACCGTCACGCTCGTCGACGGCGTGGTCACCGGCGTCGAGCGCACGGTCGTCAAGAAGTGAGCCGATGCGCGCGCTGATCCAGCGGGTCCGCCAAGCCGCGGTGCGTGTCGACGATCGCGTGGTCGGCGCGATCGGCCCGGGCCTGCTCGTCTTCGCAGGGGTCGCGACCGACGACGGCGACGACGATCGCGAGTGGCTCGCGCGCAAGATCGTCGCCTTGCGGATCTTCGCCGATGCCGACGGCGTGATGAACCGGTCGGTCCGCGATTCCGGCGGCGCCGTACTCGCGGTAAGCCAGTTCACGCTGTTCGCGTCGACGAGAAAGGGCGCGCGGCCCTCCTGGTCAGGCGCCGCGCCGCCCGAGGTCGCACAGCCGAAGTTCGACGCCTTCGTCGCGGCGCTCGCGCGCGAACTCGGACAACCGGTGCCCAGCGGGAGCTTCGGTGCCGACATGCAGGTGACGCTCGTCAACGACGGACCGGTGACGCTCTGGCTCGACAGCCGCACCCGGGAGTAGGACTGCGGCGAGCAGCCGCGACAGGCCCTGCGCGATCTTCGCGCGGTCCTTTCCCGTGATGTCGGTGTCCACCGGCGGGACGCCGGTGACCGTTCGAATAACCCCTACGCCCGGTCGAGGCTGAAGCGGCCCGGACCGAACGCGTACAGCAGCAGCATCGCGCCCAGAATCGAGAGATTCTTCATGAACATGATCTGGTTCACCATCTGCTCCGCGGCCGGCATCGCCCAGTAGCCGTGGAAGATCGGCGTGATCACGACAAGGAAGACGGCCATCGCGAGCGCGGCCCAGCGCGTCATCCAGCCGAAGACGATCGCGAGACCGCCACCGAGTTCGACGACGATCGCCGCCACCGCGAGCACCTCGGGCATCGGCAGTCCCGTGCTCGCGATGAAGCCGGCCGTGCCGGCGAACCCGGTCAGCTTGCCGAATCCGGAGATGACGAACATCGCCGCGAGCGCGACACGGCCGATCAGTGCGACAACGTCCTTTCCTGCATTCATCGATGCCTCCAAGGGTCAGGGTAGATCGAACAACAGGACTTCCGCGTCGCGGCCATGATCGAGCGCCACTGAGGTTTCAACGGCGATTTTCGCCGCGTCGCCGGCCGCGAGCGCTGTGCCATTGACGTGAACGCTGCCGCGCGCGACGTGGACATAGGCACGCCGGCCCGCCGCCAGCACGTGCGTGACCGCCTCGGCCCCATTGACGAGCGCCGCAAAGACGCGTGCGTCCTGGTGAATGGTCACCGATCCGTCGGCGCCATCCGGCGAGGCAATCAATTTCAGCCGGCCGCGCTTCGCCTCGGCGCCGATGTGCTTCTGCTCGTACGAGGGCTTGATCCCGGTGACCGTCGGCTGAATCCAGATCTGCAGAAAGTGAACGCCCTCGGTGCGCGACGGGTTGTACTCGCTGTGGGTCACGCCGCGACCGGCGCTCATCCGCTGCACGTCGCCGGGCGCGATGATCGAGCCGGTGCCCATGCTGTCCTTGTGCTCGAGCTGCCCCTCGAGAACGTAGCTGACGATCTCCATGTCGCGATGGCCGTGCGTGCCGAAGCCCATGCCCGGCTGCACACGATCCTCGTTGATCACGCGCAGCGGGCCGAAACCCATGTGCGCCGGATCGTAATAGTCGGCAAACGAAAAACTGTGAAACGAGTCGAGCCAGCCATGGTTGGCATGGCCCCGGTCGGTGGCCTTTCGCAACTCGATCATTCGATTCTCCTGAGGTCGGGACCGGCCTCGGCTCCGGCACTGGTCTCGTCGGTAGATGCACAATGATAGGGTTGCCAAGCCGGCAAAGAAAGCGAACAATTTCGCGTAAATCATTCAGTATTTTCGAATATGCGCCTTTCGCTCGACGCACTGCGGGTTCTCGATGCCATCGATCGCAAAGGCAGCTTCGCCGCAGCCGCGGCGGAGCTCCACCGCGTTCCGTCGGCGGTCACCTACGCCGTGCGCAAGCTGGAGGACGACCTCGACGTTCGGCTGTTCGACCGCCGAGGCCATCGTGCCGTTCTCACCACGGCCGGCCGGGAACTGCTCGGCAGCGGGCGCCTGCTGCTGGCCGCCGCCGGCGAGCTCGAACATCGGATCAAGCGCATTGCCACGGGCTGGGAGGCCGAGCTGCGCATCGCCGTCGACACGATCGTTCCGCTGGCGGTGGTCTGGCCGCTCGTTGCCGAGTTCTATACCGAGTGCCGCCAGCGCCATGCCGCGCACACGCGACTGCGGCTGACCACCGAGGTACTGGGCGGCGGCTGGGACGCGCTCGCCGACGGTCGGGTCGACTGCGCCCTCGGGGTTTCCGGCGACCCCCCGACCGCCGGCGTTTTCCGGACGCGGCCGCTCGGGGAAATTGCCACGGTGTTCGCGATCGCACCGGGACATCCGCTCGCAGGAGCGCGCGAACCGATTGCCGCGACCGACATCCGGCGCCATCGCGCCGTGGTGGCCGGCGACACATCACGGCGACTGCCGCCGCGAACGATCGGCCTTCTCGACGGCCAGGACACGCTCACGGTCCCCGACCTGCCGGCCAAGGTGGCCGCGCAGGTCGCCGGTCTGGGCTGCGGTTTCGTCCCGCTCGTGCTCGCCGCACCCGAAATTGCGGCCGGACGCCTCGTCGTGCGACGCGTCGACGCGCCGGCACCGGCGGGACGGATGCAGATCGCATGGCGCGCGGAGCGTCCCGGCCGGGCACTGCAGTGGTGGATCGACGCCGTCACGCGATCCGGCATCGGCGAGCGGCTGGCGGCGGCGGAACTTCCCCGTGCGGGAAAGGCGGCGAGCGCCGCGCGCCGGGCGCGGCGGTCAGACGCATCAATAAAGATCCGTCGGCTTGAGGTGATCCATGTCGTCGAACACCTGGTTCTCGCCGACCATCCCCCAGATGAACGTGTACGCCTGAGTGCCCACGCCCGAGTGCAGCGACCAGCTCGGATTGATCACCGCCTGCTCGTTGCGCACGACGATGTGGCGCGTCTCGTCGGGACGGCCCAGCAGATGGAACACCACCGCATCGGGCGCCAGGGCGAAATAGAAATACACTTCCATCCGCCGCTCGTGCGTGTGGCAGGGCATCGTGTTCCAGACGCTGCCGGGCTCCAGCACCGTCATTCCCATCGTGAGCTGGCACGACTCGACCACACCGGGCACGATGAGCTTGTAGATCGTTCGCCGATTCGCCGTAGTCGCGTCGCCCAGCGTCTGCGGCGACGCCTCGCCCAGCGTGATCCTGCGATGCGGATACGGGCGATGCGCGGGCGCGCAATTGAGATAGAACTTCGCCGGGACGGGCGACATCGGCGCTGGCGAAGCGCACGTCCGCCGCGCCGGCGCCGACGAACATCGCCTCGCGGTGACCGACCGCGAACGTCTCGCCGTCCACCGTCACCGTCCCGGGACCGCCGATGTTGATGGCGCCGAGCTCGCGGCGCGCGAGAAAGTGCGGCACGGCGAAGCGCCGCGCCAGGTCCTCCCCGAAACCGACCTCGCCGGCGTCGGGCATCGCGCCGCCGACGATGATGCGGTCGACGTGGCTGTACGTGAGCACCAGTTCGTCGGGGACGAACAGGTTCTCGACCAGGCAGTGGCGGCGCAGTGCCGCGGTGTCGAGCGTCTTCGCGTGTTCGCTGTGCAGCGCCTGCCGGATGTCCATCGCTTCTGACTCCTCGTCGACCGGGCTCGTCAAAGCCGGTAAGCCGCCTTCGCGAATCCCCGCGCGAGCAGCGGAGCGAGCTCGAACGCCTCGTCCTCGCCGATCTTGTGCTCGACGACCAGCGTGGCGACGAAGCGGCAGTCGATCCGGCGCGCGACGTCGTGCCGCGCCGGAATCGACATGAAGGCGCGCGTGTCGTCGTTGAACCCGACGGTGTTGTAGAAGCCCGCCGTCTCGGTCGCCTGCTCGCGGAAACGCAGCATCCCCTCGGGGCTGTCGTGGAACCACCACGGGGGGCCGAGCTTGAGGATCGGATAGTGGCCGGCGAGCGGCGCCAGTTCCCGCGCGTAGACGGTCTCGTCGAGCGTGAACAGGATCACCGTGAGGCCGCGCTCGTTGCCGAAGCGATCGAGCAGCGGCTTCAGCGCACGAACGTAATCGGTCCGCGTTGGAATGTCGGCCCCCTTGTCGCGACCGAAATCGCGGAACACCTGCGGATTGTGGTTGCGGAAACTGCCGGGGTGGATCTGCATCACCAGGCCGTCGTCGAGACTCTGCCGCGCCATTTCGGTGAGCATCTGGCCGCGGAACTGCTCGGCTTCCTCGGGCGAGGCGGTGCCTGCCAACGCGCGGTCCAGCAGCCGTTGGCACGCGGCTTCGGGCAGGTCGCAGGTCGTCGCCGTCGGATGGCCGTGATCCGTCGACGTCGCACCCATCGACTTGAAGAAGGCGCGGCGATTGGTGTGCGCGGCGAGGTAGCCGCGCCAGGTCGTCGTGTTTTCCCCGGTCAGCGCACCGAACTGCAGAACGTTGTCGTGGAAACCGTCGAACTCGGGATCGACGACCGGATCGGGGCGGTAGGCGGTGACGACGCGTCCCTTCCAGCCGCTGTCGCGGATCCTGCGGTGATGAACGAGCGCATCGAGCGGCGATTCCGTGGTGGCGAGCACCTCGATGTTGAAGCGCTCGAACAGCGCGCGCGGCCGGAATTCGGGCTTCGCGAGACAGTCGTTGATGCGATCGAAGAAGCGATCCGCGACGGCGGGCGTCAGCCGCTCGTCGAGCCCGAACACCGTGGCGAACGCATGGTCGAGCCACATCCGCGTCGGCGTTCCGCGAAACAGGTGATAGTGCGCGGCGAACGTGTGCCAGATCCTGCGCGCGTCCGGTTCGAGCGGAGCGCCGGCGGGCGCCGCGGCGCGGCGCGGAATGCCGAGATCCTCCAGCCGCACGCCCTGGCTGTAGAGCATCCGGAAGACGTAGTGATCCGGGGTGATGAACAGCGCCGAGGCGTTGGCAAACGGCGCGTCGTCGGCGAACCACTGCGGGTCGGTGTGGCCGTGCGGGCTGATGATCGGCAGATCCTTCACCGTCGCGTACAGACGACGCGCGAGATCGCGCGTGGCCGGATCAGGCGGGAACAGGCGGTCGGGATGGAGATTGACGGCGGTCATGAAATCGTCCGTGAGAAATGGCGCTCAACCACCCGCGAGGTGGACGGCGAGCGTGCGTCGCACGCCGGTGCGAAACAGCGCGTCGACATTGCGGGTGACGTCTGCCCGGAAAGTCGGGTGGGTGGAAAGGTCGGTGCCGAACACCGCAGCGAGCTCGAGGAACCCCGCGGCAATGCGTGCCGGATCGCCCGCGGCGGCGGCGGCGATCCGAGCGAACTCGGGGGCCATCGGGTCCGACACGGCGATCGTCCGGCCCTGCTCGTCGGTCGCCGCTTGCATAGCGAATCCATCCCGCGACGGCCAGCGCGAGATGCGCGATCGAGCCGCCCGCGTCCAGACGGTTGCGTATCGTGTCGAGCAGTCGCTGCGGCAGCTTTTGCGACCCGTCCATCGCGATCTGCTGCGTCCGGTGCGGCAGCGCCGTGTTTCGAAACCGGGTCCATCAGCTGTCGGCAGTAGGCCGCGAGATCCGTGCCCGGGGGAGCCACGAGCGTCGGGACGATCTCCTCGACCATCTGTCGTTCGACGAGTCGTGCGAGATCCGGGTCCGACGACGCCTGCCAGATGTATTCGTGTCCGGCGAGGAAGCCCAGATAGGCGAGCGTCGAATGGCTGCCGTTCAACAGCCGCAGCTTCATCGTCTCGAACGGCGCGACGTCGGCGACGAACTGTGCTCCCGCGTCCTCCCATGCGGGTCGTGCCGCGGCGAAACGGTCCTCGATCACCCATTGCTTGAACGGTTCGAACACGACCGGCACGGCGTCGGCGACACCGAGCAGTTCGCTCACCTCGGTCACGTCGGCCGCCGTGGTCGCCGGCACGATGCGGTCGACCATCGTCGACGGGAACGTCACGTGGCGCCCGATCCAGTCGGCGAGCGCAGGGTCGTGCGCCTGCGCGAACGTGGTGACGATCGCCTCGACGACGCGACCGTTGTGCGGGAGGTTGTCGCAGCAGACGACGGTCAGCGCGCCGCTGCCGGCCTTGCGCCGCGCGGCGAGTCCGGCGACGAGAACTCCCGGAGCGCTCTTCGCGACCTCGAAATGCGCGAGATCGTGGCTGATGTCCGGATGCCCGAGATTGAGGCGCCCGGTCGCCGGATCGTGGCAATAGCCCTTCTCGGTGACCGTCAGCGTGACGATGTGCACCTCCGGATCGGCGAGGCGCGCGATCACCTTCGCTCGCTCGGTGCCGAGGAACAGCGCCTCGCGCACGGCGCCGACCACGCGCGCGTTTCGTCCTTCCGCACTCTTCTCGAGCGCGGTGTACAGGCAATCCTGCGCCGCCAGTGGCTCCGTCGCGCGCGGGGTCTTCAGGCTGACGCCGCAGATCCCCCAGCGCGGGTCGGCGCGCAGCAGATCGTCGGTGTACATCGCCTGGTGGGCGCGGTGGAACGCGCCGAGGCCGAGATGGACGATGCCGACGTCCACCTGGGCGATGTCGTAGTCCGGGCGCCGGACGGTCGGGGAAATCAAACCGAGCGTCGTCAGGCTCAGCGATGGCATGTCGCGGTTCCGAAGGCGTGGGCAAACGGCATGGATGGGTGTTTCCCGAGCGCGGGCCGTTCGACCGGTTCAAGGGCAACGCGGCCGATCGGCTACTTCATCAGGGTCCTCGGCAGCCACAGCGAGATCTCGGGAACGTACGTAACCACCATGAGGACGGTGAACAGCGCCACATAGAACGGCAGCAACGCCTTCGTCACGCGCTCGATGCTGATCTTGGCCACCGCGCTGCCGACGAAGAGCACCGATCCCACGGGAGGCGTGATCAGCCCCATGCCGAGATTGACCATCATGATCATCCCGAAATGGACCGGATCGACGCCGAATCCCTTGACGACGGGCAGCAGTATCGGCGTGCAGATCAGGATCAGCGGCGCCATGTCCATCAGCGTCCCCAGCGCCAGCAGCATGACATTGATGCACAGCATGATCACGATCTTGTTCTCGGACAGCGTGAGCAGGAAAGCCGTGAGCTTCGCGGGAAGCTGCATCAGCGCCATGATGTATCCGAACGACGACGCGAAGCCGATCAGGATCATCACGATCGCGACGGTCTTGACGGTGCGATGGACGAGCTTCGGCAGGTCGCGCCACTTGTAATCCCGATACACGAACATCGTCACCAGGAACGCGTACACGCAGGCAATCGACGCCGATTCGGTGGCGGTGAAGACGCCGCTCAGGATGCCGCCCATGATGATGAAGATCGTAAACAGGCCCCAGAGCGCCTCGACCGAGAGCCTGAGCGCGGTCTTGAGCGGGAGGCGCTCTCCCGCGGGGAAGTGGCGCCGCCGCGCGATGACAATGCAAAGCGACATCAGCGTGAACCCGAGCAGCAGCCCCGGCAGCACCCCGGCGAGGAACAGCGACGCGATCGAGACCGTGCCGCCGGCGGCGAGCGAGTAGATCACCGCGTTGTGGCTCGGGGGAATCAGGATGGCCTGCACCGATCCCGACACCGTGACGGCCGCGGCGAAATCGCGCGGGTAACCCTTCTTCTCCATTTCGGGAATGAGCACGCTGCCGATCGACGCGGTGTCGGCAACCGACGAGCCCGAGATGGCCCCGAAGAACGTCGACGCCAGCACGTTGACGAGCGAAAGTCCGCCGCGGATGAAGCCGACGAAGACAGACGCGAAGGCGACCAGCCGCCGCGCCATTCCGCCCTCGGCCATGATGGCGCCGGCAAGCACGAAGAACGGGATCGCGAGCAGGGAGAACTTGTTGACGCCGCTGGCGATCTGGATCATCACCGCGTCGAGCGGGATGTCGATCCACCAGGCGCCCGCAAGGGTGGCGAGTCCCAGCGCAAACGCGACCGGCGTACCGATCGCGAGCAGGAGCAGCAGGCTGCCCAGAAGAACCAGCGCATCCATGGCCCGTCTCCTAGCCCGCTTCCGTTGCGTGCTCGTGCGGCTTCGCGGACTCGCCAAAGGTCACCACCGACCGGTGCTTCTGCGATCCGAAGACCATCTGCTCGAGCACGAAGGCCAGGATCAGGATCGCGCCTACCGGGAGAGGCAAGTAGGTGATTCCCACGGAGAGGAACGGGAACTCTGCCACCGTCTGGTTCCAGGTGACGCTGCAAAGCTCGAATCCCCAGACAATCGTGAACAGGCAGATCGCACACATCAGAAGATCGACCACCCACTCGAGCGCATGGCCGATTTTGGGTCCGACCCGGTCGGTGAGCATCGTGACCGCGATGTGCGAGCCCGCCCGGTAGGCCGCGGCCGCGCCGAAGAAGGTGAAGACGACCATCAGCAACGTGGCGAGCGGCTCCGGCCACTGCGAGCCGTAGCCCAGCACGTACCGCGCGTACACGCCCCACGGAATGACGAGCGTCATGACCAACAGCGAGAGACCGGCGACCCACATGCAAATCAGGTACAACCGGTCCAGCGCGCGCGGAATGGCGTGTTTCATGGAGACCCCAGGTGCGGACGCAGACCGTTCGCGGGCGGCGCGTGCCGCCCGCGCGACGCTGCGTCCGCGAAGGCGTTTACTTGACCGCTTCGATCCGCTTGATCAGGTCGGCGTACTGCGCGCCGTACTTGGCCCGTACCGGCGCCGTGGCGTCATAGAACTGCTTCTTGTCGACCTCGACGAACTGCACGCCGGCCGCCTTGAGCTTGGCCGTGTCCTCGGCCACGCGCTTGTCCCACAACGCCCGTTGCTCCTGCGACGCTTCCTTCGACAGCTTCCGGATCAGGTCCTGGTCCGCCTTGGACAGCTTGTCCCAGGACACCTTCGAGAACACGAAGATCTCGGGGATGATCAAGTGACCGGTCAGGTTGTAGTACTTCGCGACCTGGTAGTGATTCTGGGTGAAATAGGTCGGCGGATTGTTTTCCGCGCCGTCGACGACGCCGGTCTGCAGCGCACCGTACAGCTCGGTCATGCCCATCGAGATGCCATTGCCGCCCATCGCATTCATCGTGTCGACGAACAGCGGATTACCCATCATGCGAACCTTGACGCCCTTGAGATCGGCCTGGTTGTGGATCGGCTTCTTCGTGTACAGGTTGCGCGTTCCCCCGTCCATCCAGCCCAGCGCCACAAGTTTGACGCTGCTGTCGGTGATCTTGGCCAGGATCTCGTCACCGATCGGGCCGTCGATGACCTTGCGCATGTGGGCTTCGTCGCGGAACACGAACGGCATGTTGAAGACGTTGACGTCCGGCACGACCGAGCCGACGGGACCGAGCGAGATGCGGGCGATCTGGATCGCGCCGACCTGGGCCTGCTCGATCATCTCCTTCTCGCCGCCGAGCACCATGTTCGGGAACATCTGCAGCTTGAGCCGGCCATTGGTGGCCTTGTCGAGCTTTTCGCCGAGGTGCTGCATTGCGACGACGTTGGGATAACCCTCCGGGTGCACGTCTGCGGCCTTGAGCACCATGGTCTGGGCGACAGCGGCGAGCGGCAGCGCGATGCAAAGCGCGGTGCCGGCCGCCACGGCGATGCGACGAGTACGGGTCAACATTTGACGATTGCTCCTTTGTGTGTCGGTCAGCTGCGAGGCGGCAGGACGTCGCCCCGTCGGTCCAACCGGAGGAAGTGATGTTCGCGAGGCCGTCAGATCGTGACGGAAGGTACGGGCGGAGAACTGCCGGAGTGCCCCAGCGAGGCCGAGCAGTCGACTGCCGTTGGTGCAACCGGTAAGTGGCAGCGGCACCATTTTCCTCCCCATCGCTTTCGACCGTTTCGGCAACCGATGCCGGCGGAACGCTCGACGCTCTGCAGGCGCCGTTGCGGTGGGGACGATTCTATGCCCGGCCCTTGGCGTGGTCAAATGGTCCAACCATCCGACCGCTCCCGCCTCGCCCCCCGGTGCCGCAGCGACTCGTGTGCAGCCATGCGTGCCGACGGAACGGTACAGATGCGGGGGCGGCCACGATGCAAGGTGGTGGAGCCCTGCAGCTCGGGGGCGCGCCATCGCTGTTCCGGTCGCCATTCTCTTCCCACCCCCTTTCTTGGACGCAGCGCGCTATGCCGCCCGCGGGTGCTCCTTGACCCGGCTTACGAGCTGTGTCGGGTTGACGAAGCGCAAGGCGATCAGAAGCCACGCGAGGGTGACGACCATGTAGATCATGGCCATCGCATCGACCGACTGCGGCGCGCGTACCCCGGCGGCGAACACCGCGTAGTAGAGGGCAACGACCAGCGTCTGCGAATCCGACCCGGCAGTCAGGAACGTCAGCTCGAACATCGCGATCGTGCGCACCAGCACCAGCAGCGATGCGGCGAGGATCCCAGGCGCGAGCAGCGGTACCAGCACGTGCCAGAACATGCGCCCCGTGCTGGCGCCGAACACCCGCGCCGCCGACTCGAGGTTGGGATCGATCTGCTCGATGAACGGCGTCATCACCAGGATCACGAACGGCGCGGCGGGAATCAGATTCGCCAGGATCACGCCGGCGAGCGAGCCGGCGAGATGCACCTTGTAGAGCACCGTCGCGAGCGGAATGCCGTAGGTGATCGGCGGCACCATCAGCGGCAGCAGGAACAGGAGCATCAGGGCACGCTTGCCCGGGAAGTCGCGCCGTGCAAGCGTGTACGCCGCGGGCACGCCGATGACGAGCGCCAGGAAAACGACGGCGAACACGACCTGCACGGTGACCCATAGCACCGAGTCGAGCTGGAATTCCTTCCACGCCGACGTGTACCAGTTCGTCGTCCAGCCCTCGGGCAGCCACGTGCCGAGCCAGCGCCTCGCGAACGAGCTCGTCGCCACGGCCGCGATCATCAGTCCGATGTTGACGACGAACAGCGTCATCAGTCCCCACAGCAGCCCGCTCCAGGCCCGCTCGAGCAGCGGCGTCCGGATCGTCGCGGCCACCGATGCGGCGCTCACCCCTTCCCTCCCGCGACGGGGCCACGGTAGAAGACGTTGCGCAGTCCGAGCACGGCGGCGACGATGACGAGCTGCACGAAGCCCATGATCATCGCGATCGCCGACGCCAGCGAATAGTCGTACTGCTCGAAAGCCGCTTCGTACGCGGCGATCGAGATCACCCGCGTCGGCCCGGCCGGCGAGCCCAGCAGCACGGCCGAGGGAAACACCGAGAACGCCTGCACGAACGCGAGGCAGAAGCACATCGCGAGTCCGGGCGCCAGCAGCGGCAGGTAGATGTGGCGGAACTGCGCCGCGGGTCGGCGCCCAGCGTCGACGCCGCGCGCGCGAGCACCGGGTCGATGCCGGTGATGTACGAGAGGATCAGCAGGAACGCGAACGGGAATCCCGAGACGACCAGCGAGATCAGCACGCCCCAGTAGTTGTGCGTCAGCCGGATCGGGCCGTCGTAGAGGTGGAGGAGCTGCAGGAACTGCGACAGCCAGCCCTTCGGCCCGAAGTAGGTCAGCATCCCCTCGGCGATCAGCACGGTGCCGAGCGTGATCGGGACGACGAGGATCGTCGTGACGCCCGCTGGTAGCGCGACTTCACGCGCATCTTGTAGGCGATCGGCAGCGCGACGAACGACGTTGATCAGCGTGGCGGGCAGCGCGAGGCGCAACGTGGTCCAGATCGTCGGCCACAGGTTGTCGGTGGTGAAGAAGTGCGCGTAGTTGCCGAGCGCGCCCCCCTCCTTCGGCTCGAACGACAGCGCGAGGCCGTACAGGAACGGGTAGACGAACAGCAGCAGCATGAACGCGGCCCGCCGGTACGACCAGCAGCAGCACGCGGTCGAACGGGGCGCGGGCGAGCGGTGGCGAGGCGGTCGCCATCGCATCAACCGGCCGGATAGACGAGCGCGCGCTCGACCGGCACGTGGACGTGCACCGCGTCGCCCGGCGCGATCGGCGACGTGCGTGCGCACATGCAGCCGGATCCCGTCCGGCGTGACCACGTCGACGAGCGAGTCGCGGCCGCAGTACTCGACGTTGTCGACCCGCCCGGCCATCGTGTTGGCGCCGCCGGGTCCGTCGGCGACGACGATCTCCTCGGGGCGGATCGCGACCGCCGCACGACCGCCTGCGAGCGGCTGCTTGCGGATGCCGTCGAGCCGGATCCCGGCGCCGGCGACCGTCACCCGCTCGCCATCCTCGCGCTCGACGGCGAGGTCGATCACGTTGCGGTATCCCATGAAGCGGGCGACGTCGAGGTTCGCCGGCTGCGAATAGACTTCCGACGGCGGCGCGATCTGCTGCACCGATGCCGTCCTGCATCACGACGATGCGGTCGGCGAGCGACAGCGCCTCGTCCTGGTCGTGCGTGACGTAGATCGTCGCGCGATCGAGCTCGCGGTGGATCCGCCGGATCTCGGAGCGCGTCTCGAGCCGCAGCTTGGCGTCGAGATTCGACAGCGGCTCGTCCATCAGGATCAACGGCGGCTCGATGACGATTGCCCGCGCGATTGCGACGCGCTGCTGCTGACCGCCGGACAGCTGGCCGGGAAGCTTGTGCTCCTGCCCGGTGAGCTGGACCAGCTTCATCGCGCGCTCGACGCGCTTCGCGGTCTCGCCTGCCGACACGCCGCGCATCCGGAGGCCGAAGCCGACGTTCTTCGCCACCGTCATGTGCGGAAACAGCGCGTAGTTCTGGAACACCATGCCGAACCCGCGTTTCTCGGGCGGCAGCGTGTCGATCCTCACGTCGTCGAGCCAGATGCTGCCGCCGGACAGCGGCAGCAGGCCCGCGATGCAATTGAGCGCCGTCGACTTGCCGCAGCCGGACGGACCGAGCAGCGCAATGAATTCGCCGCGCCGGATCGTGAGCGTCATCTCCGACAGTGCGTTGAAGGCCTTCCCGCCGGCCCCGGCGAACCGGCGGGTGACGGCGTCGAGCTCGGAGTTCGCTGAAGTCGTGGTTCATCACGGGGCGGCTGACTTGGAGGCCAGGGCGGGAGCGGATCCGCGCTCGATGCGGTTGCGGACCCCCGCGCGCGGCAGCGACGGGGGTCGCTGCGTCCGCGTCGACGCCGATGTGTCCGATCGCGGGCCGCGCGCGACCTGCTCCCGGAGTGCTGCGTCACTTCGTCTTCTGCGCGCCGACCTGCTGGTCCCACAGCCGGAACGCCTCGACCTGCGCCTTCGCGTCCAGCGACTGAGTGTGCGGAAACTGCGCGAGCCAGCCTTCGTACTCCGGACGGCCGTACTCCTTGATCGCGTCCTGGCTTTCCTTCGGCGCCATCGACAGCGGCACGTTCTTCACCGCCGGGCCGGGATAGAAATAGCCCTTGTCGTACGTGTACGCCTGCGCCTCAGGCGTCAGCATGAACGCCATCACGTCGAGGACGACGCGCGAGCTTCTCCGCCGGCACGCCCTTCGGCACGACCATGTAGTGCGCGTCGTTGACCCACGTCATCCCCTTGAACGGCGCGACCTTGAATTCCTTCGGCACGATGCCCAGCACGCGCGGATTGAGGTCCCAGCCGGTCATCGTCACGGTCATGTCACGCGAGCCCTCGCCCAGTTCCTTCATCACCGCGCCTGTTCCCGTGGGGTAGTACTCGATGCACGAGTTGAGCTCCTTCAGATAGGCCCAGGTCTTTTCCCAGCCGTTGACCGGGTCCTTCGGGTTCTTGTCGCCGAGGATGTACGGCAGGCCCATGATGAACGTGCGGCCCGGGCCCGAGTTGGCCGGCCGCGCGTAGATCAGCCGGTTCGGGTTGGCCTTGCACCACGCCAGCAACTCCTGCGGTGTGGTCGGCACCTGCTTGACCTTGGCCGGGTTGTACTCGAGCAGCGGGCCCGCCGGCATGAACGCGACGGTGATCCCTTGGTCCATCGCCAGTTCCTGCATCTTGGCCGCGGCCGGCTGGTAATTGTTCATCAGGCCGGGGAACTTGGCGCGCGTATTCCGGCAGCAGCTTGATCAGCAGTCCCTGTTCGATGCCGGCGGCGAGGAAATCGGTGCCGGTCAGCACGATGTCGATGTCGCTGCGGCCCGCACCCTGCATCGCCTTGAGCTTGCCCGGCAGCTCCGGTGCCGGCGCCTTGGTGAAGTTGAACTTGGCGACGACGTTCGGATGCTTCTTCGCATAGAGCTCGAACGCATCCTGCGTCAGCGCAAGATTGCCGGCGACGTCGACGATGTTGATCGTCACCGGGCTCTTCGGCATCGGCGGCACCTGTGCCGAGGCGACCGGCAGCAAGCCGAGGCCCAACGCCGATGCGGCGGCGAAGGCGACAGCGGCGCCCAGCAGTGCGCGCCGCTCCCCGTAGAGTTCGGGCTTGGAGATCTTCATGACGTTCCTCCTGGTTTGGATGAATGAAAGGGGGCGTTCCCGTCGTGCGGCGGATGCGCGGATCGAGGTCCGAATGGGGCGGCCGGTGAATTCTACGTCAACGACCGACTCGAACCGCGCGCGGCGGCCGGCTTTGCGTCCTTGCTCTGCGGCCCTCCGGTTGGCGCCGGCGCCTCATCGATACGGCGCTGGAACTCGCGTGCGACGCGGTTCAGGTGCCGCTGCATTGCGGCGCGCGCTGCGTCCGGGTCGTGCGCCGCGATCGCGACGACGATTGCCTCGTGATCGGACAGCGTCCGCATCGCAGCGCCCGCGTGTTGGAAATGCCGCTCGATCTGCGTCCACAGGTCGCCGCGCCGCTGATCCCAGAGCATCTCGGTGATCGGCGGCAGGACGTCGTTGCCGGTCGCCTCGGCGATGAGGACGTGGAAGGCGCGATCGGCGGCGTCCCGCTGCTGGAAATCGTCGTCGTGGGTGCGCATCGCCGCGATCGTCTCGCGCAGCGCGGCGATGTGCTCCTTCGTCGCGGAGCGCGCCGCCGCCGCGGCAAACTCGCCCTCGATCAGCGCACGCGCGGCGAGCAGCTCGAACGGGCCGGGTCCGTCGTCGCGCGGCGCGCCGCCCGCCGCCTCGGCGCGGCGAGGCGCCGGCCGTGCCGTCACGAAGATGCCCGTTCCCACGCGCACCTCGACGCGGCCGGCGATCTCGAGCGCAATGATCGCCTCGCGGACCGACGTGCGCGACACGCCGAGGAGAACGGCCAGCTCGCGCTCCGGCGGCAGACGCGATCCCGGAGGGAATTCCCCCTTGTCGATCAGCGACTCGATCTGTCCGGCGATCTGCCGGTACAGGCGCATCGGCTCGACGGTTTGCAGCGGCACGCTTCCCCCTGAACGCTGGTACGCTTGCGGCATCGGCATGCCGTTGCCGGCGGCGCTCTGGCGGCGCTTTTGCGGCTGCGACGACTCTACGCCGCTGCTATACTTCGGTCAAGTGGTCCAACCACCGGACCAAATTTTTGCTCGCACCCCGGCGCCCGGCGCCTTGGAGAAAGCGTTGAACCGACATCGCATCGCCGTCATCGGCGCCGGCATGGCGTCCGCGCCCCACGCCAAGAGCCTGCTGGATCTGCGCGATCGCGTCGAGGTCGCGGGTGTCTACAGCCCCAGCGCCGCGCGGCGCGGCATCTTCGCCGAGCGGTTTCCGCTGCCGACCACCGGGGATCTCGACGCGCTGCTCGCCGACCCCGGCGTCGACAGCGCGCTGCTGTTGACCCCACCCCGCACCCACCTGCCGCTGATCGAGCGGCTGGCGGCGGCGGGCAAGCACATCCTCGTGGAAAAGCCGGTCGAAGCCGACACCGCCCGCGCCGAGGCGGCCGTCGCGGCGTGCACCCGCGCCGGCGTGACGCTCGCGGTGGTTCTGCAGCATCGCTTCCGGCCGGCCTCGCGCGAACTCGCGGCGCGGCTCGCGGCCGGCGACCTGGGCGAGGTTGCGACCGCGTCGGTGAGCGTGCGCTGGTGGCGACCGCAGACCTACTACGACGAGCCGGGGCGCGGCACCGTGGAGCGTGACGGTGGAGGGGTACTGATGACCCAGGCCATTCACATGCTGGACCTGTTCCTGAGCCTCATGCCGCCCGTGAGCGAGGTCACCGCGTTCGCCGCCACCTCGGCCGTCCACCGGATGGAAACCGAAGACACGGTCGCCGGCGCGTTGCGCTTCGCCAACGGCGCGATCGCCGCCGTCGATGCCACGACGGCGAGCTATCCGGGATTTCCGGAGCGGATCGAAATTGCGGGCACGCGCGGGACCGCCTTGCTTGTCGCGGGCAAGCTCGACCTCTTCTTCGCGAACGGGCGACGCGAGACGGTGGGCGAAGACGCGGCGACGGGCGGTGGCGCCGATCCGATGGCGTTCGCGCACGACGCCCATCGCGCCGTGCTGGCCGAATTTCTCGACGCCCTCGACACGCGGCGCGCGCCTTCGAACAACGGACGTGCGGCATTGCGCGTTCATCACCTGATCGACGCGCTGCTCGAATCGTCGCGCCGTCGCGTTCCGGTCGCACCGCGCGGCTGATCAAGGCCAGTCAGCGTGCGCACCACGCGAGCCGCTCCGCGACCGATCGTCGCGCCAGCCTGGCAGTGGCAGCCAACGCGCGCGACGCGCCGGGAAACGCGACCATCGTCGCAGGCGCGGAACGCAGACGCGTCCGGCTCTCCGCGGACCGCGCGCCCGCGATCCCGGGTCAGGCGGCGGCGTAGTGGCCCGACTTGCCGCCGGATTTCTCCAGCAGCCGCACGTCCTCGATCCGCATCGCGCGATCGGCGGCCTTGCACATGTCGTAAATCGTGAGCAGCCCCACGACGGCGCCGGTGAGCGCCTCCATCTCGACGCCGGTCTGCCCCAGCGTTTCCGCGCTCACCTCGATCGCGATCGCGGAGGCGGCCGAGTCCGTCGTGAACGTGACCGCGACCCGCGTCAGCGGAAGCGGGTGACACAATGGAATCAGTTCCGACGTTCGCTTCGCGGCCTGAATTGCGGCAATCCGCGCCACCCCGAGCACGTCGCCCTTTATCGCGGATCCGGACTGGATGAGCGCCAGCGTCGCCGGCGCCATCAGGATCCGTCCGCCGGCGCGGGCGACACGTTTGGTTACATCCTTGCCGGCGACGTCGACCATGTGCGCCTGCCCGGCGGCGTCGAAATGGGTAAAATGCGGTGTCTGCGAGGCGGCGGCACGCGCCGACTTTCGCGCCGAGGTTCCGACGCGCTTTGCCTTAGCGGCAGAGGCCTTAGCTGCTCCCGAACGCGCCAACCCGGCCTCCCCGGCCTGAACTTCGCTCAACGCCGCGCATCTTAGCATCAGCCACTGCGTAACTACCCCGACCGTTGAAACCTTCAACCCGAGACCCACGCGCTCTGCGCCGTCGCGCGGTCGCCGCCGTCCTCGCGGTCGCGCTTGCAGCGCAGCCGATCGCCCCGGGAAGCGGCGCGATCGGCGACGCGCGTGCCCAGGGCCTTCCCGACCTCGGCGACGAGTCGCAGTCGATGCTCTCTCCTGCGCAGGAGCGCAAGCTCGGCGAATCGGTCGTGCGCCAGATCCGCGCGTCGGGCGCGTACCTCGACGACCCGGAAGTCAACGACTACCTGAACGAGCTCGGCCAGAGGCTCGTCACTGCGGTCCATGACGGCAAGTCCGACTTCGAGTTCTTTGCCGTCGCCGACCCCGGCATCAACGCGTTCGCGCTCCCGGGCGGATTCATCGGCGTGAACTCGGGACTCATCCTGCTCACGCAGACCGAGTCGGAACTCGCATCGGTGCTGGCGCACGAAATCACCCACGTCACGCAGCACCATCTGACGCGCTCCGCCGCCGGGCAGCAGCGGTCGCTGCTGCTCTCCCTCGGAGCATTGCTGGTCGCCATCGCGGCCGCTCGCGCCGGCGGCTCCTCGGGCGGACAGATCGCGTCCGCGGCCGTGGCCGGCGCCCAGGCGTTGGCGATCCAGACGCAGCTCAACTACACGCGCGAAAACGAATACGAGGCCGACCGCATCGGCTTCGCGCGTCTCGACGCGGCCGGCTTCGACGACAGCGCCATGGCCACGTTCATGCAGCGCCTGCAGCGCGCGACGCGCTTTTCCGAAGGCGGCGCGCCCTCCTACCTGCGCACCCACCCGATAACCTACGAGCGGATCGCCGAGGCCCAAGCGCGGGCGCAGGGGCGCCCGTACCGGCAAGTCGCCGACTCGCTCGACTTTGACATGGTAAGGGCGCTCCTCAAGAGCTACACGGGCACCGACCGCGAGGCAGTCGCCTTCTTCGACGAGGCGCTCGCAGAGCACAAGTACAACAACCTCGTCGCGGCACGCTACGGCCTGGTCGCCTCGCTGCTCCGGGCCAAGAACTACACGCGGGCGAAGGCGGAACTCGCGACGCTGGAAAAGGCCGCGCCGCCGCATCCGATGATCGAGGCGATCGCGGGTCACGTGCTGATGGAAGCCGGGGACCTCAACGCCGCGATCCGCCGCTTCGAAGCCGCTCTCGCGCGCTACCCGAACAAGCTGCAGCTCGTCTACGACTACCCGGACGCACTGATCAAGGCCAACCGTCCGGGTGACGCCGCCGCGTTCCTCGAGACGCAGATGCAGCGCTTTCCGAGCAATGGTCCGCTCCATCGGATCGCGGCGCAGGCGTACGCCGCCCTCGGCAAGCGACTGCTCGAGCACCGGCATCAGGGCGAGTACTATGCGTGGGCCGGCGACTTGCGCGGTGCCGTCATGCAGCTCGAGCTCGCCGCCAAAGCCGGCGACGGCGACTTCTATCAGACTTCCGTCGTCGAGACCCGCCTGCGCACGCTGCGCCGGGAGCTCGCCGAACAGCAGGCGGCGGCGGCAAAGAGCGGCAACGGCTAAGCCCCGTTCCCAAGACCAAGAAGAAGACACCCGCCTCATGGCTTCGTCCCCGTCTGTCCTGCCCGCGGCATCGCGGCGCGGTTCGCGCGCGCGCTGGGTTGTTCCCGTCGTCCTCGCGCTGGTCCTGGCCGGTGCCGGCGGCTGGTGGTACTTCGGTCGCGGCGCCGCGGCCACCGAGTACCGCCTCGCAAAGATCGAGCGGGGAAGCATCACCGCGGTCGTCTCGTCGTCGGGAACCCTGAACGCAGTCATCAACGTGCAGGTCGGCTCGCAGATCTCCGGCCAGATCCGCGACCTCTACGTCGATTTCAACAGCCCGGTGAAGAAGGGGGATCTCCTCGCACGGATCGATCCCGAGACCTACCAGCTCAAGGTCAAGCAGGCGCAGGCCGACCTCGACGCGACGCGGACGTCGCTGCTCAACCAGCAGGGCAACCTCGCCGCGTTGCGCTCGCAGGTGCTGCGCGCGCGGATCCAGGCCAACAGCGCAAAGACCGACCTCGAACGCAAGAAGGAGCTCGTCGCCAAGGGATTCATCTCGGGCGCCGATCTCGACAACGCGCAATTCAACTACGACGCGCTGGCCGAGGCGGTCCGTACCGCGGAGGCACAGGTGGGCGCGGGCCAGGCGCAGGTCGCCAACGCCGAGGCGCAGGTCAAACAGCGCGAGGCCGCGCTCGCCTCGGCAAACGTCGATCTCGACCGTACCGAGATCCGCGCGCCAGTGTCCGGCGTCGTGATCTCGCGCAACATCGACGCCGGGCAGACGGTGGCCGCGAGCCTGCAGGCGCCGACGCTGTTCACGATCGCGCAGGATCTGCGCCAGATGCAGGTCGAGACCGCGATCGACGAGTCCGACGTCGGCCGCATCCGGCTCGACCAGGCAGCGACGTTCACGGTCGACGCCTTTCCGGGGCGGACGTTCCGCGGGACGGTGCGGCAGATCCGC
Organism: uncultured beta proteobacterium; assembly: GCA_963843595.1. Taxonomy (GTDB): domain Bacteria; phylum Pseudomonadota; class Gammaproteobacteria; order Burkholderiales; family Casimicrobiaceae; genus CAIWHR01. Next base: position 482,396 of record CAWJLG010000015.1, on the reverse strand, counting down.
AAGGCGGCGCAGACGGTACAGAACGTCGTGACCTACACGGTGATCATCGGGGCCGCCAACCCGGATCTCATTCTCGTGCCGGGGATGACGGCGAACACGCGGATCGTCACCGACGCGCGCGAGAACGTGCTGAAGATCCCGAACGCGGCGCTGCGCTGGCGTCCCGCCGGCACCGCGGCGGCGAAGGACGATCCAGCGGTCGCCGTTTCCGCGGCGGGCGGCGGCGCGGGCGACGCGCAGGCGCGCCGGCAGCGGCTCGTCACCGAGCTCAAGCTCGACGCCGCGCAGCAGGCGCGTCTCGATGAGATCTTCGCCGAGCTTCGCGCGAAGATGGCGGAGCTCCGCGATGCGCCCGAGGCCGACCGACGCACGCGCGGCGAGCGGCTGCGTGCGGACGTCCGGCAGAAGATCAACGCGATGCTGCATCCCGACCAGCAATCGAAGTACGCCGAAATCGTCGCGGCGGAAACCGGGCGCACCGCCGGCGCAGGTGCCGGACGCGCGTGGATCGTCGGCGCGGACGGCAAGCCGCGTGAGGTCAGCCTTCGCCTCGGGCTCACCGACGGCAACGCGACCGAGATCCTCGGCGGCGATCTCAACGAGGCGAGCGACGTGATCGTCGGTGTCGTCGACCGCAATGCGCCGGCCGCCAAGTCCGGCGCCAGCGGGCCGCGACTTCCCTTCTGACGTTCGGGGACCGCCGCACCTCGCCATGCCCGCGCCGTTGATCGCCGTCCACGACCTCACCAAGGTCTACAGCCTGGGCGAGACCGAGGTGCACGCCCTCGCGGGCGTGTCCGTCGACATCGTCGAGGGCGAATTCGTCGCGGTGATGGGTCCCTCGGGATCCGGCAAGTCGACGTTCATGAACCTCGTCGGTTGCCTCGACGCGCCGACTTCGGGCAGCTACCTGCTTGCCGGCGAAGACATCGAGCATCTCGACCGCGACGCGCTGGCGGGCATCCGCAACCGGTACATCGGTTTCGTGTTCCAGCAGTTCAACCTGCTGCCGCGCACGTCGGCCGCCGAGAACGTCGAGCTGCCGCTGCTCTACGCCGGTGTGCCGGCCGCCGAGCGGCATGCAAAGGCACGCGCCAAGCTCGCCGCGGTCGGTCTCGCCGGGCGCGAGCATCACCATCCGTCCCAGCTCTCCGGCGGCCAGCAGCAGCGCGTCGCGATCGCCCGGGCGCTGGTCAACGATCCGAAGCTGATCCTCGCCGACGAGCCCACCGGTGCGCTCGATTCGCGGACGAGCCTCGAAGTGATGGCCCTGCTGCAGAAGCTCAACCGCGAGGGCATCACCGTCGTCGTCGTCACCCACGAAAACGACATCGCCGCGTTCGCCTCGCGGCTGCTCACCTTCCGCGACGGCAAGCTGATCGGCGACCGGCCGAACGCGCCCAACGATGCCGCGGCGATGCTCGCCGCGCTGCAGCGCACGCCGGCGGAGGTCACATGAGCGAGCCGGGCGAAGCCCGAGGCCCGAAGGGCGCGTCGGCGAGCGATTGTGGGCGGTCGCACGCCGCGACGCAACGAACTGACCCCGACGGATCGGAGGACCGCGTGAACTTCCTCGCCACGCTGAAAGTCGCGCTCGCCGCACTGCGCGTCAACAAGTTGCGCTCGGCGCTGACGATGCTCGGGATCATCATCGGTGTCGGTGCCGTCATCACGATGGTCGCCGTCGGCGCCGGCGCCCAGGCGCGCGTCGAAGACCAGATCAAGAGCCTCGGCTCGAATCTCATCATCATCCTGTCCGGCACCTTCACGTCGGGCGGTGTCCGGATGGGCACCGGCTCGCAGACGACGATCACCGAGGACGACGCCTACGCGCTGGCGCGCGAGATCCCCTCGATCCAGGCGGCGGCGCCGCAGCTGCGCGGCAGCGGCCAGGTCGTCTACGGCAACAGCAACTGGGCGACGCAGGTGCTCGGCGTCACGCCCGACTACCTCGAGGCGCGGCAGTGGGACGTCGTGGCAGGCCAGCCGTTCGACCAGTCGCACGTCGACAGCGCCGCCAAGGTCGTGCTGCTTGGCCAGACCGTCGCCCGCACCCTTTTCGGCGACGCCGATCCCGTCGGCGAGACGGTGCGCATCCGGCGCGTGCCTCACACGGTGATCGGCGTCCTCGACCGCAAGGGCCAGAGCATGATCGGGCAGGACCAGGATGACGTGGTGCTGATCCCGATATCGACGGCGAGGAAGCGCGTGCTCGGCGGCACGCAGGTGAAGAGCCGCAACGTGCAGAGCATCGCGGTGCGCGTGCGCGACGGCGCGGACATGGCCGCGACCGAGCAGGAGATGCGCGACCTCCTGCGCCAGCGGCACAAGCTGCAGCCGAACACCGAGGACGACTTCTTCATCCGCAACCTGTCCGAGGTGCTGGCCGCGCAGGAGGCCTCGTCGAACGTCCTCGCGCTGCTCCTCGCCGCGATCGCGTCGGTGTCGCTGGTCGTCGGGGGCATCGGGATCATGAACATCATGCTGGTGTCGGTGACCGAGCGCACGCGGGAGATCGGATTGCGGATGGCCGTCGGCGCGCGCAGCCGCGACATCCTCATGCAGTTCCTCGTCGAAGCCATCACGCTCGCGCTCATCGGCGGCTTCGTCGGCATTGCGCTCGGCGCACTCGCGTCGTTCCTCGTCGGCCACTTCGCGGGGTGGCGCACAGAGATGAACGCGACCGCGGTGCTGCTCGCCTTCGGCTTCGCCGGCGCGGTGGGCGTGTTCTTCGGCTTCTACCCGGCGCGCACCGCGTCGCGGCTCGTTCCCATCGAGGCGCTGCGGCACGAGTGACGCCGTCCGCCGCCGCGTGCCGGCGGCGCCCTGTCGCTCCTGACAGGTGGTGCCGCGACGCATTGCATATTAGCTTTTCCCGCACAACGTCCGCCGGACTACACCGGTGGCGCAAGGGGGAGACTGCCATGAAGATTCTGGTCATCGACGACCATCCGCTGATCCTCGACGCACTCAGGGAACTCCTGCCGCAACTCGGCGCCGACGTCAGCGTGCGCACCGCGCCCGACCCGGAATCGGCCACGCGCATCCTCGACGACGAGCCCGACGTCGGCCTCGTCCTGCTCGACCTCGCGCTACCCGGCGCGCGCGGCATGGATGTCCTCGCGGATCTCCTGCTCGACTATCCCGGGGTCCCGGTCGTCGTGCTGTCGGCGACGCACGATCCGGGCACCGTCAACGCCGCGCTGGCCGCGGGTGCACGCGGCTTCATTCCGAAGACGGCGAACGCGCTGGTGCTGCTCGACGGATTGCAGAAGATTCTCGGCGGCGAGCGCTGCGTGGCTGGCGACATCCGCGTGTCCGCGCTCGGCGATGGTGCGCACATCGACCGCGACGCGCTGGGCCTCACGGCGCGGCAGGCCGACGTCCTGCGCCTGCTCGTCCAGGGCAAGCCGAACAAGCTCATCTGCCGCGACCTCCGTCTGTCGGAGGGCACGGTCAAGGTCCACGTCAGTGCGATCCTGCGCGCATTACGCGTGCACTCGCGTACGCAGGCGATCGCCGAGCTCGCGCGCCGGGGCATCAGCGTCGAAACCCTTTCGGCACACCGGTAACTACCGGTCGAACGGCGTTCCCTGCGGCGAGGCTGCCGCTTATGTCCGCCACGGACGCGATCGCAGCGCCGCTCATTGCCCGCGCGCGCGCGGATCAGGTCGCCCTGCTCTACGGCTCGTGGCATCGGACGACGGCGTCGATGATCCTGGGCGCGCTGATTCTGTGCACGGTGCTGTGGGGGCACGCTTCACCAACCGCGATGCTGGTGTGGATCGCGGCGATCCTCGCGAACCAGGCGTGGCGCGGCGTCCTCGCCCACGCCTATCGCCGCGCGCGGCCGCCGATCACCGGCGCAGCGACATGGGGCAGGCGCTGGGCGCTGGGGTCGACGATTGCCGGCGCCCTCTGGGGCGTGGCCTCGGTCGCGATGTTTCCGGCATCTGCGCCGCAGCAGGGGCTCGTCATCGTCTGCCTGTTCGGCGTGATCATGGGCGGTCTCAATCTCACCGCCGTCTACAAGACGTCGTTCTACGGCTTCGTGCTGCCGGCCATCGTTCCGCTCATCGTCCGCGTCGCGGCACAGGGCGACCAGGTCCACGTGTTCACCGCGATCGTGATGAGCGTCGTGCTCGCCTTCGTTCTCGGTTTCGGCCATCACCTGAACGTGGTGCTCACCCATTCGCTCGCCATTCGCTACGAAAACCTCGACCTCATCGGGGAACTCAAGACGCAAAAGGAGGCTGCCGAAGCCGCGCGCAGCGCGGCGGAAGCCGCCGATCGCGCGAAGAGCCAGTTTCTCGCCGCCGCCAGTCACGACCTGCGCCAGCCGCTGCACGCGATGGGTCTGTTCGCCGCGGCGCTCGCCGCCAAGGCACGCGACGCCGACGCCAAGCCGCTCGTCGCCAGCATCCAGGCGTCGATCGACGCGCTGGAGGGACTCTTCGCCCAGCTGCTGGATTTCTCGCGCCTGGACGCCGGCGCGCTGCGACCGCAACCGGGTCTCGTGGCGCTCGGCCCGCTGCTCGCACGCCTCGCCGATGATCTCCGGCCGCAGTGCCACGCGGGCGGGATCCTACTGCGGGTGGTGCCTACGCGCCTCGCCGTCGACTCCGATCCCGTGCTGCTGGAGCGCATCCTGCGCAACCTGCTGGCGAACGCGGTGCGTTACACGAGGACCGGCGGGATCGTGCTCGGGGCACGCCGTCGCCAGGGTGCGGTGCGCATCGACGTCATCGACACGGGCATCGGTATCGCCGCCGCGGATCAGGCACGTGTCTTCGACGAATTCGTGCAGATCGGCGCCACCGCGCGCGCCGCCGGAGGCCGCGGCCTGGGGCTCGGCCTGGCCATCGTCCGCCGACTGGCCGAACTGCTCGATCATCGCATCGAACTGGTTTCGCGCGCCGGACGCGGTTCTCGCTTTTCGATCACCGTTCCCCGCGGCACGCCGCAAGCCCGCCGCACCGATGGCCGCGAGAACGACGGCACCAGCACCTTCGCGCGGTCCGACAGCGTCGCCGCGATGGCCGGCCGACACGTGGTCGTCGTCGACGACGATCCGGCGGTCATCGCAGGCATGTGCGCACTGTTCGGCGCATGGAGTGCAAAGGTCACCAGTGGCGGCGACGCGAACGCGGCGATGCGCTCGCTGGCCGAGGCCGGCGTCCCGGTCGTCGACCTCATCGTGGCCGACCTGCGGCTGGCGGACGATGCCTGCGGACTCGCCGCTGTCGCTGCCCTGCGCGGTCTGCTGGGCGCGGGTGTCCCCGCGCTGATCGTCTCCGGCGACGCGAGCGAGTCCGCGCGTGCGAAGGTCGGCGCCACGGGGATGACGCTGCTTGCCAAGCCACTGGTGGCGCCGGCCCTGCTCGCAGCCGCGAACGCAGCCATCGCGCGCACGACGCCCGCCGCGGCCTGACCACCGGCGGTGGCGTACGCGACCTGCGAACACGCCGGTCGCAATCGCCGCGACCGGCGACGAAAAAAAGCCCGGCAGGGGCCGGGCGGAAAGCTCGATTTGCGCGTGGCTTCCGCGCCGGAGAACGCGGCATGCGCCAATCGATGGGGAATCGTCCCGCGCTGCGGAGGGGCCGTGGCGCGGGACCGGTGGCGCTCAGCCACCCATGCGCTGCCGGATCCGTTCGCGCATTCCGTCCATCGCGTCGACCCGCTGCTGGACGGCGTCACGCACGATCGCCTTTTGCGCCGGAGCGAGCGTCGCGTAAAGATTCAGCCACTGGTCGCGTGCCTGCCGGCGCAGCGTGCGGCCCTGCTGTTCCGCATCGTCGGCGACCGCGGCAACGGCCGCGAAGTTGGGCTCGGGCTTGGTCAGTTCGGCACGCATCGCGTCCTTGACCTTCTGCATCAGCGCACGTCCGGATTCGCGCGCGGCGCTGCTCTGCGCAGCGGCGCTGTCCCAGAGCGGCTGCTGCGTCGCATTCAGGGAGAGCTTGCCTTTCAGCGCCTCGAGCGTCTGTTCGATGCCGAAGCCTTGGCCGTGCGGGCCGGGCCCGTGCCCGGGCCCCGGACCCGGGGGTTGGGCCCATGCGGCACCGACAGTGAGCGCGAAAATCCCGGCGGCGACCGAGGCGAGTGCGGGGCGGGAACGATGGCGGGAGAGCATAGAGAGATCCTCAGGTGGGTTTCGTCGAAATATCCGTCGGCAGCGGCCACGCGTTGGCGCGCCACATGCCGACTCACAACGTTCGACCCCATTGTCGCGCGGCGTTCCGTCGCCCGGCGGCCGCGATTGCAACCGAACGTTGCGCGAGGGCCTGCGCGTTACAATCGGTTACACGTTTCGGCGCCCCGCGCACGCGAGGGCGGCGTCTAATCTGCGTCATGCTCGCCAACGAATCCCCGTCCAAGGTCCTTGTCGTCGACGACGACGTGCGGTTGCGCGATCTCCTTTCGCGTTACCTCACCGAGCAGGGCTTCCAGGTCTCGACGCTGCCCGATGCGCGCGACCTCGACAAGAAGCTGCAGCGCGACCCGCCGCATCTGGTCGTGCTCGACCTCATGCTGCCCGGTGAAGACGGTCTCGCCGTCTGTCGCCGGCTGCGCGGTGCCGGCGAGAACGTGCCGATCATCATGCTGACGGCGAAAGGCGAGGACGTCGACCGGATCGTCGGTCTCGAGATGGGCGCCGACGATTACCTGCCCAAACCCTTCAATCCGCGTGAGCTCGTCGCGCGCATCCACGCGGTGCTTCGTCGCCACGCCGAGCACGTCGCGCCTGGTGCCCCTGCCGTCGACGGCAGGACGCTGTTTGGCCCGTTCGAACTCGATCCGGCCGCGCGCACGTTGACGGACGGCACGAAGACGATCCATCTCACCACCGGCGAGTTCGCGCTGGTCCGGGTGTTCGCCCAGCACCCACGCCAGCCGCTGGCACGCGAGAAGCTCATGATGCTCGCACGCGGCCGCGACCATGACGTGTTCGACCGCGCGATCGACGTGCAGGTGTCGCGGCTGCGCAAGCTGATCGAACCCGACCCCGCGAACCCGCGCTACATCCAGACTGTCTGGGGCTTCGGGTACGTGTTCGTCCCCGGCACGGACGGCGAACAGGCCGCCGCGGCACCGTGAGGCTCCTGCCGCAGACGCTGTTCGGGCGCCTCGCATTGCTCCTGCTCGGCGTGCTGTTGATCGCCGTCGTGGCGACCATCCTGATCTTCGGTCAGGACCGCGCGGCGCTGCTCGCGCGCCAGTTCGGCGACACCAAAATCGTGCAGCTGCAGGCAATCCGCGCCGCGTTGGCCGCTGCCGACGGCCCGGCGCGGCGCGATACGCTCCAGGAGATCGGTCGCGAATACGGGGTACGGCTGATCCCCGAAAACGAGCGGCCGATGATGGGCGCGGGCATGCGTGCCGGAAGTCCGGCAATGGAAGAACTCGAATTGCGGCTGCGCGAGGCGCTGGGTCCCGGAACCGAGTTGCGCCCCGCGCCCGGCCGCGGGCTGATGCTGGTGCGCATCGAGGCCAACGGGACCGGCTACTGGGTCGCCTTTCCGATGCCGTCACGCCCGCCGGCGGCCGACGTGCCTGCGCGCGCGGCGGCGTCGAGCCTCGCCCTCGCCGCCGCGCTGCTGGTTGCGGCATTCCTGTTCGCACGCTATCTCGCGCGCCCGCTGCGCGTGTTGAACGACGCCGTCGAACGCGTCGGCCGCGGTGAGTTGCCTCCCCCGCTGCCCGAGGACGGCCCATCCGAGATTGCGCGCCTGAATCGCGGCTTCAACCGGATGGCCGCCAATCTGCAGCAGGTCGAGCAGGATCGTGCCCTGCTCCTTGCCGGCGTGTCGCACGATCTGCGCACGCCGCTCGCGCGGCTGCGCATCGGCATCGAGATGAGCGCGCCCGACGAGACGATGCGCACCGGCATGGTCGACGACATCGAGGAAATGGACCGGATCATCGGCCAGTTCCTGGAGTTCGCACGCAGTGACCGCGACGCGGCGCGCGAATCCTGCGATGCGAACGCCATCGTGCGCAGTTGCGTGGAGCGCTACTCGCGCGCAGGCAAGGACGTGCGTTTCGCGCCGGGAACGTTGCCACCCGCGATATTGCGACCGACGGCGTTCTCGCGCCTGGTCGCCAACCTCGTCGACAACGCGCTCGCTTACGGGGCACCGCCGGTGGACGTCACGACGCGCGCCGTCGACGGCCGGCTGGTGCTCGACGTCGCCGATCGCGGCCCCGGGATCCCGCCGGCCGAAGTCGAGCGGCTGAAGCAGCCGTTCACCCGCGCCTCCGCAGCCCGCACCAATGCCACCGGGGCCGGGCTGGGACTTGCCATCGTCGATCGTATCGCCCGGATGCACGGCGGGACGCTCGACCTCTTGCCGCGCGACGGAGGTGGCACGATCGCGCGCGTCGCGATGCCCCTTTCTGTCTAGCGCCCGCCCGGCGGCTCGCGGCGCGCGAGCAATGCCGTCGCCAGCGCCGCGATACCTTCGCCGCGTCCGGTGAAGCCCAGCCGTTCCGTGGTCGTCGCCTTGACACTGATACGGTCCTCACCGCACGCCAGGTCCACTGCGACGTTCGCACGCATTGCCGCGACGTGCGGCGCGAGCCGCGGCGCCTGCGCGATCACCGTGACATCGACATTGCCGATCGCCCATCCTTGCGCTGCGGCGAGCCCCGCAACGTGCCGGAGAAGCGTGCGGCTGTCGGCACCCTTCCATCGCGGATCGGTGTCGGGGAAGTGCATGCCGATGTCGCCCAGCGCAAGCGCACCGAGGATCGCGTCGCACACGGCATGCAGCAGCACATCGGCATCGGAATGCCCCTCGAGGCCGCGTGCGTACGGTATCGCCACCCCGCCGAGGATCAGCGGGCGTCCGGGAACCAGCGCATGGACATCGAACCCGTTGCCGACACGAAAGGTCATGGTGCGGACTCCTGAAGTTCGAGAATGACGGTGGCGAGGGCCAGGTCCGCCGGATAGGTGACCTTGACGTTGAGCGGGCTGCCGGTGACGAGCCGCGGCCCTGGTCCCGGCCGGGACAGGGCCTCGACCGCCTGCGCCTCGTCGGTGGCCGCGGCGGCGGCCGGCGCCGAAAGCGCGGTGCGCAACACGCCGAAACGGAACATCTGCGGGGTCTGCGCCTGCCAGAGGCCGGCGCGAGGCTCGGTCGCGCCAACCCGCCCGCGCCGCACCGGATCCTCGCGCTTGAGCGTATCGGCCACCGGAACTGCGAGCAGTCCGCCGACCGGATCGTCGCCGATTTCGTCGACCAGTCGGCGCAGGGCGTCGACCGGCACGCAAGGTCGCGCGGCGTCGTGCACCAGCACCCAGTCGTCGTCGACACAGCGTGCGGCAAGTGCGGCGAGCGCGTTGGCGACCGAGGCGGCGCGCGTCGCGCCGCCGCAGCGCAGGACTTCGACACCGCGCCGCGGCCCGACGAGGATTTCGTACCACGCGTCGTCCGGCGCGAGCACGACGACGATCGCGTCGAGCGCGATGGCACCGGCGAGCCGGTCGAGCGTTCGGGCTATGAGCGGGCGGCCGGCGAGCTGCGCGTACTGCTTCGGCACCGGCGCGCCGAAGCGGCTGCCGCCCCCGGCGGCGGGGATTAGCGCAATCCGGTGCGCCGCGCGCGTCGGATTCACAGCAGCAGCGCAATCCGCTCCTCGTCGAGGGCGCGGAATCCCTGCCGCTCGTAGAAGCGCCAGGCGCCGCCGTTGTCGCGGTGGCAGGACGAGTCGATGCGCGTGACGCCGCGTGCCCGCAACTCGGAGGCCAGCGCGGCCAGCATCGCCGTGCCGACGCCGCGTCCGCGCCAGCCTTCGGCGATCGTCACGTCGTCGAGCTTGGCGACCAGCGCGCCGCGTGACGTCGAGATCGCGAAGCAGACGACACACGCCCCGACGACGCGCGCCGTGCCGCCCTCCTCCGTCCGCGCGAGCCAGACGAAACCCAGGTCCGGTCGCGCAAGGAAAAGGTCGAGCGCGCACCCGAGGGCGTCGGCACCGCCGTCGCCATACACTGCACTCGAGGCGCGATAGTGCAGGTCGGCGGCCAGGAATCGGCCAAGCAGCCCAGCGGCGTCCGCGCGTGTCGCCGCCGCCATCGGCGCGCACGTGAGGTCCGGGCCGCGGCTCAAGGCGCGCCTCCGCCGGCCGGGACGACGAGCGGCGTGAGGACCGCGCGGATGGCGGGCGGCACGGGGACCGGGCGCTGCGACGCGCGATCGACCCAAACGTGCACGAAGCGACCGGTTGCCGCCGGCTCGTCGTCGCCGTGGCGGAACAATCCGATCTCGTAGGTCACCGACGAGGTCCCCAGCTTGGCGATGCGCAAGCCCGCGTCGACGACCTCCGGAAACGTCAGCGACTTGTGAAAGCGGCACGTGGTCTCGGCGACGAGCCCGATCTCCTTGCCGCCGGCGATGTCGAGCCCGCCTGCGCGGATAAGGTGCTCGTTCACGACGGTGTCGAAATACGAGTAGTAGGTCACGTTGTTCACGTGGCCGTAGCTGTCGTTGTCCATCCAGCGCGTCGGGATGGCGAGAAAGTGCCGATACGCCGCACGTCGCGTGGGGGCGTTTGCGCTGCCACTCATCGCAGTCTCGCTGCGTGACGCACGCGATCAGCCCGGCGCCCGCGCGCCGCCGAGCATCCGTGCGTCGAGCAGCTCGATCCAGTGCCGCACCGGCCGGCTGGCGCCGTCGGCCAGATGCAGCATGCACCCGATGTTCGCGCTGGCGATGACGTCCGGGTGTCCAGCCTCGAGCGCCGCCAGCTTCGCGGCCTTGAGCTGCTGTGCAATCGCGGGTTGCAGTACCGAGTACGTGCCGGCAGAGCCGCAGCAAAGATGCGCGTCGACAACGCGGGTGAGTTCGAGGCCGAGCGCCTGCAGGATCTCCTCGACCTGACCGCGGATCTTCATCCCGTGCTGGAGCGTGCACGGCGGGTGGAAGGCCACTTTCTGCGTGCCCATGTCCATCGCGACCGTGGGCGCGATTCGCGGCCATTCGGAGGCGATCACCTCGACAGTGTCGCGCGCGGCTTCGGCGACCCTTTTCGCCTTGCTGGCGTAGGCGGGGTCGAGCCGCAGCAGATGCCCGTAGTCCTTCACCATCACGCCGCAGCCGCTCGCGGTGACGACGATCGCCTCGGCGCCACGCTCGAGATGCGGCCACCATGCGTCGATGTTGCGCCGTGCCACCGCGAGCGCCTCGTCCTGGGCGTCGAGGTGCTGCGGCAGCGCACCGCAACAGCCGCCGGCCGCGACGCGGATGAGCGAAATCCCGATCCGGTCGAGCACGCGCGCCATCGCCGCGTCGATCGACGGGCGCCAGCGCGCCCTGCACGCAACTGTCCAGCACGAGCATCTTGCGGGGATGACGCGGCGCCGGCCAGGCGCCCGCCGGCGCCGCGGCGGGCACCTTGCTCCGGATCTCGGCCGGCAGCAGCGGTCGGAACATTCGTCCGACTGCCAGTGCGCCGCCGAACAGGGATTTCGCCCGCATCCCGCGCAGGAGCGCCCACCGCTTGCCCCTTTCGGCGGGGCTGCGCTCGACGCGCTCGTCGACGACGTGGCGGCCGATGTCGAGCAGCCGGCCGTAGCGGACGCCGCTCGGGCAGGTCGTCTCGCACGACCGGCAGGTGAGACAGCGATCCAGGTGGAGCTGGGTTTTTCCGGTGACGGGCGCGCCTTCGAGCACCTGCTTGATGAGGTAGATGCGCCCGCGTGGACCGTCGAGTTCGTCGCCGAGCAACTGATACGTCGGGCACGTCGCCGTGCAGAAGCCGCAATGGACGCACGAGCGCAGGATCGCCTCGGCTTCCTGCCCGTCGGGCGTGTCGCGGATGAACGGCGCCAGTGAAGTCTGCATCGCGCGTCAGAAATCCGGGTAGAGCCGGCCCCGATTGAGGATGCCGGCCGGGTCGAACGTCGCCTTGATCCGCCGATGGAGCTCGTGCAGCGCGGCCGGCAGCGGCTGGAACACCCCCGCCGCTTTGTCGGCGGCGCGAAAGAGCGTCGCGTGGCCGCCTTGCGCCAGCGCCCACGCCCGCACCCGGGTCGCCTCGGTGCCGGGACCCGCCGCCAGCCAGCGCAGCGCGCCACCCCATTCGATCAGCTGATCGCCGCCCAGATCGGCATGCGGGGCCGTCGACTTCACCGACAGTCGCCACAGTGGCGTGCCGGCTCGCGGCGGCGAAATGCGGATGCGTCTGCTCGCGGACGCCGGCCCAGAACGCGCTCGCCGTCGTCCATCGGCTCGCCGCCGATCTTCGCGAGCGCCGCGTCGACGGCCGGCGCGGCGCCGGACAGGCGAACGGCGAGACGGCCTGCGTGATGGCACGTTGCCGACAGCGGCAGCGGCTTGCCGCCCCACGCGTTGGTCAGCCGGATCGCCTCGTCCGCATCGCATTCCAGGAGTCGCGTGGCCTCGGCCTTCGGCAGCGGCAGGCACTTCAGCGAAACCTCCGCGAGCACACCGAGCGTGCCCATCGCGCCGGTCATCAGCCGCGCGACGTCGAAGCCGGCGACGTTCTTCATCACCCGACCACCGAAGGTGAGATCCTCGCCCGTGCCGTCAATGACACGCACGCCCAGCACGAGGTCGCGCACGGCGCCGGTGTACGCACGCCGCGGACCGGACAGACCGGCAGCGATGCAGCCGCCCAGCGTTGCCGCCGCGCCGAAATGCGGCGGCTCGAACGCGAGCATCTGCCCGCGCGCGCGCATCGTTGCCTCGATCTCCGCGAGCGGCGTGCCGGCGCGCGCCGTGATCACGAGTTCGGTGGGATCGTAGTCCACGATCCCCGCATAGCCGCTGGTGTCGAGCGTGGCGCCTTCACCCAGGTGCCCGAGGAAATCCTTGGTGCCGCCGCCGCGAATGCGCAAGCCGGCCTTGGCCGCCGCCGCGGCGCGAATCGCGTCCTGCCACGCGGCAAGCACCGCTTCGCTCATCTAGGCCCCGCGCCCCCGCGTCGTGACGCGGCCGTCGCGCCTGCCGGCGGAGATTCACCGCGCTGCCGGTCGTGCGGCGGATCGGTGATCGAGGAGGTCATGCGCCCCTGCCTGCGAGCTTGTCGCGATAGAGGAGGCGCGGCTCGTCGGCCTCGACGATCGTCGTTTCGGCGAGCGCCGCCGCCTCCCACTCGCGCAGGAAGGGGTGGGCGAGCAGCGCGCGTTGATAGTCCGCTGCGGCACCGTCGGGCGTCACGCCATAGGTCTGGAACCGGAACGCCACCGGCGCATAGAAAACATCGGCGAGCGAGAAACGGCCGCACAGAAAGGCGCCATCGGCACCGAAGCGCCGCCGGCCTTCGGACCAGATCTCGGTCACGCGGGCGACGTCGGCCGCAAGCCCTGGCGACCACGGCCGCACGTCGACACGCTCGCGGATGCACATCGTCATGTCGTTGCGCAGGTGCGAGAAGCCCGCGTGCATTTCCGCGGCCACGCAGCGCGCCCACGCGCGGGCGACCGCGTCGGCCGGCCACATCCCGGCGTGCCGCTCGGCGAGGTACTCCGCGATCGCCAGCGAGTCCCACACGATCACTTCGCCGTCACGCAGCGCGGGCACCCGCGCCGTCGGCGAGAACCGGCGCCAGTCGGGGTTGTATGTCCCGGACAGCTGAACGACGACCTCGTCGAACGGGGCGCTCGAGAGTTTCGCCGCGAGCCAGCCGCGCAGCGACCACGACGAGTAGTTCTTGTTGCCGATGTGGAGGACGTACATGGCGGGGGAAGTGGTCAAAGCGGTACGGTCTTGCCCGGATTGAGGATGTCGTTCGGATCGAATGCGCGCTTCAGCGTGCGCATCAGCTCCACGGACTCGCCGTGCTCGGCGACGAGCGCGTCGAGCTTGTGGACGCCGATGCCGTGCTCGCCGGTGCAGGTGCCGCCCATCGCGATCGCGCGCAGCGACACGCGTTTCGCGAGCGCCTCGGCCTGAGCGCGCTGACCGGCATCCGCGGGATCGAACAGCACGACGAGGTGGAAATTGCCGTCGCCGACGTGGCCGACGATCGGCGCGGTGAGTCCGGTCGTGGCGATGTCCGCCTTCGTCTCCATGATGCAGTCGGCGAGTCGCGATATCGGGACGCAGGCGTCGGTGGCGAACCCCTGGGTGCCCGGTTTCATCGCCATCGCCGCGTAGTACGCCGCGTGTCGCGCCTTCCACAGCCGCGTGCGGTCCTCCGGCTGCGTCGCCCACTCGAACGCGCTGCCGCCGAACTCCGCGGTGATCGCCTGCATCGTCGCCGCCTGCTCGGCCACGCCGGCCGCGCTGCCGTGGAACTCGAAGAACAGCGTCGGCTTGACGGCGAAGCCCGCGAGTTTCGAGTAGCGGATGCAGGCGTCCATCTGCACGTCGTCGAGGAGCTCGATCCGCGCCACGGGAATGCCGTGCTGGATGGCGTTGATCACGGTGTCGACGGCGCCTTCGAGCGTTTCGAACTGGCACACGGCCGCCGAGATCGCCTCGGGCACGCCGTACAGGCGCAGCTGGATCTCGGTGATGACGCCGAGCGTACCTTCGGCGCCGACGAACAGCCGCGTGAGATCGTAGCCGGCGGCGGACTTGCGCGCCCGCCCGCCGGTGCGCACGATCCTGCCGTCGGCGGTCACCACGGTGAGCCCCAGCACGTTCTCGCGCATCGTCCCGTAGCGCACCGCATTGGTACCCGAGGCGCGCGTGGCGGCCATGCCGCCGATCGTCGCGTTGGCGCCCGGATCGATCGGAAAGAAGAGCCCGGTGCCCTTGAGCTCCGCATTGAGCTGCTCGCGGGTGACGCCGGCCTGCACGCGGCAATCGAGATCACCGGCGTTGACCTCGAGGACGCGATTCATCTGCGACAGATCGATGCACACGCCGCCATAGAGCGCGGCGACGTGTCCTTCGAGCGACGTGCCGACCCCGAACGCGATCACCGGCACGTGCGCGACATTGCACAGCCCGACGATCGCCGCGACCTCATCGTTGCTGTGCGGGAAGACGACGAGGTCCGGCAGCGCCGCGTCCGCAAGCCCCTCACCGTGACTGTGCTGGTCGCGGATGGCCTGGGTTGTGGCGGCACGGTCACCGAAATCCGCCACGAGCCGCGAAACCACGTGCACGACATCCGCCGCGTCCGGGCGGGCGCGCGTCGCGCGGGAGAGTTCGTCCGGTGCGTTCATCGGCCAGGTCTCTGATCAGAATCGGGGAAGTTCGGGGTGGCGCAATGCCCCGTGATGGACGTGCATCTTGCCCATCTCGGCGCAGCGATGCAGCGTCGGCACGCCTTTCCCGGGATTGAGCAGCCCGGCCGAATCGAATGCCGCCTTGATGCCGAGAAACCGCGTGAGCTCGGCGGGGGCGAACTGCACGCACATGCCGCCGAGCTTCTCGACACCGACACCGTGTTCGCCGGTGACCGTGCCGCCGACCTCGATGCAGAGCTCGAGGATCTTCGCGCCGAACGCCTCGGTGCGTTCCGTTTCGCCGGGCTTGTTGGCATCGAACAGGATCAGCGGATGGAGGTTGCCGTCGCCGGCATGGAACACGTTGGCACAGGGCAGGCCGAATTCCGCGGACATCTCGCCGATCCGCTGCAGCACGTGCGGCAGCGCTCGCCGCGGAATCGTGCCGTCCATGCAGTAGTAGTCCGGCGTGATCCGACCCACGGCGGGGAAGGCCGCCTTGCGCCCGGACCAGAACAGCAGGCGCTGCGCTTCGTCTTTCGAGACCCGGATCTCGGTCGCGCCCGCTTCCGCGAGCACGCCCCGGATCTCGGCCATCTCGGCCGCGACCTCTTCGGGTGTCCCGTCGGACTCCACGAGCAGCACCGCGGCGGCGTCGAGCGGATAGTCGGCATGTACGTACTGCTCGACCGCCCGGGTGGCGGCTTGATCCATCATTTCCAGTCCGGCCGGAATGATCCCCGCGCCGATGACGGCCCCGACCGCGGCGCCGGCCTGCTCGACGTCGGCGAACGCGGCCAGTGCCACCTGCGCGAGCAGCGGCTTGGGCGTGAGCTTGACCGTGACCTCGGTGATCACCGCGAGCAGCCCCTCGGAGCCGTTCACGAGCGCGAGCAGATCGTAGCCCGCGCTGTCCAGCGCATCGCCGCCAAACTCGACGATCTCGCCGGTGATCAGGACCCCGCGCACGCGACGCACGTTGTGCACGGTGAGTCCGTACTTGAGGCAATGGACGCCGCCGGCGTTCTCGGCGACGTTGCCGCCGATCGTGCAAGCGATCTGCGACGACGGGTCGGGCGCGTAGTAGAGGCCGTGCGCCGCCGCGGCTTCCGAGATCGCCAGATTGCGCACGCCCGGCTGCACGATCGCCGTGCGCGTCAGCGGGTCGACCGCGACGATCTTCCTGAACTTCGCCAGAGACAGCACGATCCCCGTGCGCTCGGGCAGCGCCCCGCCGGAAAGGCTCGTCCCGGCGCCACGCGCGACAACCGGAATGCGCATCGCGTGGCAAAACTCGAGGATGGCCGCGACCTGCGCCTCCGTCTCGGGAAGCGCGACCGCAGCGGGCAGTTCCCGGTAGATCGTCAGGCCATCGCACTCGTACGGCTTCGTGTCCTCGGCCGCCGTCAGCAATGCCGACGGCGGCAGGAGGGTGGCGAGCTTGGCGTGGACAGCCGGATCGAGCATCGTCGTGGGAGGGTAGGTCGGATGCGCCCCGCGGGCACATTCGGGAGGGTCGATTATTTCACAACGCCGGACCGGCCGGGACCGTCGCGCGCCGGGTCGGTCGCGGTGGCGAAGTCGGGGCGACCGGGCTCCTGCCGCTGGAACTTGCTAGAATTCGCCGGTTTTCTCTCCCGCTGCCAATGGCAGTCGTGAATTCCCCTCGAGGAGGACTTGCAGCATGCGCACGATCCGACTGTTTCCTGCCCTCGCGGCGATCGCCGCCGCGTTCGTCGCGCTGTCCGCCGCCGCACCCGCGGCCGCGCAGACGACGATGAAGATCAACATCTCGCTCGCCCAGAACTCCCACCAGGGTGTGGCGATCGACACCTTCGCGCGGGAAGTCGAGAAGCGCACCAATGGCCGCTACAAGATCCAGACGTTCTACTCCGGATCGCTCGGCGCCGAACGCGAGTCGGTCGAGGCGGTGCAACTCGGCACGCAGGAGCTCACGTTCACGTCGACGGGACCGGTACCGAACTTCGTACCCGAAGTGGCGATTCTGGACATCCCGTTCCTGTTCCGCGACTACGCCCAAGCGCGCGCCGTGCTCGACGGCCCGATCGGGCAGGACCTTCTCCAGAAATTCCCGAGCAAAGGCATCGTGGCGCTCGCGTGGGGGGAAAACGGATTCCGCCACATGACCAACAGCAAGCACGCGGTCAATGTTCCCGACGACCTCAAGGGTCTCAAGATGCGGACGATGGAAAACCCGGTCCACATCCAGGCGTACAAGGCGTTCGGCATCATCCCGACGCCGATGGCGTTCACCGAGGTGTTCACCGCGCTCCAGCAGGGCACGGTCGACGGTCAGGAGAACCCGCTGTCGGTGATCACCTCGGCGAAGCTCGACCAGGTGCAGAAGTACCTGTCGCTCACCGGCCACGTCTATTCGCCGGCGCTGATCCTGATGAACAAGGCGCAGTGGGACAAGTTGAGCGCGGCCGACAAGCAGGCGTTCCTGGACGCCGCGAAGGAAGCGGTCAAGGCCAACCGCGCGCGCGTCGACGAGGACGAGAAAAAGGCCGTCGCCGATCTGCGCAGCAAGGGGATGAACGTCGTCGAGAACCTGGACAAGAGCAAGTTCCAGGCGACGCTGGCGCCGACCTACGCGGAGTTCGGCAAGAAGTTCGGGCAGGAAAACATCGACAGGATCCGCAACTACAAGTGATGCGAACCCCGGCGCTCGCCGGGTAGCGTACCGAGCGAGGCCCCGGCTCGATGCCGGGGCTTCGTTTTCGCGGCGTGCGCGCAGCGCCCCGTATACTCGTTCCATCCCGGGTTCGCGCCACCCACTTCCGGAGTGCCCCCTTGCGCCAGCGGTTTCTCGCCCTCGAGCGGCGAACGACTTCAATTTCGATGGCTGTCGCGTGCGTGATGCTCGTGCTGGCGGTGCTGCTGGGCATGTATCAGATCCTCGCGCGCTTCGTCTTCCAGCAGCCCGCCGAGTGGTCCGAGGTGCTGATCCGGTTCACGCTGATCTGGATGGTCTTCATGGGCGCGCCGACCGCGTTCCGGCAGGGGGCGATGGTCTGCGTGGATCTCATCCATCGCAAGGCCGGCCCCAGGGGCAAGCGGGTGATCGACTGGATCACGGCGATTGCCGCCCTCGTCCTCGTCGGCTACATGATCCGCTACGGCGTCGATTACGCGTGGCGCGCGCGGGTGCAGACGATCAGCGGGCTCGAGTCGTTCTCGATGACCTGGCCCTACCTCGCCGTGCCGGTCGGCGCGCTGTTCTGCGTGTTCGGCATCGTCGGCTGCCTCATCGAGCCGCGGCGGCACGATCTCGCGACCGCCCAGTAGGCCGGGACCGCCATGCCGCTCACCATGTTCGTCACGATGCTGCTCGCGTTCGCGCTCAGCATCTCGGTTGCCGTCTCGATCGGCCTCGCCAGCATCGTCGGCGCCTACGACGCGAACCTCAACCTCCTGACCATCGTCAAGGAGATGTTCGGGGCGATCAACAAGTTTCCGCTGGCCGCGATTCCGTTCTTCATCCTCGCCGGCAACCTGATGGAAACCGGCGGCATTTCCGCACGCCTGGTCGAGTTCGCGAAGTCGCTGGTCGGCGGAATCCAGGGCGGACTCGCGGCGACCTGCGTGCTCACCTGCATGATCTTCGCCGCGGTGTCCGGCTCGAGTGTCGCAACCACCTTCGCGATCGGCGCGATCCTCATCCCGGCGCTGGTCAGGCACGGCTATCCGGTGACTTACGCGGCTGCGCTGCAGGCCACGTCGGCCGAGCTCGGCGTGATCATCCCGCCGTCGATCCCGATGATTCTCTACGGCGTTTCGGCCGAGGTGTCGATCGGCGAGCTGTTCATCTCCGGCTTCGGCCCCGGCCTCCTGATCGGCGGTGCGCTGATGGTATTCGTCGTCGCGTGGGCACGCCTCAAAGGCTACGGCAAGCTCGACCGCGAGGGCCGCTTGCCGGTCCTCGTCGCCACACGCAAGGCGGCATTCGCGCTGATGATGCCGGTGATCATCCTCGGCGGCATCTACGGCGGCGTGTTCACACCCACGGAGGCCTCCGTCGTCGCCGTGTTCTACGCGCTCGTTGTCGGCGTCGTCGTCTATCGCGAAATCCGCCTTTCCGAGCTGCCGAAGGTGCTGCGCAAGAGCGTGGTCTCCTCGGCGGTGATCATGTTCATCATCGCCAATGCCGGGCTGTTCAGCTACCTCATCACGCGTGCCGGCGTTCCCGAGAAGATCGGCGCGTTCCTCGTCGAGTGGCTTAAGTCGCCCACGCTGTTCCTGCTCGGGGTCAACGGCGCGCTGTTCGTCGTCGGCATGTTCATCGAAACCTCGGCCTCGATCATCGTGCTGGCGCCGATCCTCGCGCCCGTCGCCCAGCATTTCGGCATCGATCCGGTCCATTTCGGGATCGTCATGGTGGTCAATCTGGCGCTCGGCATGATCACGCCGCCGTTCGGCGTCAACCTGTTCGCCGCCTGTACCGTCGCCCGGATCTCGCTCGACCAGATCGTGACGCGGCTCGTCCCGTTCGTGCTGGTCGTTCTCGGTTGCCTGCTCGTGATCACCTACATCCCGGCGATTTCGATCGGCCTGCGCGATCTCGTCTACGTCAAGGGACCGTGAAGCCGCGGGGGTACCTGTCCGCGCGCGCCTAGAACGGAGGCCGCCACGATCCGTCGAAGGGCGCAGGCTCGACCGCCGCAAGGCCGAGCCACTCGTGCAGCATGGTTTCGACGGCGCGCAGGACGCGCCTGCGCGCGTGCGGCGCCGGGACGGTTCGCGCGAACGCCACCGCGCCGGCGCAACTCGCGAACACTGCGATCGCGACTTCGCGAGGTGGGAGTCCGGCCGTCGCCGGAAACCGGGCAGCCACCCGATCGAGGAGCGCACCGGTCCGTTCGGCAAACGTCGTCTGCAGCAATGGCCCGCCGCGCGCGACCTCGGACAGCATCAGCGTCAGCGGGCAGCCGGCCGCAAGATCCGGAACCTCCGCCTGCTCCAGGTAACGACGTATCAGCGCCTGCAGCCACGCCCGATCATCGGCCATGCCCGAAAGCGGCCCGAGGAGACGGTCCATGCTGGCCGTCACGCCATGCAGCAGCGTTTCCCTCTCGAGCTCGTCCTTGGACGCGAAATGGGCGTAGAAGCCCCCGACCGTCAGACCCGCCTCGCGCATCACTGCGTCCACGGAAGTACCGTCCGGCCCGAGGCGTTTCAGCAGCACGTCCGAGGCGGCGAGAATCCGCGCCCGCGTCTGCCGCTTGTGCTCGCTGGAATAGCGTGCCATGATCTCGCATAATATTATGTCTATACTTTTATTGCAACTCCTGCCGGCAACCGAGCGGAGGCCCCATGGACGACCGCAGTCATATTCACCTGCCCGAACGCGAGCGCGTGGCACTGGCGGATGGACGCATTGTCACGGTCCAGCCGATCAGCGCAGCGGCAAGGCCCCTGATCGCGGCGGCGATGGGCAAGCTGTCACCGCTGTCGAGCCGACGCCGTTTCTTCACGCCCCGCTTCCGGCTGTCGGACCGCGAACTTGCGCAACTCACCGAGAACGACGGCTTGCGGCACTACGCCGTGGGCGCCTGCCGCCGGGCGCTGGACGGAACCCTTGAGGGTCTGGGCATCGCGCACTACGTCCGCGGCGAAGATCCACGCACGGCCGAGGTCGCGATCACGGTCATCGACGAGTTCCAGGGGCTCGGCCTCGGCAAGGCCCTGCTCGTCCGGCTGTCCAAAGCGGCGTTCGCGCACGGCATCGATCGGCTGCACGCGATCATCATGCCGGACAACGACCCGGTGCTCGCGCTGTTCCGCAAGTACGCGCCCGGAAGCCGCGTCTGGCGCGAAGGCGACCACCTGGCCGCCGACATCCCGCTCGAGCCGATGGCCGCGATGGCCGCGGCGTAGTCCGCGTCGCGCGCCGACGCGTCAGATGCAGCGCCCGCCGTCGACCTCGAGGCACGCGCCGGTGATGAAGGCCGCCTCATCGGACGCGAAGAAGACCGCCGCCGTCGCGATGTCGGAAGGCCGCGACAGGCGGCCCAGCGGAATCGTCGCAACGAACTTCGCCCGCATCTCCGGCGTGTCCTGGCCCATGAAATCCGCGAGCATCGCGGTCTCTCCCGCCACGGGGTTGATGACGTTGACGCGGATGTTATCGGGGGCGAGCTCGGCCGCCATCGAGCGCGACGTGACGATCGCAGCGCCCTTGCTGCCGTTGTACCAGGTCAGTCCCGGACGCGGCCGGACACCGGCGGTCGACGCCACCGTGATGAAGACGCCGCTCTTCTTCTTGCGGAAATGCGGCACGGCGTGCTTCGCCGAAAGATAGAGACTCTTCACGTTGACGCGGTAGATCCGGTCGAACTCCTCCTCGGCGACGTCGAGCAGCGGCTGGTTGCGATGCGTGGTTCCCGCGTTGTTGACGACGATGTCGAGATCGCCGAACCCCGCCAGCGCGAACGCGACGAGATGGGAAACGTCGTGATCGCGCGAAACGTCGCCGGCACAGAACTTCGCCTGCCCGCCGGCTGCCGTGATCTCCCGCGCCACGCGCTCGCCGTTGGCGACGTTGATGTCGTTGACGACGACCCGCGCGCCCTCCTCCGCAAAGCGCCTGGCGATGCCCTCGCCGAATCCCGATCCGCTGCCGGTGACGATCGCAATCTTTCCCTGAAGTCTCATCGCTTCCTGCCTGACGCGTGACGTGGTTCGGAACCCGACGGAGGGGGTCCGCGTCGGCGCGGACGGTCGACCGCGCGCCGGCGTGGCGGCCGCTCAGCCATGCTGAAGCACCACCGTTTTCAGCACCGAGAAGCCGTACAGCGCCTCGAAGCCCTTCTCGCGGCCGTAGCCCGACGACTTCACGCCGCCGAACGGCAGCTCGACACCGCCGCCGGCGCCGTAGTTGTTGACGAACACCTGGCCGCTCTGGATGCCGCGCGCCATCCGCAGCTGACGCGCGCCGTCGCGCGTCCACACTCCGGCGACGAGACCGAATTCCGTCGCGTTGGCGATCCGGATCGCGTCGGCCTCGTCGGCGAACGGCATTGCCGACAATACGGGACCGAACACTTCGTCGCACGCGAGGCGATGCCCGACCGGCACGTCGCGCAGCAGCCGGGGCTCGACGTAGAAGCCGCCCGACGGAGCGTCACCGACGATCGCGCCCTTGCCGACCGTGGCCATACCGTCGCGCTCGGCATCGGCGAGAAAGCCGCGCACGCGGTCCAGCTGCGACGCACGGATCAGCGGACCGCAGTCGAGGTCGGCGAGCGCCGGGCCCACCTTGAGCGCATCGAAACGCGCGCCGAGCGCCGCCAGCACCTCCTCGTAGCGCGAGCGCTCGACCAGGAGCCGGCTGCCCGCCGAGCACGTCTGGCCCGCGTTCTGCACGATCGCGTTGACGAGCACCGGCAGTGCCGCCTCGAGATCGGCGTCGGCGAACACGATCTGCGGCCCCTTGCCGCCGAGTTCCAGCGTCACCGGGCAATGGCGCTTCGCCGCCTCGCCGGCCACCCAGGCTCCGGTCGCCGGCGACCCGGTGAACGAAATGTGGGCGATGCCCGGGTGCGCGGCCAGCGCCGCGCCGGCCTCGCGGCCGAGCCCGGTGACGATGTTGAGCGCACCCTCCGGCAGGCCGACGCCGGCCGCGAGCTCGGCCACGCGCAGCAGTGACAGGCACGCATCCTCGGCCGGCTTGACGACGCATGCATTACCCGCGGCGAGCGCACCCCCGACCGAGCGGCCGAAGATCTGCAGCGGATAGTTCCACGGAATGATGTGGCCGGTGACCCCGTGCGGCTCGCGCCACGTCAGCACCGTGTAGCCCGCCGGATAGGGAATCGTCTCCCCGTGCAGCTTGTCGGCGGCCCCGCCGTAGAACTCGAAGTAACGGGCGCAGGCAGCCACGTCCGCCCGCGCCTGCCGCATCGGCTTGCCGCAGTCGCGGGCCTCGAGGAGCGCCAACTCGTCGGCGTGGTCCAGAATCGCCCGCGACAGCTTGGCCAGCATGCGTCCCTTCTCCGCCGGCGGCAGCCGCCCCCAGATTCCGTCGCGGGCATGCGCCGCGGCCTGCACGGCGCGATCGACGTCCTCGCCCGTGCCATAGGCGATCGCCGCAAACGGCTGCCCGTCGGACGGGTCGATCATCGGCAGCGTCGCACCGGTCGCGGGCGCCAGCCAACGGTTGCCGATGAAGTGCTGCGCCGGCGTGGTGACCGGCGGAAACAAGTGCGGTGCATTCATGTTCGTCTCGTCCTCTGTCCCCTGATCCGGCGTCGCGCTCTGCGGGACGCCCCGGGCGCGCTACTTCTTCGCTCCCGCCGGCTTCATCAGCCAGGCCATCGTGTACTCGTCGGTGCGCGGCGCGTACGCAATGCCGTCGCGCGTCGCCCAGACGTTCACCTGAAAATGCAGCGGCACGACGCCGGTGTCGTTGATCGCAAGCTCGGTCGCGCGCTGCAGGTAGGCCTCGCGCTTGACGTCGTCGACCGTCGAGAGCGCGTCCTCGGTCAGCGCGTCGACCTTGGCATTCGAGTAGCGGCCGCGATTCGCCGTGCCGTAGCCCTTGTCGCGGTTGTACGTCATCAGGAGCGCCTTGAGCGACGACGACGCCTCGCCGGTGCCGGTGCTCCAGCCCAGCAGCATGAAGCTGAACTTGAGTTCGGTCGCCTGCGTGAAGTACGTCGACGACGGCATCGCGACGACCTTGGTGTCGATGCCCACCCGCGTCAGCATCTGCGCGACCGTCTGCGCGATCTTCGCGTCGTTGACGTACCGGTTGTTCGGCGCGTGGATCGTGAGCCCGAACCCGTCCGGGTAACCCGCCTCGGCAAGGAGCTTCTTCGCACCCTCGGGATCGAACGGCTCGACCTTGAGGTTCTTGGTCGCGCCGAACAGGAAATCGGGGATGAGCTGGCCCGAGGGGATCGCCTCGCCCTCCATCACTTTCTCGACGATCGCCCCCCGGTTGATCGCCTTCGAGATCGCCTTGCGCACGCGCGCGTCCTTGAGCGGGTTCTTCGCGAGCGGCTTGCCCGCCTTGTCCGTGACGAACGGCGAGACGTCGCGGTCGCTGTCCATGTGCAGGTAGATGAGGCGGTCGGCGACCGTCCGGTAGATGGACAGCCGCTTGTCACGACGCAGCTGCGCGACATCGGAGGTCGGCACGTTCTCGATCACCTGGACGTCGCCGGACAGGAGCGCGGCGACGCGCGAGGCGTCCTGCGGCAACAGGCGCAGCGTCACCTTCTCCCACGGCGTGGGGCCGCCCCACCAGGCATCGTTGCGTGCAAGCTCGATCCGGTCGCCCTTCACATAGCGGACGAGCTTGTAGGGTCCCGTGCCGATCGCCGCCCTGCCGCTGTTGAAGTCCTCGGTCGTCGCCTTCGCCGCCGCCTTCGAGATGATCGCGACTTGCGTCAGGTCGGAGGGCATCAGCGGATATGGCGTCGCGGTCTTGAAGCGGATCGTCAGCGGGTCGACGACGACCATTTCCTTGATCTGCTTGCTGTAGGCGGTGAACGGCGACGGGCTGTTCGGCACCGTTGGAACGCGCTCGATCGAGGCGACGACGTCGGCCGCGGTGAAGTCGCTGCCATCGTGGAACTTGACTCCCTTGCGCAGCTTGAACTCCCAGGTCAGCGGATCGACGGTTTTCCACTCCGTCGCAAGGCCCGGAATGACCCGCGATTTCTCGTCGCGCTGCACCAGGTAGCCGAAGAGATGACTGGCGACATTGTTGTTCGGGGTGACGTTGTGGTAGTGCGGATCGAGCGCCGTGACGTCGGCACCGAGGCCGATCGTCAGACTGGCGGCCGCAGCGACGCCCGCAACCGACGAAACGACAAGCGCGACGACGCGCGCGGCAAAGCGGGCGGCAGGCGAGCGAAGTGGCATCAATGTCCCCGGTCCGGGCGTGGTCGAACGAACGGTCGAAGCATAGCGCAACCGTCCGCCGGGCAACAAAAGGAGGTGCTAGGACGGCGCGCTCGCACCCGCGTCAACCGCCGGCCGCGACACGACGTTTCAGGAACCAGGCGCAGCGAACCCGCATCGAAGCGCGGTTGCCGTGCCTGCCGACGAACCAACCACGAGGAGGGCGTCATGTCCCGCCGGATTGTCAATCTCGCCGCCGTCGCCGTGCTCGTTGCCGGCACCGCGTTCATCCCCACCGCTTCTGCGGGCGGCCATGTTGGATGGAGCGTCTCGATCGGCGGCCCCGGTTACGCGATCTCCGTCGGTGAGCCCGGGTATTGGGGCGGGTCTACGTACGGGCACTATCGGCCGTGGCATCGACCCGTCGTGCCCGCGCCGGTGGTGTATCCGGCACCCGTCTACGCCCCTGCGCCCGTGGTGTATCCGTACGCTGTGCCGGTACCACGGGTCGTCCGCTACGCCGCCCCCGCGTGGGCGCCACGGCGCGTCTACGTCCCCGCGCCGGTCGTGACGCCGCCGTTGGTCTACTACGGCCGCTACTGAGCCACCTCACCCGGGCCAAGCTTTCCGGAAGGTCGCGTCGACCGTATCGCGTTCGTCGTCGCGACCGCTCCGTGCCGGCGCACGAGCCGGACGCATCGACATTTCCGCGCCGATGCCACGGCCTTCGTGGCATCGGCGCGCGTTGGTTTGACAGTACCGGGGCCGCTCCCTATCCTGCCCTTCTTCGGAGCAGGCGGGCCTGCCTGCCCGACGCTACCCATGAATGCCCCCGCCGCCTTGCAGGATGTCCGCCCCGACCCGCATGCCGCCGGGCCCGACCTTCTGGCGTGGCCGTTGATCCGCACGCTGATCGCATTCGACACGACGAGCCGAGATTCGAATCTCGCGCTGATCGACTGGGTGCGCGACTATCTGGCCCGGCATGGCGTCGAATCGACGCTGACCTTCGACGACGATCGGCGCAAGGCCAACCTGTTCGCCACGCTGCCCTCGCGCGACGGCAACCGGACCACCGGCGGCATCGTGCTTTCCGGGCACACCGACGTCGTACCGGTCGACGGCCAGGCATGGGACACGCCGCCGTTCGAGGCGGTGCACATCGGCGACCGGGTCTACGGTCGCGGCGTCACCGACATGAAGAGCTTCGCCGCCACGGCGCTGGCGTTCGTTCCGGAATTCCTGCGCCGCGGCCTCTCCCGGCCCGTGCACATCGCGCTGTCCTACGACGAGGAGGTCGGATGCATCGGCGTGCGTCGGTTGATCGCCGATATCGTGCAGCGCGGGCTGCAACCGCAGGGCTGCATCGTCGGGGAGCCGACGGGGATGGAACTCGTCGTCGCCCACAAGGGCAAGAAGAGCTGGCGTTGCCGCGTCCGCGGGCACGAGGCGCATTCGTCGCTGACGCCGCAGGGCGTCAATGCGGTCGAGATCGCGTGCGAGATCGTCACCTACCTCACGAACATCGCCCGCTCGTTTCGCGACCACGGCACGCAGGATGCCGACTACGACGTGCCGTTCACCACCGTCCACACCGGCATCATCCGCGGCGGCACGGCGCTCAACATCGTCCCGCGCGACTGCTGGTTCGATTTCGAGATCCGCCACCTGCCGCAGGACGATCCCGACGCGTTCTTCGCGGAGGTGAAGGCGTACGCGGAGCGCTTCGTGCCGGCCATGCGCAAGGTCGCCGCCGACGCCGGGATCGAGTTCGAGCATCTGTCGACGATGCCCGGCTTCGACACCCTGGGCGAATCCGCCATTGCCGCATTCGGCAAGGCCTGCAGCGGCATCCACGACTGCGGGAAGGTTTCCTTCGGCACCGAGGCGAGCTTGTTCCACGGCGCCGCGATCCCGACGATCATCTGCGGCCCCGGCCACATCGCGCAGGCGCATCAGCCGAACGAATGGGTGACGCTCGATCAGCTCGCGCGCTGCGAGACGTTCATGCGCCGACTCGCCGATCGCGTCTGCGCCGCCTGAGCCCCGCGCGATGGATGCCGCCGCGGACACCGTTCCGCCGATCGAGATCGACTTCCCGGACCTCGATCGCTGGGCCGCCGGCAACGCGCGCATTCCCTACGTCTGGACATTCGGCGCCGCGCGGGGAGGCCCGCATGTGATCCTGCAGGCCCTCACGCACGGCAACGAAGTCTGCGGTGCGATCGCACTCGACTGGCTGCTCGGCACCGGTTTCAGGCCGACGCGCGGGACCCTCACCGTGTGCTTTGCGAATATCGCGGCGTATCACGCGTTCGAACCGTCCGACCCGTTCGCCTCGCGTTGCGTCGACGAGGATTTCAACCGGCTGTGGACCGCCGACGTGCTCGACGGGCCGCGGAAGACGGCGGACCTCGCGCGGGCGCGCGAATTGCGTCCGCTCTACGACGCCGCGGAATATCTGCTCGACCTGCATTCGATGACCGATCCATGTCCGCCGCTCGCGCTGGCCGGGCGACAGCGCAAGGGACTGCTGCTCGCGCAGGCGCTGGGCATGCCGGAGCACATCGTCGTCGACGCCGGCCATTCGGCAGGCAAGCGGCTGCGCGACTACGCCTTCTTCGACGATCCGGTCGATCCGCGCAGCGCCCTGCTCGTCGAGTGCGGCCAGCACTGGGAACGCACGTCACCCGAGGTCGCCCGCCAGGTTACCTTGCGGTTCCTGCGCCACTTCGGGATGGCCGACGCGGCATTCCTCGATGCCCACCTCGACCCGGCGCCGGCACCGGCGCCGAAGGTGATCGAAGTGACCGCGGCAGTCACCATCGCGAGCGATGCGTTCGCGTTCGCCGTGCCGGTGCAGGGACTCGCCGTGGTCCGCCGCGCGGGCACACTGCTTGCGCGCGACGCGGACGCCGAGGTCACGAGCCCCTACGACGACTGCGTGCTGATCATGCCGACGCGGCGGCCGAAACGGGGCGAGACGGCAGTGCGGCTCGGACGCTTCGTCGGCTGAGCGCGGCCGTCCCCATGCGACGGGCGCGGCGGCGCCCTCGCCGGGACGGATCTCACGGCGCCGCGCCCTTGACCGCGGCTTCCGCCGCACGCACGAGGTCGGCACCGGCGACGCCAGCCCACTTGTCGTAGACGACGCGCGCGGCGGCGGCGAAAGCGTCGTATCCGGCCTGCGTCATCAACGTCACCGTCATGCCGCGCTTGCGCAGCTCGGTGAGCGCGCCTTCGTCCTCCTGCACGGCGAACGCGGCCATTTCCCGTGCGGCATCCTGCGCGGCGGCGCTGACCAGTGCGCGGTCGGCCTCGCTCCAGCCGTCCCAGACGCGCCGGTTCACCGCAAAGATCGCGGCTTCGGCCACGGCACCCCAGACGATGACGTGCCTGACGCCAAAGGCATCCAGACGCGCAGCGGCGAATGCCGCGGGTGTGCCCTCCTGCGCATCGAGCGTTCCGGACTTGAGTGCCGCCTGGGCCTCGACGAACGACAGGGTGGACGGCCGTGCACCCAGTGCCGCGTAAAGCTCCTGCAGCATCGGGAATCCCGGAACACGTATCCGCAGTCCGGCCATGTCGGTCGGCGCCCGCACCTCGCGCGAGGTCGTGGCGAGATCGCGGTGTCCGAGCGGCGCGAACGCAAGCGCCACCACACCGCCGCGATCCAGTGCCCCGGCAAGCGCATCGCGCACCTGCCCATCCTTTAACAGCGCGTCGAGTTGTCGTGCCGTCGGCGCAAGCCAGGGCAGTCCGACGACCGCGAGCTCGTTCGACTGCGTCGCCCAGGCCAGCGTCGAGCCCACCGCGAGGTCGGCGGCCCCGTCGCGCAGTGCCACGAGCTCGCGCGCGGGATCGCGCTGCGCGAGCGTCGCCCCGGGAGACGTCGCGATCGCGATCCGGCCGCCGCTCTTCTCGGCGACGAGACGTGCCCAGCGCTCACCGGCTTTGCCCAAGGCGAAGGCCGGACCGACCGCCGTCGACAGCTTGAGCGCTTGCGCCTTTTCGGGCGCGGCGCTCTGCGCCCGCGCCGCCGATGCCGCGAGCAGCAGCAACGCACCGAATGTTGCCAGCCAGCGTCGGCGCCTCATCGTGTCCTGCTCCGCATCGCGGCGAGTGTAGGCGTGGCGTGCGCCGCGGGTCAATCGAGCGCCGGCGCGTCGCGAGCCGGGACATCGCGCCAGTAGCGACGATTGCGCTCGCGCTCGGCAACGGGAACCAGGCGCGAGCCGGGCTCGAACGCAAACGACAGCGCGCCATCGTGGTCGGTACGATAGTGGGCGATGCCGGCGGCGGCGTACCGGGCGACGACGTCCGGTCGTGGGTGGCCGAAGCGGTTGCGGTAACCCGGCGTGAACACGGCGACCGCAGGCGCGACGGCCGCGACGAACGGCGCCGTCGACGACGTGCGGCTCCCGTGATGCGGAACGACGAGAACGTCCGCCCTGAGTGCCGCCGCATCGCGGCGCACGAGTTCGATTTCGCCCCTCGCTTCCAGATCGCCGGTAAGCAGCACGCTGCCATAGGCCGAATCGATGCGCACGACGCACGAAAGATCGTTCGGCGCGAGCTTGGGATTGAGGTAGTGCGCAGGCGTCGGATGCAGCACGGAAAAACGGATGCCGTCCCAGGTCCACTGCTGCCCGGCCTCGCAACGGATCGCAGCGCCGCGGTCCCGCACCGACTGCACGAGCGCGTTGTCGGCGGGCAGCGAGGACGCGAGCCAGTCGACGGGCACGGTGTGCAGCAGCGTGCGTGCTCCACCGCTGTGATCGGTGTCCTGGTGCGAAACCACGAGGCCGCCCAGGCGCCCGATGCCCTCCGCGCGCAGATATGGCGCGACGATGCGCCCGCCGGCATCCGCGTCGTCGGTGTAACGCGGCCCGGTGTCGTAGAGCAGCGCATGCGTGGCCGTCCTCACGACGACGGCGAGGCCCTGGTCCACATCCAGCACGATCATGCGCATCGTTCCGGCGACCGGCGGCGCGGGGCGCGCGACGGCGAGCGGCAGCATGCAGACGAGACCCAGCCAGCGCCCGGGAACGCCGCGCGGCGCCGCGATCCAGGCCACTCCCGACAGCGCGACCACGACCGCCCACGGCGGCGGTGCGTGCTGCTCCCACACCGCGCCCGGCGTTGCGGCCAGCGCGTCCAGCACGCCCATCAACGCAGCGAACACGGCATGTGCGATCTGCCAGAGGACCGGGACCGGCAGGACGATTCCGGCCAGCGCGAACGGCACGACGGCAAAAGTCACGACCGGGATGGCAAGCGCGTTCGCCACCGGCGCAACCAGCGACACCTGCTGGAACAGCGCGAGCGTCATCGGCACGAGCCCGACGGTGATGAGCGCCTGCGCCCTCGTCGCCACAGCGAGCGCGCGCATCGCGCGCTGCCGACGCGATGGCGGCTGCGTTGCGGTCAGCCGCCCCGAATGTCCATACAGCAGCAAACCGACGGCGCCGAACGACAGCCAGAATCCGGGCGTCAGGCCGGCCCACGGATCCCAGGCAACCACCAACGCCAGCGCCCATAGCCAGACGAGTCCCGCGGTGCCGGGGCGCGCGAGCCAGATGCCGGCCGCGGCGACGGCAAGCATCAGCAGCGTGCGCATCGCCGGAATCTGCGCACCGGCGACGAGAACATAGCCGGCCGCAGCGGCGAGGCCGACTACCGTCGCGATTCGGCGCGCCGGCAGCCGGGTGGTCAGACGCATGCTGCGCCGCGCGAGGGCAAAGGCGGATCCGCCGACGAGGGCGGCGAAGACGGTCACGTGCAGCCCGGAGATGCTGATGAGATGTGAAATGCCGGTGCGGTTGAACACCTGCCACTGGACCTCGGGGATCGCGCGCTGCTCGCCGATGGCGAGGGCGACGATCACCCCCGCGTACGTGGCATCGGGCAGCGTCGCGCGGATCCGGCTGCGGATGGATTCGCGCAGTCGCTGGACGTAATCGCCTGCCCGGCCGGCAAACGCTGCGACGCGCTCGTTGCGCGCGTCGGGCCGGACATAGCCGGTCGCACGCAGCCCGTTCTGCAGCAGCCACGCCTCGATGTCGAAGCCGTGGGGATTGACGGTTCCGTGCGGCCGCTTCAGGCGAACGACCAGCCGCCAACGCGCACCGGCCGCAAGATCGGGAACCGCAACGAGACCATTCGCCTGCTCGCGCGCATACCACGTGAGCGACAACCGCGTGGGCACGACGGCACCGACGGTCTCCACGTTCTCGACGGCGAACGCGAAGCGGGTGCCGCGCGGCGACGGCTGCGGCAAGTCGTCGATCACCCCGACAAGCGCGATGTCCTCTCCCTCCCAGGCCGGAGGCAATGCATCGGCCATGCGCAAAGCACCACGCCACGCGGCATATTCCATGCCGGCGGCAAACAATGCGACGGCAATGCATCCGGGCACTGCAGCGGCAGCGGCGGACGTAGGCGAGGCGCGCCGCGTGTTGATTCGGGCGGTGACCGCGGCGGCGACCATTCCGCCGGCGGTGCCGGCCAGCAGCCACGCGTCGAGGTGTTCTCCGGGAAGCTCGGCCATCCACTGCAGCGAAGTCGCGCCGACGGCGAACGCCAGCAGCGCAATGGGCAACCCCGTAATCGGCATGGTCATGGCGTAAGCGTCGATCCTGCCGCGCCGCCATCCGTATCACCATCGGCCGCACGGTCGAGGGGACGCGCGGGACGTGATCGCCGATCGAGGCGGCGGCCGCCAACCGTATCGACCGGGCGGTCTTGCGCGCCGTGACTCTCCAACCGCGTGAACGAAACGTCGATGCCCTCGACGACGAATGACCGAAGTTTGATCGTCGCTTCGCGCAAAATTGATCTGCGTCAACCGGTCGCGGGCGGGGCGGATTAGTCTTGTCGCAACTTCGCTCCGCGGCCGGCAACGTCGCCACCGCAAGAGCGTGAATAAGGCACCCCCCAGTGGCTTCGCGCACGATCAGGAAACCGTACGACCCGCCAGCCGCCGGCAATCCGTTGCGGCGCGTGACGTCCCGTATCCTCGTGCCGCCCATCCCTCCGCGCGAGCCCTAGCCAGCGGCACTCGAATGCGGTCACGACGCTCGCGATGAATCCGTACGTCATCTTCCTCCTCTACCTGCTGGCGATTCTCGGCTTCGTCTTCACGACGCTGCTGATGAACCGCTTCCTGGGGCCGAAGCCCGCGGCGAACGCGGCCAAGATGGAGCCCTTCGAGTGCGGTGCGGTCCCCGTCGACCCGCGCAACGTGAAGGCGGTGCCGATCAAGTACTACGCCGTGGCGATCGTCTTCATCCTGTTCGACCTCGAAACCGTGTTCCTCTTCATCTGGGTGCTCGGGGCACAACCGGTGACGGGCTTCATGCTGGCAACCTTCGGCCTGTTCGTCTCGCTGCTGGTCCTGATCCTGCTCTACGTGTACAAGGCGCGGCTGCTCGAAGGCGTGACGGAGTGACGATGGGCAACGCCACCTCCCCGGCTGCGGGCCGGACCACGATTCCGATCCAGCCTGCCTCCGCCGGCAAGTCGTCGGCGTTCGAGTACCTGACGACCAAGAAGGACGAGCTGATCGGCTGGGCGCGCAAGTTCTCGATCTTTCCCTATCCTTTCGTGACGGCCTGCTGCGCGATGGAATTCATGGCCGTCAGCTCCACGCCTTACGATACCGACCGCTTCGGTGCCGCATTGCCGCGTTTCTCGCCCCGGCAGGCCGACCTGCTGATGGTCGTGGGCACGGTGACGCACAAGCAGGCGCCGATCCTCAAGACGGTGTACGACCAGATGTGCGAGCCGAAGTGGGTCATGGCCTTCGGCGTCTGCGCGACATCCGGCGGCTTCTATCAGAACTACGCGGCCGTCGCCGGCATCGACAAGATCATCCCGGTCGACATCTACGTTCCCGGCTGCCCGCCGCGGCCGGAGATGGTGATCGACGGGATCATGAAGCTGCAGGACCTGATCGCCCGCTCCCGTCACCCGATCGTCACCCGGAACTTCTGACCGTGCCTGCGAACATCGTCGAACGACTGCAGGAAACGCTGGGCCCGGCGGCGACCAGCACCGCGCTCGCCCATGGCGTTGTCGTATTCACGATGCCGGCCGATGCGGTGAAGGCCTTCGTCGGGCGACTCAAATCCGAATTCGGCTTCGACCTCCTCCTCGACGTGACGGCGGTCGACTGGCCCGGCCGGAGTCCCCGCTTCGACGTCGTCTGGCATTTCTACTCGACCGGCCATCACGTTCGCGTCCGCCTGAAGACCGGCGTGCCCGAAAGCGATCCGACCGTCGATTCGCTGGTCGGAGTGTATGGTTCGGCCGGCTACATGGAACGCGAATGCCACGACATGTACGGCATCGCGTTCCGCGGGAACGCCGATCTGCGCCCGATCCTGCTCTACGAGGGATTCAAGGGTCATCCGTTGCGCAAGGACTATCCGAAGCAGTACGAGCAGCCGCTCGTGCCGTACCGGAGCTGACGGGGACGACGTTGGAATCGAGGCTTCCCAACCCGGTCCGCCCGGCGTTCGACAACCGTGACCGCGACGACACGGTCATCGTCAACATCGGGCCCTCGCACCCGGCCACGCACGGCACCGTGCAGATCATCGCCGAGCTCGACGGCGAGAGGGTGCTGCGCACCGACGTCCACTGCGGCTACCTGCACCGCGGTTTCGAGAAGGAATGCGAGTCGCACACCTGGCACAACCTGATTCCCTACGTCGACCGCCTCAACTACGTCTCGGCGCTGATCAACGACTTCGCCTACTGCGAGGCGGTCGAGAAGCTGATGGGGATCGAGATCACGCCGCGTTGCCGCTATCTGCGCACGCTGCTGTCCGAATACTCGCGTCTCGTCGACCACCTCACGTGCGTCGCGGCCGGCCTGATGGAACTGGGCGCGATGACAGCGTTCCTGTACCTCGTGATGATCCGCGACCACATGTACGAGCACCTCGCGAATCTGACCGGCGCCCGGGTCACGTACACCTACGGACGGATCGGCGGCCTCGCCCGCGACCTGCCCGAGGGCTGGACCAAGCGGCTGCTCGAGATCCTGGACCAGTACGAAGACTTCGTCGGCCGCGTCCACGGACTCGTCGACCGCAACCGGATCTTCATCGACCGGATGCGCAACGTCGGCGTGATCTCGACCGCCGACGCGATCGACTGGGGCTACACCGGCCCGATCCTGCGCTCGACCGGCGCGCCGCGCGACTTGCGCAAGGACACGCCTTACCTGGCGTATGCCGAGCTCGATTTCGAAGTGCCGGTCGGCATCAACGGCGACAACTACGACCGCTACTACGTGCGCATGCGCGAGATGGACGAGTCGGTCTGGATGATCCGGCAACTGGTCGACATGCTCCCGGCCGGCCCGATCAACGTCGACGACCGCCGCTGCGTGCTGCCCGAGAAGGAGCTCGTCTACACCGAGATCGAATCGCTGATCAATCATTTCAAGGTGATCATGGACGGTCCGAAGGTGCCCGCCGGCGAGGTGTACAGCGCGCACGAATCGCCCAATGGCGAGCTCGGGTTCTACCTCGTCAGCGTCGGCGAGGGCGTGCCGTACAAGGTCCACGTCCGCGCGCCGAGCTTCGTCCACATGGGCGGCGTCCACAAGATGCTCGACGGCTATCAGCTCGCCGACATCGTGCCGACGTTCGGCTCGGTGAACATGATCGGCGGCGAGTGTGACCGATGAGCGACCGGTGAGCGCCAGGTGAAGCATCTCATTCCCGAATTCGAACGCTGGAAGACGCGGTTTCCCGCCGGGTTCGAGTCTTCGCTCGTCATGCCCTGCGTGCGCCGCATCCAGGAGGACAGGGGCTACGTCGCCGACAGCGACATCGAAGGCCTCGCCGAGTATCTTGGCGTGTCGCGGATGCAGATCGAGGAAGTGCTCTCGTTCTATACGCAGTTCCGCCGAAAGCCCATCGGTCGCTGGCACGTCCAGTGCTGCCGCAACGTGACCTGCTCGATGCGGAGCGCCGAACGGCTGATCGATCACCTCGCGAAGAAGCTCGGCGTCGCCGTCGGCGAGACCACGGCCGACGGGCGCTTCACGCTGTCCACCGTCGAGTGCCTCGGATCCTGCGGCACGGCGCCTGTGGTCATGGTGAACGACGCGTACCACGAGAACATGTCGCTCGAGAAGCTCGACCGGCTGCTGGAGGAGCTGAAATAGCCATGCCCGGCCGCCAGCTCATCATGACTTTCCCGGTCACCGCCACGTCGCACACGCTGGCGGATTACCGGGCGCGCGGCGGTTATCAGGCGCTCGCCAAGGCGCTCGCGATGGCGCCGCAGGACGTCACCAAGGAAGTCACCGCAGCGGGGCTCCTCGGGCACGGCGGCGCGGCATTCCCGGTCGGTCGCAAGTGGGCGGTGGTCAAGCTCAACGACAACCAGCCGCACTACCTGTGCGCGAATGCCGACGAAGGCGAGCCGGGCACGTTCAAGGACCGCTGGATCCTCGAGCACGCACCGCACCTGCTCGTCGAGTCGATGCTGATTACCTCGCACGCGCTGCAGGTGCGGCACGCGTTCGTCTATATCCGCGGCGAGTTCGATCTGCCCTATCGCCGGCTGGCCGGCGCGATCGAGGAAGCGTATGCCGAGGGACTCCTCGGCACCGGCATTCTCGGTACCGGCTTCGCCTGCGACATCAATGTAATCCGCGGCGCGGGTTCCTACGTTTGCGGCGAGGCTTCCGGTCTGCTCGCGTCCGTCGAAGGCAAGCGCGGGTACCCGCGCAACCGGCCGCCACGGCTCACCGTCAAGGGTCTCTACCAGCGGCCGACGGTGGTCAACAACGTCGAGACGCTGTCCAACGTCGCCGGGATCATCACCAACGGCGCCGAAGCGTTCAAGAAGATCGGCTTGCCGAAGTGTCCGGGCACGCAACTGGTGTCGATCTCGGGCCACATCAACCGTCCGGGCGTCTACGAGGTCGAGTACGGCTATCCGCTGCAGAAGTTCCTGTTCGACGACTGCGGCGGCATCACGGGCGGCAGGAAGCTGAAGTGCATCGTTCCCGGCGGCATCTCGACCAAGGTGCTCACGGCGGCCGAATGCGAGCCCCTCACCTACGACAAGGAGTCGTTCGAGTCGGCCGGCTCGTCGCTCGGCTCCGGCGGGATGATCGTCATCGCCGAGGGCACGTGCATGGTCCGGCTGCTGCAGGTGATGCTGCGCTTCTACCACCACGAGTCCTGCGGCCAGTGCACGCCGTGCCGCGAAGGAATGGGGTGGCTGCACCGGATCATCGACCGCATCGTCGCCGGCCAGGGCCGTCCCGAGGATCTCGACCGGATGATCGCGATCTCGAAGCTCAACGACGGGACGACCATCTGCGGGATGGGCGACGCCGCCGGCTACGCGACGGTCGGCATCCTGGCCAAGTACCGCGACGAGTTCGAGTACTACATCGAGCACAAGCGCTCCCGGCTCGACGGCAATCTGGAAGCGATCGCCCATGCCTGAGATCTTCATCAACGGGCAGGCGGTGCAGGCCGAGGCCGACCAGACCGTCCTCCAGGCGGCGCTGGCCAACGGCCACTTCATCCCCTACTTCTGCTGGCACCCGTCACTCTCGATCGCCGGCAACTGCCGGATCTGCGTCGTCCAGCAGGAAGGCAAGAACTGGGTCGAGATCGCCTGCAACATGCCGGTCAGCGAGGGGCTCAGGGTCCTCACCGACTCGGACCTCGTCCGAGAGCACCGCAAGGCGACGCTGCAGTTCATCACGCTCAACCACCCGGTCGACTGCGGCATCTGCGACAAGGCCGGCGAGTGCACGCTGCAGGACTATCACTACGAATACAACGGTGAACGCTCGATCTCGATCGATGCCAAGGTGACGTCGACCAAGTTCGTCGAGCTTTCCAAGCGGATCGTGCTCGACAACGAGCGCTGCATCCTGTGTTCGCGCTGCGTCCGGTTCACCCGCGAGATCTCCAAGTCGAAGGCGCTGGGCATCAAGGAGCGCGGCGACACCTCGCTCGTCCGCGCCGCCGAGGACGCCTCGTTCGACGACGACCCGTACTCGGACAACGTCGTCGACATCTGCCCGGTCGGTGCGCTCCTGTCGCGGTCGTTCCTGCACAAGGCGCGGGTCTGGTACCTCAAGCCCACGCCATCGGTGTGTCCGGGCTGCGCCCGCGGCTGCACCGTCGACATCTGGCATCGCAAGCCCGAGTGGCGGTTGAATGCGCTCGATCCGAAGCAGAACGAGAGCATCGCCCGCGTCACGCCCCGCGAGAATCCCGCGGTGAACGGCCCGTGGATCTGCAACAAGGGGCGCGACCTCGCGCAGATCTTCGAGCGCGCCCGGGCAACCGAGCCGATGCTCAAGGGCAAGCCCGTGACGTTGCCGGTGGCCGCGGCAGCGGCCGTTCGACTCATCCGTGACGCGAAGCAGCCGGTTGCGCTGGTGTCGAGCTGGGGCTCGAACGAGGAGCTCGCCGCGTTCCAGCATGCGCTCGGTGGTCGGATGACCGCGTTCGTCAAGGCGGACCACGCGCCGCAGTCCGGCGAGCGGCTGGATGACGATCTCCTGATCCGCGCGGACAAGAATCCGAACACCGCGGGCGCGCATGCGCTGTTCGGCAACGCCCCGGTCCGGTTCGCCGACAACACCGACCTCGTGCTGGTGTGGGGCGAGGGATTCAACTTCACCGCGCTGCCGCGCGGCGCGAAGGTCATCTTCCTCAACGCGTACCTGCAGCCGGAAAACGGCCACGCGGACGTCTTCTTCCCGATCACCATCCAGACCGAGCGCAGCGGACACTACACGAACTTCCAGGGCGTGGTCAGCCGCTTCGAGCGCTGCTTCACGCGCCGGGAGCCGGTCGTCGACGCCGAGGCGCTCTTTGCCGCGCTGACGGACTCCGCCGGGGGCCGCGCATGATTCAGGACCTCGTCGTCTACCTCGTCTACATCGGCTACGCGCTGGCGGTGCTGATGACGTTCGGCACCATCCTGACCTGGGTGGAGCGCAAGCAGGCGGCGGTGATGTCGGACCGGATCGGCGCCAATCGCGCCTACGTCCGCCTCCCTTTCACGCAGGTGAAGCTCGTCTGGCTGGGCCTGTTCCATGGCCTCGCGGACGGCCTCAAGATGCTGGTCAAGGAAGATTGGCGCCCGCGCACCTACGACTGGTACGCCTATGCGGTGGCGCCGTGGGTCGTGTTCACGCCGGTGCTGCTGGTGTTCGCGGTCATCCCCTTCGGCGGCCTGCTCGAACCGGCGAAACTGTTCCCGTCGCTGGCCGGATGGTTCGGCGACCGGACGTATCCGCTGCAGATCGCGCGGCTCGACGCCGGCATCCTGATCGTCTTCGCCTTCGGCGGCATGACGATCATCGGCGCCATGCTCGCCGGCTGGTCCTCGTACAACAAGTTTTCGATGCTCGGTGCGCTGCGTGCCGGCTCGCAGATGATCTCCTACGAGCTGATTCTTGCGCTCACCGTCCTCGGCCTGATCCTGATCTACGGCACCGTCGACCTGACGAACATCGTCCAGCAGCAGTCGGGGATCGTGCTGGGCTGGCTTCCCGCATGGGGCGTCGTCTACCAGCCGTTCGCCGCGACGCTGTTCATGGCGGCTGCGATCGCCGAGAACAAGCGCATCCCGTTCGACCTGCCCGAAGCGGAGTCCGAGCTCATTGCCGGTTTCTACACCGAATACAGCGCGATGAAGATGGGCCTGTTCATGTTCGCCGAGTTCATCGAGATTGCGATCATCGCCGCGCTGTTCACCACGCTGTTCCTCGGTGGCTACAACCTGCCGTACATGAACGACAGCGGATTCGCCTTCCCCGGCGGATACACCGTTTCGCTGTCGCACGGCTGGGTGGTACTGATCCAGCTGCTGACCTTCCTCGGCAAGGTGCTGCTGATGTCGAGCTTCCAGATCCTGGTCCGCTGGACGCTGCCGCGATTCCGCTACGACCAGGTGCTGTGGTTCGCCTGGAAGTTCATGTTTCCGCTGGGCCTTGCCAACCTCGTCGTGACCGCGCTCGTCGTGTGGTCCGGGCATGCGTGACGCCGTGACGAAGAACCCGCACGTTCGCAAACAGTACTGGAACGAGCCGACGATGGGCTGGTGGGAACGCGCCTACCTGTTCGAGATCCTGCGCGGACTCGCCATCACCAGTCGCGTGTTCCTGCGCAACATGGGCCGCTGGATGACCGGCCGGAAGGGTGCGCTGACGACGTACTACCCCGAGGAGACGCGCTGGGACTACGCGCCCAACAACCGCGGCAAGCACATCCTGACGCAGCGCCCGGACGGCAGCCCGCAGTGCGTCGCCTGCAACATGTGCGCGACGGTGTGTCCGGCGAAGGTCATCGAGATCGACGCCGGATTCGACCCGGCCGATGCCGCGCATCCCAAGTTCCCGACCCGCTTCGAAATCGACTATTCGCGCTGCGTTTTCTGCGGACTGTGCGTCGAAGCCTGTCCCGAGGATGCGATCCGGATGGTGAAGGAAGTGCCTGACCTTCCGCGCTACGACCGCACCGGAATGTGGATCACGATGGACGAGCTCCTTGCCTGGAACCCGCAGCGTGACGTCGCCAAGCCCTATCCGGCGGCGCCCGTCGGCAGCAAGACGCGGAGTGACGCATGATCGAGACGCTGCTGCGCAACTCGGACACGCTGCTGCTCTACGTGTTCGCCGCTTCCGCGGTGATCGGTGCGGCGCTGATGCTCGTGCTGCGCCACCCGATGCAGGTGGCGATGGCGCTGATCTCGACGATGGTGTTCCTGGGCGGCGTCTACGGCCTGGTCGGCGTCCACTTCATCGCCGCCTTCCAGGTGCTGATCTACGTCGGTGCCGTGATGGTGTTCATGGTGTACGTGATCATGCTGCTCGACGTGCGCGACACGTCGTTCACCCACCGCTTCTCCAGCCTGCTCGTACCCGGCGTCGGCGGCATCGTACTGCTGCTCGCCGCCCTCGGCTACGCCTTGTGGCACGGCATCTACGCGCCGCTAAGCGCGACGGGTTCGTTCAATCTGCAGCAGTTCTCGGTCGCCTTCCTCACCGAATACTGGCTGTACTTCGAGCTGACGTCGGTGCTCCTGCTCGCCGCCGTTGTCGCCGCGCTCGCGGTCATCAAGGGTGCCAAGAGGACGCATGGATAAGCTGCACCTGCTGCTGACGGTCGCCATCGCCCTGTTCGCGATCGGTCTGCTCGGCGTCATCATCCGCCGCAACCTGCTCGTCATGCTGATGTGCATGGAGCTGATGCTGAACGGCGTCAACGTGAGCCTTGTCGCGTTCGCCCAGCAGACGGGCACCGCCGTGGGCGCCGTGCTCGTGTTCCTGATCTTCGTCGTGGCCGCGGCCGAGATCGCCATCGCGATCCCCATCGTCCTCCTGCTGGTGCGGATGAAGCGCACGCTCGACATGGACGCGTTCACGGACCTGAAAGGATAGGCGGTGTCCCACCTGCTCACGCTGATCGTCGTCCTGCCGCTGGTCGGGTTCGCGCTCAACGGACTCCTCGGCAATGGACTGGGCAAGCGGTTCGTCACCGTCGTCGGCTGCGGGCTGCCGATCGTTGCGTTCCTGATCACGATCAAGTGCTTCCTCGATCTCTCGGCGGCCGGCGGCGCCCCGATCGTCGACGTCGCCTACACGTGGGCACGCTTCGGCGACCGCGCGTTCGAAATCGCCTTCTACTTCGACCGGCTCTCCGCCGTGATGGCGCTGATCGTGACCGGCGTCGGGTCGGTGATCCACATCTACTCGATCGGCTACATGAAGGACGACGCGAGCTACGCGCGGTTCTTCGCGTATCTCAACCTGTTCCTGTTCTTCATGCTGTCGCTGGTGCTCGGCCGATCGCTGCTCGTGCTGTTCGTCGGCTGGGAAGGCGTGGGGCTCGCGTCGTACCTGCTGATCGGCTTCTGGTTCGAGGATCCGGTCAATGCGGCCGCCGGCAAGAAGGCCTTCGTCACCAACCGCATCGGCGATGCCGGCTTCCTGCTGGGCATGTTCCTGCTGTACTGGGCGTTCGGCACGCTCGACATGGACCGGATCAACGCCGCCTACGCGGCGGGCGCGCCGGCCGTCGTCTCCGCCAGCCTCGTCGGCATCCTGCTGTTCGTCGGCGCCACCGGCAAGTCGGCCCAGATACCCCTGCACGTGTGGTTGCCCGACGCGATGGCCGGCCCGACCCCGGTGTCCGCGCTGATCCATGCGGCGACGATGGTGACCGCCGGCGTGTATCTCGTCGCCCGGATGTCCGGGATCTACGTGCACGCACCCGAGGCGTCGATGGTGGTCGCGGTCATCGGTGTGGCCACCGCGTTCTTCGCGGCGACCATCGCCATCGTCCAGACGGACATCAAGAAGGTCCTTGCCTACTCGACCGTATCGCAGCTCGGTTTCATGTTCGGCGCCCTGGGCGTGGGCGCCTACGGCGTCGCGATATTCCACGTCTACACGCACGCCTTCTTCAAGGCCTGCCTGTTCCTCGGCGCGGGCAGCGTGATCCACGCCCTTTCGGGTGAGCAGGACATCCGCAAGATGGGCGGCCTCGCGCGGCGCATTCCGGTCACCTTCGTCACGTTCGCGATCGCCACGGCCGCGATCGCCGGGATCCCCCCGCTCGCGGGGTTCTTCTCCAAGGACGAGATCCTCTGGTATGCGTTCGCGAGCAGCCGCGGCGGCTCGCCTGCGCTCTGGGTGTTGCTCGCCGCCACCGCGCTGATGACCGCGTTCTACATGTTCCGCCTGCTGTGGCTCGTCTTCCTCGGCCGCTCGCGGATGGAGCCGGAAGTCGAACACCACGTGCACGAGTCGCCGTTGTCGATGACCGGCGTGCTGATCGTTCTCGCTGCCCTCTCCGCGATCGGCGGCTTCCTCGCGCTGCCGCATTTCCTCGAGCCTCTCCTCCCGCTGCCGGCGGTCCCCGAGTCGCTGCATCACTACGAGACGCCGCTGCTGGTGCTTTCCGTGGCCATCGCGCTCACCGGTCTCGCCGTCGCGTGGTTCGTCTACGGCGGCGGCATCGAGCGCGCCACCCGTCTGCGCGATGGCATGGCAGGCGCGTATCGGGTGCTCTACAACAAGTACTTCATCGACGAGCTGTACGAGAACACGCTCGGTCGGCCGCTGACCTGGATCTCCGACCGCGTCTTCCTGCGACTGGGCGACCGCGTGCTGCTCGATGGCACGCTGAACGGGCTCGCGCGGCTGGCGCACAGGACGGCCGGCGGCTTCACTCGGTTCCAGACCGGACACCTCAATCTGTACGCGTTCTTCGTGCTGATCGGCGTCGTCGGCTGCCTCGCCTGGAGCTTCCGCCATGGGTGAGGCTTTCCTGCTCAATGTGGTGCTCTACCTGCCGCTGCTCGGCATCGTCCTGCTGCTGGCGGCGCCCCCCGGGCACGAGGATTTCATGCGCCGGCTGTCGCTGCTGGTGATGACCGTGCAGCTCGTGCTGACCGTCGTCCTCTACGTGCGCTTCGACGCCGCGGCGCCGGGCCTGCAGTTCGAGACGCGGCTGCCCTGGATTGCGGGATGGGGCGTCTACTACCAGATCGGCCTGGACGGCTACAACGTGCTGCTCGTGTTGCTGACCGCCTTCCTCGGGCCGCTGGTCGTCGCCGGCGCGTTCACGGCGATCCAGAAGGACGTGAAGCTCTTCTACGCGATGGTGTTCCTGATCCAGTTCGCGATGCTGGGCACGTTCGTCGCGCAGGACCTGTTCCTGTTCTACCTGTTCTGGGAGACGATGCTGATCCCGATGTTCCTGATCATCGGCATCTGGGGCGGCGAGCGGCGGATCTACGCGACGCTGAAGTTCTTCCTCTACACCGCCTTCGGCAGCATCCTGATGCTCGCCGCGGTCATCTACCTCGTCTACTCGCTGCAGACGACCACCGGCGTGACGTCGTTCGCGTTCGCCGATCTCTACCGGACGAAGCTGCCGTTGTCGGTCCAGACGGTATTGCTCTGCGCGTTCGGCCTCTCGTTCGCGATCAAGGTACCGATGGTGCCGCTGCACACGTGGCTGCCCGACGCGCACGTCGAGGCGCCGACGGCGGGCTCGGTGATCCTCGCCGGCGTCCTGCTGAAGATGGGCACGTACGGGTTCATGAAGCTCGGCTTTCCGCTGTTCCCGGACGCGACGCGCTCGTTCGCGCCGGCGATCATGACGCTGGCCGTGATCAGCATCGTCTACGGCGCCTGCCTCGCGCTGGTGCAGAACGACATCAAGAAGATCATCGCCTACTCGTCGATCAGCCACCTGGGCTACGTGATGCTGGGCCTCATCAGCCTCGACCTCATCGGCATCCAGGGTGCGATCATCCAGATGGTGAGCCACGGGCTCACGGCCGCCGGCCTGTTCCTGATGGTCGGGATGATCTACGAGCGCTGCCACACGCGCGAACTCTCCGCGTACGGCGGCATCGCGAAGCTCCTGCCCGTCTACTCGGTCTTCTTCATGATCCTGACGCTGGCGTCGATCGGGTTGCCGACGACCAGCGGCTTCACCGGCGAGTTCCTGACGCTGCTGGGCGCCTACACGGCGTCCTGGCAGCAGTACCAGCAGGGCGCCGTCTGGCCGCTGGCGATGGCGGTCACGGCGGTGAGCGGGGTCGTCCTCGGCGCCCTGTACATGCTGCGCTTCGCACAGCGGTTCCTGTTCGGCGTCGAGAAGGCGCCGCATCTCCCGCTCACCGACCTGGACGGCCGCGAACGGGCGATCCTCGCCATCATCGTCGCCGCCGTGTTCGCGCTCGGCCTCTTCCCCGATGAGCCGATGCGCAAGACCGAGCTCGCCGCGAAGCACTACCAGCAGCTCGTCTCCACCGCGCGGACCCCCGGGAGCGCGCCATGAACTGGCAGGTCGTATTCACCTCGATGCTGCCCGAGCACCTGCTGCTCGCGGGGATCGTCGTGATGATCCTGGTCGAGATCGTCACCGACCGGCCGCGCGCCTCGCTCGAGATCTCGCTCGTTGTCGTCGCGGCCGCGGCCGCGGCGGCGGCTTGGCTGTGCGCATCCGGGTACACGGCCGCCACGTTTCCCGGCCAGTTCTCGGTCGATCCGGGCAGTCTGCTGGCCAAGGCCGTCGTGCTGGCACTCGCCGTGCCGGTACTGCTGATCTCCCGCGACGATTTCCCGGACGGCCCGTTCCACCTGCTGCTGCTGTCGTCGCTGTACGGCTTCTGCCTGCTGCTCTCCTCGGACAGCTTCCTCACGCTGTTCCTCGGGATCGAGCTGATGTCGATCCCGGTG
Source organism: uncultured beta proteobacterium (assembly GCA_963843595.1). Taxonomy (GTDB): domain Bacteria; phylum Pseudomonadota; class Gammaproteobacteria; order Burkholderiales; family Casimicrobiaceae; genus CAIWHR01. The sequence continues at coordinate 438,117 of CAWJLG010000015.1, read as the reverse complement.
TACACGCTGGTGCTGCTGGCCTTCGCACGGGGCGACAGCGCCGAAGCGGCGCTCAAGTATCTGGTACTGGGCGGAGCAGCCACGGCGCTGTTGCTGATGGGCGCGTCGCTCCTCTACGGCGGCAGCGGGTCGCTCGCGCTGGCGACGTTCGGCACCGCGCTGGCCGCGCGCGACACGATGGCGATCGCGGCGGTCGTGCTCGTGCTGATCGCGTTCTTCCTCAAGGCCGCGATCGTGCCGTTCCACGCCTGGGCGCCCGATGCCTACGAAGGCGCGAGCATTCCCGTCACCGCGTACATGGCGACGATCATCAAGGCCGGCGTGCTGCTCGCAGCGCTGCGGCTGTTCGGCACCACGCCGGTGGCGCGGCCCATCGTCGACTTCCTCGCCGTGCTGCCGCTGATCTCGATCGTCTGGGGCAATCTCACCGCGATGCGGCAATCGAGCTTCCGGCGGATGATCGCCTACTCGGCGATCGCACACGCAGGCTTCCTCTTCTACGCCTTCCTGGGGACCGGCGCGGGCCGCTTCGAGGCCGTTCTTTTCTACCTCGTCGCGTACGGCGTGATGAACGTGCTGGCTTTCGCCTGCCTGCCGCCGGGCACCGACGACACGACCCGCGACCGCCTCGACGCACTCAAGGGACTGTTCCACCGCCGTCCGTTCGCGGCGGTGGCGATCGGGATCGCGATGCTGTCGCTGGCCGGCATCCCGCCGTTCCCCGGCTTCGTCGCGAAGTTCCTGATCTTCAAGAACGTGATAGCCGCCGGCTACACGCTGTACGCGGTGCTCGGTCTCATCGGCAGCTATCTCGGGATCTACTTCTACCTGCGCGTCATCCAGTACATGTTCATGAGCGGCGACGAGCCGGTCGCGCAGCCTTCGACGATGCGCGGATACACGCTGTCGGCGAGTGTGCTGTGCCTCGCCGCCGTGATCGTCCTTTCCGTGTTCCCGGGCTGGTTCATCGGCCGGGTCTGAAGCAGTCGGGCGGGAAGTCCACAGCGGCGGGAACGGATCCGCCGCGCCGGCCGCGCCGACGCTCAGTCCTCGTCGACGTAGCGCGACAGCTCGACGAGGTTGCCGTCGGGATCGCGGACGTACACCGACTCGATCGGTCCCATCGCGCCCGTCCGGATCACCGGGCCCTCCTCGACCGGCACGCCGCACGCGGCGAGATGCGCGACGACGGCCGACAGCGGCTCCGCGACGATCAGGCAAACGTCGGCGGAGCCGGGCGTGGGACGCGCCGCAATCGCCGCCACGTTGCCGCCGGCACCCTCCGCGGCCTGGCCGGCAGCGTGCAGGTTGATCTTCTGCTGACCGAAAGCGAGCGCCTTGCGGCCGCTGCCGAAGGTGACCTCGCGCATGCCGAGCACCTCGGTATAGAAGCGGATCGAGGCCGCCACGTCGCGGCAGGTGAGCACGAAATGATCGAAGCGGCGAACCGTGAGCACGGCGGACTCTGCGATCAGCGCTTCGGCCAGAGGACCATCTGCGTGCAGCGGAAGAGCGCGATCGTCGCGCCGTCGGCGTGCCGCGACACCGTCGCGTCCCACACCTGCGTGGTCCTGCCCAGGTGCGCCGGCTTCGCGATGCAGGTGATCGTGCCCTCGCGTTCGGTGCCGAGGAAGTTGCACTTCAACTCGACGGTGGTGAAGTTTTCCGCGCCCTTCGGCAAGTGGGCGATGCAGCCGAAGCCGCAGGCTGTGTCGGCGAGCGCGACCACGGTCGCCGCATGCAGGAAGCCATTGGGCGCAAGGAGCTCCGGGCGGATGTCGAGCTCGGCGACCAGCAGCCCCTGCTCCAGCGCCATCACGCGAAATCCCACGAGTCCCGGCAACCTGCCGGTGCCGCGCCGATTCAGCGATTCGACGGTGATCTCGGGACGCAGCGACACGATGGACTCCTGACGACGGGTGCGGTGGAACGCGGTCGTCAGGCGCGCCGCCGGATGGCGCAAGGACGGGCGCGCATCCGCAGGCGACGCCGGGCGACCGCCGTCGATTCCCGCCGACACCCGATCGACGATTTCAAAGCCTCTGCGCGACCCATTGCTCGACCGATCTCAGCGCTGCCGGCAGCCCCGCAGGATCGGTTCCTCCCGCCTGCGCCATGTCCGGACGCCCGCCCCCCTTGCCGCCGACCTGCTGTGCGACGTGATTGACGAGCTCGCCGGCCTTGACCCTCGCGGTGAGATCGGCGGTCACCCCGGCAATCAGCGTGACCTTCCCGTCGCTGACCGTCGACAGCACGATCGCCGCGCTCTTGAGCTTGTCCTTGAGCTTGTCGAGCGTTTCGCGCAGGCCCTTGACGTCGGCGCCGTCGACGGTCGCCGCGAGAACCCGGACGCTGCCCTGCGGACCCTTGATGTCCACGGCGCGTCCGACCAGGTCGTCGCCGGCGCTCGCCGCGAGCTTCGCCTTGAGCCGGGCGAGTTCCTTCTCCGCGCCTCGCGCGCTTTCGATCAGCTGGGCGATCCTCGCCTCGACCTCCGCCACGGGCGCCTTCAGCGCGGCGGCCGCCGCGGCGATCTTCGCCTCCTGCGCCTGCACCCACGTGAGCGCGTTGTCGCCGGTCACCGCCTCGACGCGGCGAACGCCGGCCGCGACCCCGCCTTCGCCCACGATCTTGAAGAAGCCGATGTCGCCGGTGCGCGCGACGTGCGTGCCGCCGCAGAACTCGCGCGAGCTGCCGATGTCGAGCACGCGAACCATGTCGCCGTACTTCTCGCCGAAGAGCATCATCGCCCCGGATTTCTGCGCCTCCTCGATCGGCATCACGCGTGCCTGCGTCGCCGCGTTGGCGAGGATCTCGCGATTGACGAGCGCCTCGACGCGCCGGATCTCGTCGTCGGTGACCGGTGCGTTGTGGGCGAAGTCGAAACGCGTCTTGTCAGCATCGACGAGCGAGCCCTTCTGCTGGACGTGGGCGCCCAGCACCTCGCGCAGCGCCTTGTGCATCAGGTGCGTCGCAGAGTGGTTGCGCATCGTCCGCGCGCGGGCCGCGTGGTCCACCTGCGCGGCGACGGTGTCGCCGATTTTCAGCTCGCCGGTCTTCACCTCGCCGACGTGGCCGAACACGTCGGGCTGGATCTTCTGCGTGTCCTCGACGGTGAAGAGCGTCAGGCAGGCGCCGCCCTTCGACAGCTCGCCGCGGTCGCCCACCTGGCCGCCGGACTCGGCGTAGAAGGGCGTTTCGGACAGCACGACAACGCCGCGTTCGCCGCCGGCGAGCGCCTGGACGGGCGAACCTTCCCGGTACAGTGCCGTCACGCGGGCCTCGACGGACAGCGTGTCGTATCCGCGGAACTGCGTCTTCTGCCCCGCGTAGTCGAGCTGCGCGCCCATCTTGAACTGGCTCGCGGCACGTGCGCGCTCGCGCTGGGCATCCATCGCCTTGTCGAAGCCTGCCTCGTCGACGGTGATGTTGCGCTCGCGGCAGACGTCGGCGGTCAGGTCGAAGGGAAAGCCGAACGTGTCGTAGAGCGTGAACGCGGTCTCGCCGTCGAGCACTTTCGTTCCCGTCTTCTCCAGCCGCGCCAGCGCCTCACCGAGGATCTTCATCCCGTGCTCGATCGTCTCCCCGAAGCGCTCCTCCTCGAGCCGCAGCACGTCGCGCACGCGCGCCTTGTCGCGTCGCAACTCCGGGTAGGCGTCGCCCATCGCCTGATCGAGGTCGTCCACCAGCTTGTGGAAGAACGGCTGCTTCTGGCCAAGCTGGTAGCCGTGACGGATCGCGCGCCGGATGATCCGCCGCAGCACGTAGCCGCGGCCTTCGTTGCCGGGGATTATCCCGTCGACGATCAGGAAGGCGCACGCCCGGATGTGGTCGGCAATCACCCGGAGCGACGGACTGAGGTAGTCCCTGGCGCCGGTTTCGCGCACCGCGGCGCGGAGCAGGTCCTGGAAGAGGTCGATTTCGTAGTTCGAATGGACGTGCTGCAGCACGGCGGCCAGTCGCTCGAGGCCCATACCGGTGTCCACCGACGGCTTGGGCAGCGGATGCATGACGCCCTTGTCGTCGCGGTTGAACTGCATGAACACGAGGTTCCAGATCTCGATGTAGCGGTCGCCGTCGGCCTCGGGGCTTCCCGGCGGACCGCCCCAGACCTCGGGGCCGTGGTCGTAGAAGATTTCCGAGCACGGACCGCAGGGGCCGGTGTCCGCCATCTGCCAGAAGTTGTCGCTCGCGTATGGGGCCCCCTTGTTGTCGCCGATGCGCACGCAACGCTCCGGCGGCACGCCGATCTCCTTCGTCCACACGTCGTACGCTTCGTCGTCGTCGACGTAGACGGTCGTCCACAGCTTTTCGGCGGGCAGCCCGTAGACCTTGGTGAGCAGCTCCCACGCATAGTGGATCGCCTCGCGCTTGAAGTAGTCCCCGAAGCTGAAGTTGCCCAGCATCTCGAAGAACGTGTGGTGCCGCGCGGTGTAGCCGACGTTCTCGAGATCGTTGTGCTTGCCGCCGGCGCGCACGCTGCGCTGTGCGGTCGTCGCCCGCGAGTACGGCCGCTTGTCGATGCCGAGGAACACGTCCTTGAACTGGACCATCCCCGAGTTGACGAACAGCAGCGTCGGGTCGCTGGCCGGAACGAGCGAAGAGCTGGCGACGACGGTGTGCCCGCGATCGGCGAAATACTGGAGGAACCTGGTGCGAATTTCGTTGGCTTTCATGCGAGGACCGATCCGGTGAGTCCGGCGCACCCGGTCGCGGGGCACCGTTCGACAAAGTCGTTGATTTTACGCGGCAACTGTGTTGCCCGCCAAATCGGCTGCCCCGGTGCAGACGATGCCGGGGTGTGCGGTGATCCGGTCCGCGCGGGGCCCTGCGGTGCGCGGGTCACGGGACCGACACGGGCGCCCCGCCCTCGCCCATCGGAAAAGCCGCCGGCTCGTCAGGCCGCCGCGTCCGGCTCGTCGGGCAGGTGGCGCAACAACCGCAAGATCGCCGCCAGCGAAAAGCCGCGACTCTGGAGGAATCTGACCTGTCGCGCCTTTTCGCGATCGTCGCGCGGTGGCCTTCCGAACCGCCGCCGCCACAGCGCCGCCAACGCATCATCGTCGGCCAGCGTGTGCTCGGCCAGCGCGTCGTCCGCGGCCGCCGCGGACACTCCGGCGGCCTTGAGCGACTCGGCGATCGCGCGTCGGCTGAAGCGGCCGGCCTTCTGTGTCACCACCGCGTGCGCGAAGCGCGCATCGGACAGGTAGCCCAGCGCGGCGAGCTCATCCAGGAGCCGCTCCACCTCGTCGGGGGCGGCGCCCGTCGCGGCAAGGCGCGAGGCGAGCGCTGCTCGACTGTACTCGCGACGCGCGAGCATCCGTACCGCCGTCGCCTTCAACGACGGGGGCGGTCGATCGCGGTGACCGCGTCGCGTCACATCACTTGCCGGCCGGGGCGGGCCCGATCATTCCTCCGCCGGCGGCTCGCCGCGCGCGCGCAGGGCGCCGGGCACCGGCACGCCGACGGCCTCGCGGATCCTGGCCTCGATCTCCTCGGCCATCTCCGGGTGCTCCTTGAGGAACTCGCGCGTGTTGTCCTTGCCCTGCCCGATCTTCTCGCCCTTGTACGCGTACCACGCGCCCGACTTGTCGATGATGTTTTGCGCGACGCCGAGCTCGATGATCTCCCCGTGCCGCGAGATGCCCTCGCCGTAGAGGATGTCGAACAGGGCCTCGCGGAACGGCGGGGCGACCTTGTTCTTGACGACCTTGACCCGGGTTTCGTTGCCGACCACCTCCTCGCCGCGCTTGATCGCGCCGATGCGGCGGATGTCGAGGCGCACCGACGCGTAGAACTTGAGCGCGTTGCCGCCGGTCGTGGTCTCCGGGTTGCCGAACATCACGCCGATCTTCATCCGGATCTGGTTGATGAAGATGACCAGCGTGTTCGCGCGCTTGATGTTGGCGGTGAGCTTGCGCAGCGCCTGGCTCATCAGACGCGCCTGCAGGCCCGGAAGCTGGTCGCCCATCTCGCCTTCGATTTCCGCCTTCGGCACCAGGGCCGCGACCGAGTCGATGACGATGATGTCCACCCCGCCCGAGCGCACGAGCATGTCGGCGATCTCGAGCGCCTGCTCGCCGGTGTCCGGTTGCGAGATCAGCAGATCGCCGACATTGACGCCAAGCTTGCCGGCGTAGACCGGATCGAGCGCGTTCTCGGCGTCGATGTAGGCGGCGGTGCCGCCGGCCTTCTGGACCTGGGCGACCACCTGCAGCGAAAGCGTCGTCTTGCCCGAGGATTCCGGCCCATAGATCTCGACGACCCGGCCGCGGGGCAGTCCGCCGACGCCGAGCGCGATGTCGAGGCCAAGCGAGCCGGTCGAGACGACTTGCAGGTCGTTCTGGATCTGGGCATCGCCCATTTTCATGATCGAGCCCTTGCCGAACTGCTTTTCGATCTGGGAGAGAGCGGCGGCGAGGGCTTTGCTCTTGTTGTCGTCCATCGTGATGTGTCCTGAGGAGGGGGTTGCGCAGGTACTTCGGGGCTCGGCAGCGGGAACGCGGCGGGAAACCGCATCGGCGCTCGAACCCGTCATCGAAGGGAATTATGGCATAGAACGATCGTTCGATACCAGCCCCCGCTCGGCCTAATCCACGGGACCGATCCGGCAATCGGGACGGGGTCAGCGGGATCGGCCGAGGAGGCCTTCGAGCGCCACGACGACGGTCGCCGCGCGGACGGCGGCCCGGTCGCCCGCGAACCGGCGCGTCGTCGCATCCGCCGTGCCGTCGCGGCGGGCCCAGGCGAAACAGACCATGCCCACCGGCTTGGCGGCCGTTCCCCCGGAGGGTCCGGCGATACCCGTCACCGCGACGGTCAGGTCCGCACGACTACGCGCCAACGCGCCGGCAGCCATCTGCCATTGCCGTCGCCTCGCTGACGGCGCCGTATTGGGCAAGCGTCTCGGCCGCGACGCCGAGCATCTCGATCTTGGCCTCGTCCGTATAGGTGACGAATCCGCGGTCGAACCAGCCGGAACTGCCGGCAACATCCGTAATCGCGCCGGCGATCAGCCCTGCGGTGCAGGACTCGGCCGTGGCGACGAACCAGCCCCGGGCCGCGAGCGCACGCCCGAGGTCCGTCGCCAGCGCCAGCGTCGCCGCACTCATGCATCGGCCTCCGCACCGGCCGTTGCCGCGACCCCGCCGCACCGTCGGCCATCCGCAATCGAGCGCGGGCGCGAGCTTCGCTCCTTGGCTTCGCCCCGCACTCTCATGCGTCCTCCCCGCTCCGGGCGCAGTAGTGATACGTGTAGACCGTCGCGAAGCCGAAACGGCGGTAGACCGCGAGTGCAGGCGCGTTGCCGGCGTCGACCTGCAGGTACGCAACCTGCGCGCCGTGCTGCCAGGCCCAGGACAGCAGGTAGGCGCAGGCGAGCGTCGCGTGGCCGCGTCCGCGCGCGTCGTCCGCGGTGACGACATCGAAGACGCCCGCCAGCGTTCCCTCGATCGCGACCTGCGCCGCGCAGACGACGCGATCGCCGACACGAACCAGTGCGTGCTTCGTCTCGAGCACGGAATGCAGGAGCCTTTCGCGCAGGGCGTCGCGGTGCGCCAGCGGGGACCCGCGAAGGTCGCACACGGCGTCGACGAACGTGTCCGCATCGGGCGCGGTTACGGTCACCTCGGGCGCGGCTGCCGGCAACTCGGGAGGACGAACGAGCGGCATTGCCTGAACCAGCGTCGGGTCGAACGCGGTAAAGCCGCGCGCGGCGAGCTCGCCCGCGAGGCCCGCCGGCTGCGCGAACGGCGTCATGCGGAACAGCAGTGGCAGCCCGTGCCGGGCGAACACGCGCTCGCAGTGCGCGATCTTTTCCGGCAGCGGCAGCGTCGACCCGAAATGCGGATTGACGCTGCGCGCGCGCCTCGCCTTGCCCGCGGACAGCCGCAGCAGCCAGCCGTCGTAGAACAGCTGCCGCTGCGTCTGCAGTGCGTTGAGCCCGGCCTCCTCGATCCGCGCCGCGGACACGCCGGCCACGGCGTCGGGCGGTTCTCTACTAGACGCGGTCACTGGACGATCCTCTGGCCGACAGCCAGCGCGAGCAGCGTGTAGCCGGCCGCGAGAAAATCGTCCGCCATCACGCCGAACCCGTTCTTGAGCGCGGCGTCGAGCTGCCGGATCGGTGGGGGCTTCACGATGTCGAAGAACCGGAACAGCAGGAACGCGAACGCGACGCGCGCGCCATCGGTGCCCGCGAAGAACAGCACCAGCAGGAACGCCACCACCTCGTCCCAGACGATCGCGCCGTGATCGGGCACGCCGAGATCCTTGCCGGTCACGCTCGCGGCCCAGATGCCGATCGCAGCGAACGCCGCAACGACGAGCAGGTAGCCCGCATCGGAGAATCGCGCCTGCAATCCCATGGCGATCGGGATCGCGAGCAGCGTCCCGAACGTGCCGGGCGCCACGGGTGACAGGCCCGCACCGAACCCCAGCGCGACGAAATGCGCGGGATGGGCAAAGAGAAAGCGCCAGCTCGGCGCGGGTGCGTTCATGACGGCGTGCCGGCGAAATGGTCGAACGCCTGCGGTAAGGCCGGCAGCAGGTCGCCACGTTCGTCGCGCACGACCAGAGGAGTGGCGCCACCCGTGACGACGCCGATGCGCGTCAGCGACAGCGCGCACGTCCCGGCGATCGTCGCCATTCGCTCCCGCGCCGACGCCGGCGCGGTGAAGCAGAGCTCGTAGTCGTCCCCACCGGCGAGCAGACATTGCAGTGCGAGTGCGCGCTCGGATCCGGCGAGCTTTGCCGCGAGGGCCTGGCTGCGTGGAATCGCCGCGAGCTCGATCGTCGCGCCGACGCGGGACCGTTCGAGGATGTGGCCGAGATCGCCGGTGAGCCCGTCCGAGACGTCGATGGCCGCGCTCGCGACGCCGCGCAGCGCCTCGCCGAGGGCGACGCGCGGCGCGGGATTCTCGAGCCGCTCCCGGCACGTGGCGGCGACGGCGGGCGCAAGCGGCGTTCGACCCGACATCGCGGCCAGCGCCAGCGCGGCGTCTCCGAGCGAGCCCGAAACATAGATGTCGTCGCCCGGTTGCGCCCCGCCCCGTGTAAGCGCCTGACCCGCCGGCACTTCGCCGAGGATCGTCACGCAGAGGTTGAGCGGCCCTTTCGTCGTGTCGCCGCCGACGAGCTCGACACCATGCTCGTCGGCAAGCGCGAAGAACCCACCCGCGAAACGCGCAAGCCATGCGCTGTCGCTCTCGGGCAGCGCCACGGCGAGCAGCGCCCACTTCGGCGTCGCGCCCATCGCCGCCATGTCGGAGAGATTCACGGCGAGCGCCTTGCGGCCGAGCTTCGCTGGGTCGGTATCGGCAAGGAAATGCCGCCCCCCGACGAGCATGTCGACCGATGCGGCGAGTTCCCACCCTGGCGTCGGTGCAAGCAGCGCGGCATCGTCGCCCACGCCGAGGCGAACGGACGCCGCGCGCGGCGTCCGCGTGAAGAATCGCTCGATCAGCTCGAACTCGTTCACGGACCGAGCTCGCGGATGTCCGGGTCACGTCGGCAATCGACGACTTGCGCCGCGACGGCCGAAGTACCCGCGGCGAACAGCCCCGCCGCACACAGCAGGCGGCCGATGAGCGCAACCATGGCGCGGGAGCTCAGGCGGCGCTGTCGGTCGCGCGCGCGGAGGCGATCTCGTCGGCCCGCAACGTGGCCGCGAGCTTGTCGAGGACGCCGTTGACGAACTTGTGGCCGTCGGTGCCGCCGTATGCCTTCGCGAGCTCCACCGCCTCGTTGATGACCACCCGGTACGGGATCTCGAGCCGGTGGCGCAGCTCCCACGCACCGATCACGAGGATCGCGCGCTCGATCGGCGACAGCTCGGCTGCCCGGCGGTCGAGACAAGGCGCGACGAGTTCGACCAGCGCATCGTGCTGCGCGGTGACGCCGGCCCAGACCTCGTCGAAATACACCTGGTCGGCTTTGGCGAACCCGGCGGCCTCGGCGAGCTGCGCCCGTATCGCTGCCGGCGGATTGCCCGAAAGCTGGCGCTGATACAGCCCCTGGAGCGCGAATTCGCGGGCACGGCGGCGGGGGCTAGCGCGCATCGTCGCTTCCCCGTGAACCGGTCGAGCCGGTGCGCCCTGCGCTCGGGCGCCCGCAATGCTCAGGACTCATCGAGCGCATCGAGCAGGTTGGCCATCTCGAGCGCCGCCTGCGCCGCTTCGAAACCCTTGGTGTCCGCGCGCGCGGTCGCCTGGTCGTCGGTATTGGTGGTCAGGATGCCGTTACCCACCGGGATTCCGAACTCGAGTTGCACGCTCGACACGCCCGCCGCCGACTCGTTGGCGACGATCTCGAAGTGGTAGGTTTCGCCGCGGACGACGGCGCCCAGGGCCACCAGCGCGTCGAAGTCGCCCGTCTGTGCAAGGCGCTGCAGGGCCAGAGGGGTCTCCAGTGCACCCGGCACCGTGACGACGGTGACAGCGTCGGCGGCCACCCCCGCCTCGCCGAGCGAGCGCAACGCGCCGGCGAGCAGGCGGTCGCCGATCGCGGCGTTGAAGCGCGACACCACGATGCCGACTCGCCGGCCGTGACCCTTGACACTGGAAGCGATGCGTTTGATGGGCATGATAGGAAAGGAACGCTGTCGGATTCGTAGGTTGTCGGTCCTGCTGCGGTTCGGGTCCACCCGGGAAGCACGCTGGGTTCGCTCGATCTGCGCGTCACCCGGAAACGCCATGTTCCCGGCGCGCCGTTGTGGGCGCGCGGCCACCGGCAAGGAGCAGCGCACCGCGGCTTGGAAGTCGGGCGACCGGCGTCAGGAAGCCCTTCGCGACGGCTGCGACTCGAGATACCCGGTCACTTCGAGATCGAACCCGGTCATGCTCGGCATCTTGCGCGGCTTCGCCATCAGTTTCATCCGGCCGATATTGAGGTCGCGCAGGATCTGCGCGCCGATGCCGTAGTTGCGCAGGTCCATCCGTGCCGAAACGGGCGGCTCATCCGTGATCGCGCGGCGGCGCAGCTCCTCGGCACTTTCGGGCCGGTGCAGCAGCACGACGACGCCGCGCCCGGCATCGGCGATGGCGGCCATCGCGGCGGGAATGGTCCACGAGTGGGAGCTCGATTCGACGTCGAGCAGATCCATGACCGAAACCGGCTCGTGCACGCGCACCAGCGTCTCGGTGTCCGGGCTCAACGGACCGCGAACCAGCGCGAGGTGGGTCGCGTCGGTCAGCTTGTCCCGGTAGACGACGAGGCGAAACGCGCCATAGGGCGTCGCCAGCGGCCGCTCCGCGAGCCGCTCGACAAGGCGTTCGGTGCGGCTCCGGTAGTGGATGAGGTCGGCGATCGCCCCGACCTTGAGCGCATGTTCGTGCGCGAAGGTCAGCAGATCCGGCAGCCTGGCCATCGTGCCGTCGTCGCGCATGATTTCGCAGATCACCGCCGCCGGCGTGCAGCCGGCAAGCGCCGCGAGATCGCAGCCGGCCTCGGTGTGGCCCGCACGCGCGAGCACGCCGCCGCGCTGTGCCATCACGGGGAAGATGTGGCCGGGCTGCACCACATCGGTGGGCTTCGCATCCGGCGCGATGGCGACGCGCACGGTCCGCGCCCGGTCGGCGGCGGAAATGCCGGTCGAGACACCTTCGGCCGCCTCGATCGACATCGTGAAGTTCGTCCCGTGCACCGACCGGTTCGTCGCGACCATCAGCGGCAGGTGCAGCTGACGGCAGTGTTCCTCGGTCAGCGTGAGGCACACGAGGCCGCGCGCATGCTTGGCCATGAAGTTGATCGCCTCGGGCGTCACGAAGTCGGCGGCGAGCACGAGATCGCCCTCGTTCTCGCGGTCCTCTTCGTCCACGAGCACGACCATGCGGCCGGCCTTGAGGTCCGCGACGATGTCCGTGATGGTAGAGAGGGCCATGGGATCGTCCTGGCGCGTCGCTTTCCGCCGGTGGCGGCGAAAAGCGCGCGCGTCGGGGGCATTTTACCGGAACACGAGCGCGGCGGCCGCTCAGGCCGATGCCAGCGCGTCCGCCGCCGCTTCGGGTTCGACGCGGAACCAGGCCGCGTACAGCGCCGGCAGGAAGCCCAGCGTGAGCACGGTCGCGACGAGGATTCCACCCATCATCGCCACCGCCATCGGACCGAAGAAATCGCTGCGCACCAGCGGAATCAGGCCCATCACGGCCGCCGCCGCCGTCAGCACGATCGGCCGGAAGCGCCGCACGGTCGCGCCGATGATCGCATCCCACTTGGTCGCGCCGGCCGCGATGTCCTTGTCGATCTGGTCGACGAGAATCACCGAATTGCGCATGATGATCCCGGACAGCGCGATGGTGCCCAGCATGGCGACGAAGCCGAACGGCTTGCCGAAAGCCAGCAGCGCCAGCGTCACGCCGATGAGTCCGAGCGGCGCGGTCAGCACGACCATCGCCATGCGCGAGAAGCTGTGCAGTTGCAGCATGAGGAGCGTCAGCACCGCGAGCACGAGCAGCGGCACACCCGCGGCGATCGACTTCTGTCCCCTCGCCGAGTCCTCGATCGCGCCCCCGACCTCGATGCGGTAGCCGAACGGCAGCTTCGCCCGGATCGCGTCGAGTTGCGGCTCTATCCGGTTCGTCACATCCGGCCCTTGCGCATCGCCCTTGAGATCGGAGCGGACCGTGATCGTCGGCAGTCGGTTGCGTCGCCAGACGATGCCCTCCTCGAGCTCGTAGCGGATGGTGGCGATCTGCGTGATCGCGACGGCTTTGCCGTTCTTCGACGGGATCGCGAGGTCCTTGAGCGAGGACAGCGCCGCGCGCTCGCGCGGCGCGCCGCGCAGCACGACGTCGATCTGCTTGTCGCCCTCGCGGTACGTCGTGACGGTGAGCCCGGACACCGAATTGTTGAGAAAGGCGGCGATGTCCTGCGTCGAGAAGCCGAGCACGCGCGCCTTGTTCTGGTCGATTTCGAGCCGGATCGCTTTGATCGGCTCGTCCCAGTCGAACTGGACCGCGTCGGTGTCCGGATCGGCACGCATCACCGACGCGACTTCCAGCGCAATCGCGCGCACGGTCGGAATGTCCTCGCCGGACACGCGAAACTGGACCGGGAACCCCACCGGCGGGCCGTTCTCGAGGCGCGACACGCGTCCGCGCAGCGCCGGGAAATCCTCGTCGAAGTGCTTGAGCAGACGTCCGCGCAGCTGCTCGCGCTCATCGTTGCTCGTCGCCACCAGCACCACCTGCGCGAAGTTCGCCTGCTGCAGCTGCTGGTCGAGTGGAAGATAGAACCGCGGACTGCCCGTGCCGACATAGGTCACGTAGCTCTCGATGCCCTGCTCCTGGTCGAGAATCGCTTCCAGCCGCTTGCTCTCGGCAAGCGTCGCGGCGAATGAACTCCCTTCGGCGAGCCGAAGATCGACAAGAAGCTCCGGCCGCGACGACGACGGAAAGAACTGCTGCGGAACGAGCCGGAACAGCGCCAGCGCGCCGACGAACGCGACCAGTGTCGCGGCAATCACCGTCTTCCGGTGCTGCACCGACCAGGCGACCAGCGTCCGGAAGCGGCGATAGAACGGTGTCGCGTAGACGGCCTCGGGATCGGCATGCGCGGCCTCGGGCGGCGGCGCCTGACGCCCGCGCAGGCGCGCCCACAGGCGTGTCGCAAGCGACGGGCCGCGCAGCCCCGATTGGTCGGGCAGCAGCCGATAGCCGAGGTAGGGGATGACCACCACCGCGACCACCCAGGACGCGACCAGCGCAATGGCCGAGACCTGGAAGATCGATCGCGTGTACTCGCCGGTGCCGCTTTTCGCCGTGGCGATCGGCAGGAAGCCGGCGACGGTGATCAGCGTCCCGGTCAGCATCGGGAACGCCGTGCTCGTATAGGCGAAGCTCGCGGCGCGGAAGCGATCGAATCCCTGCTCCAGCTTGATGGCCATCATCTCGACGGCGATGATCGCGTCGTCCACCAGCAGACCCAGCGACAGAATCAAGGCGCCCAGCGAGATCTTGTGCAATCCGATGTCGAACAGCCACATGAACAGGAACGTGACCGCGAGCACCAGCGGGATCGACACGGCGACGACGAGACCGGTGCGCAGGCCGAGGCTCACCAGCGACACGGCGAGCACGATCAGCACGGCCTCGGTCAGCGAGCGCACGAACTGGTTGACCGACCGCTGGACCGCGCGCGGCATGCTCGCGACCGGTTGCAGCTCGAGCCCGACGGGGAACTGCGCGCCGAAGAGCGCGGTCTGGGCGTCGAGATCGCGCCCGAGCTCGATCACGTCGCCGCCCTTGACCATCGTGATGCCGATGCCCAGCGCCTCGTGGCCGTGGAAGCGCATCTTCTGCTGCGGCGGGTCGACGTAGCCGCGCTGGACGGTCGCGATGTCGCCCAGCCGGAACACGCGATTGTTGGCGCGGATCGCGATGTCGCGGATCGATTCCAATGACGAGTACGCGCCGGTGGGCCGCAGGTGGATCCGGTCGGTCGCCGTGTCGAAGACGCCGGAGGCCGCGACGACATTCTGCGCAGCCAGCGTCTGGAAGATCTGCGCGGGCTCGATACCCAACATCGAGAGTTTGCTGTTGGAGAGCTCGATGAAGATCTTCTCGTCCTGCTCGCCGATGAAGTCGACCTTCGCCACGCCGGGCACGCGCAGCAGCTCGGCGCGGACACGGTCACCGAACGCCTTGAGGTCGCGATATCCGAAGCCGTCGCCGGTAATCGCGTAGATGTTCGTGTATGTGTCGCCGAACTCGTCGTTGAAGAACGGACCCTGGATGCCGGACGGCAGCGTATTGCGGATGTCGCCGATCTTCTTGCGTGCCTGGTAGAACGCATCCGGCACGTCGACCGGATGTGTCGAGTCCTTGAGCGCCATGAACACCAGCGACTCCCCCGGCTTCGAGTAGCTGCGCACCCAGTCGATGTGCGGCACTTCCTGCAGCTTGCGCTCGATCCGGTCGGTGACCTGCAGCTCCATGTCGCGTGCGGTCGCCCCCGCCCAGCTGGTCCTGACGACCATGACCTTGAACGTGTATGGCGGGTCTTCCGATTGACCGAGCTTGCCGTAGGCGAAGAATCCGGTGATCGCGGCGACGACGACGAGGTAGAAGACCAGCGGGCGATGGTGCAGCGCCCATTCGGAAAGATTGAAACCCGCGCGGGAAGCCGCGCCGGGCGGCGTGACGGGACTCATTGCGCAGTCAGCGGCGCACGCAACGACCGGTCACGCCTTGCCGCCCGGCGCGGCGGGTGCAGCCGGCGCGACCGGCCCGACAGGGTTGACCGGGGCGGGAGCGCCATGACCCTCCCAGGGACGAACGACCTGCCCGGGCTGCAGCTTGTGCACACCGGCGGCGACGACCCAGTCACCACTTGCAAGCCCGGACGTCACCACGACGCCGTCTTCGCGGAACTGGCCGATCGTCACCGGCCGCAGGGCGACCTTGTGCGACTGCGGATCGTAGATCCAGACGGCCGGCGTTCCGTCCTGGCGATGGATCGAGCTCAGCGGAAGCAGGGCGACCGTCGGTGCGTCCCCGCCGGTGATCACGACGTTGGCCGTCATGCCCCATTGCAGCGCGGCATCGGCGTCGAGCACCGAAACGCGCACGGCGAACGTGCGCGTCACCGGATCGACGGCCGGGGCGATCTCGCGCACCCGGGCCGCGTAGAACTTCTGCGGGTTCGCCCACAGCACGACGGCAAGCGGCCGGCCGGAGGTCATCTCCTGAACCCGGTTCTCGGGAACGCTGATCGCCACCTCGCGCTCCTCCATGCGCGCGAGCTTGAACACGCTCTGGCCGGCGGCGACCACCTGTCCCGTCTCGACATTGACGGCCGTGATCACGCCGTCCTGATCGGCGGCGAGCGTGGCGTACCCGGCCTGGTTCTTCGCGACGGCGAGTTGCGCCTGCGCCTGCTCGAACTTCGCGCGGTTGGACAGCATCGCATTGCGCTTCTGGTCCAGCGCGCTGCCGCTGACGAAGCCCTGTTGGTACAGATTCTCGTACCGGCCGAGCTCCGCCTTGGCGAATTCGTACTCGGTCTGCGTGGAAGCCACGAGTGCCCTGGACGCGTCGGCCTGCAGCGCGACGTCGGTGGGATCGAGCCGGGCGAGCGGCTGTCCCCTCCTCACGCGGGCGCCGACATCGACCAGCCGCGCAACAAGCTTGCCGGGGATCCGGAAGCCCAGATCCGTTTCGTGCCGTGGCCTGATCTCGCCCGCGAAAACCGCGGTTTCGGCGGCGCTGCCCAGCACGACGCGCGTGAGCTGGACCGGTCGCACCGGCTCCGGTGGCGACTCGCGTTTCGCGCAGCCCGCAAGCGTCAAGAGCACCAGCGCGGTCGCGGCGATCGCAAGGCGGACGTTCGGTGCGAAGCCCAATCGGGTTCCCCGTGCGCCTTCAGCGGGCGCCGACGGTGCCTTGCCAGAGGGAGCGCAGCGCGCGGTCGAGCTCGTCCGGGTAGTCCCAGACGAACACGGGCGACGTGCCGTCGGGCCCGCCGAGCGCGCAATGGGCCCGGTCGCCGCCCGAGGCCGCCGACATCTGCCAGAGCCCGATGATGAGCGCGTAGCTTCGGCGCAACAACGCGACGCCGTCACCGGCAGCGAGCTGCGGGAAGTGCCGCTCGAGGCCGGCGCCCGCACGTTCCAGGCGTGCGGCCATTCGTTGCTTGAATGCGATCGCCGCCTCGACGGGAAGGCTGTGTGCCATCAGCCCGAAGCACCGCGCCGCGAGCGGGAGGACGAGCGGCGGCAGGACCAGATGGCGACGCGTCAGCCCCAGCATGTCCTCGATGCCAACCCGCTCGTTTCCCTCCACCAATGCGATCACCGCATGAAAGAAAGCCTCGATCGCGCGGTCGTGGACGGCGAGCAGCAGTGCTTCCTTGCTCGGGAAATAGAGATAGACGGTCCCTTTCGCGAGCCCCGCCTCGTCGGCGACCTCGGCGACGTTGGCCACGCGTTCGGGCGAACGGGCGAGCAGCCGCTCGGCCGCGTCCAGGATGGCGTCGTGCCGTTCCTGCTTGTCTTCGGCCTGAATGGCGCGTTGGCGGATCACCACGATCGTTCCGGGAGAGAATTCGATAACTGACTGCGAGTCACTTCATGTGAACCATAAGTGACCACGGGTCAGTTGTCAATGGGGCCCGACGTGAGGACGCGCCCCCCGCTTCGTCTAGCTCGCGGTACGGTCGCCCGCCGCGGGAGACCCTGAGCCCTTAGAAGAGGGCAAGCGTGCGCCGCGTGAGTTCGCGCTCGGGATCGGCGTAATCGACGACGACGCTGAAGTGATGACGCCCGGGAACGATCAACGGGGCGGTCGTTCCCGGCGGCCGGTTTTCCGGCCAGGCATCCCAGAGAATCTGCGTCTGGCGCAGGAACTCCGACGTTTCCGCCCCCCCGACGGCCATGACCAACGGCACAGGCGTCGTCGGGCGCATCCGCACCGGCGAAAGACGATCGGCTTCCGCCGCGTCGAGCTTGAGGTCGACGTTGAAGCTCGCGAGCACCATCGGCGCCAGATCGTGGACGCCGGACAACGTCACACCGCCGGCGAGCGGCGGGCGGGTGAAGCCGTATCGGCTCCAGTCGGTGGCGAACAGCATCGCGACCAGATGACCGCCCGCGGAGTGCCCTCCGACGACGATGCGCCGCGGCGCGAGACCGTGCGCCGCACCGTCGCCCGCGACGAATGCCACCGCCCGTCGGCATTCGTCGACGATCGTCGCCACCGTCACGGCCGGACAGAGGTCGTAGTTCGCGATCGCGACGGCAATCCCCTGCGCGACGAGCGGCGGGGCCACGAACGAAAAGTCACGCTTGTCGAAAGCACGCCAATAGCCGCCGTGGAGGAACACGAACGTGCCGCGCGGCGTGCCGGACGGCAGGAAGAGGTCCATCGTCTCCTGCGCGTTCGGTCCGTAGCGAACGTCGAGGCGCGGCCGCAGCGCGTCGCGCGCCGCGGCCGACATCGTCGTATAGCGCGCCATCCATTCCGGGTGCTCGGGCACGGCGGCACGGTTGTTGTAACCGCGCTCGACGAATTCGGGCGTATAGGTGACCGGGTTCATGCGTCGCGCGGCGCAGCCACGCCGCGGTTGCGCCGTGGCTGCACGGACCGCTCGCCCATCGGCATCGGACACGCGATGTCCACGAATCGCGGTCCGCGCGTGATCGGCAATCGCGGCGCGCCGGTCACGCGATCGGCGGGGAGACGATCACCGAAAGGGGCCCCAATCCGTCGATGCCACCGTCGAGACGATCGCCGGCGACGACCGGCCCCACGCCCGACGGCGTCCCGGTGAACACGAGATCGCCGGGAAGCAGCTCGTAGTACTGCGAGAGGAAGGCGAGCGTGTGCGGCACGTCCCAGATCATGTCCGCGAGATCGCCGGTCTGCCGCCGCGCTCCGTTGACGTCGACCCAGATCGTCCCCTTCGCCGGGTGGCCGACGGCGGTCACCGGATGGATCGGCCCGATCGGCGCCGCCTCCGCAAACGACTTGCCGATGTCCCACGGCCGCTTCTTCTCGCGCATGTCGTTCTGCAGGTCGCGCCGCGTCATGTCCAGCCCGACGGCATACCCCCAGACGAGTCTCCAGCGCGCGCCCGGGCGCGACCCTCGCTCCGCGGCCGCCGATCGCGACGACCAGCTCGATCTCATGATGCAGATTGGTCGTCGCCAGCGGGTAATGCATGCTCCCGATCGCCGGCGGCACGACCGGGAGCACGGCATCGGCCGACTTGGTAAAGAAGAACGGCGGCTCCTTCGCCGCATCGCCTCCCATCTCCTTCGCGTGCTCGGCGTAGTTGCGGCCCACGCAGTAGATGTGACGCACGGGGAAGCGGCCGGCATTGCCCGCGACAGGAACCGAGGGAACATCCCAGACGGGAGGAAGGGCAGTCATCGGAGGCGTTTCGGAGTCGTGTGAGTCATTCGGCGTCGGGCTGCCGCGCCGGCGCGGCGGCAGCGAACGCGGGCAGCGCGTTGCATGCGGCTTCGATGCGGGTCAGCGTCGGGTACGGAGCGAGGTCGACGTTGAAGCGGCGGGCATTCGCGAGCTGGGGCACGAGACAGACATCGGCGAGGCTCGGTGTGTCGCCATGGCAGAAGCGGCCGGTCGCGCTCTCGCGGGCGAGCTGCGTCTCCAGCGCCTCGAATCCGGTGTCGATCCAGTACTTGTACCAGCCGTCCTTCTGCGCTTCGGAGACGCCCAGCGTTCCCGTGAGGTACTGCAGCACGCGCAGGTTGTTGAGCGGATGGATTTCGCAGGCGATCGACAACGCGATCGCACGCACGCGCGCACGCGCCGCAGCGTCCGCCGGCAGCAGCGGCGGCTGCGGGTGCGTCTCGTCGAGCCATTCGACGATCGCCAGCGACTGCGTCAGCGTCTGCCCGCCGTCGAGCGCCAGCGCCGGCACCAGGCCCTGCGGGTTGAGGTCGAGGTAGTCGTCGGTGCGCTGCGCACCCTTGCGCAAGTGGACGAAGACCCGCTCCGGCGCCACACCCTTGAGATTGAGCGCGATGCGGACGCGATACGCCGCCGACGACCGGTAATAGTCGTAGAGCTTCATCGCGGCGTCAGGAGAATGCCGAAATGCCCGTCTGCGCGCGGCCCAGGATCAGCGCGTGGACGTCGTGCGTGCCTTCGTACGTGTTGACCGTCTCCAGGTTGAGCAGATGGCGGATCACGTGGAACTCGTCGACGATGCCGTTGCCGCCGTGCATGTCGCGCGCCATCCGCGCGATCTCGAGCGCCTTGCCGCAGGAGTTGCGCTTCATGATCGACGTGATCTCCGGCGCGGCCTTGCCTTCGTCCTTCAGCCGGCCAAGGCGCAGGCAACCCTGCAACCCCAGCGCGATCTCGGTCTGCATGTCGGCCAGCTTCTTCTGGATGAGCTGGTTCGCCGCGAGCGGCCGTCCGAACTGGGTGCGATCGAGCGTGTACTGGCGCGCGGCGTGCCAGCAGGCCTCGGCGGCACCGAGCGCACCCCAGGCGATGCCGTAGCGCGCGCTGTTGAGGCAACCGAACGGCCCCTTCAGCCCCTCGACGTTCGGCAGCCGGTTCTCTTCCGGCACGAAGACCTCGTCCATGACGATCTCGCCGGTAACCGAGGTGCGCAGGCTGAACTTGCCCTCGATCTTGGGCGCGGACAGCCCTTTCATGCCCTTCTCCAGAACGAAGCCACGAATCATCGTGTCGTCCGTCTTCGCCCAGACGACGAATACGTCGGCAATCGGCGAGTTCGAGATCCACATCTTGCTGCCGGAGAGCCGGTAACCGCCCGGCGCGCTCTTCGCGCGCGTGATCATCGAGCCCGGGTCCGATCCGTGGTTGGGCTCGGTGAGCCCGAAGCAGCCGATCGCTTCGCCCGTCGCCAGCTTGGGCAGGTACTTTCTGCGTTGCGCTTCCGAACCGTACGTGTAGATCGGGTACATCACGAGGGAGCTCTGCACGCTCATCATCGAGCGGTACCCCGAGTCGACGCGCTCGACCTCGCGCGCGATGAGGCCATAGCAGACATAGTTGAGCCCGGCGCCACCGTAATCGGCCGGCAGCGTCGCGCCCAGAAGCCCGAGCTCGCCCATTTCGCGGAACACGCCCGGGTCCGACTTCTCGTGCCGGAACGCCTCGGTGACCCGCGGCAGCAGCTTCTCCTGCGCGTAGGCGTGCGCGGTGTCGCGCACCATCCGCTCCTCCTCGGTCAACTGGTCGGAGAGGAGCAGTGGATCGTCCCAGACAAACTTGGCTTTGGCCGGCTTCTGGATTCGCTCGGGGGCATTCATGGAACCGCTCCGCAGGAAGGGGGCGAACGAATCGCCGGAGCGCGAATTATCGCGCCGCCGGGTTACCGGCGTCCATGCCGCGGTGGGCGGCCTCGTCCGCGGCGTCCGGGATGACGGCCGTCGCTTCGATTTCGAGCCGGGCGGCGTCCTCGATCAGCGCCGTCACCTCGACGGCAGTCATCGCCGGAAAGTGCCGGCCGACGACGTCGCGATAGATCGCGCCGAGGGCGCGGTAGCTTCCGACGTACTCGCGCTTGTCGACGACGTACCACGTCATCCGGACAAGATGCTCCGGCCGCCCCCCGGCCTCGGCCAGCACCGCCAGCACGTTGACCAGCGCCTGCCGCGCCTGTCCGGCGAAATCCGCGGCCTCGAATCGCTGCTCGGCATTCCAGCCGATCTGACCACCGATGAACACGAGCCTGCCGCGCGCGGCCACGCCGTTCGAATAGCCGCGGGGCGTCGCCCACCCGGGCGGTTGCAGGATCTGCATGACGAGTCTCCCTAGCTCTGGGCGGCACCGCGGAACCGGTCGATGCGCGCGCGCAAATCGCCGTCGATGCGCACCGGACGCTCCGTCGTCATGTCCATCTGGACGACGACGAGGCGTACCGAGGCACGCGCCTCGCCTTCGCAGCTCACGTCGAACGCGAGGTGCATCGACGATCCCCCCAGCTGCGCGACCCGAACGTCGATGTCCAGCAGGTCGCCCAGCCGCGACGGTGCGTGGTACTCGGTCGCGAGGCTCACCACCGGAAAGGCGAGTTTCAGTTCGCGCACCGAACGCGAGAACGGCCAGCCGAGCGCGTGGCGAAACCAGTCCTCCTCCGCCTCGTGCACGATGTCGAAGTACCGCGGATAGAAGATGAACCCCGCCGGATCGCAATGCCCGAAGTGAACCCGATGCGAGGTGCGGAACGCGTTCACCGGCCGGCTTCCTGCCGGGCCAGCTCGCGTTGGCGGAGCCGGAAGCGCTGCAGCTTGCCGGTCTCGGTCCGCGGCAGGTCCGGCAGGTATTCGACCGCGCGCGGGTACTTGTATGGCGCGATCGCATTCTTGACGAAGTCCTGCAGCTCGCGCGTCAGCGCATCGCCAGCGTCGTGCCCGGGCTTCAGCACGACGAATGCCTTGACGATCTCCCCGCGCTCCGCGTCCGGCGAACCGACCACGCCGCACTCCGCGACGGCCGGGTGCTGCAGCAGCGCGGCTTCGACCTCGGGCCCGGCGATGTTGTAGCCGGCGCTGATGATCATGTCGTCGGTGCGGGCCTGGTAGACGAAGCAGCCGTCGGCGTCGACGAGAAACGCATCGCCCGTGTAGTTCCAGCCGTCCCGCACGTAGTTGCGCTGCCGGTCGTCGGCGAGGTATCGGCAGCCGGTCGGCCCCTTGACGGCGAGCCTGCCGACCTTGCCCGGCGGCTGCGGGCGTCCCGCATCGTCCATCACGCATGCCCGGTAGCCGGCGACGGGCTTGCCGATGGCGCCGGGTTTCGCGTGCGCCTCGTCGTGCGAGATGAACATGTGGAAGAGCTCGGTGGAGCCGATGCCGTCGATGATCTCGATGCCCGTCGCCTCCTTCCACAGCGCGCGCGTCGCCGCCGGCAGCGCCTCGCCGGCCGATACGCATTTGCGCAGCGACGAAAGATCGTGCTGCTTCACCTGCCAGGCCATCGCCCGGTACGAGGTCGGCGCCGTGAACAGGACGCTGGCGCGATGCTGCGCCACGGCACCGAGCAACGCTTCCGGCGCGGGCCGCTCGACGAGGAGTGTCGCCGCGCCGATCGACAGCGGAAACAGCAGCAGCCCCCCCAGTCCGAACGTGAACGCCAGTGGCGGGCTGCCGGTGAACAGATCATCCGGCGCCGCCCTGAGCGTGTGCTGCGGCCAGCAGCGACACGCCGCCATCAGGTCGCGGTGGAAGTGCATCGTCCCCTTCGGCTTGCCGGTGGTGCCGGACGTGAACGCGATCAGACAGGTGTCGTCCGCAGCCGTCGGCACGTCGGCGAACGTTGCCGGCTTGCCGGCCATTCGCGCCTCCAGGCCATCGGCATCCGCATCCCCGAAATGCACGACGGTCGCGAGCGTCGGGCACTGCGGCCGCGCCGCAGCGAGCTCCTCGGCCAGTCGCGCGTCGCACAGCGCGTGCGTGATCTCGGCTTTGGTGACGATGTCGGTGAGCTCTTTTGCGCGCAGCAGCGGCATCGAGCCGACCGCGATGCCGCCCGCCTTCAGCACGGCGAACCAGCACGCCGCATACATGGGATTGTTCGGTGCACGCAGCAGCACGCGATTGCCGGGAACGAGACCGAGGTCCTCGACCAGCACGCGTGCGATGCGATTGGCCTGCGCGAGCAGCTCCGCATAGGTCCAGCGCAGCCCGCCCGACGCGAGGACCGCCGGTCGCGTCCCCCAGCCCCGTTCGACCGCGCGGTCGAGGAGCTCGGTGGCACAGTTGAGCCGCTCGGGGAAGCGCAGGTCCGGCAGGTCGAACAGGAGCTCCGGCCACTGGTCGGCCGGCGGCAGGTGATCGCGGGCAAACGTGTCCACATGCGCTGTCACGGTCATCGCGTCCTCCCTCGGGAACGAACAAGCTCGCGGGCGACGATCAGCTTCTGGACCTCGGTCGCCCCTTCGTAGATGCGCAGTGCACGGATCTCCCGGTACAGGCGCTCGACGACCTGCCCGCGGGTGACGCCCAGTCCCCCGTGCAGCTGCACGGCCGCATCGATGACCCGCTGCGCGGCTTCGGTGGCCGCCATCTTCGCCATCGCGGCCTCGCGCGTCGCGCGACTCTTCTGCACGTCGCGCGCCCAGGCTGCGCGATAGGTCAGGAGCGCCGCGCCGTCGATGGCGGTCGCCATCTCACCGAGCGTGGCCTGCGTGAGCTGCAGGTCGCCGAGCGTCGCGCCGAACATGCGCCGAGCCTGCGCGCGGGCGAGCGACTCGTCGAGCGCGCGGCGCGCAAATCCCAGCGCCGCCGCGGCCACCGACGCCCGGAAGATGTCGAGCGTGCGCATGGCGAGCTTGAACCCGTCGCCTTCCGCGCCCAGCAGGGCATCGGCGGGAAGCCTGCATCCGGTGAATTCGAGCCGCGCGAGCGGATGCGGCGCGATGACGTGGATGCGCTCCGCGACATCGAGACCCGCGGTGTCTGCCGGCACGACGAACGCCGAAATGCCCTTGGCCCCCGGCTCGTCCGCCGTCCGCGCGAACACGCAGTAGAAATCGGCAATGCCGCCGTTGGAAATCCAGGTCTTGCAGCCGTCGAGCACCCAGCCGCCATCCGACCGGCGGGCGCGCGTTGCGAGCGCGCCGACGTCGGATCCCGCGTCGGGTTCCGACAGCGCGAATGCGGCGATGGCCTCGCCGCGCGCCACCGCCGGCAACCACCGCGCGCGTTGCGACTCGCTGCCGGCAAGCGTGATCGCACCGCTGCCGAGTCCCTGCATCGCGAACGCAAAATCGGCGAGCCCGTCGCGGTACGCGAGCGTCTCGCGGGCGAGGCATAGCGCGCGCGAATCGAGTTCGGGCAGCGCGCCGCCGTGACCCGCCGGGACGCAATAGCGCAGCCACCCGGCCGCACCGAGCGTATGCACGAGCAAACGACAGGAAGCGTCGACGTCTGCGTGCTCGTGCGCGTCGAGCGCACCGGGAGCCCAACTGCCGAGATCGGCCGCGAGCCGACGATGGGCATCATCGAAGAATGGCCAGTCGAGATGGCTGCGATCCATCGCATCGTCCCCGGGATCGGGAATGCGCTCAGTTGCCTTCGAACACCGGCTTGCGCCGGGCCGCGAACGCCTCGTACGCACGGCGAAAATCCTGCGTCTGCATGCAGATCGCCTGCGCCTCGGCTTCCGCCTCGATCGCCGAATCGAGATCCATCGCCCATTCCTGATGCAGCAACCGTTTGGTCATCGCGTGGGCGAAGGTCGGTCCGGCCGCAAGTGTGGCTGCCAGCGCGCGCGCCTCGTCGGCAAGCGCCTCGGGTGGCACCAGCCGGCTGAAGAATCCCCACGCCGCGCCTTCATCGGCGCTCATCGCGCGCCCGGTGTACAGCAACTCCGCGGCGCGCCCCTGCCCGATCATTCGCGGCAGCAGCGTGCACGCCCCCATGTCGCATCCGGCGAGGCCGACGCGCGTGAACAGGAAGGCCGTTTTCGCGGCCGGGGTCCCGAGGCGGAAGTCGCTGGCGAGTGCGACCATCGCGCCGGCCCCGGCGCAGACACCGTCGACCGCGGCAATGACCGGTTGCGGGCAGTGGCGCATCGCCTTGACGAGGTCGCCGGTCATCCGCGTGAACGCGAGCAGCTCGGGCATCGTCATCCGGGTCAGCGGCCCGATGATCTCGTGGACGTCGCCACCGGAGCAGAAGTTGCCGCCCGCGCCGGCGATGATCACCACCCGCACGTCGCTCGCGTAGACGAGGCCGCGAAACAGATCCCGCAGTTCGGCATAGGCGTCGAACGTCAGCGGATTCTTCCTGTCCGGACGATCGAGCGTGATCGTCGCGATCCTCCCGTCGTCGCTCGTCTGCCAGCGGAAGTGGCGCGCGCCATAGTCGCCGAAGGTCCGCAGGTGATGTGCCATCCCCATCGTGCTCATCGCTTCGTCTCCTCCGCCCGTTCGCGTTCGCGCAGCGTCGTCTTGAGCCGGCCGAGCAGGCCGTAGAGCCGCGCGCGTTCGGCGGCGTCGAGGCCGCCCAGCATCTCTTCGACCCAGCGCTCGTGCTCGCCGGCCATTTCGTCGAACGCACGCTTGCCTTTCGCGGTCAGCCGCACCGCGTACGCACGCCGGTCGCCGCGGATCGGCTGGCGTTCGACCAGGCCCTCCGCCTGCAACTGGTCGGTGATGCCGGTCACATTGCCGCCGGTGACCATCAGCCGCTTCGACAGCTCGCCCATCCGAAGCCCGGCCGGATTGCGCTCCAGCTGGGCCATCAGGTCGAACCTGGGCAGCGTCAGCGCGAAGCGGTCGCGCAGACGCGCGCGGATCCGCCGCTCGATCATGAGCGTGCAGGTCAGAAGACGCAGCCACAGCCGGAGCGTCTCATGATGCGCATCGTGAACGCGCGATTCGGGATCCATGGCCGATGCCGACGGCAGGTCGTTCATTCGGTTCATCCGGTCGCGACCTCGCCGCCGGCAACGGCGATCGCCTGTCCGGTAATCGCCTGCGACTCGGGCAGGCAAAGCCAGGCAACCGCGGCTGCAACCTGGTCGGGCGTGACCAGGCGGCCCTGGGGATTGCGTCCGGCCAGCGTGGCGCGGGCGGCCTCCGGCGTCATGCCGGTCTTCGTCACGATGTTCGTGATCGCCTCGCGGACGAGATCGGTGTCGGTGTAGCCCGGACACACCGCGTTGACGGTGACGCGCGACGCCGCGAGTTCCAGCGCCAATGCCCGGGTGAGTCCGATCACCCCGTGCTTGGCTGCACAATAGGCCGCGACGTAAGGGTAACCGACGAGACCCGCGGTGCTCGCAACGTTGACGATGCGGCCGCACTGCGCCGCCTGCACGATGGGCAACGCCGCACGCGTACAGTGGTAGACACCGGTCAGGTTCGTCGCCAGCATCTCGTCCCAGAGCGCGGGGCTGGTCGCGAGAAACTTCGCGCTCTTCGCCGCACCGGCATTGTTGACGAGAATGGCGATGCCCTCGTGCACTTGCGCCAGCGCGGCAAACGTGCGCGCCACCGCCTCGCCGTCGACGACGTCACAGGCACGCCAGTCGCAGCGGGTCGTGCCGCCCAGCGCCGACGCCGCGACGGCAAGCGCGGCTTCGTCGCGCCCGACGAGCGTCAGTGACGCGCCCATGGCGCCCAGCCGTGCCGCGATCGCGCGGCCGATCCCGCGGGCGCCGCCCGTAATGATGGCGTGTGTTCCGACGAGAGCTGCTTCCCCGCTCATCCGTTCGCCTCGGGACGCTCGCCGGCCGTCTCAACCGCGCGCGCCAGATTGCGCTCGAGCTGATCGCGCCCCGCCCGATATTGCACCGGCCATGCCGCCTCGCGGTAGCCGAGCTGCGCCGCCGCGTGCAACGTCCAGTATGGATCGGCGAGATGCGGGCGGGCGATCGCGCACAGGTCGGCGCGGCCGGCCATCAGGATGCTGTTGACGTGATCGGGCTCGTAGATGGCGCCCACCGCCATCGTCGCAATGCCGACCTCGTTGCGGATCCGATCGGAAAATGGCGTCTGGTACATGCGCCCGTAGACCGGTTTCGCGGCGCGCGTCGTCTGGCCCGAGGACACATCGATCAGATCGGCGCCCGCTTCCTTGAACAGCCGTGCGATCGTCACCGCATCGTCCGGCGTGTTCCCGCCCGGCGCCCAGTCGTGGGCCGAGATTCGCACCGACATCGGCTTGCCGGCCGGCCACACGGCGCGCAGTGCCGCGAAGACCTCGAGGGGATAGCGGCATCGGTTGGCAAGCGTTCCACCGTACGCGTCGTCACGGAGATTGGTCAGCGGACAGATGAACGCCGACAAGAGGTATCCATGCGCGCAGTGCAGCTCGAGCCAGTCGAAGCCGCATTCGTCCGCCCAACGGGCGGCCCGGACGAAATCGTTCCGGACGCGGTCCATGTCGGCGGACGTCATGGCCCGCGGCATCTGGTTGCGCGGACCGTATGGCATCGCGGACGGTGCGATCAGCGGCCAGTTGCCGGACGCGAGGGGCTCGTCGGCCGCCTCCCAGCCGCGCTGCGTCGAACCCTTCGGCCCCGCGTGCCCGAGCTGCAACGCGATCTTCGACCGCGTATGCCGATGAACGTAGTCGACGATGCGCTTCCACGCCGCCCGGTGCTCCGGCGCATACAACCCGGCGCAGCCCGGCGAAATGCGCGCATCGGCCGACACGCACGTCATTTCGGTGAACACCAGCCCGGCACCCCCATGCGCGCGGCTGCCGAGATGCACCAGATAATAGTCGTCGGGTGTCCCGTCGACGCACGAGTACTGCGCCATCGGCGACACGACGACGCGGTTGGGCAGCGTGACGCCCCGCAGCGTGAATGGCGTGAACATCGGCGGCACCGGCCGCGCCGGAAGGCCGTCCCGCTGCGCATACCAGGCCTCGACCCGCGCGACGAACGCGGGGTCGCGCAGGCGCAGGTTCTCGTGCGAAATGCGCTGACTGCGCGTCAGCAGGCTGTAGGCGAACTGCTCGGCCTCGAACCCCGTGTACCGTTCGACGCTTTCGAACCATTCGGTCGAATTGCGCGCGGCATTCTGTATCTTCAGGACTTCGACCGAGCGCAGGGCTTCATAGGCGGCAAGTGCAGCGGGCAGCGTGTCGTGCGCGCGCACGGCGTCCGCCAGCGCGATCGCGTCCTCCAGCGCGAGCTTGGTCCCGGAGCCGATCGAGAAGTGGGCCGTGTGCGCGGCGTCGCCCATCAGCACGACGGGTACGCGCCGGCCGCCGAGGTCGAGCCAGTGCACCCACGTCCGACACACGATGCGGGGAAACCGGATCCAGATCGCGGAACCGCGCAGGTGCGACGCGTTGGACAGCAGGCGTTCGCCGCCGAGCCATGGCGCGAACAGCCGCTCGCAGAACGCGATCCCTTCCTCCTGGGTCATCCGCTCGAGGCCCGTGCGCTGCCACGTCTCCTCGGGCGTCTCCACGATGAACGTCGATGTGTCGCCGTCGTACTGGTAGGCGTGCGCCTGGAACCAGCCGTGCTCGGTCTCGACGAATGCGAACGTGAACGCCTTGAACAGGCGCTTCGTGCCCAGCCAGACGAACCGGCAGCGGCGCACGTCGACGTCCGGCGCATAGGTCGCCTGGTAACGGGTGCGGATCCGGCTGTTGATGCCGTCCGCGGCGATCACGAGATCGGCGCCGAAGGCACGCGCCGCGGCCTCGTCGTCGGCGACGTCGGTGTCGAAGACGAGTTCGACGCCCAGGTCCTCGCAACGCTTCTGCAGGATGTTGAGCAGCCGTTTGCGGCCGATGCCGCAGAACCCGTGGCCGCCGGAGGTGACGACCCGTCCCTTGAAATGAACGTCGACGTCATCCCAGTGGTTGAAGGCGCCGACGATCTCGCGCGCCGTTTCCGGATCGGCCGCTTCCAGATTGCCGAGCGTGTTGTCGGAGAACACGACGCCCCACCCGAACGTGTCGTACGGCCGATTGCGCTCGACGACGCGGATGACGTTGTGCGCATCGTATTTCTTCAGAAGCAGTGCCAGATAGAGCCCCGCCGGCCCGCCGCCAATGCAGAGGATGCGCATGTTCAATGGTACCCGGTCGTCGCGCGGCTCCGCCGCGGCCACCCAAGGTGCATTTGTTCTGGTTTGAATATATTAGATCTAAAATAAATTTCGTCAAGAGCCCTCGTGGTGTCTCCCCGAAGGAGTTCTAGCTCCGATGCCTTAATCCATCCGCGCAATGGCGTACCGCGTCCGCCCGATCAAGCATCGCGCTCGTAACGGCCCCCATCCCGGGCGCCGATGCCCTCCGGATCGATGCCATGCCGCCAGAATCACGAGGAGCGACTCGCCCGTCCCGAGCGGAAGCGAAAATGCGGCAGGCGGGGCTCCCCGCGCGACCCGGTGCGCGGCCTCGAGGCGTGACGCTGATCGAAACCGCCTTCGTCCTTGCGATCGTGTCCGGACTGATCGCGCTCGCCATGCCGGCGTTCCGCGACTGGCTCCAGGCCTACGGGCTCGCGAGCCACGCCCAATACCTCGCCGGACACATCAATCGCGCCCGGTCGGAGGCGATCAAGCGCGGTTACCGCGTCAACCTGTGTCCATCGGAGGGCCGCCGGCAATGCACGGACGCCGGGGACTGGGCGCGCGGCTGGATCCTGCACGTCGACGAGAACCGCAATGGCCGGATCGACGATGAAGAGCCGGTGCTCGAGATCGCCGAAGGGGCACCGGAGGGCATCACGGTGCATGCCAATCGGCCGGTTGAAGACTACGTCTCGTATACGACGCTGGGGCATGCACGCATGCTCAACGGCGCGCTGCAGATGGGCACATTCACTCTTTGCCGCAGCGGTCAGCAGGCGCTCGAGATCGTGCTCGCGAACAGCGGCCGGGTCCGCATCGTGAGGACCCGCGATCGTTGTCCGTAGGTCGGGCCCCTCCCGGTTCGCGCAACCGCGACTGTCATTCAATCCCGAATCGACGCCCACGCCGCACTGGGCGTCTGGTGCGGCGAGCGTCGCGAGCGGGCGAAGCCCCGCAAGTGGCAGCACGCTGTCTTCCCGAGGTGCGCCTCGTCATGCGGGAGCCGTCCATTCCGGGCAGAGCACCACTGGTCGGGGGCGGTTGCGACCGCCACGTCCCGGCCCTAGCATGCGAGCAGGGAAATGAAGGAGTCGAACCATGCGGATGCCGCAATACTGTCAATCACGCGCGATGCGCGGCTTCACGCTGATCGAAGTGATGATCACCGTGGCCATCGTTGCCATTCTGGCGGCGATCGCCGTTCCCAACTACACCGATTACGTAAAACGCAGCAAGATCATCGAGGCAACCAACAAGCTTGCCGAACATCGTGTCCGGATGGAGCAGTACTTCCAGGACAACCGGACCTACGCGAACGGAGGCGCTTGCGGCGTCGCGGATCCGGCCTACACGGCCGACAAGGATGCGTTCAAGGTGGCCTGCACCGGTGCGTCGGCGACGGCCTACACGGTCACCGCCACGGGGCAGGGCAGCATGAGCGGCTTCGTCTACTCGATCGACCAGAGCAATGCGCGCAAGACGACCGGTGTCCCGTCCAAGTGGACCAAGAACGACACCTGCTGGGTCCTGCGCAAGAACGGTGCCTGCAGCTGACGACATGGCAAGCGACCGGGGATTCCTCATGCGACCGCGCGGATTCACGTTGATCGAGATGATGATAGCCATTGCGATCATGGGGCTGCTGCTCTTGCTTGCGACACCCGGTTATATCGAGTTCACGGCCAATTCGAAGGTGCGCAATGTCACCGAAGGCATGATGAACGGGCTTCGCCAGGCGCAGCTCGAGGCGGTCAAGCGTAACACCAACGTGCAGTTCCAGATGACGGCGGATGGCTGGGATGTCTGCTGCGACGAGGACGACAAGGTCATCAAATCCGAGGTCGTCTTCGAAGCCACGTCGGCCAATCCCCCACAGATCTCGACCGAGCCCGTCGGTTCGAAAGCGGTCACCTTCGGCGGCCTAGGTCGCGCGGCTGAAAAGAATGCGGACGGCACCGAGCCGATCGCGAAGATCAAGGTCGATCCGCCCGAAAAGATCGGCACGCGGTCTCTCGGCATCGCGATTTCGTCCCTCGGCGGCAACCTGAAGATGTGCGATCCGGACTCGAAGTTCACCTACAGCGGCTCCTCCGATCCCCTGGCGTGCCCCTACCCATGGTGACGATAAGCAACTGTTCCTTGACGCGGGCGCGGGTGCCGTCCCGCCGTCCGGTTCCTGGAACGCCCGGGCGCCAACAGGGCGTGATGCTGCTCGAGGTGCTGATCGCGATCCTGATCTTTTCCTTCGGCATCCTCGGCATCGTCGGCCTGCAGGCCCAGTCGATCCGGCACGTGAACGACGCGCAGTACCGGAGCGAAGCCATTTTCCTGGCCAACGCGTTCGTGTCCCAGATGTGGGCGGACGATCGCACCAGCGCGTCGGACCCGACTTACCTGGACACCACGTACAGCGACGCCGGCGGCGGCGCCGGCTACAAGGCCTTCTACGAAATGGTGCAGAGCCTGCCCGGCGCGGCGATTTCCGGCAACGCACCGACCGTCACGTTCGAGGCCGGACCGTCGACGACGAGCACGCTGGTCACCGTCACCGTGTTCTGGCAAATGCCGGGCGAGTCGACGCCCCACAACTATGCAACGACAACCGTCATCGGGCTCAACCGCTGATCATGAGCTGCCTACAGCCCCCTGCGAAAACGCTCGCGCCGGCCCGCCTGCAGCGAGGGATGGGTCTGATCGAGATCATGGTCTCGGTCGTCATCGGTCTGCTCGCCGTACTGGTGATTTATCAGGTGTTCGCCGTCTCGGAGGGCTTCAAGCGCAACACCACCGGGGCCAGCGACGCCCAGCAGAACGGCCTGTTTTCAATGTTCACACTCGGCATCGAGATCGCCAACGCCGGTAATTCGATCTCGCTGGCCGCAACGGAACTGAGCACCTGCCCGAACACGGGCGATCCCGCCACGACACTGCGACCGATTCCCGTGCTGATCACGGCGGGAGCGAGACGATGACACGCCGGATTCGTTTGTCGTCAATTACAGCACCAGCCGGACGTTGACCATTCCGGCGAACTTCCTGGCCAAGTCTCCCGCCAACAATCAATTCGTCGTGCAGAGCCCCAACGGCTTCGCCGTGGGTAACCGGGTCATCGCGGTTCAGCAGTCGACCGGGAAATGCACGATGTCGACGATCACCGATCGCTCGCCCAAGCTGCCACCTGCGGACACTCCCCTTGCCGGCGGCAAGATTACGCTGACGACGGCGACGGGTGCCGCCGCCGATTTCACCGCGGACACCGACGTCGATCCGGCGCGCCTGATCGACATGGGTCCGGCCGGCGGTCCGCAGCGCGAGCTCTACGACGTGCAGAAGGAAATCCTGCGCAGCACGGATCTGCTGACGGCCGGCGCGGTCGCCTCGCCGCTTGCGTCGAACGTGGTCAACCTGAAGGTGCAGTACGGCATCGACACTTCGGGCACGGCCGACAACGTCATCGACACCTGGGTACCCGCAACCGGGGACTGGGCCAGCGATCAGGTGATGGCGGCCAACCTCGCCAAGCTCACCCAGATCAAGGCGATCCGCATCGGACTGATCGTGCGCAGCGAGCAATACGATCGCGACGTGACCGGCACGACGCCGTGGACGCTTTTCGACTGCCCGGCGCATGACGACACGTGTCCCGGCCGGATCACCGGATCACTGCCCGCGAATTGGCGCTACCGGACCTACGAGACGGTGATCCCCTTGCGCAACCAGTTGTGGAACGGCCCAGTCTCATGATCACCCCGACCCTTCCCGTCGCCTCGAACAGTCCAGGTCGTCTCACCCTCGGCCGGCGCCCGGCGGCGCTCGCGCGCGGCGTCGCGCGCCGAGCCAAAGCCGCCCAGCGCGGTGTCGTGCTGTTCATCGCCCTGATCGTGATGGTGGCGTTGAGCCTGGCCGGCATCGCGCTCGTGCGCTCGGTCGACACGGCCACCGCCGTCGTCGGCAATCTGGCGTTCAGCCAGGCGTCGATGCTGCCCGCCAACATGGCGGTCGAGGAGGCGGTGGCCGCGCTGTTCGAGAAGGACCTGATCTCGGACGTCAACACGAATCTCGCCTCCCAGAACTACTACGCGACGCGCCAGGACAACGAAGATTCGCGCGGCGTCCCCGATACGCTGGTGACCAAGACGAAGGCGTCGGCACTCGCGAAGAAGCTCGATGGCGGCAACGGCAACGAGATTCACTATGTGATCGAGCGGCTCTGCGCAAAGGGGATTCCCGCAACACCCTCGCGCGCGGACCTGGTCCAGTACTGCGACATGCTGCCGCCCAAGCCGGCGGGCACGACCAGCATGGAGACCGACAAGATCGAGCTGCCGCGGATCCCCTTGTACCGTCTGACCGTGAGGGTCGACGGCCCGCAGAACACGGTGTCGTTCATGCAGGCGATGCTGCGCTGAACCGCGCACCGAGGAGTCCGGCCATGAGTAACGCTACCCCCCGATCCAGGATGCTCGAGCAGACCACGTCGCTCACCGCGGCGCGCGGCACGCCACGGTGGCGCGCGCTCGCCCTGCTCCTGGCGTTCCTGATTGTGGCGTCCCCCGCTGCCCCGGCATTCGCCCAGAAGAAAAGCGCGACCGACGATGGCCTCGCCGACGAACCGATTGGCGCGAAGATCGCCGCGAAGCCGAACGTCATGATGACCGTGGACGATTCGGGATCGATGAACTGGGACTTCCTGCCGGACCAGACCGTCGGCAACATCAGCAACATCACGGGCGGCGTCAATTCGTGCCGCGACGCCTCGGGCGCGATGACGCAGGCTTGCGGGGGCAATTCGAACGTCACCTACTACAAGATGTTCACGCAGTCGAACTACCCGGTTTCGGGCGCGCTGGCGCCCCCGATGCGCTCGTTGCTCTGGGCACCCGCCGGCCGCGTCTCCGCGTTCAACGGGATGGCGTACAACCCGGCGGTCGAGTACAAACCGCCGCTGAAGGCGACGTTCGATCCCGCCGTCAACAACGCCGAAATTCCGAGCACCACGTACGCGTATCCGGAGATGGACGGCACCAACACGTCGAATTGGACCAAGGTCCCGCTCGACGGTTTCGGCATCCTGTGGCCATTGACCACGATGATCAGCATGAACAATACCGCGGCTTCCGGGCAGATCACCGTCGGCCGCTGGTGCAACACCGACTGGCCGCTCGACGTGACCTCGGGCGACCAATGCCGGATCAACGGGAAGGCCTACAGTTCCGGATCCAACGGCGTGCCCGCGGTGGTCGCGGACTGGAACTACCCGATCCGACCCACCGGCTTCGACACGGCCACCGCGCCGACTGCCGTCAATCCAGCGAACGCCAAGCCCAAGGCGGCGAACTTCCACTACACCGAATACGCGGTGTGGTGCAACTCGACCGGCGCGAACTACAGCTTTGCCACCGCGAACAATTCGACCAACGCCGGTGGCACCGGCACCAACTGCCGCCGCAACAACACCGCCTATTCGGGCGTCACGGCCAAGTTCGACAACTATCCGGATTCCACCTACAAGTACCGCGTCTCGCAGGGTGCCGACACGATCTCCAACCTGACGACGGCGGCGTGGCATTACTGGCGCGGCAATGTCGAGTGGTGCAAGACCGCGGTGCCGGCGGCGGCGTCCGGCTCGACGACGAAGTGGCAGGGCTACGGCCAGTGGGCGGCCGGCAACTGCCAGGGCTTCCTCGACAGCACGTACAAGTACCCCCGCTTTTACAAGTACATGCAGGCGTCGGGCTACGACAACGTCAACAACCAGGCGCTCGAGCTCGTGGCGCTTGACTTCAACGCCCCGACCACGCACGACGCCTCGTACGTCACGACGATCGTCGACTCGTCGGGCAACACCGTCACGCAGACGGTGACGCAGTCGCGCGACTTTTCCGTCGACACGTACAACGCCAAGGGCGAGCTGGTCAAGCGCTCGGAAATGACCAATTTCGCCAACTGGTTCGCGTACTATCGGTCGCGGATCCAGGCGGCAAAGACGGTCACCACGCGCGCGTTTGCCAATCTCGACAAGAGCTACCGCGTCGGCTTCGGCGTCTTCAACAATACCGGCCCGATGTGGCTCAATGTCAACGACTTTGGCGTCGGTGCGGCGCAACGCTCGAGCTGGTACACCAACCTCACCAACATCGCCCCCAGCGGCGGTACGCCGACCTTCGCCGCGCTGACGCGCGTGGGCGAGTACTTCGCCGGTGCGTCGAGCCCGATCACCTATTCGTGCCAGAAGAACTGGCACGTGCTCTTCACCGACGGCTATGCCAACGACTTGTCCGGCATCACCGGGCCGGCAGCGAGCCTGAATACGGACGGCAGCAACATGCCGGCGGCGTGGCCCGCACCGTCGTCGGGATTGGCGACGGACAAGGCCGACCAGAAGGATCCGTCGCTCGTGCCGGGCACCGCGTGGCCCTACAAGTATCGCGAGGGCACGACGGCGCAAACCAAGACGCTTGCCGATTTCGCCACCTATTACTGGATGACGGACCTCAAGACCAGCGGTACCACCGCGACCAACAACGTCCCGACCTCCACCGTCCCGCCGATCACCAACCTCGACGATTACGCGATCAGCGTTGCCGACCCCGCCTCGTGGCAACACGTCAACTTCGCCGCGATTTCGTTCGGTGCACGCGGCACGCTGGACGTTACCGACCAGAAGGCAACGCTGAAGGCTCTCAGCACCGGCGCCAAGCGCTGGCCCGCGTGGGTCAGCAACGGCGCCCAAGCGGTCGATGATCTCTGGCACGCCGCGATCAACGGCCACGGACGTTTCGTCAACGCATCCAATCCCGATCAGCTCGCGGCCGGTCTCGCGCGGATTCTGCTCGATGTCTCCAAGGGTTCCGGCTCGCGCGTCGGCGTTGGATTCACGACGGTGACCTTGTCCGCGACCAGCAACTACGTCTACAAGGTGCGCTTCGAGGAGGGCTGGGGCGGCACGCTCAGGAAGGTGCAGATCGAACCAACGACGGGCAACGAGACCGGTCAAGTCGGATGGTGCGTCGCTCCCACCGCATCGCCTTGTGCGTCGAGCAAGGCGAACGGCGCCGCGGACCAGCTAGCCGCGCTGCTCACCCCATCGGGCACCGACCCGACGCCGTGGCTCTCCGACAAGCCGGCGACGGCGCGCAAGATCGTCACGATGAACGGATCGACCGGCATTCCATTCCGCCTGGACAAGCTGTCGACTGCGCAGCAGCTCACGTTGGGCGGCGACGCGACGCGGCAGCAGCTCGTGCTCGAGTACCTCCGCGGCTCCAGCCTCAACGAGAACGACGAGATACTCGGCCGCTTCCGCGTGCGCAACTGGCGGCTCGGCGACATCGTCAATTCGCAACCGGTCTACGTCGGCGCGAATCCGAAGGAGCCGTATCTCGACGCCACCGATCCCGGTTATTCGACATTCAAGGCAACCACCCGCGCGCCGCGGGTGTACGTCGGTGCCAACGACGGCATGCTGCACGCCTTCGACGATGCCGACGGGCGCGAGGTGTGGTCGTACATACCGAAGGCGCTGTTCCGCGACGGCAGCGCCGGTCTGGCCGGGCTGTCGTACCAGGAAGGCGGCGTGCCGATCTTCCACCATCACTTCTACGTCGACTCGACGCCACGCGCGGCCGACGCCTACGTCGACGGCGCCTGGAAGACGCTCCTCGTCGGCGGGCTCGGCAAGGGCGGCAACAGCTATTACGCGATTGACGTGACGACGCCGGGCAACCGGACGACCGAGAAGGAATCGGACATCGCCGCGAAGGTACTGTGGGAGTTCACCGACCCGGACCTGGACATGGGCTACACCTACGGCCGGCCGCTGATCGTGAAGACCTATGCCTATGGCTGGGTGATGATCGTCCCCTCCGGCTACAACAACCCGTCGGGCGTGGGCAAGGTGTTCGTGGTCGACCTCAAGACCGGCACCAAGCTCAAGACGTTTACGACAAACGTCGGTAACTCTGACGCGCCGTCCGGCCTCGCGCACATCAGCGGGTACACGAAGGACCACCGTAATCAGTACGTCGAGCAGGTGTACGGCGGCGACCTCCTCGGCAACCTGTGGCGCTTCGATCTCTCGGACCCGAACCCGGATAACTGGCCGCTCAACGTCACGGTGCCGCTCGCGCAGTTCACGCTCGGCGGCAAGGCGCAGCCGATCACCACTCCGCCGCAGATCGAGGTGGACATCGCGAACGGCGTGGACCGCTGGGTGTTCGTCGGAACCGGGCGCCTTCTCGACGACGGCGATGTCGGCAACTCCGACACGCAGACGTTCTACGCGATCCGCGACGGCACCGCCACGCAGCCCAAGACCATTGTGTCGTCCGTCACTCGTTCGTCGTCCGGCATGGTTGCGGTCACCAGCAAGGATCCGCTGGCTACTCGCCCGGCCGCCGGCTGGTACGACGATCTCCCGACCGGCCAGCGCATCGTGACGCCGGTGCAGGCCGAGGCGTCGATCGTCGCCTATTCGGCGTCGCGTGCGCAAACCGACGTCTGCGCGACCGGGCAGCCGGCCACCCTTTACGCCCGGGAATACAGCAAGGGCGGCTCGCGGCTCCAGGATACCGGCGGGAACTTTGTCGAAAGCATCGACATCGCCGAAGGCGCCGCCGGCATCGAGCTGATTGCCTTGCAAACCGGCGCTGCCGCCGGAGTCGGCGTTCCCGACATCAAACTCAGCGTGACGCAGTTGAAGGACGGGACGCTACGGACGTTCAACATCTCGTTCCCGCCGCTCACGTCGCAGCACCGGATGTCCTGGCGCCTCATCCGCGACTAGTGCCAAGCCTCCCCAAAGGCTTTCGGCCGCGACTGCATTGTGCATGACATGGGCCGCCCCAAACGGGCGGCCCATTGGTTGTCGGGTGTTTCCGTCAGCTCCACCGGCCCGCGGCGAACG
Source organism: uncultured beta proteobacterium (assembly GCA_963843595.1). Classification (GTDB taxonomy): domain Bacteria; phylum Pseudomonadota; class Gammaproteobacteria; order Burkholderiales; family Casimicrobiaceae; genus CAIWHR01. The sequence goes on along the minus strand of CAWJLG010000015.1, from coordinate 400,226 downwards.
CTCCGCCGATCCAGCGTCAGACTTCGTGAAGCCTCGCGACGTACCGCGCGACGAGATCGACTTCCAGATTCACGCGCGCGCCGGGGACGAGCGACTTCAGCGTCGTCACCTCCACGGTGTGCGGGATCAGGTTGACGTGAAAGCGCGCGCCGGCGACGCCGTTCACGGTCAGGCTCACGCCCTGGACCGCGATCGAACCCTTGGCCGCGATGAAACGCGCGAGTTCGGGCGGCGCCTCGATCTCGAGCCGCCAGCTCCCCTGGTCCTGTCCGGACGCCGGAACCGGCGCGAACGCGGTGACGGTGCCGACGCCGTCAACGTGACCGGTCATCAGGTGTCCGCCCAATCGATCGGCAAGCCGCAAGGCCTTTTCGAGATTGACCGGCGATTCGCCATCGAGCCCGACCGTGCAGCGCAGCGTCTCGGCGGAGACGTCGAATGCGAGCCGCGCACCCTCCCCGCCCTCACCCGCTTTTTCGACGACCGTCAGGCAGCAGCCATTGACCGCGACGCTGTCGCCGATCCCGACGTCGCCCACCTCCAATCCGCCCGGAGCGACGACCAGGCGCAGACCATCGCCCTTCGGCACGACGGCCGCGATCGCACCGACCGCAGCCACGATTCCCGTGAACATCAAACCTCCTTTCGGCGCACGCGCGCGATGAGGCGCAGGTCGTCTCCGATGCGCGCGACGTCCCGTAGCGACAATTCGATCCGGTCCGCGAGTCGCGTGAGGCCGCCCGGGAATTCCGCAATGCCCCGCGCGGGATCTCCCAGCAACGACGGTGCGAGGTAGAGCACCAGCTCGTCGACCACGCCGGCGGCGAGCAGCGCACCGTTGAGCTTGCCGCCGGCCTCGACATGCAATTCGTTGATGCCCGACCAAGCGAGTGCTTCGACCATCGCCTCGAGGTCGACGCGCCCGTCGGCATCGGGAAGCGCCAGCGACTCGACCGTCGCCGGCCACGCCGGATTGCGCGCGCCGGCCGTCACGATCAGCGCGTCGCCGCCCGCCAGGACGCGCGCGGTCGCCGGCGTCTGCCCGTGCCGATCGACGACGACTCGTCGCGGCTGCCGCGTCGTTGCGACCGCGCGCACGTCGAGTCGCGGATCGTCCTGCAGCACGGTGCCGATGCCGGTGAGCACGGCACATGCGCGGGCACGCCAATGGTGGCCGTCGGCGCGCGCCGCCTCGCCCGTGATCCACTGGCTTTCGCCGTTGACGAGGGCGGTTCGGCCGTCGAGGCTGGCGGCGACTTTCATCCGCACCCAGGGGCGGCGGCGGGTAACCCGTGACACGAAGCCGGGGTTGAGCTCGCGCGCGGCCTCCTCGAGCAGGCCGACGTCGACGGCAATGTCGGCCGCGCGCAGCCTCGTCGCCCCGCCCCCCGCGGGCGTATTGGGATCGGCCATCGCCGCAACCACGCGCCCGATGCCGGCGGCGATCAACGCGTCCGTGCACGGTGGCGTGCGTCCCGTGTGATTGCAGGGCTCGAGCGTGACGTACGCAGTCGCACCCTTCGGATCGTGACCACGCGTCCGGGCGTCGGCGAGCGCGTTGACCTCGGCATGGGCGTCGCCGGCACGAACGTGCCACCCCTCGCCGATCACGGCGCCGTCTTGAACGATCACGCAGCCCACGCGCGGGTTCGGCGAGGTCGTGTACAGCCCGCGCTCGGCCAGCACCAGCGCCCGGGCCATCGCCGCGCGATCGGCTTCGGTGAACGCGGTCATCGCCGGGCCATCGCCGCGACCGCGTCAGCGCCGCGTACGCTTCGGAGGCGTCTCGACTTCCTTCAGCGCGTCGCGGAAATCCGAGACATCCTGGAAGCTGCGATAGACCGAGGCAAACCGGATATAGCCGACCTTGTCGAGCTTGTAGAGCTCCTGCATCACCATCTCGCCGATCTGTCGGGATGCGATCTCGCGCTCACCGAGCTGCAGCACCTGGCCGACGATGCGGTCGATGGCCTGATCGACGAATTCGGTGGGCACGGGGCGCTTGTGCAGCGCGCGCTGAAACCCGTTGCGCAGCTTGGCGACGTCGAAGTCGGACCGCGTCCCGTTGGTCTTCACGACCTGCGGCAGGCGAAGCTCCACCGTTTCATAGGTCGTGAAGCGTTTCTGGCATGCGAGGCAGCGGCGGCGCCGGCGGATCGAGTCGCCGGGTTCCGACACCCGGGAATCGATGACCTGGGTATCGGCGCTGCCGCAGAACGGGCACTTCATTGCCGGGGATGCCCGCTACGCGTAGACCGGGAATTTCTTCGTCAACGCTGCGACATCGGCGCGAACCAGCGCGATCCTCGCGTCGTCGGCCGGCGCCTCGAGCACGTCGGCGATCAGGTGTCCGAGCACCTCGACCTCGATCTCGGTGAAGCCGCGCGTCGTGATCGCGGGGCTGCCGATGCGGATGCCCGAAGTGACAAACGGCTTTTCCGGATCGTTCGGGATCGCGTTCTTGTTGACGGTGATGTGCGCCTTCGACAGCGCCGCCTCCGCGTCCTTGCCGGTGATCTTCTTCGCCCGCAGGTCGACCAGGAACAGGTGGCTGTCGGTGCCGCCCGAGACGATGCGCAGGCCACGCTCCTGCATGACCTTGGCCAGCACGCGTGCGTTCTCGACGACCTGCGATTGATAGCGGCGAAAATCCTTGTGCAGCGCTTCCTGGAATGCGACGGCCTTGGCCGCGATCACGTGCATCAGCGGGCCGCCCTGAAGCCCCGGGAACACCGCCGAATTGATCGCCTTCTCGTGCTCAGCGTCGGTCAGGATCAATCCGCCGCGGGGACCGCGCAGCGTCTTGTGCGTGGTGCTGGTCACGAACTGGGCGACCCCGACCGGGCTCGGATACACGCCTGCGGCCACGAGGCCGGCATAGTGCGCCATGTCGACCATGAGCTTGGCGCCGACGGCGTCGGCAATGGCGCGAAACCGCTTCCAGTCGATGACCCGGGAGTACGCCGAGGCACCGGCGATGATCAGCTTCGGCCGATGCTCGTGGGCGAGGCGCTCGGCGGCGTCGTAGTCGATGAGCTCGGTTTCCGGATGCAGGCCGTAGGGGATGACGTTGAACCACTTGCCGCTCATGTTGACCGGCGATCCGTGGGTCAGGTGCCCGCCGTGGGGAAGACTCATTCCCAGGACCGTGTCACCAGGCTTCAGCGCCGCGAAGAACACCGCCTGATTGGCTTGCGCCCCGGAATGGGGCTGGACATTCGCCGCCTCCGCGTGGAACAACTTCTTCGCCCGGTCGATCGCCAGCTGCTCGGCGACGTCGACGTGCTCGCAGCCGCCGTAATAGCGCTTGCCGGGGTAGCCCTCCGCATACTTGTTCGTGAGCTGCGAACCCTGCGCCGCCATCACCGCACGGCTGGCATAGTTCTCGGACGCGATCAGCTCGATATGGTCTTCCTGCCGCTGGTTCTCGGCGGCGATGGCGGCCCAGAGCTCCGGATCGGCCTGGGGAAGCGTGGCGTTGCGTTGGGGCACGGCGGTACTCGCGAAAGGGCGAAGGCGGGAATTTTAGCACCCGGGGCCGTGCCGCCGCGCACGCCCGTCAAGGCGGCGGCTATAATCGCGCCGTCGTCGCGGTGGGCACCTCGCACTCCAACAGCACCCGACCCGCGATCCGACCACGCCGCGGCGGCCCCCTGCCGCTGCGGCCGCGCCTTTCGGAGGAACCGTGAACGCACTTCTTGCCTTTTCGCGGTCGGTCGATCGCCTCAACGAGGTCATCGGCAAGACGATGACCTGGCTCATCCTGATCGTCGTCGTCATCAGTGCCGGCAATGCGGTCGTCCGCTACGCGTTCGACTGGAGCTCCAACGGGCTGCTCGAAATCCAGTGGTACCTGTTCTCGGCGATCTTCCTGCTCAGCGCCGGCTACGTGCTGAACAAGAACGAGCACATCCGCATCGACGTGATCGCCGGCCGGCTCTCGGCCCGTAGCCAGAACTGGATCGACGTCTTCGGCATCCTCGTGTTCCTGCTGCCCATGGCGATCATGACCGCCTACCTGTCGTGGCCGGTGTTCACCCTCGCCTGGAATTCCGGGGAGGTGTCGGCCAACCCGGGCGGTCTGATCCGCTGGCCGGTGCGCCTCCTCATGCCGGTCGGCTTCTTCCTGCTGCTGCTGCAGGGTCTGTCCGAGCTCGTCAAGCGCATCGCGTTCCTGACCGGACGCGGCCCGAACCCGCTCGACAAGGTGAAAGGACAAGACCGCCGAGGAGGAGCTGGCCGAAGAGATCAAGAAGCACCACGTCGCCGCGGAAGTAACCGATGCCGTCGACGTGTACAAGCATATGGCGACCGGCAACGGCGACAAGGGAGATCGGAAATGACCGCCTTCCTGATCGCCAACATGGCGCCGATCATTTTCGCGTCGTTGGTCGTCTTCCTGCTGCTGGGCTTCCCCGTCGCCTTTTCGCTCGCGGCCAACGGCATCATCTTCGGGTGGATCGGCATCGAGCTGGGGCTCTTCCACCCGGCGTTCTTCCAGGCGCTGCCGGAGCGGATCTTCGGCGGCATCATGAGCAACGACACGCTGCTCGCCATCCCTTTCTTCACCTTCATGGGACTGATACTGGAGCGATCGGGGATGGCCGAGGATCTGCTCGACACGATCGGCCAGCTGTTCGGGCCGGTCCGCGGCGGTCTCGCCTATGCCGTCGTGCTGGTCGGCGCGATGCTGGCGGCGACCACCGGCGTCGTCGCCGCGTCGGTGATCTCGATGGGCCTCATCTCGTTGCCGATCATGCTGCGCTACGGCTACGACCGGCGCCTCGCGTCGGGCGTGATCGCGGCTTCGGGCACGCTGGCGCAGATCATCCCGCCCTCGCTGGTGCTGATCATCATGGCCGACCAGCTCGGCAAGTCGGTCGGCGACATGTACAAGGGCGCCTTCGTGCCCGGCTTCGTGCTCGCCGGCATCTACATCGTCGTACGTGCATGGGCTGCACGATCTTCAAGCCGCAGTGGGCGCCGGCGCTGCCGCCGGAGGCGCGGGTGTTCCGCGAGCCGAGCGGCAAGATGGGCGGCACCTCGCTGCTGATCCTGACGGTGATCTCGATCGCCGCGGCCGTCGGCTATGCGAAGTTCGTGCTGCCCGCCGACAAGGCGCTCGACGAGACGATCGTCATCTGCATGCTGATCGGCATCGGCGTCGCGTTCGTGCTGGCCGTCGTCAGCCGGGTGCTGAAGCTCAATCTGCTCTCGGGCATGGCGCAGAAGGTCACCTTCGTGCTGATTCCCCCGCTGGCGCTGATCTTCCTGGTGCTGGGCACGATCTTTCTCGGCATCGCGACGCCGACCGAGGGCGGGGCAATGGGCGCGACCGGGGCGATCCTGATGGCGCTCGCGCGCAGGCGGCTGTCGTGGTCGCTGTTGAAGCAGGCGATGGACAGCACGGCCAAGCTGACCACGTTCGTCGTGTTCATCCTCGTCGGTGCCCGCGTGTTCAGCCTCACGTTCTACGGCGTCGACGGCCACAAGTGGGTCGAGCATCTGCTGACCGATCTGCCGGGCGGCCAGGTCGGCTTCCTGATCGTGGTCAACATCCTGGTCTTCGTGCTCGCGTTCTTCCTCGATTTCTTCGAGCTGTCGTTCATCATCGTGCCGCTGCTGGGGCCGGTGGCGGAAAAGCTCGGCATCGATCTCATCTGGTTCGGCGTGCTGCTGGCGGTCAACATGCAGACCTCGTTCATGCACCCGCCGTTCGGTTTCGCCCTCTTCTACCTGCGCTCGGTCGCGCCGACCCACCCGTACAAGGACCTGCACAGCGGCAAGATGACGGAACCCGTCACGACCGGCCAGATCTACTGGGGTGCCATCCCCTTCGTGGTCATCCAGCTGATCATGGTGGCCCTCATCATCACCTTCCCCGCACTCGTTGCCTACGACAAGCCGAACGCCGGGGCGCAATCGGGGCCGCAGATCGACATCCAGAAGATGATCCAGGAGGACGCCCAGCAGACGCCACCCGCCCGCGACGCCGGACGCTCCCGCGACGCCGGGCGCCCCTGCCGACGCGCCGCCGGCGCCGCAAAGCGACGAGGATCTGATGAAGTCGCTGCGCGAGCCCCCGAAGTAGGTCGTGGTCGCACCCGGGCGTGGCCGATCGCGTGCGCCCGAGTGCAGGCAAGGCCAAGAAAAACCCCGCGGCTTGCCGCGGGGTTTTTCGTTGCCGGAGTTGCCGGATTACTTGATGTGCTGCTGCAGGAACTGGTCCATCCGCAGTTCCGCGACGCCGAACCACTGGTTCTCCGTCTTCTGGTACGCGAGCATCGCGTCGTACAGCTTCTTGAACGCCGGGTTCTTGCCGGACTCGTCGGCGTAGAACTGGACGGATGCCTTGTACGCGGCGTCCAGGATCTCCGGCGAGAAGCTCCGCAACTGGACGCCGTTCTGGATCAACCGGCGCAGCGCCTGCGGGTTCACGTCGTCGTACTGGGCCATCATGTTGACGTTGGCTTCGTAAGCGGCCGCCTGGAAGGCTTCCTTGTACTCCGCCGGCAGCTTCGCCCAAGCGTCCTTGTTGACGAAGAAGTGGATCGACGGGCCCGGCTCCCACCAGCCCGGGAAGTAGTAGTTCTTGGCGACCTTGTAGAAGCCGAGCTTCTCGTCGTCGTACGGGCCGACCCATTCCGCCGCGTCGATCGTGCCCTTCTCCAGCGCGGGGTAGATGTCGCCGCCGGCGATCTGCTGCGGCACCATGCCGAGTGCCGCCTGGATCGTGCCGCCGAGGCCGGCGATCCGCATCTTGACGCCCTTGCAGTCGGCCAGCGTCTTGATCTCCTTGCGGAACCAGCCGCCCATCTGCGTCCCGGTGTTGCCGCCGAGGAACGAGACGACGTTGTAGTTGCTGTAGAAATCGTCGAGCAGCTTCTGGCCGCCGCCGTGGTAGATCCACGCGTTCTGCTGCCGGCAATTGAGGCCGAACGGAACGGCCGTGCCGAAACCGAACGCCTTGTCCTTGCCGACGAAGTAATACGAGCAGGTGTGGCAGCACTCGACGGTGCCGTTCTGCACGACGTCGAGCGCCTGCGGACCCGGGGCGACTTCACCGGCCGCGAACACCTGGATGTCGAACTTGCCGCCGGTGATGGCCTTGACCCGCTTGGCCAGCACCTCGGCACCGCCGTAGATCGTGTCGAGGCTCTTCGGAAAACTCGACGTGAGCCGCCATTTCACCGCCGGCTGGCCCTGCGCCATCGCAGGCGCGGCAATCGCGCCGGCCGCGACGCCGGCGCCCGCTTGTTTAAGGAAGGAACGACGTTCCATTACGACCTCCTGAAGGGTTTGTGTCGGCGCCGCCGACGGTGGGCACAAGCTTCCCGCGATTGCTGCGAACGTCGGGCGGATCGCTCAACCGCAAACCCGGCGCGACCCGGCACTTGTCAACGTGCGATTCTATCCCGAATCCCGGGCTCTCGCGAGGCGCCGATGTCCCCCGAACGAAGGTCCGGCGCGACCCCACGCCGAATCGATCACGGCGCGAGCTTGCGGACGGCCGAAAACAGCGCCCAGGCCCACCCCGCCTGCCGCTCGAGCGTCTGGGTGAAGCGGATCAGGTAACGGCCGCTCCCCGTGTCGAGCTCGACCATGCCGCCGGGAAGAAACCGCTCGTCCGGGCCGATCAGGCTGCGCTGTGCCGATTGACGGTTTTCCGGATGCGCCGGCAGGTAGATGCCGAAGAACGGGCGATCGTCGCCCGCTTGGCCGGCATCCGTGGGCGTCACCCAGTTGCGCAGGAGCACCCGCACGAGCCGTCGGGCGACGATCTCGACGCCGACCGTGACCTCGTCCACCTGCTGCCGCTGCATCCGGCGCACGACCGCGAGCGACCAGGCGTCGCCCTCCTTGACCGCGAGCAGTTCGCCGAGCTTCGCGGGCGCCTCTTTCGCCGGCGCCGTCATCCGGCAGCCCGACTCGCTGCGATCGACCATCTTCCAGGTCGTCCCGCGGATGCGGCGCATGACGGATTCGGGATTCACCCCCGGCATGATCTGCGTCACCTCGTCGTAGCTCGCGACCACGCCCGGCGTGCGCGCGGCATCGGGCAGTCGCTCGATCTCGGCGACCGCGCGGGTGAGCGCCCGCAGGCCCACGACAACACGGACGTCGTTTGCCGTCGCGTAGCGCTCGGCACGCGGGGCGTGCGCGATCGCGTCCGGACCGAAGAGCGAGGCCAGGCGCATCAGCAGCAGCTTCTGCTCGCGCGCGGGCAGGTCGCCGGGCTTGGGAATCTCGTCGTCCTGTTCCGGCAGCCAGCGCATGCGTTCGACGATCCGCGAGTACACGGGGCTGGCGTCGAGGAACAGCGCGCGTCCGCCCGAAACGGGGCGTTCGTAGCGGCGCAGACCCTGCATGCCCGTGAGATCGACGAAAAAACCCGCCTCCGTCCCCGGCGCCGGCACGAGTGAAATCGAGGGCGCCCAGTCCTCGATCTGCTTCGCGACCCACTCGACCTGGTCCGGCGTGAAATTGCCCGAGTCGAGACGCATCAGCAGCAAGGTCTTGAGGTATTCCTGCTCGACACAGACGCCGGGACGGGAAAACGTGCCGGCGCCGAATACCAGCTGTTCGCGCTGCCAACCCCGCATCCGCGCGAACTCGTACAACTCATGGAACTCGCGCCACTGCGCGGGAATCCAGTGGCTGTAGCGGAACAGTCGGAACTTGCCGTCGAGACTTTTGTAGTGCGCAAGCCGGACCAGCACCCACGGCAGTACCGCTCGCCATCGCTTGTTTTCGGCGCGCGGGTATCCGGCTTTCAGCGCCTGGTTGTAGGCTGCAACGAACGCCTTGACCAGATCGAACACCGAATGCCAGAGGCGCGTTTCGACGGACGTGCTCTTCTGGTAGTTCGTGACGTACTGGTGCGTGAGCTGGGCCACGACGGGCTCGAGCCGCGCATCGATCTTGAGCAGCGCCTCGACCTGCGCCGGGCCGGCCTGCGTGCGCGCCCCGGGAAAATCGGCGACGCGGGCGAGCACCTCCTTCTGCAGCGCGAACGCGTCGTCCTGCGGCAGGGTCGCGATCCAGCGCGATGCCTTGCCCGCCCCGCGCAGCGGATCGTTGATGGACCGGATCCAGTTGAAGACGGGTTCGATCATCGCGCAGGCCGCCGGACGTCAGCGTCCGGCCACCGTCATCTGACCGATCAGGATCGAGCCGACGTGACGCGATCCACGCCGATCGACGTCGTTCCCCACGGCCACGATGTCGAGAAACATGTCCTTCAGGTTGCCGGCGATGGTGATCTCCTCGACCGGGTAGGCGATTTCGCCGCCGTCGACCCAGAAGCCCGCCGCACCGCGCGAGAAATCCCCGGTGACCGGATTGACCCCCTGGCCGAGCTGCTCCGTGACCAGCAGCCCGCGCCCCATGCGCTTGATCAGCGCCGCGAGATCATCGCCACCGTGCGACACGACCAGGTTATGGTTGCCGCCCGCGTTGCCGGTTGTCGTCATGCCGAGCTTGCGCGCCGAATAGCTGCCGAGGAAATAGCCCTGGACGATGCCGTCGCGGACGACGTCGCGCGGTGCGGTGGCCACGCCCTCGTTGTCGAACGGGGCGCTGCCGCGGCCGCGCCTGATGTGCGGGTCCTCGCGGATCGACAGATGGGGTGCGAACACGGGTTTGCCGAGCGAATCGAGGAGAAACGAGGACTTGCGGTAGAGCGAGCCTCCGGAAACGGCACCGACGAAAAAGCCGATGAGCTCGGCGGCCTCCGGCGCCTCGAACAGCACCGGGCACGCGAGGGTACCGAGCTGACGGGCGTTGAGTCTGCGCGCCGTGCGCTCGCCTGCGACGCGGCCCACCTCGCGCGCCGGCTCGAGGTCCGACGCTGCGCGGGCGGCCGTGTACCAGTAGTCCCGCTGCATGCCTTCGCCGTCCTCGCCGATGACCGAACAGTCGATGTGATGGCGCGAACTGCGATAGCCGCCGAGGAAACCGTGCGAGTTCGCGTAAACGAATTCGGACTCGCCGCGGGCGACGGTCGAACCTTCGGTGTTCGTCAGCCGCCGGTCGACGGCAAGGGCCGCGGCCTCGGCCTCGCACCCGAGCGCGATCGCCTCCTCGACCGTCAGATCCCAGGGGTGATAGAGGTCGAGGTCAGGTATGTCACGCGCGAGGCGCGCCGGGTCGGCCAGTCCGGCTGCCGGATCCTCGGCGGTGTAGCGCGCGATGGCGAGCGCCTTGGCCACGGCAGCCTCGACGGCGTCGGACGAAAAGTCGGCCGTGCTCGCATGGCCGCGCCGCTGGCCGAGGTAGACGGTCACGCCGATCCCCTTGTCGCGGTTGTACGCAATGGTCTCGACTTCGCCTCGCCGCACGGACACGCTCTGGCCCACGGCCTGGGAGATTTCGGTTTCCGCCGCCGTGGCGCCACCGGCCTTCGCCGCCGTCAGCACGGCCGCGGCCAGGTTTTCGAGTTCGGCGGTCGGAAGAGGAAAGCGATCCGCGTCGCCGCGGGATGCGGGCATCGTCATCGTGGTGGAACCCCGGGGGCACAGACAGTTGCAACGGCGGTGGTCATCGACGGACTCTCGCTCGACCGTCGGCGCGCACAGGTCTGTGCGCGCGACTCGGCTATGATAGCAAAGCGATCGCCTCCATCCCGGGGGCGGTCGCCCGTGAACCGCCTCCTTCCACCGAAAAGATGTCACGGCCCGACGACACAGCGCGCCGTCGCCCGCGTCAGGACGCGATGGCGGGCACTCATCCTGCAGCGGCTGAGGCAGTCCCTCCGTCCAAGACGCAGCGCAAGGCCGCAATGCATTCGCTGCAGGACCTGGGCGAGGCGTTGGTGGCGCTCGAGCCGAAGCGATTTGCCGAACTGGCGGCCGGGGTCGAGTTACCGGAACGACTGGTGGAGGCCATCGTCGCCGCGCGGACGATCACCGCCTGGGGCGGACGCAAGCGCCAACTCCAGTTCGTGGGCAAGCTGATGCGCGAGGTCGACGCCGATCCGATCCGCGGCCGGCTCGCCGAGTGGGCACAGGGGCACGACATCGATGCCGCGCGCCAGCATTCGCTCGAACGCTGGCGTGACCGTTTGCTCGCGGATCCGGACGCATTGGACCGCCTGGCGGCGGAGTATCCGGGCCTCGACCGCCCGCAGTTTCGCGCGTTGATCGCGAAGGCACGTGACGAGCGCCTTCGCGACACCGCACCTCACGCCTACCGCGAACTCTTCCGTGCGTTGAAGGCGCTTTCTGCCACGCCATGACCGAGTTCCCTCGGCCCGGGCATCGCGGCCATCCCTCCATCGCTGACTGAAACGCCCCATGACCGCACCCGAATCATTGCTGATCGGCCTCGTCTCGATTTCCGACCGCGCCTCCGCGGGGCTCTACGAGGACAAGGGAATCCCCGGGCTCACCGAGTGGTTCACCGCGGCCCTCGCCTCGCCGTGGCGCATGGAAACGCGGTTGATTCCGGACGAGCAGCCGGTGATCGAGCGCACGCTCGTCGAACTCGTCGACACGGTCGGCTGCCATCTCGTGCTGACGACCGGCGGCACCGGCCCCGCGCCACGCGACGTTACGCCGGAGGCCACGCTCGCGGTGGCCCACAAGGTGCTGCCCGGATTCGGCGAGCAGATGCGTCAGGTCAGCCTCAAGTACGTGCCCACCGCGATCCTCTCGCGTCAGGTCGGGGTGGTCCGGGGCCGCGCGCTGATCCTCAATCTGCCGGGTCAGCCGAAGGCGATCAAGGAAACGCTCGACGGCGTGTTTCCGGCCGTCCCGTATTGCATCGACCTCATCGGCGGGCCGTATGTGGAAACCCGCGACGACGTCTGCCGGGCATTCCGTCCGAAGAGTGCGCTGCGCCCTGCCGGCGCGGCGTGAGCCCCCTGATCCTCCGACGGACGTCGCGGTGACCGAACGGAGCCGGCGCGTCACCGGCATTGCCTGCATCGTCGCGTCCGCCATCGCCTTCGGCACGATGGCGATCCTCGCGCGCGCCGCGTATGCGTCTGGCGTCGACACGCTGACCCTGCTTGCGCTGCGCTTTGCCATCGCCGCGCTGACGATGTTCGCGATCCTCGCCGCGCGCGGCCTGGCGCTGCCCCGGGGATCGACACTGCTGGCGCTGTTCGCACTCGGCGGGATCGGCTACGGCGGCCAGGCGTTCACCTTTTTCACTGCGCTCACCCTCGCGCCAGCCGGATTGGTGGCGCTGCTGCTGTACCTGCATCCGGCACTGGTCGCCGTCCTGTCGTCCGTGGTGCTGCGCGAGCGCCTCACGCCGACGAAGCTCGCCGCCCTCGTCGCGGCGCTGGCCGGAATGATCCTGACCGTCGCCCCGTCGTTGCTGGGCGAGGCTCCGGCCGCCGGTATTGCGTTCGGCCTCGCCGCCGCGGCGATCTACGCGGTCTACATCGTCGCCGGAGCCCGGCTCGCCCGCACCGTGTCCGCGCTGCCGATGAGCACCGCCGTGATCGCAAGCGCTGCGCTGGTATTTGCCGCCGCGGCGCTGTTTCGCGGCCCCGCATGGCCGCAATCGAGCGTCGGCTGGCTGGCCATTGCCGCCATCGCCCTCGTCTCGACCGTTGCCGCCATCACGCTTTTCTTCGCCGGGCTCGAACGGATCGGACCGACGCGTGCCTCGACGTTGTCGACGATCGAGCCGCTGGTGACCGTGACGCTGGCCGCCGTGCTGCTCGGGGAGCGCATTGCACCGATCCAGATTGTCGGGGGCGCACTGATCCTGGGGGCGGTCGTGCTGCTGGCGCGCGCGCATGCCGATGTCGTCGCACCGACGTAGAATCGGGGCGATGTCCACGCCGTTCCCCAACCAGCCGCCGCCGTATGCCGGCCGCAACCTCTATGCGGACGACGTCGCGCTGCAGGAAGCCGTGGCAAGAGAAGGGGCCGCATGGGCCCACGACGACATCGCCCGCTGGGGTGAGACGCTTGGAACCGCGGAGACGCTGGCGCTGGGCGAGGCGGCCAACCGCCATCCACCGGAGTTGCGAACGCACGACGCCGGTGGCGAACGCCTCGACGCCGTCGATTTTCATCCGGCGTGGCACGCGCTGATGGCGCTCGCGGCGGAGGCCGGCGAGCACTGCTCGCCATGGACCGACCCCGGACCCGGTGCACAGGTCGCGCGTGCCGCAAAGTACGTGCTGCACGCGCAGACCGAAAATGGCACGCAGTGCCCCTTGACGATGACGTACGCCAGCGTTCCGGCGCTGCGGCGCGCCGCGGCCGCCCTGCCCGCCCTGCACGACACCTGGCTGCCGCGGATTCTCGCCCGCGATTACGATCCGCGGCCGCTGCCGGTCGGCGAAAAGCGTGCTGTCCTGATCGGCATGGGGATGACCGAGCGGCAGGGAGGCTCCGACGTCCGGTCCAATCGTACCGAGGCGACGCCGGCCGACGACGGGACTGCCCGGCTCACGGGTCACAAGTGGTTCTTCTCCGCGCCGCAGTGCGATGCCCACCTCGTGCTGGCGCAGGATGCGGCGGGCCTCTCCTGTTATCTGCTGCCGCGCTTTCTCGCCGACGGGACCCGGAACGCCGTGCGGATCGTTCGCCTCAAGGACAAGCTCGGCAACCGCTCCAACGCGTCGTCCGAAGTCGAGTTCGACCGCGCGCTGGCGTGGCCGATCGGCGAGCCAGGTCGCGGCGTCGCGACGATCCTCGAAATGGTCCAGCACACGCGACTGGACTGCGTCCTCGGCACCGCCGGAATGATGCGCGCTGCCGTGGCACGTGCCATCCACCATGCGCGGCATCGTGTCGCGTTCGGCGCCGCGCTCGTCGCGCAGCCGCTGATGGGAAACGTGCTCGCCGATCTCGCGCTCGAATCCGAAGCGGCGACAGCGTTGGCGCTGCGCCTCGCCCGCATGTTCGACGCGCCGGAGGGGCACACCGACCGCATGCTGGCGCGGCTGGTCACGCCGGCAGCGAAATACTGGCTGGGCAAGCGCGGGCCTCCGCTCGCCGCCGAAGCGATGGAAGTCCTCGGCGGCAATGGCTACGTCGAGGAGTCGATGTTGCCGCGGCTGTATCGCGAGATGCCCGTGAACTCGATCTGGGAGGGCTCGGGCAACGTCATGTGCCTGGACGTGCTGCGCGCCGCCCGACGCGAACCCGAGGCGATCGCGGTGCTCGTCGATGAGCTTGCCGCCGCCCGCGGCGCGCACCGGACGTACGATACCTTCGTCGATGAACTCGCGCCGATGCTGTCCGGATCGCCCGCCGATCCCGCGTTGGCGCGCCTGCTTGCCCAGGCCGTCGCCACGGCATTGCAGGCGTCGCTGCTGCTGCGCCACGCCCCGGCCTTTGTTGCGGAAGCCTTCTGCGTCACACGCCTCGCCCCGACCGCGTTCGGCGGCGCCAGCTTCGGCCTGCTGCCGCGCGGCCTCGATGCGCGCGCCATCGTCGCGCGTGCGCTGCCCGTGCTGTGGCCGGGCCAGGTGCGCCGGAGTCCGTCCTGAGGACGCCGCGGATGTCCGCCGCTACACGCCGTCGAGCAAGAGCTCGGTGCGCGCCGCCGGATCCTGCTGATAGAACGCCTTGAACAGCGCGTAGACCTTCGGGTACTCGTGCAGCAGAAGCGTCGGATCGGCGAAGAACACCTCGGACAGCACTGCGAAGAACTCGGCCGGGCTTTCCGCCGCGTACGGGTCGATGACCGTCTGCTCCCCGCGATCGACGCGCCCGCGGAAGTGTTCGAACGCCGTCACCAGTGTCTTCTGCCAGAATTGCGGCGCGATCGTGGCCGGCAGCGGCGGGCATCCGTTCGCCTCGCCGTTGCGCATGTCGAGCTTGTGCGCGAACTCGTGAATGACGAGGTTCATCCCCGCGGCGTCCCAGTCGGCGCTCGCCGCCACGTCGGGCCACGACAGCACGACCGGACCTCCCGGCATCGCTTCGCCTGCCAGCGCCCCGTCATTGCGATGAACGACGCCTGCTTCGTCCTCCCACTCCCAGCCGGGAACGAATTCATCGGGATAGACGATGACATTCTCCCATCCGTCGTAATAGCCGAGATCGAGATTGAGCACCAGCACGCAAGCCTGGATCCCGATGATCACGCGTTGCAATGGCGTCACCTCGTGCCCGCGGGCGCCGACGACGCCCTTGGCATCGAGAAAGAGCACGACCAGATCGCGCAGCCGCGCGAGCTCGTCCTCGGTGTAGATCGCCAGAAACGGCAGTTCTTCGAGCGCCTCCCGCCACAACGCATCGGGTATCGCGGCATTCCTGAGGACGCGCTGCCGGCGCCACTTGCGGATCGCCTCGAACATCGCGTCCTGCCGGTCAGTCGTTGCGCGGCGCGGACGCAGGGCCGGCAACCTCGCCCTCGAGGAGGTGGCCCGCGCCCTCGCCGGTCAGCAGGCGATCGGCTTCGGCCTCGGGCAAGGCCTCGACCTCGCGCAACTTCCTCGCGATCGTCGTGCTCTTGCGCCCGGCGTCGTCCAGCGTGCGCCCGACCTGGTCGAGCTTCTCCTTGGTCTTCGCAAGGATCTCGCCGAACTTGCCGAACTCCGTCTTGACGGCGCCCAGCACGCGCCACACTTCGCTCGACCGGCGCTCGATCGCCAGCGTGCGAAAACCCATCTGCAGGCTGTTGAGCAGCGCGAGGAAGTTCGTCGGGCCGGTCAGCGTGACGCGAAAATCGCGCTGCAGCTGCTCGGCGAATCCGGGCCGCGACATCATTTCCGCGTAGAGACCCTCGGTGGGCACGAACAGGATCGCGAAATCGGTCGTCAGCGGCGGCGCGACGTACAGGTCGTGGATCGTCTTCGCCTGCAGGCGCAGGAAATCGGCAAGCGCCTTGCGCGCCGCATCCGCGGCCGCCACGTCGGCCCGCTCGAGCGCATCCTGCAGCCGCTGCCAGTCGTCGAGCGGGAACTTCGCGTCGATCGGCAGCCAGCACGGCTGACCGTCGTCGCTGCGGCCGGGGAACCGGATCGCGAATTCCACCCGCTTGCCGCTGCCCGGCACCGTCTCCACGTTGGCTTCGTACTGCTGCGGCGTGAGCACCTCGGCCAGCAACATCCCGAGCTGAACCTCGCCCCAGGTGCCGCGGGTCTTGACGTTGGTCAGCACCCGCTTGAGGTCGCCCACGCCGATCGCGAGCGTCTGCATCTCGCCCAGACCCTTGTGCACCTGCTCGAGGCGGTCGGAGACAAGTTTGAACGACGCCCCCAGCCGCTGCTCGAGCGTGGTCTGCAGCTTCTCGTCGACGGTCCGGCGCATTTCGTCGAGCTTGCCGGCATTGTCGGCGCGCAGTGCCTCGAGTTTGTCCTCGACGACCTTGCGGACGGCTTCCAGCCGCTCCGCGTTCGATTGCGTCAGCTGCGCGAGCTGCTCGCCGAAGTGCTTGAGCTGGGTCTGTTGCAGGCCGCTCATGTCGGCCAGCTGCCGTTGCGTCGCGTGCTGGAACTGGCCCAGACGTTCGCCCACTTCCTTGCGCAACGCAGCCGCCGTGTCGCCGTGCTCGCGCCGCGCGGTCGCGAGATCGTCACGGACGTCCCGCTCGTGGCCGCCGGTCTCGCGGGCGAACGCCTCGATCCGCGCCCGCAGATCGGCCGCCTCGCGCGCCTGGACGTCGCGCCCCGTCACGAGCGCGTTGATGCGGACCAGAACGAACACCAGCAGCGCCGCAACGAGAATCAGCGCGGCTGCAAGGACGAAAATCGCGGGGTCGGGCATGGCGCCCGGAGTTTACTACGGCGCAACGCGCCGGCGGATCACGCCGCTTCGCGACTTGCCTTCTTCCGCTCGTGCTCCTTGAGGAAGCGCTTGCGGATGCGGATCGACTTCGGCGTGATCTCGACCAGTTCATCGTCGGCGATGAATTCGACGGCGTACTCGAGCGTCAGTGCGATCGGTGGCACCAAGGCGATGGCGTCGTCCTTGCCCGACGCGCGGACATTGGTGAGCTGCTTGCCTTTGATCGGGTTCACGACGAGGTCGTTGTCGCGGCTGTGGATGCCGATCACCATGCCTTCGTAGAGCTTGTCGCCGGGCGACACGAACATCCGGCCGCGCTCCTGCAGCTTCCAGAGTGCGTAGGCGACCGCTTCGCCGTCCTCCTGCGACACCAGGACGCCGTTGCGCCGCTCGGGAATGTCGCCCTTCAGTGGCGAGTAGCCGTCGAACACGTGGCTCATGAGGCCCGTCCCGCGCGTCAGGTTCATGAACTCGCCCTGGAATCCGATCAGCCCGCGCGCCGGGATGCGGTATTCGAGCCTGGCCCGGCCGCGGCTGTCCGACTCCATGTTGACGAGGTCACCGCGGCGGGGACCGAGCGCCTCCATGACGGCGCCCTGGTGCTGTTCCTCGACGTCGACCGTGAGCGCCTCGAACGGCTCGCACGTTACCCCGTCGATCTGACGCAGGACCACGCGCGGCCGCGACACCGCGAGTTCGTAACCCTCGCGCCGCATGTTCTCGATCAGGATCGTGAGATGCAGCTCGCCGCGGCCGGACACGAGGAAGGAATCCGTGTCACCAGTGTCGTCGACGCGGAGCGCGACGTTGATGAGGAGTTCCTTGGCGAGGCGATCGCGGAGGTTGCGCGAGGTCACGTACTTGCCCTCGCGACCCGCGAGCGGCGACGTGTTCACCTGGAAGTACATCGACAACGTCGGCTCGTCGACCGAGATCGGCGGCAGCGCCTCCGGCGCGTCCACGGCAGCGAGCGTCGTCCCGATCGTCAGGTCGTCGATTCCGGTGACGAGCACGATGTCGCCGGCCTGCGCCGAATCGACGGGTACGCGCTCCATCCCCTGGAACGCGAGCAGCTGCCCGATCTTGGCTTTCGACGGCACCTGACCCTCGGCGAGCGGACCGTTGAGGATCGCCACCTCCTGGCCCGGCGCGAGGCGCCCGCGGCGGATGCGACCGATGCCCAGCCGCCCGACGTAGCTCGAATAGTCGAGCGCGCTCACCTGGAACTGGAGGGGGGCGTCGGCATCGCCGACCGGTTGGGGAACGCTCGCAAGAATCGTCTCGAACAACGGTCGCATGTCGGCGCCATCGGGCGGCGTGTGCGCCTTGGCGACGTTGACGTCAAGCGTCGCCCAGCCATTCAGCGCCGACGCGTAGACGACCGGGAAATCGAGCTGGTGCTCGTTCGCACCGAGCTTGTCGAACAGTTCGAAGGTCTGGTTGACCACCCACTCCGGCCGCGCACCCGGGCGGTCGACCTTGTTGACGACGACGATGGGTTGCAGACCGAGTTTGAGCGCCTTCAAGGTCACGAAGCGCGTCTGCGGCATCGGTCCCTCGACAGCGTCGACCAGCAGCAGCACACCGTCGACCATGCCAAGCACGCGCTCCACTTCGCCACCGAAATCGGCATGCCCGGGGGTGTCGACAATGTTGATCTGCGTTTCGCCGCTGGCGTCGGCATAGCGTATCGAGCAGTTCTTGGCCAGGATCGTGATCCCCCGCTCGCGCTCGAGGTCGTTGCTGTCCATCATCCGTTCGCCGACGTGGACGTGCTTGGCGAACGTCCCGGCCTGGACGAGCAACTTGTCGACCAGCGTCGTCTTACCGTGGTCGACGTGAGCGATGATTGCGATGTTGCGCAGGGCCTTGGGTTGCGTGGACATGTCGGGTAACCGGGTCGGGGGCGCCGCAGCAGCGGCTGCGGAAAACCGGTAATTATAGCGTTTACAGCCCCAGGGACGCCACAAATTTTTCGCAAAATCCGAAACTTAGCCTATAATGCCGTTTCGGGCGGCCGTTCCGGTCACCGCCCAACCCGCGGTGGGGGTCTGCTTCACATCATGGAGCCCATTCCCGCCCGCGCCAACATCCAGACATTCGCAGCCTGGACCGGAAATCCCCCCGTGGGATGGGCCGCGCCCAGGAGTTTCACAATGAGTGCAACGAGCTTTGCCGAGCTCGGATTGCGGCCCGAGTTGTTACGGGCCGTCGCCGAGGCCGGCTACACGACGCCCACGCCGATTCAGGTGCAGGCGATTCCGGTCATTCTCGCAGGCAAGGACGTCATGGGCGGCGCCCAGACCGGCACCGGCAAGACCGCCGGTTTCGCATTGCCGATCCTGCAGAAGCTGGCGCCGATGGCCAACACGAGTCCGTCGCCGGCCCGCCATCCGGTTCGCGCACTGATCCTCACACCCACCCGTGAACTCGCGGTGCAGGTAGAGGAGGCGGTCCGCCAGTATGGCAAGTACACCAATCTGCGCTCGACGGTCGTCTTCGGCGGCGTCGACATCAAGCAGCAACTGCCGATCGTCCGTGGCGGCGTCGAAATCCTTGTCGCCACGCCGGGCCGGCTGCTCGACCACATCGAGCAAAAGAGCGTTTATCTGGGCCAGGTCGAGATCTTCGTGCTCGACGAAGCCGACCGCATGCTCGACATGGGGTTCATCCCGGACATCAAGCGGATCATGGCGCTGCTGCCGGCCACGGCGAAGCGACAGAACCTGCTGTTCTCGGCGACCTTCTCCGGCGAGATCAAGAAGCTCGCCGACCAGCTGCTCAATGCGCCGCAGCTGATCGAGGTCGCGAAGCGCAACACCGCGGCCGAAACCGTCTCGCAATTCGCCTACAAGGTGCCGGCGGACGCCAAGCGCGCATTGCTCGAACACCTCGTCCGCACGCGCAATCTGAATCAGGTGCTGTGCTTCGTGCGCACGAAGCACGGCACCTCGCGTCTCGCGCGCCAGCTCGAGAAGGACGGTCTGCTCACCGATGCGATCCATGGCGACAAGACGCAGCAGACGCGGATGGAGGCCCTCGCCGCCTTCAAGGAAGGGAAGCTGCAGGTGCTCGTCGCCACCGACGTCGCCGCGCGGGGGCTCGACATCGACGACTTGCCGCTGGTGATCAACTACGAGCTGCCCCACGTCCCCGAGGACTACATCCACCGGATCGGCCGCACCGGCCGGGCCGGCGCTTCCGGCGAGGCAATCTCCTTCGTCGCACCGGACGAGGAGCGCTATCTCGCCGACATCGAGCGGCTGCTGAAGAAGACCATCCCGATTGCCACGGTCGAGGGTTTCGACCTCGCCGCCGCCGCCCGCCGCGAGCACGCGCCACGCGAGCGGCCGACGCGCGAGAAATCCCCGCGCGAGTCCGGCGCAGCGCGGGCCGAACGGGCGCCGCGCGCGCCAGTGCGTACCGAGCGCCCTGCAGCCCAAAGCTACGGTGAGACCCGTCGCGAGGAGCGCGAGCGCGCCTACGCGCTCAACCCGGATCAGCCGGCCGCGGCGTCGGCCGCCGAATCGGCCGACGCTGGCGCATTGACGCACAAGCACAGCCGCGAGACGCGACACGGCTTCGGCAAAGGACGCCCGGTGCCCGCGCTGCTGATGAAGCGACCCAGCGCGGAACCCGAGAAAGTCTGAACGCCGCTGTCCAGGCCGGACAACGGCCGTTGCCGGGAACCGAAACCTCCGTCGGCATTGCATTGCCCGCGGCGAAGGCATCTCGGATAACGCTCGGGATCTCCGAATCCGCCCGGCGCCTCGAACGCGCCGGCGGTGTCCCTCGTGCCATCGTCCACCTCCTCATTGCCGGCCCTCGTCGTCGAGGGCCTGTCCGTCGATTTCGCGACCACCGACCGGACGGTGCGAGCGGTGCGCGATGTGTCCTTCACCGTCGCTCGCGGTGAGACCATTGCCGTTGTCGGCGAGTCGGGTTCCGGCAAGTCGGTCACCGCGCTGTCGCTGATGCGGCTCGTCGAGCACGGCGGCGGACGCATTGTCGGCGGCCGGCTCGACTTCGCACGCCCGGACGGCACGCGGATCGATCTCGCGAAGGTCGACGGCGCGACGATGCGCGGGATCCGGGGCGCCGAGATCGCGATGATCTTCCAGGAGCCGATGACGTCGCTGAACCCGGTTTTCTCCGTCGGCGAGCAGATCGCCGAATCGATCCGGCTCCATCAAGGCAAGGACCGCGCCGCCGCGAAGGCCGAGGCGCTGCGGATGCTCGACCTGGTGCGGATTCCGGAGGCGCGCCAGGTGATCGCGCGCTACCCGCACCAGCTCTCCGGCGGCATGCGCCAGCGCGTGATGATCGCGATGGCCCTGTCGTGCAAGCCGGCATTGCTGATCGCGGACGAGCCGACGACCGCGCTCGACGTGACGGTGCAGGCGCAGATCCTCGCCCTGATCCGGCTGCTGCAGGACGAGATGCGCATGGCCGTGATCTACATCACCCACGACATGGGTGTGGTGGCCGAGGTCGCCGACCGCGTCGTCGTCATGTGGCGGGGCGAGGTCGTCGAGCAAGGCACGGCCGAGCGCGTGTTCGCCACGCCCGCACATCCCTACACCCGCGCCCTCCTTTCCGCCGTGCCACGGCTCCACTCGATGCGCGGAACCGACGGGCCGCTGCGGTATGCGCTGGCGATGCCGGCGTCGAGCGGAGAAACGCCCCCCGCCGCGCCGCCGGCTGCGGCCATGGCCGCGCCTAGGGCCTCCGCATCGCCTCTGCTGCGCGTGCGCGACCTGTCGACCCGCTTCGACGTCAAATCCGGTTACTTCGGCCGAATCCGACGGCGCGTCCATGCGGTCGAACAGGTCAGCTTCGACCTCGCGGCCGGCGAGACGCTGGCGCTCGTGGGCGAATCCGGCTGCGGCAAGTCGACGACGGGTCGCTCGCTGCTGCGGCTCGTCGACATCGAGCGCGGCAGCATCGAGTTCGAGGGCCGCGACATCGCGGCGCTTCCGTCCGCCGACCTGCGCGCGGTGCGTCGTGACATCCAGATGATCTTCCAGGATCCGTTCGCCTCGCTGGACCCACGGCTCACAATCGGCTTTTCGATCGCCGAGCCGCTTTTCGTGCACGGCGTGGCCAAGGGCCGCGAGGCCGAGGACCGCGTCGCGTGGCTGCTGCGCCACGTCGGTCTGTCGCCGGACCATGCGCAGCGCTACCCGCACGAGTTCTCGGGCGGCCAGCGCCAGCGCATCGCGATCGCCCGTGCGCTGGCGCTCAATCCGAAGATCGTCATCGCCGACGAGGCGGTCTCCGCTCTCGACGTGTCGATCCAGGCGCAGATCGTCAACCTGCTCATCGACCTGCAGGCCGAGCTCGGGCTGTCCTATCTGTTCATTTCGCACGACATGGCCGTCGTCGAGCGCGTCAGTCACCGCGTCGCCGTGATGTTCCTCGGCCAGATCGTCGAGATCGGCCCGCGCCGTGCGATCTTCGAGAACCCGCGGCACCCGTACACGCGCATGCTGATGGCCGCGGTGCCCGTCGCCGACCCGGCACGGCGCCACCGGCAAAGGGAGTTATCATCCGACGAAATCCCGAGCCCGATCCGCGCCGCCGGCGACGAGCCCGTCGTCCGCCCGCTCGAAGAAATCGGCCCCGGGCATTTCGTCGCCACCCACCGGATCGCGGGCGCGTACTGACGCACCGTCCGCCCGCCTTGTCCCTCCCACCCCGATCGATTCACAAGGAGACCTGACGATGCAACCGCTGTTCCGCTCCACGTTCATCGCCGTCGCCATCGCCGCGACGCTCACCGCCGGTCCTGCGCAGGCCGCCAAGGACGTTGTGTTCGCCGTCGCGTCGACGTTCACGACGACCGACCCGTACGACGCCAACGACACGATCTCGCAGGCGATGGCGAAGTCCTTCTACGAGGGCCTCTACGGCTTCGACAAGGACATGAAGATGATCCCCGTGCTCGCCGAGAGCCACGAGGTCAGCAAGGACGGGCTCGTCTACACGTTCAAGCTCCGCCGCGGCGTCAAGTTTCACGACGGCACCGACTTCAAGGCCGACGCGGTGAAGGTGAACCTCGATCGCGTCACGAACCCGGATAACAAGCTCAAGCGGTACGGGCTGTACAACAACAACATCGCCAAGACCGAGGTTGTCGACGACTACACGGCGCGGATCACGCTGAAGACGCCGTTCTCGCCGTTCATCAGCCAGCTCGCGCACCCGTCGACGGTGATGATCAGCCCGACGGCGCTCGCGAAGTACGGCAACAAGGACATCGCGTTCAACCCGGTCGGCACCGGGCCGTTCAAGTTCGTCGAGTGGAAGGCGACCGACTACCTCAAGGTCGCGAAGTTCGACGGCTACTGGAGGAAAGGCCTGCCGAAGGTCGACACGATCACCTGGAAGCCGGTCGTCGACAACAACTCGCGCGCCGCGCTGATGCAGACGGGTGAGGCGCACTTCACCTTTCCGGTTCCCTATGAAGTCGCCGAGATCCTGAAGACGAAGCCGGAGCTCGAGGTCGTCGCCGCGCCGTCGATCGTGCTGCGCTACCTGTCGATGAACACGCAGCAGAAGCCTTTCGACAATCCGAAGGTCCGGCAGGCGATCGCGTACGCGATCAACAAGGACGCGATCGCGAAGGTCGCGTTCAACGGCTACGCGGCGCCGGCGGAGGGCGTGGTACCGCAGGGCGTGGAGTACGCGGTGAAGCTCGGCCCGTGGCCCAACGACGTCGCGAAGGCGAAGCAGCTGCTTGCCGAAGCCGGATATCCGAACGGCTTCGAGACCGAGCTGTGGTCGGCGTACAACCACACGACGGCGCAGAAGGTCACCCAGGTCATCCAGCAGCAGCTGCAGCAGGTCGGCATCAAGACGAAGATCACGCTGCTGGAAGCCGGCCAGCGCGTGGAGAAGGTGGAGAGCTGGCAGGACCCGAAGACGGCGCCCGTGCGCCTCTACTACGTCGGCTGGTCGACGTCGACCGGCGAGGCCGACTGGGCGCTGCGGCCGCTGCTCGCTGGCGAGTCGTGGCCACCGAAGCTCTTCAACACGGCCTACTACAGGAACGAGAAGGTCGACGCCGACATCAAGGGCGCGCAACTCACGACCAGCTCGACCGAGAAGGCCAGGCTGTACGAGGACGCGCAGAAGCTGATCTGGAACGACGCGCCGTGGGCGCCCCTCGTCACCGAGCGCCTGCTGTCGGTGCACAACAAGAAGCTCTCCGGCGTCTACGTGATTCCGGACGCCTCGTTCAACTTCACCGACGTCGACCTGCGCTGACCCGCGGCTCCGGCGACGGGATTTCCCGCCGCCGGAGCGTACGCTCAGGCTTGTCGCGACGCGCGTGGCCGTGCGCGTCGTTCCCGCATGCTTCCCTACATCGCCAAGCGCCTCGCCGGTCTCGTCCCGACGCTGCTGATCGTCGCGGGACTGGTGTTCCTGTTCCTGCACCTATTGCCTGGCGATCCGGCGCGGCTCGCCGCCGGCCCGGACGCGACGCCGGAAACCGTCGCGCTGGTGCGCAAGGACCTGGGCCTCGACCAGCCGCTGCCGCGGCAGTTCGCGCATTTCGTGGGCGGCGTGCTGCAGTGGGACTTCGGCAGGTCGCTCCGGACGAAGCGCCCGGTCGCGAGCGAGATCAGTGACCGCTTCATGCCGACGTTCTGGCTCACCGTGACCAGCATGGCCTGGTCGGTCGCCTTCGGGCTCGTGATCGGCATGCTGTCCGCCGTGTGGCGCAACCGCTGGCCCGACCGGCTCGGGATGACGCTCGCCGTGTCGGGGATCTCGTTCCCCGCCTTCGCGCTCGGGATGGTGCTGATGCAGGTGTTCTCCGTGCAGCTCGGCTGGTTGCCGACCGTCGGCGCCGACACGTGGCGGCACTACATTCTCCCGTCGCTGACGCTGGGCGCCGCCGTCGCGGCGATCATGGCCCGGTTCACGCGCTCGTCGTTCGTCGACATACTCGGCGACGACTACATCCGGACCGCACGTGCGAAGGGATTGTCGGAGGCGATCGTCGTCGTCAAGCACGGACTGCGCAACGCGCTGATCCCCATCGTCACGATGATGGGGCTGCAGTTCGGCTTCCTTCTCGGCGGCTCGATCGTGGTCGAAGTCGTGTTCAACTGGCCCGGACTGGGTCGACTGCTCGTCGATGCAGTCGACATGCGCGACTATCCCGTGATCCAGGCGCTGGTGCTGCTGTTCTCGCTCGAGTTCATCCTGATCAACCTCGTCGTCGACGTGCTGTACGGAATCATCAATCCCGCGATCCGGTACCGCTAGGATGGACACGCCGTCCTCCGTCACCGCCTCCACCGATGCCGCCGATGGCGTTCGCACGCCGTGGAGCGAGTTCTGGCGCAAGTTCCGCCGCCAGCACGTCGCGCTCGCCGCCGGCGGGTTCGTCGTGCTGCTCGTCGCCGTTGCCGTCGCCGCGCCTTGGATCGCCCCGTTCGATCCGGAGACCTTCTTCGACTACGACAGCCTGAATCAGGGGCCGTCGGCGAAGTACTGGCTCGGCGTCGACCCTCTGGGCCGCGACATCTTCAGCCGCCTCGTCTGGGGCGCCCGGATCTCGCTTGCCGCAGGCTTCCTGTCGGTCGCGGTAGGCGCGGTGATCGGCACGCTGCTCGGTCTCGTCGCCGGCTATTTCGAAGGCTGGTGGGACCGCGCGATCATGCGGTTGTGCGACGTGCTGTTCGCGTTCCCGGGCATTCTGCTTGCGATCGGCATCGTCGCGATCCTCGGCGGCGGAATGACCAACGTGATCATCGCCGTCGCGGTGTTCAGCGTGCCGACGTTCGCCCGACTGGTCCGTGGCAACACGCTGGCATTGAAACACGTTACCTACGTGGAGGCGGCGCGCAGCATCGGCGCCTCGGACTGGACAATCATCCTGCGCCACATTTTCCCGGGCACGATCTCGGCCGTCGTCGTCTACTTCTCGCTGCGGATCGGCACCTCGATCATCACGGCCGCGGCGTTGTCGTTCCTCGGCATGGGGGCGCAACCGCCGACGCCCGAATGGGGCGCGATGCTGAACGCGGCGCGCGCCGACATGCTCGTCGCGCCGCACGTCGCGATCTTTCCGGCCATCGCCATCTTCGTCAACGGTGCTGGCGTTCAACCTGCTGGGCGACGGCCTGCGCGATGCCCTCGACCCGAAGATCGAACAGCGATGACCCGCGCGCCTGCGAATGGCGTTCTTCCAGCCGACCTGCGCAATTCGCCATGCATGGACCGCAGTCGCTCCGGACTGGGCGACGATGCCGCTGTGATGCCCGGAACCGGACCTGCTGCGTGACGCCGCGCATCGTCGCCCACTGTCGCGCCGGCTTCGAGCCGGAAGCCGCCGCGGATCTCGATCGCATCGCCACCGCGGCCGGCACCGACGTCGAAGTCGACGCCGCGCTTGGCCGCGGCTTCGTCGTCGCCACGCCGCGCGCGTTCGATTCGCAGCGCTGGCCGCGCGCGCTCGCGGATGCTCCGCCGATCTTCGTGCGCTCGCTGTTCTTCGCGACGGGACCGGCGACCTTGTTCGACCCGACGAAGACACGAGGGCGTCCCGATCGCGTCGCGCCGCTCGTCGCACTGGTCGAAGCGTTCCGCCGCGAATTTCCCCTCCCCGGTCTCCCCCACGCGATGCGCGGCGATGCGCAGTTCGGCGAACTGCGGCTCGAGACGCCCGACACCAACGAGGGCAAGGCGATGTCGGGGCTGTGCCGCGCCATCGAGATGCCGCTCGCACAGGCGCTGCTCGACGGCGGCGCACTTGCCGAACTCGACGACGATGACGCATTGACGCGACTGCCCGCGCTGCAGGTCCTGTTCGCCGACGGGGCGCACGTTTACGTCGGCGCCAGCATGCAGCCCTGGGGCAGCCGCTGGGCAATGGGGATCCCGCGCCTGAAGATGCCACGCGAGGCACCGTCGCGCTCGACCCTGAAGCTCGCCGAGGCGATCGTCACATTCCTCGGCGAGCGCGAAGGCGAACTGCTGCACGCGGGAATGCGCGCGGTGGACCTCGGCGCCGCTCCCGGTGGCTGGACCTGGCAGCTCGCGCACCGCGGGCTCATGGTCGTGGCCGTCGACAACGGACCGCTGAAGGGCGAGGTCGCCGACGACGCGCACGTCCGGCATCTTCGCGTCGACGGACTGACCTACCTGCCGCGCAAGCCCGTCGAGTGGATGGTCTGCGACATCGCCGAACAACCATCGCGGATCGCGGCGCTCGTTGGCCGCTGGCTCGCCGAGGGCCACGCGCGGCGCTCGATCTTCAATCTCAAGTTGCCGATGAAGAAGAGGTACGACGAGGTGCGACGTTGCACGGACCTCATCGGGCAGGCGTTCTCGCGGTCGCGCGTCAGGTATCGGCTGGTCCTGCGCCAGCTCTACCACGACCGCGAGGAAGTCACGGGCTATATCGAGCGCACGTCGCCATGAAGCGGCGTCACCCGTCCTGCGTCGGGATCCCCAACCGCTCGTACGTCGGACGCATCCGCGCCGCCAACGCCGGCAGCCGGCGCCAGAACCACACGGCGGTCAGGAAGCACGCGATTCCATTCAAGGCGAATGTCGCCTGGACGCCGATCGCAGCGCCCAGCGCGCCCGCCGCGAGGTTGCCGAGCGGCGCGATCCCGAGAAAGGCCATCGTGTAGAAGCCGACGACGCGGCCGCGCAATCGGTCCTCGACCACGGTCTGGATGATAGTGTTGGACGACGCCGCCGCGAGGATCATGCCGCCACCCACGACCGCCAGCAGGACGAGTGCGACCGGCAACACCGTGAGATAGGCGAACGCCGCCAGCGCAATGCCGCTGGCCCCTGCGCCGGCGACAATGACCTTGCCCAGTCCGCGGACGCTGCGCCGGCTCGCGAGATAGATCGTGCTGCCAAGCGCGCCCGCGCCGGCGGCGGACAGCAGGAAGCCGAGCGTGTGGGCGCCACCGCCATAGATCGCGCCCGCGTAGACTGGCATCAATGCCGAATACGGCGCCACCGTCCAGGCCAGCATCGCCACCAGGATCAGCAGCGCGCGAACCGGAGCGAAACCGAAGGCGTAGCGTGCGCCCTCTTTCCAGCTGCGCCACCAGCCGCCGCGCGGTGCGGCGGGCACAGCCGAATCCGGCCAACGAAGCCGGACGATCGCCCACATGACGGCGCCGAAGGTGAGTGCATTGATCGCGAAGCAGACGGCTTCGCTGACCACGGCGAGCAGGGCGCCGGCCAGTGCCGGACCGATCACGCGCGCGCCGTTGACCATGAACGAGTTCAATGCGATCGCGTTCGGCACGTCGGCCCGATCGTCGACCAGATGCACGTACAGCGTCTGCCGCAGCGGCACGTCGAACGCCGTGACCGTGCCCAGCCACAGCGCGCAGCCGATCAGGTGCCAGACCTGAACCTGGCCGGACAACGCGAGCAGCGCGAGCACGACCGCCTGCGCGAGAAGCAGCGACTGGGTCAAGATCAGCGCCGGCCGCTTGTGCACGCGGTCGGCGAGAACGCCGGCGACGGGTCCCAGCAACAGGATGCCAATGTTCGAGCAGAACGCGACGGCACCGAGCAGCCACGCCGAACCGGTGATCCGCCAGACGAGCCACGCCATGGCGACCTGCTGCACCCAGGTCCCGATCAGCGACAGGCTCTGGCCGGCGAAGAACCGGCGGAAGTTCGCGTGCCGGAAAGCGCGAAACGTGTGCGGCAGCGCGCGGTTCATCGCGTGTGCCGCCGGGCCGGGCCGGTGCCGCGCCGTCCGGCCATCAGCCGGTCATGCGCCCGATCTGCGCCGCGAGCTTGGCGTGCGTCGATTCGAATCCCGCGAGGCGTGTCCGTTCCTGCAGGACGACCGCCGCCGGAGCCCGCGCCACGAAACCCTCGTTGCCGAGCTTGGCCTTCGCCTTCGCGATCTCGCCTTCCAGCCGCACGATCTCCTTCGCCAGACGCTCACGTTCGGCCGCGACGTCGATCTCGATCTTCAGCATCAGGTGGAACTCGCCGACAACCTCCACCGGCGCTTCGGACGCCGGAAGCTCATCGACGATTTCGACGCCGGAGAGCTTCGCAAGGGGCGCCAGATACGGTGCGAACGCCTCGAGCACAGTGCGATCGCCGGTCGCCACGAGCGGGACCTTTTGCGCCGGCGACAGATTCATCTCGCCGCGCAGCGCGCGGCACGCATCGACCAGTTCCTTCAGCAGCGCCATCTGCGCGTCGGCAGCGGCGTCGATGCGCGAGAAATCCGCCTTCGGAAACGGCTGCAGCGAGATCGATTCGCCGGTCTTGCCCGCCAGCGGGGCGATCGTCTGCCACAGTTCTTCGGTGATGAACGGCATGAACGGATGCGCGAGGCGCAGCGTGGCCTCCAGCTCGCGCACCAGCATCGCACGCGTGCCGCGCGCAGCGGCGGCGTCGCCCGCGGCATCGGCCCGGCCAAGTTGCACCTTGGCCAGCTCGACGTACCAGTCGCAGTATTCGTCCCAGACGAACTCGTAGAGAGCCTTCGCCGCGAGGTCGAAGCGATAGACCGCGATGTTTCCGGCGATCTCGTGCTTGGCGCGCTGCAGCCGGCCGAGCAGCCACCGGTCCACGAAGCTCAGCGTGCGCGGGGCCGCCTCGTCGACGCCGGTGTCCTTGCCGTCGACATTCATGAGCACGAAGCGCGTGGCATTCCACAGCTTGTTGCAGAAGTTGCGGTAGCCCTCGCAGCGATTGAGGTCGAAGTTGAGGGTCCTGCCGTACGTCGCGAGGCTCGCGAACGTGAAGCGCACCGCATCGGCGCCGAAGGCCGGGATGCCGTCGGGGAACTGCTTGCGCGTACGCTTCGCGATCGGCTCACGCTGCTTTTCGAGCATCAGCCCGTACGTGCGCTTCTCCACGAGTTCGTCGACGGTGATCCCGTCGATGAGGTCGATCGGGTCGAGGACGTTGCCCTTCGACTTCGACATCTTCTGACCCTCCTCGTCGCGCACGATCGCGTTGATGTACACGGTGCGGAACGGAACCTCGCCGGTGAAGTAGATCGTCGTCATGATCATCCGGGCGACCCAGAAGAAAATGATGTCGAATCCGGTGACCAGCACCGACGACGGCAGGAACGTGGAAAGCTCCCGCGTCTTCTCCGGCCAGCCGAGCGTCGAGTGGCACCACAGCGCGGACGAGAACCAGGTGTCGAGGACGTCGGGGTCCTGTTCGAACGCGACCGGGTCGCGGCCGAGCTTCGCGCGCGCCTGTGTGCGCGCATCGGCCTCGCTGCGCGCCACGTAGACATTGCCCGCCTCGTCGTACCACGCGGGTATGCGGTGGCCCCACCAGAGCTGCCGGGAAATACACCAGTCCTGGATGTTGTTGATCCAGTGCAGATAGGTCGACAGCCATTCCTTCGGCACGAACTCGACCCTGCCGGATTCGCCGGTCCGCGGACTTCTGACGCCGTCACCCACGGCGGCGAGGCAGAGATCCTGGATCGTGCGGCCGGGAAAATACGGGTGCCCGGCCGGCGCCGGCGTCTTCATCGCGACGAACCACTGGTCGGTCAGCATCGGCTCGACCACCTCGCCCGTGCGGCCGCAGCGCGGTACCACCATCTTGTGCGCCTTCTCGCTGACGAGGAATCCTAGCGCGGTCAGGTCGGCAAGGACCGCCTTGCGCGCGACGTAGCGGTCGAGGCCGCGATACTTTTCCGGCGCGTTCGCATTGACTTTCGCGTCGAGGTCGAGGACCGGGATCGGCGCGAGGCCGTGCCTCTGTCCGATCTGCCAGTCGTTGAAGTCGTGCGCCGGCGTGATCTTGACGCAGCCGGTGCCGAACGCCTTGTCGACATAGCTGTCGGCGATGACCGGGATCGTGCGGGCGGTCAGCGGCAGCGACACCATCTTGCCGACGAGCGTCGCATAGCGTTCGTCGTCCGGATTGACCGCGACCGCGACGTCGCCCAGCATCGTCTCGGGTCGCGTCGTCGCGACCACCAGTGAACCGGAACCATCGGCAAACGGGTAGCGGATCTCCCAGAGCTTGCCCTGCTCCTCCTCATTGTCGACCTCGAGGTCCGACACGGCGGTGCCGAGCTTCGGATCCCAGTTGACGAGGCGCTTGCCCCGATAGATCAAACCATCCTCGTGCAGGCGCACGAAGGTCTCCAGCACGGCAGCAGAGAGTCCTTCGTCCATCGTGAAGCGCTCGCGCGACCAGTCGCCTGAGGTGCCGAGACGGCGCATCTGCCGTGTGATCGTCGAGCCGGACGCCTCCTTCCACGCCCAGACGCGCTCGATGAATTTCTCGCGCCCGAGATCGTGTCGCGACGTGCCTTCGATCTTCAACTGGTTTTCGACGACGATCTGCGTGGCGATGCCGGCATGATCGGTACCGAGCTGCCAGAGCGTGTTGTCGCCGCTCATCCGGTGATAGCGGATGAGGACGTCCATGATCGTCTGCTGGAAGGCGTGCCCCATATGGAGCGTGCCGGTGACATTGGGCGGGGGCAGCTGGATGCAGAACGACGGCGCGCCGGCCTTGTAGCCAGGTTTGAAGTAGCCGCGCGATTCCCAGATCGGGTACCAGCGGTCCTCGATCGCGTGCGGCTCGAAGCTCTTGGCAAGTTCCATGGACATGCGCTCGACCCGGAACGCGGACCGGCGTGCAAAAGCTTGAAATTATAGCGGAATCGGGCGCCGTTCCGGCGTGGCGACACCGGTGCGGGTCAAAGACCGAAATACCGCGCGAGCTGATAGAAGGCGAAGCTCGCGCCCCACGCGAGCAGGATCGACCACGTCACCGACAGCAGCGCATAGCCGCTGCTTCTCGCTTCGGCGCGCAAGGTGGCGACGGTCGACAGGCACGGCGTGTAGATCAGCGTGAACAGCATGAAGCTGTACGCCTGCACCCAGTCCATTCGCCCCGCGAGGTCGGCAGCAAGCGCCTGGCCCTCGAGACCGAAGATCACCGCGAAGGCGCCGATCAGCACTTCCTTCGCGACGAAGCCGAAGATCAGTGCGACGGTGAGTCGCTCGTCGATGCCGAGCGGCGCCAGCACCGGCTGGAACCAGTGGCCGAGCATGCCTGCGAACGTGTCGACCGATCCCGGCGCCGCGCCCGCAGGAAGGTTCGTCAGCAGCCAGATGAGGACGACGCCGCCGACGATGAACTTGGTCGCGCGGCGCAGGAAATGACGGACCTCGTGCCACGCACGCAACGCGATCTGGCGCAGCGTCGGCAGCCGATACGGCGGCAGCTCGAGGACGAACGGCTCGTCGCTGCGAAAGCGCCCCTTGAACACCACGGCCGTCACCAGCGCAGCGACGAAGCTCATCACGTAGAGTGAAAAGATCACCCACGGCGCCTGGCGCGGAAGGAAGATGGCCGCCGTCAGAAACAGGAACACCTGCAGGCGCGCCGAGCACAGCGACACCGGAATGATCAGCATCGTCAGCAGGCGCAGGCCGCGCGAGCGCATGATTCGCGTGCCCATCGCCGCGGGAACGTTGCAGCCGAAGCCGAGCAGCATCATCACGAAGCTGCGACCGTCCAGACCGAGCTTCGCCATCAGCGCATCGGTGAGAAATGCGGCGCGGGACAGGTAGCCCGAGTCCTCGACGACGGCCATGAACAGGAAGAACAGGACGATGAGCGGCACGAACGCCGCCACCGTCACCACGCCGGCGTATACACCGTCAAGCAGGAATCCGCGCGCCATTGCGGGCAGCCCCGCCGCAAGCGGCTCCAGGACGCCGGCTCGCAACGCCTCGAAGCCCTTCTCGAGCGCGTCCTGCATCGGCTCGCCGATGCGGAACACGCCCTGGAAGACGAGCAGCATCACGAAGAAGAAGAGTGGCAGTCCGAGCCAGGGATGAAGCAGAAGGCGGTCGATGCGATCCGTCAGATGCGCCGGCAGGCGCTCGGGAATATCGACGGCGGCCGCGAGCGCCGCGGCGGCGTCGGCTTCGACGCGATCGTCGGCGGCGAGGCGCGCGCGTATCGTCGCCGGTTCGGCTCGTTCGGCGGTCGTCAGCGCACGAGTCAGCATCGCCATGGTTTCGGGTTGGCCCTGACCGTGCTTGGCGGACAGAAGCGCGACCGGCATGCCGAGTTCGCGTGCCAGGATTGCGGCGTCGATCCGGATGCCGAGACCGCGCGCCTCGTCGGCCATGTTGAGGAGCAGCGCGGCCGGCAATCCGAGCTGTCGGATCTGCAGCGCCAGCGTCAACTGGCGATCGATCTGCGCCGCATTGACGACGACCGCGACCACGTCGACCGCCGTTTCCTCCAGAAAATGCCGGACGATCCGCTCGTCGTCGGAGAACCCGTGCAGGTCATAGATCCCGGGCAGGTCGACGATCTCGACCATGTCGCCGCCGAGCAGAACCTTGCTTGCGTAAAGGTCGACCGTGATTCCGGGCCAGTTGCCCACGCGCGCGGAGGCGCCGGTGACGCGGTTGAAGAACGTCGACTTGCCCGTGTTCGGCATGCCGACCAGCGCGATGCGCTTCACGGCGCTCTCGCGTTCAGCGGACGACTTCGATCAGCCGGGCCTGTCCGCGCCGGAGGATGACGTCGGTGGTGCCGAGCCGGACGTGCAACGGTCCCGCGAACGCAGCCTGGCGAATCATCCGGACCCGCTGGCCGATCCGGAAGCCCAGGGCCGTGAGGCGAACCCGCAGCGCCGCGTCGGCATGGATGGCGCCGACGGTCGCGTCGACTCCGGGAGGGAGGTGGAGGAGAGGAATCATGGCGAATCAATCGAGAATGATTCGCATTATGGGCCGGACCGTCCCCTACGGCAAGTCGGCGCCCTTGATCCTGGACAAGATTTGCGCTCGGCGAACGCCTTCGGCGCGCAAAATCGCCCCCCCGCGACGGCGCACTCAGGCGGGAACGAACTTCAGCGCGACCCCGTTATTGCAGTAGCGCAGCCCCGTCGGTCTGGGGCCGTCGTCGAAAACATGACCTTGATGCCCGCCGCAGCGCGCGCAATGGTATTCGGTACGCGGCCAGATGAGCTTGAAGTCGACGTTGGTCGCCACGTGTCCGGCGATGCAATCCCAAAAGCTCGGCCAACCGGTGCCGCTGTCGTATTTCGTGCGTGACTCGAACAGCGGCAGGTCGCAGCCGGCGCAGGTGAACGTGCCCTTGCGCTTCTCGTCGTTGAGCGGGCTCGTGAATGGCCGCTCGGTACCCTCCTGCCGCAGCACCGCGAACTGCTCGGGCGTGAGACGCCTCTTCCACTCTTCGTCGGAACGAGCGAGTGGCACGATCGGGGCTGACGGTGCCGTTGCCGACGCCACCCGCAACCCTGCGGCCGCCGCGGAAACCAGCGCGAGCGAACGAGCGAGAAATCGACGGCGCAACATGAGCAATCTCCGTGGGGGTAAAGCGATGAGTCGCGGCTCCCCAGCGCTCGCTTACCTGCCTTACCCGGCAACCTGAAGACTCGAATCGACAGCTCGCCGCGCGACGCGAGCGCGACCCAGTCTGCGGTGACACGCTGCAGTCAGCGCGAAAGCGGCCGACAGGTTCAGCGCGTGCAATGCGCGCACGATCCCTTGACGGTGACCTCCACTTCGCGTCGTCGAAATCCCGCCGGCACCCGGATTGCAGGCAGCGACGAGGTCTCGAGGCAAACGATCTTGCCGCATTCGCTGCACTCGAAATGGGCATGCGGGGCGGCAGACGCGTGCGCCCCGCGCGCCGCGGGTGTCGCCGCGAATCGCCACACGCGGTCTTCGCCGGCATGGCGGTGCGCTAGGCCTCGCGCCGTCAACCATTCGAGCACGCGATAGAGCGTCACCCGGTCGACTTCGTGCCGGCATTTGAGGCGCTTTTCGATCTCGTGATGAGGGAGCGCCTCGCGGGCCGCAAGTAGTGTCGCAAGTACCTCGATTCGCGCCCGAGTGGTGCGCACGCCGCAACGCGCGAGAATCGCTTCGGCCGTCGCCGGGGAGAAGGAGGATCGGGCTGCTCGCGGCATTGGAGGACATTGCAACAACGTTGCAATCATAGTCCGGGGTTCGCAGCGCCGCCAGTCGTGCAGCCGCCGACGCAGGTGAGCGCCGCGCGTCAGCCGCCTTCCTGCCGCCACTTTTCGATTTCGCGCTCGATCGCCTCGGCGACGTAGGTACGCAGCAAGCGGCCGACCTCACGGTTGATCGTCGCGACGAGGTCTGCGCTCGCCCGGTCGACGATCGGCTGCAGACGCGCGGCAAGTTGCTCCTGCAGTCCGGTATCCGTGAAGATGTCGATCCGCTGCAGCACCTGCATGCGGATTTCCTCGGCAAGTACGTCCCAGTGCAGCGCATCGGGCGACGCGGCGATCGTGTCCCCGGGCGTGGCGACCACCGAAACCGGCTCGGCGGTCGGCGTGGCGATTGATGGTGGCGCCGCCTCCTCCGGAGCCGCCGGTAACACCGGGTTCTCCAGTGCTTCCACGGTGTATACCGGGGCAGGCAATTCGTCCGCCGCGACGGGCGGCGCCTCCTCGACAGGTTCCTCGCCCCGCTCGACCGTCGCTTCAGGAGGCGTGTAGCGGACGAACTCGCCCGTCGTGGCGGCGCCGGTTTCCAGGACGGTTCCGCCTGCGCCATCGATGTCCACGACGAATTCGTTTGCGATCTCGCCGGCACCGCCACGTGGCGCGTCTGCCGCCACGGACCCCGGCTTCCCGGAAGTCAACGTGCCCGCCAGATAGGCAGCGGCCAGCGCTGCCGCCGATCCGGGGTCTGGCGCGGCGACTGGCGTCATGGCCTGCGATGTGGCGAATTCGGACGGCGGCATGTCCTCACCCGCCTCCGGCTGCGGCATCGCCGTCGGAAGGGCAAATACCGAGTCCGGCGCCGGTCCCGTGACGCTGACCTCGCCGCGATCGATCTCGAGCCACTGCGACGGCTCGTCCTCGTCCGCGGGCAGCTCGAGGATCGACGGGGCCTCGATCTCCTCGACGGCATCGGTGAGCTCCGGTACGTCATCGAGGCCGTACACCGCCGTGGGCAGATCGATTACCGGTGGTGCGGCCTCGTCGGCGACGGCTTCGGTCAGCTCGGGAATGTCCTCGTCGCCCGCGTCCTCGTCGCCCGCGTCCTCGTCGCCCGCGTCCTCGTCGCGCGTTGTCGATGCGCTCGTCGTCCGCGGAAGGGTTCCCTACCTCCTCGCCCACGACGTCAAGCGCTACGTCCGAAACGCGATCCGCTTGCCCCTTCTCGACGCGTTCCGCTTCCGCCCGCTCGCGGTTGCGGCGCATCAGCGCCTCAGCCTGTTCGAGCAGCTCGCGCGCCGTAGGCATGGTCAGTCCCGCTCGGAAAGATCGTGCGTGCGCAGCTCGTAGCCGCGCTCGCGATAAAAGCGGAAGCGCTCGCGCCCGAGCGCGGCGTCATCCTCGTCGCGGCTTACGATTTCGGCCAGCCGCTCGAAGCGGGAGAAAAACGGCGGCGGCGAGGGTTGGAGATTGATGAGCACAGCCGCGGGACCCTCGTGCTCCAGCACGTGGTCGACGATGATCGGCGTCTCGGAAACCAGCGGACTCGCGAGCCGGCAATGCGGCAGGAAGCCGATCGCGGGCCATTGCCACAGCAATCGGTCGAGCTCGGCGGTCGCCGTCTCGTCGGCGGTCAACACCCGCACGCTGCCGTGCTGCGCCCACGCCTTGGCCACCAACCGCGCCGCGACTTCGTGCCGGTTCGCGCAACGGGTGTAGAAATCGATCGTCGTCACGGATGCGCGACCGCCGCGTCAGGACGCCGCCGCGGACTCCTGCGTCAGCAGCCACGTCGTGAGCAGCGGTACCGGGCGCCCGGTGGCGCCCTTCTCCTTGCCGTCCTTCCAGGCGACTCCGGCGATGTCGAGGTGTGCCCAGTCGAATTTCCTGGCGAACCGGGACAGGAAACAGGCCGCCGTGATGCTGCCCCCCGCGCGCCCGGCAACGTTGGCGAAATCGGCGAAGTTGCTGTTGAGCCCGTCCTGGTAATCGTCCCACAGCGGCAGATGCCAGCCACGATCGTAGGCATCGTCGCCGGCGGAAACCAGCGCGCGCGCCAGCGTGTCGTTGTTGCTGAACACGCCGCAGGCGACATGCCCCAGTGCAATCACCATCGCGCCGGTGAGCGTGGCGACGTCGACGACGGCCTCCGGCTCGTAGCGCTCCGCGTAGGTCAACGCGTCCGCGAGTATCAGCCGCCCTTCGGCATCCGTGTTGAGGACCTCGATGGTCTGACCCGACATGCTGGTTACCACGTCGCCTGGCTTGGTCGCTCGGCCCGACGGCATGTTCTCGCAGGCCGCCACGAGCCCGACCACGTTGACTTTGGCCTTCAGTTCGGCGATCGCACGCAACACACCGAGCACGCTCGCCGCGCCGCACATGTCGAATTTCATCTGGTCCATCTCGGCTGGGGGCTTGAGCGATATGCCGCCGGTGTCGAAGGTGATGCCCTTGCCCACCAGCACGACGGGCCGCTGCTTCCTGGGTGATCCGTTGTATTCGAGGACGATGAAGCGCGGCGGCTCGTAGCTGCCGTTGGTCACCGACAGGAAAGAGCCCATCCCGAGCTCCTCGATTTCCTTGCGCTCGAGGACCGTCACTTTCACCTCCGGGAACTCCTTTGCGATCTCCAGCGCACGCTCGCCGAGGTACTTGGGCGTACAGACGTTCCCCGGAAGGTTGCCCAGGTCGCGGGCAAGGTCCATCCCGTGCGCGATCGCGAGTCCGCGCGCCGCCGCCGCCTCGCCGGACGCGAGGTCGGAGCGCTGCGGCACCGACAGGGTCAACTTGCGCAGCGGCCGGCGCACCTCGGCCTTTTCGCTCTTCATCTGGTCGAAACGGTAGACGGCCTCCATCGCGACCACCACCGCGTGCTCGACCCGCCACGCGACTTCACGCCGCTTCACCTTTTCCTCGGTGAGGTAGATGACGGCCTCGTACGACCCGGTCTCGTTGAGGAGCTTGACCGCGGCCTTGACCGCCGAACGGAACTCCTTGTCGCGGAAATCGCGCTCCTTCCCCAGCCCCACCAGCAGGACGCGATCGGCGAGTGTTCCCCGGACGTTGTGCAGCAGAAGCGTCGCGCCGAGCTTGCCCTCCATGTCGCCACGGCGGATGATTTCGCTCACATAGCCGTTCGACGCGCGATCGATCAGCTCCGCGGACAGCGAAAGCTTGCGGTTGTCGAACACTCCGACGACGACGCATGCGCTGCGCTGCTTCTCGGGGCTGCCGCTTTTTATGGTAAATTCCATCGCTCCACCCTATCCGGACGTTGGCTTTCTTTGCCGTAGCGCGGCATCGGCGGCATTATTGGCAAATCGGGCCAAAAAAGTCAAAAATCTCCCGCCGTCATGATTTTTAGGCGCAGCCTCGTGCGCGAGCTGACGGCCTCGGCGCTCGGCCTGTTCGTCGTCCTGCTGGGGATCCTGTTCACCAATCTCGTCCTCCGGCTTCTGGCCCGGGCAGCCGGCGGAA
This sequence comes from uncultured beta proteobacterium, assembly GCA_963843595.1. Lineage (GTDB taxonomy): Bacteria > Pseudomonadota > Gammaproteobacteria > Burkholderiales > Casimicrobiaceae > CAIWHR01. The sequence continues at coordinate 362,087 of CAWJLG010000015.1, read as the reverse complement.
CGGTGGCGCCGGAGGGTATCCTGGCGTTGCTGGGCTTCCATGCCCTTTTCTACTTCAATATCCTGCTGTCGGTCACGCTGTTCCTGACCGTGCTGCTGACGCTTTCCCGCTGGTATCGCGACAGCGAGATGATCGTCTGGTTTACCTCCGGCCAGAGCCTCGCCAGCTGCCTCAAGCCCATCCTCTGGTTCGCCGCCCCGTTCCTCGTGGCGATCCTGGCGCTGTCGCTCTACCTGTCGCCATGGGCCGAGCGGCGCAAGCTCGAATTCGAGCGTCAGCTCGAGTCGCGCGACGAAATCGCGCTGATCACGCCGGGCATTTTCCGGGAGTTTCCCAAGGCCAATCTCGTGGTGTTCGTCGAGAGCATCAACACGTTCGACGGAACGGTGCGCAACGTATTCCTGCACTCGGTGGACGACGGCAAGGACGTCTCGACGGTCGCCCGCTCGGGCCATCTCGAGGAGGCACCGAACGGCGACCGATTCATCGTGCTCAGCGAAGGCCGACGCTACGAGGGTCGTCCGGGAACGGCGGAGTACCGGATGATCGAATTCGAGAAGCTCGGCCGGCGGATCGAGCCCGCGGAGGTGCGGGCGCTTCCGACGTCCACCAAGGCCATACCGACCGAGGCGCTGGTGCTCGCCGAGGGTCGCGTCGAGCGCGCCGAGCTGTTCTGGCGACTGTCGGTCCCGATCTCGGCGCTGGTGCTGACGCTGCTGGCGATCCCGCTCGCCTACGTCAATCCACGGATGGGCCGGTCGTTCAACCTGATCGCCGCGGCGTTCGTCTACATGGTCTACAGCAACTGCCTCAACATCGTGCAGAGCTTCATCGCGCAGGGCAAGCTCGACTTCTGGCTCGGGCTCGCCCTGCCGCACATCGTCGCGGCGGCGGTCATGCTGTTGCTGTTCGCCAATCAGCTGTCGGGGACCGGACCGGCACGCCGGCGGCGGGCGAAGGCCGTCGCATGAAAACGCTCACCCGCTACATCGGCCGGGAAGTGCTGGCTGCCATCCTGCTGATCTTCGCCGCGCTGATCATGCTGTTCGCGTTCTTCGACCTGATCGCGGAGCTGGGCGAGGTCGGCAAGGCCAACTACACGCTGTCGACGGCTTTCCTGTACGTGGCGCTGCAGCTGCCGTCGCGGATGTACGAACTGTTCCCGGTCGCGGCGCTGATCGGGACGCTGTTCGCGATCTCCCAGCTCGTCGCCAATTCCGAGTACACGGTGATGCGCGCGTCCGGCGCCTCGCTGCTTCAGGTCACGTGGGCACTGATCCGGATCGGCGTTCCGCTGGCGCTCGTGACTTTCCTCGCCGGCGAGTTCGTCGCACCGCCGGCGGAGCGCCTCGCACGCCAGGTTCGCGCACAGGCGAAAGGCGACCGGACGACGATCGCAGCGCAGCAGTTCCAGTCGGGATTCTGGTTCAAGCAGGACCTCACGTTCGTCAACATCCGCGGCGTGCTGGGCGACATGTCGCTCGTCGGCGTGCGCCTGTACGAGTTCGACGACCAGTTGCGACTCAAGAGGATGCGCGTCGCGGAGTCAGGCAGCTTCACCGGCAGCGGCGCCTGGAAGCTCGCCGACGTCACCACGACCGAGCTGGGACCGGAGGAAGCGAAACTCAGCCGGCAGGACAGCTGGACGTGGGACACCGTGCTGCGACCGTCGCTGCTCACGGTGTTTCAGATTGCGCCGGAGAAGCTGGAACTGGGTACGCTCTGGGACAACATGCGGGTATTGGGCACCGGCGCGCAGAAGACGTCGCGCTTCGAGATCGCGTTCTGGAACAAACTGTTCTTCCCGGCGGCGGTCATCGTAATGATGGTGCTCGCGCTGCCGTTTGCCTATTTCCAGCGGCGCGCAGGCGGCGTCGGATTCCGAATCTTCGTCGGCACGATGCTCGGCCTCGCGTTCTTCCTGGTCGGGCGCCTGTTCTCGAACCTCGGCGTGCTCAACGACTGGCCACCGTTGTTCTCGGCGCTGTTCCCGCTGGTGATGTTCGTCGCGGTCACCGCGGCACTGCTGTGGTGGCTCGAGCGGCGCTGAGAAGGCACGTCGCACCGTGCGTTGCGCAGGATTTCGGCTGCGCCCCGTGCTGCTACGGAAGCGCGACCGGAAGAAATCCCGGCGCGAGGCCGGGATCTTCGATCACCGCTCGTGCCGGTCGACAGATGCGCTACGCCGCCACCGGCTCGACGTTGGCGATCTTGCGCTTGTCCTTGCCCTTGGTCGCGAACCTGACCTTGCCGTCGACGAGCGCGAACAGCGTGTGGTCCTTGCCGATCCCGACGTTGACGCCCGGGTGAATCTGCGTACCGCGCTGCCGGATGATGATGCTCCCGGCGCTGATCAACTCGCCGCCGTAGGACTTGACGCCCAGGCGTTTCGACTCGGAGTCGCGGCCGTTGCGCGAGCTGCCGCCTGCTTTCTTGTGTGCCATAGTGAGTGCTCCGTTAGCCGACGATGCTGTCGATCTTGATCTCGGTGTAGTTCTGGCGATGGCCCTGACGCTTCTGGTAGTGCTTGCGCCGGCGCATCTTGAAGATGCGCACCTTTTCGCCGCGCCCATGGGCGACGACCGTTGCCTTGACCGTTGCACCCGCAACGACCGGCTGACCCAGACGGACGCTTTCGCCCTCCCCGATCATCAACACCTGATCCAGGATGACTTCCGCGCCCACGTCCGCCGGTATCTGTTCTACTTTGAGTTTTTCGCCGGGGGCAACCCTGTACTGCTTGCCGCCGGTTTTTATGACCGCGTACATGGAGATACTCCGCTGATGGTTCGCCGGCCGCACCCGCGTACCGGCTCTTGTCTTCCCGCGCTGATTGCGGAAAGCCTTTAATTATAAAAGCTTTCCGTGACATCTGTCAAAGTCGCAAAGGCGCCGCGGCGTCTCTCCGCCATCCCGCATCCGGGGGGCGTGCGTTCGGCGGCCCGGGCCCCGGGATCCCTACGCCCGGTGGATGCCGGGCCTGCGCCGCCCGCGCCGCGCCTCCGCGATCGCCAACGGCACGCGGCACCCCGCGCGGACCGTCGACCGCCGATCGCGCTGCATCGCGTTTGCGTCAACGCAATGGTACGCCCGGGTGTTCGGTTACAATTCCGTCCCGTTCGAGCCAAGCGGCGTCGGCAAAGGGCGGATGGCCGCCACTGCGCTCCGCCATGCCATGCGCGCGGGTTCCGTCCGCCGCCCAATCTCCCGTGACTGCCGACGCCCTGAAGAATCTGCTTGCCCCGGACATGGCCGAAGTCGACCGCGTGCTGCGCACGAGCCTCGATTCCGACGTCGTGCTCGTCCGGCAAGTGGCCGAATACATTATCGCCGGCGGCGGCAAGCGGCTGCGTCCGGCGCTGTTGCTGCTTTCGGCGCGCGCCTGCGGCTATGCCGGCCGCGACCACTACACCCTTGCGGCCGTCGTCGAAATGATTCACACGGCCACGCTTCTGCACGACGATGTCGTGGACGAGTCGAAACTGCGGCGTGGTCACGCCACGGCCAACGCGACCTTCGGCAACTCGGCCAGCGTGCTGGTCGGCGACTTCCTCTACTCGCGCGCATTTCAGTTGATGGTCGGACTCGGTTCGGTCCGGATCCTGGAAATCCTGTCGAATGCGACGAACGTGATTGCCGAGGGCGAAGTACTGCAGCTCATGAATGCCGGCAATCCGGGGCTCGATGAGCAGGCTTACCTCGAAGTGATCCAGCGCAAGACGGCGAAGTTGTTCGAGGCCGCCGCCCAGATGGGTGCGGTCGTGGCCGGGGCCGACCCGGAGCGCGAGGCTTGCCTCGCCCGCTACGGGTGCCACCTGGGCACGGCGTTCCAGCTCGTCGACGACGTGCTCGACTATTCCGGCGACCTGGCCGCGATCGGAAAGAACCTGGGCGACGACCTCGCCGAGGGCAAGATGACGCTGCCGCTCATTCGCGCGATCGCGGTCGGCAGCCCCGAGGATGCCGCGCTGGTCCGGAGCGCGATCACGGGCGGAAGGATCACCGAGTTCGCGCCCGTCGTCGCGGTCCTCGACCGCACGGGCGCCCTCGGCTACGTGAGAGCGCGCGCCGGGCGCGAAGGCGAGGCGGCGGCGAAATGCCTGGCCGATCTGCCGATGTCGCCGCAGCGCGAAAGTCTGCTAGAATTAGCATCCTTCGCGGCGAGCCGCTCGTATTGAAACGCCGTCGGGCAACCGGCGAGTGAGCGAACGGGCAAAGCCGCGACCCGCGTGTAAGACCGATTCCCGCCGCGGGATCTGCCGCAAGACCCGCCGGCAACGGCAAACGGGGTGTAGCTTAGCCTGGTAGAGCGCTACGTTCGGGACGTAGAGGCCGGAGGTTCGAATCCTCTCACCCCGACCAGATTCCCGAGCAAGACGCCGTGGCCATCCACGGCGTTTTTTGCTTGCGCGGCGCAATGCAGGCCGGCGTCGGCACGGACACGAATTCCTGCCTGGGCCGGTGCGCTGCGCGACACCACGGCGCTCCCGGCGCCACGCAAGGAGTGCGCATGGAATTCACCACCGCCGATCTCATGGACGCGCATCCGGACGCGGCTTCGTGCGACACGCCTTTCCGGCACTTCGGGCGGCGACGGCGCTTCGCTGGGCCGATCCGCACGGTGCGTACGCACGAGGACAATGCGCTGCTGAAGGAGATGGTGTCCGCGCGCTCGGTCGGCGAGGTGCTGGTCGTCGACGGGGGCGGATCGTTGCACTGTGCACTCGTCGGCGACATGATTGCCGGCCTCGCCCGCGGCAACGGCTGGACCGGGCTTATCGTCTTCGGCGCTGTCCGCGACAGCGTGGCGCTGGATGCGCTCGAGTTCGGCGTGAAGGCGCTTGGCACCAACCCGCGGAAGAGCGCCAAGACGCGCGCCGGTGCCGTCGACGTGCCGGTCGCATTCGGCGGGGTGACCTTCACCCCCGGCCACTGGGTCTACAGCGACGAGGACGGCATTCTGGTCAGCGCCCGTCGTCTGTCGGCCTGACGCCTATAATCCGCACATCACGAAGGCGTGACATTCGCGCCGAGGAGGAGTCCCATGTTCGCTCGCATCACTGCATTCGCCGCCGCCGCGCTGAGCGCCGCAGCCTTCGCACAACAGGTGCCGCAGGGGTATCCGGCCGACTACGCGCAGACGATCGCCGCCGCCGGCAAGGAGGGCAAGGTCGTCATCTACAGCGCGCTCGACACCAAGGCGGCGCAGCCGCTGATCAAGGACTTCAGCGCGCTCTATCCCGGCGTCAAGGTCGAGTACAACGACATGAACTCGACCGAGATGTACAACCGCTTCATCGCCGAGGTCGCCTCGGGACAGGGTTCCGCGGACGTGATGTGGAGCTCGGCGATGGACCTGCAGGTCAAGCTCGTCGACGACGGGCAGGCACTCGCCTATCTCTCACCCGAAGCGGCGAATCTGCCGAGCTGGGCCGTGTACCGGAACCTGGCGTACGGAACGACGTACGAGCCGGCCGTCTTCATCTACAACAAGCGCCTCGTCGCCGCCGACGAAGCGCCGCAGGACCACGCGGCATTCGCGAAGCTGATCGCGGCCAAGCCCGACAAGTTCAAGGGCAAGGTGACGACCTACGATATCGAGAAAAGCGGCGTCGGCTTCATGTTCGCCGTGCAGGACAGCAAGTATTTCGCCGGGATGAAGGAGCTTGAGAAGGGCTTCGGCGCGACGGCGTATCGCGTCTACGCGAGCACGGGCAACATGCTGGAAAAGGTGTCCTCCGGCGAGCACCTGCTGGGCTACAACGTTCTCGGACCGTACGCGCTGGTGCGCGCGAAGAAGGATCCCAATCTCGGCGTGATTCTGCCGAAGGACTACACGCTGGTGCTGTCGCGCGTGATGTTCATCGGCAAGCAGGCCAAGAACCCGAACGCGGCGAAACTGTGGACCGACTACATCCTGTCGCGGCGCGGGCAGAAGCTGATCGGCGGCGAGGTCGAACTCTTCGCAGTCCGCAGTGACGTCGACGCGGAGTACACCGCCGCGTCGCTCGCGAAGCAGCTGGGCTCGAACATCAAGCCGATTCCGGTGAGCTCCGAGATCGTCGGCATGCTCGACGCGAAGAGGCGGCTCGAGTTCCTGAACGACTGGAAGGCGACCCTACAGGCCGGAGCAGCCGGCAAGTAGACGAGCACCGGCGCGGGCACGCCGGACCGCCAGGGTCCCGCGTTTCCCCGCGCCTGCTCGGCATCCCGATGCGCTTCGCTGTCCTGGCGGCGTTGCCGCGCGGCCTCACGATCTTCGTGACGGCCGCAGCGGTGCTCTCGCCACTGTCGCTGATCTTCTACCAGAGCTTCCTCACCGCGCCGTTCTTCGACGCGCGCAGGACGGCCGGGCTCGGCGCCTACGAGTTCATCTTCGCCGACCCCGACTTCTGGGACGCGTCACTCAACTCGCTGGTCATCGCGATCGTCATGGTCGTGATCGCCGTCCCGCTTGGCGGCTTGCTGGCGTTCGTGATGGAGCGCACCGACCTTCCGGCGAAGCGCTGGATCGAGCCGCTGGCTGCTCGTTCCGAGCTTCGTCTCGCCGATGGTGCTCGCCTTCGGCTTCGTCGTCGCCGCCGGACCGGTCGGCTTCTACACGGTATGGGCCACGGACCTCTTCGGCGGTGCGCCCTGGGGCCTCTATTCGGTCGCCGCCATCGGCGTCATCGCCGGCCTGACGCACGTGCCGAACGTCTACGTCTATGCGTCCGCGGCGCTCAAGAGCCTGGGTTCGGACGTCGAGGAAGCCGCACGGGTCGCAGGCGCGTCGCCGTTCCGGGTGGCGCTGACGGTGAGCCTGCCGCTGATCCAGCCGGCGCTGCTGTTCTCGGCGGTTCTCGTGTTCTTCCTCGGGTTCGAGCTCTTCGGATTGCCGCTGGTGCTCGGCGACCCCGAGGGCCACCTGGTGCTGTCGACGTACCTCTACAAGCTCACCAACAAGCTGGGCACGCCGTCCTATCACCTGATGGCCGCGGTCGCAATCTGTATCGTCGCCGTCACCTTCCCGCTCGTGCTGCTGCAGCGCTACCTCCTGCAGAACGTCCGCAAGTACGCGACGATCAAGGGCAAGGCCGGTCGGATGCGTGAACTGCCGCTCGGTCGCTGGAAGTGGCTTGCCGCCGCGCTGATCGGGCTGTGGCTCGCCGTCGGTGTCATCGTTCCGCTGACCGGAATCGCGCTGCGCGCGTTCGTCACGAACTGGGGCTACGGAACCACGCTCGCCGAGTCGCTGACGCTCGAGCATTTTCGCTCGATCCTGGACGAGCCGACGCTCCTGCGCGCGATCTGGAACACGATCCTCATCGGGACTGTCGGCGGCGCCGTCACGGTCGCCTGCTACACGGCAATCGGCTTCGCCACGCACCGGCGCAACGATGGCTGGTCGCGATTCGTCGATTATCTGGTGCTCGTCCCGCGCGCGGTTCCGGGCCTGCTCGCCGGCCTCGCCTTCCTCTGGGTATTCCTGTTCTTCCCGCCGCTCACACCGCTGCGCACGACGATCTTCAGCATGTGGCTTGCCTACACCGTCGTGTGGCTCGCCTACGGCATGCGCCTCGTCTCGTCGTCGCTGCTGCAGGTATCGACCGAACTCGAGGAGGCGGCGCGCACCATCGGCGCCTCGCGCGGCACGGTCTCGCGCCAGATCACGCTGCCGCTGATCCGGCACGGGCTGCTCGGATCGTGGCTGCTCGTGTTCATGATCTTCGAGCGCGAGTACTCGACCGGCGTCTACCTGCTGGCGCCGGGCACCGAAGTCATCGGCGCCCAGCTCGTGTCGCTGTGGCAGGGCGGCGCCATCGACCTCGTCGCCGCGCTGTCGTTCGTCAACGTCGTGCTGGTCGGCATCGGGCTCGCCATCGCCCTGCGCTTCGGCGTGAAGCTGCGCGACTGACCGGCAAACCCGAGGGCTGGACATGGCCGAGCTCACCGTCGAGGACCTGCATCTCACCTACGGCGACAACCCGATCCTCGAGGGCGTGTCGCTGACGCTCGATCGCGGCGAGGTCATCTGCCTGCTCGGCCCGTCGGGCAGCGGCAAGACCACGCTGCTGCGCGCGGTCGCCGGTCTCGAGGTGCCGCACCGAGGCGTGATCCGGATCGGGGACAAGACCGTGTACGACGGCGCCGCGTCCATCGAAGTGCCGGCCGAACGCCGCAATCTCGGCCTCGTGTTCCAGTCGTATGCGCTGTGGCCGCACAAGACGGTGTTCGACAACGTCGCCTACGGACTGAAGCTGCGCAGGATCGGCGGCACCGAGATCAAGTCGCGGGTGGCCAAGGCGCTCGATCAGCTCTCCCTCGGCCAGCTGGCGGAGCGCTTTCCGCACCAGCTCTCCGGCGGCCAGCAGCAGCGCGTCGCCCTCGCCCGGGCTCTCGTCTACAACCCGCCGGTGATCCTGCTCGACGAGCCGCTGTCCAACCTCGACGCGAAGTTGCGCGAGGAAGCGCGGGCTTGGTTGCGCGAGCTGATCGTCACGATGCAGCTCTCCGCGCTGTGCGTGACGCACGACCAGGGAGAAGCGCTCGCGATTTCCGACCGCATCCTGCTCCTCAACGACGGCCGGATCGAGCAGCAGGGAACGCCGGAAGCGATGTACAGCGATCCGGCCACGTTGTTCGCGGCCGATTTCATGGGCAGCAACAATCGCCTCGCCGGCCACGTCGCCGAGGTCCGTGGCAGCGCCGCGCTGATCGAGGGCGCAGGCTGGCGGCTCTGGGGCGCGGCAAAGGCAAGCGCGCGATCGGGGCAGGATGGCACTGCGATGGTTCGGCTGGAGCGCGTCCGGTTGGCCGACGGCCCGGGCGACAACCGGGTCCAGGCCGACCTCTCGACGTCGATGTACCTCGGCGACAAGTGGGAACATCTGTTCCACCTCGGTACCGCGCGGCTGCGCGCCTACGGCGACCGGCCCCTTGCCGTCGGTCGGCATTGGCTGGAAGTGCCGCGCGACGCGCTCTGGATCTTCTGATCGGTTCGCCGGCCGGGCCGATCCCCCGGTGCGCGGGCATTCGCGCCCGCGGGAGCCCCGGCCGGTGACGCGACGAAAGTCCCGCGTGAGCGCGTTCTCGCTTACCGCGCCGCCTCGATCTTCGTCAGCGAGCCAGCATCGGCAGGTTCAGCCCCTTGGCGCGCGCCACCTCGATCGCTTTCGCGTAGCCCGCATCGGCGTGGCGCATCACCCCGCTCGCCGGATCGTTCCACAGCACCCGCGCGATGCGCTTCGCGGCAGCGTCGGTCCCGTCGCAGACGATGACCACGCCGGCATGCTGCGAATAGCCCATTCCGACGCCGCCGCCGTGGTGCAACGAGACCCACGTTGCGCCGCCCGCGGTGTTGAGCAGGGCGTTGAGCAGCGGCCAATCCGAGACCGCGTCCGAACCGTCGGCCATCGCCTCGGTCTCGCGGTTGGGACTCGCCACCGATCCGGTGTCCAGATGGTCGCGACCGATGACGATCGGCGCCTTCAGCTCGCCACGGGCCACCATCTCGTTGAACGCGAGGCCCGCGAGGTGACGTTCGCCGAGACCGAGCCAGCAGATGCGCGCGGGCAACCCCTGGAACGCGATGCGTTCGCCGGCCATGTCGAGCCAGCGTTGGAGATGGGCGTTGTCGGGGAAGAGTTCGCGCACCTTCCGGTCGGTGGCGAAGATGTCCTCCGGATCGCCCGACAGTGCCGCCCAGCGGAACGGGCCCTTGCCTTCGCAGAACAGCGGCCGGATGTAGGCCGGCACGAAACCTGGGAAATCGAAGGCGTTCTTCACGCCTTCGTCGAACGCGACCTGGCGGATGTTGTTGCCGTAGTCGAAGGTCGGCACGCCGTCGGCGTGGAACGCCAGCATCGCTTCGACGTGGATCTTGATCGAGGCCTTCGCCGCCGCCACGAGCGCCGAGTGTCCGGCCGGGTCGGCCTGCGCCGCGCGCCAGCGTTCGACGGTCCACCCTGCGGGTAGATAGCCATACACGAGATCGTGCGCCGAGGTCTGGTCGGTGACCATCGCCGGTCGAGGGCCGCCGGCAAGGACGCGGCGCACGAGCTCGGGCACGATGTCGGCGGCGTTGCCGAGGAGACCGACCGACACGGGTTTCCGGGCCGCGCACGCAACGCGCAGGATCGCCAGCGCCTCGTCGAGGTCGCGCGCCTGCCGGTCGAGATAACGGGTGGCAAGCCGCATCTCGATCCGGCTCTGCTGGCATTCGATGGCGAGCATCGATGCGCCCGCCATCGTCGCGGCCAGCGGTTGCGCGCCGCCCATACCGCCCAGCCCCGCCGTGAGAATCCACTTGTCCGCCACATCGCCCCCGCAGTGCTGGCGTGCGGCCTCGGCGAACGTCTCGTACGTTCCCTGCACGATACCCTGGCTGCCGATGTAGATCCACGAGCCGGCCGTCATCTGGCCGAACATCATCAGCCCCTTGCGGTCGAGCTCGTTGAAGTGTTCCCACGTCGCCCACCTGGGCACGAGATTGGAATTGGCGATCAGCACGCGCGGCGCATCCGGATGCGTCCTGAAGACGCCGACCGGCTTGCCCGACTGGATCAGCAGCGACTCGTCGTCGCCCAGCGCCCGCAGCGCGGCCACGATCGCGTCGAAGCATTCCCAGTTGCGTGCGGCGCGGCCGATCCCGCCGTAGACGACGAGCTCCTGCGGATTCTCGGCGACCTCGGGATCCAAGTTGTTCATCAGCATCCGCAGCGGCGCTTCGGTCAGCCAGGAGCGTGCGCTGAGGCCCGGACCGCGCGGTGCGCGAATGACACGGTCGGCGTGCCGGGTGAACGTTGCCGCGTCCTGGCCGGGCGAAACGAACTGACGGGGGTCGTCGCGATGCATGGCGGTCTCCGGGGCCTCGCAGCCGTGCGAGGCCGCATTGTCGCGCGATTCGCCGCGCGGCGTCATCCGCCCGCGCGGGCAGCTTCGGGTTCGGCAAGCTCCGGCACGAAGCGCGCGAACTCGCCGTCCGCGACCGCGCGGCGCATCGCTTCGAGGTCGGGGGCGAACGCGCGGTCGCGATCCCAGAACGCGGCCCGATGGCGAACCAGCGCGATCGCCTCGGCGAGTCGCGCCGAAGTCGACAGCGGCCGCCGCAGCTCCACGCCCTGCGTCGCCGCCAGCAACTCGATGGCGACCACGCCCGCTGCGTTCGCCGCCATCGGCGCGAGCCGGAGCGCCGCGTTGGTTGCCATGCTGACGTGGTCCTCCTGGTTCGCCGACGTCGGCAGCGAATCCACGCTGCGCGGGTGCGCCAGCGCCTTGTTCTCCGAGGCCAGTGCCGCCGCGGTCACCTGGGCGATCATGAAGCCGGAGTTCACGCCGCCGTCCGTGACGAGGAACGGCGGCAGACCCGACAGATTCGCGTCCATCAGCAGCGCGATCCGTCGCTCCGAAAGCGAGCCCGTTTCGGCGATCGCGAGCGCGAGGTTGTCGGCAGCGAACGCGACCGGCTCGGCGTGGAAGTTGCCCCCGGAGAGTATTTCGCCTTCGGCGGCGAAGACGAGCGGATTGTCGGACACGGCGTTTGCTTCGGTGAGCAGCACGCGGGCGGCGTGCCGCATCTGGTCGAGGCAGGCGCCCATCACCTGCGGTTGGCAGCGCAGGCTGTACGGATCCTGCACGCGGTGGCAATCCTTGTGCGAGTCGCGGATACCGCTGCCCGCGAGCAGCGCGCGATACGTCGCTGCCGCGGCCGCCTGCTCGCGATGGCCGCGAACCGCATGGATGCGGGCATCGAAGGGGGTGTCGCTGCCCAGGCAGGCATCGACCGCGAGCGCCCCGGCGACGAACGCCGCGGCCAGCACGCGCTCGGTCGCGAAGAGTCCGGCCAGCGTCAACGCCGTGGAGACCTGCGTGCCGTTGAGCAGCGCAAGCCCTTCCTTCGGCCCGAGGACCACCGGCGCGAGTCCGGCGTGCGCCAGCGCATCGCGCGCGGGCAGAATCCTTTCACCGAGCCTCGCCTCGCCTTCGCCGATGAGGACCGCGGAAAGATGGGCGAGCGGTGCCAAGTCCCCGGACGCGCCGACCGAGCCTTGCGCCGGAATGCACGGAACGATGCCGGCATTGACGAGGTCGAGCAGCGCAGCGATGACTTCCCAGCGCACACCCGAGTGGCCCCTCGCCAGCGACGCGGCCTTCAGCGCGACGATCAGCCGGACGACCGCATCGTCGAGCATTGCTCCGGTACCGGCCGAATGCGACAGCACGAGCGCACGCTGGAGTTCCGCGAGCCGGGTTTCGTCGATCCGCGTGCGTGCGAGCAAGCCGAAGCCGGTGTTGACGCCGTAAACGGTGTGGCCCGAAGCGACGACGCGATCGACGGTGCGGGCGGCGGCCTCCACGGCCGGCCGCGCTGCGGTGTCGACGACGAGCTTGTGCGGCGCCGACCAGAGCTCGCGCAGCGACGACAGCGCGAGGCGGCCAGGCCGAAGATGGAGCGCGCGCATCGTGGAACTGCCGTCCTAGTTCGGCCTGCCATCCGTGCCCAATGCCTGGACGACGTCGGCGGCGACCCGCGGCCGCACTCGGGCGAAGCGTGCCACCGCGCGGACGAAGAATCGCTTCATGCCGGACCGTCTCGCAGCCGAGCGCCGTGATCCGCCGGGCAATCGTGACGCGGGTGGATAAGGATCGTCGCAAGGCGTAGCATGACGCCATTTTGCCTCATGGATGAATCGATGTCCCGCCGTTTCCGACTGCTCGCCGCCCTGCTCGCGCTGCCGATCGCGCTCGCCAGCTGCAAGATCAACACCATCAACAGCTTTCCGACGACCTACGCGAAGATCCGCTTCGTCAACGTTCTGGCCCAGACGGCGGCCGTCGATGTCGTCCAATCCGGCAACATGGCCTGGCCGAACGTGGTCTTCCAGGGCAGCGGAGGGTCGCAGGACTTCCTCCCCAGCGACACCGAATTCACGGTCAACGTTGCGGGCACGGCGACCAAGCTGACCAGCGCCGGCTACGCGCTGTTCGGAGACCAGCCCTACACGTTGATCGCCTACGGATACGGCGATGCGTCCGGCTGCTGATGGTCCCCGACGACACCGTGCAGCCGTCGTCCGGCAATTTCTCGATTCGGATCGTCAACGCCGCCGCGGGCACCGCGTACATCGACGCCTACCTCACCGGGCCGAACGACGCGATCGACAACGTTGCGCCGAATTTCTCGGCCGTGGCCTACGGCACGTCGACGATCTCGTTCCGGTTCGCGACCGGGCAGTACCGTTTGCGGATCACCCCCTACGCGACCAAGACGGTCATCTACGATTCGGGCACGCGCAGCTATCCGGACCAGCGGATGATCGACGCCATCGTCTACAGCAAGGGCAGCGGCACGCTGGTCAACGTCATGATGGCCGACGTCAACGACGGCGCGACCGTGGCAACGGCCGACAGCACGCTTGCAAACGTCAAGGCCGTTCACGCGGCGCCCCAGACCGGGGCCGTCAACGTGCTAGCCGACACGACAACGCTGGTGTCCGGCGAGGTGTACCCCAGCGCCTCGGTCTATACGGCTGCAGCTCCCGGAGCCCGTACCATCACGTTCGAAGACGCGGCGGCACCGGGCACGGCCCTCGCGTCGATCGGGAAGTCCCTCGATGCCGCCACGGACAGCACGATCGTCCTCACCGGCTTCGCCGGAGGCCTCGCCGCGATCCCGCTCGACGACAACAACCTCCCGTCCACGAGTGCGAAGGCGCGCGTCCGCTTCGCCAACATGTCGCCCGATGCCCCACCACTCGATTTCCTCGTGGGCACGACCCGCCAGGCTACCGCCGTCGCATCGGGAACCGCCGCCTCCTACGTCGAAATCGATGCCGGCACCTACACGCTGACGTTCAACAACGCCGCTACGAGCACGCCGCTGCTGACGGTTCCGAACGTGACCCTGTCTTCCGCAACGACCTCGACGATCTACGCGATCGGCGCTGCGGCACAGCTCGCCCCGCTGCTCGTCCTCGATCGCTGACCAACGACGGCGCGCCGGCCGGAACCCGGCGCGTCGCTATAATGGCGGCGATGTCGTCTCCTCCCGCCACGCCCGCCGCGCCGCTGTCGGCGCACACGCCGATGATGCGGCAGTACCTCGCGGCGAAGGCGGAGCATCCGGACAAGCTGCTGTTCTACCGGATGGGCGATTTCTACGAGCTGTTCTACGAGGACGCGCAGCGCGCGGCGCCGCTGCTCGACATCACGCTGACGGCGCGCGGCCAGTCGGCGGGCGCGCCGATCCCGATGGCGGGCGTCCCCTTCCACGCGGTCGAGCAGTACCTCGCCAAGCTGATGAAGCTCGGCGAATCGGTTGCGATCTGCGAGCAGATCGGCGATCCCGCGACGAGCAAGGGCCCTGTCGAGCGCAAGGTTCTCCGGGTCGTGACGCCGGGGACCGTCACCGATGCCAACCTGCTCGAAGCGAAGCGCGACAGCCTGCTGGTCGCGATCAAGCCCGGCAGGCATCGGACCGGCATCGCCTGGCTCAACCTGGCATCGGGACAGTTCACGTTGACCGAAGTGCCGACGGCCGACACCGGCGCCGCGCTCGAGCAGCTCGACGTTGCCGAACTGCTGCTGCCGGACGGTTCGCCGCTGCCCGCGCGCGGCGAGCGCCTGCCTACCCGACTCGTTCCTGCCTGGAACTTCGACACGGCGGCGGCCGTGCGCGCGCTTGCCAGGCATTTCGGAACACAGGATCTGGCCGCGTTCGGCATCGAGGATCGCGATCTGGCGCTGGGCGCAGCGGGAGCATTGTTCGGCTACGCGGCGGCCACGCAGCAGTCGTCGCTGTCGCACGTGCGCTCGCTCAGCGTCGAGACGACCGGCGAATACCTCGCGCTCGACGCCGCGACGCGGCGCAATCTGGAAATCACCACCACGCTGCGTGGCGAGCCGGCGCCCACGCTGCTTTCGCTGCTCGACGCGTGCGCCACCGCCGCCGGCAGCCGGCTGCTGCGGCACTGGCTCACCCATCCATTGCGCGCGCAGGAACGCGCCGCCGCGCGGCACGCCGCCGTCACCGCATGGGTCGACGATCCGGCGGCAAGGCAAGCGCTCGCCGGCGAGCTGAAGCGCACCGTCGACGTCGAACGGATCGCCGCGCGCATCGCGCTGCTGTCCGCCCGCCCGCGCGATCTCGCCGGATTGCGCGACACCCTCGTTCGTCTGCCCGCGATCCATGACTCCCTCGCGGGGGTGCAGGCCCCGCTCGTCGCGGCACTCGCTGCCGACCTCGACGTCGCGCCGGAGTGGACGGCGCTCCTCGCCCGGACGATCGCGCCCGAGCCCGCCGCCCTGGTTCGCGACGGTGGCGTCATCGCCGACGGCTTCGACGCCGAGCTCGACGAGCTGCGCGCGATCGACGCGAACTGCGGCCAGTTTCTCGTCGCGCTGGAAGCCCGCGAGCGCGAGCGCACCGGCATTGCCAATCTCAAGGTCGAGTACAACCGCGTCCACGGTTTCTACATCGAGGTCACGCACGCGAACACGCAAAAGGTACCCGATGACTACCGCCGGCGCCAGACGCTCAAGAACGCCGAGCGCTACATCACGCCGGAACTGAAGGCATTCGAGGACAAGGCGCTGTCGGCGCAGGAGCGGGCGCTCGCGCGCGAGAAGCTCCTCTACGACCGCCTGCTTGCGGATCTCGCGCCCGCCATTCCTTCGCTGCAGGACGCCGCCGCCGCGCTTGCCGCGATCGACGCTCTCGCCTGCCTGGCCGAACGTGCGCAGACGCTCGGTCTCGCGTGCCCGACGTTCGCCCGCGAGACCGGAATCGTCATCCGCGGCGGGCGCCATCCCGTCGTCGAGCGTCAGGTCGAAACGTTCATCGCCAACGATCTCGCCGTGACCCCGGATCGCCGCCTGCTGGTGATCACGGGCCCCAACATGGGTGGCAAGTCGACGTACATGCGGCAGGCCGCCGTGATCGCGTTGCTCGCGTACTGCGGTTCGTTCGTTCCCGCGGCATCGGCGGAGCTCGGGCCGCTCGACGCCATCCATACGCGAATCGGTGCGGCCGACGATCTTGCCGGCGGACGCTCGACGTTCATGGTGGAGATGACCGAGGCGGCGGCAATCCTGCATCGTGCGACGCCGCAGAGCCTGGTGCTGATCGACGAAATCGGTCGCGGCACCTCGACCTTCGACGGACTGGCGCTCGCGTGGGCGATCGCCCACCAGCTCGCGGAAAAGAACCGCTGCCTCGCCCTGTTCGCGACGCACTATTTCGAACTCACCGCACTGCCGGCCGAAATCGAAGGCTGCGCCAATCTGCACTTCGACGCGGTGGAGCACGCCGACGGCATCGTGTTCCTGCATGCGGCCGAGGACGGTCCGGCGAACCGGAGCTACGGTTTGCAGGTCGCCAAGCTCGCCGGGGTGCCCGCAGACGCGATCCGGCGGGCAAAGGGCTATCTCGCGCGGCTCGACCGGTTCAGTGCCGGCAGCGCGGCGCAACCGGATCTGTTCGCACCGGCCGCGGATGCACCGGACGCGACGCGCGACGCCGTCGCACCGGAAGCGCAGTCGGTCGCCGAGCGGCTTGCCGCGCTCGATCCGGACACGATGACGCCGCGTGATGCGCTGGCGGCGCTCTACGAGTTGCGTCAGCTCCTCGGCCGTTAGTCCCGGCGGCGCGGAACTGACCGCGACCGTTCAGTGGTGGTGGTGACCGCCGGGTCCGTGCGCGTGACCGTGTGCGACTTCCTCCGCGGTCGCCGGACGGACGTCGATCACCTTGCAGTCGAACCGAAGCCGTTTGCCGGCCCACGGATGATTGCCGTCGAGAACGACCTTGTCCTCCGCGATGTCGGTGACGGTGAACACGATCCCCGATCCCGGTTCGTCGCCTTCGTTGGCGAACGCCTCGAACTGCATGCCCACCGCGACGTCGGGCGGGAGTCGATCCGCGGGCTCCATCTTCACGAGCTCGGGATCGTAATCGCCGAAGCCGTCGGCCGGCTCGACGTCCACCGACACGAAGTCGCCCACTTTCTTGGCGCTGAGCGCGTCCTCGAGCTTGGGCAGCATGCCGGAATGCCCTCCGTGCAGATACGTGATCGGCGCTTCGGTCGCTTCGAGCAGCGCACCGTCGGAATCGTAGAGCTCGAAGGTCAGCGTGACGACCGTGTTGGCGAAGATGTTCATCGAAACTCCGGGAACGAGGGGCAGATGAGCGAGGGGGGCGACCCGAAGGCGCTGCGGCCGTTGGCGCGGCAACGCAAGCCTGCCGCCGTCCGAGGTCGCTCGTCATTGTAGCCCAGCGGCGAACGAGGTCCGGTGTCGCCGCTATAATCGGCGCATGATCGCACGCACTGCGGCGGGCAGCACGCCCGCACCGCAATCGCTGCTCGGAGGACGAAGCGTCGCCCGCTTCCTGCGCGGCTTCTGGCACAAGGACGCGCTCCTCGTGCGCAATGCGCTGCCCCGATTTGCCGGCCTGTTCACGACCGCGGAGCTCTTCGCCTTCGCGACGCGCGATGACGTCGAGTCGCGACTCGTCGTTCACGAAGGAGCACGATGGACGTTCCGGCACGGACCGTTTCGGCGCACGGATTTCAAGACGCTTCCGGCAACCCGGTGGACGCTGCTCGTGCAGGGGGTGAATCTGCATTCGGCCGCCGCCGATGCGCTGCTGCGGCGGTTCTCGTTCCTGCCATACGCGCGCCTCGATGACCTGATGGTGAGCTACGCGGTACCGGGCGGCGGTGTCGGACCCCATTTCGACTCCTACGACGTGTTCCTGCTGCAGGGCTCGGGGCACCGCCGCTGGCGCTACGGCCGTCAGACCGACCTCACGCTCAAGCGCGGGCTTCCCGTCAAGATCCTGCGCCACTTCGCGCCCCTGCACGATGCGATCCTGGCCCCCGGCGACATGCTCTACCTCCCGCCGCAGTTCGCGCACGACGGTGTCGCCGTGGACGCCTGCACCACCTATTCGATCGGATTTCGCGCCGCCGGGGCGACCGAGCTCGGTACGGCCTTCCTCGATTTCCTCGGCGATGAACTCGACCTGCCCGGTCGTTACGCCGATCCGGATCTCGCCCCCACGAATGAGCCCGCGCGCATCGGGACGGCGATGCGGCGACAGTGCTCCGGGACACTGGCCCGCATTCGCTGGGACGCGGCGACGATCGCCCGTTTTCTCGGGACCTGGCTGTCGGAGCCGAAACCCACGGTCTTCTTCGACCCGCCCGCCGCGCCGTTGTCGCGCGCGGCGTTTCTCGTACGTGCCGCGCGGCACGGGGTGCGGTTGGACACGCGCACGCAGCTGCTCTACGATGACCGGCACGTGTTTCTCAATGGCACCCCGGCGCCGTGGCCGCGCAGCGGCGGCGTGGCGTTGCGTCGACTCGCCAACGAGCGCCGACTCTCACCACGATCGTTCGGCGCGCTTGCCGCAGCCGCCGCCACCTTCATCTGGC
The DNA here is from genome assembly GCA_963843595.1 of uncultured beta proteobacterium. Lineage (GTDB taxonomy): Bacteria > Pseudomonadota > Gammaproteobacteria > Burkholderiales > Casimicrobiaceae > CAIWHR01. The sequence goes on along the minus strand of CAWJLG010000015.1, from coordinate 343,671 downwards.
AGGGCTACCGCAATGGGTTCCTCCACCTCGACGCCTGATGGCGCACCCGCGGGGACCGCACCCCGCCAGGAGACGCTGACGACGGTCAAGGCGCAGATCGCCGCCATCGACGAGATGATCGGACTCGCGACACTGTCGATCCGCGTGTTCGACGCCGATCTCGCGGAGACCGGCTGGAACGGCGCGGCCCGCAGCGAGCGCCTTGCGGCTTTCCTGCGCGGATCACGGCAGGCGCGCCTCGACATCATCGTTCACGACACGCGCTGGATCGAAAGCTCGTGTCCGCGGCTCACGGCCCTGCTCAAGACGTTCAGCCATGCGGTCATGATCTACAAGACCGGTCCGGAGGCCCGCGGCGCGAGCGATCCGCTCATCATCGTCGATGGCCGCCACTTTCTGCATCGCTTCCACATCGAGCAGCCGCGGGCGGCTCTCGGCATCGAGCAGCCACAACTGGCGCAACCGCTCGTCACCCGTTTCGAGGAAATCTGGGCGACCGGCGAGCCCGGTGTGACGGCCACGGTGCTCGGCCTCTAGTCCTGGACTGTTGCTGCGATGCAACATCGCGTTCCATTTCTATGGGCCATTTTTCTAATAACACGTTCATCGTCAATATGTTGCGCTATCATTTTTCATCGGTTGCGATGCGGTAGCTGACGCCATCCCAAGGCCTCGGGGTCCGCGCGCCCGCCGATAGCCAAAGACCCTAACCATCGAACTCCTGTAAGGAAGAAACGTCATGAACAAGTCGTTGATTCTCGCCGCCGCCATTGCCCTCGCGGTGACCGCCTGCGGCCAAAAGCAACCCGCCGCCCCGGCGCCTGCCCCCGCGCCCGCTGCCGCTCCGGCGCCCGCGCCGGCCCCGACGGCGGACGCTGCGAAGCCCGCCGAACCGGCGAAGGATGCCGCTGCCGCTCCGGCCGCAGCGCCCGCCGCTGCCCCGGCCGCCGAGCCGGCCAAGGACGCCGCGAAGAAGTAACCGCGCCGCGCCGCAACAAGAAGGCCGACCCGCGGGTCGGCCTTCTTCTCTTCCACGCCCCTTCTCACCGTGAGGGGGCGGGAGCGCGGGGAAGCGCAAGGATCACAACGGCGCGCCGATGCGCCGGGCGACTTCCCGGTAGTGTTCGATGACCTCCCCCAAGTCACGGCGGAACCGGTCCTTGTCCAGCTTCTCGCCGGTCTTTGCATCCCAGAGCCGGCAACCGTCCGGCGTGAACTCGTCGCCGAGCACCAGCGGTCCCTGCGGATCGTCGGTCGGGTGGCCGAACTCCAGCTTGTAGTCGACGAGGTCGATGCCGGCGTTGGCGAACATCGGCTTCAGCACCGCGTTCACCTTGTGCGTGATCGCCTTCATCTCGTCGATCTCCCGCGCCGTGGCCCAGCCGAGCACCCGGATGTGGTCGTCGTTGCACAGCGGATCGTGCAGGGCATCGCTCTTCAGGAAGAACTCGAAGATCGGCTCGGCGAGACGAGTCCCCTCGGCGATGCCGTAGCGCTTCGCCATGGAGCCGGCGCAGACGTTGCGCACGACGCACTCGACCGGAACCATCTTCATCGCCTTGACCAGCGACTCGCGCTCGTTCAGCAGCCGCACGAAGTGCGTCAGGACGCCGGCCGCCGCGAGCTTCCCCATGACGAAAGCGTTGATCCTGTTGTTCGTCTCGCCCTTCAAATCGAGCTTCGCGAGCTTCACGCCGTCGAACGCCGAGACGTCGTCGCGATAGTGCATGATCAAACGATGGGCATCGTCGGTGGCGTAGACCGTCTTCGCCTTGCCCTTGTACAGTTCCTGCCGCTTTTCCATGTCGCTCCCCGTCAGAGTTGGCGCCAGCCGAATCCGTCGTGCTGGCTGGCGATCCCGATCCAGTCCGCCGCGCATCCGAGCGCCCCGGCGAGCGCGGCGCGTGCGAGCTCGGGCGTGTTGTTCTCCTGGGAAAGGTGCGCGGCGACCAGATGCTTGAGCCGCGACGTGTCGATGCGGGCGACCATTCCGGCCGCCGCATCGTTGTGCAAATGACCGAGGCGCCCGGCGATGCGCTGCTTGAGCGGGTATGGGTAGCTGCCGCGTTCGAGCATGTCGAGATCGTGGTTGCATTCGAGCACGAGCGCATCGCATCCTGACATGCTGGATTCGACATGCGTGGTGATCACGCCGAGGTCGGTGAGCACGCCCAACCGCACGGCACCGTCGCCGATGACGTACTGCACCGGCTCGCGCGCGTCGTGGGGAACCGGCACCGGGTGGATCTCGAGATCACCGATCGCGAAGGCTTCGTGACTGTCGAACCCGTAGATGCGATTCATGCCGTCGAACCGCGCCGAGACGGCAGCCAGCGTCCCGAACGTCGCCCAGACCGGAATGCCGTGCTTCCGCGCGAACGCGGGCACGCCGCCGATATGGTCGGAATGCTCGTGGGTGACGAGTATCGCTGCCAGCGAATGCGGCGCCAGTCCGAGCCGCAAGAGGCGCGCCGCGGCATCGCGCACCCCGAAGCCGCAGTCGATCAGGACGCACGTGCCGCCCGCCTCGACGACGAGGCCGTTGCCCTCGCTGCCGCTGCCCAGTGAGGCGAAGCGCACGCCGTTACTTCAGCTGGTCCTTGAGGAGCCCCAGGATCTTGCCGCCGGTTGCGCTCTTGTCGGGCGCACCGTTCGGATCCTGGACGCTGACGACGCACCGCGGGTCGGCCTGCGCGACCACGATGCGGTACTGCTCCGGTTTCTCGGTCGTGTCCTTCCAGAACATGAGCTTCGACAGCAAGCCCTTGTCGGTCTTCTCGAGCTCCGGATCCGCGTAGCGGACGAAATACACGCCGTTGGATCGATCGCGGTCGACGACGGTGAAGCCGATACGGTCGAGTGCCAAGCCGACGCGCCGCCACGCACGGTCGAAGTTGTCGTCGACGACCAGCCGCTCGGTGCCGTCGGCCACCTTTTCGAGTCGGGCGCGGTCGGGCGCGGGACTGCCGGATGGCAGGACCGCCGCCTGCGCCTGCGCCTCGGTGAGGCCGAAGCGCGTCAGCAGACGCGAAAGCATTTCCGCCTCGAGATTGGGATTCGGCGGCAGCACGGCCCAGGCGAAGGCCGCCGGCGACGAGTTGTCGATCTTCGCCGTCGGGACCTGCTCCATCCCGCGATGCGAGATATAGATCTCCACGGTGCCGGCCTCGTTGCCGCGCTCGATGCGGGACCGGAACTTGTCGCGCTTGTAGGTCGTATAGAAGAAATCGCCGACCTTGCCCATGGCGCGGCGAACCGCGTCCTGCGGAAAATCCGCACGATTCTCGGCCCAGTCGGTCTCCATCACGCCCTGCGTCGGCTGCTCGATGGCGAGCACGAAACCGTTGTCGAGCCAGAACTGGCGCAGCGTGTTCCACGCCTGCTCGGGCGTTGCCTTCGCGACGAGCCAGCGTTCGCTGCCGCCGCGTACGATCCTGGCTTCGGGATTCGCGTTCGGGGCGATCTCGGTCCCGGATCTTGGTCGGGACGCGTTCTGGGCAGCCAGTCCCGAGGCGGTCGTGACCGCATAGCGATCGTCGTACTGCGGCGAGGTGAGGTCCGGCGGCAGCTCGAGCGACGGCGCGGTCGAGACCGATTTGTACTCGATCTTCTTGCTCAACGAAAGCGATTCGCAACCGGCCAGCACGCTGAGCGCAACGGCGAGGGCGGCGACGGCGCGCGCGGGGGCGACGAGCTTCACGACATCCATGCAGTGGACCTTCCGGTTCAGGCGAGACAGCCGGTGGCGCGCAGCGCGCTGCGGACCGTCTCGTGATGCTGCGGCGAGAGCGGCACGAGCGGCAGCCGCAGCGCGTGCTCGATCAGGCCCATTTCGGCGAGCGCCCATTTCACCGGGATCGGATTCGCTTCGACGAACAGGCGGGTATTGAGCGCCATCAGCCGGTCGTTGTGCGCGCGCGCCGTCGCGATGTCGCCGGCGAGCGCCGCACGGCACATTTCCGCCATCAACTTCGGCGCGACATTGGCGGTGACCGAGATCACGCCGTGGCCGCCGAGCAAAAGATACGGGAGCGCGGTGTCGTCGTTGCCCGAATACAGCGCGAACGGTTTGTTCTTCGGCAGGCGGCGGACGAGCTCGATGTGACGCACCATGTCCGACGTCGCATCCTTGATTCCCACGATCCCGGGCACCTCGGCGAGCCGCAGGACCGTGTCGGTCCCGAGATCGGCGACCGTGCGTCCCGGCACATTGTAGAGGATGAGGGGGAGGTCGACGGTCTCCGCGATGGAGCGGAAGTGGCGGTAGAGACCTTCCTGCGGCGGCTTGTTGTAATACGGGACGACCGACAGACCGCTCGTCGCCCCGGCTGCTCTGGCAAATTTCGTGAGTTCGATTGCCTCGGCCGTCGAGTTCGCGCCGGTGCCGGCGATGATGGGAATGCGCCCGTTCGCCTGCTCGACCGCGGTCTTGATCAGCAGACAGTGCTCGTCGACGTCGACCGTCGGGGATTCACCGGTGGTGCCGACGATGACGATCCCCGACGTGCCGTTGGCGACGTGAAAATCGATGAGCCTGCCGAGCGCGGGGAGATCGAGCGCTCCGCCGTCGCGCATCGGCGTCGCGATCGCGACGATGCTACCGGTCAGCATGGGAAGGGCACCGGGAAAAAACGTGATTTTACCGCATTCGACCGCAGCGAGCGGGACGCGTTCGCGCTTCGTCAACCGGGGCCGAGTGCCGGTGGCCACCGACGGCCGGCGCCGACGGCCGCGAGACGCTGGACGACGGCGCCGCGGTCGGCACCGGCAACGTAACCCTGCTCGAAGGCAACGACGGTGAGCGCGGACCCGGCCAGCCGCAGGAGCTCGTCGCGCTCGAGCAGGAAATCCGGATTCGTCGGCCGGCCGAAGGCCTCGTTCCCGCGCGCGAAGGTCTCGTAGAGCAGCACGCCGTCGTTCGCGAGCGACGCGACGAGGAACGGAAAGAGCGGGCGGTGCAGGTAGTTGACGACGACGATCGCATCGAATGTTTCGCCCGCGAGCGGCCAGTCACCGGTCTCGAGATCGAGCACGCGCGTCGTCGCACCCGCGCATCCTGCAAGCGCCGCGAGCGCGGCGGCGTCCCGATCGACGGCGAGCACCGATGCGCCGCGATCGGCGAACCAGCGCGCGTGCCTTCCCTGTCCGCAGGCGAGGTCGAGTACGCGGGCGCCCGACGGCACGAGCGGAGAAAAGCGCACGATCCACGGCGACGGTGCGGCTGACGCGCGGACGCCCTCACGTTCCATTCGCATGTCCCAGAATAGGTACCCCACCACCGCGTGTCCGCTTTCGCAGGCGCGGCGTGACCGCTAACGTGAACGGCGCGAAATGTCGCGCGGATTCGCCTTGGCAGGAGGTCTTCATCAGCATCGTCGGACTCGTCCGCATTCCGGTGGGATCGCGGTGCGCCATCAGCGTCGGCCGGCCCTGATCGTTCGCCGCGGCGCGCCCTTCGGTGCAACCGGTGCGCGCCGGCCTTCCGCCATCGCGCCCGAGGCGGCGGCAGCTTCGGCAGCGAGCCAGGTGACGAACGCCTCGACGTCGGGGCGGCCACGGGCGTGCGGTGCGACGAGGACGTAGTAGCCACGCGCGGAGTCGAACTTCTTCGGGAAAGGTGCGACCAGGCGACCGTCCCGCAGCAACTCGGCAATCATGGGTAGCCGGCCCAGCGCCACACCCTGGCCGCCGACGGCTGCCTGGATGACCTGGTCGTAGAGCGAGAAACGCAGCGAGCCGGCCGGCTTCAACGCCGGTTCGCCATTGGCGGCGAGCCACGCGCGCCAGTCGAGCCAGGGTGTCCGGCCGTCCGGATCGTCGAGATGCAGCAGGACGTGCCGGGCGAGATCCGAGGGTCGTTTCAACGGCGTGCGGGAATCGCGGGCAGCGGCTGGCGCGACGACGGGCAGCATCCGTTCGCCGAACAATCGCAATCCTTCGCGCGGCGCCGTATCCTCGGCGCAATAGCGGATCGCAAGATCGACGTCGCCGCGCGTCAGGTCGACGGTCCGGTCGTTGGCGGAAATGTAGACCTCGACCTCCGGATGCAATGCCCGGAATGCGGGCAGCCGCGGCACGATCCACAGCGACGCGAAGGAAACGGTCGTCGTCAGCGTGAGCCCCGGCTCGCGCGTCGCGGCGCGGATCCGGTCTGCCGCGCCGGCGATCGCCGCCAGCGCCGCCGCGACATCGCGATGCAGCGCGGCCCCGGCGGACGTGAGCTGCAGCGCGCGATGGCGGCGCAGGAACAGGGGCGCCCCGAGCGCCTCCTCGAGCGCCTGTACCTGCCGCGACAGCGCCGACTGCGTGAGTGCGAGCTCGTCGGCCGCTCGCGTGAACGAGAGCAGCCGGCCGGCAGCCTCGAAGCCTCTCAGGAAATCCAGCGACGGCAACCGACGCAGCGACTTATGCATGCATCAAACTCATGCAGACCATTCCGAAAGAGCGTTTGAGTCCGATCGATTCCGTCGCCACAATTCACCTCGTCGCATCGAGAGCTTGACGGTACGACAGGGCGGTGGCCGCAGCGCCGGCGACCGGAATCGAATGCACCGCACGCATGATAGACGAGGTGGGCCATGCTCTGCAATGGATACACGAAGGTATGGGATCTCGCGGCGGGCGAGCTGGTACAGCTCGACGGCGCACGAGGCACGACGCTGCGCGTGACGCGCGGCACGCTGTGGGTGACGCAGGAGCGCGACGTCCGCGACATCGTTCTCCACACCGGCGACACCTTCACGGTGGAACGCGGTGGTCTGACGGTGATCGAGGCCCAGGGCGCGACCACCGTGTGCGTCCTCGCGCGCCACGTCGACGAAGTGCGCATGCGCCCGCGCCGGCCGTCGCTCGCCGCCCGGATCGCGGGCTGGCTGGGTTCGGTCGGTGCTGCCGACCGCGATCGCCGGACGGTGCCGCACTTCTGACGACTCCGGGCCGACCGGCGGTCGGGACAGGGGGTGAACGTGCACACGCCACCCGTGCCCTGCTGTGCTGCGAGAGCCAACGAAAAGGCGCGCCCGCGGGGCGCGCCTTTTCACTAGCGACAGAGCGGCCGGTCAGGACTTCCCGAACGTGATTTCCCCGCCGGTCGCGCCGACCTTCACCGTGTCGCCGGGCGCGAACTTGCCGGCGAGAATCTCCTTCGCCAGCGGGTTTTCGATCTGCTGCTGGATCGCCCGCTTCAACGGCCGCGCACCGTACACCGGATCGAAGCCCGCTTCGGCAACGACCTTGAGCGCGCCGTCCGATACGGACAGCTTGATCTCGAGCTTGGCAAGCCGCGCCTCGAGCGCCTTCAGCTGGATCCGCGCGATGTTGGCGATCTGCTCCCTGCCGAGCGGCGCGAAGACGACGATCTCGTCGATCCGATTCACGAATTCGGGCCGGAAGTGCGTCTTGACCTCGGCCATCACCTCGATCTTCACCAGCGCGGGATCGGCGCCCTCGTCGGTCATCTGCTGGATCCTGTGCGAGCCGAGGTTCGACGTCATCACGATCACCGTGTTCTTGAAGTCCACGGTGCGGCCCTGCCCGTCGGTCATCCGGCCGTCGTCGAGCACCTGCAGCAGCACGTTGAACACGTCCGCGTGCGCCTTCTCCACTTCGTCGAGCAGGATCACGCTGTACGGCTTGCGGCGAACCAGCTCGGTAAGATAGCCGCCTTCTTCGTAGCCGACGTAGCCCGGCGGGGCGCCGATCAGCCGCGCGACCGAATGCCGTTCCTGGAACTCGGACATGTCGATCCGGACGAGGTGCTGCTCGGAGTCGAACAGGAACTCGGCCAGCGCCTTGCACAGCTCGGTCTTGCCCACGCCGGTCGAGCCCAGGAAGAGGAACGACCCGTAGGGCCGGTTCGGGTCCGAGAGACCGGAACGCGACCGGCGGATGGCGTCGGACACGAGCCGCACGGCCTCGTCCTGACCGACGACGCGCTTGTGCAACGCGTCCTCCATGTGCAGCAGCTTGTCGCGCTCGCCCTGCATCATTTTCGAGACGGGGATGCCCGTCGCACGCGAGACGACCTCGGCGATCTCCTCGGCCCCCACCTGCGTGCGCAGCAGCTGCGGCTTCTTCGCCGAATCGGACGCGAGCTTCTTGTCGGCCTTCTTCAACTGCGCCTCGAACTGCGGCAGCTTGCCGTACTGCAGCTCGCTCATCTTCTGCCAGTCGCCCTTGCGCCGCGCCTCGTCCATCTGGAGCTTGACCTTGTCGATCTCCTCCTTGATGTGCTGGGTGCCGGCGACCTGCGCCTTCTCCGCCTGCCAGACTTCGTCCAGGTCGGCGTACTCGCGCTCGAGGCGCGCGATCTCCTGCTCGATGAGTTCGAGCCGCCGTTTCGACGCGTCGTCGGTTTCCTTCTTCACCGCCTCGCGCTCGATCTTCAGCTGGATCAGCCGGCGATCGAGCCGGTCCATCGCCTCCGGCTTCGAGTCGATCTCCATCTTGATCCGCGCCGCGGCCTCGTCGATGAGATCGATCGCCTTGTCGGGGAGAAAGCGGTCGGTGATGTAACGGTGCGAAAGCTCCGCCGCGGCGACGATAGCCGGGTCGGTGATCTCGACACCGTGATGGATCTCGTAGCGTTCCTGCAGTCCGCGCAGGATCGCGATCGTCGATTCGACCGACGGCTCGTCGACGAGCACCTTCTGGAAGCGGCGTTCGAGCGCGGCGTCCTTTTCGACGTACTTCCGGTATTCGTCGAGCGTGGTGGCGCCCACGCAGTGCAGCTCGCCCCGGGCGAGCGCGGGCTTCAGCATGTTGCCGGCGTCGATCGCGCCTTCGGCCTTGCCGGCGCCGACCATCGTGTGCAGTTCGTCGATGAAGACGATCGTCCGCCCTTCGTCGGCGGCGATGTCCTTGAGCACGGCCTTCAGGCGCTCCTCGAATTCGCCGCGGTACTTGGCGCCTGCGAGCAGCGCCGCCATGTCGAGCGACAGCACACGCTTGTTCTTCAGCGACTCCGGTACCTCGCCGTTGACGATTCGCTGCGCGAGACCTTCGACGATGGCGGTCTTGCCCACGCCCGGCTCGCCGATGAGAACCGGGTTGTTCTTGGTACGGCGCTGCAGGATCTGGATCGTGCGGCGGATCTCGTCGTCGCGGCCGATGACCGGGTCGAGCTTGCCTTCCCGGGCGCGCTCGGTGAGGTCGATCGTGTATTTCTTGAGCGCCTCGCGCTGGCCTTCCGCTTCCTGCGAGTCGATGCCGCCCCCACCCCGTACCGCCTCGATCGCGCTTTCGAGCGCCTTGCGCGTGAGGCCGTTGTCCTTGAGCAGGCGGCCGGTGTCGCCCTTGTCGTCGGCGAGCGCCAACAGGAAAAGCTCCGAAGCGATGAACTGGTCGCCGCGCTTCGTTGCTTCCTTGTCCGTGAGATTGAGCAGGCTGTTGAGGTCGCGCGAGACGCCGATCTCGCCGCCCTGGCCCTCGACCTTGGGCAACCGGTCGATCGCCTTGGCGAGCGCCGTCTTGACCTTGGGCACGGCGACGCCGGCGCGGGAGAGCAGCGACGACGTACCGCCGTCTTCCTGATTGAGCAGTGCCGACAGCAGGTGCTGCGGCTCGATGAAGCCGTTGTCGTTGCCGAGCGCCATGCTCTGGGCGTCGGCGAGCGCCTGCTGGAACTTGGTGGTGAGCTTGTCGAAGCGCATGCGTATCCCCCTGGAAAGACTACAGGCGACATGGGGTCTTGCCCCGCATATTCAAGGGCTTCCGGGGCGCGGTCGCCCCTGCAGGCGCGGAAGTCGACACGCCGCGGGCGCGGAAATCCGTCGCCCCCTTCGCCCGAATGGACACCGGTCAACGCGCGCGGATAATGATGGGCCATGGATGCTACGCCGCCGTCTGCGCCTGTTCCCGGCATCCGCGGGCATCCCCGTCCGCCCTCCCGGCGCACCTGGTGGTCGCGTCAGTCGCCCCTCGCGCGCGACATCACCGTCGTGCTGATCGTGAAGGCGGTCCTTCTCGGCCTCCTGTGGTTTACCTTCTTCCGTGCGCCGGCGGCGCCCGGCATGTCGATGCCGCCGCACGAGGTCGCGCACCGCATGATCACGCAACCGCAACGGGAGATCCCCCGTGCCATCCCTTGAAGTCGTCGAGCTGTCGCGGCTGCAGTTCGCCGCGACCGCGCTCTATCACTTTCTCTTCGTTCCGCTGACGCTCGGTTTGTCGTGGATCCTGGTCATCATGGAGTCGGTGTACGTGATGACGGGCAAGGAGATCTATCGCGACATGACGAAGTTCTGGGGCAAGCTCTTCGGCATCAATTTCGCGATGGGCGTGACCACCGGCATCACGATGGAGTTCCAGTTCGGGACCAACTGGGCGTACTACTCGCACTACGTCGGCGACATCTTCGGCGCTCCGCTCGCCATCGAGGGCCTGATGGCGTTCTTCCTCGAATCGACGTTCGTCGGCCTGTTCTTCTTCGGCTGGGACCGGCTGTCGAAGGTCAAGCACCTGATGGTCACGTTTCTGGTGGCGCTGGGCTCGAACCTCTCGGCGCTGTGGATCCTGATTGCCAACGCGTGGATGCAGAACCCGATCGGCGCAGAGTTCAATCCCGAGACGATGCGCATGGAGCTCACGAGCTTCGCCGATCTTCTGTTCAACCCGGTTGCCGGCGCGAAGTTCGTGCACACGGTCGCCGCGGGCTACGTGACGGCGGCGATGTTCGTGCTCGGGATATCGTCGTATTACATCCTCAGCCGCCGCGACCTTTCGTTCGCCGTGCGCTCGTTCGCGGTGGCGGCCGGGTTCGGCCTCGCCTCGGCGCTGTCGGTGATCGTGCTCGGCGACGAGTCCGGCTACACGGCAGGCGAAGTGCAGAAGGTGAAGCTCGCCGCCATCGAGGCCGAGTGGGAGACCGAGACGCCGCCGGCGTCGTTCACTGCGTTCGGATTCCCCGACCAGGCCGCGGAAACGACGCATTTCGCGATCAAGATTCCCTGGGTCATGGGACTCATCGCCACGCGGTCGGTGGACACGCCCGTCAAGGGCATCAAGGAACTCAAGGTCGAGCACGAGGCACGCATTCGGAACGGGATGCAGGCGTATGCGGCATTGGAGCGATTGAAGGGGGGTGACCGCTCGCCCGAGGCGAAGGCCGCCTTCGACAAGGTCAAGGCCGACCTCGGCTACGGCCTCCTGCTCAAGAAATACACGCCCAATGTGGTCGACGCGACGCCCGAGCAGATCGCCGCCGCCGTCGCGGACACGATCCCCGAAGTGTGGGTGCTGTTCTTCGCGTTCCGCGCGATGGTCGCGCTGGGTTTCTGGTTCCTGTTCGTGTTCGGCGCCGCGTTCTACCTCGTCGCCCGGCGGCACCTGTACCGCAACCGGTGGATCATGCGCGCGGCCCTGTGGAGCATTCCGCTGCCGTGGATCGCCGCCGAGCTCGGCTGGATCGTCGCCGAGTACGGCCGCCAGCCGTGGTCGATCAGCGAGGTGCTGCCCACGCACCTCTCGGTGTCGTCGGTGTCGGCAGGGCAGCTCTACTTCAGCCTCGCCGGCTTCGTCGGCTTCTACACGCTGCTCCTGATCGTCGAGCTCTGGCTGATGTTCAAGTACGCGCGGCTGGGGCCGTCCAGCCTCCACACCGGCCGCTATCACGACGAACAACCCGTCGCGGGGAGGCCCGCATGATCTACGTCTTCGACTACGCGACGCTGAAGCTCATCTGGTGGCTGTTCGTCGGGGTGCTGCTCGTGGGCTTTGCCATCCTCGACGGCTTCGATCTCGGCGTCGGCACGCTGCTGCCGTTCGTCGCACGCACCGATGACGAGCGACGCGTGGCCATCAATGCCGTCGGCCCGACCTGGGAGGGGAACCAGGTCTGGTTCATCACCGCGGGCGGCGCCACATTCGCCGCGTGGCCCCTCGTCTACGCCACCGCGTTCTCCGGCTTCTACGTCGCGCTGATGCTGACGCTGTTCGCGCTCTTTTTCCGTCCGGTGGGTTTCGACTACCGGAGCAAGGTCGCCGATCCGCGCTGGCGTGCCGCATGGGACTGGGGCCTCTTCGCCGGCGGCGCGGTGCCGGCGCTGGTGTTTGGTGTCGCGTTCGGCAACCTGCTCCTGGGCGTGCCGTTCCATTTCGACGCTGACCAGAGGGCGTACTACACGGGCTCGTTCCTCGGTCTCCTGAATCCGTTCGCGCTGCTCGCGGGTGTGGTCAGCCTTTCCATGCTGGCGATGCACGGTGCCGTCCTGCTGCGGCTCAAGACCGAAGGCGCCGTGCAGACTCGCGCGCTGCGCGCCGCCTGGATCGCCGGCGGCGTCTTCATCATTGCATTCGCCGCCGCGGGGGTGTGGGTCGCCGGAAGCCTGGACGGTTATCGGATCACCACCATGCCGCCTGCCGACGCCTCGTTCGTCCCGACGGCGAAGACGGTCGTGCGCACGCCGGGCGGCTGGCTCGCGAACTACGCGCTTTACCCGTGGACGATCGCGGCGCCGATCGCCGCATTTGCGGGCGCGCTTCTGGCGCTTGTCGCCGCGACCGCGCGCCGCCACGCGATCGCCTTCCTGCTTTCCTGCGTTGCCGTTGCCGGTGTGGTGCTGACGGCGGGCTTCGCGCTCTTCCCATTCGTGATGCCGTCGTCGAGCCATCCGGCCATGAGCCTCACCGTCTGGGACGCCGTATCCAGCAAGCGCACGCTGCAGATCATGTTCTGGGTCGTGCTCATCTTCCTGCCCATCGTGCTCGCCTACACCGCCTGGGTATACCGCGTGATGCGCGGCAGGATCACCGAGGCGTACGTGCGCGATGGCAGCCACGGACTGTACTGAAAGGAGGCCCGCATGTGGTATTTCACCTGGATCCTCGGCGTCGGCCTGGCGCTCGCGTTCGGGATCATCAACGTGATGTGGCTCGAGGCCTCGTACACGTTCGGCGAGCTCGACGAAAGCCGCATCGACGAGCGCTTCGGTGGCGAACCCGAACCGCACGGCGACTGACCTGCGCGACGACGCGATTCGCGCCCGCGCGGGCCGTGTCGCCGGTCACGCTCGATCGTCCGCGCCGGGCGCCGGACGTCGCGTGGTAAAGTTTTCATTGTTGTGAGCGAATTCGCCGCCGCGCGTCGGTAGTTTTCCTCAGACCTTCGATGACCGACCCCGTCCCGCCGTCGCCCCCGCCGCCCGAGCCGTCACCGCGTCCGACGGCGTCGTTCCTGCAGGTCGCCAACGCCGTGTTCTGGAGCTTCTTCGGCGTACGCAAGGGCAGGCACATGCAGCAGGACGCAGTGACGATCAAGCCGCACCATGTCGTGATCATCGGCCTGCTGTCGGGTCTGGCCTTCGTCCTCGCGCTCGTCGCGCTGGTGTCGTACATCACCCGCAACGCCGGCTAGACGCCGCGCGCCGCCTCGGCGAGCGCCTGCGCCGCCGCGACCATCTCCGCATCGGTCGTCAGGATGTCCGGGGTGAGGCGCAGCCATTCGCCGCGCGCGTCGACGACGACCGCGCGTTCGGCCAACGCCGCGGCCCACACTCGCGCCAGCCGATGCCGGATGACGACGAACGCGCCCCGGTCCTCGGTACCCCCTTGCGCTGTGATACCTCGTTCTGCGAGCAGCGCCACGAGCCGCTGCTGGGCCGCGAGCGAATGCGTGCGCACGCGCCCCACACCCAGCGCCAGCATGAGCTCCTGACCCGCGCGCGCCTGATACATGGGCAGCACCGGCGGCGTGGATTCGAGCCAGCCGTCGCCGCCTTCGGCGAAACGTGGCGGCTCGGGCCGCGTGTAGTCGAACGGCGCTTCCTTCGCGAACCAGCCGGTGTCGAGCGTGCGCAGCCCCGCGTCCAAGTGCCGCGGCGCGACGTACAGGAAGCACGCTCCCGGTCCGCCACGCAGGTACTTGTAGCCACCACCGACGGCAAAATCGACGTCGAGCTCGGCAACGCCCACCGGAATGACGCCGAGCGAGTGATACACGTCGACCAGCACCCGCGCGCCAACGGCGTGCGCCTGGACGATCAACGCCGGAAGTCCCGGCAGGATCTGTCCCGACTGGAACATCACCTGCGAGACGACGACGAGATCGACGCCCGGCACGACGGCCTGCCGGATGGCGTCGGCTTCGAACAGCCCGTCGGCAGCGGGCTCGACGAGGCGGAGCGCGATTCGCTTTCGGCGCGCGTATTCGCGCAGGATCACGTCGAGCGAATCGAACTCGCCCCGCGTCGCGACCACGCTCGGCACGCCGTCGAATGCGTTGAGCACCGCCCGCAAACCCTGCCCGGCGCTCGTCTTCGGCACGACGGCATCGGCACGCGTGGCGCCGAGCAGACGCGCGAGGCGCGCCCGATACGCATCGCCTTCGGCCTTCCACGCGTCCCAGGCCCCGCCCATGCGCTCGTACCATGCCGCGAGCGCTTCGCGCACGTCGACTTCGGTCGCGTCGAGTGGCCGCCCGAGCGAATGGTTGGCCAGGTAGACCCGGCGGCGATTCGCGGCCAGCGCGCGGGCGAACAGGGGGGCGACATGCGCCTGCAGCCCTGCCTCGGTGAGCGGTCCGGGTCCGAGCGCCGCAACCGCGGACTCGATCACCCTCGCCGATCGGGCCGCAGGCTCCTCAGGAGGCATCGCCTGTCTCATCGCATTGCGACATCGATTCGACGCTGGACCGGGATCCGCTCCGCCAGACGCTCGCCAGCCAAGGCTGCTGCTCCCGCGGCAAGCCGGTCGGGCGGTAATAGTGCTCGAGCTCCGTGAACCCGGCCGCGCCCAGGTACCGCCGCCAGGTCGCGAGGCAGAGATACGCACCGTAGCGGCCGCTGCTCCAGCCTTCCTCGTCATGGCCGTGCGGATTCGAACTGAACAGCACCCCGCCGGGTTTCAGCGTTGCATGGAGCTGAGCCAGCACGCGCGGCAGCTCCTGGGTAGGAACGTGAAACAGCGCGGCGTTGGCGAAAATCCCGTCGAAGCGGTTCGCCGGCAGATCCAGCTTCAGGAAACCCTGATGCCAGACTTCGCAGCCGCTGTGGGCGCGGGCCATGGCCACGAACCGGGCGACGCCCTCCAGCCCGACGGGCGCATGCCCCAGCTCCGCGAGCACCCTGAGGTCGCGGCCGGGCCCGCAGCCGAAATCGAGAATGGCGCAGGGAGCGGGAGCCACGATGTGCCGGAGCAGCGCGCCAATGTTCTGACTGACGTCGTGCCCGCGCGTCCCTTCCCAGAACTCGTCGGCGCGCCGCCCGTAATGATCGAGCGTAAGCGCGGCAATGTCGTCGAGATCGCGCGGTGCGAGTTTCATGGCGGGAATGTCCGTCGCGGACGGAATTGTCGCGTTGTGTCGCGCCGCGCTCGCGGCGCGCCCGGACGCCCCGGCGTTTGCGGGAACCGGCCCGGCATACGCTATTTCGCGCCGAGCTGCGTCCGGACGTCGATCAGTTCCGGGAAGAACCGGTGGTCGAGCGCCCGCTTCAGGAATACAACGCCGGACGACCCGCCGGTGCCGGGCTTGTAGCCGATGATACGCTCGACGGTCTTGAGGTGCCGGAACCGCCAGAGCTGGAACGACTCCTCGACATCGACCAGCTTCTCTGCCATCTCGTACGCATCCCACCACGTCTGCGGATCGGTGTAGATGGTGCGAAACACAGCCGTCACCGCAGGGTCCGCCGCACGCGGCAGGGCGAAATCGCGCTCGAGACCCGTCGCTGGCACGGGCAGGCCGCGCCGGGCGAGGTGCCGCAGGAACTCATCGTAAAGCGAAGGCGCGCGGAGCGCTGCGTCGAGTTCGGCAAACGCCGCCGGATCGTGCCGGAACACCTCGACCAGCGCAGCATCCTTGTTGCCGAGCAGGAACTCGAGCATCCGGTACTGGGCGGATTGGAATCCCGACGAACTGCCGAGCGCCGGGCGGAAGCCCTCGTACTCGGAGGGCGTCAGCGTCTCCAGCACCGCCCATTGTTCGAACAGCTGCTTCTGGATCAGCTTCACCCGCGCGAGGATCTTGAAGCACGCGTCGAGCGCATCGGAGCGCACGAACCGGATCGCGGCGCGCAACTCGTGAATCGCGAGCTTCATCCAGAGCTCCGAGGTCTGGTGCTGGATGATGAACATCATCTCGTCGTGCCGCGGCGGCCGGTCGGCACTGCCGGAGAGCGGCTCCTGGGCCGCGAGCAGCCGGTCGAGACGAAGGTACCCGGCGTAGGTCAGCCGGTCGCGAAGGTCGGTGACGATCCCTGGCTCGAGGGGCCGTTGGGCGGGAGGCGTTGTCGACATCACCGTTGTCCGAGTGGGTAATGGGTACGGCTGGTCGGCATCAATGCCGGCAGATCGACGTACTCCGCGCGATTCCGCTGAAGGCCGAACGTACTCTACGGCGATCCGGCGCGGCTGCCAACACGAAGGAATCCGGCCCGGCAGCGGATCGGGGCTCGTCTGCGTCATTGTCCATTCGCGGCTCGCCGCCCATCGCATTCGTCGCGCACGCCACGGGTGGGCTCTGGTAGCATCCGCCGCGATGTCGAGATTCTTCCGCATACCGGTCGCGATCGCCGGCGCGACGCTGCTGGCATTGCCAGCCTTGCTCGCCGGTTGCGGCATGGGCCGGGACGTGCCGCGGCGCGAAATCGCGCTGACCGAGTGCTGGCTGCCGAAACTCGCCGCCGCCGCGCGCTGCGGTGAACTCGTCGTCCCGGAGAACCGCGACCTCCCCCAGGGCCGCACGATCCGGATCGCCGTCGCCGTCCTCCCGGCCAACACGCTGAATCCGCGTTCGGACCCGCTGTTCATCCTCGCCGGGGGCCCCGGCCAGGCCGCGACGTATCTCGGCCCCTTCGCGATGCAGCTCGCCGGCGTGCGCAAGGATCGCGATCTCGTCCTCGTCGATCAGCGCGGAACCGGGCGCTCGTCGCCGCTCGTGTGCGAGGCGTTCGCGCCGGACGACAGCGCCGAATCGACGCTCGAGCTCGATCCGGTGCCGCGCGCCGCGGCGTGTGCGCGGGAACTGGCGGCACGGGGCATCGACGTCACGCAGTACACCACCGCCGCGTGGATCGCGGACCTCGACGCCGTCCGTGCGGCGCTAGGTTATGCGAAGGTGAATCTCTGGGGCGGCTCCTATGGCACGCGCGTTGCGCTCGAATACATCCGCCGGCATCCCGATCGCGTCCGCAGCGTGATTCTCGACGGTGTGGCGACACCCGGGATGAAAGTGCCGCTGGACGTGTGGCCATCGCGCGATGCGGCGCTGTCGTCCGTCCTGGCCGCATGCGCGCAGTCGCCGGCTTGCGCCAAGGTGCACCCGGATCTCGCCGCGACGCTGGCGGGGATCGGCGCGCACCTCGGCCCGACGGGAAGCGACGTCGTCATCGCCGACCCGCGCACCGGCGCGCAGCAGACGCTCAAGCTCAACGTCGATCACGTGCTGGCAGCGCTGCAGCCGCTGACCTACGCGCCGGAGCTCCAGGCACTGATACCCGAGGCGATCGCCCGTGCGGCGGCCGGGGACTTCTCCCCGCTGTACGCGACGGCGTCATGGACCGCGTCCCGCGTCGCCGAGCAGATGAACAGCGCGCTCCACTACGCAGTGACCTGTGCGGAAGACGCGCCGCGCGTCACGTCCGCCGATCGTGCCGGTCTCGCCAGTATCCGCTCGCGCGCGATCGCCGAGCGCGCGCTTGCCGTGTGCGACAACTGGCCGCGCAGCGCAACGCCTGTCGATGCGGCGAAACCCGTGACGAGCGACGTTCCCGCGCTGATCCTGTCGGGGGAACTCGACCCGGTCACGCCACCGGCGAACGGCGCCGAGGTCGGGCGCACCCTGCCCAACAGCCGTCACGTGATCGCCCATGGCTACGGCCATATCGTTTCGCCGCACGCGTGCGGGCCGCGCCTGATCGAGGCGTTCGTCGACGATCCGACCTTCGCGTCCCTGCCCGTCTCGTGCCTCGAGCATTTCGCGCGCACGGTCCGCCCGCCGCTCTGGCCGGACCGCCTGGGACCGCAGCCATGATCGTCGTGGACGGGATCGCCAAGGCCTTCGGCAGGCGCGGCGAAGTGAAGGCGGTGGGCGGCGTCACGTTCGCCGCCCCCGACGGCGAGATCACCGGCCTGCTCGGCCCCAACGGCGCCGGCAAGACGACGCTGTTGCGCATCCTGGCAACCCTCGTCCTTCCGGACACCGGCGCGGCGGTCATCGACGGGCTCGACGTCGTCCGCGACCGGTTCGCGGTGCGGCGACGTATCGGTGTGCTCTCGGATGCGCGGGGACTCTATCCGCGCCTGACCGCACGCGAGAACATCCGCTATTACGGCGCGTTGCACGGGCTTGGCGGCGGCGCGCTCGAGCGCCGCGTCGACGATCTCGTCGACGCGCTCGGCATCGGCGGCATCGCCGATCGCCGCGCGCAGGGATTTTCGCAAGGCGAGCGGATGAAGGTCGCCATCGCCCGGGCCCTGGTCCACGATCCGCACGTGATCCTGCTCGACGAGCCGACCAACGGCCTCGACATCATGAGCACGCGGGCGCTGCGCGAACTGCTCCGCGGCCTGCGCACCGATGGCAGGTGCCTGCTCTTCAGCTCGCACGTGATGCAGGAAGTGTCCGCCCTTTGCGACCGGATCGTCATCCTCGGCGGCGGGCAGGTCGTCGCCGCCGGAACGGCCGACGAGTTGCTCGCGCTGTCGGGCGAGCGCTCGCTCGAGGATGCCTTCGTACGTCTGCTGGGATCCGGCGAGGGCCTCGCCGCATGACCGTCTCCGCGGACGCTCCCCGCAACGACTCCGTCGTCGGGCGTGTCCTCGCCGTCGCGAACAAGGAGATCGTCGACACCTTCCGCGACCGGCGCACGATGGTCGTGATGCTCGTCACGTCGATCGCGGCGGGTCCGATCATGCTGCTGCTGATACTGAATCTCCTCGCAAGCCAGATCGACAAGGCGCGTGAGCTCAAGCTGCCCGTGACGGGCGCCGAACATGCGCCGGCGCTCGTTGCCTTCCTGCAGCGCCAGCAGGTGAGCGTGTCGCCGGCCCCGGGCGATTACGAGACGCGCGTGCGAGACGGCGACCTCGACGTCGTGCTGGAGATCGACGCCCGATTCGGAACCGACGTTGCCGCGGGCAAGCCGGGAATCGTCCGCCTCGTATTCGACCGCTCGCGCGACCGGGCGCGCGCGGCGATCGACCAGACCGAATCGCTGCTGCACGCGTACGAGCGCGAGTGGGGGCGCGCACGGCTGCTGCTGCGCGGCGTCTCCCCGGACGTCGCCGCGCCACTCGCGGTCGAGCGGCGCGACCTCGCCACACCACAGAGCTCGGGGTCGCTGGTCCTGTTTCTCGTCGCGTACTACGGGCTCTTCGCCGCCGTGATCGGCGGGATGGCCGCAGCCCTTGATTCGACCGCGGGAGAGCGCGAGCGCCAGTCGCTCGAGCCGCTGCTGATGACGCCCGTCGCACCCGTCGAACTCGCCGCGGGCAAGTGGCTAGCCGTCGTCGCGCTCGACGCGCTGGTCGTGCTGCTGACGCTGTCGGGCTTCTACCTGACGCTGCGCTTCGGCCCGCTGCCGGCGATCGGCATCCCGTTCCTGTTCGGCCTCGCCGAGCTTGGGCGCTTCCTGGTCGTGCTGATCCCGCTGATCCTGCTCATGCCGGCCGTGCTCCTCTATGTCGGAGGCCGCGGCCGCAGCTTCAAGGAAGCGCAGTCGAACCTCTCGGTCCTGCTGTTCGTCGTCTCGATCATGCCCGTGATGCAGATCTTCCTCCAGCGCAAGGAGCCGGGCTGGCTGCTCTGGGTGCCGGTGTCCGGCCAGTACGCGCTTCTCGGCCGAGCGTTGCGCGGCGAGACGCTGCCGCTGCCCGAGCTCGTGCAGTCGTACGTGATTCCGCTCGCGCTCGCGGGGCTGGCACTGACGGCCCTGGCGCGACTGCTGGCACGCGAATCGATCCTTGCGGGGCGCGCGTAGCGGCGGATCAGCCGTCGACGTTGCGCATCCAGTCCGCGGTCTGGAAGAAGGCAGTCATCAACGGCGCAGCGAGATCGTCGGGCACGCCGGTGTCGGCCAGTGCGCGACGCATGCACGCGAGCCACTGGTCGCGCTCGGTGGAGCCGATTGCGAACGGCAGGTGACGCGCCCGCAGGCGCGGGTGACCGTATTGCGCGACGTAGAGTTGCGGCCCGCCCAGCCAGCCGGAGAGGAAGAGATAGAGCTTTTCGCGCGCAGAGGCGAGGCTCGGTGCGTGCACGGCGCGCACTCGCGCATAGGCCGGCTCCATTTCCATCAGGTCGTAGAAGCGCTCGACCAGCGCGCGTACCGCGGTATCGCCGCCGATGCGTTCGTACGGCGTGGCCTTGCGCGTTTCGGTGTCGGGCATGTTCAACCCAGCTCGCGGATCACTTCCAGCGGCGGATGCTGCGCAATGCCCCGCGTGCCGAGCCAGCCGGCGAGCGTCACCGCGAGCGCGCCGCCGACGATGCCGTACACCCAGAGCAGCGGATTCGCGGCGAAGGGAATCTGGAAGACGCGGTCGGAGAGCACGTAACCGGTGGCGGTCGCGCCGGTCGCGGCGAGCGTACCCGCCAGCGCACCGAGGACGAGGAACTCGGCGATCTGCGCGGCGGCAAGCTGCGCGCGCGACGCGCCGAGCGTGCGCAGCACCGCGGCGTCGAACTTGCGCTCGTCCTGCGTGGCGGCGATCGCAGCTTGCAGCACGAGCAGGCCTCCCAGCAGCGTGAACAGGAACACGAACTCGACTGCGGTCGCCACCTGGTCCATGATCGACTGGATCTGCCGGATGATCTCGCCGACGTCGATCGCCAGCACGTTCGGGAACTGCTGCACCAGCGCCGACAGCCACGCCCCCGCCTGCGGCGACTCGGGCACGCGCACCGCGCCGAGGTAGGTCTGCGGCATGGCCTCGAGCACTCCGGGCGCGAACAGCGCGAAGAAGTTCGGCCGGAAGCTGTCCCATTCGACCTTGCGCAGGCTCGTGATGCTTGCGGTGAGGGGCGTACCGGCGACGTCCCAGGTCAGCGTGTCGCCGAGCTTGAGCTTCAGTGTGTCGGCGATGCCATCCTCCATCGACAGGCCCGCCGCAGGCCCGGTCGCGCCGTCGAACCACTTGCCCGCGACGATGCGATTGGTCCGCGGCAGGTCGGTCGCCCACGACAGATTGAACTCCCGTTCGGCGAGCCGGCGCGCCCGGGTGTCCCCGAGTTGCGTCGTGTCGATCGGCGTGCCGTTGACCGCCGTCAGCCGCCCGCGGACCATCGGATAGAGCGGAACGCTGGCGCCCGTCTCGCGCTTGACGAGCGCCTGGACGCCGTCGATCTGGTCGGGCAGCACGTTGATGATGAAATGATTCGGCGCATCCGGCGGAAGGCTTTGGCGCCAGCTCTTCATCAGATCGCCGCGCACGACGGTAAGCAGCAGCAGCGCCATCAATCCGAGCGCCAGTGCACCGATCTGCAGGCTCGACCCGAGCGGGCGTCGGCGCAGGTTGGCGAGACCGAAGCGCCAGGTGACGCCGCGCTGCGGCAGGCGCTTCAGCGCGACGATCATCCCCCATGCGGCGAGGGCGGCCGCGACGAGCAGTCCGCCGATGCCGCCGATCATGATGCCGCCTGCCTTCGCGTCCTGCGCCTGCCACGCAATCAGCAACGCGATGACGACGGCCCCGAGCAGATACGCGGCGATGCCCCCCGCGCGCGGGCGCGGCAGGTCGCGCCGCAGCACGCGCAGCGGCGGCACGCTCGCCAGCGCGACGAGCGGCGGCAGCGCGAACCCGAGGAGCAGCAGCACGCCGGTCCCGAATGCGGCGATGCCCGGCACGAACCCCGGCGCCGGCAGATTCGCCGAAGCGATGCCGCCGAGCAGCGCGACCAGGATCTGCTGACCGACGAGCGCGAGGCCGACGCCGGCCACGCTGGCGGCGAGACCGACGGCGAGAAACTGCAGGACGAACAGTGCCAGCGTGCGCCGCTCGGAGGTGCCGAAGCAGCGCAGCATCGCCGCCGTGTCGAGGTGGCGGCGCAGGTAGCGCGAGGCCGCGAGCGCGACGGCCACCGCGGCGAGCATCACCGCGACCAGTGCGGCCAAGCCGAGGAATTTCTCCGCGCGATCGAGCGTCTGCCGGATTTCGGGCCGCAGATCGCGCACCGTCTCGACGCGCTGTCCCGGCTTCAATTCGCGCTGGATCCACGATGTATAACCCTCGAGCCGGTCGCGATTCGCGGTGTCTGCGACGAGCAAACGATAAGCGGCCCGGTTGCCCGGCTGCAGCAGATTCGTCGCGGGAACGTCGTCGAGATTGACGAGCAGCCGCGGGCCGAGCGAGAGGAGGCCGCTTGCCACTTCGGGCTCCTGCTGGACCACCGGCCCGATCTTGAGCACGGCTTCGCCGACCAGGATCCCGTCGCCGGTCTTCACCCCGAGCCGGGCCGCGAGCCGGCTGTCGGGCCACGCCTCGCCGCGGGGCGGAATGCCGGTGGCGCCGACGCCGTCCGGAGTCCGTGCGTCGACGAGCGTGATCGCGCCACGCAGCGGGTATCCTGCGGCCACAGCCTTGACGTCGGCCAATACGGCGCCGGCGGCAGCATCGGCGCCCTCGCGCTGGACCATGCTGTTGAACTTGAGCACCGGCGTGGCGGCAAGTCCGCGGCGCCTCGCCTCCTCCGCATACGCATCGGGCAGCGGACGATCGCCCGAGATGAGCATGTCGGCGCCGAGCAGCAGATTCGCCTGCCGGGACAGCGCGGTCTTCACACGGTCCGCGAAAAAGCCGACGGTGCCCACGCTCGCCACCGCGAGCAACAGCGCTGCGATCAGCACGTTGAGTTCGCCCGCGCGCCAGTCGCGCGAGAGCATTCGCAACGCGAGCCTGATGGTCGCCATCGTTCTCAACCCGCCGCGCGCTCGTCGCCGACCAGCCGGCCCGAGGCGAGCGACAGTCGGCGCCCGCAGCGGGCCGCGAGCCCCGCGTCGTGCGTGACGAGGACGAGCGTGGTGCCACGTTCGCGGTTCAGGCGGAACATCAGCTCCGCAACTTCGACTCCGGTCGCCGCGTCGAGATTGCCGGTGGGCTCGTCCGCCATCAGCAGCTTGGGTTCCCCGGCGAACGCACGGGCGATCGCGACGCGCTGCTGCTCGCCACCGGAGAGCTGCTTCGGATAGTGCGTGATTCGCTGCGCGAGCCCGACGCGATCGAGCCAGGCTTTCGCGCGCGCGGTGGCGTCGGCGGCACCGGCGAGCTCCAGCGGCAACATCACGTTCTCCAGCGCCGTGAGTGCGGGCAGCAGCTGGAACGACTGGAACACGAAGCCGAGCAGGCGCTGGCGCAGCGCGGCGCGCGCGTCCTCG
The DNA here is from genome assembly GCA_963843595.1 of uncultured beta proteobacterium. Lineage (GTDB taxonomy): Bacteria > Pseudomonadota > Gammaproteobacteria > Burkholderiales > Casimicrobiaceae > CAIWHR01. Next base: position 320,365 of record CAWJLG010000015.1, on the reverse strand, counting down.
TCCTGTCGCGACAACGCCTGGCCGGCGAGCCACACGTCACCCTCGGTCGGCCGATCGAGGCCAGCGAGCAGGCCGAGCAGCGTCGTCTTGCCCGAGCCGGACGCGCCGACGATCGCCACGGCAGCGCCCTCCTCCACGTCGAAGGTGACCGCATCGAGGATCGTGAGCGGGGTCTCGCCGCTGGTCACGACCTTGGACAGTCCGACGGCGCGGAGGATGAAATCGGGCATTGAAAGGAGATCGGGGCAGGAATGGCCGGTTGCAAGCGGACTCCCCACCACGCACGGCCACACGTGGCGATCGATCCGACCCCGGATTTCCGGATTCGTTCGGCGCACATTTTACCGCGCGTGCCGAGAGAGCCTCTACAATCGCGGCTCGATCCCTCTTCGCCGCTTCGATGTCGCGCCGCCCGATTCTGGTCGCCCTGCTTGCATTTGCTGCCGCGCTGCTCGTGGCGAGCAACGGCATCGTTCCCGCACGCGCGGAGCCCGGCGCACCCGTGCTGCTCGTCGTCGGCGACTCGATTTCGGCTGGCTATGGGCTGCCGGCCGGACAAGGCTGGGTGGACCTGCTCGCCGCGCGGCTCAAGGTCGCCCGATATCCGCACCGGGTCGTCAACGCCAGCATCAGCGGCGACACGACGGCGGGCGGGCGCGCACGACTGGCCGCGTTGCTTGCGCAACACAGGCCGGCCGTCGTCGTGATCGAACTCGGCGGCAACGACGGTCTGCGCGGCGGCAACCTCAAGGCCACCCGCGAAAATCTCGACGCCATGGTGGTCGCGGTGCGCAAGGCCGGCGCCAAGGTGCTGCTGGTGGGGACGAAGCTGCCGCCGAACTACGGGCCCGCATACACGCGCGAATTCGACGGCATCTTCGAGGCGGTCGCCGCTGCGCGCAAGGTGCCGGTGGTTCCCTATTTCTTCGCCGGATTCGGCGACAAGAACGAGCTCTTCCAGACCGACCGCATCCATCCGGCGGCGGCCGCGCAGCCGCTCTTGCTCGACAACGTTTGGCCGGCGCTGGCACCACTGCTGGGCAAGCCGCGATGACCACCGTCCCGACGCGTGGCGACCGGAAAGTGCCGGTCGAAGCGCTCGCCGACTATCCGGATCGGGTCGACGTGCGCAGTCCCGCGGAGTTCGCCGAGGATCACATCCCCGGGGCCGAGAACCATCCGGTGCTGGATGACGTCGAACGCGCCCGCATCGGGACGATGCACGCCGAGGAATCCGCGTTCGCCGCCCGGAAGGCCGGGGCGGCACTGGTCGCGCGGCGGATCGCTGCGATGCTCGAGGGACCCTTTGCCGGCAAGCCGCGCGACTGGGCGCCGCTGGTCTACTGCTGGCGCGGGGGACAGCGCAGCCGCTCGCTGGCGCACATCCTGAACGAGGTCGGCTGGCGCGCCGTGCAGCTCGACGGCGGCTACCGCAGCTACCGGCGGCACGTCATCGCACGACTCGAGGTGCTGCCGCGGCAATTCCGGTACCAGGTCATCTGCGGTCTGACCGGATCGGGCAAGAGCCGGCTTCTCGCGGCGCTCGCCGCCGAAGGTGCGCAGACGCTCGACCTCGAAGGCCTCGCGAAGCATCGCGGCTCGCTGCTCGGCGAATTTCCCGGCGATCCGCAACCGTCGCAGAAATGGTTCGAGAGTCAGCTTCTGGCCGCGCTGCAGGGGCTCGATGCGGCGCGCCCCGTCTACGTCGAGTCGGAAAGCAAGAAGATCGGCAGCGTGCAGGTGCCCGATGCGCTGCTCGACGCGATGCGCGGCGCTGGCTGCATCCGCGTCGATGACGCCGCAGCCGCTTCGCGTTGCGCTGCTGAAGGAAGAGTACGCCCATTTCCTTGCCGACCCGGAGTCGCTCGCGCGGCGCCTGATGCCGCTCGCCGAGCTCCGCGGCAAGACGACGATTGCACGCTGGTCCTCCGCAGCGGCCGCCGGTGACTGGGACACGTTGGTCGCCGAGCTCCTGGTCCAGCATTACGACCCGACCTACGCGCGCTCGATCGAGAAGAACTTCCCGCACTTCGCCGACGCTCTCGTCGCGGTATCGACGGCGATCGACGGGACTGCCTTCCGCGCGCTGGCGCGCGACCTCGACGAGCGCGTGCGGCGCCAACAACCAACCTCCTTCTGAGGAACCATCGATGCCGTCGTACGCCTACCGCATCGTCAACGTCTTCGCTGAAACGCCGCTCGCGGGCAATCCACTGTGCGTCTTCGAGGACGGCCGCGGACTCGACACCACGACGATGCAGGCGCTCGCGCTGCAGTTCAATCTGTCCGAGACGACGTTCGTGCTGCCCTCCGCGCGGGCCAGCGCACGGGTGCGGATCTTCACGCCGGCCTTCGAGATGCCCTTTGCCGGTCATCCGACGCTCGGCACGGCGCATGTCGTCCGCGCGCTCGCCGGCGCCGGCGATGCGGTGACGCTCGAAATGCTCGCGGGAGTGATCCCGGTCACCGCGCACGGCGACGTCTGGACACTGTCCGCGAACGCGCCGAAGCATCGTGCCGTTGCTATGTCCCGCGCCGAGCTCGCGGCCATGCTCGGGATCGAGGAAGCCGCCGTCGCACCGGACCCGCGCCAGCCGCCGCTGTGGGTCGACACCGGATCCGAGCAGCTCGTCATCCCGCTCGCGAGCGCGGATGCCGTTCGTCGCGCCGCGCCACGCGCCGATCTCATGCTGGCGCACGGGCACAACGGCGCGCGCGCGATGGCGTACGTGTTCGCACCCGACCCGGCCGCGGCTGCGGGACGCAACACGGCGTGTGTCGCGCGCTTCTTCTTTCCCAAGCACGGCGCGATCGCCGAGGACCCGGGCACCGGATCGGCCTGTGCCAATCTGGGTGGGTGGCTGCTGGCCACCGGCGCGCCGCTGCCGCAACGGCTCGCGATTGCCCAGGGCGATCAGGTCGGCCGCCCGTCCCGGCTGGAACTGGAAGTCACCTCTGACGGCGCTATCCGGGTGGCCGGGCGCGTGGTCGAGCTCGGTCGCGGCAGCGTCGACCTGTAGCGCAACCTCAATGTCGCCAGCCTCGATATTCGGCGACACAAGCACGACGCTCAACGCCGCTTCCAGGCATCGGCGGCGCCGGTTTCGCGTGCTGCCGCGTCATGCGTCACCTCGCGCGCAAGGCGCGGGTGCCTGTCGCGGCGGGCGCGTCGTGCGCAGCGCCGTGGATTCAGGAGGCCGGGTTCGCGTCCCACGCGGCGAGAAACTCCTGCCAGTGCGGGGCGTTGACGGCGGCGATCTTCTCGCGTGCGAGCGAGATTTCCTTCGCGTACTCGCCGGCGGTGAGCTCGCCGCGCAGCAGCCGGAAGCGCTGGTAGACGAGATACGTGTTCATGACGTCGGTTTCGCAGTAGCGGCGCACATCGTCGAGCCTGCCGGCACGCACCGCCGCGTGCACCGCGCTGCCGTCCATGCCGAGCTTGCCCGGGAAGCCGCACAGGCGCGCCATCGCGTCGAGACCGGCGTAGGCGCGCGGCTGGTACATCGCCAGCACGTCCATCACGTCGAGATGCCGCGTGTGGTAGCGGCCGAGATAGCTGTTCCACTTGAACTCGCGGTCGTCATCGCCCCAGTCCCAGAAGCGGGCGGCCGTGACGCCGTGAATCAGGGCGCGATGGTTCAGCACCGGCAGGTCGAATCCGCCGCCATTCCACGACACGAGTTGCGGCGTGTGCTTGTCGATCAGGTCGTAGAACCGGCGGATGAGCTCGGGCTCCGGATCCTCGGGCGTGCCGACCGACGCGATCCGGAAGTTGCTCCCGTCACGCAGCGCGCAGGCGATCGCGACGACCTTCTGATAGAGGAGCGGCAGAAAGTCGCTTCCGGTCTGCGTGCGCCGCTGCTGGGTGATCCAGTCGAGCACGGCGTCGTCGGTAAGTTCGTTGCCGATGTCGTGAACCCGGCGCAGGCCGGCAATGTCGGGCACCGTTTCGATGTCGAAGACGAGGAGGGGAGCCATCGGACGAATGGGCGTTGGCGAGGGCCGCACCGGCAGCGCGGCGTCGCGCCGGATCAGCCCGGAAAAACTCCGGTCGACAGGTAGCGGTCGCCGCGATCACACACGATGAACACGATCGTCGCGCTCTCGACCTCGCGGGCGATACGCAGCGCGACAGCGCAGGCGCCGCCGGCGGAAATGCCGCAGAAGATGCCCTCCTCGCTCGCGAGGCGACGCGTCGTCGCTTCGGCTTCTGCTTGCGACACGAGCTCGATCCGGTCGACGCGCGAGCGATCGAAGATCTTCGGCAGATAGGCCTCGGGCCATTTGCGGATGCCGGGAATTTGCGAGCCGTCCTCGGGCTGCGCGCCGACGACGCGAATTGCCGGGTTCTTCTCCTTGAGGAAACGCGACACGCCCATGATGGTGCCCGTCGTTCCCATCGCCGAGACGAAGTGCGTGAGCGCACCGTTCGTGTCGCGCCAGATCTCGGGCCCGGTGCCGCGATAGTGTGCGAGCGGATTGTCGGGATTGGCGAACTGGTCGAGGATGATGCCCTTCCCTTCGGCGCGCATCCGTTCGGCGGTGTCGCGCGCGTTCTCCATTCCGCCGGACCTTCGGCGTCAGCACCAGGTCTGCGCCGAACGCACGCATCGACTGCCGTCGCTCCAGCGACTGGTTGTCGGGCATCACCAGGATCAACCGGTAGCCCTTCATCGCCGCGACCATCGCGAGCGCGATGCCGGTGTTTCCCGACGTCGCTTCGATCAGCGTGTCGCCCGGCCGGATTTCGCCGCGCTTCTCGGCCTCGACGATCATCGACAGCGCCGGACGGTCCTTCACGGAGCCCGCCGGATTGTTGCCCTCGAGCTTGCCCAGCACGATGTTCGAGGTCGCGCCCGGCAGACGCTGCAGACGAACGAGCGGGGTGTTGCCGACGGTGGACTGAAGGGTCGGGTACATGGACGCGGCATTCACGGACACGGCCCCGAGCGGCAGCATCGCGGCTTGTCATTGTAGCCGAGCGCGCGAGTGCTCTCCGACACCCGATGGCGCCATACGGCGATTGCCTCTGCACTCGCGTCGATCGATGGCTCGAGGGCCATCCCCGACAACGAAAACCCCGCCACAGGGGCGGGGTGTCGTGCTCTGCACGGCAGGGCCGTTACTTCTTCGGCGCTTCCGACTTCGCAGCTCCAGGAGCGGCCGGGGCAGTGGCCGGCGCCGCCGGTGCGGCGGCCTTGGCCTTGTCCTTCCCTTCCTTGTCCGCCTTCGCCTTCGCCGCCTTGTCGGCCTTTTCCTTGTCCTTGGCTTCCTTGTCGGCCTTGGCCTTGGCTGCCTTCTCGGCCTTCGCCTTTTCCTTGGCGTCCTTGTCGGCCCGTTCCTTCGCCACCTTCTCTTCCTTCGCCTTCGCCGCCGCCTCAGCCTTTGCCGCCTTCGCGTCCTTCGGCGCTTCAGCCTTTGCCGCCGCAGGTGCGGCCGGCGGTGCTGTCGGAGCGGCCGCCGGGGCAGCCTTCGCGGGGGCTGCAGCCGGGGCGGCCGCCTTCGCGGCGGCTGCCGGAGCGGGTGCCGCGGCCGCCTTGGCCGGTTCGGCCGCCTTCGCGGGTGCCAGAGGCGTCGTCGCGCCGGACACGGCAATCAGGCCCTTGAGCTTGCCGAATTCGCCTTCCTTTATCCCGCTGACCTTCATGATGTCTTCGGGTGTCTTGAACGGGCCGTTGGCATTGCGATAGTCCACGATCGCCTGTGCCTTCACCGGGCCGATTCCCGGCAGCGAGTCGAGCTCTTCCTTGGTTGCCGTGTTGATGTTCACGGCGGCGAGTGCCAGCCCCGAAAACAGCAGGGCGGCGAGGAACAACAAAAACCGTTTCATGAAGTTTCTCCGGGTCGTTATGAGCGGGCACACCGTACCAGCCCAAAACGAACCGGTACGGGTCCCAAACGCCCGGCTAACGCAATGCGTTGACCCCGGCACCGACGAGCGCGGCAAGACGACGCGCTCCGGGGCGGCACCGACGGCACGATCAGGGCTTTGCCGTACGCCCGTCCTGCTTGCCGCCGGACGCAGCGGCCTCCGCCCGCAGGTTGCCGCCCTTGGCCTTGCCGGCCGTCGCGACCGTCCCGACCCCGGTGTTCGGGCCGGACACCGCGAGGTCGGCCTTGATCTTCTCGAAACGTTTGGCGCCGATGCCCTTGACGTCCTTGAGCTCCTCCACCGACTTGAACGGCCCGTGCGCTTTGCGATGATCGAGAATTGCCTGCGCCTTCGCCGGGCCGACGCCGGGCAGTGCGACCAGTTCTTCCTTCGACGCCGTGTTGAGATTGACCGTCGCCAACGCCAGGCCGGGTAGGAAAAGGCCGAGCGCGATGAGCCATTGCTTCATGGAATCCTCCTTGATCGAGAGCGACGTGCCTGCGGTCCGCGCGACGCGCGGCGACAGCACGCAGGGAGGAGACTAGGCGGCGCGGCCAGGCCGCGAAATTCGCCGTCGGGACTAGGCCGGACGGACGGGAGGCGCCGACGGCGGCGCGTCCGCGGCGCGTCCGGCGAGCTCACGCACGTAGCGGGCGACACCCTCGTCGACCGCGAGCATCGGTGCGCGGTAGCCCGCGGCGCGCAGCCGCGCGAGATCGGCCTCCGTGAAGCTCTGGTACTTGCCGACCAGCGCCGGGGGAAACGGGACGTACTCGATCGCGCGCGTGCGCACGAGCTCCGCAAGCGGCAGCGAAGCCTCGCCCGCCAGCGCGCGCAGCGCGTTGACCGTCGCGACGGCGACGTCGTTGAAGGTCGCCGCCTTGCCGGTGCCGAGATTGAAGATGCCGGCGCGGTCAGGATGATCGAGGAAATCGAGGTTGACCTTCACCACATCCTCGACCGAGACGAAGTCGCGACGCTGCTCGCCAGCGGCGTAGCCATCCGAGCCCTCGAACAGACGGACGCGTCCGTCCCGGCGATACTGATGAAAGAAATGATGGGCGACCGACGCCATCCGCCCCTTGTGCGCCTCGCGCGACCCGTAGACGTTGAAGTACCGGAATCCGACGATCTGCGACGTGCGATCGGGCAGCACGTTGCGCACGTACTGGTCGAAGAGAAACTTGGAGTAACCGTAGACGTTGAGGGGAGCCTCGTGCGCGCGCTCCTCGCGGAACACCCCCCCGCCGCCGTAGACCGATGCGCTCGACGCATACAGGAACGCGACGTCGTTGTTCTGGCACCACTCGAGCAGCGACACCGAGTACCGGTAATTGTTGCGCATCATGTACCGGCCGTCGGTTTCCATCGTGTCCGAGCACGCGCCCTGATGGAAGACCGTCGCGATGTCGTCGTCGAAATCGCCGTCCGCGAGCCGATGCAGGAATTCGTCCTTGTCGACGTAGTCGGCGATGTCGCAGTCGACGAGATTCGTGAACTTTTCTGCTCGGGAGAGGTTGTCGACGGCGAGGATGCGCGTCTCGCCGCGTTCGTTGAGCGCCTTGACGAGATTGGCGCCGATGAAGCCGGCGGCTCCGGTGACGACGGTGTACACGATATTCGCCTTCGCGGTCAGAGTTCGAGATCGATGGGGCCGACGTTGGTCGTGACGAACGGCACGCGCGGGGCGACCGCGCACAAGAGCTCGTAGCCGACGGTCGCCGCCGCGGTCGCGACGTCGTCAACGGGCAGGCCTTCGCCCCACAGCACGACGGGGCTGCCGACGGTGGCTTCCGGGGCGTCACTCAGGTCGACGGTCAGCATGTCCATCGACACGCGGCCGGCGATGCGAACCTTGCGGCCGCAGACCAGAACGGGCGTCCCGTTCGGCGCGTGGCGCGGATAACCGTCCGCATAGCCGCAGGCGACCACGCCGATCCGATGCGCGCGTGACGCCGTGTACGTCGCACCGTAGCCCACGCTTTCGTTGACCCGGAGGTCCTGGATGGCGATGATCTCCGAGCGCAGCGTCATCACCGGCTGCACGCCGATGTTCCTGGCCGTCTCGTAGGGAAACGGCGTCGCCCCGTACAGCATGATGCCAGGCCGTACGATGTCGCCGCCGACTTCGTTGTAGCGGACAACACCGGCCGAATTGGCAATCGAGCGCGGATACGGCAGCCCCTTGCATGCGCGTTCGAATACGCGGAGCTGCTCGGCGAGGCCGTCCTCGTCCTCGGCGCGCGCCAGGTGGGTCAGGAGCCGCAATGCCGCCACCGATTCGCAGTGGTTGAGCCGCTCGACGAGGTGCGCCACGTCGGCCGGGCGTACCCCCAATCGATTCATCCCGGTGTTGACCTTGACGAAAACCTCGAGCGGGCGCTCGAGATGCGCAGTCTCGAGCATTCGCACCTGCTCGGCGTGGTGGACGACCACTCCCAGGCGCTTCGCCGATATTTCGGGCAGCTCGTCGGCCGCGAAGAATCCCTCGAGCAGCACGATCCGCCGCGCGTATCGACCAGCGCGAAGGCTCACCGCCGCGTCGAGCTCGAGCAGCGCCAGGCCGTCCGCATCGCCCAACGCCGGCAGCACGCGCGCAAGGCCGTGACCGTAGGCATTGGCCTTCACCACGGCGAGCATCTGGGTATTCGGCGCGCAGGCGCGGACGCGGGCGACGTTGGCCTCGAGTGCCGCGAGATTCACCTGGGCAAACAGCGGTCGGGCCATGGCGCGCGGGGAGCGAAGGGAGATCCGATGGGAGGACGGCGATCGGCGCGGCCCGTACTCCGCTCGTATGGTATAAAGCGCGGGCGCGGGTCCTGCCTCATAAAATTATACCCAATGCCCGCTGCCCCTTCGCGCCGCTCGCGGCGCGCCTGCCACGTCCCGGAGGATGATGAAGGCCGGCTTCTACACGATCATGGCGGCGCAGTTTTTCTCGTCGCTCGCCGACAATGCGCTGCTGATCGCCGCCATCGCGCTCCTGCGTGCGCAGCATGAGCCCTTGTGGATGACCCCGGCGCTGAAACAGTGCTTCGTGGTGTCGTACGTGTTGCTTGCCCCGCTGGTCGGCGCGTTCGCCGATTCGATGCCGAAGGGTCGCGTGATGCTGCTGTCCAACGGCATCAAGGCCGGCGGCTGCCTGCTGATGCTGCTCGCGATGCACCCGCTGGCGGCCTATGCCGTCGTCGGCATTGGCGCCGCCGCCTACTCTCCGGCCAAGTACGGGATCCTCACCGAACTGCTCCCGCCGCGCCAGCTCGTCATCGCCAACGGCTGGATCGAAGGCACGACGGTGGGCTCGATCATCCTCGGCGTCCTGCTGGGCGGCGCGCTGATCAGCCAGCGCGTGTCGACGATGCTGCTGGGTTTCGACCTGCCGGTGTGGGACACCGGAATCGAAACGCCGCCCGAGGCCGCGGTCGCCGTGATCATGGGCATCTACATGATCGCGGCGATCTTCAACTGGCACATCCCGGACACAGGGGTCGATCACCGGATACTCAACCGGAATCCGCTCTTCCTCATCCGTGAATTCGCGCACTGCAACGCGCTGCTCTGGCGCGACAAGCTGGGGCAGATATCGCTCGCGACGACGACGCTGTTCTGGGGCGCGGGCGCGACGCTCCAGTTCATCGTCATCGACTGGGCGGCCAGAGCACTCGGCCTCGACCTTTCCCAGGCGTCGATGCTGCAAGGTGTCGTCGCGCTCGGGATTGCCGCCGGCGCGGTGCTGGCCGCCAAGCTGGTCTCGCTTCGCGGTTCGGTGAAGGTGCTGCCGATCGGCGTCGCGATGGGCCTCACCGTGATGGCGATGATCTTCGTGACGAAGATGCCGGTGGCGATGGTGCTGATGGTCGTGATCGGGGCCTGCGCCGGGTTCTTCGTCGTGCCGATGAACGCCCTGCTCCAGCATCGCGGCCACGTCCTGATGGGCGCCGGTCATTCGATCGCCGTGCAGAACTTCAACGAGAACATCGGCATCCTCGTGATGGTCGGGCTCTACACGCTGATGGTCCGTTACGGCCTTCAGGTGAACGTCGCGATCATGATGTTCGGCCTGTTCGTCTCCGGCACGATGACGCTCGTGTTTCTGCGCCACCGGATCAATCAGGCACGCAGCGACTCCCTGCACCTCATCGGGATGGAGAAGTCCGAAGAGCACTCCGGGCACTGAATCGCCGCCGTGGCGCCGGCCCCGCCGGTGCGCAGCGTTACAGCACCATGGGCCGGTCGTCGAGCTCGTTGTTCCCGGCGCCACCCGCACGCGGGAAGTGACGGGCCATGAGCGCGTTGATCTCGCCGATCCCCGCCGCCACGCCCTCGGCGAAGCGGCCCTCGCGAAACGCCGCCTCCATCGTCCGGCACACGGCCTCCCACGCCGCGTCGCCGACGCGGGCATGGATACCGCGGTCGGCGACGATCTCGACATCACGGTCGGCGAGCAGCAGGTACACGAGCACGCCGCAGTTGTCCTCGGTGTCCCAGATCCGCAGGAGACCGAAAACTTCGAGCGCGCGCTCGCGCGGCGGCATTCGCTTCAGGACGCGGCCGAGCGGAAGCGACGCTTCGACGGCAAACCGCACCTGCCCGCGATGCGTCCTTTCGCCTTGCGCAATCGCGGTCTCGATGCGCGCGAGATCCGCGTCGCGGAACGCGCGTCGCACGCTGCCGTGGTCGGTCGCGAGGTGCCGCCAGAACCGGTTCGGTCGTCGCCAGGGCATCGTCGTTCTCCGCGTCGGGGACGTGACGCTCAATCCCAGCCGCCGGAAGCGCCGCCGCCGCCGAAGCTGCCGCCACCGCCCGAGAAACCGCCGCCACCGCCACCACCGCCGCCGCCAGCCGCCGCCGCCGCCCCAGCCGCCGCCGGACGTCCATCCACCGCCGCGTCGACCCATCGCGGAGAGGCCGCTGCCCATGAAGACCATCACGATGAACCCGACGACCGCGGCGATGCCGGCAATCACCAGCGAGCCGGCGACGAGCCAGGCGGCGGCGCCGACGATGCCCGCGCCGACCGTCGAGCCCAGCAGGCGGCCGAAGATCGAGCGCAGGATGCCGCCGACGAGCGGCACGACGATGAACAGCACGATCAGCAGCATCTCGAAGCTCATGCCGCCCGTCGGCGACGACGTTCCGGCCTGTGCCTTCGGCGGCGGCAATGGCTTGCCCTCGGCGACCACGGCGATGATCCGGTCGACGCCGGCGTTGATGCCGGCCGCGAATTGACCGTCCCGAAACAGCGGGGCGACGTTTTCGGCGATGATGCGCCGCGCCGTCACGTCGGTCAGCGTGCCCTCGAGGCCGTAGCCGACCTCGATCCGCATCTTCCTGTCGTTCTTCGCGACGAGGAAGAGCGCGCCGTTGTCCTGCCCCTTGCGGCCGATCTTCCACGCTTCGGCGACGCGGATCGAGTAGGCCTCGATGGGTTCCGGCTGCGTGGTCGGCACCATCAGGACGACCAGCTGATTGCCGGTGCGCGCCTCCCAGTCGGCGAGCTTCGCTTCGAGCGTCTGCGCTTCGGCCGGGGCAAGCGTCTGCGTGAGATCGGTGACGCGCGCCGCGAGCGCCGGGATCGGCAGCAATCCGTCGGTCCCCGCCGCCCACGCGGCGGCCGGCAATGCCGCGAGGGTCAGCAGCGCGGCCAATGCCCACGCCGCGCGCACGGCCCACCCCCGCGCGTGGCTGCGTGCCACGCGGCCGCGCAAGGAGCCCGCAGCGGGTGCCGCCGTTGTCACGGGATCAGATCCAGTCGGGCAAAACCGCAGCGGCACGCGCCGCCGAGCCGGCATCGCCGCGATGCCGGAGCCCGGTCAATAGCCCTTCTTCAGCGGATCGTCCGCGCTCCCGGCGACCTTGCTGTCGGTCGGTGCTTCGGACTTCGGGGCCGGCGCTGGCGCCGGCGCTTTGTTGAAGTCGACCTTCGGCGGCGCGGAAATCGCCGCCTCGTTCTCGACCGCGAAGTTCGGCTTCACGTCCATCTTGAACAGCATCGCCGTCAGGTTGGTCGGAAACTGCCGCACCGTGGTGTTGAACTCCTGCACAGTCTTGATGTAGCGGTTGCGCGCGACGGTGATCCGGTTCTCCGTGCCTTCGAGCTGCGACTGGAGGTCGCGGAAGAGCGCGTCCGACTTCAATTGCGGGTAGTTTTCGACGACCAGCATCAGACGACCCAGCGCGCCGCTGAGCTCGCCCTGCGCCTTGACGAATTTCTGGAATGCCACCGGGTCGTTGACGAGCTCGGGCGTCGCCTTGATCGCCCCCACGCTCGCCCGGGCATTGGTGACCTCGGTCAGCACCGCCTGTTCCTGCGCGGCGTAGCCCTTCACGGTATTGACGAGGTTCGGCACGAGATCGGCGCGCCGCTGGTACTGGTTGAGCACCTCGGACCAGGCGGCCTTGATGCCTTCGTCCTGGCGCTGCAGGTCGTTATAGCCGCAGCCGGTCAGCGCGAGCGTCGCGGTGACGGCCAGAATGGCGGCGATCTTGCGGATCATGGTTCCTCCGGGAAGGGATGCAGAGCAGACACGACGCCTGCGGGCGTGAATATGGGGCCAACCGGCGCCGACACCAGCAATTATGCGACGAACGGGGCAAAGTCGCGCGTCACGTCCCGCCGATGGATTCGCCGGCCGAGGGCTGTGCGGCCGCCGCGACCGTCCGCCGCGCGAGCAGCAGGTCCTCCCACGCCTTGGCCTTGTCGGTCAGGTTGCGCAGCAGGTACGCCGGATGGTAGGTCACGACCAACGGTACGCCCCCGTAGCGGTGTACGCGCCCGCGCAAGCTCGCGATGGTGGCTTCCACACCGAGCAGCGTGGTCGCCGCGCTCTTGCCCAGCGCGACGATGAGCCGCGGCTGGATCAGCTCGATCTGACGGTCGAGGTAGGGTCGACAGGCGTCGACCTCGCGCGGCTCCGGCGTCCGGTTGCTCGGCGGACGACATTTCAGCACGTTGGCAATGTAGACGTTCCTGCCCCGGGCAAGGCCGAGTGCGGCGAGCATGTTGTCGAGAAGCCGCCCCGCCTGACCGACGAACGGCTCGCCCTTCGCGTCCTCTTCCGCACCGGGCGCCTCGCCGACGAACAGCCACTCGGCACGCGTGTCGCCCACGCCCGGGACCGTGTGGCGCCGCGTCTGGCACAGTCCGCACGCCGTGCAGGCCTCGACGTCGGCGGCGAACTCGGTCCACTCCAGTGCGGCGATCCGGGTCCGGCGCGCATCGGCGTCCACGCTTCCGCCCGCCGATTCCGGGCGCTCGACGCCCGTTCCCGGCTCCCGTGCCGCAGGCAGGGTCGGCGCGGCGGGCGCCGAGGCGTCCGGCGCGGCGTGGGCGGCGCGGGCGCGAAGGCGCCAGGTCGGCGTGAGCCCGAGCTCCCGAAGCAGGTCGTCGCGGGTCGGCATCGTCGCCCTACGCGGCGCCGGGAAAGGCAAGTCCGCGGCGCATCACCAGCGCATCCTCGCGCGGCGCCTGCGGGTCACGGTCGGGATAGTAGTCCGCGCGGCGGCCGACGCGCGCGAAACCCGCCGCCTCGTAGAGCGCGATCGCCGGTACGTTGGACGCGCGAACTTCGAGGAACATCTGCTCGGCGCCAAGGCGCCGCGCATCGGCGACGAACAGTTCGAGGAGCGCACGACCCAGACCTTGCCGGCGCGCATCCGGAACCACCGACAGATTGAGCAGCTGTGCTTCGCCCGGTGCAAGCATCAGCACGCCGTACGCGACGATGCGGCCCTCGCGTTCGCCCACGCGCGCACAGTAGCCGGCCGCGAGCGCATCGCGAAAATTGCCCAGCGTCCACGGCGCGCGATGGATGCTGGCCTCGAGCGCGGCGACGTACGCGAGGTCGTCCTCGCGCAATGGGCGCCATTCGAGCACCGGCGACGGCATGAACTTCGGAAGTGTGGCCACGCCCGCGCCCTAGAGTCGCATGCCGGCGGCGCGCTCGGACGACGTCAGGGCCACGCGATGCCGGACATAGACCGGCAGCGCATCACCCGCGGCCACCCCTTCTCCGGCGCGCAGGCGCGCCAGCGCAAGGTCGCCGATCGCCTGTGCCGTCGGCCGGGCCCCCTCGTCCACTGCCGCGAGCCCGAGTCGTCCCGCGAGTGTCGGATACGCCGCGAAGCCGTTGCCGGCACCGACCCACCTGCCCGGCAGGCCCAAAGCGACCGCCTCCGGCGCCAGCACCACTGGAGCGAAGCGTTCGGACCAGCCGGCGGCCCCGTGCTCGTACGCCGCGACGTAGACCTCGCGCATCCGGGCGTCGAGGCAGGCGACCACATGCGGGCTGCCGCGATCGCACCAGTGCGCGTGCGCGATCGCGGCAAGGGTCGACACGGGAACCACGGGCAGGTCCGCGCCCAGCGCCAGCCCCTGCGCGACCCCGCATCCGATGCGGATGCCGGTGAACGAACCGGGCCCCGCGCCGAAGGCGATGCCGTCGAGATCGGCAAGAGACCAGCCCCCCGCGGCGAGCACTTCCGTCACGAACGGCAGCAGCCGTTCCGAGTGCGTCTGTCCCGCGTGAACGTCGCGGGCGATCCAGTGCGCTCCGTCGCCGACGGCCACGCTGCACCACTCCGTCGACGTGTCGAGGGCAAGGATTTTCATGGCCGCATTTTACTCGACGCTCGCCGATGACCCACGCGCTCCGGCCGCGACACCGCAAAGCCTTACAATTGTCGATTGACCGCCCGTCGCCCGCATCGTGACCCAAGCTGCCTCGCCACCGACCCCCGCCCCCACCACGCTGTCGATCACCTCGCTCGACCAGGAGGGCCGCGGCCTGGCCCGTCTCGACGGCAAGGCGGTGTTCGTCGAAGGCGCGCTGCCCGGCGAAGAGGTCACGTACACGACCCTCAAGCGCAAACCGACCTACGAGATCGCCCGCGCCGAATCGATCCTCGTCGCGAGCCCTGCCCGTGTCGATCCGCGTTGCCCGCACTTCGGCGTGTGCGGCGGCTGCTCGCTGCAGCACTTCGACGCCGCGGCGCAGGTCGCCGCCAAGCAACGGACGCTCGAGGACACGCTGTGGCACCTCGGCCGCGTCCGGCCGGCGCAGCTCCTGCCCGCGATCCACGGCCCGGCCTGGGGCTATCGCCACCGCGCCCGCCTGTCGGTGCGTTACGTGGCCAAGAAAGGCGGCGTGCTCGTCGGCTTCCACGAGAAGAAATCGAGCTACGTCGCCGACATGACGTCGTGCGCGATCCTGCCGCCGAGAATCTCCGCGTTGCTGCCGCGTTTGCGCGAGCTGGTCGGCTCGCTGACGATTCGCGATCGACTGCCGCAGATCGAGCTGGCCGTCGGCGACGGCACGGATCCCGCGCACGTGCTGGTGCTGCGCATCCTGGCGCCGCTCGCGGAGACCGACGAGGCCAGCGTGCGGGCGTTCGCCGACCGCCACGACGTATGCATTCTATCTGCAGCCCGGCGGACCCGAAACGGCGGCACCCTTCCACCCGCTTGCGCCGTCGCTCGGCTACGCGCTGCCCGAGTTCGACCTCGCGTTTCCCTACTCACCGACCGAGTTCACGCAGGTCAACGCCACGATCAACCGCGTGCTCGTGCGCCGCGCCATGGCGCTGCTCGATCCGGGACCCGGAGAGCGCGTTGCGGACTTCTTCTGCGGCCTCGGCAATTTCACGCTGCCGATCGCGCGCCGCGGGGCAAGCGTCGTCGGCGTCGAGGGCAGTGCCGCGCTCGTCCGCCGCGCCGCGGAGAACGCCGCGCTGAACGGGCTCGCCGAGCGCGCGACGTTCCGGGTCGCCAACCTGTTCGAAGCCACGCCGGAAATGGTCGAGGCGCTGGGTCCGCTCGACAAGGTGCTCATCGATCCGCCCGCGCGAGGGCGCGATCGCGCTGGTCAAGGCGTTGCCGGGCGACGGTCCGACCGCAGCGGATCGTCTACGTGTCGTGCAACCCCGCCACGCTGGCCCGAGACGCCGCCGTACTCGTCCACGACCACGGCTATGCGCTCGCGGCCGCCGGGGTGGTCAACATGTTTCCGCACACGGCGCACGTCGAGTCGATCGCGCTGTTCCACCGCTGACGACGCGCCGGTAGCTGCGGTCGCGCCTCCCGGCACGGACAAAAAAACGGGGCAACTCGCGTTGCCCCGTGCCAGTGCTGTTGGTTCCTGCTAGTCACGCTGCCCCGAAAATGCCAGAAGCAGATTCAGTAAGCTGACGAAAATATTGTACAGGTTCAGGAAAATATTCAAAGTCGCCATCACGTAATTCGTCTCCCCGCCACGCACGATGTTGCTTACGTCATACAGCAGGTAGAGCGAGAAGATCAGCACGGCGATCGCCGAGATCGTCAACGAGGCCGCCGGAACCTGGAAGAACAGGTTGGCCAGCGACGCGACGATCAGCAGGATCAGGCCGACGAACAGGAACTTCCCGAGGAACGAGAAGTCGCGCTTGGTGACCGTCGCGATCGTCGCCATCCCGAAGAAGATCGCCGCCGTCATCCCGCCCGCCAGCGCCACCAGTTGCCCGCCGTTGCGGAAGCCCGCCGCCACCGAGAGGATCGGCGTCAGCATCAGGCCGGCGATGAACGTGAAGCCCAGCAGCGCAACCACGCCCCAGGCGCTGTTGCGCAGTGCGGTAACGACGAAGAGCGAGCCCAGCATCGCGCCGAACATCAGCAGCGGCGTCATGATCGGCGCCGCCTTGAACAGGGCAATGAAGTTGAACTGCATCCCGACCAAGGCGCCGGCCACCGTCGGCAGCATCGACAGCGCGAGCAGCCAGTAGGTGTTGCGCAGAACGTTGTTGCTCTCGAGCGCCACGCCGGCGCTCGGGCGCGACAGCGGAGGCTGCGAGCCGGGTGCCATGACAGGTTCGAGTTTCGGATCCATGCTTTCTCCACGAGCGGCCCGACGCGGGCCGGTTCAAGCAATTAGACTAACAGAAACAGGCGAGGTTTCAACGGCATAAGACCCCTGAATCGTCCGGGGCTTACGTGCTAACATGCCGGCGCCCTGCCGGCGGTTCAAGACCTACGGTCTGCGGCGCGCGCCTGCGCGCGGTCCGGCGGCAAACGGATGGGTGGCCGAGCGGTTGAAGGCACCGGTCTTGAAAACCGGCAACGGGGCAACCCGTTCGTGGGTTCGAATCCCACCCCATCCGCCATTAAAAAGAGCGTGATGTGCTGATTGCGTCGTTCGCCTCCGTACCCTTTGCCCGACCGATCGATTAGCGAGGCGCTTGCCCGTTGCGTTGCGCTGAGGCATGGGTCTCTGGCGTGGCAAACTGGACACAGCAGCCAAGCGGCGGGTACGTGCCGGGCGCCTGCTGCTTGCGGGAAAGACGCCACCGGAAGTGGCGCGCGCAGGGCGCTCCGCAGACGGTTCCTTGCTCGGCGCGGTGCTCACTCGCAGGCGATCGTACGCGTTGCGTCGACATGAGCAAGGTTTTTTTTTCCCTTGGTGGTCGGCCGGCGCTTCGGCTGGGCGCAGCCGAGTCGCTGGCTTGTACGTGGCCCGCTGCTCGAGGGCCCCGCACTTCTGATGCAGCGGTTGTTTACGACGCCGCTGTGGACGCTAAGCGGCTGCGCTGCGTTTCTTTCTCGTTTGGATTCGAGCGCGACGTTCGGCGTTCTCGATACATGCGAGGTCCACGTCAATGCGCGGGGCTGTGCTGGGGTGTTCGAACTTCCTTCACAGAAGCCGGCATCGGCGCGCCTGTTCTGGAGCGCGATGCCGTTTTCCGCCTCGAGCAGTGGCGCAAGCGCACTTCGGCCGCGCTCTTTCCTTTTTCTTTTTTTTTTTTTTTTTTTTCTTTTTTTTTTTCTTTTTTTCCTTTGCCGCACATCCGCACGTCTCCCGCGTTTTTTTTTTCAGTCAACCGACTTTCGCTCGCCGCTTCGCCGCCGACTTGGATGTTTGAATCTTCGTTTTCGGGTCTGGCGAGTCGCTTTTCGCCTGTCGATCCCGCCATTGCGTCCGCTGCGGACGCACCTATCCCGTCATCGCCAACATCCGCCGTCGCGCCATCCACAGATTCGACAGCGCGAACAGCGTGATCACGTGCGCCGTGTTCTTCGCCAGCCCGCGGAAGCGCACCTTCATCAGGCCGAACTGCCGCTTGATCACCCGGAACGGATGCTCGACCTTCGCCCGCACACTGGCCTTGGCCTTCTCGCGCTTCTCGATCGCGCGCTTCTCTCGTCCGTCCGGCATCGCCTTGATCCGGCCGCGCTTGGCCGCGATCTGCCACTCCAGGTTCTTGCGCTCGACCCGCTTGTCGCGCCGGTGTAGCCCGCGTCCGCATGCACGACTTCTTCCTTCCCGTGCAGCAGCTCGTCGACCTGCTCGATATCGGCCTCGTTCGCCGCCGTCGTCGTCACCGTGTGCACCAGCCCCGAGTCGGCATCCACGCCGATGTGCGCCTTCATCCCGAAGTACCACTGGTTGCCCTTCTTCGTCTGATGCATCTCCGGATCGCGCTCGCCGTCGGCGTTCTTGGTCGAACTCGGCGCCGCGATGATCGTCGCGTCCACGATGCTCCCGCGCTTGAGCAGCAGGCCCTTGCGCGAGAGATACGCGTTCACCCGCCGCAGGATCTCCGGCGCCAGCTCGTTCGCCTCCAGCAGGTGCCGGAAGTTCAGGATCGTCGTCTCGTCCGGAATCGCCTTCGTCAGCGACAGCCCCGCGAACGCCCGCATCGGCGTGATCTCGTAGAGCGCCTCCTCCATCGCCGGATCGCTCAGCCCGAACCAGTTCTGCATCAGGTGCACCCGCAGCATCGTCTCCAGCGGGTACGGATGCCGACCGCGGCCAGCAATCGGATAGCAACGGCTCGATCAGGCCCAGCAGCGACTTCCACGGCACCACTTGCTCCATCTCGGCCAGAAACACTTCGCGGCGCGTCTGCTTCCGCTTGCCGGCGTACTCCGCATCTCCGAAGCTCATCTGGCTCACTGCATCCTCCGTCTTGTCCGCGACCGATTATCAGACCAAAATTACGCGGACTTGTTCAGACATCCCCGGGACAGAAGGAAACGCCAGACTCGAGGGACGACTGATCGTCAATTCGTCGACGAATCCGGCGTCTCCGAGCACCCCACCCGGGTGCGCACTTGGGCTGTGAAAGGCGAAACGCCGGTGAATGCGTATATTCAATCAATGGGTTATGGCCATGGCTCGCTAATTGCCTCGGCGGTCCCGTAGGGGGAACGACTTCATGCGCACGCCTGCTACTGTTGGCCTTGGGGTCGCTGTCGTCTTGACATTGGGCTGCTATTCGCACGACGCCCGTGCAGTGACGCAGACCACGTTTTTCGACACTCTCAACGCTTCGACCAGCGTAGTCCCTTCGGTGAATGCCGGAGACACACTGTTCATCGACTCGCTGGTTAGATCGCAAGTCGGGCATCGTCCCAGTCGGCGACCTTCACGCTTGGAACTGGCGTTACGGGCTTTACGGGCAGGCCGCATGGATGTTGTCCACGCCGACAGGTGTTGGGCCGAGGCTTATCGGTGTCAACATCGATTTGATCGACACGAGCGACAACTCGCTGGTCGCCAGCGACGCATTCGTCGGAACGCTGGCTGAATTCGCTCACTCCACGTTCACTGG
Organism: uncultured beta proteobacterium; assembly: GCA_963843595.1. Classification (GTDB taxonomy): domain Bacteria; phylum Pseudomonadota; class Gammaproteobacteria; order Burkholderiales; family Casimicrobiaceae; genus CAIWHR01. Next base: position 300,909 of record CAWJLG010000015.1, on the reverse strand, counting down.
CGGAATCGGCCCGGGAACCTACAAGTTGGTGGCGACAGGAACCGGCGTGCGCGACTCGTTTTCCGACATCGCGCTCAGCTTCGCGGGAACACCACCGGTCACACCTGCGATCGAATCGGGTGCATTGCCAACGCAAGGCCCGGCTACCAGTGACCTGACGGCCTTTTTTAGTACGCTTAGCGACTCCAGAACCATTACACCGGCATTCGGCGCCGGCGACGCCCTCATTCTAGATACCCTCGTCACTTCAGAGATCGGGAGTCTTTTGCAGTCGGTGACCTTCACCCTTGACGCCGGGGTTGACAGTCTTACCGGCGCTGCCGCGTGGATGATCTCGCCTGCGGATGGTCTCGGGCCAAGGCTTGTCGGTGTCAACATCGATTTGATCGACACGAGCGACAACTCGTTGGTCACCAGCGACGCATTCGTCGGAACGCTGGCTGACTTCGCGCACTCTACGTTCTCGATAGGCGCAGGCGGAATCGGCCCGGGAACCTACAAGTTGGTGGCGATAGGAACCGGCGTACGCGACTCGTCGCTGGACATCGCAATTAGCTTCGGAGGTACCGAGATTACTGGCGGCATCCCCGAGCCCACTACACTCGCGCTTCTTAGCCTCGGCCTTGCCGGGCTCGGCTTCTCGCGCCGGAAGCAGTAGCTGATTCCGCGCCAACGTTGGCCACGCTGCGGCGGGGCTTGTTGTTTCCGGCATCAGCCGGAAGAAATTCGCCAAGTCGCGCGGCCTGTTCATGGGCTGTCGAGCTACCTTGCAGCCCACCGACTGAGTCGCAGGTCACGCCCAACGACAACAACGATAATCAACGACATTCGCTGATGGCATAGGGGCTGCTTGCCCTTGCAGCCGCAGGTCAGGACAAAGGGAGGGAACTCGACATGAAGATGAACAACGGATGGGCCATTGCATTGGCTCTGGCGACAGGGTCCGCGCTGACGACCGCCGAAGCGGTGGTGTTCTACGTCGATCCGACGCTCAGTACCGTCACGTTGTCGGGTTCTGCGACGCTGACAGGTGTCGCGGGCGATTGGGACGCAAGCGCCCCCATTGGGAATGTGAGCGGAGGATTCACGGTGTCCGGCAGCGGTACACTCGTACGGCAAGGCGCGGGCAGCCTGACAACATCCCTCACAGGCACCGTCGACGCCGCGGAGACCGGCGGAACGCTGACCTTTAACAGCGCGGCAATCTCGGCCGCCAACAATGGAGCGTGGCGGCCCGATGGGTCGAATAACACGGCAACCACGATGCCGGCGCAGCTCGCCGGACAAGTTACGCCATCGGTGGCGCTGCTATTCTCCGACGGAATACTTGCTGAATTGCTTAATATTCTTTCACCGTTCCTAGAACCGCTGCTGGAGCAGACGAACTACGTAGCCGCGCGCTCCCTCAATCTCAATGCAACAGGAAGCTCTGTGCTGGGCGGCGGAGGGTCGTTCAGTATGAGCACCCTTACCGGCGACTGGACATCTGGAAACATTAATGTAGGTGGCGGCGTTGTCGGCACATGGGCGCTGACAGGACTGTCCGGCTCGCTGGGTAGTGGCACCGGCACCTTCATCGACGCGGTCGTCGATGAATTGATCCTGCCTTTCGACCTTGCGTTCACAGAGCAGTTTTCTTTGGCCGGAGTCGGGGGCAGTTTTGGCAACGCCTTGCTCGATGGATCGGCTACGGTGACAGACGGAAGCCTCGACATTTCGACGCGGTATGTCGGGCGCATCGTGGCCACAACTCAACCGCCTGACGGTAACGCCCCCGAACCCGCCACGCTCGCTCTGCTCGGCCTCGGTCTCGCCGGACTCGCCGCATCGCGTCGGCGCAAGTTGAACTGACGCGGCATCCGTCTTCACGGAACGCCGCCCGCGAGGCGGCGTTTTCGTTTTCTCCAACGGCGCGATAATGGCCGCATGGACGCAGATCGCAACGCGGAACTCGCCCGGATTTCGGCAGCCATCGTCAACGGCGCTGGCCGAGGCGCAGGCAATGGCCGCACGCGGCGCACTCGGCGCGGACTTCCGCGAACTGCTCGCACGCCGCGCGCGGAAAGCTCAAGGTCGGCACCGCGCCGCAGCGTCAACACCGCCTCGTGCTGACGGCAAGCTGAACTGTTCTGCTGTCATGCGGTTACGTGAGCTCAATAGAGTAGTTTTTAATTTCTAAAAGTCCGCGCTTTTGCATTCTTTGCCGGACTCGTTTCCGTTTGGCACTCCGCTTCTCTCGGCACAGCCGCCGCGCTCGTGGACCTCCGGCGATTTCGCGCGCGATCAAGCATCTTGGCGCGCTACTGCCGCCACAACAACAAGCCCCGCCGGAGCGGGGCCTGTGCTGGCGCTGAATTAGTTGCTGCTTGCGGTGCGCAAGAACGTCTCCCCCGGGGCAATCATTGCGAGCAATGCACCACCCACGAGAACAATCAGTGACTATTGATCCAGTCGAGCACTTCCTGTCGATCCACGCGGTAACCAAAATCCGTGCCGCGGCACAGGACGTTGAGGCCAAACGACGTAACTGCCACGATCAGGTTGGAGGTGGGGTCACCTAGAAAGACAGGGCCGCCGGAATCACCGGAGCATGTCCCGCCCCGTTCGTCGCCATTACCCTGCGTCTGCAAGTTATAGCCGTCGTTTTGCGCGCTGTTCAGGTTCACCAGCGTCGACTTGGCCATCAACCGGCTTCGGAACGAGATGTTGGGAACGGCGGAGTGGTCCTGGGTCCGATACGAGAGGCCGTAGCCGCTTACGGTGAACACCGTCTTCTTCGTACCGCGCGCGGTGCCCAGGTCGTTCAGGAGACCAGCGGCCGGAAGCTGACCGTACTTTGACAAGACGATTGGCTGATCCAGGATCACCAAACCGACGTCGTGCGTATTTGGAAACCCGGCGAAACTGGCGAAGCCGTAGTTGTAGATTTCATCCGATGTCGCGCACAGCGTGCCCAGCGTACCTGGCGCGCAGTACTCCGGATAACCGGTTACCGGGTCGACCTGAGTGGCGGGATCGTAGTTCGCGCCAGCGTCTTGCTGAAAATACACTCGTGCTGTAACGGCTCCCTCGGCCGTGTCGGCGCAGTGGCCGGCGGTCAGGAACTTCGTCGGACTGATGAGCGAGCCGCTGCAACGCCAGATGAACTCGCCGTTGGCGTCATAGAACACAGCCAAGCCCACATAGGGGTGCGCGTTGTCCTCGACCCAGTTGTTGGTGATGGCGAATACGGGCGTCGTCAGCACCGTGAGCACGGCCAGGGCAAGTACCGACACTATTCTTAGGTTAAGCATTGGGGAACCTCCTGAGACGAATCTTCGTGATAAAAAAATGCGGCGCGGTGCAGTATAACGCCAGCCCCCTGCCGGAAGAACGCGGCGGTGGCCTGTGCTCCCCACCCGATCGTGCGGCTAGTGATCCATCCCGAAACGCTGAATCCATAGATGGACAACATGCCCCGGCGGATCGCTGCTGGTTGCTCGCGGACCGGACGCACTCCGGACACACCAGCTAGCCGTGGTGCTGCGCCATGCCATATAGGCTCAGCGCGAACTCTGAGATGGACGGTTTGGTGCCGATGGATCGACACATTCTTGAGCGGGTCCAACTGCTGCCGGATGCGCCGCCCCTGGCAACTCGTGCGCCCACTCCCGCCGCTCGCGGCTTGCCTCTGCCCAGTCGGCACCCCCTTCGAGCACGATGCCGACCGGGCGCTGCGCGTACAGCTCGGGCTGATCCACGCCGGGCGGCGTGGCACCCGCGTCGCGCAGCGCGCGTGCCGCCTCGATCAGCCGCCTGCGCACGCGGATGATCACCGTATCGGCCGGGCCCAGGTGTTCGCGCGTGCGGTCCACGATCGCTCCCATGCTCTCCTGCATCGCCGCATCCTGCAGCGGGTTCGACAGGATGCCGCAGAACAGCTTCGCTTTTTCGAGCCCGCGATCGATCAGGTAGTCATTATGCGCGCCGGCACTCGGGCGCCATGCACCGGCGGCAATCTCGCTGCGCGGCAAAAAACCGTGGGGAATGCGTGCCGCCAACAGATTCTCGCGCTCGGCGTCGGTCCACGCGCGCCCGGGGCGAAACTGCCACTCGAGTGCCAGCGTCTGGTAATCGTCCATCGGCACCCAGAGCTTGCCGTTGTAGCTGATATCGGAACTGTCTGTTCCGCCGCCGACCATTGTGTGAAACGGGAACATGAATGGGTGCACGCGGTGATACTCGCGACCATCTTCAAGCCGGCGCGCGGCGGTGTGCAACGCACCGACCTCGGTGTCCCGGACTTCCAGGCGCGGCACGCCTCCGCTTCGTACCAGGCGGATCCCGGGCGCCGCGAAACCCGGCAGCGGCACACCGGGCACGGTCGATACGTCGGCGTTGTCGAGCGTTCCATGCAGGAAATTGATGTGCGAGCTGTCCAAATCGCCTTCCATCGCCTGCACCCAGTTGCAAGCCCGGTAGTTGCGCCACATGAACGGGATGTTGTCGCGGGACAGATTCCATTCGAGCAATGGCAACCCGGGCGGCTCCGCGCGCGGGCCGAGGTAGGCCCATATCACGCCATTGCGCTCCCTGCACGGGTAGGCGCGCTGGCGCACCTTGCCGCGCAGCGGGCAATCCGGCGCTTCATTCGGAAGATCCAGGCAGCGCCCGTCCAGGCCGAACTTCCAGCCGTGATAGGCGCAGCGCAATCCTCCTTGTTCATTGCGCCCGTAGAACAGCGACGCGCGCCGGTGTGCGCAGCGCTCCTCGAGCAGGCCCGGCTCGCCGCTGCTCGTGCGAAACGCCACCAGGTCCTCGGCGAGCAGGCGCACCCGGAGCGGAGCGCCGTCCGGCTCGGGCAGTTCGGCTGACAACACCACCGGCATCCAGTACTGGCGCAATAGCTCGCCCATCGGGGTGCCAGGTCCGACGCGTGTCAGCAGTTCGTTGTTCTCGGGGCTTAACATGAGACTTCTCTCCCTCTCACCGCCAGATTGCGAAGACGAAATGCGCTCACCGCGACGCGGCGCGGGGCACACCGCATTCGATCTGGATCTGCGCGTCAGGAATCGTCGTCCCGGCGCCCACCGGAGACCTTCCTGCCCGCGAAGCTGCTTCCGCGTCGACACGCTACGTGGCAACGGATGGTGCCGACGTCCGACAACGCGAGACACCGCTCGCGCTCGCGTGCAGGGCGCGCGCTGCCATGCGCGCAACGCTGCCAGCCTTCGCCCGGAACTCACGCCGGGCCAGCTCACCGAAGGGGCACGCGTCGCGCGGCCGACGACGCGTCGAAGCGGGTCCAGAACTCGCTCGCAGAGAGCAGCTCGCAAGCCCGGCCGGCAAGATGATCGACGGTGAGTTGCGCCAGCAGCGGCGCGTATGAGGCGATGGCATCGGCAACGAGGATGACGCCGAATCCGCGCTGATAGGCATCCAGCACGGTCGTCTGCACGCATGCATGCGTGTGCACGCCGCATACCAGCACGGTATCGATACCCGCCTCGCGCAGATCGGTCTCCAGCGCGGAATTGCCAAACGCGCTGTAGAACTGCTTTGGATAGACCTTCTCGCCGGCATGTTCGCGCAGAGCGGTCGGCGCCTCGGCGCCGCTGCTGCCGACGACGCAGCGCGCGTCACCGCTGCGTGTCCAATGCGGCATGCGATCGTGGCCGTCCGCCGCAACAAGCGTGCGCACGTGCAGGACCGGGATATCCCGCGTCCTGCATCCGCCGAGCAAGCCAGTCAGGCCGCGCAGCAGAGTCTCGCGCGGCGGTTGCAGATCCCGCGGCTCTAGGAAATCTCGCTGCAAGTCCACCAGCAACAACGCAGGGCGCATGCTCAGACCGTTTCACGCACCGCCGCGAGCACGGCGCCGGTCACAAGTCCGCCGAGTGCACGCGTTCCTACCACCGTGCTGTGCGCACTTGCAATGTCGCGCGTGCGATAGCCGCGTGCCAGCGTGCTTTCGATCGCCGCCTCGACGCGCGCAGCATGGCGCGGCAGCCCAAAACTCTCGCGCAGCATCATCGCAACCGACAGGATCTGACCGATCGGGTTGGCCCGATCGTGGCCCGCGATATCGTGCGCGGCACCGTGCCCGGTCTGATAGACCGCTCGGCGGTCGTCGCCAAAATTGCCGGAATACGACATACCCCGCGAACCCAGCAACAGGGCACCGCTGTCGGCGAGCACATCGCCGAACATGTTCGGCGAGACGATCACGTCGAAAGCCTGGGGCCGCGCGATCATCTGGTAGACGGCGTTGTCGATCTCGAGCACGGTGAGTTCGACGCCGAGTTCGGAGGCGAATTCGTGCGCGAGCTCCTCCCATAGCGCGCTCATGAGCGGCAAACCGCCCGGTTTGGTGGTTATCGAGACCTTGCCGCGACGCTGGGACGCGGCCTGGAACGCACAGCGGAGGATGCGTGTCACCTCGGACCGGCGATAACGGAATTCGTGCACGACCGCGTCTTCGCCGGCGGCAGTTTCGCGGCGTGACGCACCGAAATACAGGCCGCTGGTGTTTTCACGAACCGCCAGTATGTCGATGTCGCGCAGGTGCTCGGGTCGGACAGCACCGCAATCCCGCAGCGCCGGCATCGGTCTGATCGGCGTGTACTTGCAATAGAGATCGAACTCCGCGCGCAACTCGTATACGAAGCGCCCGCCGCCCGGCCCGCACAGCAAGGCGCCGCCGTCGGCAAACACGCTACGGCAGAAATCGACCACTTCGCCGGTCAGCGCCCGCCCGTGCTCGAGCAAGGCCGGTCGTCCGATCAAGCCACCGACGCGGATCTCGAGTTGCGGTGCGCCCTCGGCACATGCCGCGCGCAGGACGTCGAGGGCGCAGGGCATGACCTCCTCACCCACCCCTTCACCGACCAGCACCCCGACCAGCACTCGGTCCACAGGGGGTTGCGGCGTCCAGCCCGGCAGCGCTTCGCGGAGTCGCGTCGTATTCATGGCTTCCCCAGCTCCCATGCGCCGTCGGGCGCCAGTGGTGTCTCGCCGGCCGCGAGACCGGGTCCCCGGTCGATCGCGCACCGCATCGTGCGTGGCGCGCTCGCCGCGACCGCACATTATCTGATTGTTGGTCGACAGACGGATCGCCAAGCCGACTTCATCGTAACCCATCGCGCGCCGTGCCGCGGTGGCGCCACAAATGCGCGCTGAACTCGTAGATTACCAGTTCGCCGCCCGGCGTCTTCTGGCAGCGCGGTCTGCGCGACCGCAGCGCTACCGTGCCCTAGCCGCGATCAGTTCGCGCACCCCCGCGGATAGCGACCGCCCCGGCTGCTCCACCAACTTGACCGCCTCACGCTTGAATTCAGGCGTGAACTTCCGTCTTTCCTTGGTTGCCATCGAACCCCTCCGATTGCCGGTTTCGCATCATCAGATGTGCCCGGGAAATCGGCGCAAATCCAGTTCGGCGGCGCCAAGTTCCGACGGTGTGCCCGATGACATTTTCGTGATTGACAAAGGTGCCTGGCCGGCGCAAAGTGATTTAGGACATTGTCATATCGTCCCCCGGGCATGGCGGGTCATCGATGGCGACCAAGTCGGTCTCCCGGCGGCCCACCCATGGGGCGGTAGGAACTCTCGGTCGCGCTGGCGATCGGCCGGCCCCCAACGTGTGCACCACGTTCCCGGAGGAGCCGTGATCATGCATAGGCACAGCAAGTCCGTTGAACCAACCGGCCGCAATCCGGAACCGACGTGGAGCATGGATTCACACACGATCGAGACAGCGACCAGGACCTATCTGGCGCGGATAAACCAGGCCAGCAGAATGCATGAGGAAGCAATGCGTTTCGCACAGCGGCGATTCACGAAAGAACTCGACGCGGCCGTGCAACTCGCCGGCTGTACCCATCCGACGGAAGCGTTTGCGGTGCAAGCGGCATTTGCCAACGACATGGCGGCCGACTGCTTCGCAGACGGCCAAGAACTCGTCGAGCTTATGGGCGAAATGCCCAGAGGGATTTCCTCGAGTCCCGAGTCCGACAGGAAGCATCACTGACCAGGATCGCACGTCGCCGCGATTACATTGCGTTTGTCGGACGCCACTCTTCAGGCGTCGAGTCCGCATCGTTGTTGCTGGGCGCCGCGGCGCATCGCAGGATGAATAGGATTGTTCGAGATCGCGGAACTCGACCAGATGTTGGGAGTCGCATGAGTTCGCGCCACGACTGAAGCGCATTCGCCGCTTGCGTTCGAAGACGCTTCGCCTCGACGCACGCAGACATCGCCCATCCAGGGCAACCTTTGCGGCGTGCCTTTCCTACACAGGGAGGATTCCGATGAAGATCTCGAAACAGCGAACGCTGCGGAAAGCTCCCCGTACGACTCAACACCCGGAGGTTTCCAATGGCGTGCCGCCGGGCCACGAAGCGCCGTCGCTGCCAGTACTTGTGGCGGGCATTTTCACGAAGCTCCGCCTCGTGCAACGCGTGCGTGTCTTGCGGCAGCTGCTGAGGCCCGTGGGCCCGATGGCGCTTGCGGTGCTGGGTGGCGGCGCATTCGCCAAGTTCGTTGCCCAGGCCCGCTGGTCGCGGATGTCGATTTCGCTCGAAGACGCAGCGCGTGTAACGTCGAGCCAGATGTTCGAGCTGGTGCGCTATGTCGAGCAAAGCAATCCACAAGCGCTTCAACAGGTGATTGTGTTTCTTTCGCGTGACGCGGCGACCATCGCTGCCGTCGGCGCGTCGTTCGCATTCGTCGCAATGCGGCACCTGTCGGATCGCGGGACATTGCGCGCGCAATTCATGTCACGGGGTTGAGCGACAGCAACACGAAGGACTGGCGTTGCAACGTGCCCCATCCGGGTTTCACGTTTATTCAACCCGGGCGGCTCATCCTACCGGCGAGCTTCCTGGCCAAACGGAGAAGATGTGGCGCGTCGCTGATCGAAGTCCGTAGCCACTTCGCGCGTATCACGAATAGATGGACGAATTATTGCGTACGACAGCGACACATTTCCTACGACATGCGATGGGACGCCGGTCGAGGAGTGCGGATGGTCAAGACGAAACGAGGTTCCCAGGCCGAACGTCGCCGATCGACCGTTCCGGACGTTTGGCGTACCCCGGCACGCCTCCAACGACAGTCGCCGGGGCAGGCCGCTTTCCGCACAGGCGCCGCTCGTCTTGACGAGGGTGTCCGCAGGCGCTCGGTCTAGCGTCGATGGTGTTGCGTGATCGTTTGCACGCTGCGCAAGCAGTCACGGACGCGAACGTCAGTCGCCCAGCGCCAAGCTGCGCACGTGCCGCGAAGCGACGATCTCACCCCGGACGAACTTTTCGTGGTTGCCCTCGATCGCCCTGGGCTCATACAAGTAATTGACCATCAGGCCGAGCGATTCCCGCAGGCCCTTCTTGGAGGTATCAGCCAGCCAGTTTATCCGCTCCAGCTTGGCACCGTTGTTGAGGTGAAATCTTGCCACCGGGTCCTGTGCCGGCTCGCCGACATCGCCCCGATGCAGCATGTAGGTGGCGCATAGCTGCGTCAACGGCACCTTCAGCGGCGCCAGGCGCGCGACGGCGTTAGCCGGGTCGCTGGCGATCTTGGCGACGTCGGTGCCAAGCTCCACGGCTACGGCCTTCAACGCCTGCGTCAGCGCCTTGGATTGCCTGGTATCGCCCCCCTTGAGCAGCGGCTCGAGCCAGGCGGCGAACCCGGGAACGGGTGACAGCGTGCAAAACACCTTGAGCCGAGGAAACTCCCGCGACAGCACGTCCACCACGTTCTTGATGAGGAAGTTCCCGAGCGACACGCCGCGCAGGCCCGGCTGGCAGTTGCTGATTGAATAGAAAACTGCGGTCGTCGCCCGGCTCGGATCGTTCGAAGCGGACTGGGCGTCGAGTAAGGGCGGTATCGCGTCGGCCATCCTGTCCATCAGCGCCACTTCGACGAAGATCAGCGGCTCGTCGGGCAGCGCCGGATGGAAGAAAGCGAAACATCGACCGTCGACCTCGAGCCGTCGGCGCAAGTCATTCCATCCCCGAATCTCGTGCACCGCCTCGTGAACGATGATCTGCTCCAGCAGGTAGGCCGGTGTGCGCCAATCCACGCGAACGATCTGCAAGAAACCGGGATTGAACCATGACGACAGCAAGTGACGGAAATCCCAGTCAACGGCGTCGAGCTCGCGTTGCTGGCCTTTCAGGTCCAACAGGCGCTCGCGCATGCGAAGGATCGTGGCGGTGCCTCCCGGCGCCCGGTTCAGCCGTCGCAGCAGCTCCTGGCGCGGCGGTTCGGCGGCGTAGCTGAGCTGCGCCAGGTTGGCGGCCGACGGCTCCGCGGCGTATGCCTTCGATGCCGCGAGTACCTGCATTGGGTCGGGCGAGAACTCGGCGAGCAGTGCCGCGAAGAATCGCTCCTGGCCCTTCTTGTCCAGTTCCCGGTACAGATCCCGAGTGATCTTGGCCTGCGACACGCCAGCCGCCTCACCACGCTCGGACAGCAACTTCTTGCAGCTGATGATGAGACGCCGCAGCTTGAGTCGGTCGCCGGCAATGGCCGCGGCGCGTTTCTGAACAGATTCGAACATGCGTGTCCGATCCGAGGAGGGAATTGGTTTACTTCTGTCAAAGTATAGAGACCCGCTGCCGGACGGGCCAGCTTGCTGATATCCGCCGTCGACATCCCCGGGCCTGCAAGACTGCAATTCGCGTTGTCGCCCGCCTGCGCCGGCCTTCGGCAAGCCTCAGCCTCGCCGTTTGAATCGAGCTCGGAAGCAAGGGAGCGCCAGCACACCGCGCGGATCAACGATACCGGTGTCATCAGGGGCTAGAGCATTGCCCGATGTCTGCAGTTGGCCGCATTCAGACGACGCCATTGACCAAGGTCGACCAACGCGCACTATCCCTTATCGGTAGCCGGTGGCCTGCAATTCGAATAATTCCGCATAGCGTCCCCGCTGCTGCAACAACTCGGCATGCGTGCCCACGGCTTCGACAGCGCCGTCCAGCAGCACGACGATGCGATCCGCCATGCGGACGCTGGAAAAGCGGTGCGAGATCAGTACCACCGTCTTGCCCTGGCTCAGTTCCCGAAACCGCTTGAACACCTCGAACTCCGAACGCGCGTCGAGGGCTGCCGTTGGCTCGTCGAGGATCAGCAGCTGCGCATCACGCATGTACGCGCGGGCGATCGCGACCTTCTGCCACTCGCCGCCGGACAAGTCGATGCCAGTCCGAAACCGCTTGCCGAGGACCTGATCGTAGCCGTTGGGAAGCTTTCGAATGACCTCGTCCGCAAGGCTGCGCTCGGCGGCGGCGATGATGCGTGTGCGGTCCTCGCGCCTTTCGATGCGCCCGACCGCAATGTTGTCCGCAGCGGTCAAGTGATAGCGCACGAAGTCCTGGAAGATGACGCCAATATTGGCGCGCAGCGCGAACAGGTCGTATTCGCGGAGATCGTGCCCGTCGAGCAGGATTCGGCCTTCATCCGGATCGTAGAGACGCGCCAACAGCTTGACCAGCGTCGTCTTGCCGGCGCCGTTTTCACCCACCAGCGCAAGAATCTCGCCCGCATGCAGCTCGAACGTCAATCCACGAACGGCCCATCGCTCGGCGCCCGGGTAGCGGAATCCCACGTTCTCGAATGCGAAACCATGTTGTATCGGGACGGGAAACGGCCTTGGATTCGGTGGTTGAACGATTTCCGGCTGGATTTCGAAGAACGAAAACAGATCGTCGAGATAGAGTGCTTGACCAGCGACCTGCGAGAACCCCATCAGCAGGTTTTCCAGCAGGTTTCGCAAGCGTCGGAATGAGCCCGCGAGAAACGTGAGATCACCGATGGAGAACTCGTGGTGGAGTGTTCGCCATACGATATAGGCGTACGCGACGTAGTAGGCAACGGTCCCGATCGCGGAGAGCACACTTCCCCAGCCCGCGCGTCGCAGCGCGATTCGGCGGTTTGCCTCGAAGAAGCTGGTGGCCAGCGTCCGGTAGCGTTCGATCAGAAACCCGTTCAGGCCGAAGATCTTCACTTCCTTGGCCGTTTCCGCGCTCGCTCCGGTCTGCCGGACGTAATCAAGCTCTCGCCGCTCGGGAGTGCGGGCGAAATTGAGTGAATAGCTCTGCGCATTGAAATGCGCCTCGCCGATGAATGCCGGCAGGAGGGCGACGGCGAGCAGCACGATGAGCCACGGCGCGTACACGAGCAGCCCGGCGGCAAAGCTCGCAACCGTGACCACGTCCTGTGCCTGGCTGAAGAGCTGCCCGATCAGACTCGTGCGCCCGGCCGCTTGCCGCCGGGCGCGTTCCAGTCGGTCCTGCAACTCGCTGTCCTCGAAGTCCTCGAGGTCGAGCGTGGCAGCGTGCTCCATGAGCCGAAGACTGGTTTCGTTGCTGAACTGCTCGGACAACAGGGAGTCGAGCAGGGAGACGACGCGGCCGAGCACGTCGGAGAGAACCGCTAGCCCGAACTCAAGCGTGAGCAGCCATACCACGCGGTCGAGCGCTCCGCTCGCCATCCATTGCCGCAAGGTTTGATTGGTGGACGGAGCCCCGGCAAGCAACACAACTTCGTCGATGATCAGCTTGCCAACGTAAAGCGTCACGACCGGCAACAATGCGCGCAGGACCCGCAGCAGGGCCTGACTGAGCGTCAGCGCCGGGCTGGTCCGCCAGACAAGTTTCAGGAATGGTGGGAGGTTGCGCAGGGCTCCCAGGCGCGCTCGCCATGACTGAACTTGGGGCGATGGCAGTGCGTCGCCCGTCAGCGCCGAGGCGGCTCGGCCCCCCATCGCGTATTTCTTTGGCATTCGCCATTGTGCCGAGTTGCGGCGAAGTCGGTGAAGCCCTTTAATTACGAACTCCAGGTGATCGACGATGCGCCAGCCGCCTGACGGTACCGTAGCTATTTCTTGTCCACTTGAGATATCGCATGAAAACGCTATTTCTCATCCGTCACGCTAAGTCGAGTCGGGACGACATGGCGTTGGCCGACAAGGATCGACCATTGAATGACCGCGGTAGGCGCGACGCGCCAAAGATGGGCGAGCGGTTGGCAGGGCGTCGTGTAAGACCCGATCTGATCCTATCAAGCCCGGCCACGCGCGCGCTCACGACGGCGGAGATCATCGCCAAGAAGCTCGATTACAAGCGCAGCAATATCGTGGTGGATGCTCGGCTGTATGCGGTCGAGGCGGACGAGGTGCTCGACGTGATTCGCCGGCTTGACGATAGAACTGAGTGCGTGATGCTGATTGGCCACAACCCCGAGCTGACGGAACTCGCACATCGCCTTTCAAACAAGATCATTCATCTGCCAACGTGCGCCGTCGCTGAGTTCAGGTTCGATACGAAGTCCTGGACACGCATCGGCAAGGACAAGCCCGCAACGGTTGCGCTGGAGTGCCCAAAGGAATCCTAGGTAACTCAGTGAGAATCATGTCGCCGTGTTGGTCCTGGCCACCTTGGTCGCGTCTGACCGTCTTCAGCGGGCCGCATTCGGCCCGTTTGCCGGTGGTCGCCGGTTGATCCAATCCAGCCGGCGAGCATTGCGAAGCGACGTTCACCGACCTGCCCGAGCGGCCGCCACGGGGCTTCGCGAGCGCGATCTGTCGGTGTCGGACGCGCGCAGTTTCCGCAGCCGCGACGTCTTCTTGTGCTGGTGCTCCTCCATCCTCTCAAAAAATGGAGTCTCCGGGAATCCCGGGGCGGTTCAGGGTGCTCGACCGTTCGGCGTCGCACGCGCATCATCTCGGGCTGCCGATCCAGCCGCCGCTGCATCGCCTCGAGGACCGCTTCGTGTTCCCAACGCGTGATGCGTCGATAGTCGCTCGTCGTGCATTGTGCTTTCAACGGACACTTGGGGCAAGCGGAGGATCAGTACTTGCTCAGGGTCATGCCGCGCTCGATGGTGGTAAAGCGCTTGATGGCCCGTTGCCCCGCAGGACCGCGATTTTCGTCATCGCTGGCGATGTAGATGAAGTCCTGCTTGTCGAAGCGACCATCGGCCTTGCTGTTTGGAGTCATCGACTTGGGTACGATCAGCGTGATTCCGGCCGCGTCGCATTGCCGGATCTGCTCGCCCTTGAAGTAACAGCGGTCGGCGACGACGGTTAGATCGTCGATGCCGGTGGCCGCGCGCGCTTGTTCGGCCATCGGCGTCAGCTGGTCGCGATCGATACCCGCGGTGATGACCTCGTGCGCGACGATCAGGTGATGCTTCGCGTCGACCGCGGTCTGCACGTCGTAGCCGACGATGCCACCGTCGCGACTCTTCATCGAGCGGGCATCGGGGTCGGTCAACGATAGCTGTTGATCGGGGCTGGCCAGCATTTGCGCCTCGAGCGCCTTGAGCTGCAGCATCTGCTCCTTCAGGGCCGCGATCTTCTCTTGCAGCCGGCCCTTCTTCAGCTCCGCTGCTTCGGGCTCAGCCCGGTCGGCGGTGTCCATATCCGCCAGGTACCGCGCGATGCTCTCTCCGATCTGCGCCATCCGCCGCTGCATCTTGGCCGGGGCGAAGTTCCGGTCGCGGTTGTTCACCGCCTTGAACTTGCTGCCATCGATGGCAGCGATCGCCCCGGTGAACAGATTGAGCTGGCGACACAGCACGATGAACTGGCGACATACTTGGCGGATCGCCCGCCCGTTGTCCTGGCGGAAGTTGGCAATGGTCTTAAAGTCGGGCGTCAGGCGCCCGGTCAGCCACATCAGCTCGATGTTGCGCTGCGCCTCGCGCTCCAGGCGGCGGCTCGACTGGACCCGGTTCAGGTAACCGTAGAGGTAGAGCTTCAGCAGCACCGCCGGGTGGTACGCAGGGCGCCCGGTCGCCGCCGGCGCTACGCCGTCGAAGCCCATCTGGCGCAGATCGAGTTGCTCGACAAAGGCCGCCACCACACGCACCGGACTCTCCTGACCCACATAGTCGTCCAGGCACTCCGGCAGCAAGCTCACTTGGCTTCGGTCCTCGCCTTCAATGAATCGCTTCATGTTGCCGCCTCGAAGAAATCTCTTTCTTCGATCTAGGCAACTTTCGCGTTTTTACACACCCTCGGCCGAACTCGGTCTGTCGACGGTCATTTCAGTCTCTCCTTCGTAGGGGGTGTTCTACGATCTTACGGAGCGCTCGTGCGGCAATTGGACCGTCCAATTACCTATACTCCTGGCCGCGAACGGCTTGATTCCAGATTCTCGAGCATCGACCAAGGCCGTTTGGGGACGCACGACCGGCGTGACGATACAGCGCCGGCATACCCTTGCTCAGCTCAGGCCCGTCGCTGCGGCGACGCCGGCGCGTGCGTGAGTTCATCAAACGCCGACCCCCGCAGGCTTCATTGCCCTGATTGCCTGCTCGCAGTTGAGGAATTTCAGTATCATGCAGCAGGCACAGTGCGTGGTGGCGAAAATGTGTGCTCGCGAAGCGCGGACGCCGTCTGTGCCCTGTCGGCAATGAAGGCCTCGGGAGTGTGTCTTGTCGGTTCAGGATCAATACAATCAGAAGCGTACGTCCACCGCCGAGGCGGTCCATCTGGTACATGATGGCGATACCATCGTTGTTCCCACCGGCGTGGCCGAACCCCCAGCCTTGCTGACTGCGCTGTCCGAGCAGCGCCGGGACTTTTGCGACGTGTCGGTGGCGCAGATTCTCCCGGTGCGAAAGTTCGACTATTTCGACTTCGAAACCCGCGCCCATGTGCGTCATATCGCCTACTTCTACAGTGGCGTTTCGCGTCCCGGCGGCCATGCCGGTTGGATCGACTTCGTGCCCGCCTATTTCGTGGAATTGCCGGCGATGATCGACCGCGGCCAGATTCCTGCCGACGCCGTGTTTACACTGGCCTCGCCGATGGACTCGCACGGCTACTTCTCGCTTAGCCTCGGCGCTGACTACACCATGGCGGCGGTGCGCAAGGCGCGGGCCGTCGTGCTTGAGGTCAATCCCAACGTGCCCTTCGCCTATGGCAACTGCCATGTGCACATTTCCCAGGTTGCGGGGCTGGTCGAAAGCGACGAGCCAATTTTCGAAGTCGGTCTACCGAAAATCGGGCCGGTGCAGGAAGCCATAGGCCGGTTTGTCGCCGAGCACATCGAGGACGGCGCGACCCTGCAAATCGGCTACGGTGGGATTCCCGACGCGGTGGTGATGCAACTGACGCGCAAACACGATCTGGGCATCCATACCGAGATGATCGGCGACGGCATCATGACACTGGTCGAAAACGGCAACGTCACCAACCGCCGCAAGAACTACCTGCCCAACAAGATGGTGGCTACCTTCGCGCTCGGCTCGAAGAAGCTGTACCAGTTCATGGACCATAACCTGATGCTCGAAATTCATCCGGTCGAATACACCAATGATCCGTATCTGGCCGGGCAGAACGACAATCTGGTCGCCATCAACGCCACCATGCAGATCGATTTCCTCGGCCAGTGCGGCTCGGAGAGCCTGGGCCACCTGCCCTATTCAGGCACCGGCGGCCAATCCGATTTCGTGCGCGCCGCGAATCGCTCGAAAAACGGCAAGGCGTTCATCGTGCTGCCCTCCACCGCCAAGGATGACACCATCTCGCGCATCGTGCCGACGTTGACGCCAGGCACCCATGTCAGCACCAGCAAGAACGATGTCAACTATGTGGTCACCGAGTATGGCGTTGCCCAACTGCGCGGCAGGACGGCCAAGCAGCGGGTGCAGAGCCTGATTGCCATTGCTCACCCGAATTTCCGTGCCGAACTGACGGATACTGCCATGCGAATGCATGTGCTTTGAGAATCGTGTCGCATTGAAATGCATACGGTGGTCAGCTCCTATGCCGACCCTTGTTGTTAACCAGAAGTTCCCCTGCGTCGCGACTTGCCAAAGTGGTGGGCGCCAGCCGCACCGATTTTCCGGCGCTAGAGGTGACCTCCGAATGTTCGCAGGCAAGCTAGAAATTCAAACGAAGACCGTTGATTGATCGTCGCGTTGACGGCCCGCCTTCCGCCAACGGCTCGTACGTCCCCAGGTAGCCGACTCCCGCCGATGGTGCTTCCCGTGTGCAGACGTTCCCGCGAGCGTCCGCTACCGGGATGAGTGATAGACCGCTGTCGACGGTGGGTTCTCCAAAGACTCAGGCTAACTGGCGACCGGAAAAAGCAACGCGAGAGCAGCTAACCACCGGCGACTTTCGATCACTGGATCGCCTCGTCCACGCGGAGCAGGGAACCACCGACCGCGTGAAACGTGGTTACCCAATGGCAACGCGGCGCGGGAAGCCACGCAGGAGCCGCGGCTCTCCGAAGGGCTCGGGCATCGCGATTCCGAACCCCTGCGCATAGTCAACGCCGATCGTCCGCAAGGCCACGAGAATCGCGCGGCTCTCGACCGATTCGGCGATCGTCTTCTTGCACATGATATGACCGATGCGATTTATGGCCTCCACCATCGCGTGGCCGACCGGATCCTTGAGCATGTCCTTGACGAAGCTGCCGTCGATCTTCACGTAATCGACCGGCAGGTGTTTGAGGTACCTGAACGACGAGACGCCGACACCAAAATCGTCGAGCGCAAACCGTCGCCCCCCGAGGGTAATGCCCGCTTTCTAGCCAACCCGGCGGGAACCGGGGGCCACGAACAACAAGCCCCGCCGGAGCGGGGGCCGCGCTGACGTGGAACCCGCTACCGCTGACGCCATAAGCGAAAGCCCCGCCCGCACGCGTTCGTACGTTCGTCGACGGCTAGCCTGCCCCGCCAACCGGCAATCGCCGAATCGGTGCGCCCTCTGTGGCACGGGGCGCGATTCTTGACAGGCGCGGCAGCGCCGTCAGGCCGTCAATGCGCGCCGCCCGCGTCGATGGGCCTCACCTTGCGCGGGTGCGTGAGCCAGACGAGGGGCACCAGGACGAGGAAGATGACGGCCGACGCGTAGAAGATGTCGTCGGCCGACAGCACGAAGGCCTGGACGCTGACCAGCCGATCGAGCAGCGCGAGGCTTTGCGCGCGGTCGAATCCCGACGCCTGCAGGCTGGACAGCACCTGGGTCGCGGCAAGATTGCCGGTGTTGATCGCCTCGGTCAGATGCGCGTGGTGCATTGCCGCGCGGTTTTCCCAAAGCGTGGTCGAAATCGACGTGCCGAATGCGCCGGCCGTGATCCGCGCGAAGTTGGACACGCCTGACGCGCTCGGAATCCTGTGCGGCGGCAGGCCGGAAAGCGTGATCGTGACGAGCGGGATGAAGAAGCAGGCAACCGCGGCGCCCTGGATGACCGTGGGCACGATCAGCGTGCCCATGTCGACCTGCGCGTTGAACTGCGAGCGCATGAAGCTGATCAGCGCGAACAGCAGGAACGCGGCGGTGGCGATGTAACGCGGATCGACCCGCCCGACTCCCCGGCCGATCAATGGAGAAAGCAGGATCGCAAGGAAGCCGACCGGCGCCAGGACGTACCCCGCGTCCGTCGCCGTGTACCCCATCTGCGTCTGCAACCACAGCGGCAAGATCACGATGCTGCCGAAAAAGAGGCCATAGGCGATTGCCAGCACCAGCGTCCCCATCGCGAAGTTGCTGCCGGCGAACAATCGGAGGTCGACCACCGGATGCTGATCGGTCAGCTCCCAGATCAGGAAGAAAACGAAACCGACGACCGCGACGACGGCGAGCGCGATGATCTCGCGGCTTTCGAACCAGTCGAGTTCCTTCCCCTTGTCGAGCATGATCTGCAGCGCCGCGATCCAGACCACGAGCAGCGCGAGACCGACCCTGTCGATGGGAAGCTTTTGCGTCGGCGTCTCGCGCCGCCGGTAGACGGTCCACGTCAGGTACACGGCCAGCAGGCCGACGGGAATGTTGATGTAGAAGATCCATTCCCACGAGAAGTTGTCGGTGATCCAGCCGCCGAGGAGCGGCCCGGCCACCGGCGCGATCAGCGTCGTCATCGACCACATCGACAGCGCGACGCCGGCCTTTTCGCGCGGATAGCTCGACAGCAGCAGTGCTTGCGAAAGCGGGATGAGCGGCCCCGCGGCAAGGCCCTGCAGCACCCGGAACGCGATCAGCGACTCGATATTCGGCGCCAGCCCGCACAGCCACGAGAACAGCACGAAGAACAGCGCCGACAGCGAAAACAGGCGCACCGACCCGAAACGCTGCGTCAGCCAGCCGGTGAGCGGCACCGCGATCGCATTCGACACCGCGAACGAGGTGATGACCCACGTTCCCTGGCTGGCGCTCACGCCGACGTCGCCCGAGATCGCGGGAATCGACACGTTGGCGATCGACGTGTCGAGGACCACCATGAACGTCGCCGCGGACAGCGCGATCGTCCCGGCGGCGAGCGGACAGCCCCGTCAGCGGCGCGTGCAGGACGGTGGGCGCAGGCCCAGCCCCGGCGGATGGGTCGGCGACGGCGGTGGTCGTGGCCATGCGGCGCGGTCGTTCGCGAATCGACGGGGAGGTCGGAGCGGATGCCTACAGCGGCGCGGCCGACGAGGCCCTTGCCGACGCCGCCCGCGGTGTCGCGTGCTTGGATGCCCTCGCGACCGGTGTGGGGCGTCGTGCGACCGGCGCGGATGCGATGCCCTCCGGCTTCTGCGACACACCGAGGTTGGCGGCGATGGTCTTCTGCACCAGCGCATCGGCTTCTTCCGCATCGTGGGTGAACGCGGCGGTGGTATAGGGAGCAGTGACGCGCGGTGCCGCGGCGAGCGTTGTTCCCGTGTCGTTGGCCACGTCGACGTCGACTACCATCGACAATCCGATCCGCAGCGGATGCTCGGCCAGCTCCTTCGGATCGAGGGCAATGCGGACCGGAAGGCGCTGCACGATCTTGATCCAGTTGCCGGTGGCATTTTGCGCCGGCAGGAGCGCGAACGCGGCGCCGGTGCCGACGCCGAGTCCGGTCACCGTCCCGTGATACTCGACCGCACTGCCGTACGAATCCGCGGTGAGCTTCACCGGCTGGCCGATCCGCATCCGGCGCAGCTGCACCTCCTTGAAGTTCGCGTCGACCCACAGCTGGTCGAGCGGAATGATCGACATCAGCGGCGCACCGGCGGCGACGCGCTGGCCGATCTGGACGGTGCGCTTGGCGACGTAGCCCGATACCGGCGACGGCAGCGTCGTGCGGGCGTAGGCGAGATAGGCCTCGCGTACCTTGGCCGCCGCGCGCTCGACGCTCGGATGCTTGTTGACCGACGTGCCTTCGGTGAGCACCTCGTTGGTGGCGAGGGATTGCCGCGCCGATGCCAGCGCCGCTTCGGCGCCGGCCAGTGCCCCGCGCGCGTTGCTGACGGCCGATTGCGCATGGTTCATCTCCTCGCCGCTCACCGCGCCCGAGTCCGCCAGCGTCAGTCGCCGCGCAAGGTCATCCTGGGCGCGTGCGAGCTCCGTCCTGGTACGACCGACTTCGGCTTCGCGCTGCGCGATGTTCGCGGCCAAGGTTGCATTGCTGACATACATCGTGCGCACCTCGCGCACGGTCTGCGCGAGCGCCGCCTGCGCCTGCTCCAGCGCGATCTCGGCATCGGCGCGGTCGAGCGTGACGAGCGTCTGTCCGGCCTTGACGAAGTCCGTGTCGTCGGCGCTGATCGACAGCACGAGGCCTGCGACCTGCGGCGTGATCTGCACGACGTTCCCTTGCACGTACGCGTCGTCCGTGCGCTCGCGGTGGCGCGAGAAGACGATCCAGTAGCCCGCGTACGCGAGCCCCGCGAGCACGACCGCCCCGCTTGCGATCAACAGCATCCGGCGGCGTTCGGCCCTCCGCGGGCCGCGATCGATGATTGGCGTACTCATTCGGTTTCCTCGAAGGAAGGGGGTGCGTGTCACCATCCGCCGCCGGCAGCCGTCCCCGCGGAAATACGGACGGGCGCGACCTCGGCGTAGCCGCCGCCCAGCGCCCGCGCAAGGTTCACGTCGAGCTCGAAAGCGCGCCCCTTGAGATCGGCGTCGAGCCGGTCCTGCACGAGCTGCTGCGTCTGCGCCGTCAGGACGGTCAGATAGTTGCCGAGTCCCGCCTTGTAGCGAACCAGCGCGAGGTTGTAGGCGTCCGTGGTCGCCTCGCGTGCCCGCGCCTGTTCGGCCGCGACGCGCGTCAGTTGGCTGATCGACGACAACGCGTCGGCCACGTCGCGCACGGCGTCGATCACCGCCTGGTTGTAAGTGCTGACCGCGACATCCCGGTCCGCCTCCCGGCCGCGCAGGTTGGCGTTGAGGCGCCCGCCCTCGAAGATCGGCAGATGGATGGCGGGACCGACGCCCGCCACGGCGCTGCCGGCTTCCAGAAGCTTCGACAAGCCGATCGAGCTGAGCCCGACGAAGGCAATGAGGTTGACGTTCGGATAGAACATGGCCTTCGCGACCGCGATATCCTGGGCCGCGGCTTCGACGCGCCAGCGCGATGCGACGATCTCGGGACGCCGTGAGACGAGATCGAGTGGAACGGCCGCGGGCAGCGCGATGCTCGGTACGTGCACGGCATTGATCGCGACGACGGCATCGCCGCGCTCCGGCCCCGCACCGACGAATGCCGCGATCTGGTGCCGCGCATTGGCAATCGCGTCGTCATATTGCGCGAGCTCCGTGCGCACGGTCGCCAGTGCCGCTTCCGCCTGCTTCACCTCGACCCTGGTATCGAGCCCCGCGGAAAAGCGTTGCGAGGTGATGCGGACGACGTCCTCCCGCTGGACGATGGCCGCACGCGAAACCTCGCGCTGCGCGAAGAGCCGCTGCAGGTTGAAATACGCCCGCGCGATGTTCGTGGTGAGCAGGACGCGGGCCGCCTGGGCGTCCGCCGCGGCGGCTTGTGTCTGCGACAATGCCGCCTGCAGCGCGGCGCCGTTCTTGTTCCAGAAGTCGATCTCGTAGGCAAAATTGAGCGTGAGCGCGCTGTCGGTATCCCAGCTGCCCGCGAACGGCGGCGGAAAGATGTAATTCTCCGAATAGCGCTGATACGTGACGTCGGCCGTGCCCCCAATCTGCGGAAACAGCGCCGACCGCGCGACGCCGGCAGCTGCAGCAGCGCGCGCCATCCGTGCCTGCGCCGCGGCGAGAGAAGGGCTGCCGGCGAGGCCTTCCGCCACCAGCGCATCAAGCTGCGCGTCGCCGTAACGGCGCCACCAGTCCTCGCGCGGCCAGTCCACGGCGCCCGGCTTCGCGCCGAGCGTGGCGGCGTCGATGACGGGCTCGGGCGCCGGCGCGGTTTCCATGTTGGCGCACGAGCCCAGCGCGAGCGTCGCCGCGACCGCGGCAATCGCCTGCAGGACCGCGCGCGTGCGGGACGACTCGCCGGGGGAGGGACGGAGCCGATGGCAACGGGAGGCACACGCTTCAATTCGATTCGGCATTGGCGAGCATCCGGCGGACCAGCGATTTGAAGGTTTCGAGCTCGGGCGCCGTAAAGCCGCGCAACAACCCGTTCAATACGCGCGACAGTCCAAACGGGATCTCGCGGCATCGGCGATGGCCGTCGTCGGTCAGCTCGAGGCGAACGACTCGCGCGTCCCTCGGGCAGCGCGACCGCCGGACGAGCCCCTTGGCTTCCAGGCGATCGAGCATCCGCGTCATCGCTCCGGTATCGACAAAGGCGACGCGCGCAAGTTCAGCCGCCGTATCTCCGAGGCCGAAGTGGATCGCGAGCAGCGGTCCCCATTGCACGCCGGTGAGGTCGAGCTCCGTCATTTCGGCGTCGATCGCGCGATCCATGTGGAGGCGCAACTGACGCAGCAGGTAACCGATGCTCTCGTCGATCCGGTAATCGTCGCCGCGATAAAACGTCGGGTCGCCGGGACGCGCGGAAGCCCTGCTGCGCCGCCCACGGTAGCCACGCGTCGACTTCACTGTCATGGCAGCGAATATTACTGCCCAGGCAGCGAATGTCAAACGGCGGCGGTCCTATAATTCCCCCCATGGCATCCAAGACCACCGTTGCTCTGTTGCGTTGCGTCGCCCTCTTCGCCGCGGGCGTCGCCGGTTGCGCGATGGCAGACACGCCATCGGATCTGGTCGCGCGCTATCGTGCCGATGCGGCGAAGGCGCAGCCGAGCGTCGAGGTATCAGCCGATGCCGGGCGCGGTTTCTTCCTGCGCCAGTTCAACGTCTCCGCTGATTTTCCGAGCTGTTCCACCTGCCATACGGACAACCCTGCGGCCGTCGGGAAGCACGCGGTGACCGGCAAGCGGATCGCGCCCCTTGCGCCTGCCGCGAACGCCGAGCGCTTCACCGAGTGGGCGCACGTCGAAAAGTGGTTCCGTCGCAACTGCACCGAAGTTGTGGGGCGGGAATGCTCGTCGGGCGAGAAGGCCAATTTCATCGCGTTCCTGCTGACCGCCAAGCCATGAGCCGGTTCTGGTGGGTTCCGCTGGCGTTCGTCGTCTTCCTCCTGGTTCAGCCCGCTGCCGCCGATGTACAGATGCCGCCCGACATCGACCCGCTCTACCGTGCCGAATGCGGAAGCTGCCACGACGCCTTTCCGCCCCAAATGCTGCGCAAGCAGGACTGGCAGCAAATCCTCGATGGGCTGGACCGGCACTTCGGCGTAAACGCCTCGCTGTCCGCGGACGAGGTCAGCAGGATTGCCGCAGTGCTTGTCCGCTACGGAGCCATGGACAGGGCCGCGCGAATGACGCCAACGGACCTGCACCTGACCTCGACGCCCTATTTCCGGAACCACCATGCCGAGGTCCCGGTGTCTGCCTGGACCCGGCCCGACGTGAAGCGTCGCTCCAACTGCGGCGCGTGCCATCCCGAGGCGGACCGCGGTGTGTTCGGTCACGACGCGAAAGTGCCGGGCGGTCCCTGAATGGTGAAGGTTCGGGTCTGGGACTTGCCGACGCGCCTCGGGCATTGGCTGCTGGCAACCTCCTTCGTCGTCGCGTGGGTCACGGCCGAGCGCGAGGCCTGGCGTCTCATCCACGTGAAGGCGGGTTACGTGATGCTCGCGGTGATCGCCTTCCGCGCGGCCTGGGGCGTGGTCGGGACGCGGCACGCACGCTTTGTCGCGTTTGCCTTTTCGCCGCGGGCGGCGCTCGCCTACGTCGCGGCCGCGCTGCGCGGAACCCCGCAGCACTATCCCGGCCACAACCCGGCGGGAGGCTGGTCGATCTTCGCGCTGCTCACGCTCGCGCTCTGCGCCTGCGTCAGCGGGATTGCCGACTACGAAGACTGGGGACCCCGTTACGTCGGCGATGCCCACGAGGCGCTGTCGATCGCGCTGCTCGTCATGATCGGCATCCACCTGGCTGGGCGTTGTGGCGGGCAGTCTCCTGCACCGCGAAAATCTGGTCGCCGCGATGATCACCGGCGACAAGCGTGCTTCACCCGAGCAGGCGATTCCGACGGGGTCGGGGCACTTCGCAACTTGGCTGCTCGTCGCCTGCGTCGGCGTCGCCTTGCTTGCGAGGTAGCGTCGCGTCCACCGGCCCGGCGGAGGCAGGCGTGGCATTGCCACGCAAGCGCGGCAAGCGTGCCTAATGCATGCGAGCGCCGACCACTTCCCGGTACGCGCCGTGCTGGTCGCGTTCGCCTGGGCACGGTTCGGTCATTGGCGCGGAACCGAACAAGCGGCACCCCGCGCCGCCTCTACCGAAGGACGTTCGCGCATTGCAACGGCTCCGGCAGCGCGGCACGGGAGTCGCCAGTCAGAGGATCAGGTCTGACCTTCAAGCGATCGGGATGCTCAATGGTGGCCCGACCCCTTCCTTTGCACCGTCAGACGGTACGTGACGTCCTGCCAATCGCTTGTGCCATCACCTGCGCGGAACGAGAGTGTGTGAACCCCGGGGCTGAGCGGCGGCAGCATCACCCAGAAGCCCTCCGAAACCGCTTCACGACACTTGGGACAATTTTCGTCCGCAGGATTCAAACCGAAGACATTGTTGTACGGCCATATCACCATGAACAGGGGACTCTGGGCACGCACGATCGGCGTGCGGTAGTCGAATATGACCGGAACCCCATCGAGGGTCGCCTCCAAATCTCCCGCAACGGGTGCTATCCCGTCGCCGCAACCCAAGACGCCGCCCGGAATCCCGGAAACGCACTGCCTGTAGTCGGTTTCAGTGTTGGCGGGATTATCGCCACTCGTCTGCACCCAGAAATAATTAGCGATCGGGAAAGAAGATGTATCTTTGCGCCGGGACTTGGCAATCGCGAGTAACTGGACCAGGAGGGGGGGATAAGAACCCTGTGCCCGCCAGGAACCACACGGGCCCCTGTTGACCTACGCCGCAATTTGCCCCGGTAAGGTCGGACACCGGGTTGATTGGCGCCGGAATTCCCAGGGCCCACTGCCACCATCGAGCCGACCATTCGCCGATGGTGGCACCGAGCACCTGCGCAGACGCATCTGCTCGCGCGACCGTCGGCATCAATGCCGGCAAGCTGAGCAGCGCCACGAACAGAGCGCCCAACAGTTGATGTTTCCTGTGTTTTTCGGCCATGACATCCTCCTACTGTGTTGACGTTCGACTACACGGGAGACCATCCCGCATTGCACGTCGCACCAGAACGCCAAGTGCGGTGCTACGTTAGAGAACCCCTTGGCTTCGGTGCGGGCGAGGTGACGGGCAAGCCTCGCCCACTGTTCACTTCGTGCCGGCCCCGTTCTCAGGGATGCTCGTGCACCGGCCCTTGCGCGCTACTGCAACGCGACCGGCTCGACCTCCAGGATGTAGGTGATTACGGAGTGCCTGCCCACTTGAATAATCAGCGTGTGCTGGCCGACCGACAGCGGATTGAGCTGCATGTAATAGCCGTCGTCCACAGCGGGCGAATAGATCCCTGCGACCAGCGGGTCTCCGGGGGGGCAGAAGAACCCGGCCGCGACGAACGCGTTGTCTTCGGGAACCGACACGGCAAAAACTTTCGATTGCACCCGCACGATCTTCCCGGCCGACCTGGTGTCGAGCGTTACCGACATATTTGGGGCGGCGTCCATGTTCATGTCTGCTTCGGTCCGCCAGGAGTTGCTTGACCGCGATGGTCCCTGTCCGCATTGGCCGGGAGTGTCGGCGCCGATGTAATTGAGCACAGGGAAGAACAGCTTCACGTTCGCGGGTATCGCGCACGTGCGCGTTACGGAGCCAATCCAGCTGCCGGCAAGGAACCAGGTGTCGCCATGCTGGCCGACCATGCACTTCTCGCCCGTCGAATCGAGCATCGGGTTCTCCGACGCCGGAATGGAGATCACCCACTGCCACCACTCGAAACTCAGTTTCTTGGCGGCAGCGCTGCCACCCGCAAATGCGAGATTCGTTGGCACCAGGACCGCGATGACAATGGCGGCCACTGACACGATGCGACCACAGCGCTTGTTCATGTGTCCTCCTTTTGCCTGCTCAATGTTGCGCGACGTTCTTTGGGGGACGAGCGGGATGTATCAAGTCGCGAGACCTCCTTTCCGGCATTCCGGAAGTGGCGCGCACGCGCGGCAACCCGATTCGGCAATCTGAACCCGTTAAGTCCACACGGTTCACCGTGGCGCCTGGCGGAAGCATGCCTACCGGTACCGTCGGCACAACGGTGTCGGTGTCGCTTCGATGATCGAAACAGCGTTGAACGCAAAGTCGGTGGCGTAGGCAATCAGCGCAGCCTCTGCTCGGCCCGCGATTG
Organism: uncultured beta proteobacterium; assembly: GCA_963843595.1. Lineage (GTDB taxonomy): Bacteria > Pseudomonadota > Gammaproteobacteria > Burkholderiales > Casimicrobiaceae > CAIWHR01. The sequence goes on along the minus strand of CAWJLG010000015.1, from coordinate 274,382 downwards.
GGATGCAGGACCGATGGGACGCGAAACTGCCAACCGCGAAACGCCTCCGCAAAACGACGGGCGATCATGGGGAGCCTCCCTGGCCCGCGAACACTTTCCGCGCCGCGTTGCTGTGCCCACGGACCGCGACGAACATGGTCTCGCGGCGGTGTGAAGCGGCAGTGTTTTCGTTTCTAGCTTTTAGGCTGCGCGGCAGACTGTCGCAAGTCGGCTCCGCGGCCGTCGGCTGCGCAGCGGACGCCGATGCTCAGCGACAGGATGGCGGACGGGCGGGCTCGCAAACGTGCGGCCCGACAGCAACAGGAAGGAAGAACGGATCCGCCAGGACTGGCGGCGACGAGCTACGTGCGGAGGCGGCAGCGACGCGTACCGCGATCGGCGCAGATCGGCGGCAGATCGCTTCCCGGCGTGGCGGTCAGCGCCAGGAACTCCTGGGTAATTCGCAGCAGGAGTTGCGCCCGATCCGTGATGACCAGCTTGTGGTGCAGGCGCTCGACGTGCGTATGGATCGTGCTCGGCGAGATGCGGAGATCAGCCGCGATGGCGGATTCGGTCTTGTCGTCGAACGCGCCGCGCACGATCTGCAATTCCCGACCGGAGAGCCCGAGGCTCTGCCCTATCTGCCTCCACGCCTCGGGCGAGAACATGGACGAACCGGCGCTGCGCGCGGGCTCGCGATTGCAGAACGAATTCGTTTCGGCTGGCAGGCAAGCCCGGTCATTCTTCATGACAGCCCCCTGTTCTGCCGGCCCATGCCTGACCGGCACGTCGATCGGACGATCCCGAAGCGCCGTGGATGGACGCGACAGCTTCCGCGAACCGCCCACAGACCCCTGCCTTGTCCGGTCAGTATAGTCACGGTTCTCCAGCAAAATCAAAGGAAAGCATGCAAGGTCTGCTCGAACGATCCCTGCCGTGTGCATTAATCGGCGGATAGGCAACGGGAGGGACGGCCGAATCATCGAAGCCGCGATGGGTGGCCAAGCGCTGCGAGCCAAGGCAGTCATCCACAAAATCTGTGGATAGGTCGTGTCGGACCGTGCGGAAACCCGCGCCTCGTCTCGCGTTCAGCTGGGTTGCGCGGATTTTGGGCAACGCGGCATTGGGAAAGCGACGGCTCTGGTCGTATCGTATGGTCTGGCAACGGCCAGACGACGAGGAGGATCCCATGACCAAGGTTGCAGCTCTGATACTCGTTGCAGTCATCGCAGGCTACGGCTTTCATGCGCTTGCCCAAGGCCGTCCGGACGTCCGCCAGGCAGTGATGCCGATCGGAACGTCCTCGTCGAACGGCCTTTCATTCGTCTGGTTCTACGAATCGACGACGCGCGCGGTGTATGTCTGCCGCACCGGACAGGGCGGTGCGGACCCCGTGGAGTGCAAGGCAGGAACGACGCTGCCCTAGCCTCGCCGATGGCCCCGCGCCTCGCCGGTGCCGCGTCCCGGGGGCGATCGGCGCACGCCGAACGCGCGTCCTCACGCCCGATCGGGCCGCCGGACGCCGAATTCTGCGCATGATGGATTTCCCGCCCCTGTTGGGCTAACCTCCCCGGATTCTGAGCCCCGCTCTCCCTGTATCGGCCCCGTTCTTCCGGATACCCGTGCGAACGCAGCGTGCATTGGCGATTCTCGCCATCCCGGTCCTCCTGGCCGCCGGAGCAGCCGGCGCGCAGGGGTTCAAGTTCTCGCAGCCGGATGAATCCGACCGCGCCGAAAGCGAGGCGCGCCAGAATCGCATCGCGGAGCAGCTTTCGACACCGTGCCGTGCACAGATCAAGGACAAGAAGATCATGGTGGTCATCGGCGAGTTGCAGTCCAATGGCTACATCGCCGCACAGCAGCAGAATTACGGCCCGCATTTCCAGGCCATCAACAGCCGCCTGCGCGCGCTCGGGTTGCGAACCTATACCCCCGAGGAGATCCGCAGCCAGATCGCGCAGGCGGAAATCGACGCCTACTTCAGGAACGACCCGGACGCCGCGCTCAGCGCGTCGAAGCGGCTCGGCGCGAGCTTCGTGCTGCGCGGCCTGATATCCGCGCAGGCCAGCCGGAACCCGATGATGGCGGTCAACCAGGTGTCCGTGAACATGAAATTCACGCTCTCCGGTGCCAACGGGCGCGTGATCTCCGATGCCGAAGCGAGCTCGAGCTCGTACGCCGGCGCCGACGTCGCGCGCATGGCGCTGACCCTGGTGAACGAGCAGGCGGACGAGGTGGTGGCCGGCCTCTATGCGGACTATTGCCGGAATGCCGGATCCGGTCCCGCGAAGAAGCCGGCGCCGAAGTGAACGGGCCGTTGCGGCCTCGCATTCAACGTCGAAAGGAGTCATCGCCATGAGCCATCTCGCGACCCTCGACTGCATGAAGTTTCTGCTCGCTGCGGCCCTGATCGCCGCGACGCCGATCGCATCCGCGCAACCGACCTGGGGCAACCCATCGCCCACGGCCGGCAAGGAGACGTCGCAGAAGGCGAACGCGGCGGCTGACCAGACGATCTACCAGCCGGTCACCTATACGAACGCGAGCAGGAAAGGGCCCGCCGTGATCGTCATCCCGGGGGAGATCAAGAGCAACAATGCGACGTTCCTGCAGAAATTCACCGCGAACAACATCGCGGACTTCGGCGAGATCGAGCTGTCGAGCGCCAACTTTCCGGTGCTGGAGCGGGCGAACCTCGGCCCGCTGTTGAATGAGTTCGAGCTCGCGTACAACCTCGGCGACCCGGACCAGGCACGCAAGTTCCTCAAGATGGGCAAGCTCAAGTCCACCAAGTACGTCGTGAAATTCGACATCCTGAAGACCGAGCAGGTCGCGGCGGCGCAATCCGGTTTCGACGGCCGCACGCTCGGGCAGATGGCCGGCCTGCTGGGCGCCTTCAGCGGGTCGCGCGGCGGCGCGGCGGCGGGCGCCGTGGGGGGCACCGCCGTGGGGTCGGTTCATACGGGCGAATCGACCGGCGTCTGGGTCATCGGCATGCGCTACAAGATCATCAACGCCGAGACCACCGAGCAGGTCGCGACGGGCTACACCGAAGAGAAGATGGAGGTCGGCGCGACGTCGTCGGGCGCGTTGGGCGTTTCGCAGTCGCAGCAGGGCGGCGTCTCGCTCGACACGATGGTCCAGCGCCTGGTGCAGAAATCGGTATGGGATATCGACAGCAAGTACAAGTGACCGGCTGACGGTCCGGACCCGCGACGCCGGCCTGCCGCCGGCGTCGCCGTTTTCGGGCGCGAGGGAGAGCGACGCATGGCGGACATCCAGAACCTCGGCAAGTACGAGGTGAGGCGCGAAATCGGACGCGGCGCCATGGGCATCGTCTACGAGGGCTACGACCCGCTGATCAAGCGTGTCGTCGCGCTCAAGACCATACGCCCCGATCCGCTCACCGGGGAAACGCCGGCGGCGGTGATCGCGCGCTTCCGCCGCGAGGCGCAGGCCGCCGGACGGCTCAACCACCCCAACATCGTTTCCATCTACGACTTCGGCGAAGACGCGAACGTCTGGTACATCGCGATGGAGTTCGTCGACGGCCGCGAGCTCAAGGACTATTTCGACGCGAACGAGCGCTTCAACATGGCCGACGCGGTGCGGATCATGACGCAGATCCTGTCGGCGCTCGACTATTCGCACCGTCAAGGCGTCATCCACCGCGACATCAAGCCCGCCAACATCTTCCTGCTGCCGGATGGAACCGTGAAAGTCGCGGACTTCGGCATCGCCCACATCGAGTCGTCGAACCTGACGCAGGTCGGCACGGTACTGGGCACGCCGAGCTACATGTCGCCCGAGCAGATCATGGGGCTGCCCGTCGACGGACGCAGCGACCTCTTCTCGGCCGGCGTCGATCCTCTACCAGTTCCTGACCGGCGAGCGGCCGTTTGCCGGGTCCGCGACCACGACGATGCAGAAGGTGCTGAAGGAGGATCCGCTGCCGCCGTCGTCGCTCAACGTTCAGGTGCCGTCCGGCATGGACGTGGTCGTGCGCAAGGCGCTAGCGAAGCGCGCCGACGACCGGTTCCAGACCGCGCCGGCGTTTGCCGATGCGATCCGTTCCGCCGCGGCGGCAAGCTCCGGCGCTACGGCAGAGGCGACGCTGGTCGCCGAACACGGGGCCGGGCGCGTCGCGCAGTCGGACGCAACCGTCATCGGCAGCGCAAGTCCGGCTCCCGACGATGCCGGCAAGCCGGCGCGCCAACCGGCCGCGGCCGCGACGAGCGCCGACGCGAAGAAGGCGCAGGTCCCTGCGATCGCAATCGTCGTGGCGATTGCCGCGATCGCGATCGGCGCCGGCGCATGGTTGTACCTGCAACGCCAGGGACCGGAGGTCGGCAAAGCCGCGTCGAGCCCCACGGCGCAGGCCCCGGCGGCGACCCTCCCGGCGACGCAGCCCCCGGCCACGGCCAGTGGCGCGACTGCGCCCTCCGCCGCAACGGCGGCGTTGCCGTCCGAGCCGGGAACGATGCTGGTCTCCGCGGTGGGGCTGATCGACCCGAGCGAGCCCCGCTATCAGAGCGACAAGGCCCTGCTGCAGAGCGACCTGCGCGCCGATTCCCGAAGCCAGACCGTCGAAAAGGTGCTGGGACTCCTCCTCGAGGCGAACTCGCTCGCCAGGAACTACGACTTCCTGAAGGACCGGCTGCTGTCGAGGAGCGGCGACTTCATCACGACCGTGGTCCGCGAAAGCCCGCCCCGCCTCGGCAAGGACGGCCTGATGTCGATCACCACCGAAGCCGTGGTCAACGTCAGGGCGGTCCAGAAGTCGCTCAACCAGATGTCACGCGACGAGCGCGTCGAGCTCATTCGCGCCAGCGGCGACCCGAAGGTGTCGGTGCAGATCGACGTCGCCGACGCCGAAGCGCCGAACGTCCCGCCGCAGCCCTCGCCCGTCGCGGAAAACATTCTCAAGGATCGCATCAAGTCGTTCGGCTTTCGCACCTGGGCGGAAGGCATGCCGGGCGGCAGCGACGGCCGGAAAGGCGCGGACTTCGCCGTGATCGGCGAGGCCCGGATCAAGCGCCTGTCGATGCGGTTGCAGGCCTCGGGCGTGACGGTGACCAAGTTCGCGCTGACGTCGTGGACGGTGAAGTGCCTCGATCGCGAGACGAACGAGGAAATCTATTTCAACACCGCGTTGCCGAAGGGGATCGGCAGCTGGGCGACCGAGGAGGAGGCACTGAAGGCGATCGGCACGAAGATCGCCGACGAGTTCTCGCGCGAGCTCTTCCTGCAGCACGCGAACGTGACCGGCCGGAAGATCACGCTCAACGTCGAGGGAATGCCGGACGCCGCCTCGGAAGAGCTGCTCGCACGCGAGCTCGTCGGGCTGCCGGGCCTCGTCGCCGCGACCGCGCGACCGCCGGGAAGCCCCCGCGGCTACGACGTTGAGCTTGGCGGGAGCGGCGCGGCCGGTGACATCATCGCGGTCCGCGTGCTCAAGCCGCTCAACGCGAAACTCGGCCAGGCATGCTTCTCCCTCGGGGCCACGATGGGCAACGAGGTCGCGGTCCGCTTCGACCAGGCCTGCGCCAACCCGACGGTGCTCTCGCGGCTCGAGACCAACCCACCCGCCGGTCTCTACGACGCGCCGCCGAGTCGGCAGAAGTCCGTTGTGAAGAACCCGGAAATGCTGCGCAAGCTGACGATCTGACCGTACCCGTCCGGGCCGGACCGGGTCCCCGCGACCCCCGCGTGGTCCTCTTTCCTCGTTGCGCCGCGCACGCGTCAGGCGCGGGTCAGGTCCCGCCTTCGATCCACTCGAAGGCCAGCGTCTCGCCTGCGCCGCCGGCGAACGAATGGCCGAAGCAGACGTAGCCGCGACCGCGCAGGATCATCTCTTCGCGGCGCAGCTGAATCTCGCGCTCGCCCTCGACCGTGACATAGGTGCCGTTGGAGCTCTGGTCGACGAGAACGAACTTGTCGCGGCGACGTTCGATCCAGGCGTGGAGTCGCGACGCCATCCGGTCCGCGATGACCACGTCGTTCTGCGCGTCACGTCCCAGTGTCAACGTCGTCGCCCGCTCGTCCAGCTGGATCTCGCGCGCACCGTGCCGCAGCTCGAGCCGGCTCGTGCGCAGCGGGGGACGCGTCGCCAGCGCCGTCACCTCGTCCGCCGAGTGCTGCCACAGGAATTCGAAGATCCGGATGTCCTTTGCCTTGCCCTTCACGGTGAGCACGTCGAGCTCGCGCAGATGCCCGCGCAGGCGCGGCGACAGCGCTTGGGCTGCGGGCTCGGACAGAATCACCTGCCCGCCCTTGGCCAAGGCGACCATCCGCGCGGCCACATTCACCGAATCGCCGAATACGTCGCCCTGCGTTTCGATCGCGGTGCCGAAATGGAAGCCGATGCGGAAGCTGACGCGCGGCTGGCCGGACTGCTGCAGACCGACGAGCTTCACCTGGATTTCCGCGGCGGCATCGGCCGCCGCGTCGGCACCGGGGAAAACGAGCATCGCTTCGTCGCCGATCGTCTTGATCAAGCGCCCGCCATGGCCTGCGGCGGCACCTTCTGCCAGGCTGAGGCACCGGCCGATGGCGGCCAGCGCGGCGGCGTCGCCCAGCTGCTCATAGAGACGGGTGCTGCCGGCAACGTCGGCGAACAGCACCGCGAGGCTTGGATCAGGTTGATTCATCGGGTCAACTCACTCGAGCGGGTAGCCAGCCCGGACTGCGTCGGATCAGGGTCGCCCGCCACGCCTACGCCAGCGGCGCGGCCTTGACGACCTCCTCGGCCGAGGTGAGCCCGGCGGCGACCTTCTGCGCGCCCGAGACGCGCAGCGGCTTCATGCCGTCCTTGTAGGCCTGCTCGCGGATGCGCGTGTCGTCGGCGTCGGTCGTGATGAGCCGACGCAGCGCCGGCGTCATCAGCATGATCTCGAACAGGCCGATGCGGCCGCGGTAGCCGGTCATCCGGCACTCCACACAGCCGACCGGCACCATCACCTGCGAGGGCTTGTCGGCGCGCCACGGCGCCGTGATCGCGCGCCAGGTGTCGTCGTCCGGCGGATCGCCCGGCTTCTTGCAGTGGGGACAGAGCGTGCGCACCAGCCGTTGCGCCATCACTCCGAGCAGCGTCGAATTGATGAGGTAGGCCGGCATGCCGAGGTCGAGCATCCGCGTAACGGCGGTTGGCGCGTCGTTGGTGTGCAGCGAGGACATCACGAGATGCCCGGTCAACGCCGCCTGGACCGCCATGTCCGCGGTGTCGCGGTCGCGGATCTCGCCGACCATGATGATGTCCGGATCCTGGCGCATCAGCGTGCGCACGCCGTGCGCGAAGTCCACGCCGATCGTCGGCTGCACCTGCATCTGGTTGAACGCGGGCTCGATCATCTCGATCGGGTCCTCGACGGTGCAGACGTTCACCTCGGGCGTCGCGAGCTGCTTGAGCGACGAATAAAGCGTTGTCGTCTTGCCGGACCCGGTCGGACCGGTGACGAGGATGATGCCGTTGGGTTCCTTGATCATCCTCTCCCAACGCTCCTTGTCGTCCGCGGTGAAGCCAAGCTCGGTGAAGTCGCGGACCAGCACCTCGGGCGTGAAGACCCGCATCACGATCTTCTCGCCGAACGCGGTGGGCATCGTCGAAATGCGCAATTCGACTTCCTCGCCGGCCGGCGTGACCGTCTTGATCCGACCGTCCTGCGGACGCCTCTTTTCGACGATCTCCATCCGCGCCAGCAGCTTTATCCGCGAGGTCATCGCGACGAGCACCGGTATCGGGATCGCATAGACCTGGTGCAGCACGCCGTCGATGCGAAAGCGGACCTGCCCGACGTCGCGGCGCGGCTCGATGTGAATGTCGGAGGCGCGCTGCTCGAACGCGTACTGCCACAGCCAGTCGACGATGTGGATGACGTGGCTGTCGTTGGCGTCGAGCTTGCCCTGCTGGCCCAGCGCCACGAGCTGCTCGAAATTGCGCGCGAGCGAGAGGTCGCCCTTCGACGTCTCCTGCGCCTTCTTCATCGAGCGCGCGAGATTGTAGAACTCGCCGAGGTAGCGGCGAATGTCCACCGGGTTGGCGAAGACGAACTTCACCTTGAGCTTCAGGAACTGCTCGAGCTCGTCGGCCCAGGCCCGGAGGAAGGGCTCGCCGGTCGCGACGGTCAGCTTGTCCCGCGCCACCTCGATCGGCAGGATCCGGTAGCGCTCCGCGTACGCGTTCGACATCGTCTGCGTGACGGCCGCGAGATCGATCTTCAGCGGATCGATGTGCAGATAGGGAATGCCGAGCTTGCCGGCCAGCCATTCGACGAGCCACTCGAGCGTGAGCGCCTCATGCGGCGGCGTCACGGCCTTCCAGCGCTGGTCGGCGATGAGTTCCAGCGGATGCTCGTGGCGTCCGGTGCGTGCCCGCCCCAGCTGCTCGACGTCCGCGACGCCGACGAGACCATCGGCGAGCATCAGCTTCAGGATGTCTTCGAGCCGGAGCCGGCGATCCTGCATCCGGCCGCCCGGTCCGGGCGACGACAAGGTGGAAGCGGGCGGGAACGAGGCGGCGGAAGCGGGCGTGGACATTGGTAAACTTTACACTGATTCGGCGGTCAGACCTCTCGTCGCACGCGCCGAGCGCTGGACTCCGCCACCGATCGGCGGTAGCCTGCCGCCGCTTCCCGTCAACCCGTCAACCTTCCCCATGACCAACGATTCGCGTCCGTTCGCCCAATGGTTGCCGCGCGCGGCGTTCGCCTGCGCGATTGCCCTCGCGGCCATCCCCTGCGCCGCGCAGACCCCCGCGACGGCGCCGGTCGCCCCCGATGCGTCGGAACAGGCGCTGATCCTGCGTGCGGCCGACCGCGTCTATCTGCACGAACTCGAGCGGCTGCGTGTCGCGAAAAAGCTCAATGCCGACGCCGCCGCGGTCAGCCGCGTACGCAGCGCCGCCGAGCCTGTCATCGGCCGTGCGCGTGACGTGCGGCCCGAGAGCCAATCGTGGCACTGGTCGGCCAGCGTCGAGACCAGCGAGGTGCCGCTGCTCTACTGCCTGCCGGGCGGCCGGATCCTGGTGTCGACGGGATTCCTCGATCGCGTGCGGCCGAATCCCGCCGAACTGTCCGCGCTGCTCGCGCATGCGATCGCGCATGCGCTCGACGACCGCGACGGCGCGGAGGCCGTTGCGCAGTACGCGAAGCGCGGCGACGCGACCGACCCTGACCCCAACCGCGCCGAGCTCGGCCTCGGCAACGAAATTCTCAAACGGATGCTCACCGAGCCGCGCCCGCCGGATGCCGAGCAGCATGCCGATGCACTGGCGCTCGAACTGCTGGCGAAATCGGCGCAGGATCCGCGGGCCGCGCCCGCCGCGTGGCGCAAGGTCGCAACGGTGACCGCCACCCGTCCCCCGGCGTTCCCGGCGCTGCACCCGGTGAGCGAGAACCGGATTGCGGCCATGGACGCGCTGATGCCCTCCATGGTTGCGCAGTACGACGAAGCGAAGCGCAACCAGATTGCTGCCGACGTGCCGCAATCCAAGGCGAAGACGGGCTCGCAGAGGACTCCGCGCGGCGAGGGGCGACCGATCCGCAAGTGAACGTCCGCGGCGGGCGCGCCGCGGCGAAGCGCCGGAACGATGCCACGGCCGGTCCGCGCAGCGCACGCGTCGGCCGCGCCTCGGGCCTTCGCTAAGCCTGCGTCTCGGGAACCTGGAACACCTCGCGCAGGTAGGCGACGTACGATGGATCGTAGTCCATCGACTTCGACGGCTCGTCGCTGATCTTCGCCACCGGCTGGCCGTTGCATCGGGTCATCTTGATGACGATCTGCAGCCGCTCGTAGCCGAGATCGTTGGTGAGGTTGGTACCGATGCCGAAGGCGGTGTGCATGCGGCCGCGGAAGTACTCGAACAGCCGGATTGCCAGCGGCACGTCGAGGCTGTCCGAGAACACCATCGTCTTCGTGTGCGGATCGATCCGCATCTTCTGGTAATGCGCGATCAGCTTCTCGCCCCACTCGAAGGGATCACCCGAGTCGTGGCGAACGCCGTCGAAGAGCTTGCAGAAGAAGAGGTCGAAATCGCGCAGGAACGCATCCATGCCGCAGACGTCGGACAGCGCGATACCGAGGTCGCCGCGGTACTCGCGGGCCCAGGTGTTGAACGCGAACACCTGCGAGTCCCGCAGCCGGGGACCGACCGCCTGGCACGCCTGCAGGTACTCGTGCGCCATCGTGCCCAAGGGCGTGAGGCCCAGGTCGAACGCGAGCTTGACGTTGCTCGTGCCGACGAACTTGGCGCCGATGCCGTCGCGCAGCGTGCGCACCACCTCCTCCTGCCACACGCGGGCGAACCGGCGCCGGGTGCCGTAGTCGGCGATCCGGAACTCGGGATCGGGCACCGCATTGATCGTCGCGATCTTCGCGGCAAGGCGGCGGCGGCCTTCGGCAAGATCCGGAGCGCGCACGGTGTTGCGGTAGAACACCTCGGAGACGATCGCGAGCACCGGCACCTCGAACAGGATCGTGTGCAGCCAGGGCCCCTTGATCGTGATGTCGATCTCGTTGTCCGAGCCGGGCAGCCGCGCCACGCGGATGAAGCGTTCGTCGAGATGGAAAAGGCCCAGCAGGTCGACGAAGTCGCTCTTGAAGAAGCGCCATCGGCGCAGGTAGTCGAGCTCGTCCGGGGTGAATTGCAGGCGGGCCAGCGCCCGGATCTCCTCCTCGATCTCTTCCACGTAAGGCGCCAGGTCGACATCCGCGTTGCGGCATTTGAATCGGTACTCGACGTGGGCACCCGGAAAGTGGTGCAGCACGACCTGCATCATCGTGAACTTGTAGAGGTCGGTATCGAGAAGCGACTGGATGATCATCGCGGGGCAGTCTCGTGCTGGGTGCGGCGGGCTCGCCGTCGAGGCGTCGGACCGTGGATGTTACCCGCTCGCGGCGGATGGGACTAGGCGGGAGCCGGTGCTGTCGTGTCGTCGACGACGCGGATCCGGTACGCGAGCCAGATCGCAAGCAGGGTTGCGGCCACGGCCAGCCAACCCACGATGCCGTAGTGGGTCAGCGTCCCGTCGGGTGCGCGTCCGATCACGAGACCGGCCGTCATCGCCGCCAGCCCCGAGCCCATTTGCTGAAGCGAGGCGTTGAAGCTCATGAAGCTGCCGCGCAGCCGCGGCTCGGCGCTGCCGGAAACGAGCGCCATCCCCGGCCCGAAGCGCCCGGTGACGAGCACGAAAAAGAGGACCGCCGCAGCGACGACCACCGGCAGCGGCACCGGCGGCAGGTGCGTGGTGACGAGGATCGGGACGATCGAGGCGAATCCGATCACCGCGAACAGTCGCTTCTTGCCGTGGCGATCGGCCAGACGCCCGATGACCTGCGCCGTCACCAGCGTCGCGAGGCCTCCAGCGAAGTAGATCAGGGGCAGATCCGTCTCCGAGATGCCGACGTTGGCGACGTTGTACGGGGCGACGAACGGGATCACGGAAAAACCGGCAAACATCAGCGCGATCGTGAATGCGAAGGCGCGCCGATGATTGGGCACGCCGAAGATCGCGCGAAGCTGCTCCAGCGGATGGCGCGAATGCGGATGCGCGAGATGCCCGCGCAGCGGCGGAAGTATTCGCGCCGCCGCCACGCCCACGGCGACGCTGAGGCCGGCGAGGACGAGAAACGGCATCCGCCACGTCGAGTGCGCGGCGATCCAGAGGCCGAGGGGTACGCCGGCGATCGACGCGAGCGAAAACGACGCGGCAACGATGGCCGTCGCGGTCGCGCGCCGCGCGTAGGGAACGAGATCGGCGACGATCGCGAGCACGAGGGCCCCGAGCAAACCGCCGAACGCGCCGGCGACGATCCGTGCCGCCAGCAGCAGCGCGTAGTTCGGTGCCATCCCGCACAGCGCCGTCGCCACGATGAAGGCCGCGTACAGCCCGAGAAGCGCGCGCTTGCGGTCGAAGCGGTCGATCCAGAACGCGGCGACAAACCCGCTCGCCGCGGCGGCGAAGGTGTAGGCCGAAACCAGGAAGGCGAACTGCTGCGGGCCGACCGCGAACAGCCGCATGAATTGCGGTCCGAGCGGCATCATGATCATGAAGTCGACGACGTGCGTGAACTGGATCGTCGCCAGCGTCAGCAGCAGGGCAAGTTCGCGCGGCGCGCGCGCGGCCCTCTCCCGGGCGGGAGCGGGCGGGGACGCGGTAACCGGAGTTTGCTGGCGCGCCATGCGGTGAAACGTACACGTCACCCTCGGGTCCCGGGACGACGCGACAGATGACCAGAAGTCTTTTCCAGCATAGCATTGCGGACCACGACGACGCCCGATGACGTCCCGCGGCCCGCAGGGCTATCATCGCAGCGTTCCATCGCGCCCCGCCCCCATGCTGATCAACTGCGTCGCCTACCAGAACGGCAGGAAGCTCGCCGACATCCCGATCGAGGACATCAGCGAGTACGTGTGCCGTCCGGACTGCTTCGTCTGGGTTGCGCTGTTCGATCCGACGCAGGAGGAGATGGACCAGATGGCGGACGAGTTCTCGCTGCACCGGCTCGCCGTCGAGGATGCGCGCAAAGGGCACCAGCGCCCCAAGATCGAGGAGTACGACGACTCGCTGTTCGCTGCGCTGCACACCGTCGACGTGAACGATGGCGACGGCTCGCTTGCCGTCGGCGAGATCGACATATTCGTCGGGCCCAACTACATCCTCTCCGTCCGCCACCGGACGCCAAAGGGCTTCGCCGAGGTTCGCGCGCGCACCGAGCGCGAGCCCGACCTCCTGTCCCACGGCTCGGGCTTCGTCTTCTACGCGCTGATGGACACGGTCGTCGATCGCTATTTCCCGATTCTCGACGGTCTGGAAACCGAGCTCGAAGCCATCGAGGAGCAGATCTTCGTCAAGAACAGCGCGCGTTCGAACATCGAGGCGCTGTACGCATTGAAGCAGAAGCTCGTCGTGCTCAAGCACGCCGTCGACCCGCTGATGGAGGCCACCGGCAAGCTCTACGGCGGGCGGGTCCCGCAGATCTGTGCCGGGATGGAGGCGTATTTCCGCGATGTCTACGACCACCTGCACCGGATCCACGCCGCGATCGAGGCGATCCGCGACATGCTGACCATGGCGATCCAGGTCAATCTCGGGATGATTTCGCTCTCCGAAACCGAGGTGACCAAGAAACTCGCCGCGTGGGCGGCCATCATCGCCGTCCCCACGATGGTGGCCGGGGTCTACGGCATGAACTTCGAGAACATGCCGGAGCTGAAGTGGATCTACGGCTATCCGCTGGCGGTGCTGACGATGCTCGTCGGCGACATCGGCCTCTACCTCCACTTCAAGCGGGTGAAGTGGCTCTAGCCTGAACCCCGCCTGGCCTGCCGGCTCAGTGCAGGCGCGGCCCGCCGGCATCCTCGGGCTCGTTGACCTGTGCGAGCGGAATGACACGGCGCCGCGGAGGTGCCGCCGGCCACGTCGGTTGCAGCGTGACGTGGTCGATGCCGAAATCCTTCGCCAGCATTCGCTGCGCCAGGGCCAGCACCTTCGGCCACGTGTCGCCGTCCGTTAGCGCGACGTGGGCCGACAATGCGACCCGTTCGGCGCTCATGCCCCAGACATGCAGGTCGTGGACCCCGGTCACGCCGGGCAGGGCGGCCAGCGCGCGGCCGATCGCGTCGTAGGACAGATGATCGGGTACCCCCTCCATCAGCACCCCGGCCGATTCGCGCAGCAATTGCCACGTCGAGCGCAGGATCAGGAACGCGACAACGAGGGACAGCATCGGGTCGATCGGCATCCAGCCGGTGGCCCAGATTACGGCGCCCGCCACCAGCGCCGCCACGGAGCCCAGCAGATCGCCCATCACGTGGAGCAGCGCGCCGCGCGCGTTGAGGTTGCCGGCGGCACGCGAGAGCATCCACGCGACGAGGACGTTGATGGCAAGGCCGACCGCCGCGATCGACATCACGACCGGGCCTGCGACCTGCGTCGGCGCGAGTAGCCGTTGCACGGCCTCGACCGCAATCCAGATCACGAGCGCCAGCATCGCCAGCGCATTGACGAACGCCGCGAGCACTTCGGCGCGGGCGTATCCATAGGATGCGCGGCGCGACGGCGGCCGCCGCGACATGCGCTGGGCGATCAGCGCCACGACGAACGCCGCGGCGTCGGTCGCCATGTGCCCGGCATCCGAAATCAGTGCCAACGAACCCGCCAGCCAGCCCCCGATCGCCTCGACGACGCCGAAACCGGCCGTGAGCAGAAGCGCGAACCACAGCGCGCGTCGCGTCAGGCTCGCCGTCGCGTGCGGATGCGAATGATCGTGTTCGGCGGAAGCGGGATGCACGTGCGGAGGGGCCGACATGAACGCGGAATCAAGTGAGTTGGCGACACCAGGCATTGTCCCGCCGGACGGCCACCGCCGCAATCGCGCCGCTCTCGCGGGCCGCGGACGATGAACGCCCGACCCCTGGGGACAAGCGACGGATCAGATCCGATCGGACGGCGCGCCGCGCAGACGGATCGGCGACTGCTTGCCGGGACAGCGACCATGCTTGTCGGCATAGAACGCGGCGATGCGCCCCATGTCCGCGGCGATGTCGCCGGTAAGGTCGACGCAGTCGCCGACGCCAATTTCGCGCCGTCGGTAATCGATGAACGCGAGCGCGACCGGCACCGCGGCCGCACGCGCCAGATGGTAGAAGCCGGACTTCCAGTGCTCGGTGTGGCGCCGTGTACCCTCGGGTGCGATGACCAGGCGGAAGTCGCCATGCCGTCCGAACGCGGCGGTCATCTGCCCGATGAATCCGGTCCGTTCCCGTCGGTTCACCGGAATCCCGCCCCAGCGCTCGAACATCGCGCCGAAGGGTCCCTTGAAGAGCGTGTCCTTGCCGACGTAGCGAAAGAAGATGCCGGTAGCCCACTTGGCCAGCAGGCCGATCGGAAAATCCCAGTTCGACGTGTGCGGGTAGAAGATCACCACGCAGCGCATCGGGATCGGTTGCGCCAGCACGACGCGCCAGCCGAACAGACGCAGGATGCGCCACGCTGCCCGCGCGAGGAGTCCGCTGTCGGGCGCAGGTTCGAAATGGGGTGGCGGCACGATGCGAAGGCCTGCAGCGGTCAAGTCTAGCAAATGCAGCGCGGCAGTCGCGGTGCGGGGCTAAAATGCCCGCCGTGAGCACTGCGATCCCGACCTCCGCCGCCGATTTCATCTCCCGGCTCGACGCCGCGCTTCCGCAGACGCAGTGCGGACGCTGCGGCCATGCCGGCTGCCGACCCTACGCCGAGTCCATCGCGCGTGGCGCCGCGATCAACCGCTGCCCGCCGGGGGGCGAGGCAACCCTCGCCGCCCTCGCCGCGTTGACCGGCCGCGCCGCGGTTCCGCTCGACCGGAGCCTCGGCGTTGCCGGTCCGCTCACCGTTGCCTGCATCGACGAGACGTGGTGCATCGGCTGCACGCTGTGCATCGACGCGTGCCCCGTCGACGCGATCTGCGGCGCGCCGAAGCGGATGCATGTGGTCATCTCGGCGCTGTGCACCGGATGCGAACTGTGCATCCCGCCCTGCCCCGTTGCATGTATCGCGATGCGACCGGCGGGCCGCGCATGGAGCGTCGAGGACGCGCGCGTGGCGCGCATCCGGTACGAGGCGCGCCGCCGCGCGCACCCCGATGACGGGCGCGGCGTCTTGCCGGCCGAGGCCGAGCGTCAGCAGCGACAGCAAGCCGTCGCCGAAGCGCTGGCGCGCGCCCGCGCCCGCCGCGGTGGCGCACGAACGCCGCCACGTTCGGAGTGACGGCCAGTGGCGTCAGGGTCGGCATCGAATACGATCGTCGCCGCCGCGCTCGCGGCGGGCATCTCGGTCTGCGCAAACGCGGTCCCGCCGTCGCTCGCCCGGTTTTCCGCCGAACTCGATGCCCAATGGGATTACGGCAGGCCGGCAGAGTCGGAATCGCGGTTTCGCGAGGAGCTCGCCCGCTGGCCGGCGACGGACCCGCAGGCGCTGATCGTGTCCACGCAGATCGCCCGCGCGCAGGGTCTTCGTCGCCTGTTCGGCGCAGCGCACGCGACACTCGACGCCGTCGAGCCGCTGCTCGCCGGCGCGCCCTCGCACGTGCGCGTCCGGTTCCTGCTCGAGCGCGGGCGCACCTTCAATTCGGCGGGCGCACCGGATCGCGCCATCCCGCTGTTCGCGGAGGCGCTTTCGCTCGCCGCATGTGACGGCGACGAGTTCTACGCGATCGACGCGGCCCACATGCTCGGCATCGCCGCGCCGCCGCCCGAGCGTCTTGCGTGGAACCGGAAAGCGCTCGCGATGGCCGAGCAGGCGTCCGACCCGCGCGCGCAGCGCTGGCGCGCATCGCTGTACAACAACATCGGCCAGACCTACCTCGAGCAGGGCGACGCCGCAACGGCTCTTGGCTATTTCGAGAAGGCCCTCCCGGCATGGGAGGCGCGCGGCGACGCCGGCGCCGTGCGCGTCGCGCACTGGATGATTGCGCGGGCGCAGCGATCGCTCGGCCGGCTCGACGAGGCCGAAGCGACCCAGCGCCGGCTTGCGGACGAGTACGAACGCATCGGCGAGACGGACGGCTATGTGTTCGAGGAACTCGCGGAGATCGCGCTCGCGCGCGGGGATGCGGCAGCGGCGCAGCCGTGGGCGGCACGCGCCTGGGACGCACTGAAGGACGACGACCAGCTCAAGGCGAGCGAGCCCGCACGCCTGCGCCGCCTCGACGCGATCGCCCGCGGGCACGCCACGCCGGCCGCCAAGCCATGAACCCGGCGAAGCGCCGCACGATCTTCGAACGCCTGCGGGCGCGAAATCCGCATCCGAAGTCGGAGCTCGACCACACCACGCCGTTCGAGTTGCTGGTGGCAGTCGTGCTGTCGGCGCAATCGACGGACAAGGGCGTCAACAAGGCGACGGCGAAGCTCTTCCCGGTCGCCAACACGCCGGCCGCCATCGCGCGCCTCGGGGTGGAGGGGCTCCTGCCCTACGTGCAGTCGATCGGGCTCTTCCGCAACAAGGCGAAGAACATCGTGGCGCTGTCCGAGATCCTGCTGCGGGAGCACGGCGGCGAGGTGCCGGCACAGCGTGAAGCGCTGGAGCGACTGCCGGGCGTCGGGCGCAAGACCGCCAACGTCGTCCTCAACGTCGCATTCGGCCAGCCGACGATCGCCGTCGACACGCACATTTTCCGCGTCGCGAACCGCACCGGACTTGCGCCGGGCAGGACGCCCGAGGAAGTCGAGCGCAAGCTTCTGAAATTCGTGCCC
This sequence comes from uncultured beta proteobacterium, assembly GCA_963843595.1. GTDB lineage: Bacteria > Pseudomonadota > Gammaproteobacteria > Burkholderiales > Casimicrobiaceae > CAIWHR01. The sequence continues at coordinate 257,179 of CAWJLG010000015.1, read as the reverse complement.
GACGAGTTTCGTCTGCACGCCCATCACTGGCTGATCCTGCACGGCCGCTACGTCTGTCTCGCACGTGCGCCGAACTGCGGCGAGTGTCCGATTCGCGACCTGTGCGAGTACCGCGACAAGACAGGTTGACCCGATGTTCAGTCCCTCGCGCGACGAGGCCCGGCAGTTCATGATCGACGCGTGGGCGAAGTACCGCGCGCAGGCGCCGTTGACGCCGCTGGAGCGCATCGCCGCCGGCCTCGTCGCGCTGCACCCGGAGTACCACGCGATCCTCGAGCAGCCGGACCGCCACCGCGACCGCGACTTCCAGCCCGAGACCGGCGACGTCAATCCGTTCCTGCACCTGTCGCTGCATCTCGCGGTCGCCGAACAGCTGTCCATCGACCAGCCACCGGGGATCCGTGCGCACTACGAGCGACTGCGCGTGGCCCGCGGCGACGAGCACGCGGCGCTGCACGCGGTGCTCGAGTGCCTCGGCGAGGTGATCTGGCACGCGCAACGGCACGGCACCGCACCCGACGCCGCGTCCTACCTCGATTGCCTGTCCCGCCAGTGACGGTCTCGCCGGGCGGCCCGAACGGAAAGGGCGCCCGCGGGCGCCCTTGCTGTCAGCGGCGACCGGGCATCAATATTTCGCGGCGAGGACGGACGGCTGCGAGGCGTAGTAAGCGGCAAGGTTGTCGATGTCCTTCGCCGACAGCGCGCCGGCGAATCCCGCCATGATCGCGTTCTTGCGCGTGCCCGCCTTGTAGTCGCGCAGCGCCTTGGCGAGGTAATCGCCGTGCTGCCCAGCGAGCTTCGGAAAGTCGGGGGACTGGCTGTTCCCGTCGATGCCGTGGCAGGCGGCGCAGACTTCCTTGGCCTTCGCCTGGCCGGCGGCCACGTCCGCCGCGCGGGCGCCGCCGATGCCGAACGCCGCCATGATGGCGACGGAGAACAGGACGCGCGCGATCATCGTCATTTCCCCGCCGTCGTGAGGCCCGATTGCCCGTAATACGCGGCAACGTCAGCCATGTCGTTGTCCGAGAGCGAGGCGGCGATCGCACGCATGGAAGGATGCGTGCGCTCGCCCGCCTTGTATTCCTGCAACGCCTTCACGAGATAGGCCGGGTGCTGGCCGGCGATCTTGGGCACGCGGTAGACCTCGGGGAACGCGGTGCGCCAGCCTTCGATGCCGTGGCAACCCTGGCACATCTGCACTTTCTGGCTGCCCTTGACGGGATCGCCGGCAGGCGCACCCTGCGCCAGCACCGTACCGGCGGAGAGCACGGCCGCGACGGCCGGGATGAGAACGGAAAGTTTGATCATGGGTCGCTCGTGCGAGGTGGAAACATGGCGCCTTGTCGCGCCCGCCGCGCGTCGGCACGGCCGATGCGCGGAAAAAACTTCGCGATTCTAGGGGTTGCGGCGGCTTGCGGTCAAACGCCGCGCCCGCTGATGCCGCCCGGGCCTACTTCTGGAGGTATTGCAGCTTGTCCTTCACGTCTTTCCATTGTTCGGCATCGTCCGGCGCCGGCTTGCGCTCGATGATCGGCTTCCACAGCTTCGCGAGCTCGGCATTGAGCGCCGTGAACTGGCGCTGATCGTCCGGCACGTCGTCCTCGGCGTAGATCGCCTCGACCGGGCACTCGGCAACGCAGAGCGTGCAATCGATGCACTCGTCCGGGTCGATGACGAGAAAGTTGGGGCCCTCGCGGAAGCAGTCGACCGGACACACATCGACGCAGTCGGTGTACTTGCAGCGAATGCAGCTTTCGGTGACGACGTAGGTCATGCTCGCGGGCCCCGTGCGCAGAAAAGTTGATTTTACCAAAACGAACCCCAACCTTGCGTTGTCGCTGCCGTCGCGCGGACGCTTGCGCCGGTCGATGGGTTCGGCTACCGTAGATTTCCTGTGACCGGAGTGCCGGCCTTGTCCCTGCCTGCAATCCAGCCCCGCCGCGCCCGGCCCGCGAACGCGGCCACCCGCGCATCCATCGAGGAACCCATGAGCGAGAACATCAAGCACGTTTCGGATACCACCTTCGAGAAGGAGGTCCTGCAGTCGTCCACGCCGGTGCTCGTGGACTACTGGGCGGAATGGTGCGGGCCCTGCAAGATGATCGCACCGGTTCTCGAGGACGTCGCCAAGCAGTATGCCGGCCGGCTGACGGTCGCCAAGCTCGACATCGACGCGAATCCCGGTATCACCAGCCGGTTCGGCATCCGCGGCATTCCGACGCTGATCCTGTTCAAGGGCGGCAAGGCGCACGCGCAGAAGGTCGGGGCGCTGTCGAAATCGCAGCTTACCGCTTTTGTTGACAGCAATCTCTGAACCCGCTAGTCTGAACTTCGTGCCTCCGGCGCCCCCCTCTTCCTGAGGGGTGGTCCCGCAGCGGCACCCAAGGCGCCGCCCGGGTTATCCGGGTTCATTTCCGGGCGCGAAACCTCCCGAGTCAGTGTCGCGGTTCACCGCGGTCTCTCGCGCCCGCGTCCGTCCTTTCCCGGCCCCCTGGCCGAACTTCCTCCTCCCCGCCATGCACCTGTCAGAACTCAAGTCCAAGCACGTGAGCGAATTGCTCGACATCGCCAACACCCTGGAGATCGAGGGCGCCAACCGGATGCGCAAGCACGACCTCATCTTCGCCATGCTCAAGGGCCAGGCGAAGAAGGGCGAAAGCATTTTCGGCGAAGGCGTGCTCGAAGTGCTGCCCGACGGCTTCGGCTTCCTGCGCTCACCCGACACGAGCTACCTCGCCGGCACCGACGACATCTACATCTCGCCGTCGCAGATCCGCCGCTTCAACCTGCACACCGGCGACACCATCGAGGGCGAGATCCGCACCCCCAAGGACGGCGAACGCTATTTCGCCCTGGTCAAGGTCGACAAGGTCAACGGCGAGCCCCCCGAGGCGGCGAAGAACAAGATCCTGTTCGAGAACCTGACGCCACTGTTTCCCGACGAGCCGCTCACGCTCGAGCGCGACATCAAGGCCGAGGAGAACATCACCGGCCGCATCATCGACATCGTGGCGCCGATCGGCAAGGGCCAGCGTGGCCTCCTCGTTTCCTCGCCCAAGTCCGGCAAGACCGTGATGCTGCAGCACGTCGCGCACTCGATCGCCGCCAATCATCCGGAGGTGGTGCTGATCGTCCTGCTGATCGACGAGCGGCCCGAGGAAGTCACCGAAATGCAACGCTCGGTCCGCGGCGAAGTGGTCTCCTCGACCTTCGACGAACCGGCCACCCGCCACGTCCAGGTGGCCGAAATGGTGATCGAAAAGGCCAAACGGCTCGTCGAGCACAAGAAGGACGTCGTGATCCTGCTCGACTCCATCACCCGGCTGGCCCGCGCCTACAACACCGTCGTCCCGGCGTCGGGCAAGGTGCTGACCGGTGGCGTGGACGCCAATGCCCTGCAGCGGCCGAAGCGCTTTTTCGGCGCCGCGCGCAACATCGAGGAAGGCGGATCGCTCACGATCATCGCCACCGCGCTGATCGACACCGGTTCCCGGATGGACGACGTGATCTACGAGGAGTTCAAGGGCACGGGCAACATGGAAATCCATCTCGACCGCCGGATGGCCGAGAAGCGCATCTACCCGGCGATCAACGTCAATCGCTCGGGCACGCGCAAGGAAGAGCTGCTGCTCAAGCCCGACATCCTGCAGAAGGTGTGGATCCTGCGGAAACTGCTCTACCCGATGGACGAGCTCGAGGCGATGGAATTCCTGCTCGACAAGGTCAAGCAGACCAAGAGCAACGCGGATTTCTTCGACTCGATGCGTCGCGGGTGACCCTGGACACGCGGGGACGCCGCAATCCCGGGATGCCGGTGCGCTTGCGTGCACCGATGCCGGCCAGCGTCGGTCTCGCCGGCCACACGTCTGTTTCCAGAGGAAAACCCGGCCTCCCTGTCACGTTGGCTCGCCCCACCGCGTATTGCGCTGCAGCGGCGAAACTGCAATAATTCACGTTTTTCTGCGGGAAACGGGTTGCGGCAGGTCGTGCCGACCCCCATTTCCCGAATCCGGTCCGGGCGCGCCCCCACGGGCAATGAAGCCCCGGTGCGTGGACCGAGAAACGAGGACAACATGAAGACCGGCACCCACCCCAAGTACAGCGCAATCAAGGTCACCTGCAGCTGCGGCAACGTGTTCGAGACGGCGTCGACGATCGGCAAGCCCGAGCTTCACGTCGAAGTGTGCTCCTCGTGCCACCCGTTCTACACGGGCAAGCAGAAGGTGATGGACACCGCGGGCCGGATCGACAAGTTCCGCCAGCGGTACTCGACCAAGCGCGGCACGGCGTCGGCCTGACCGCCGAAGCCCGAACGCGCGCAGGTCCGCGCGCCATCGCACCACCGACGACAAAGGCAGCTTCGGCTGCCTTTTTCTTTCCCGTGGCCCGTCTGACCGACGTTTCTCCCTCCGCTTCATGCTGCGCCCTGCGTTGACGGCGTCCGCCGCCCCGGTCGAGCTGTCGCCTTCGGGGCCGTACCGTGCGCTCAAGCAGCTCGGCCTCGCGCTGCTTTGCGCCGCCTGGGTACTGCTCGGGCTCGTTGGGCACGATCCCTGGAAGACCGAGGACGCGACGACCTTCGGCGTCGCCTGGGAAATGGTCCAGCGCGGCGACTACGTCGTTCCGTATCTCGCTGGCGAACCGTATCTCGCGCGGCCCCCGTTCGTCCCGGCGGCCGCCGCGCTCGCGATCAAGGCCTTCGCCCCGCCCCTCACCCCGCACAGTGCCGCACGGCTCGCGGCGGGAATCGCGCTTGCCGTCATCCTCCTCTGCACGGCACTTGCCAGCCGCGAAGTCGCGGGCCGCGCATTCCGGTGGCTGCCGGTGCTGGTTCTCATCGGCTCGATCGGGTTCTGGGATCGCGCCCACGCGCTGTCCGCCGAGCTCGGTCTCACGCTCGGCGTCGCGGTCGCGTTCTACGGCTTCGCGCTCGCGCTGCGCCGACCGGTGCCGGGCGGCATTCTCGTCGGCGTGGGAGCGGGTATCGCTTTCCTGAGCCGCGGCCTTCTCGGTCCGTTGTGGCTGGCGGCGACCGCGCTCATTCTTCCGCTGGTCGGCGCGAACTGGCGCACCCGCGGGCACGCGCTCACGACGCTATTGGCCACCGTCGTCGCAGGCGCCACGGCCTTTCCGTGGCTGATCGCGCTCGCTTCCCGCGACCCGGCGCTGTACGCGACCTGGTGGGCCGGGGAACTGGCCCGCGATTTCTTCGCCTGGGGCGACACCGCGCGCGGCATCGCGCCCTTCTATCACCTGAGGAACCTGCTCTGGTTTGCGTGGCCCGCGTTGCCGTTGATCCTGTGGACGGTGTGGACGCGAAGCCGCGGGTTCAACGGCGGCCTCGCCGCGCCCGATTTCCGCCTGCCGGCCGTCCTCGCACTGGTGATCCTCATCGGTCTTGCGCTGATGCCCGACCCGCGGCTGATCCACGCGATGCCGCTGCTCGTTCCCCTCGCGCTCCTCGCCTCGCTCGAAATCGACTCGCTGAAACGCGGCTTCTCCGGTGCACTCGACTGGTTCGGCATCCTCACCTTCGGGCTGCTGGCGCTGCTCATGTGGGGGTTGTGGATCGATTCGTATACGCACGGAATGTCGCCGCAGGTTGCGCACCTGTTCCGCGACAGCGAGACCGGATTCGAGCCGCATTTTCATCTCGGCACGATTCTCGCGGCGCTGTTCCTGACCGTGATGTGGGTCATGCTCGTGCGCCCCGCGCGCCGCAGCAACCGGCGCGCCGTGCTCAACTGGGCGGCGGGAATGACGCTGCTATGGGGTCTGTACTCGACGATCTGGCTGCCGTACCTCGATTCGCGACGCAGCTACCGCTCGGTGATCGAGGCTGCCGCCTCGCACCTTCCCGCGCAGGGCTGCATCGGCAGCCGCTATCTCGGCGAGCCGCAGCGCGCGCTGTTCCACTACTTCGCCAACGTGACCACGGTACGCGCCGAGACGAATCCGAACGCCGAGGACTGTCCCGTGTTGCTCGTTCAATACGGCCGACAGGAGGGCGCGCCGCCCGCCCTGCCCGGATGGCAGGTCGAATGGGAGGGCCGCCGCCGCGGCGACGACACCGAGCGCTACGTCATCTACGTGAAGGACGCCTCGTGAAGTTCATCGACGAAGCAACGATCGAGGTCATCGCGGGCGACGGCGGGAACGGTTCGGCGAGCTTCCGGCGCGAGAAATTCGTGCCCCGCGGCGGCCCGGACGGCGGCGATGGCGGGCACGGCGGCAGCATCTTCGCCCTCGCCGATCGCAACATCAACACGCTGATCGATTACCGGTATGCGCGCATTCATCGCGCGCGCCACGGCGAGAACGGACGCGGCGCCGACCAGTATGGCAAGGGCGCCGACGACATCGTGCTGCGCGTGCCCGTCGGCACCGTGATCACCGACGCCGACAGCGGCGAACGCATTGCCGATCTGGCCATCGACGGCCAGCGCGCCCTCGTCGCGCGAGGCGGCAAGGGCGGCCTGGGCAACATCCACTTCAAGTCGAGCACCAACCGTGCGCCGCGGCAGACCACGCCTGGCGAGAAAGGGGAGCAACGCCGCCTGCTCCTCGAGCTCAAGGTGCTCGCCGACGTCGGACTGCTCGGCATGCCCAACGCCGGCAAGAGCACGCTGATCCGCGCGATTTCCGCCGCCCGGCCCAAGGTCGCCGACTATCCGTTCACGACGCTGGCGCCCTCCCTCGGTGTCGTGCGCACCGACGAAAATCGCAGTTTCGTCGTCGCCGACATCCCGGGGCTGATCGAGGGCGCCGCCGAAGGCGCCGGTCTGGGCCACCGCTTCCTGCGCCATCTCCAGCGCACGCGCCTCCTGCTGCACATCGTCGACATCGCCCCGTTTGATCCGGACGCGGACCCGGTGCACGACGCCCGCGCGATCGTCGGGGAGCTCGAGCGCTACGACAAGGCGCTGTACGAGAAGCCACGCTGGCTGGTGCTGAACAAGATCGACCTCGTTCCGGAAGCCGAGCGCGAGGCGCGCACGAAGGCCTTCCGGAAGGCGCTGCGCTGGAAAGGCCCCGCGTTCGCGATTGCCGCGGTCAATGGCGAAGGTTGCCGCGAACTCGTGTTCCGGATCCAGGACTGGCTCGACGCGCATCCGGCGGCGGCGCCGGGCGCGGACGATGCCGCCGCCGCGTCCACGCCCGGCGAACGGGCCGAATGACACTTCTGCGCTCCTGCCCATGAGCACGCCCGTCGCCACCGCCACCCGGCTCGTCGTCAAGGTCGGCTCCAGTCTCGTCACCGACGAAGGCCGCGGCCTCGATCACGCGGCCGTGGGCCGCTGGGCCGAGCAGATCGCGCAGCTGAAGCGCGCCGGCAAGGAAGTCGTGCTGGTGTCCTCCGGCGCGATTGCCGAGGGCATCAAGCGGCTGGGATGGACCACGCGCCCGCGTGCGATGAACGAACTGCAGGCCGCCGCCGCCGTCGGGCAGATGGGGCTCGTGCAGGCGTACGAGACCGGGTTCGCCCGGTTCGGCCTGCACACCGCGCAGATCCTGCTCACCCATGAGGATCTCGCCGATCGCCGGCGCTACCTCAACGCGCGTTCCACGCTCACCACGCTGCTGGCACTCGACGTGATCCCGATCATCAACGAGAACGACACCGTCACCACCGAGGAGATCCGCGTCGGCGACAACGACACGCTGGGCGCACTGGTGACGAACCTCGTCGAGGCCGACGTGCTCGTGCTCCTCACCGATCAGCAAGGCCTCTACACGGCAGACCCGCGCAAGGATCCCAGCGCAACGCTGGTGAGCGAGGCGCGTGCCGGCGACCCGAAACTCGAAGCAATGGCCGGCGGTGCGGGCAGCGCCATCGGCCGTGGCGGAATGCTGACCAAGGTGCTGGCGGCCAAGCGCGCGTCGCGCTCGGGTGCCGCAACCGTGATCGCCTGCGGGCGCGAGCCTGACGTGCTGACGCGGCTCGCGGCCGGCGAGCGGATCGGGACGTCGCTCGTTGCCGAGACCGCGACGCTCGCCGCCCGCAAGCAATGGCTCGCCGACCACGTGCAACTCGCCGGCCGGCTGACGCTCGACGCCGGTGCCGTGCAGGCACTGACGCGGGACGGCAAGAGCCTGCTGCCGATCGGCGTCGTCGCGGTTGCGGGCACGTTCGATCGCGGCGAGGTCGTCGGCTGTTTCGACGGCGAGGGCCGCGAGATCGCCCGCGGCCTCGTCAACTACAGCGCGCAGGAAGCCGCGCGGCTGCTGCGCAGGCCCTCGTCCGAGATCGAGTCGATCCTGGGCTACGTCGACGCGCCCGAGCTCATTCACCGCGGCAACATGGTGCTGCTCGTCTGACTGCCGTGCCATTGGGGTCGCGGCGCCGATGGGCGAACGGCGAGGTGCCGTTCGGCGCACAGGGGCAGCGACCTTTCCGCGACTGCGCGCATCGACACGTCGGGGGGCTTGGCCTACACTCGACTCCCGCAGGAAACGGCGTCCCCCGCGATGGCGCACCATGCCCGCGCAGGGTGCCCGCTACCACCACCCGAGGGGAGATCGCATGGCACTGCTCGACCGCGTCAAGAACATCCTGCTCACGCCCAAGACCGAATGGCCGACGATCGCGTCCGAACCGGCGACGACGCAGTCGATCTACACCGGCTACGTGCTCGTCCTCGCCGCGATCGGACCCGTCGCGATGGCGCTGCGCGGCGGGATGTTCGGTGTCACCACAGGGATCTTCAGCTACGTCGTCGGACTGGCGATCACCTACGCGCTGGCGTTCATCGTCGACGCGCTGGCACCGACGTTCGGCGGCGAGAAGGATTTCGTGCAGTCGCTGAAGCTCGTCGCGTACAGCTACACGGCGGCGTGGATCGCCGGCATCGCCCAGCTGCTCGGCGGCATCGGCGGCGTCATCGGACTCGTCGCCGCGATCTACTCGTTCTACACGTTCTACCTCGGCGTGCCCGTGCTCAAGAAGTGCCCGCCGGAGAAGGCGGTGGGCTACACCATCGTCGTCGTGCTCTGCGGCCTCGTGCTCGGTCTCGTGCTGGGCGGCGTGCTGATGTCGGCGATACTTGGCGGCGGCATGATGGGCGGAATGGCGCTCACGCGCTGACGCCGCGATGGCGGACGGCGGACCGGGGCGGTCCGCCGCGATGGGGATACAGGATGCCGGGTTGCCGCCCGGTCGTCGTTCAGTCGCCCGACTGTGTCGACGGGTCGGCGTAGGAGTCCGGCATCATCGGATGCGGAAAGCCGTAGAGCCGCTCGCGACGGGTCTGCGGGCGTGTGTGCAGATAGCGCTCGAGCTCGGTCAACGCCCGTCGATAGACCTCGCGCTTGAATTCGATGACACCTTCGAGCGGCACCCAGTATTCGTGCCATCGCCAGGCGTCGAATTCCGGACGTTCCGAAGCACGCAGGCTGACGTCGCTGTCGCGACCGACGAGCCGGAGCATATACCAGATCTGCTTCTGCCCGCGGTAGCTGCCACGCCACTCGCGCTTCACCCAATGCTGCGGCACCTCGTAACGCAGCCAGTCACGCGTGCGCCCCAGGATCCTGACGTGAGGCGACTTGAGCCCGACTTCCTCGTGCAGCTCCCGGAACATCGCCTGCTCGGGCGTCTCGCCGGGATTGATGCCGCCTTGCGGAAATTGCCACGAGTGTTCGCGGACCCGTTTACCCCAAAAGACCTGATTCCTGGCGTTGACGATGACAATGGCGACGTTCGGGCGATAACCGTCGCGGTCCAGCATCGCGGTCACCCCGAAAATTAAGTTGCATCGATTGTTCCACAGTTCGCCGGTGTTGGCCAGCCCGTGCCCGCAGCGATGGCGGTGTGCCGGCGCTACCGGCGCCGGGCGCCGTCGGGCTTTTCGCGCGGAACCGCCTCGACGGTAACGATCCGATCGCCGCGCAGCAGGCGGAACGCGACGCGCCCGCCCAGGGCGTCCGCGCCCAGCACCCGCTGCAGGTCGTCGATCCCGGGCGTCGCGGTGCCATCGACCGCAACAATGATGTCGCCCCGCGCAAAGCCCGCCGCCGCCGCCGGAGAACCAGGCTCGACGACATCGACGCGGACCCCGGCGTCATGGGCGAGGTCGAAGTGACGCGCAACGCGGCGCGGCAGTGGAACCGCTTCGCCGCCGATGCCGAGCCACGCCCGGCGCACGCGTCCCTCGCGGATCAACGCCACCGCGACGCGCTCGGCGGTCGATGCGGCGATGGCGAAACAGATCCCCTGCGCCGCCAGGATCACCGCGGTGTTCACGCCGATCACCTCGCCGCGCGCGTCGACCAGCGGCCCTCCGGAATTGCCGGGATTGAGTGCCGCGTCGGTCTGCAGGACATTGTCGAGCAGGCGGCCGGTGCGGCCGCGCATCGACCGTCCGAGCGCGCTGACGATGCCGGCCGTCACCGTGTGCCGGAAGCCGTACGGACTGCCGATCGCGATCGCGATCTGCCCCACACGCACACCGGCCGAGTCGCCCAGGCGGCACCAGGCGAGATCCGCAGCCGCCACCTTGAGCACGGCCAGATCCGAGTCGGGGTCGTCGCCGACGATTTCTGCCGACACCGTTCGGCCATCCGAAAGCGTTACCTCGATCGCCTTCGCGCCGCCGGCCACGTGGCTGTTGGTGATGAGGTACCCGTCGGGGGTGATCAGGAATCCCGAGCCGGAGCCTTCGCCACCAGCGCGGCCCCGGCGAGGCTGTTCAACCCGGATGTGGGCGACCGCCGGAGCGACGCGGGCGACCGACCCGGTGACGGCCGCGGAGTAGGCGTCGATAAGCCCGCGATCGTCGTCGCGCGGTGATGGAACGGCGTCGGCGGACCCGTCGTCCGCGGCCAGCCAGGGCGCGTCGGGGCGGTCGAGAATGGGCACATCGCGCCAAGTGGTTGCGGTCCGCGGGGAATTCAACCACTTCGGCGGTGAAAGATCCCACCCTCCGGCGGGCGTGGCCACGACCGAGCCCAGGTGTGGCTTTCCGCCGGCTCCCGGCGCGCTTCCCGTTCAGCGCGCCTGCCGGGCACAGCCGCCTGTTACAGCGGGATCCAGCATGCGCTCGCCGCGGCAACGCCCGATCCCGGCGGCGCCAGGGGGGCTCGCCACCAGCGCTCTTGCGCCGCGTCAAAGGGTGATGCGAAGGGACGCGCGAAGATGTGCATCGGGAGCTGCGGCTGAAGAAGAAGAAGGACGCCGCGTCCCGTCGAATTGCAGGAGTTCCGATGAGCCAGCCGACATACATCTACCCGTTCGAAGCAGGCGACGGCCGCGACAAGATGCGCCTGGGTGGGAAGGGGGCGAATCTGTGCACGATGACGCAGATCGGCCTCAACGTTCCGCCGGGGTTCGTGATCACGACCGACGCGTGTCTGGCCTATCTCGACGCGCAGGCGCTGCCCGCCGGCCTGATGGCGGACGTCCGCGCCAATGTGGCCGTCCTCGAACGCAAGACCGGCAAGGGCTTCGGCAACGCCGCGAACCCGCTGCTCGTTTCCGTCCGTTCCGGGTCGGCGATGTCGATGCCGGGAATGATGGACACGATCCTCAATCTCGGGCTCAACGCCGCGACATTGCAGGGACTGATCGCGCAGACGGGAAACCCGCGGTTCGCGTACGACGCGTGGCGCCGTTTCGTCCAGCTGTTCGGCAAGATCGCGATGGGTGTGCCCGACGAAATCTACGACGAGGCGATGGCCGCGCTGAAGAAGAAGACCGGCGCGAAACAGGACGTCGACCTCGACGCCGACGCGCTGCGCAGGCTGGCCGACGATTTCCTCGCGATCCACGCGGCGCACACCGGCAGCCCCTTCCCGACCGATCCCTACCAGCAGCTCGAGCTCGCGATCGCCGCCGTGTTCCGCTCGTGGAACGGCAAGCGGGCGATCGACTATCGCCGGCAGTTCCGGATCACGCCGGCGATGGCCAACGGCACCGCCGTCAATGTCTGCACGATGGTGTTCGGGAACATGGGCGAGGATTCGGCCACCGGCGTCGGCTTCACCCGCAACCCCGCCACCGGCGAAAACGCGATCTACGGCGAATACCTGACCAATGCCCAGGGCGAGGACGTCGTTGCCGGCATCCGCACGCCCAAGCCGATCGCGGCGATGGCGCAGGAGATGCCCGACCTGTATTCGCAGCTCATCGCGCTGCGTGACCGGCTCGAGGCGCACTACCACGAAGTCCAGGACTTCGAGTTCACGATCGAGAAGGGTCGCCTCTACTGCCTGCAGACGCGCAACGGCAAGATGAACGCGCGGGCGATGGTGCGCACGTCGGTCGAGATGGCGCAGGAAGGCCTGGTGACGAGGGACCAGGCGCTGCTGCGGATCAATCCGATGCTGCTCGAGCAGCTGCTGGTGCCGACACTCGCGCCCGGGCACGCGCGCAAGGCGCTCGCCCAGGGGCTCGCCGCCTCGCCCGGCGCGGCGTCCGGCAGGATCGTCTTCGACGCCGACACGGCCGAGCAGCGCGGCAAAGAAGGCGAGAAAGTGATCCTCGTGCGCGAGGAGACCAAGCCGGAGGACATCCACGGCTTCTTCGCCGCGCAAGGCATCCTGACCAGCCGCGGCGGCAAGACCTCGCATGCGGCCGTCGTCGCGCGCGGCATGGGCAAGCCCTGCGTCTCGGGCTGCGAGGCGATCCGCATCGACGTCCGCGCGCGGCAGGCCGAGGTCGGCGGCACCGTGCTGCGCGAAGGCGACATCATCACGCTCGACGGCACCACGGGCAACGTCTATCCGGGCGAGATCCCGACCGTCGAGGCCGAATTCTTCGCGGAACTGGTCACGCTGCTCGAATGGGCCGACGCCACGGCGCGCCTGCGCGTGAAGGCGAATGCCGACACACCGGCCGACGCCGCGCGCGCCCGCAAGTACGGCGCGAAAGGGATCGGACTCGCCCGCACCGAGCGCATGTTCAACGACCCGGAGCGGCTGCCGATCGTCCAGGAAATGATCCTCGCCGACACCCCCGAGGCCCGAAAGACCGCGCTCGACCGGCTGCTGCCCATCCAGCGCGCCGACTTCAAGGGCATCTTCACGGCGATGGCCGGCCTGCCGGTCACCGTGCGCCTGCTCGATCCGCCGATGCACGAGTTCCTGCCGACGGCCGCGCAGCTCGAATACGAGATCAGCCACCTGCGCACGCTGCCGCGAATGGGGCGGTCGATTGCGGACCTTCCCGACACGCTGAAGCTCATCGATCCGGAGCTGCCCCGCGACTACGTCGACAGCCTGGGCAAGCTGGGGCAGAGCCTCGCCGCGTACCGCGAATCGAAGCGTGACGACGCCGCGCTCGCATGCCGCGAGGCGATGCTGAAGAAGGTTCACCAGCTCACCGAGGTCAATCCGATGCTCGGCCACCGCGGCGTCCGGCTCGGCATGACGTATCCCGAGATCTACGAGATGCAGATCCGCGCGATCATGGAAGCGGCGGCCGAGTGCATGCGCGAAGGCATCGATGCGCAACCGGAGATCATGGTGCCGCAGGTCGCCACGGCGGAGGAACTCAAGCGCGTACGGGTGACCGTCGACGCGGTGCGCGCCGAAGTCGAGCAAAGATACGGGGTCAGGCTGCACTTCAGCTTCGGCTCGATGGTCGAGGTGGTGCGCGCCTGCCTGCGCGCCGCGCGGCTGGCTGAAATCGCCGAGTTCTTCTCCTTCGGCACGAACGATCTATCGCAGGCGACGTTCTCGTTCTCGCGCGAGGACGCCGAGAACAAGTTCCTGCCCTTCTACATCGAGACGGGCATCCTGCGCGACAATCCCTTCGAGGTGCTCGACGTCTACGGTGTCGGGGAGTTGATGAAGCTCGCGGTCGCATGGGGTCGCGGGGCGCGGCCGGACCTGGAAATCGGCATCTGCGGCGAGCACGGTGGCCACCCGGATTCGATCCGCTTCTGTCACGACATCGGCCTCGACTATGTGTCGTGCTCGGCGCCGCGGGTGCCGATCGCGCGGCTCGCGGCTGCACAGGCCAAGCTCAGGGAGCGCGAAGGCCAGACAGCCGCGCTCGCCCAGCCGTGAAGGGTTGCAGGAGGACCGCTCCGCGATGAGCGCAACGGTTCGTCGCAGTTGCATCGGCGCATGCGTCGCCGCGGCCGCATTGCTCGCGGGCTGCACCGAATTGCTGCCCAAATCGCGCACCGAGACCGCCAGTGCCTGGACGAGCTTCGACGAGGCCCGGTCCGCGATCGAGCGCATCGTGCCGTACACGACGACGAAAGCCGATCTGAACCGCGACGGCGTCGATCCGTACCGCAATCCGAACATCACGCTGCTGACGTACTCCGACGTGATCCTGCGCTTCCCCATCGGGGCAAGCGTGCCGTCCGAGAAGCTCGATCGCGGGATCCGCGACTGCCTCTACGCGGGCCAGGCCTGCTACGGGTACGCCATTGCCGTGCGCGACATCCGGCACGACCGCACGGCCAACTTCTGGCTCGACTCGCTCAATTTCCAGCGCATCGTCGACACCAACGGATGGAGCTTCAACGCGCTGATCCTGCTCGTCGACGGCACGGTGGTCTACAAGCTCTACGGCGGCCAACCCCTCATCAAGGAAACCGAAGACAACCGCCAGCCCCTGGGCCCGCTGCAGGATTGGGGCAGCATCGTCCCCGGCTTCATCAAGTACTGACGGCGGTCCGCGGCAAGGCGACCGATCGCCGGGAAGCGTAGGCAAGGCTGAACGCGCCTCGATGACGGTTCCTTGAGAAGCGTCAACAAGGCCATCGGTTGTGCGGGCGATACTTGCCCTTGAATTGCTTCCTCCTCGGCCCGGGGCTCCAGCCGAGAATCGGGGAGTCCGTCAGTCCCGCCGCGACGGCCGCAGGCCCCGCGCATTGCCGTCCGGGCAGCGAGTTCTGCCATGGATGCGCAACGCCCGACATCTCTTCCGTCTCCGCCGCGGGCGTCCGCCGCGGCCAAACATTCCCGCCGGACCCATCATCCGGTACCCGCGACCGTGACACCGCTGCGGGTCGTGTCTCGCGCGGCGAGCAGTCCCCGCCCGATCCCGAATTCATCCGCGACTCCTACGGCTCGACGGCGCTGGCGGAAATCATCGATCGCTCCGTCCACGGTGCGACAGCGCGCTTCACCGGCGGGCTCTCGCCGATGGCGCTCATCGGCGCGTACCTCGACTGGGCGGCGCACCTCGCCTTCTCCCCCGGCAAGCAGGCGCGTCTGGCCGAGAAGGCGGTCAAGAAATACCTCCGCCTCGTCAACTATGCGAGCCGGCGCGCATTCTCGACGAACGGCGGCGAGCCCTGCATCGAGCCGCTGCCGCAGGACCGGCGTTTCCTTGCCAAGGCCTGGCAGAACGACCCGTGGAATCTCATGTGGCAGGGCTTCCTGCTGCAGCAGCAATGGCTGTTCAATGCGACAACCGGCGTACACGGCGTCACGCCGAAGCACGAGAAGATGGTCGCATTCGGCGCCCGGCAGTGGCTCGACATGTTCTCGCCGTCGAATTTCCTCCCGACGAATCCGGAAGTGCTTGAGCGCACGTTGCTCGAAGGCGGGATGAACTTCATCCGCGGCATGCAGAACGCCCTCGAGGACTGGGACCGCACGGCGAGCGGACGGCCGCAGGTCGGCGCGGAAAACTTCGAGGCCGGACGCAACCTCGCGATCACGC
This sequence comes from uncultured beta proteobacterium, assembly GCA_963843595.1. GTDB lineage: Bacteria > Pseudomonadota > Gammaproteobacteria > Burkholderiales > Casimicrobiaceae > CAIWHR01. The sequence goes on along the minus strand of CAWJLG010000015.1, from coordinate 241,557 downwards.
CCGGCAAGATCGTCTTTCGCAACCGGCTCATCGAACTGATCCAGTACGCGCCCGCGACGGCGAAAGTGCGTCCGGAGCCGGTGCTCGTCGTCCCCGCATGGATCATGAAGTACTACATTCTCGACCTCTCGCCACAGAACTCGCTGGTCCGCTACCTCACGGCGCAGGGGCATACGGTGTTCATGATCTCCTGGCTCAATCCGGGTCCCGCCGATCGCGACCTCTCGCTCGAGGACTATCGCCGGCTGGGCGTGATGGACGCGCTCGACGCGGTGAGTACGATCGTCCCCGACCGGAAAGTTCATGCCGCCGGCTACTGCCTGGGCGGCACCTTGCTCGCGATCGCGGCTGCCGCGATGGCCCGCGATGACGACAAACGCCTCGCATCGCTGTCCTTCTTCGCGGCGCAGACGGACTTCACCGAACCGGGCGAGCTGATGCTGTTCATCGACGAAAGCCAGGTGGCGTTCCTCGAGGACGTGATGTGGGAACAGGGCTTCCTCGACTCCCGTCAGATGGCGGGCGCGTTCCAGACGCTGCGCTCGAACGACCTCGTGTGGTCGCGGATGGTGCGCGAATACATGATGGGCGAGCGCGAACCGATGACGGACCTGATGGCGTGGAACACCGACGCCACGCGGATGCCGTACCGGATGCACACCGACTACCTGCGCCAGCTCTTCCTCGGCAACGACCTTGCCGCGGGCAGGTACCGTGCCGGCGGCCGGCCCGTTGCGCTCAACGATCTCCAGCTGCCGATGTTCGTCGTCGGCACGGAAGTGGATCACATTGCGCCGTGGCGCTCGGTGTACAAGCTGCACCTGTTCACCGATACCGACGTCACCTTCGTGCTGACCAGCGGTGGCCACAACGCGGGGATCGTGTCCGAGCCCGGGCATCCGCACCGCCACTATCGCGTGGCGACCACGCCGGGCAGCGGCAACTACGTCGATCCGGACCAGTGGGTCGAGGCGGCAACGCTGAAGGACGGATCATGGTGGCCGGAGTGGTCGGCGTGGCTCGCCGCGCGGTCCGGCGAACCGTCGGCGCCGCCGCCGATGGGTGCCCCGGCACGGGGCTGCGCGCCGATCTGCGACGCACCCGGAACCTACGTGCGCATGCAATGAACCGCCACTACACGGCGGCGACGATCTCGAGCAGCGCCGACCCGTAGCGCTCGAGCTTGCGCGCGCCGATCCCCGCGATGCCGGCGAGCGCGCCGATGTCGCGTGGCGCCCGGCGCGCAATGTCGGCAAGCGTGCTGTCGTGCAGGATCACGTAGGCCGGAACCGCCTGCGCACGCGCTTCCGCCAACCGCCACGCCTTGAGTCGCTGCAGCAGGTCCGCCGCGGCCGGCGCGAAATCGCCGCCCGCGTCGCCGCGCACCCGGCGCGCCCTGCGCTCGCGATGCACGGACCTGCGCATCTCGACGTGGACCTCGCCCTTCAGCACTGCGCGACTCGCTGCTGTGAGCCTGAGCGCACCGTGCGCCTCGTGGTCGACACGCGCGTAGCCCAGCGCGACGAGCTGGCGGAACACGCCGCGCCACGCACGCCCGTCCAGGTCGGCGCCCACACCGAACACCGCGAGCTTGTCGTGGTCCCAGCGCAGCGCCCGCTCGCTCGCCGTCCCGCGCAGGACGTCGATCAGGTGCACGGCGCCGAAACGCTGGCCGGTGCGGTAGATCGCGGACAGCGCCTTGCGCGCGGCGTCCGTAGCGTCCCAGGTTTCCGGCGGGTCGAGGCAGGTATCGCAGTTGCCGCAAGGGCCGCTCGTCTCGCCGAAGTAGTCGAGCAGCCGCACGCGGCGGCAGCCTGCCGTCTCGCACAGCCCGAGCAGCGCGTCGAGCTTCGCCATCGACACGCGCTTGTACGCTTCGCCCGCGTCCGACTGCTCGATCAGGCGCTTCTGCTGGACGAGGTCGGCGAGACCGTAGGTCATCCACGCATCGGCGGGCAGTCCGTCGCGGCCCGCGCGGCCGGTTTCCTGGTAATAGCCCTCGATGCTCTTCGGCAGATCGAGGTGCGCCACGAAGCGGACGTCGGGCTTGTCGATGCCCATGCCGAAGGCGATCGTGGCGACGATGACGATGCCGTCCTCGCGCTGGAAGCGCGTCTGGTTCTCGGCGCGTGCCGCCGCGTCCATGCCGGCGTGATAGGGGAGCGCGCGCACGCCCTTGCCGGCGAGCCAGGCCGCGGTCTCGTCCACCTTGCGCCGCGACAGGCAATAGACGATGCCGGCATCGGAAGGATGCTCGTCGCGGATGAATGCCAGCAACTGCGCGCGCGCGTCGTCCTTGTCGACGATCGTATAACGGATGTTCGGCCGGTCGAAGCTGCCGACGAACACGCGGGCTTCCGCAAGCGCGAGCTGCGCGACGATCTCGCGGCGGGTGAGCGGATCGGCGGTCGCCGTGAGCGCGATCCGCGGTACGCCCGGAAAGCGCTGATGCAGCAGCGAGAGCTGCAGGTACTCGGGCCGGAAATCGTGACCCCATTGCGACACGCAGTGCGCTTCGTCGATCGCAAAGAGCGCAAGGCGCGACCGCGCGAGGAGATCGAGGCAACGCACCGTCACGAGCCGCTCCGGCGCGACGTAGAGGAGGTCGAGCTCGCCTGCGACGAGCGCGCGCTCGACAGCCGCTGCCGTGTCGGCATCGAGCGTCGAATTGAGGAACGCCGCGCGCACGCCATGCTGCCTCAGCGCGGCCACCTGGTCGTGCATCAGCGCGATCAGCGGCGACACGACGATGCCCGTGCCCTCGCGCAGCAGCGACGGGATCTGGTAGCACAGCGACTTTCCGCCGCCCGTGGGCATCAGTACCAGTGCGTCGCCGCCGCCCGCGACGTGGTCGACGATCTCGGCCTGGGCGCCGCGGAACGATGCATGACCGAAAGTCTCGCGCAGCACGGTCAACGCGCGCGTTGGGGATGAAACGTGAGCGGGAATCATCGCAGCAGCGGACATGAGCGCATTGTGCCGCAAGCGCGGGGAGTATCGCGTCCCGCGGCGCGAGGCGCCATCGAACGCAGGACCGAGGACGTTGGTGACATCCGTGCACCGGCACGGCGCCACGCGCCGGCTTTGACGCGCAGCCCCGATGCACGGCAAACCCTGCGGTGATACTCTACGGCACCCGGGCCGCGCCACGCCGCCCCGGAGGAAGGTTAGCTGATGCTAAAGATCGTCATCCGCGTTGTCATCGTCCTCGGCGTGGTCGTGGGCATCATCTGGGCGAGCGACCGGGTCTCGTTCCAAGGCGAACGCACCGTCTATTCGGTGGACTGCAAGGATGGCCAGTGGGACGGTCTGCACTGCACCGGAAAGCTCGTCCCGGGACCGCAACACCGGTTCCGCGCGAGCAAGTCGCGGCAGGAGGTGCTGTTCTGGGTGGCCGGCTCGAAGGAACCGTCGGGCAAGTACACCGACTGCCAGGTGAAGGACCGCGGCAACTGGACGTGCAACATGGGCGTCGAACAGAAGACGGCGATCGCCTACGAGATGGCCGACGGCAAGCCCACCCGTGGCGGCAGCGGACTGACGCAGCCTTTCCACGCGATCGAGAAGTGGAAATGGTGGGTGCTGAAGGCCGGCATTCCGGCATTCTCCGAAGCAAGCTATTAGCGCCTGGTCACGTTCCAGGCGAACGCACGCCCGCCGCTTGACACCGCGAAGACCGCGGCGCAGAGTCGGCCGCTGACCCCGCACCGCTGCCGCATGGCCCGGTCGAGCGCACCGCGACGACGCGGCCCCGATGCAGACGTCCTGACCCGCTCCTCGCCGGGAGGATGATCATGCGGCCGAACCTCGCTTCGGGTTTCTCCCCTACCGTCGCTTCCTGGATCGCGTCCCTCGCCGTGGCGGTGCTGCTGGGCGCAGGATCCTCGTTTGCCGACACGGCGTCGCGCGACGAGCCCATGCTCGGCGATGCGCCGGTCCGCCACGAATCCCAGGACACGTCGGGCTGGAGCGTCGTGCCCAAGGCGGGCAAGACGCGCGACGCCGTCGTCGTCCTGTTCAACACGGTCTACACGCCGGGCAATTCAGTGGCGCTGCTGTGGACTGGCTCGATCACCGGGTGCAATCCGGGCACCACGAACCTCGACCACCAGCAGGCGGTGATCGATCGGATCAACTACTTCCGTGCCCTCGTCGGTTTGCCCTCAGCGACGCTGCTGACCGGGACACCCACGGTCCAGAGTCAGGCGGCGGCGCTCATGTTTGCGGCGAACAACGCGCTGTCGCATACGCCGCCGATGACCTGGCTCTGTTACACCGCCGACGGGGCCGCGGGAGCCGGCAGTTCGAATATCTATCTCGGACGCAACGGCCCGTTGGCCATCGATGGGTACGTGGACGATGATGGGGCAGGCAACAACTTTGTGGGCCATCGACGCTGGGTCCTCTTCCCGCCGCGTGCCGCATTCGCGACCGGCGACGTCGCGGGAGGAAATACCCCGCCGCGACCGACCAATTCGCTTTACGTTTTCGGACCGCAAACGACACGCCCGGCGACGCCGGAAGGTATCGCGTGGCCGCCAGCCGGATTCGTTCCATACCAGAACCTCCCCGTGAAATCGAACCGGTGGTCGTGGTCCTTTCCGGGTGCCGATTTCTCCACTGCCACGGTAACGATGAACGGTCCCGGCGGCCCGATCGCCGTCACGACGGAGGTCGTCGCTACGGGCTACGGCGACAACACGATCGTGTTCCTGCCGACGGGCGTGTCCTACGCCAAGCCATCCACCGACACGAGCTACACGATCACGATCACCGGCATCGGCGGCAGCGGCGTCCCGACGACGATCCAGTACACGGTCACCGTCATCGACCCCGCCTCCGCAGGACCGGTCACGACGACCGCGACGGTGGTCGAGTACTACTGGGCCGCGCGCGACCACTATTTCATCACCGCGGCACCGGCGGAAATCGCGGCCCTGGACGCCGCGCCACCCGGCGGCTGGGTACGCACCGGCCGGACGTTCAAGACCTATCCGACCGCGCAGGCCGGCACGTCACCGGTCTGCCGCTTCTATCTGCCGCCGCAATTTGGCGACTCGCATTTCTACGGCCGGAGCCCCGCCGAATGCGACGGTACGCATGCCAAGAATCCGGGATTCACCTACGAGTCGCCCGCGGTGATGTACATGCTGCTGCCCGTGCTCGGCACGTGCCCTGCGGGAACCGTACCGGTGTACCGCGTCTTCGACGGACGCACCGACGCCAACCACCGGTACATGATCGAGCGCAGCGTGCGCGATCAGATGGTGGCGCAGGGCTGGCTTGCCGAGGGCGACGGACCCGACTTCGTCGTGATGTGCGCGCCGACCTAGCGGTCCCGCGGCACGCTAACGACGCAGCACGATCGCCGCGTCGGTCTCGAACGACACGCCGACCGGCTCGTCGCGCCCGCGCGGCACGCGAGCCTCGCCGTCGAAGACCAGGAGCTCGCCCCACGGCGTTGCCACCACGTATTCGATGCGGCTGCCGAGATAGGCGGCGCGCTTGCACACGCCCGGCAGCGTCCCCTGCCCGGCGTCGACGACGTGCAGTCGGTGCGGCCGCACCGCGAGCGTGGCGGGACCCGCTGCAATGCCATCGGCCCGTACCGCGGCACCGACGCCGCCCGCTGAAAACGTCGCCCCGTCGGCGCCCGCCGTCAACTCCCCGTCGATCAGATTGGCGTCGCCGATGAAGTCGGCGAGGAAGCGGCTCGCGGGCGCCTCGTAGAGCTCGTACGGGGTTCCCTGCTGCGCGATGCGCCCGCCGTCCATGACGATGATGCGGTCGGACACCGCGAGCGCCTCCTCCTGATCGTGGGTGACGTAGATCACCGTCAACGCCAGCGACTGCTGCAGTTCGCGGATCTCCTGCCGCACACGGCGCCGCAGCTTCGCATCGAGGTTGGACAGCGGCTCGTCGAACAGCAGCACCGCCGGTTCGAGCACGAGCGAACGGGCCACCGCGACACGCTGCTGCTGTCCGCCCGAGAGCTCCGACGGCAGGCGCTCCTCGAGGCCGGTCAGCCCCAGCATCGCGAGCTTCGCCCGTGCCAGCTCGCGCGCCTGCGCCTTGTCGGCGCGCATCGACAGTGGACCGTAGCAGACGTTCTCCAGCACCGTCATGTGCGGGAACAGCGCGTAGGACTGGAACACCATGCTGACGTCGCGCTCGCTGGCCGCGCGCAGCGTCACGTCGGCGCCGCCGATCCGGATGCGCCCGGCGCTCACCGCCTCCAGCCCGGCGACCATGCGCAGCGTCGTCGTCTTGCCGCAGCCGGAGGGACCGAGCAGCGTGACCAGTTCGCCGGGCGCGACGCGGAACGAGACGTCGTCGACCGCCGTCACGTCGCCGTAGCGCTTGGACACGCGCTCGAAGACGACGCCTCCCAGATCCTTGTTCATTTCAATGTCCCGTGACGAGCACGCCGGGCGAGCGGCGACCGAGCCGCGTCTCGCCGATCGCCCTCTGCATGAGAAGCAGCACCGCGAGCATGAAGAAGATCAGCACCGACGAATAGGCGATGGCCAGCGGATATTCGCCCGCTTCGACACGGCCCACGATGTAGACGGTGGCGAGGTTGTACTTCGCCGTGGCCAGGAAGATCACCGCGCTCACCGCGGTCATCGCGTGGGTGAAGCTGAACAGCAGCGTCGCGAGTATCGCCGGCCGCAGGAGCGGCAGGATGACGCGGGTGAGCGTGCGCACCGTCGACGCCCGCAACGTGGACGAAGCCTCGTCGAGCGTCCTGTCGATCTGGGCCAGCGCGGCGACGCCGGCGCGCACGCCGACGGGAAGATTGCGGAACACGAAGCACAGCACGAGGATCGCCATTCCTCCGGTCAGCTCCAGCGGCGGCACGTTGAAGGCGACGATGTACGACACGCCGATCACGGTGCCGGGAATCGCGAAGCTCACCATCGTGAGGAACTCGAAGCTGCGGCGGCCAGCGAAGCGATGGCGCGTGATCACGTAGGCGGCGAGCAGGCCGAGCGCGGCAGTGAGCGGCGCCGAGACGGCCGCGACCTCGATCGTGGTGAAGAAGCTGTCCCACGCGGAGCCGCCGAAGAAGAGCCCGCGCGGGCCCCACTCGGCGCCGAACCCGGCAGCGAAGTGCCTGAGCGTCACCGTCATGTCGCCGCGCCCGATGTCCTTGACGAATCCGCCGATCAGGATCACCGCATAGCAAACCAGCGTGAAGGCGATCCACACGGCCGCGGTGCCGAAACACCCGAGCCAGAGACCGCGCGGCAACTTCGCTGGCAGCCCGCCGTCGCCCTTGCCGCTGACGGTGACGTACGACAGGCGGCCCAGCCAGCGCTGCTGCAGCCAGAACGCCAGCAGGGTGAACCCGAGCAGCACCATGGCCAGCACCGCAGCGCGGCCCGGATCGTGTTGCGCGCCGGCGACGGCGAAGAAGATCTTCGTCGACAGCACCTCGAAGTTGCCGGACAGCACGATCGGATTGGCGAAGTCGGCGAGGCTCTCGACGAAACCCAGCAGGAACGCGTTGGCGAGCGCCGGACGCAGCAGGGGCCAGGTCACCGTGCGGAACACGCGGCCGCGCGTGGCGCGCAGCGTCTGCGCGGCCTCTTCCAGCGCCGGACTCGCCGCCGTCAGCGCGCCGTACAGGATCATGAATGCGATCGGCGAGAACGACAGCAGCTGGGCGAGCGTGACGCCGGGCAGACCGTAGAGCCATCGCGAGCGCGCGATCCCGAACCACGTGTCGAGCCAGCCGGTGATGAGGCCGGTGCGCCCGAACAGCACGACCAGTGCCAGCGCGATCACGAACGGCGGCGTGACGATCGGCAGGATCGACATCAGCTTGAGCAGCCCGGCGTAGCGCTGGCCGCCGCGCTGCACGATGAGCGCGAGGGCGAGGCCGAGCAGGGTGGACAGCAGGCCGACGATCGTTGCGAGCATTGCCGAGTTGATCGCCACGCCGCAGCGCGTACCGCCGCCCAGGCAGTCGACTCCCCAGATGTCCTTCGTGAACAGGCGTTCCACGACGAGCGCCGGCGCGAACCTGCCCTGCGCATCCTCGACGGCGGCGAACAGCGATCGGCCGACCGGGAAGAAGATGAAAATCGCCAACAGTGCGGAAATGACGACGACCAGCGTGGCCACCGTCGTGTCGCCGCCAAATAAGCCGCGCCGCGCCAGCGCCCGCGCGAAGCAAACGGTGAGCGCGAGGAGCGACAACCCCGCGCCGATGCCGAATGCCGGGCCGTGCGCCCCGGCGACGAAACCGGCACCGAAGCCCCAGACGACCGCGAAGCCCGCCGCAGCGGCGATCGCGCGGTCGCGGCCCCACCACGCGAAAAACAGGGTCGCACCGGCCGCTGCCAGGAGCGGCCACTGCGCAACGGTTCCGGAAAGTGCCAGCGCGAGCGCCGAGGCGCTGCCTGCGGCCGACCACGGAACGACGGCCAGCACCGCGAGCGCGAGCGCCGCGACGCCGATCGTCGCCCTATCGCGCGCGGCCGGCGTGAAGACGGCCGGCGCGAGCGCCGTTGCAGTCACCTAGTGTCCGCTCACTTGGGCAAGGTCGAGACTTCCTTGTCCCACTTCGACAGCAGGCGTGTGCGCTCCGCGGACGAGCCGTACTTCGCGAAGTCGTAGTTGATGAGCTTGATCTCGGAGAGCTTGGGCGCCTGCGCCGGGGGCGTCGCACCCTTGTTCGACGGCACCTGATAGGACACCTTCGCCTGCGCGCCGATGTTCTGCGCCTCGGCGGTCAGCGCCCAGTCGTACCACTTCTTGGCGTTCTCCATGTTCTTGGCGCCCTTGATGATGCTCATGCTGCCGATCTCGTAGCCGGTGCCCTCGCACGGCGACACGATCTTGACGGGCGCGCCACCGACGGCCTGCACGACCGCGTCGTGCTGGAACGTGATGCCGACCATGCTCTCACCCGTCGCTGCCGCGCGCGCCGGCGCCGCACCTGATTTCGTGTACTGGTTGATGTTCTTGTGCAGCGCCTTGAGGTAGTCGAAGGCCTTGTCCTCGCCCATCAGCTGGACCAGCGTGGCCAGCATCGTGTACGACGTTCCGGACGAATTCGGGTTCGCCACCTGGATCTCATCCTTGAACTGCGGCTTGATCAGATCCGACCAGCACTTCGGCTCCGGGATGTTCTTCTTCCGGAGCTGATCGACGTTGTAGCTGTAACCCAGCGCGCCCGCATAGATCCCGACCGTCCGATACTTCGACTGTTCGGCCTGCCGGACTGCCCAGTCCTGCAGCTCGGCCAGCCGCGGCGACTTGTAGGGCTCGGTCAGGCCTTCCTCGGCCGCCTGCAGATGCGGATCGCCCGTACCCCCCCACCACACGTCGCCCCGCGGATTCGCCGCCTCGGCCTTGATCTGCGCGTAGAACTCGCCCGAACTCTTGCGTGTCATCAGGGCCTTGATCCCGGTCGCCTTCTCGAAGGCCGCGATCATGGGCCGGCACCACTCCTCCTGCACCGAGCAATAGACGACGACTTCGCCCTGCGCCGCGACGGAAAGCGGCGCCGTCAGCGCGATTGCCGCTGCGATGCCGGACAGCCAGTTGCGTATTGCCATGGGTTCCTCCTCGGGTCAGCTTTTGGGGGTTCGGCCGAGCACGCCGGCAAGCTTAGCGCAAAGCGGTCGAGAGGTCTTCTGCCCCCGCCCTCGCCGATGCGGTCCCGGGGCGGGCGTAGCGCACAGGGGCAGGCGCGACTGGATTCTCGGCGTGAAAGCGCCGTTGCCGGGCACCGATTTCTACGCGAACTTTCCGCGGATGGCCCGTACGCGCAAGGCCTGACCGAGGTGCGTGCGGCGGTGCAGCCCATGCCCGCCGTGACCTGATCCGCTACGCGACGGTAATGTCCGGCGACAGATAGACGTCCTGGATCGCGTTGAGCAGCGTCACGCCATCCTGCATCGGCTTCTGGAACGCCTTGCGGCCGGAGATGAGGCCCATGCCGCCGGCGCGCTTGTTGATCACCGCGGTGCGCACCGCGTCGTGGAGATCGCTGGTGCCGGATGCGCCGCCGGAATTGATCAGCCCGGACCTGCCCATGTAGCAGTTCGCGACCTGGTAGCGCGCGAGGTCGATCGGATGGTCGGTGGCGAGTTCACTGTACATCCGCTTGTCCGATCTTGCCGTACGGACTCTCCTTGGTACTTGAGCGCGAGGTACCCGCCGTTGTTCTCGGGGAGCTTCTGCTTGACGATGTCGGCTTCGATGGTCACGCCGAGATGGTTGGCCTGGCCGGTGAGGTCCGCCGCGACGTGGTAGTCCTTGTCCTGCTTGAAGGCCGGATTGCGCAGATAGCACCACAGGACGGTGGCCATCCCCATCGCGTGCGCCGCCTGGAAGGCCGCGCTCACCTCGACGATCTGCCTCCCGGACTCGGGTGAACCGAAGTAGATCGTCGCTCCCGCCGCCACCGCGCCCATGTCCTTCGCCTGCCGGATGCTCGCGAAGATGATCTGATCGTACTTGTTGGGATAGGTGAGGAACTCGTTGTGATTGAACTTGAGCAGGAACGGGATTCGGTGCGCGTACTTGCGCGAGCAGGCGCCGAGCACGCCCAGCGTGGAGGCCACGGCATTGCAGCCGCCCTCGATCGCGAGTTTCACGATGTTCTCGGGGTCGAAGTACAGCGGATTCTTCGCGAACGAAGCGCCCGCACTGTGCTCGATGCCCTGGTCCACCGGCAGGATCGAGAGGTAGCCCGTACCCGCCAGTCGCCCGTGTTCGAAGAGCTGCTGCAGGCTGCGCATGACGGCCGGTGAGCGATCGCTTGGGGCGACGACGCGGTCGACGAAGTCGGGCCCCGGAAGGTGCAACAGTTGCTTCGGAATGGTCCTGCAGACGTGCTGGAGCAGGTCGCCGGCGTCGGCGCCCAGGATCGTCGTGATGTCGGTCATGGTGGAGCCTCATTCGAGATGGCGTTGCGACGGAACACGGTTCATTATCCTGCCGGGCCGATCCGCTCGCAACGCGCGGTCGGCTCGCGGAGTCTGCTCCCGGGGCATTCCGCGGACGTCGCCGGAGCGCCGCGAAGCGCGACCGCACCTATAATCGTCGGATGGTGCACGGACCGCCGCATCGGCGGCACATTCTCATGGAATGGCTCATCGTCGTTGCCGCAATCGCCATCGGCATCCCCGCGGCCGCGTGGTTCGCGCAGGACCGTCTGATCTTCTTCCCCCAGCCGGTGGCGTCCACGGTGCATCTGCCTGCGCACGCGGCGCCGCTGACCGTCGTCGCCGCCGACGGCACCTCGCTTCGCGGCTGGATCGCCCAGGGCACCGCCGCGCCTTCGCCTGCGATCATCTACTTCGGCGGCAATGCCGAGGAGGTCTCGTGGACGCTCACCGACGCCCGCTGGCCGCGCGAGTGGACGATCGTCGCGCTGAACTACCGCGGCTACGGCGCGAGCGAAGGAACGCCGGGCGAGCGCGAGCTCGTTTCGGACGCGCTCGCCATCTACGACGCCGTCGCGGCACGCGCGGGGATCGACCGGACGCACATTGTCGCGTTCGGGCGCAGCCTCGGTACTGCGCTCGCCACGCACATCGCCGCGGAGCGGCCCGTCGCCGGCGTCGTGCTGGTGTCGCCCTACGACAGTCTCACCGCGATCGGCCGACACCACTATCCGTGGCTGCCGGTATCGCTGCTGCTGCGGCACCGATTCGATGCAATGAGCGATGCCGCACGGTGCCGGGCGCCGTTGCTGGCAATCGCGGCCGGGTCGGACACGATCATTCCCGTCGGGCGCTCGCGCGCGCTCTACGACGCGTGGGCGGGGCCGAAACGCTGGCACGTGGTGCCGGACGCGGACCACAACTCGCTCGGTGCGACTGCCGATTTCTGGGACGGCGTTCGCCGCTTTCTCGCGGAAGCGCGGTAAGACCCACAGGTCGGAATCGCGGCCGTCAGGACGGCCGAAACGCACCGGTATACTTGCCGGCAAGCGATTCGGCACGCGTCGTGGCGACGACGGGGCCGCCTGCGCCGAAGACCAACGAGGAGGAAACAATGCGCGAACGCCTGGCCCCGGCGGCCTGCCTGCCGGACGACGCCGCGCGGGGACTGCTGATCGGCCGGCTGTGGGTGCCGGCGCAGGAAGCGCCGGTCCCCGTGCAGCTGCGCGACGGCGACCTCGTCGACCTGTCCTCGATCGCGGCGACGACGAGCGAGCTCGTCAATCTCGACGATCCGGCGGCCGTGATTCGCGGCGCCGGTGCGCTGCCGCGCGCCGCAGCCGTGGCCGACGCGCTGGCGAACGCGGTCCCCGACACGCGCGACCCGGCGCGACCCTGGCTCCTCGCGCCCTGCGACCTGCAGGCCATCAAGGCGGCAGGCGTCACGTTCGTCGCGAGCATGCTGGAGCGCGTGATCGAGGAGCAGGCCCGCGGCGATCCGGCGAAGGCCGAAGCCGTGCGCAAATCGATCGTCGCGGTGATCGGCGACAACCTCGCGAGCGTGCGCCCCGGCTCCGCGGACGCGGCGCGCCTCAAGGAGGTGCTGATCGCGCAGCACGTCTGGTCGCAGTATCTCGAGGTCGGCATCGGGCCCGATGCGGAGATCTTCACCAAGTCGCAGCCGATGTCCGCCGTCGGCCCGGGCGCGGAGATCGGTGTCCACCCGCACTCCGAATGGAGCAACCCCGAGCCGGAAATCGTGCTCGCGGTCGGCGCCCACGGCCGGATCGTCGGCGCGACGCTGGGCAACGACGTCAACCTGCGCGACTTCGAGGGCCGCAGCGCGCTGCTGCTGGGCAAAGGCAAGGACAACAACGCGTCGTGCGCGATCGGCCCGTTCATCCGCCTGTTCGATGCCTCGTTTTCGCTCGACGACGTGCGCCGCTGCGACATCGCGTTGCGCGTCGATGGTCCGGACGGCTTCGTGCTGCAGGGCAGGAGTTCGATGGCGAAGATCAGCCGCGACCCGGCCGATCTCGTCGGTCAGGCGATCGGCCCGAACCACCAGTATCCGGACGGCATGATGCTGTTCCTCGGCACCATGTTCGCGCCGACGCAGGATCGCGGCGCGCCCGGCCAGGGCTTCACGCACCGTCTCGGCGACATCGTGACCATCGCAACGCCGAAGCTCGGTGCTCTCGTCAACCGCGTGAATCGGACCGACCGGATCGCGCCCTGGACCTACGGCGCCGGCGCGCTGATCGGCAGCCTCGCGCGTCGCGCGGGGCATTGAACGTCGGCGCGGCGGCGGGCTAGAGCGGCTGGCCCTGCGGCCGGTCGACATTCGCGTCGACCGCCGTCAGCGCCGTCATGTTGACGATCCGGCGCACCGTCGCCGACGGCGTCAGGATGTGCACGGGCTTGGCGACGCCGAGCAGGATCGGTCCCAGCGTGACGCCGTCGCCCGCCGCGACCTTGAGCAGGTTGAACGCGATGTTGGCCGCATCGACCGTCGGCATGATCAGGAGATTCGCCTCGCCCTTCAGGCGCGATGCCGGGAATGCGACGTTGCGCACCTCCTCGGAGAGCGCGGCATCGCCGTGCATCTCGCCTTCGACTTCGAGGTCGGGGTCCATTGCGTCGATCAGCGCGAGCGCCGCCTGCATCTTCTTCGCCTGCGGGTGCGAGCTGCTGCCGAAGCTCGAATGCGACAGCAGGGCGACCTTCGGCGTGATGCCGAAGCGGCGGATCTCCTCGGCGGCGAGCAGCGTGATCTCGGCGATCTCGCCCGCCGTGGGATCGACGTTGACGTAGGTGTCGGCAATGAAGAACGTGCGCCCCGGCAGCACCACCGCGTTCATCGCCGCGAAGACCTTCACGCCGCGGCGCAGGCCGATCACCTGTTCGATGTACTGCCGGTGCAGCGCGTGCGTACCGAACGTGCCGCAAAGCATCCCGTCGGCGTGGCCCCGGTGGACCATCATCGCGCCGATCAGCGTCAGCCGGCGACGCATCTCGATCTTCGCGTATTCCTGCGACACGCCCCTGCGCGCCGTCAGCCGATAGTACTCGGACCAGTAATCGCGGTAACGCGGATCGGACTGCGGATTGACGACCTCGAAATCCGCGCCGGGCCTGATGCGCAGGCCGAAGCGCTCGGCCTGGCTCTCGATCACGGCCGGCCGGCCGATGAGGATCGGCCGGGCCAGCCCCTCGTCGATGACGACCTGCGCGGCGCGCAGCACGCGCTCGTCCTCGCCCTCGGCGTAGACGATGTGCTTCGGCGACTTCTTCGCCGCGGCGAAGATGGGCTTCATCAGCAGGCCCGAGTGATAGACGAACTGCGTGAGCTTTTCGCGATAGGCGGCAAAGTCGGCGATCGGACGTGTGGCGACGCCGGAGTCCATCGCCGCCCTGGCCACCGCCGGGGCGATCTGCACGATGAGCCGCGGATCGAACGGCTTCGGGATCAGGTATTCGGGGCCGAAGCGCAGGTCCTCGACGCCGTAGGCATTGGCGACGATGTCCGACTGCTCGGCCATCGCGAGATCGGCGATCGCACGCACGGTGGCGAGCTTCATCTGTTCGGTCACCGTTGTCGCCCCGACGTCGAGCGCGCCGCGGAAGATGAACGGGAAGCACAGCACGTTGTTCACCTGGTTCGGATAGTCCGAGCGTCCGGTCGCGATGATCGCGTCCGGCCGTGCCGCCTTCGCGAGGTCGGGCATGATCTCCGGCTCGGGATTGGCGAGTGCCAGGATCAGCGGCCGGTCCGCCATCCTGGGGAGCCACTCTGGCTTCAGCACCTTCGCCGCCGACAGGCCGAGGAAGATGTCGGCGTCCGGCAGCAGTTCGGGCAGCGTACGCGCGGCGGTCGGCTGCGCGTAGCGTGCCTTGTTGTCGTCCATCTCCTCCTTGCGCCCCGTGTAGACGACACCGGCGATGTCGGCCACCCAGATGTTCTTCTGCGGGATGCCGAGCGAGACGAGGAGGTCGAGGCACGCGAGGGCAGCCGCGCCGGCACCGGAGCAGACGAGCTTGACCTTGGCGAGATCCTTGCCGACGACCCGCAGGCCGTTGGTGATCGCGGCGCCGACGATGATCGCAGTGCCGTGCTGGTCGTCGTGGAACACCGGGATCTTCAAGCGCTCGCGCAGCTTCCGCTCGACGTAGAAGCACTCCGGCGCCTTGATGTCCTCGAGGTTGATGCCGCCGAACGTCGGCTCGAGCGCGGCGATGATCTCGACCAGCTTGTCCGGATCGCGTTCGTTGATCTCGATGTCGAAGCAGTCGATGCCCGCGAACTTGCGGAACAGCACCGCCTTGCCTTCCATCACCGGCTTCGCCGCGAGCGGGCCGATGGGACCCAGCCCCAGCACCGCGGTGCCGTTGGTGACCACCCCAATCAGGTTGCCGCGCGAGGTGAGGTTGCGCGCCTCGGCCGGGTCGCGGACGATCTCGTCGCAGGCGGCGGCGACGCCGGGCGTGTACGCGAGAGCCAGGTCGCGCTGATTGGTGAGTTGCTTGGTCGGCTGGACCGAGATCTTCCCCGGCGGCGATTGCCGGTGATACTCGAGCGAGGCGGCGCGTATTTCCTGGTCGGGCATGGGAGGACTCCGGGGCGGCGTGCAGCGCGACATCATAGCAAGCGGGCGTCGCCCGGCCCCGCGGCCCGTCGCGACCGTCGACCCGACGTTCGATCGCGACCGACCCGCGGCGAATGAGGTAGAGACCGTCCGGCGCGGCGTGCTCCTTGAACAGCACCTCGCCCGTGTCGTAGCGCTTCAGGGTCGCGCCGTCGACCAGCGCATCGAGGTCGCTGTCGGAAAGGTACCGCGACAAGTACGCGCGCACCGCGCGCTCGAGGAAGACGAGATCCGCGGCGCGCACCGCGTCCACCGACGCGATCAGCGTCAGCATCGAGTGGCGCAGCCCCAGCGAGCGGCGCGTCAGACCTCGACTTCCGTTCCGCTCGCGTAGCTCAGGAACTTCTCGGGCGAGACGCGCAGCGCCGCGCCGGTCGGGCACGCCCGCACGCACGCCGCACCGCCGGGCAGGCCCTTGCACATGTCGCACTTCACTGCCTTCTTGACCTGCGACTTGTCATAGACCTTCGGCTCGAGGCCCGGCTCCGGACCCGATCCCCAAAGCAGCCACGACCACAGGCTCGGGGGACGGCGGCCGGGGTTCAGCGGCGCCATCTGGATCACGCCATACGGGCAGTTGCGCTCGCAGTTGCCGCAGCCGATGCAAGTCTCGCTGATGAAGACCTCGCCGTTCGGAGCCCGGTGAATCGCGTCCGGCGGGCAATCCTTCATGCAGTGCGGGTGCTCGCAGTGCCGGCACGACGTCGGGACGTGCAGCTGCGCGTACGTGGGGCCGGCCTCGCGGTTGAGTCGCGACGTGCCGCCATGGGTATCGGCGCAGGCCTTTTCGCAGTTGTCGCAGCGGATGCACAGGCTCTCGTCGATGAGCAGCACGTCGGTGGCCTCGCCCACGCCCTGCTGCATCAGGTACGTGATGATGCTGCCCTGCTCGGCCTGCGACTCCGCGGCAACGTTGGCGCGTATGCGATCCAGAAAGCGGCCCTGCACCTCCTCGCGCAGCGCCGGCATGCGCTCCATCACCTGCTTGAACCGTGTGCCGTCGAGGACGATGGCCTCCGTTGCCACCGACGCGCGAATCGTCGCCATCCGCGGCGCCTCCGCGACCAGCGACATCTCGCCGACGTAGTTGCCCGCGGCGACGTAGGCGAGCACGACGTCGCGGCCGCCGACCCGGCGCTCGATCGTGACCGACCCGCGGCGGATGAGATAGAGCCCGTCCGGCGCGTCGTGTTCCTTGAACAGCGCCTCGCCGGTGTCGTAGCGTTTCAGTCTCGCGCCGTCGACCAGCGCATCGAGGTCGCCGTCGGAAAGGTCCTGCGACAGGTACGCGCGCACTGCGCGCTTGAGGAAGACGAGATCGACCGCGGCGCGCACCGCGTCCACCGACGCGATCAGCTTCAGCATCGAGCGACGCGGCGTCTCGATCAGCACGCAGCCTTTGCCGGCCTTGACCGTCGCTGCGCGACGACGCCCCGACAGCAGACCGAGCTCGCCGAAGAACTGCCCGGCGCCGAGGCGCGCCCAGCGCGCCTCGCGCGTCCCGCCGGCGATCTCGACAAACGCCTCGCCCTCGACAATGGAGTAGAACGAGTTCGAATAGTCGTTGCGCTCGAACAGCACCTCGTCCGGCGCGGGCGTGAGGATCGCGCTGTCGAGCAGGAACTCGCGCAGCTGCAGCGTGGTGATCGTCGACAGCAGCGGCACGTTGCGCTGGATCAACGTCAGGCCCTCGCCGACCGTCTTCGCCCGGGCATAACCGGTGAACTTGGCCTTGAGCAGTGGCTCGTCGGCGGGCTCGACGCGATTGCCGCGGATGTACTCGACGACCTCGTACCCCTGGTTCATTGCCTGCTTGATCAGCGGGTAGCCACCGAGCGCCCCGACGATGTACAGGCCCGGCACGTTCGACTCGTAGGTGTCGGACAGCTGCGGTACGGCGGCCGGGTCCGCGTTCGGAAATCTGACCCCGAACGACTCGACCAGCTTGCGCGGAGGCACCGCACCCAGCCGCGCGATCACGCGGTGGCAGCCGATGACCTCGGTGCCGTCCGGGGCCTTCGCGTTGAAGCGGGCCGGACAGCCGTCGGTATCGCCCATCTCGACGCTGACGGCCGAAGTCTGGTACCGGCACTCGATCCTGCCGTCCTTGATCGCGGCCAGAACGAGGGACAGGTTGCCTTCCTTGCAGCGCGAGAATTCCTCGTTGCGATTGACGAGGATCACGCGGTTCTGCGCGGACAACGCGATGGCGTTCTCGATCGCCGCATCGCCTGCGCCGACGACGATGATCGTCTCGTCCTCGTATTCCTTTGGATCGTCGAGCTGGTACTGGACGATGGGCAGGTTCTCGCCGGGCACGCCAAGCTTGCGCAGGTTGCCCTGCAACCCGATCGCCAGCACGATGTGCTCGGCCGCGACGGTCTCTCCGCCGGTGAGCTTCACCGAGAACGCGCCTTTCTGGCCGGTGATCGCGGCCACCCCCGCGCTGTAGCGCAGGTTGACCTTGTATTTCGCGATCTCGTCGTCCCAGGCGCCAAGGATCTGCTCGCGCGTACCCGCGGCGAACGACATGGGGCTGCGCAACGGCAGGATCGACGGCTCCGCCATCACGTACTTGCCCTTCTGGTACTTGTAGATCGTGTCGGCCGCGTGCTCTTCCGCTTCGAGCAGCACGTGCGGCACACCGAGTTCCGCCGCGCGCGCGGCTGCGGAGAGGCCGCTGGGGCCGCTGCCGAGGATGGCGACCTTGAAGGCTTCGGCCATGGCCGCCCGTGGCCGCCGCTATAGGCCCACGGTGCCGCGGAAGCTACGCAGCGCCGCGACGAACTGGTCGGGCCGGTAGCGCTCGTCGTTGGCGACGGCCGCCTGCAATCCGGCGAGCCCGCCGTTGATGTCCCGGGCCGACTTGAGGGCGCCCTTCTGGTACATGAAGTTGGCCACGCTGCCGATCGCCATCGTGGCCTGCTCGGCCCCCGCGTAGTCGCGATACTGGCCGTTGAGGCCGTCGTCGACGAGGCCGGCGAGCACCGCGCGCATCTCGGCCTCGCCGAACGCGCGCTTGTCGAGCCGAGCGACGAGGTCGGCCATGTCGGCCTTCAGTGCGCGCGCCTGGCCCGCCGCGTCGCCGCCGCCGGTGACACTCTGCTGCAGCTGGGTCATCGTCGCCGAGATCCGCTCGCCGAGCGCTGGGTCCACGACACGCGCGATCTGGCGCACCATCAGCGCGCTGGAATCGTTGAGCCGGACGACACCGGGCCCGAGGCCGGCGACGCGCGGCGCCCACCGCTTGTCGCTCATCGGGTGATGGCAGGCGTGGCAGTCGAACAGCACGAGCTCGGGAAACAGGCCGTCGCGGCCGCGCTTCGGGTCGAGCAGGATGTCCATCATCTCCGAGACGACGATCGCCTGCCCGATCGCCCATACCTTGACGCCGTCCCACAGCTGCTTGCGTTTCTCCCAGTCGGAGTCGATCTTGAAGTGCGCTGGCTCTACCGTCGTGAAGGTGTCGAGCTCGAAGCTCATCCGCGGATGACCCGCGCCCATGATCCGGTGCGAGACGAAGCGATCGGCGTTGCCGAGATGGCACGACAGGCACAGCCTGGCGCGCTGCACGGCGTCGCCGGTGGGGAACAGTCCATTGGCAAGGTTCTGCTCGTGCGTCGCGCCGTTCTCGACATGCGACTTCAGCCAGCGGCCGGACGGCCCGTGGCACGCCTCGCAAGAGACGCCGTCCTCGATCTTGAAGCGCTCGCCGCGCAGCGACGTGGGAACGTTTTGCGCGTGGCAGTCGAGGCAGACCTTTTCCTCGTGCGCGGGGTTCTTCAATCCGAGGTTGCGCGCTATGCGCTGCGACTGCTCGCTGAACAGCACCCGGTAGGCACGGGCGTGCTTGTCCACCCGCGACCAGGTCACATACTCGTTCTGCAGCACCGTCGAATCCTTGAACGGCTGAACCGAGCCGTGGCAGATGCTGTTCGCGCAGTTGACCACGCCCATGCTCTTGTCCGGGCTCTGGTAGGGCAGCGTCGCCGGTGCCTGCGCGACGGCCGCGCCGGCAACCAGCGCGAGCAGCACGCCCGCGAGCCAGTCGATCGGCCGGGCCAGGCAACGGTGGTGGTAGCGGAGCGTCGGGTGGGTCATGGCGGTCCTCACTGCTTCGGCGGCGCACCGGCGCCGGCGGCAACCGTGCGCGAAGGCACGAACTCCTGCATCCTGACCTCGTCGGTGACCGTCCACACGGTGCCGTCGGGGCGCTGGTAGAACTTCTTCATCTCGCTCGCGTTGAACGGCCGCGACCCGATGCGGCCGAACACCGCGATCTGGCCACCGGTCTCGTCGACGCCGCGGTCGCGGTCGAGACCCTTGGACAGCGCGAGCGCCGGCGTAGCGGTATTCCGCCATGCGATCAGCTCCGGCTTCGGCTCCGGCGAGAAGCCGTAGAACTTCGGCTGCGTATCGGGCGCCGTCAACTGGATGACCTTGAGCCCGTTGACGCCGTCGGCGACGTACGCGAAGAGCGAGGCGTTGGTGGTGCCGACGATCACGTCGCGCGCATCGTTGAGCTTGCCGTCGGCCGTGAACTTCTGGTAGAGCTTCGGCGCCTCTGGCCGCTCGACGTCGATGATCGCGAGGCCTTCCTTGCCGGCCGCAACGTACGCATACGTGCGCGCGACGTAGATCCGATTCGCGTCCGCGAGCGGCACGCCGGCGCCATCGACCAGGCGCGGCATCGTCGAATTCGTCACGTCGATCACGCGCAATCCGGAGTCATCGAGCACGAACAGGTACCGGAACTGGAGCGCCGAGGCGCGGACGCCCTTGAGCGGCACCGTCGCGACGATGCTTGGGATGCAGCGGATCGTCGAGATCGACGACGACGAGGCCCGCGTCGGCCGCAATGTAGGCGTAGCAGTCCGCCCAGTGCGATGTGACGCGCGCCCGCGAGCACCCCGCCCTCGTTCCACGTGACCGCGCGCTTGAGAAAGTTGTTCTGCGGATCACCGTCGGCGAGCGTGTTCACGTCGGTCAGGATCAGGCCCTCGTCGGCATCGGTGATCGCCGCATAGTTGTAGATCGGGTGGAACGGCTGCTCCTGGTTCGTCGCCCGCATCAGCTCGCCCTGGTTGCGCAGCGGGTTGATCGGCTGGTTGGTCGGCAGCGCGACGCAGGTCGCGTTCGCCGATCGCGATGTGCGTGTCCTGGCCCAACGGCGAGAACGGCGCCGTGACGATGCCTTCTGACACACCCCCTTGTTCGCGATGCTGGCGACGTCGTAGACGCGCATGCCGCCTGCGCCCTTCGGCGACGTATAGGTACTCCCCGCGCATCTGCAGGCAGCGCGCTCGGCCCGCGTCGTGTCTGTGCGTGCGGATCGTCGGCAGCCGGCCTGTCGCGCTTCTGGTGCGCCGGCATACCAGTCCGGATACGCGTAGCGATGCAGGTAGCTGCCGATCACCGCCTGCGGCTCGTCCCACTCGGTGACCTGCACGGCACTCACGTCGCCTTTCCTCGCCGACCCATGCGTTGTAGCCGACGAAGTTGACGAAGTTGGTTCCCTGCAGCAGGAGCTGCGCCATGATCGCGTTGTTGTCGTTGGCCTGTCGACAGGTGGCAATCGGTGCAGGTCTTGGTCTCGGTCTTGCGCTCGGTATGCGGATAGTGCGGCGCGAACGCCTGCGAACTGAACCCGGATGGCGGCGATCGGCGGCTGCTGGATGTAGATCTGCTCGCGGTTGATGTTCGTCGACGACAGCACGAGCGCCGAACGAGGAGCGCACCGGGGCGATCTTGAATTGCCCTTCGCCGGCCGTGCCGATCCCGAGCTGGAACATGTCGTCGCGAGCGACCTGCGGATTGTACGTCGCGTAAGTTGCGCGTCTCGCCGCCTTCGTAGTGGTGCCGCTCCGTCTTCCGGTTGGCCTCGATCGGCAGGTGGCAGCCGGCGCAGCTCGTCGGTCCACGACGTGATGGCAGGTCTGGCAGGTCCATCTTGCTCGTCGCTGTGCGCGTACTTGGCTCGCGACGTCGACGCCCCAGCGCTGGCTGCATCGAGTCCGTTGGCGACCATCGTCTTCGCCCGCGCGGCCTTGGCGTTGTACGTCGGCGACGCGTGGGTTCAACGCTGTCCTTGACCAGCGCTCACTTGCCATTCCTTGTTCGGGTCGAGCGCCGAGCGCTGGTAGAGCTTGCCGTCGCGCCACTCGAAGCGCTTGCGGCCGTCCGGCGTGCGCAGCAGCGATCAGGTCGCGTCCGCCGCCGGCTGCGCCGCCGGGCCGGACGTGAACAGGTTGGGATATGCCTTGGTCGCCGTGCCGTGGCAATCGACGCAGTCGATCTCGATGGCCTGCGCCACTTCGCCGTAGATGTGGCCGTTGCCGTGCGCATCCTGCGCGAAGTGGCAGTCCACGCACTGCATGCCGAGGTCCACGTGGATCGACGACAGGTGGACCGCCTTCTTGAACTTGTCCGGGATCGTCGTCGGACACGAGCTTGCCGTCCTTGTCGAGCAGCGTGCCCTTGCGGTCGCGCTTGAACACGGCACGGAAGTTCCAGCCGTGGCCGTGGTAGTCGGCGAACTGCGTGTCCTTGAGCTTCGGGTTGAGCGGGAGACGTTGCCGCAGAAACTCCGGATCGCTCCACTTGCCGCGGACCGCCGCGTCTTCGGGATTGCGGTCGAGGATCTGCCGGCGTTCCTCGCGTCGGTCGGGTACTTGCTGCTTTTCGGGCCACATCGAACGGCGCGTCGGACTCGTAGTCCCACATCGATGTAGCCGTAGAAACGTGTTCACGAACATGTTCGGCTGGTGCATGTGGCAGATCATGCACTGCGACGACGGAATCGCGCGCGTGAACTCGTGCTTGAGCGGATGCCCCGACTGGTCCTTCGGGATCGTCGGGTCGGCCGACTGTCGACTTGCCCGTCGTGACCGAATCGCGGCGTAGCGGCCGCGTGTGCAGAGGATCGCGGTCGTTTGCGTAGACCGACGTGACAGCCGCGAACAGCCCGACGACCGGTAGTCCCCCGGCTGATCGTTGGTGCCGAGGAACCACATCTGCGGATCGTTCAGGCGCGTCTTGGTGATGTTGATCACCGGCACCGCGATGCGCAGCGCCCGTGCCCGGTCCGCGGTTCGACTGCCTGATGTCCGGCCGGCCCGGCTCGTCGAGCTTCTGCAGCTGGCCCGTGTTGTTGGGAGATGCCGACTTCGGGGAACTGGCTGCTGATCACGCGGCCGCCGCGCTCGAACACGCGGAACATGTCCGCCGGCGGGATCGTCTCCCACGCCGGCAGCGGAAAGAGCTGCGGCAGGATCCCCATCTGCCTCGTCAGCCGGCGTCGGCTGCACCGGGCCTTGACCATCGTGGCCGGCTCGCCCTTGTCGGTGTAGGCCTCGCCGAGCACGTCGCGCTTGAAGGGCAGGATCCCGTTGTTGTAGGCCGCGCCGCCCCAAAGCATCGCGCCGGTGGACGACATCAGGCTGCGCTCCGGCGGCCTGGATGATCGGCAGGTGGCAGGCGCCGCAGGCCTCGCGGGCGACCCGGTAGTCGCCCGGATTGACGAAGCGCACGAATTCCGGCGCTTCACGGTTGAGCAGCGTGTAGCTGATTTCCGGGTTCGCGCTCGACGGGAAGTCCCATGCCTTCGGGAACCGCGGCAGAACGTGTCCGGCTTCCAGCGCGGCGCGGTAGCCCGGGTCCTTGTAGTCGTCCACACCGCCTGGCTTCTTCACCTTCGCGTCGCCGCCGTGGCAATCCGTACAGCCGAGAATCACCGCCGGATTCGAGTGCATCGTCGCGTGGTCCGACGCGGTGTGGCAGGTCCTGCAGCCCTCCGATTTCGCCTCCGCCATCGCCGCCGTCTGCCGCTCCGGCGCCGGCGGCGCCTTCGTGTACGTGCGTGCCACGGCCTTCTCGCCCTCGGACGCGATCAGCGGAAGCGCGGGTACCGCCAGCGCGAGCGCGACGAGCACCGCCAGGGCCGCGCGATACAGGTCGCCCATGCGGGCGCGGTTGCCAACGGGAGCGCAAGTCATCGTCCGGGCTCTCAGTAGGTCAGCAACAGATTGAACAGGATCGAATACTGTGTCTTGCTGCCGTCGACGTCGTAGAGCTGCTTCAGGCCCTTGCCCGGCAGAAGCATCGCGGCCGACGCATTGAGCACGATGTTTTGCGAGAAGTACGGCCGGTACTGGATTGCCGCCGACACGTCGGTGCCGATCTCGGTCGAGATCTCGCCCTGGCTGCGCAGGTTCGAGAGCACCGACGTGTTGGCGAACCAGAGCTGGTTGAGATTGCCGATCACGCGCACGCGGGGAGTGACGTCGACGTCGGCGCCCACGCCGATCAGGGCCACACCGGGATTGATGAAGTTCGACTGGCCCTGGTCCTTCGACGAGCGCAGCGAGGCGAGCACGCCGTTGCGGCCGGAGAGCGCCACTCCGCCGCCGCCGATCAGCGGCACGGCTTGGCGGATCCAGAAACTCGTGTCAGCGCCCGCGATCTGCGGATTTTCCAGAATCGCGTCGAAGCCATTCTCCTTGTCGTCGTACGGGTCCTTGTCGCCACTTGCGAAGAGTCCCGTGCCGCGCACGCGGATCCAGTCGAAGTCGCGCGAGACCTCGCCCACCGCGTAGAACGCGTTGATATCGGCGGACGTGCCCGAGTACGTGTTGCGGTCGTCGCGGCCGATTGCGTAGTACGCCGAACCCGTGAGGTTCCAGCGCCCGAAGTGGCCGTCGCCCGAAACGCCGAGATAGGTGACGCGGTACTTGTGCGGGCGGGTGTCGCCGACCACCGCCGGCCGGATGAGGAATCCGTTGTCATCGTAGAAGTTCGCGCCGTCCTCGCGGTTGTCGTTGTAGATGACGGTGCCCTGCAGCGTGAATCCGGGCACGAACGTGTCCTGCCGGTACAGGTTCGCGAAGAACACGTCGTCCTTGCGCAACGGCTTGCCGATGTCGTTCAGGCCGCTGTTGGTGTCCTTGTCGATGCGGCGAAACCAGCCGACGTTGTACTGGTAGCGGTTGCTTGCGCGAGTGCCGAAGAACCGGATGCCGATCGGCTGGTCCTGAAACAGGAAGCCGCGGAAGTCGGAGATGAACGGCTGGATGCCCACCCTGATGTCGTCGAAGTCGTAGTTGACCGACGCGATGTTGTACTCATAGTCGACGAAGGCTTCCTGCAGCGCGACGAAACTGTCGCGGCGGCGCGTCCCCGTGCGCGGGTCGATACGCAGCGCACGCACCTCCTCCGTCTCGCTGACGTTGTAGTTGATCACCGGGACGAGCCGGATCTCCCACTCCGGCGGCTTGAACGTCGTGTCGCCCCGCAGCAGCGACAGGCTGACGATGAGGTTCTCTGCGAACGTCGACTGCTTGCCGCGACCGAACTGGTCGTTGGAATCCGCGCGCTCGGCGGATTGGGCGACCGGCGTCGGCAGGCGCCTTGCCTCGTAGACCGTGTCCGAGATCACGCCGAGGTTGAAGAAGATGTCCTCGCCGATGACCGGCCGGTCGCCCTTCAGCGTGTTCGGGTTGTACGGGTCGTACCAGCGCTGGTTGACGATCGCGAGCTGGTCGACCAGCCGCCAGCGGTCGGGCACCGGCACCGTCTCGCGGGGGACGAACGGCGCCGGCGGCGGCACCTGCTTCGGATCGATGGTCGGGATGATCGGCTCGAGCGGCTTGCCCATCGGCCGCTGCTGGACGATCCGGTCGTCCGGAAGGGCCCCCGCCGGCGGCATTGCCGTTGGCGTTTCGGCGGGCGCTTCGGCAACCGTCGCAGCCGCGTCCGCCGGAGCGCTGCGCACGACACCCGGTGCCGAATCGACGGAGAAATTCGGACTGACCTTGCCGACGACGTAGCCGATCCATCCCGACCGCCCGTCGGCGAGCGTAACGCGATACCACGTGCCCTTGCGCTCGACGGCCTCGAACCTCGCCCCTTCCTGCAACTGCGCGAGCGTGGACGACGCCGCGTCCGGTGCCGCATGCACGTCGACGGTGGGCACGAGGATCTGGATGCCGTAGCGGCCGTCCTTCGACGGTGGCGGCGGGGCCGGCACACGTCTGGGCGGCGCCGCCGGCGCAGCAGTCGGCGTCGCGGACGCAGCGGGCGCTGCCGCGGGCTGCGCCGGCGCCTGTGCCGCGGCGAACACCGCCCACCCCGTCAACGTTGCCGTGGCGAGGGCGCGTGCGATCACGGACCGGTCAGAGGCCGGCGCAGACATCTTGCTCGGTGCTGTTGTTGAACGGCGCCGGCGGGCAGTTGGTGTAGCGCAGCCGCGTACCCGTTCCTTGCGGTGTCAGCTGGTCGGCGCGCAGCGCCTGGGGCGGATGCCCGATGCCGGTGCCGAGCACGGTGCCGGCGTTGACAATGCCGAGGAAACCGATGAGGTCGCTCTGGTCGGTGCCGTCGCCGGAAACGCCGATGGCGCCGACGAGCTGATTGCCTCGGTAGATCGGGAACCCGCCGCCGAACAGCGTGATGCCGCTGCGAATGCGCTTGTCGCCCGTGCAGTCGGGCGTGCGGTCGTCGGCGACCAGCGACGCGACCAACTTGTTGAACACGAGGTCGAGCTCGAGTCCCGTGCTGAAGATGCTCCAGTCGTTGTACGGCTTCGCCAGAGGGCCGTTGCCCGTACCCTCGATCCCATCGGGAAAGAACGGCGACGCGACGCTGCCGACCGAGCGCGTGGAGAACGCAATCCCGTTCGCGAACGCGTTCGGATCGTTGAAGAAGGCGCGCGCGTTGGTGACGTAGGTCGTGATCGGCGACGGCGGCAGGCCGTTGAGGTAGATCGCCGGGGGCAGCATGAGCAGCTCCGCGGCGGCGTTCGGATTGGAGAAGAACCCCGCGGTGCGCGCCTTCTGCACGACGACGTCGACGCTGTCGACCAGAGCATCCGGCGAGCGCACGTAGCCCAGGATCTCGCCGTTGGTGTCCACGACCACCGCCGAAACCTGGGCCGTGGACCCCGCGGGACGGCGCACCTGCGCGCGGGCGCGGTTCGCGACCTCCAGCGAGCTCTTCAGGAGCTGCGTCACCTCGGCAGCGGTGAGGTGGCCGTCGGTGCCCGCCTTCGGCGGATAGCGGTTGTTGTTCGCGGCGTCGACCAGAACGTAGGCGTTGGTGCCGGCGAACGCCGGACTCGTGTCGGGTCGGATGCCCGACGGCGGCGTACCGTATTCGGTGCCGGCGACGATCGGATTGCCGCCGTAGCCGACGACGGTGAGAAGCTTGCCGGACGTGCCGTTGATCGACGCGAACGGCGGCGCGGCGGCCGGGTTGCTCGCCAGCGCCTCGGAATCGGTGAAGCGCAGCGTGCGCCCGTCGGCCGTGATCCGGTCCGCACGGATTTCGGTCGGCGCCTCGAAGCCGCGCGAGCCCGCCACGGCAATCAGCTCGTCGACATCGGTTTCCACGTCGATCGGGTTGCGATCGACCGAGTAACTGCTGCTGGACATCGCCGCGACCGCGCCGACGACATTGCCGTTCTTGTACAGCGGAACGGCGCCCGGGTCGGCCGCGAAACCGAGCGGCGCGCGCTTCGGTCCGATCGTCCCGTCGGTCGCCTGCTTGCTCACGTCCGAACACGTGAGCTGGCTGAACTGGACGCCGAACAGCGGGCCGGCCGGAACGTTGGCCTCGGTGACGTTGAAATGTTCCTGGATGATCTGCCCGGCGGTCCGCGTCGTGAACGCGTTGCCGTTGGATGAGAAATACGCCGCGGTGATCGCCTTGGAGATTGCCGCGAGCGCCGTGAACGATGGCGGATTGGGGAGTCCTGCCGGCGGCAGCGTCACGCCGTCGAGGCCGCCGCTGACGCCGCGGCCGCCATCAATGGTGATCGACGTCGGCGCGCCGTTCATTTCGAACGCCCCGAGCACGTTGCCGACGCGGTCGACGACGACGATGGTCGCCTTGGCGCTGTTCGCTTGGGCTTCGGCCACGCCTTGCGCGATCACGTGCTCGACGTCGGCAACCGTCAGCGCATTGGGCGCGGGTATCTGGGTGCCACCGTTGCCCGCGCCACCGCCACAGCCGGCGAGCAGTGCGGCCATCGCGAATGCGGTCGCCGCGCACCAGCGAATCATCGCGCACTCCCGAGCCGGGCGATCAACGCGTTTTCGCTGCCGAATCCGCCCTGGGCGCGCTTCGACCACGGGGCATGGCCCGGCAGGTGGAAGCCGTGACATGACACGCAGGTCGACACCACCTTGTTCGCGGTGGGATCGCTGCCGGCGTGACAGGCCCGGCACGATTCGATGTCCGGAATGTTGACGTCGGCGCTCGACGCGGACCTTGCCACCTTGTCGTGGCAGTCCTCGCACTTGTACGTGCGATGCTTCGCATGGTCGAACTGCGACTTCGGCAGCCACGCGGCGGCGACGCGGACGGGCGCGACGTTCCACACAACATCCCCCGGCCCTCCCCGCGGTCCCGTCATCTTGACCACCTCGTGACAGACGATGCACACACGCGCCTCGAACAGGTCTTCGGCCGTCTTCGCGGCCTTCGCCCGGGCCCACGCCAGCGCGCGCTGTCTCTGCTCTTCGGTAACCGTGCCACCGCCGGCGGGCCTGGGAATCCCCCGCCGGATCTCGCCGGAATCGACCGTGTCGACGGCGATGTTGTTCAAGGCGATGCTTGCATAGAACTCCTGCATGGTCAACATCACCGCGTCGACCGAGCCGTGCGGCACCTGACGCGAAGTGACGGCCGGCTCGAACTCGAGCGTGTGGCAGTCGCTGCAGTGCTTCGTCATCTGCACCGGCAGGAACGAGCGGCCGCTGGCGTCCGGCACGTGGCAGCTCCTGCACTCGAGGATGACGCGGCCCTTCGGTCCGCGAATGCTCGACTTAAGGTGATCGACGTGCGGAAAGCGCAGGCCCGAACGCTCGACGAGGCTCGCCTTGTCGGTCTGCACGACGCGCACGACGTCGTCCTTGCCCGGTCCGCGCCACAACGTGACCCGGAACTCCGGATGCGCCCTGGCGAAATCGCGTGCGTCGACGAGCCTGGTTTCGGGCGCGCGCCGTTTGAGGTCGCCGTGGCAGCTGGAGCACAGCCCGGCGTCGCTGCGCACGAGCCCCGCGGCTCCCTTGTGGTCGGCGTGACAGTTCGCGCAGCGCGTGTCGCCGAACAGCGCCGCCTGCTGCTTCGGCGTTGCCGCATGGCCGGTGATCTTCTCGTGGCACTTGAGGCACGTCCGGTCGCGGACGCGGACGAACGGGATTTCGTGGCACACGCGGCAGTCGTTGGCGAACGACGAGTGGCCCGCCGCCAGCGGTCCCGGATTCCATGCCTTGTCCGGCGACAGCACGAACTTCGCCGTCAACGCACGCAGCGGCGGGATCACCGCGTTGATCGCGGGAACGGCGAGGAACAGCACGAGCACGACGCCGAGGATGAGCCACGCCGGCTTGCGCTTGGCGAGGCCCGCCGCGGTGAGCGTCATCCGCGAGCGCACCTTGATGTCGGCCAGATCGTCGGGGAGCGGCCGCTTGAGTTCCACGGCGAGCGCCAGATCGGCGCCCGACGGCGGCGTCTCGACGGTGAATCCGTAGGGCCCGATCTCCACGTAGGAGCCGGGTGCCAGCGTCATCTCCGGATCGTGATGCCCCTCGACGAGCAGCGTCGCGGTTCCCACGGCAGCGAGCCGTGTCGCGCCTTCGCTGCGGAAGATCGTCGCGTGCTCCAGCGCGACCCGCGGATCCGGCAGGTAGATCGGGCACTGGGCGCCGCGCCCAATCGCGAACGAATCGCCGTCGAGCGTGCGCTCCGCGCGAACCGGCTGTCCCTTGCGGTTGCGGGTGACGGTGGCGAGCAGCAGTCG
The DNA here is from genome assembly GCA_963843595.1 of uncultured beta proteobacterium. Lineage (GTDB taxonomy): Bacteria > Pseudomonadota > Gammaproteobacteria > Burkholderiales > Casimicrobiaceae > CAIWHR01. Next base: position 212,209 of record CAWJLG010000015.1, on the reverse strand, counting down.
CATCTCTCGCCTACCAGTAGAAGAACACGCTGACGACGTGCGCGAGGAGCGCCGCGACGAGCGCGATCGACAGGGGAACATGGACGAACAGCCACACGTCGAGCCGCGCCTTCAGAGCGACCGCGCGGCGCGCGCGCGCGACCAGTTCCTGCTTGCGCACCATCACCGCGTAGAGTTGCTGGTTGACGCGGGCCTGCTCGCCGCGCAGCGTCTTGCCGATCGCCTGCAGCCCGACGACGGCGGCGGTGGTCGGACAATTGGAATCGCGACCCGAGAGCTGGCGCCGCCACGAACCGCCGATGTCGGTGCCGAGCGAGGCCGCGAGCACGAGACGGTTGCACGCGTCGGGCAGCGACAGCGCGAGCGGACGTGCCTGCCGGTCGAGGTCCGCGATCTTGATGAGCAGCGTCTCCAGCGTGTCGTCGCCGAGCGTGCCGGTGATCATCGCCGGAAACCGGAGGTACGCCCAGACACCGAAAAATCCGGACAGGATGACGGCGATCATCAGCACGTACGCGAGCGTGTGCACGTTCCAGCCGACCTGGAACGCCGCGTGCAGCGTCGCGATGACGAGGAGCGTCGTGCCGAGGTAGACGTGCGCCGAAAGCCAGCCCAGCAGTGTGCCGGCGGTCGATGCATAACGGCGCTTGCGGATGCCGAACCACAGCAGCCAGAGGATCAGCAGCGCGCCGATCGTGCCCAACGTGTAGCCCATCCAGGTGCCGCCGTAGCGGCCGCCCGGCGGCCAGTTCAACGCCCATGCGGCGAGGGTGACGACGAGCACGGCGGGGCCGCGATCTTGAGACAGCGGAACTTCGCGTTCGCCAGTCGCGATTGGTGCCGCACGCCCGCCCCTTCCCTGGGTGATGGGGCGAACGGAAGCCCGGCTCGTGGGGGCGCGTGTAGCGGCCGGGCGGGGTTTGCCTATCCGCACCTCGGAAAGCGGCCCGCCGCCGAAGCGCTCGCGTTGATGCGGCGCAAGGTCGCGGCACTTCCGGACGTTATAATGCGCATTTTCCTCGCCCGACCGCTGGTCGATTCGACCGCGGCCATTCCCGAACTCCATTCGCACGCCATCCGCCTCCGATGCTCGAAGCGCTAGACCTTGCGGCGCGCCGCGGCCTGGCGCAGCTGTTCAGCGGATTGTCGTTCCGCGTCGACGCCGGGCAGGCGCTCGTCGTCACGGGCGCCAACGGCACCGGCAAGACGACGCTGCTGCGGATGCTCGCCGGATTGTCGACGCCCTCGCATGGGGAAATCCGGTGGCAGGGAAGGCGCGTGGCGCCCTTCGCGTCGACGGTGCGCTGTGCGATCGCTTTCGGCGGGCACCTGCCGGCCCTCAAGGACGAGCTTACGGCGGAGGAAAATCTGGCGTCGCTCATCACGCTGGCCGGCGCGCCGCCGCAACGCGAGGCCATTCGCGAGGCGCTGGACGCCGTCGCGCTCTCCCGCCAGCGTTCGTTGCCTGCGCGGGTGCTCTCGCAAGGGCAGCGTCGGCGCATCGGACTCGCCCGTCTGGCCGTGCTGGGACGGCCCTTCTGGGTGCTCGACGAGCCGGTCACGGCGCTCGACGCCGCCGGCGCCGATCTCCTCGCGCGCATGGTCGCCGAACACCTCGGCCGTGGCGGGGTTGCCGTCGCGGCCACGCATGCGCCTCTCGGACTGCCCGAGGCCCGCGTCCGACCGCTCACGCTCGGGTGACCCGACTCATGAGCGTGCCGGAGTTCACCTCCAATTCCGCCGCCGGCGCCATCCTGCCGGGGGTGCGCTGGTCGCTTGCGCGCGACTTGAGGATCGCCCTGCGGTCACGCGCGGAACTTGGCGTCCAGCTGCTGTTCTACGTGATCGTGGTCTCGCTCTTTCCTCTCGCCACCACCCCTGAACGCAACCTCCTCGCCACGATGGGGCCGGGCGTGCTGTGGGTGGCGGCATTGCTCGCCTCGCTGCTGTCGCTGCCGCGCCTGTTCGCCGGCGACCACGCCGACGGCACGCTGGAACAGATCGCCCTCTCGCCCTACCCGCTCGAAGCGCTGGTGTCCGGTAAAATACTCGCCCACTGGCTGACAACCGGTCTGCCGGTTGCGGTGCTGGCGCCGCTGCTGGGCATCCAGTACGCGATGGATGCGGAGTCGCTGGCCGTGCTGGCCGCCGCGTTGCTCGTGGGCACGCCGATCCTGTCGCTGCTGGGCGCGATCGGCGCGGCGCTCACCCTGGGGCTGCGCGCGGGCGGCAGCCTGCTCGCGCTGCTGATCCTTCCGCTGTACGTTCCGGTCCTGATCTTCGGGGCCGGAGCGGTCGATGCGGTCCGTGCCGGTCTGGGCGCCGGTGCAAATCTGTCCCTGCTCGGCGCAGGGTTGCTCGTCGCCGTCGTCGGGGCGCCGTTCGCAGCCGCCGCCGCCGTGCGCATCGCCCTGGATTGAGATCCCGAATTGATGGCCTCGCTCAACTGGTTCAAGTACTCCTCGCCGGCGTCGTTCTTCCCGCTGGCGGGGCGCATGATTCCCTGGTTCGGCTGGAGCGCGGCAATCCTAGCCGTGATCGGGCTCTACATCGGACTCGTCATGGCGCCCACCGACTTCCAGCAGGGCGAGGCCTACCGGATCATCTTCATCCACGTGCCGACCGCGTGGATGTCGATGTTCCTGTACGTGGTGATGGCGTGCTGGAGCGCGCTCGCCCTGGGGTTCGGAACGCGGCTCTCGGCGATGATGGCGCAGGCGATCGCGCCGACCGGCGCGCTGATGACGTTCGTCGCGCTGTGGACGGGCGCCTTCTGGGGCCGGCCGACGTGGGGCACGTACTGGGCGTGGGACGCGCGGATGACCTCCGAGCTCATCCTGCTCTTCCTCTACCTCGGCGTGATCGCGCTGCGCAACGCGATCGACGATCCGCGCCGCGCGGACCGCGCGTGCGCCGTGCTCTCGCTGGTCGGCGTGGTCAACGTCCCGATCATCTACTACTCGGTGAAGTGGTGGAACACGCTGCATCAGGGCTCTTCGGTCAGCATGACTGCGGCGCCGAAGATGGCGGCGATCATGGTGACGGGCATGCTGGTGATGTCGTTCGCGGCGTGGTTCTACGCGATCGCCGTCGTCCTGGCCCGCGTGCGGACGATCATGATCGACCGCGAGCGCGGCGCGGCCTGGGTGGCGGGCCTGGCGGAGGTGCGCAACGCATGAGTGAATTTTTCGCAATGGGCGGGTACGGCTTCTACGTCTGGATGGCGTACGCGGCGCTGGCCGTCGTGCTGGCGATCGAGGTCCTTGCGGTGCGCGCGCGCCGCAGGACGGTCGTCGAGGAGGCGCGGCTGTCCGCGCCGGAGTCCACGACGATCGCGCCCGGAGGCACCGCATGACCCGACACATCACGGTGCCGTTCCCGAGGCGGCGGATCGAGGGCAGGATGAGCCGCCATCTGCGTCGGGCGGCGACACGGGCGAGGGCTTGCCCGCACGAGGAGAACGCAACATGACGATCAAACCGCGCCATCGGCGCTTCCTGTGGATCGGCGCCGGCGTGGCGGTGCTCGCCGTCGCCGTCTCGCTGGTGCTGAACGCATTCCAGTCGAACCTGGTGTTCTTCTTTTCGCCGTCCGACATCGCGGAGAATCGCGCGCCGCAGGGACGACCGTTCCGTATCGGCGGGCTGGTCGAGGACAAGAGCCTGAAGCGCGAGGCAGACGGGCTCACCGTGCGCTTCAATGTCACCGACACGGCGAAGACGATCCCGGTCGTCTACACCGGCATCCTTCCCGACCTCTTCAAGGAAGGCAAAGGCGTGGTCGCCCAGGGCAAACTCGGCCCGGACGGTGCGTTCCACGCGACCGAGGTGCTCGCCAAGCACGACGAGAACTACATGCCGCCGCAAGCGGCCGATGCAGTCTCGCGGGCGCACGACAAGGCGGCCATGGAAAAAGCCGCCAGTACCCTCAAGAACTGACGCGAAGGACCACCGATGATTCCCGAAATTGGCCATTTCGCGCTGATCCTGGCGCTGCTTCTCGCGGCGATCCAGGGCACGCTGCCGCTGGTCGGCGCCGGCCGGCGGATCCCCGCCTGGATGGCGCTCGCGCGCCCGGTCGCCCAGGGACAGTTCCTGTTCGTCGCGCTGGCGTTCGGCTGCCTCGCCTACTCGTTCATCAACAACGACTTCTCGGTCGTCAACGTCGCGACCAACTCGAACTCGCAGCTGCCGCTGCAGTACCGCTTCGCGGCGACCTGGGGCTCGCACGAAGGCTCGATGCTGCTATGGGTGTTCATGCTCGGTGCCTGGACGATGGCGGTGACGCTGCGCTCCCGCCATCTGCCCGACGAGATGGTCGCCCGCGTGCTCGGGGTGATGGGGCTGGTCAGCTTGGGGTTCCTGCTGTTCCTGCTGCTCACGTCCAACCCGTTCGAGCGATTGTTCCCGGCGGCGGCCGACGGCCGCGACTTGAATCCGCTGCTCCAGGATCCGGGGATGGTGTTCCATCCGCCGCTGCTCTACATGGGCTACGTCGGGTTCTCGGTCGCGTTCGCCTTCGCACTCGCGGCGCTGATCGGGGGCCGTCTGGATGCAACCTGGGCGCGCTGGTCGCGCCCCTGGACCACGCTCGCCTGGTGCTTCCTCACCTGCGGCATCATGCTGGGCAGCTGGTGGGCCTATTACGAGCTGGGCTGGGGCGGCTGGTGGTTCTGGGACCCGGTCGAGAACGCGTCGTTCATGCCGTGGCTGGTCGGCACCGCGCTCGTCCATTCGCTCGCGGTCACCGAGAAGCGCGGGACGTTCAAGGCGTGGACCGTTCTGCTCGCGATCTGCGCGTTCTCGTTGTCGCTGCTCGGCACGTTCCTCGTGCGCTCCGGCGTGCTGACCTCGGTCCATGCCTTCGCGACCGACCCGCGGCGCGGCGTGTTCATCCTCGCCTTCCTCACGCTGGTGATCGGCGGCTCGCTCGCGCTCTTCGCGGTCCGCGCCCCGCGCGTGCGCGCCGGGGGACGCTTCGAGGCGGTGTCGCGCGAGTCGATGCTGCTCGCCAACAACGTCCTCCTGGTCGTCGCCGCGGCGTCGGTGCTGCTGGGTACGCTCTATCCGCTGTTCCTCGACGCGCTCGCCCTGGGCAAGATTTCCGTCGGCCCGCCCTACTTCGATGCCGTCTTCGTGCCGATCATGACGCCACTGGTGTTTCTGATGGGCATCGGTCCCATCGCGCGCTGGAAAGAGGCCGCGCTGCCCGAGCTGTGGCAGCGCCTCAAGTGGGCGCTCGGCGTCAGCGTCGTCACCGCGCTGTTGCTGCCGTTCGCCGCGGGTCGCTGGTCGCCGCTGGTGAGCTTCGGCCTGCTGCTCGCGCTGTGGATCGTCGCCAGCACCGTCGTCAATCTGCGCGGCCGCCTCTCCGGCGGCGGCGCCGGCATATTGACGCGGGTGGCGCGCCAGCCGCTCGGCTACTGGGGCATGATCGTCGCCCACCTCGGCGTGGCGGTGTTCATCGTCGGCGTCACGATGGTCAAGGGCTACGAGACCGAACGCGACGTGAAGATGAACGTCGGCGACACGGTGACCGTCGGCGGCTACACGTTCCGCTTCGACGGCACCACCGAACGCAAGGGCCCCAACTACCGCGCGTCGCGCGGCGTCTTCGACGTCAGCCGCAACGGCACGCACTACAACACGATGCACCCGGAAAAGCGCGTCTACACGTCGGGCGGAATGCCGATGACCGAAGCCGCGATCGACCCCGGCATCTTCGGCGACCTGTACGTGTCGCTGGGTGAGCCGGTCGACGGCGGCGCGTGGAGCGTGCGCGTGTATCACAAGCCGTTCGTCACGTGGATCTGGTTCGGCTGCATCATCATGGCGATCGGCGGCTTCTTCGCGCTGTCTGACCGCCGCTACCGGGTCGCGCAGCGACGCGAAGCGACGGTGTCCGGCACCGCCCCCGGTGCGGCCGGTGCCGACTGAGAGCATTGCCATGGCGAAATTCCTGATCCCGCTCGGACTGTTCGTCGTCCTGCTCGGCTTCCTGTTCGTCGGGCTCGGGCTCAACCCGCGAGAGATACCTTCGCCGCTGATCGACAAGCCGGCGCCCGCGTTCAAGCTTGTCCAGCTGCACGAGCCCGGCAAGACGCTCGGCACCGCCGACATGAAGGGCCAGGTGTGGCTGCTCAACGTCTGGGCATCGTGGTGCGTCTCCTGCCGCGAGGAACATCCGTTGCTCGTCGAGCTCGGCAAAGCGAAGCTGGTGCCCATCGTCGGGCTCAATTACAAGGACGACACGCTGGCCGGCATACGCTGGCTCGCGCAACTCGGTAACCCGTACGAGGTGTCCGTCGTCGATCGCGACGGGCGCGTGGGCATCGATTTCGGCGTGTACGGCGTGCCGGAAACCTTCGTCATCGACAAAGAGGGCACCATTCGCTACAAGCAGATCGGCCCGGTCACCGCGGAAGCGCTGGAAAAGAAGATCCTGCCGCTCGTCCGGGAGCTGCAGAAATCATGATCCGCCCGTTCGCGTCCCTTCTGGTCGCCTTCTGCGTCGCCATCGTTGCGGCGCTTGCCACTTTCGCGCCGTCGGCCCTGGCCGCGGACGCGGTCCCGACCGAAACCGACCCGGTCAAGTCCGCACGTGCCGTCAAGCTCACCGAGGAGCTGCGTTGCCTCGTGTGTCAGAACCAGACGATCGCCGATTCCAACGCGGAGCTCGCCGTCGACCTCCGGCGTCAGGTCCGCGAGCAGATCGCCGCCGGCAAGACGGACAAGGAAATCATCGACTACATGGTCAACCGCTACGGCGACTTCGTGCTCTATCGTCCGCCGGTGAAGGGAACGACGCTGCTGCTCTGGGCCGGGCCCGCGCTGCTGCTGCTGACGGGCATCGGCGTCATCTTCGTCGTCCTCCGGAGCCGCCGGCAGCTGCCGGACGAGAGCCCCCTCTCCGCTGAGGAACGCGCGCGCGCCGAAGCGCTGCTCGCCGGCGAACCGAGGAAAGAACAATCGTGATCACCTTCGTCATACTCGCCGCGCTGATGGTCGCGGCGGCCCTCGCCTGGGTGCTCGTGCCGCTGCTGCGCGGCCATCAGGGTGCGGGCGTCATCCGCGAAGCCTCGAACGTCGCCCTCCTGCGCGATCAGCTCACCGAGCTCGACGCCGATCTCGCGAGCGGCACGCTGGCACGCGACCAGTACGAGCAGGCGCGCCGCGAGCTCGAGCAGCGCGTGCTGGACGAGGCGAAGGCGCCCGCGGCAGCGGCGGGCGATATCGCGCCGCGTGCCGGCGCGTGGACGGCGGCGATTCTCGGCGGTGCGATCCCGATCGTCGCCGTCGTGCTCTATCTCGTGCTCGGCGGGCCGCAGGCGCTGGCGCCCGGCGCGGTGCAGACGGCCGCGACCGGCAACGAGCATGACCTGTCGCCGCAGCAGGTCGAGGCGATGGTCGACAAGCTCGTGGCCCGGCTGGAGAAGGAACCCGACAACGCCGAGGGGTGGGTCATCCTCGCCAGGACGTATTACTCGATGAATCGCTATCCGGAGGCGACCAAGGCGTTCGATCGCGCCGTCGCACTGGTGCCGGACAGCGCGGATTTGCTCGCCGACTACGCCGACGCGCTCGGTGCGGCGCAGGGCAATACGCTCGCCGGCAAGCCGATGGAGCTCGTCGAGCGCGCGCTCAAGATCGACCCGACGCACTGGAAGGCGCTGGCGCTCGCCGGCACCGCGGCCTTCGATCGCAAGGACTACAAGACGGCGGTCGAACTCTGGGAGCGGCTCAAGAAGACCGTGCCGCCGACCTCGCCGATCGCCGGTTCGATCGACAACAGCATCGCCGAGGCGCGCGCGCTCGGCGGCATGAAGCCGGCGACGCCTGAAGCCGTCGCGGCGACGCCCGCGCTTCCGCCCGCTGCCGCCGCCGTGCCGAAGGCCGCTCCCCCCGCCACCGCAGCGGCAGCCGCGCCGGGCGCCGCCGTCGCCGGCACCGTCAAGCTCAGCCCCGCACTCGCCGCGCAGGCGGCGCCCACCGACGTCGTCTTCATCTTCGCCCGTGCGGCGCAAGGTCCGCGCATGCCGCTGGCAATCCTGCGCAAGCAGGTCAAGGATCTTCCGGTCACGTTCTCCCTCGACGACTCGATGGCGATGACGCCCGAGATGAAGCTCTCCAACTTTCCCAGCATCGTCGTCGGCGCGCGAATCTCGAAATCGGGCAATGCCGTGCCGCAAAGCGGGGATTTCGAAGGCCTGTCGGCGCCCACCGCCGCAGGTGCAAGCGGCATCAGCGTCGTCATCGATCGCACGCTCCCCTAGCGACAATCCGTCGCATCCGATTCCCCTCGAAGGTCGCCTCGGCGCGAGGCACGGTCGCGGATTTGATGCGAATCAAGTCCGCGCGTTCGCGCCTCCGCGCCACCGTCGGCGCTTGCTAGACTCGATTCGCGACCAGTGCGTCGCCGCCGTGTTTTCTCAGGGGAGAACTCGCATGAAGAACCGAGTCGTGATTCGTATGCTCACCCGCGCCGCGACTGCCGCGCTGCTCGCCGCCTTCGCTCTGGCCGGGACCGCATTCGGGCAGGGGCCCGCCAAGGCTGCCGGCGCGCCGGCGAAGACCTCGGTCGCAAGAGCTTCCACGTTCGACGCGTCACCGTGCCTCGGCTGCCACGCGCCGATCAAGGCGTTCCACGACGAAGGCAAGCACAAGGCGGTGGCGTGCACGGCCTGCCACGACGGCACCGACGCGCACCTCAAGAACATGGCCACGCGCCCGGTCACCAAGACCGACCCCGCCGTTTGCGGTGCGTGCCACAAGAACCAGTTCGACACGATGTACACGATGAACTGGGACAAGCTGGCGCGCAGCGAGAAATCGCTGGCCACCGGCCCGTCGCCGGATCCCGCGTTCGACAAGCTGATGATGCCCCACGGCTTCACCAAGGAGCACAACCAGCCGCGCTCGCACGCGTTCGCGCTCTACGATCAGCTCGTCGTCGATCGCTCCTTCGGCGGCCGCTTCGAGAACAAGCAGGGCTGGCAGGGGCTCGCGCAGGCCGGCGGCAACGTCAAGCTCTGGGACACGATCGAGGACAAGTACCCGGGCGAGCCGCACAAGGTGTTCAAGCCCGGCACGGCCGCCGCGGCGAACCCGGTCTGCCTCTCGTGCAAGACGCAGGACCACATTCTCGACTGGGCCTACATGGGCGACCCGGTTCCCAACGCCAAGTGGAGCCGCACGTCGAAGGTCAACGAGATGGTGAAGGACGTCAACCACGCCCTCAACTGCTTCTTCTGCCACGACCCCCACTCGGCGAAGCCGCGCGTCGTTCGCGACGGCGCTGATCCAGGCGCTGACGCGGCCGGAAAAGGACACGCTGTGGCACCGCGACGCCCGCGCCGCCAAGATCGACGTCAAGGAGATGGGGCTGCGCGGCTACACGCGCAAGATCGCCGTGCTCGACCGCTACGACACCAATCTGCAGTGCGGGCAGTGCCACGTCGAGTACAACTGCAATCCCGGCACCGACCTCGCCACCGGGCCAGCCGATCGGCATGGCCGACGGCCGGACCAACCACTTCCCGTTCGTCAACGTCAACGAGATCGGCAAGCACTACACCGATCTCAAGTTCCGCGACTTCAAGCACGCGATCACCGGCGCCATGCTGTGGAAGGCCCAGCACCCGGACGTCGAGAACTACTACGGGTCCAAGCACCAGAAGGCCGGTGTGGAGTGCAGCCAGTGCCACATGCCGAAGGTCAAGGATCCGAAGACCGGCAAGACCTACACGTCGCACTGGCAGACGAGCCCCAGGCATTACATCAAGGAAACCTGCCTGCAGTGCCACTCGGAGTGGACCGAGAAGCAGGCGGTCTACGTCATCGACTCGCTGAAGAACAAGCAACAGGGAAAGATGCGCAAGGCCGAGTTCTGGCTGACCCGGATGATCGACAAGTTCGAGGAGGCCAAGGGCGCCGGCGTCGACGAGGCGGTGCTGAACCAGGTGCGCGAGAAGCATTTCGAAGCGCACATCCACTGGGAATGGTGGGCCGCGAGCAACGGCGCGCATTTCCACAACCCCGACCAGGCGATCGAATCGCTCAACAAATCGATGACGATCTCGCAGGAGGGCATCAAGATCCTCGACGACGCGATGGCGGCGAAGCGCTCGCCGGCGAAGACCGCCGCGGCCGGCCCCGCACCGGCGCCGATCCCTGCCGCGGCGCCGGCAACGGCGACGGCCAAGTAACCCGCGGGGGTTGACCCCGGACAAAGGCGAGGCGGCTGCCTCGCCTTTTTCTTTCCGTCCCACCGCATAATTGACGCGGCTTCGCTGGAGCCGGCGCACCGGGAAGGATGGGCGCCGCCGACTTCGCACGGCGCGCCGTGTTCATGGATGCACTCGCCTTCTGGATCATCGCAGCGCTGATGACCGCCGGTGCGCTGGCGTTCGTGCTGCCACGCCTGTTCGCGGCTTCCGTGGGTGGACGCATCCGCTCGCGCACGTCGATGAACGCAGCGCTGATGCAGGGCGAGATCGAGGAGCTCGACCGCGAGCATGCCGAGGGCCGAATCTCCGCCGACGAACTCGCGCAGGCGAAGCTCGACGTCGAGCGACGCTTGCTCGCGGAGGCCGGCGACGACGCCCGGGGCGCGCCCGGCGCCGTCTCGCCGCGCGCCGCGTCGATCGCGATCGCCGTCGCGCTGCCGGCGTTCGCCTTCGGGCTGTACGCCGTCTTCGGCGATCCCGACGCGCTCAGCGCGAATCGCGCCGCATCCGCGGCCGCCGAGTCGGCCGCGGATGCGCCTGCCGCGCGCGACGCTCTCGTACGGCACCTCGCGCGCAATCCGCGCGACGGCCGTGGCTGGACATTGCTCGCGCGCACCGACTTCGAGGCCGACCGGTTCAGCGACGCGGCGCAAGCCTACGCAAGAGCCATCGCCACGCCGAAGGTCGCCGCGGATCCCTCCATCTGGTGCGAATACGCAGACGCGCTCGGCATGGCACAGGGCGGCTCGCTCGCGGGCAAGCCGCGCGAGCTGATCGGGCGTGCGCTGGCGCTCGATCCCGATCATCCGAAGGCGCTGGAAATGGCCGGCAGCGCCGCCTACGAGCAGCGCGATTACGACGCAGCCGCGCAGTACTGGTCGACGCTGCTGGCGCGGATTCCGCCAGATGCGCCGGCCCACCGCGAACTCGCCGCCGCCATCGCACGCGCGCAGCGGTTGGCGCTCGTGGCCGGTCCCGAAACCCGACGCAGGTGAATGCAGGGGGCACGATGGCAACGGATGTCGATGTGCTGGTGGTCGGCGCGGGAATCTCGGGGCTGACGGCCGCGTACCGGCTGCAGCAGCGCGGCGCGACGGTCGACGTGCTCGATGCGGGCCGCGTGCCCGGCGGCGTGATGAATACCCGCCATCGCGACGGTTGCCTCTACGAGACCGGCCCGAACAGTACCCTCGACACGACGCCGCTCATCAACGCGCTGCTGACGGATCTCGGCATCGCCGCCGAACGCGCCGACGCCGCCGCGGTCGCCGCCACGCGCTTCATCGTGCGCGAAGGGCGGCTGGTCGCGCTGCCGACGTCACCGGGCGCGTTCTTCACGACCCCCGCGTTCTCCTTCGGCGCGAAGCTGCGGCTGTTGCGCGAGCCCTTCGTGAGGCCCCTGCCGCCGTCAGTCGAGGAATCGATCGCCGCGTTCGTACGCCGGCGCCTCGGCACCGAGTTCCTCGACTACGCGATCGATCCGTTCGTCGCGGGCATCTACGCCGGGGACCCCGAGCGCATTTCGGTCCCGGCGGCCTTCCCGCGCCTGGCCGCCCTCGAGCAGAAATTCGGCAGCCTGATCAAGGGTCAGATCCTCGGCGCGCGCGAGCGCAGGAAGAATCCGGAGCAGGGGAAGAACATCGCCAAGACGTTTTCATTCAAGTCCGGGATGCACACGCTCCCCGCGGCACTCGCCAAGGCGGTCGATCGCGTCGCGGTGGGCGTGACGGTGCAACGACTCGCACGCGAGCGCGACGGCACGTTCGTCGCCGAAGGCACCCGCGACGGCGCGCCGATCGTGCGTCGCGCACGCGCCGTCATCCTCGCGGTGCCCGCGCATCCGGCCGCGGGGATGATCGCGGCACTGGCCCCGACGGCTGCGAGCGCGCTGATGGCGATCGAATACGCGCCGGTCGCGATCGTCGCGAGCGCCTACCGGCGCGCCGACGTGGCCCACTCGCTCGCCGGGTTCGGCTTCCTGGTCCCGCGCAAGGAAAAGCGCGTGATGCTCGGCACGCTGTTCTCGAGCAGCATGTTCCCCGGACGGGCGCCGGAAGGCATGGTGTTGCTCACGACGTTCGTCGGCGGGCGGCGCAATCCCGAGATGGTCAGCCTGCCCGACGACGTTCTCGCCGCCAATGTCGCGTCCGAGCTCACGGCGCTCGTCGGTGCGGGACCCGCTGCGCAGTGGCACGAGATCGTCCGCTGGCCACAGGCGATTCCGCAATACGACCTCGGCCACCTCGACCGGCTGCTCAAGCTCGCCGAGACGGAAACCGCGCTGCCGGGCCTGCGCTTCTGCGCGAACTATCGCGGTGGTGTGGCGGTCGGCGACTGCATCAAGTCGGCCCATGCGGCCGCCGATGCGGTGCACGCCGGTCTTTCAGGCCGGTAAGCGGCCCCTCCCCCTTGTGCCTGGGACGCCTGCCCGGCGGCAACGCGCGGGTGCCCGCCTACAACGAGGCGCCGCACTTCCAGCACAGATCGAACGCCGGCGGCGAGTCCTCCCCGCAGGCGGCGCAATGGTGGTTGCCGACGCGCGCGGCGTCGGCTTCGATCGTGCGCAGCAGGATCTCGGCGCGCTCGCGATCCCGCTCGCGTTCCAGCCAGACCTGCGGTTGCGCCACATCGGGCGGTACGTCGCCGACGATGCTCGACGCGTGCTCGTTGAAGACGTGGGCGCGAATGCCGGCCTGATTCAACCGGTCGGCGAGGAGATAGGCGTCGTAGCGGAAGCGCGCGGTGTAGAAGCGGATCATCGCGTCAGCCCGGCCGCCAGGCGAGGAGCGCCTCGACGAGGGACGCGAGCACCGCGACGAGCGGCGCGGCACGCGCGGCATCCCAGCGCCACCGGGGCATCTCGTCCATGTAGCAGCGCTGCGCGATCTCGAGCTGCAGCGCATGAACGCGGCGTCCGGGGTCGCCGTAGTGCCGGGTCACGTAGCCTCCCTTGAAGCGGCCGTTGACGACTCCGGAAAAATCGCGGGCGGCAGCGAGCGCGCCGACGGCGATCGCCTGCACCGCCGGCGCGCAGCTCGCGCCGTCCGCGGTGCCGAGGTTGAGATCGGGCAGCCGTCCGGCGAAGAACCGCGGGACCTCGCTGCGGATGGAGTGTCCGTCGACGAGAACGACGTGGCCGTGGCGCAGGCGGACCCGCTCGATCTCCGCCGCGAGCGCAGCGTGGTAAGGATCGAAATACGCCGTGCGCCGCGCCGCGACCTCGGCCGGCTCCGGCGCCTCGCCCTCGCGATAGACCGGCGCATTGTCGAAGGTGCGCGTCGGGCACAGCTCGGTGTTGTCGGCCCCCGGATAGAGTGCGGCGCCCGAGGGGTCGCGGTTGAGATCCGCGACGTAGCGCGAATGCGTGGCGACCATCAGCGACGCACCGGCATCGCGCGCGAACGCCCACAGTTTGTCGACGTGCCAGTCGGTATCCGGTACCTCGCACGCCGCGAGCGTCATCCGCGCGGCGATGTCGGACGGCAGCAGCGTTCCGGCATGCGGGACATCGACGACGACAGCGGTCTCGCCGCGATGCAGATGAAACAGCGTCATGCCTTGGGCCATTCGATCACGTCTCCTCCACGGACGATACCGGCGCAGGGATTGGCCCCTATACGGTACGCCAACTCGGCAGGTTCCGCGATGTCCCACAGCACGAGGTCCGCGCGCTGTCCTGGTGCGAGCGTTCCACGATCGTCGAGTCCGAGCGCCCGTGCTGCGTGCACCGTGGCACCGGCGAGCGCCTCGGCCGGCGTCAGACCGAACAGCGTGCATGCCATGTTCAGCATCAGCAACAGCGAAGTCACCGGCGACGTGCCCGGATTGCAGTCGGTGGCCACGGCCATCCGCAGTCCGTAGGCGCGCATCGCCGCCACCGGCGGCAGCTGCGTCTCGCGCAACGCGTAGTACGCGCCCGGAAGCAGCACGGCGACGGACCCTGCGCGCGCCAGTGCCGCGACGCCGGTCTCGTTCGCGTATTCGAGATGATCGGCCGACAGCGCACCGAATTCGGCGGCAAGGGCGGCCCCGCCGGTGTCGGACAGCTGGTCGGCATGGAGCTTGACGCGCAAACCGTGCGCCCGCGCCGCGGTGAAAACGCGCCGCGTCTGCGCCGGCGTGAAGCCGACCGTCTCGCAGAACGCGTCGACGGCATCGGCCAGTCCCTCGCGGGCCGCCGCGGGGATCGTCTCCCGGCAGACGAGATCGATGTAATCGTCGGCGCGTCCGGAGAATTCCTCCGGGACCGCGTGCGCCGCCAGCAGCGTTGTCCGCACGTCGACGCCGGTTTCGGCGCCGAGGCGCCGCGCCGTCCGCAGTTGCCGAGCTTCGGCCGCTGTGGCGAGCCCGTAGCCGGACTTGATCTCGACCGTGGTGACACCCTCGGCGGCCAGCGCCGCCAGTCTTGGACGGCTCGCCGCCGCAAGTTCGTCGTCCGTCGCTGCGCGGGTCGCGCGCACGGTCGCATTGATGCCGCCGCCCGCCTTCGCGATGTCCGCGTACGTCGCTCCTTCGAGCCGTGCCGCGAACTCGTGCGCGCGATTGCCGGCGTAGACGAGATGCGTGTGACAGTCGACGAGTCCGGGTGTGAGCCAGCGGCCACCAGCGTCGAGGGTGCGCGTCGCGACGGCATCGCGCGGCAATGCGGCCCGCGGCCCGACCCATGCGATGCGGCCGCCGTTGATCGTCAGCGCACCCTCGCGGACAACGCCGCAGGGTTCCCCACCGGCCATCGTGGCCAGATGGGCATCGGTGATCAAGAGGTCGAATCTGGGACCGGCCATCGGCACGTCACCCTGCGAAACAGCGACGCAGCGCCGACCGGAATCGCGCGAGCGTCTCGGCTTCGCGCGCATGGTGCCCGTCGCGAACCACCCAGCGCCCGCCGACCATCACGTCGCGCACCGGACGCCGGCACGGACCGAAGATCGCCGCATCGAGCAGCGTCGCTGGCGTCTGCTCCGCGAGCGCCGGGTCGTCGGTGTCGAGGACCACGAAATCGGCGCGCAACCCGGGCGCGATCCGGCCGGCCGGCTGCAGGAGCGCCTGCGCACCGCCGGCCGCGGCCGCCGCATACAGCGACTCGCCTACCGTTGCGCCGTCCGCGGCGAGGACGTTGCGTGTCAACGCGGCGAGTCGCTGCGACCACTCGAGCTGACGCAGCTCCGCGAACGGATCGATCACGGTATTCGAATCGCTCCCCACGCCCAGGCGACCGTGCGCATCGAGCCAGGCGCGGGCGGCGAAGGTACCGTCGCCGAGGTCCGCTTCGGTGGTTGGCGCGATACCGGCGACGGCGCCGCTCGCGGCGAGGCGAGTGGTTTCGTCGGGTACGAGATGCGTGGCGTGCACGATGCACCAGCGACCGTCGAGCGCATGGTGCGCGAGCAGCCACTCGACCGGCCGCAGCCCGCTCCAGGCGAGGCAATCGGTGACTTCCCGCGCCTGCTCCGCGGCATGGATGTGGATCGGGCCGCCCGGGGCCAGTGCCGCGACGGCCGCGAGTTCCTCCGGCGTCACCGCACGCAGGCTGTGGGGCGCGACGCCAATCCGTTCACCGTGTGCATTGCAGGCGATCGTCAACCGCGACACCAGCCGCGCGAACGACTCCACCGAGTGGACGAACCTCCGCTGCGGGGCCGTCGGCGCCTGGCCGCCGAATCCGGAATGCGCGTAGAACACGGGCAGCAGCGTCAACGCAATGCCGGACGCGCGCGCCGCGGCGACGATCCGCAACGCAAGCTCTGCCGGATCCGCATATTGCGCTCCGCGCGGATCGTGATGCACGTAATGGAACTCGGCGATCCCGGTGTAACCCGCTTTCAGCATCTCGACATAGGCCTGCCCGGCGATGGCCTCGAACGCATCCGCGTCGACGCGATCGAGAAACGCGTACATCGCGTCCCGCCAGGTCCAGAAGCTGTCGCCGCCAGCGCGTACGCCGCCCGTGCGGCCGGCCAGCGCGCGCTGGAACGCGTGCGAATGGAGATTGGGCATCCCCGGAATCACCGGACCGGCCGCGCGCTCGGCGCCGTCGCGCGGAACGCCAGACGTGACAGCCGCGAGGCGTCCGTCCGCCGCGATCTCGAGCAGAACGTCCCGGGCCCAGCCGCACGGCAGCAAGGCGTCGGCGGCGTGCAGCTTCATCCGATGTCGATGACTGCGATCAGCGCGACCGCGGCGGCGCCAACCGGATTCACGACGAGCCCCGCGGCGGATCCGTCGTCGTCGGCTTCGACCAGAAGCGCCGCCCCTTCCGTGACGGCCAGCGGAGCGTGGCCCGGAAGGAGGCATTCGTGCGCACCGGCAGCGGCGTAGCAGAGCCGGAATCGTGCGGCCCGCACCATGCCGCCGGCCGCACGCACCACCGTCACGTTTCCTCGCGCCCGCCGGCGCCGAACCATCAGATTGAAATCCCGCACCGGCCCGGCGACGAGCAGTCCGTCGACGGCGTCGTCCCCGCTGAAGCCGTAAGGCTCGAATGGCGAACGAAGGTCGGCGTCGTGGCCCGCGCCCGACAGCCGTATGCCCGCGCCCGAGAGCAGCACCAGAATGCGATCGACGCCGGGAAACCGGGAGAAGGGGCCGTCGGCCGCGACGTCGGCCACGCTGACGCGCCAGTCGAACGACCGCAGATCGGCACCGGCAGGGTACGTTGCGATTTCGGTCGTGTTGCCGCCACCGTTCTTCCACGGCATCGGGCGGTAGTCGGCGGGAGTGAGGATGCGATGCATGTCCGGACGGCGCACAGACGCGCGTGCGTTCGCCCGCGATTGTAGTGGGTACGCCCGCGCATTGACAGCCGCGGCCCCGACCCCTAGATTCCTGCAGTTACCCCTCGCCTTCCACGGAGATCCCATGCGCAAGTCCCTCGTCGCCGCGGCCGCTGCCGCCCTCATCGCGTCGGCGCTTCCCGCCGTCGCCCAGGACACCAAAATCGCCGTCGGCTACTCCGGCTGGACCGGCTTCGCCCCACTCACGCTCGCGAAGGAGGCCGGGATCTTCAAGAGGAACGGACTCGACGTCGACCTGAAGAAGATCCCGCAAAAGGACCGACACCTCGCGATCGCCTCCGGCGACGTTCAGTGCGCGGCGACGACCGTCGAGACCTGGATCGTGTGGAACGCGAACGGCGTGGCCACGAAGCAGATCTTCCAGATGGACAAGAGCTACGGCGCCGACGGCATGGCCGTGCGCAACAACATCGCGAAGATCGCGGACCTCAAGGGAAAGACCGTCGCCGCCTCCTCACCGGGCACCGCGCCGTACTTCACGCTCGCCTGGTTCCTCAAGAAGAACGGGCTGTCGGTGAAGGACGTCACCGTCGTCAACCTCGAGCCGGCCGCCGCCGCGCAGGCCTTCGTCGCCGGCCAGAACGACGCCGCGATGACCTATGAGCCTTACCTCTCGACGGTGCGCTCGAATCCGCAGGCCGGCAAGATCATCGCGACCACGCTCGACTATCCGATGATCATGGACACCTTCGGCTGCACGCCGAAGTTCCTCGCGGACAACCCCAAGGCCGCCCAGGCGCTCGCCAACAGCTATTTCGAGGCGCTGGAAATGATCACGCGCGACCCGAAGAAGAGCTACGAGATCATGGGGGCCGACGTCAAGCAGAGCGGCGAGCAGTTCGAGAACTCGGCGAAATACCTCCGCTGGCAGGACAAGGCGGCGAACCAGAAATTCTTCGCCGGCGAGCTGCAGCAGTTCAGCAAGGAAGCGGCCGACCTGCTGCTCGAGATCGGCATCATCAAGACGATTCCCGACGTGGCCACGACGATCGACACGCGCTTCATCAAGTGACCCGCCCGCCCGGGAGTGAGCGGCAAGGATCGCGCGCGCCCGGCAATCGCACCGCCGCGGCGCGGCGGCGTTCCACCACCGCTACGAGTTGCGGCGCGCGGAAGAGTGCATCGATGAACTCGTGGCCGGTGCCGGCGCCATTGCGCAGCGCTGCGCGACCGATCGCCGTCGGCGCAACGAGCATTCGCTCATGACCCCGCTCAAGCCCATTCCTTCGGTCCGCAAGGTCGTGCTCGGCATCGGATTCTTCGTGCTGTTCTTCGTCGTGTGGGGCGTGGCGACGTTCGGCGGGTTCGTGTCGAAGACATTCCTTGCCGACCCGCTGACGATGCTCGAGGAGGGCTGGAACCTGTTCGCTCGCCACGGTTTCGCCAAGGACGTCGGGATGACCGTATGGCGCGTGGTCGGCGGCTTCGTGCTCGCCGCCGTCTTCGCGGTCCCGCTGGGCATCGCCATGGGCGCGTACAAGCCGGTCGAGGCGTTCTTCGAGCCGTTCGTGTCCTTCGCGCGTTATCTTCCGGCCTCCGCCTTCATCCCGCTGCTCATCCTGTGGGCGGGGATCGGCGAGATGCAGAAGCTCCTCGTGATCTTCATCGGGTCGTTCTTCCAGGTCGTGCTGATGGTCGCCGTCGCCGTCGGGGCGACGCGACGCGACCTGGTCGAGGCGGCCTACACGCTCGGGGCCTCGGCGAAGGGGATCGTGCGCCGCGTGCTGCTGCCGAGCGCCGCGCCGTCGATCGCCGAAACGCTGCGTCTCGTGCTCGGCTGGGCCTGGACCTACGTCATCGTGGCCGAACTGATCGGCGCATCGTCCGGCATCGGCCACATGATCACCGACAGCCAGGCGCTCCTCAACACGGGCCAGATCATCTTCGGCATCATCGTGATCGGCGTGATCGGCCTCATCTCCGACTTCCTGTTCAAGTGGGCGAACCAGAAGCTATTTCCCTGGAGCGCCGCGTGAGCGCACCCGGCGCGGGGCCCCGTCGCCCGGCGACGGGGATCGACGGCCAGGCGAATCGCGGCGGGCGGCCGACGCTGGGCGATGCGACAAGGCACGGCGCGCGCGGAGGCCGCCGCGTGAGCAAACTCGTGATCGAAGGTGTGGGCCGCACGTTTCCCGGCGTGCGCAGCGGCACGCCGACGGTTGCCGTGCAGCCGACCTCGCTTGCGGTCGCCGACAACGACTTCATCACGATCCTCGGGCCGTCCGGATGCGGCAAGTCGACGCTGCTGCGCATCATCGCCGGACTGGACACGCCGACGGCCGGTCGCGTGCTGCTCGACGGCGCGCCGGTGATGGGTCCGGGCGCGGACCGCGGCATGGTGTTCCAGTCGTACACGCTGTTTCCATGGCTGACCGTCCGCCAGAACATCTGCTTCGGACTGCGCGAGAAGACCATGCCGCAGGCGCGGCAGGACGAGATCGCGGCGCACTACATCGCGAAGGTCGGCCTTGCCGGCTTCGAGCACCACTACCCGAAGATGCTTTCAGGCGGCATGCAGCAGCGCACGGCAATCGCGCGGGCTCTCGCCAACGATCCGAAGATCCTGCTCCTCGACGAGCCGTTCGGCGCACTCGACAACCAGACCCGCGGCCTGATGCAGGAGCTGCTGCTCGCGATCTGGGAGTCGGAGAAGAAGACCGTCCTCTTCGTCACGCACGACATCGAAGAGGCGATATTCATGGCCGGGCGCGTGGTCGTGATGAGCGCGCGCCCGGGCCGAATCAAGGCCGAGGTCGCCGTGGATCTCGCCCACCCGCGGCACTACACGGTGAAGACGACACCCGAATTCTCGGCCCTCAAGGCCCGTCTTACCGAGGAGATCCGCGTCGAAGCGATCCGGGCGACGGCGTCGACTCGCGTCTAGCGTCCGGCGGTCAGTACATTCCCCCACCCTGCTGCCAGCACCACGCGTCGCGACAGATCGCGTCGAGGTCACGCTCGGCCTGCCAGCCGATCTCCGAACGCGCACGCGCCGCGTCCGCGTAGCAGCAGGCGACGTCGCCGCGACGGCGCGGTGCGACGCGGCGGGTGATGCGCCGGCCACAAGCGCGCTCGAACGCGGTGAGCACCTCCAGCACCGAACGGCCGCGCCCGGTGCCGAGATTGAGCGTGGTGACGCCGGTCTGCTGCGCGAGATGCCGCAGCGCTGCCACACATCCGGTGGCGATGTCCTGCACGTGAACGTAGTCGCGAACCGCGGTGCCGTCGGATGTCGGCCAGTCGATGCCCCTGACATCGAGGTGCGAAAGCTCCCCGGCCGCGATCCGGCACAGCAGCGGCACCAGGTTACGGGGACGACCGGGCGGGGCGTCCCCCATCGATCCCGAGTCATGCGCCCCGGCCGGGTTGAAGAGGCGCAGGATCGCGATGCGCCAGTTCCGGTTGGCGCGGGCGAGGTCGCCGAGGAAATCCTCGACGACCCGCTTGGTGCGGCCGAAGACGCTGGCGGGCTGAAGCGGCGCGTTCTCGCCGACCGGCAGCGTTTCAGGCTGGCCGTAGACGGCGGCCGACGAGCCGAACACCAGTGTCGCGACGCCCGCCTCGCCCATCACTTCGGCGAGCGCGAGCACCCCGCCGACGTTGACGTCGTAGTAGGCCAGCGGCCGTTCCTCCGACTCGGCCGCGCCGCGAAGCTCCGCGCAATGCACGACGCCGGCGATCGGATGATCGTGAAACAGGCCGCGAAGCGCGACGAGGTCGCGCACGTCCCCCTTCACGCAGGGCACCGGCATGCCGGCCAGCGCCTCGATGCGCGCAAGGACCGGCGGCGAGCTCTGCGCAAAGCTGTCGAAGATCACCGGGGCGTAGCCGGCTAGCGCGAGTTCGACGGCGACGTGCGAGCCGATGTAACCGGCACCGCCGGTGACGAGGATCGTTTCGGCCATGGGCGACGTCGATGCTACCGCAGTCCCGCTGCGACCGCATGGTACCGCGCGCCGAATGCCGCTCCCCCAAAGCAGAAGAGCCGGGCGGTACCGCCCGGCTCTTCGCCGCGGAGGAGGTGAACCAGGCTACGCCGCCTTTACCGCCGCGGCTTCGGCGGCCGGCGCCGGCCGGTCGACCAGTTCGACCAGCGCCATCGGCGCGTTGTCGCCCTGGCGAAAACCGAACTTGAGGATGCGCAGATAGCCGCCCGGGCGGGCCTGGTAGCGAGGACCGAGCTCGTTGAAGAGCTTGGTCACGACGTCGCGATCGCGAAGTCGGTCGAACGCGAGGCGCCGGTTGGCCACCGTCGGCGTCTTCCCGAGCGTGATCAGCGGCTCGGCGACCCGCCGCAGCTCCTTTGCCTTCGGCAGCGTGGTCTTGATGACCTCGTGCGTGAGCAGCGAGTTGGTCATGTTGCGCAGCATCGCGAGGCGATGGCTGCTGGTGCGGTTGAGTTTCCGCAGTCCGTGGCGGTGACGCATGGTCTTCTTCCTTCGTCTTGCGCGCGGCCGTTACGGGCGATCGAGCCCGGCCGGCGGCCAGTTCTCGAGCTTCATCCCCAGCGAGAGCCCGCGCGAGGCCAGCACTTCCTTGATTTCGTTGAGCGACTTGCGGCCGAGATTCGGCGTCTTCAAGAGCTCGGTCTCGGTGCGCTGGATCAGGTCGCCGATGTAGTAGATGTTCTCTGCCTTGAGGCAGTTCGCCGAGCGGACGGTGAGCTCGAGATCGTCGACCGGGCGCAGCAGGATCGGATCGACCTGCGGGGTCGAACGTTCGGCGGCCGGCGACTCCGATCCCTGCAGATCGGCGAACACCGACAGCTGCTCGACCAGCACCGACGCTGCATAACGGACGGCCTGCTCGGGCTCCACGACGCCGTTGGTCTCGATGTCGAGGACGAGCTTGTCGAGGTCGGTCCGCTGCTCGACGCGTGCGCTCTCCACCGCGTAGCTGACGCGGCGCACCGGGCTGAATGACGCGTCGAGCAGGATGCTGCCGATCGTGCGGCCGCCTTCGGGCTTGATGCGCGCCGTTGCCGGCTGGTAGCCGCGGCCCTTCTCGACCTTGATCTCCATCTCGAGCTTGCCGCCGGCGGTCAGATGCGCGATCACGTGCTCGGGATTGATGATCTCGACGTCGTGATTCGGCTCGATGTCGGCCGCCGTCACCGCGCCCTCGCCGGACTTCGCGAGCTTGAGCAGCACGTGGTCGCGGTTGTGGAGCTTCAGCACCACGCCCTTCAGGTTCAGAAGGATGTCGACGACGTCTTCCTGGACGCCGTCGAGCGCCGAATACTCGTGCAGCACGCCCGTGATCTTGACCTCGGTCGGGGCGTACCCGGGCATCGACGACAGCAGCACACGGCGCAGCGCGTTGCCGAGCGTGTGGCCATACCCGCGCTCGAACGGCTCCATCACCACCTTCGCGTGGAACGGCGACGTGGACTGGACATCGATGATGCGCGGTTTCAACAGAACATTGCTCTGCATGCGGGACCCTCAGGTGAATCTGGAACCGGCGAGCCGGGGGTTACTTCGAATACAGTTCGACCACCAGGCTTTCGTTGATGTCCTGCCCGAACTCCGAGCGGTCCGGCGCGCCCTTGAACGTGCCGGACATCTTCTTGACATCGACCTCGACCCACGACGGAAAGCCCACCTTCTCGGCGAGCTGGAGCGCGTCCTGGATCCGGAGCTGCCCCTTGGCCTTCTCCGTCGCCGCGACCACGTCGCCGGCCTTCACCAGCGCCGACGGGATGTTGACGACCTTGCCGTTGACCGTGATCGAGCCGTGGCCGACGATCTGCCGCGCCTCGGCGCGCGTCGAGCCGAGGCCCATCCGGTAGACGACGTTGTCGAGCCGCGACTCGAGCAGCTGCAGCAGGTTCGTGCCGGTCGAGCCCTTGCCGCGCGCGGCGGCCTGGAAGTACCGGCGGAACTGCCGCTCGAGGATGCCGTAGGTGCGGCGCAGCTTCTGCTTCTCGCGCAACTGGTTGCCGAAGTCCGATTGGCGCATGCCGGACTTCACGCCGTGTTGCCCCGGCTTGGTTTCCAGCTTGCACTTGGAGTCGAGCGATCGACGCGCGCTTTTCAGGAAAAGGTCGGTGCCTTCCCGTCGCGCCAGCTTGCATTTGGGTCCGATGTATCGAGCCACGTTGCTATCCCGGTGTTGATTCAGTGAATGAGCGGGGAAGGGTTAGATCCTTCGGCGCTTCGGCGGACGGCAGCCATTGTGCGGAATCGGCGTCACGTCCGAGATGCTGGTGATCTTCATGCCCAGCGCGTTGAGTGCACGCACCGCCGATTCGCGGCCGGGACCCGGGCCCTTGATCCGGACCTCGAGGTTCTTCACGCCGCACTCGACCGCCACCCGGCCGGCCTTCTCGGCGGCCACCTGCGCCGCGAACGGCGTCGACTTGCGCGAGCCCTTGAAGCCCGCGCCGCCCGAAGTCGCCCACGACAGCGCGTTGCCCTGGCGGTCGGTGATCGTGATGATCGTGTTGTTGAACGACGCGTGGATGTGCGCGATCCCTTCCGCGACGCTCTTCTTGACCTTCTTGCGCGCGCGCGCGGCGCCGGCCTTCTGCGTTGGTTGCTGTGCCATGCTGTGTCCTTAAAGCGTTACCTGCCGGCCGGCTTGGCGGCCGGCTTGCTGCCCATGCCGGAGCGCGACTTCTTCGGCCCCTTGCGGGTCCGGGCGTTGGTGCGCGTGCGCTGGCCGCGCACGGGGAGGCCGCGGCGATGCCGGACGCCCCGGTAGCAGCCCAGGTCCATCAGCCGCTTGATGCTCATCGTCACCTCGCGGCGCAGATCGCCCTCGACGGTGAACTTCTGCACCTGCTCGCGCAGCTTGTCCATGTCCGCGTCGGACAGATCCTTGATCTTGGTCGTCCCCTTGATTCCGGACGCGACGCAGATCGCCTGGGCGCGCGGACGGCCGATGCCGTAGATCGCCGTCAGCGCGATTTCCGCGTGCTGGTGGTTGGGGATGTTGACGCCTGCAATACGGGCCATTCGTTCCTCGCTTCGCTCGAGCTTTCCGCTGTCAGCTTTCCGCCTTCAGCAAGTCCGTTACCAATTCGTCACGCGCGGTTGCCGGCAGCCAACAGCGGCCCGCTGACAGCCGTTATCCTTGCCGTTGCTTGTGCCGCGGGTCCGTGCAGATGACGCGCACGACGCCGTTGCGCCGGATGATCTTGCAGTTGCGGCAGATCTTCTTGACGGAAGCCAGTACCTTCATCGCTCATTTCCCTCATCGTCACTTCGCGCGGAAGATGATCCGCGCCCGGGAGAGGTCGTACGGCGTCAGATCCACCGTCACCTTGTCGCCCGGCAATATCTTGATGTAGTGCATCCGCATCTTCCCGGAGATGTGCCCCAGCACCACGTGCCCATTCTCCAACTTCACCCGGAACGTCGCATTGGGCAGCGTTTCCAGGATCTCACCCTGCATCTGGATCGTGTCTTCCTTCGACATCAGCGCGTGGGCAGTCCGCCCTTGAAGTTCGCCTTCTTGAGCAGGCTTTCGTACTGCTGCGACATCAGATACGCCTGCACCTGGGTCATGAAGTCCATCGTCACGACGACGATGATCAGCAGCGACGTCCCGCCGAAGTAGAACGGTACGTTCTTCCAGGCGATCAGGAAATTCGGGATGAAGCACACGATCACGAGGTAGAGCGAACCCAGCAGCGTCAGCCGCAGCGTGATCTTCTCTATGTACTTGGCGGTCTGGTCGCCGGGTCGGTAGCCCGGAATGAACGCACCGCTCTTCTTGAGGTTGTCCGCCGTCTCCTTCGGGTTGTACTGCAGCGCCGTGTAGAAGAAGCAGAAGAAGATGATCGCGCCCGCGTAGAGCAACTCGTGCACCGGCTGCCCCGGACCCAGCGCCGCGGCGAGGTCGCGCAACCAGATCGTGCCCTCGCCCGCACCGAACCACTGCGCCAGCGTCGCCGGGAACAGGATGATCGACGACGCGAAGATCGGCGGAATCACGCCGGCCATGTTGAGCTTGAGCGGCAGGTGCGAGCTCTGGCCCTGGTAGACCTTGTTGCCGACCTGGCGTTTCGCATAGTTGACGAGGATCTTGCGCAACGCCCGCTCGACGAACACGACGAACGCGGTGACCACGACCACGAGCACTGCGATGCCCAGCACCAGCGGGATCGAATAGGCGCCGGTGCGCGCCTGTTCGAGCGTCTGTCCGATGGCCCGCGGCAGTCCGGCGGCGATGCCCGCGAAGATCAGAAGCGAGATGCCGTTGCCCAGGCCACGCTCGGTGATCTGTTCGCCCAGCCACATCAGGAACATCGTTCCGGTCACCAGCGTCAGCGCCGTGATGACCCGGAAACCGAGCCCCGGGGCGAGCACCAGTCCTGCCTGCGCCTCCAGCGCGACGGAGATGCCCAGCGCCTGGAAGAACGCCAGACCGAGCGTCGCATAGCGGGTGTACTGCGTGATCTTGCGCCGGCCGGCCTCGCCTTCCTTCTTGAGCGCCTCGAGCGAGGGCACGACCACCGTGGACAGCTGCATGATGATCGACGCCGAGATGTACGGCATGATCCCGAGCGCAAGGATCGAGAAGCGCGACAGCGCGCCGCCCGAGAACACGTTGAACAGGCCGAGGATGCCGCCCTGCTGGTTCCTGAACAGCTCGTCGAGCACACTCGCGTTGATGCCCGGCACCGGGATATGCGTCCCGATCCGGTACACGACGAGCGCGCCCAGCAGGAACCACAGCCGCCGCTTGAGATCGGCGTACTTGGAACCGCTTTTCTGGGCCGGATTGGTGATGGCCAACGTCGTTTCCCGTAGTGTTGGCGGCGCGCCTACGCGACGCTGCCGCCCGCGGCTTCGATCGCCGCCTTGGCGCCCTTGGTGACGGCAATGCCCGTGAGCTTCACCGCCTTCGCCAGCTGGCCCGACTTGATGACCTTGGCCGCCTTCGCGAGCGTCGGCACGACACCGGCCGCCTTCAGCGCGAGCAGGTCCACCTCGGCGAGCGGCAGCTTCGCGAGGTCGGACAGGCGCACCTGGGCGGTGTCCTTCTTCGCGAGCGAGACAAAGCCGCGCTTGGGCAGCCGCCGCTGCAGCGGCATCTGGCCGCCCTCGAAGCCGACCTTGTGGAATCCGCCCGAACGGGACTTCTGGCCCTTGTGACCGCGGCCGGCAGTCTTGCCGAGGCCCGAGCCGATGCCGCGGCCGACGCGGCGCCGCGCCTTGTTCGAACCATCGGCAGGCTTGATCGTGTTGAGACGCATCGCGTGCTCCGTAACCGTTATTCCGCGACCTTGAGCAGGTAGCCGACCTTGTTGATCATCCCGCGCGTGGACGGTGTGTCCACCACTTCCACCGTGTGGTTCGTCCACTTGAGCCCCAGGCCGCGTACCGTGGCGCGATGGTCGTGCTTGGTCGACGCGGCGCTCTTCGCCAACGTGACCCGGATCTTCTTCGTCGCCGTCATGGTCAGCCCTCCGTCAGCTGCTCGATCGTGAGGCCGCGCTTGGCAGCGATCTCGGCCGGCGAATTCAGATTCGACAACGCATTCAGCGTCGCGCGGACCAGGTTGTACGGGTTCGTCGAGCCGTGGCACTTCGCCAGCACGTTGGTGACGCCGACGACCTCGAACACCGCGCGCATCGGGCCACCGGCAATCACGCCGGTGCCGTCGGAAGCCGGCTGCATGAAGACCTTGGTCGCGCCGTGCCGGCCCTCGACCGCGTGATGGACGGTGCCCTTCTTCAGGTTCACCTTGATCATCCTGCGCCGCGCCTCTTCCATCGCCTTCTGGACCGCGACCGGGACTTCCTTCGCCTTGCCCTTGCCGATGCCGACGCGCCCGTCGCCGTCGCCGACGACCGTCAGCGCCGCGAAGCCCAGGATCCGCCCGCCCTTCACCACCTTGGTGACGCGGTTGATGGCGATCATCTTCTCGCGCAGGCCGTCGCCGCGCTCGTCCTGCTGCTGCATTCTCGTACTGGATCTCGGATTAGCCATGATCGCCCTAGAATTTGAGTCCGGCTTCGCGGGCCGCTTCGGCCAGCGCCTGCACGCGTCCGTGATAGCGGAATCCCGACCGGTCGAAGGCGACGGCCTCGATGCCGAGCGCCTTCGCCTTGTCGGCGATGCGCTTGCCGACGATCGCAGCCGCGGCCTTGTTGCCGCCGTTGCTGAGGTCCTTGCGCACCTCGGCTTCGAGCGTCGACGCGCTGGCGAGCACATTGTCGCCCGTCGGGGCGACGATCTGCGCGTAGATGTGGCAGTTCGAGCGACCGACCACCAGTCGCGTCGCGCGCTGCAGGGCGATGCGCACCCGGGTTTTGCGGGCGCGGCGGACTCGAGCTTCCTTCTTGTTCATCGATGACCTCGTTCGGCTTCGCGCGGGCACGGATGCAACTCCCGGCCCGCAGGGCACTACTTCTTCTTCGTTTCCTTGATCACGACGCGCTCGTCGTGATAGCGGACGCCCTTGCCCTTGTACGGCTCGGGCGGGCGATACGCGCGGATCTCGGCGGCGACCTGGCCGACCTGCTGCCGATCCACGCCCTTGACGACGATTTCCGTCTGCGCCGGCGTCTCGACCTTGACGCCCTTGGGCATCATGTGGACGACCGGATGCGAGAATCCGAGCGACAGGTTCACCTTGTCGCCGGCGGCCTGCGCGCGGAAGCCCACGCCGACCAGCGTGAGCTTCTTCTCGAAGCCGACGGTGACGCCCTTG
Source organism: uncultured beta proteobacterium (assembly GCA_963843595.1). GTDB lineage: Bacteria > Pseudomonadota > Gammaproteobacteria > Burkholderiales > Casimicrobiaceae > CAIWHR01. Next base: position 184,525 of record CAWJLG010000015.1, on the reverse strand, counting down.
ACCATGTTGGCGACCAGCGCGCGCAGCGTGCCGTGCATCGCGTTGACTTCCGCGTTGGCGGCCTTGCACACGAGCGTTTCGCCGTTCTTCTCGATCGACAGGCCATCGCCGTAGGAGCGCGAGAGCGTGCCGAGCGGACCCTTGACCGTGATCTCGCCCTGCGCCAGGGTCACCTCGACCTTCGGCGGCAGCGGGATCGGGAAATTGCCGATTCGCGACATGTCGTCCTCTCTACGCCACGATGCAGAGGACTTCGCCGCCGACGCCGGTGGCGCGCGCCTTGCGGTCGGTCATCACGCCGCGCGACGTCGAGACGATCGCGATGCCGAGACCGTTCATCACGCGCGGGATGTCGTCCTTGCCCTTGTAGATGCGCAGGCCCGGCGCCGACACGCGCTCGATCTTCTCGATCACGGGGCGGCCGGCGTAGTACTTGAGGGCGATCTCGAGCACCGGCTTCACTTCCTCCCCGGAGACCTTGAAGCCCTCGATGTAGCCTTCGTCCTTCAGCACCTTCGCGATGGCCAGCTTGACCTTCGACGACGGCATCGCGACGACCGCATGCTCCACCATCTGCGCATTGCGAATGCGCGTCAGCATGTCGGCGATAGGATCAGTCATGCTCATGAATCACCTCACCTGCATTGATCGTTACCAGCTGGCCTTCACGATGCCCGGGATTTCCCCGCGCATCGCGAATTCCCGCAGCTTGTTGCGGCCGAGGCCGAACTTGCGGAAAAAGCCGCGCGGGCGGCCGGTGATGGCGCAACGGTTGCGCAGACGGGTCGGGTTCGCGTTGCGCGGCAGCTGCTGCAGCTTGAGCCGCGCGGCGAAACGATCCTCGTCCGACATTTTCGTGTTGTTGATGATGGCGAGCAGCGCCTCGCGCTTCTTGGCGTATTTCTTCACCAGTTCGCGCCGCTTCTCGTCGCGGTTGATCAGGGACAGCTTCGCCATGGCTTCCTCAGCTCTTGAACGGGAACTTGAACGCGGCGAGCAGGGCCTTGGCTTCGGCGTCCGACTTCGCGCTCGTGGTGATGGTGATGTTCATGCCCCGGAGCGCGTCGATCTTGTCGTACTCGATCTCCGGGAAGATGATCTGTTCCTTGACGCCCATGTTGAAGTTGCCGCGGCCGTCGAACGAGCGGCCCGATACGCCGCGGAAGTCGCGGACGCGCGGCAGCGCGATCGAGACGAGCCGGTCGAGGAACTCGTACATGCGTTCCTGACGCAGCGTCACCATGCAGCCGATCGGGTAGCCCTCGCGGATCTTGAACCCGGCAATCGCCTTCTTCGCCTTGGTGATCACCGGTTTCTGGCCGGAGATCTTCTGCATGTCGCCGGCGGCGTTCTCGAGCAGCTTCTTGTCCCCGATCGCCTCGCCGACGCCCATGTTGAGGACGATCTTCTGCAGGCGCGGGACTTCCATCACCGACTTGTACCCGAACTGCTTGATCAGCGCGGGCACGATTTCCTTCTTGTAGACTTCCTTCAGGCGGGCCATGTCTGTCTCTCCATCAGGCGCTGACGAGCTCGCCGTTGGACTTGAAGAAACGGACCTTGCGGCCGTCTTCCAGCATCCGGAAGCCGATGCGATCGGCCTTCTTCGTCACCGGGTTCCAGATCGCCACGTTCGAGACGTGGATCGGCATCTCCTTGGTGACGATGCCGCCCTGCTCGTTCTTCATCGGATTCGGGCGCGTGTGCTTCTTCACCTGGTTGATCCCGGCCACGAGCACGTGCTCGGCATCGACGACCGCCGTGACCGAGCTGCGCTTGCCCTTGTCGCGTCCCGCGATGACGACGACGCTGTCGCCTTTCTTGATCTTGCGCATGGAGCCTCCTAGAGCACTTCCGGCGCGAGCGACACGATCTTCATGAACCGCTCGGTCCGCAGCTCGCGGGTCACCGGCCCGAAGATGCGGGTGCCGATGGGCTCGAGCTTGGCGTTGAGCAGCACGGCGGCATTCGTGTCGAAGCACACCTTGGCACCGTCGTCACGGCGCACGCCCTGGCGCGTCCGAACCACGACGGCGTTGTAGATCTCGCCTTTCTTGACGCGACCGCGCGGCGCAGCGTCCTTGACGCTGACCTTGATCACGTCGCCGATGTGGGCGTACCGGCGCTTGGAGCCGCCGAGCACCTTGATACACATCACTTGGCGGGCGCCGGTATTGTCGGCGACCTCCAGCATCGACTGCATCTGGATCATTGCTGCTTCTCCAACTTAACCCGCGTTGCGCGCCGCTGCGGTCGCACTGTCGCGCTGCCGCTGCGGTCGCGGCGGAATTGCCGCGGCCAGTTTTGGACCCCGTCCGGGGAAAGACCGCGGGGACCGGCGAAACACCGCCACTGCTCCCGCGGCAAGCGAAACGAAAATTATGGCAGTAACGGCAACTTTGCGCAACCCCTGCTGGAAATCAACCCCTTAGCGCCGACCTGCCGCCGGCGGACCCGGCCGCCGATCAGACCTGCCGCGCCTTCTCGATCAGGCGCGTGACCCGGTACGCCTTGGTCTTGGCGAGTTTGCGGCACGCCTCGATCTCCACCAGGTCGCCTTCCTTGTACTCGTTGTTCTCGTCGTGGGCGTGATACTTCCGCGTGCGCGTGATCACCTTCCCGTACAGCGGATGGGTAACCCGGCGCTCGACGAGGACCGTCACCGTCTTTTCCATCTTGTCGCTGACGACCCGTCCGGTCAGCGTCTGGACGATCGTCTTGCGCGGCGCCGGATTCGGTGCCGTCTCGATGCTCTGGTTCATGCCTTGCTCCCGACCTTCTGGGCGATCAGCGTTCGCGCACGCGCGATGTTGCGCCGCGCCTGCTTGAGCTTCGCCGTGTTCTGGAGTTGCTGCGTCGCCTTCTGCATCCGCAGGCCGAACTGCTCCTTGAGCAGCGCGTTGAGCTCTGTCCGGAGTTCGTCCGCGGACTTGGTGGCAAGCGCCTTCTTGGTTTGCGTAAGCTTCATCGTCGTCTCCGTCAGCCCACCAGTCGATGGACGAACGTCGTCCTGATCGGCAGCTTGGCCGCGGCGAGCGCGAACGCCTCGCGCGCAACGGTCTCGTCCACGCCGTCCATCTCGTAGAGCACCTTGCCCGGCTGGATCTCGGCGACGTAGTACTCGGGGTTGCCCTTGCCGTTCCCCATCCGCACCTCGGCGGGCTTCTGCGAGATCGGCTTGTCCGGGAAGATCCGGATCCAGACCCGGCCGCCGCGCTTGATGTGACGCGTCATCGCGCGACGCGCCGCCTCGATCTGGCGCGCGGTCAGGCGGCCGCGGCCCGTGGCCTTAAGGCCGTACTCGCCGAAGCTGACCTTGTTGCCGACGGTCGCCACGCCCTTGTTGCGGCCCTTCTGCTCCTTGCGGTACTTCCTTCTAGCTGGCTGCAGCATTCTTCACTCCTGCGCGACGCGGACGCTTCGGCGCTTCCGGCGCCGGGGCGGGAGCCGCCGCCGGCTCGGCGTTGTGCGCCAACACTTCGCCCTTGAAGACCCAGACCTTGACGCCGATGACCCCGTACGTCGTGCGCGCCTCGGAAAGCCCGTAGTCGATGTCGGCGCGCAGCGTGTGAAGCGGCACCCGGCCTTCGCGGTACCACTCGGTGCGCGCGATCTCGATGCCGTTCAACCGCCCCGAGCACATGATCTTGATGCCCTGGGCACCGAGCCGCATCGCGTTCTGCATCGCGCGCTTCATCGCGCGGCGGAACATGATCCGCTTCTCGAGCTGCTGGGCGATCGAGTCGGCGATGAGCTGCGCGTCGATCTCGGGCTTGCGGATCTCCTCGATGTTGAGGCCGACGTCGCCGCCCATCATCTTGCGCAGGTCCGCGCGCAGCGTCTCGATGTCCTCGCCCTTCTTGCCGATGACCACGCCGGGCCGCGCGCTGTGGATCGTGATCCGCGCGTTCTTCGCCGGACGCTCGATCGTGACCTTGCCGACCGACGCGTGGCCGAGCTTCTTCTTCAGGTACTCGCGGACCTTGATGTCCTCCTTGAGCGTGGGCGCGAAGTTCTTGCTGTTCGCGAACCACTTCGAGGCCCAGTTCCGGGTGACGGCAAGGCGGAAGCCGGTCGGATGAATTTTCTGTCCCATGACGTTCCCTTATTTTCCGTCGCCGACGACGACGTGGATGTGGCAGGTCTGCTTCAGGATGACGTTGCCACGGCCCTTGGCGCGCGCGGTGAAGCGGCGCAGGCTCTCCGCCTTGTCGACGCAGATCGTCTTGACCTTGAGCTCGTCGATGTCGGCGCCGTCGTTGTGCTCCGCGTTGGCGATTGCCGACTCAAGCACCTTCTTGATGATCTTGGCCCCCTTCTTCGGGCTGAACGCGAGCACGTTGAGCGCGCGGTCGACGGGCAGGCCGCGGATCTGGTCGGCGACGAGCCGTCCCTTCTGCGCCGAAAGACGCACGCCGCGCAGGATTGCCTTGGTTTCCATAGCGATCCCCTTACCTCTTCGCCGCCGGTGCCGCGACCTTCTTGTCGGCCGAGTGGCCCTTGAAGGTGCGCGTCAGGGCGAATTCGCCGAGCTTGTGTCCGACCATGTTCTCGGACACGTAGACCGGGATGTGCTGTTTGCCGTTGTGGACCGCGATCGTGAGCCCGACGAACTCGGGCGTGATCGTGGACCGGCGCGACCAGGTCTTGATCGGCTTCTTGTCGTTGGTTGCGCGCGCGGCGTCCACCTTCTTGACCAGGTGGTCGTCGACGAACGGACCCTTCTTGATGGAACGAGCCATGATCCTCTACCCTCAATTAGCCTTTGGTCGCGTGCCGGCGGCGCACGATCATCGAATCGGTGCGCTTGTTCTTGCGCGTCTTGTAGCCCTTGGTCGGCGTGCCCCACGGCGACACCGGGTGGCCGCCGCCGTTCGAGCGTCCACCGTGCGGGTGATCTACCGGGTTCATGCAGATGCCCCGCACCGTCGGCCGGATGCCGCGCCAGCGATTGGCGCCGGCCTTGCCGATCGAGCGCAGGCTGTGCTCCTCGTTGCCGACCTCGCCAATCGTCGCCCGGCAGTCGACGTGCACCTTGCGGATCTCGCCGGAGCGCAGCCGCAGCTGCGCGTAGGTGCCTTCCCGCGCCAGCAGCTGCACGGCGGCGCCGGCAGAACGCGCGAGCTGGGCGCCCTTGCCCGGCTGCATCTCGACGCAGTGGATCGTCGTGCCGACCGGGATGTTGCGCACCGGAAGGCAGTTGCCCGGCTTGATCGGCGCTTCCGACCCCGACAGGAGCTGCGAGCCCACCGTCACGCCGCGGGGCGCGATGATGTAGCGGCGCTCGCCGTCGACGTAGCACAGGAGCGCGAGATGCGCACTGCGGTTCGGATCGTACTCGAGCCGCTCGACCTTGGCGGCGACGCCGTCCTTGTTGCGCCGGAAATCGACGATCCGGTAATGCTGCTTGTGTCCGCCGCCCTTGTGCCGGACGGTGATATGGCCGTTGTTGTTGCGCCCGGAACCGCGCTTCTGGCTTACGGTCAGCGCATCGACCGGGCGGCCCTTGTGCAGGCCCGGATGGACGACCTTGACCAGCGCACGTCGTCCCGGCGATGTCGGTTTGACTTTTTGCAGGGGCATGTCAGCTCTCCGCCGCGAAGTTGATTTCCTGGCCCGGCTTCAGGCAGACGTAGGCCTTCTTCCAGCCGCGGCGCCGGCCGACATACCGCCCGAACCGCTTGGTCTTGCCGCCGACGTTGGCGATCTGGACGCTCTCGACCTGGACCTTGAACATGGCCTCGACGGCCGCCTTGACTTCCGGCTTCGTCGCGTCGGGCATGACGCGAAAGATCACCTGTTCGTGCTTGTCGGCGATGAACGTGCCCTTTTCGGACACGACGGGGGCGAGCAGCACGACGGCGAGGCGCTCGGGATTGAATTGCCTGGCAGTGTTCATCCGAGCATCTCCTCGAATTGCGTCACGGCGCCCTTGGTCAGCAGCACGTTGTTGAAGCGCACCAGACTGACCGGATCGACCTCGCGGGTTTCGAGCACCAGGACGTCCGGCAGATTGCGCGACGAGAGGAACACGTTGTCGTCGAGCTGATCGGTGACCACCAGCACGGTACCCGAGAGACCGAGCGCCCGGATCTTCTGCGCGAACAGCTTCGTCTTCGGCGCCTCGACAGCGAGCTGATCGATCACCGAAAGGCGGCCTTCCCGTACGAGCTGCGACAGGATGGACGCGAGCCCGGCGCGGTACATCTTCCGGTTGACCTTCTGCGAGAAATTCTCGTCGGGAAGGCTCGGGAAGATCTTGCCGCCGCCGCGCCAGAGGGGGCTGTTGGCCTGGCCCGCCCGCGCGCGCCCGGTGCCTTTCTGCGCCCACGGCTTCTTGTGCGACTTGTTGACGTCGCTGCGGGCCTTCTGCGCGCGGTTGCCGCTGCGTGCATTCGCCTGGTACGCAGTCACCACCTGGTGGATCAGCGCCTCGTTGTATTCGCGGCCGAACAGCGCGTCCGAACCGGCGACCGTGGCCGCGGGTTGACCCTTGTCGTTGATGAGCTTGAGTTCCATCGTCAGGCCCCCTTCTTGGCCGGCGTCTTGACCGACGGGCGGACGATGATGTGGCCGCCGTCGGCACCGGGCACCGAGCCCTTCACCAGCAGGAGGCCGCGCTCGGCGTCGACGCGCACGACTGCGAGCGTCTGCACGGTGCGCGTGACGTTGCCGTACTGGCCGGCCATCCGCTTGCCGGGAAACACCCGTCCCGGGTCCTGCGCCATGCCGATGGAGCCCGGCGTGTTGTGCGAGCGCGAATTGCCGTGCGACGCGCGGTTCGAGCTGAAATGGTGGCGGCGAATGACGCCGGAAAAGCCGCGACCCTTCGTCGTCCCGGTGATATCGACAAGCTCGCCGACCTTGAAGGTCTCGACGCTGACGGTCTCGCCGACCTTGAGGCCGGAAAGCGCTTCGGGCGCGACCGGAAATTCGCGCAGCAGCTCGCCTGCTTCCACGCCCGCCTTTGCGAGGTGGCCGGCCTGCGGCTTGGTGACGCGCGAGGCGCGCCGCTTCCCGTACGTGACCTGCACGGCCGCATAGCCGTCGGTCTCGGGGGTCTTGATCTGGGTGACGCGGTTGTTGGCCACGTCCAGCACCGTCACCGGGACGGCACTGCCGTCGTCGGCGAAAATGCGGGTCATGCCGACTTTGCGTCCGACAAGTCCGAGAGACATTTTCGTTTTCCTTTCCACGCCACCGATTTCGATTGACCGGCGGCTGATTCGATCCAGCGTCAGGCGTCTAGCGTCTTGCGGTACGGGCGCATTCACGCTCGTCGCTCAACGCTCGACACCCGACCCTCATTGCAGCTTGATCTCCACGTCGACACCGGCCGGCAGGTCGAGCTTCATCAACTGGTCGACCGTCTTGTCGGTCGGGTCGATGATGTCCATCAGCCGCAGGTGCGTCCGAATCTCGAACTGGTCGCGCGACGTCTTGTTGACGTGCGGCGAGCGCAGGACGTTGTAGCGTTCGATCTTGGTCGGCAGCGGCACGGGGCCGCGGACGACTGCGCCGGAGCGCTTCGCCGTCTCGACGATCTCCAGCGCCGACTGGTCGATCAGTTTGTAGTCGAACGCCTTGAGTCGGATGCGGATGCGTTGGTTGTTCATATTTCGGTCCTTGGCTGTCAGCTATGAGCGATCAGCTATCAGCAAAATCTTGCCTGTTTCGAAGCCATCGGATTTCGCGCCGAAGCGCGGTTGCTGACAGCTGAATGCTGACAGCCGATGGCTGACTACTCGATGATCTTCGCCACGACCCCGGCGCCGACCGTCCGGCCACCCTCGCGAATCGCGAACCGCAGCCCCTCTTCCATCGCGATCGGCGCAATCAGCGTCACCGTCATCCCGATGTTGTCCCCAGGCATCACCATCTCCGTCCCCGCCGGCAGCTCGCAGCTCCCCGTCACGTCCGTCGTCCGGAAATAAAACTGCGGCCGGTACCCCGGGAAAAACGGCGTGTGCCGCCCCCCCTCCTCCTTCGACAGCACGTACACCTCGCAGCTGAACTTCGTGTGCGGCGTGATCGACCCCGGCTTCGCCAACACCTGCCCCCGCTCCACCTCTTCCCGCTTCGTGCCCCGCAGCAACACCCCAACGTTGTCCCCCGCCTGCCCCTGATCCAAGCAGCTTGCGGAACATCTCCACCCCCGTGCACACCGTCTGCAGCGTCGGCTTCAACCCCACGATCTCCAGCGCATCCCCCACCTTCACGATGCCCCGCTCCACCCGCCCCGTCACCACCGTCCCCCGACCCGAGATCGAAAACACATCCTCCACCGGCATCAGAAACGGCCCGTCGATCGCCCGCTGCGGCGTCGGAATGTAACTGTCCAGCGCCTCCGCCAGCTTCAGGATCGACCCCTCACCCATCTCGCTCTTGTCACCCTCCAGCGCCATCTTCGCCGACCCAATCACGATCGGCGTCTTGTCCCCAGGAAACTGATACTTCGACAACAGCTCGCGCACCTCCATCTCGACAAGCTCCAACAACTCCTTGTCGTCCACCATGTCCGCCTTGTTCATGTACACCACGATGTACGGCACCCCCACCTGCCGCGCCAGCAGAATGTGCTCCCGCGTCTGCGGCATCGGCCCGTCCGCCGCACTCACCACCAGGATCGCCCCATCCATCTGCGCCGCACCCGTGATCATGTTCTTGATGTAGTCCGCGTGCCCCGGACAGTCCACGTGCGCGTAGTGCCGGTTCTTCGTCTCGTACTCCACGTGCGCCGTGTTGATCGTGATCCCCCGCGCCTTCTCCTCCGGCGCCGCATCAATCTGGTCGTACGCCTTCGCCTCCCCACCAAACAGCTTCGACAGCACCAGCGTCATCGCCGCCGTCAGCGTCGTCTTCCCGTGATCAACGTGCCCAATCGTCCCCACGTTCACGTGCGGCTTCGTCCGCTCGAATTTGCCCTTGGCCATTTTGCTTACCTCGATCCTGGAGTGTCGGAATGCGTTACGACTTCTTGTTGATCACCGCCTCGGCGACGTTCTTCGGCGCCTCGGTGTAGTGCTTGAATTCCATCGTGTACGTCGCGCGGCCCTGCGACAGCGAGCGCAGCGTCGTCGAGTAGCCGAACATTTCGGCCAGCGGGACTTCCGCCTTGATCGCCTTGCCGGTCGGGAGGTCTTCCATGCCCTGGACCATGCCGCGCCGCGACGAGAGGTCGCCCATCACGTTGCCCATGAAGTCTTCGGGCGTCTCGACCTCGACCGCCATCATCGGCTCGAGCAGGACCGGACTTGCCTGGCGCATGCCGTCCTTGAACGCCATCGACGCGGCCATCTTGAACGCGTTCTCGTTCGAGTCCACGTCGTGCGACGAGCCGTCGAACAGCGTGACCTTGACGTCGACGACCGGGAAGCCGGCAAGGACGCCGTTGGGCAGCGTCTCGCGCAGGCCCTTCTCGACCGCCGGGATGAATTCGCGCGGCACCGTCCCGCCCTTGATGGCGTCGACGAACTCGAAACCCTTGCCCTGCACGTTGGGCTCCATCTTCAGCCACACGTGGCCGTACTGGCCGCGGCCGCCGGACTGCTTGATGAACTTGCCCTCGACCTGCACCAGCTTGCGGATCGCCTCGCGATAGGCCACCTGCGGCGCGCCGACGTTGGCTTCGACGCCGAACTCGCGCTTCATCCGGTCGACCAGGATTTCAAGGTGGAGCTCGCCCATCCCGGAGATGATCGTCTGGCCGGACTCCTCGTCGGTGCGCACGCGGAACGACGGGTCTTCCTGCGCCAGGCGATTGAGCGCGATGCCCATCTTCTCCTGGTCGGCCTTGGTCTTCGGCTCGACGGCAACGTGGATCACCGGCTCCGGGAAGATCATCTTCTCGAGCGTGATCACGTGGTCCGGCGCACACAGGGTGTCGCCGGTGGTCGCTTCCTTGAGGCCAACGGCCGCCGCGATGTCGCCGGCGCGGACCTCCTTGATCTCCTCGCGCTGGTTGGCGTGCATCTGCAGGATGCGGCCCAGGCGCTCCTTGCGCCCCTTGATCGGGTTGTAGACGGCGTCGCCGGAGTTGATGACGCCCGAGTACACGCGGAAGAAGATCAGCTGGCCGACGTAGGGGTCGGTCATGATCTTGAACGCGAGGCCCGCGAACGGCTCGTCATCGGACGCCTTGCGCTCGCCTTCCTTGCCGTTCTCGAGCTCGCCCTTCACCGGCGGGATGTCCGTCGGCGCCGGCATGTACTCGATGACCGCGTCGAGCATCGCCTGGACGCCCTTGTTCTTGAACGCCGAGCCGCACATCATCGGCACGATCTCGCTCGCGATCGTGCGCAGGCGCAGGCCGCGGCGGATCTCCTCGTCCGTCAGTTCGCCGGACTCGAGGTACTTGTTCATCAGCTCTTCGTTCGCTTCGGCGGCGTTCTCGACCATCTTCTCGCGCCACTCCTTGGCGAGGCCTTCGAGCTCGGCGGGGATCGCCCGCATCTCGAACTTCATTCCCTGCGACGCCTCGTCCCAGTAGATGGCCTTCATCGAGATGAGGTCGATGACGCCTTCGAACTTGTCCTCGGCACCGATCGGCACCTGGATCGGCACCGGATTGGCCTTCAGGCGCGACTTCATCTGGTCGTAGACCTTGAAGAAGTTCGCGCCCTGGCGGTCCATCTTGTTGACGAACGCGAGCCGCGGCACCTTGTACTTGTTGGCCTGCCGCCACACGGTCTCCGACTGCGGCTGGACGCCGCCGACCGCGCAATAGACCATGCACGCGCCGTCGAGAACGCGCATCGAGCGCTCGACCTCGATCGTGAAGTCGACGTGCCCCGGCGTGTCGATGATGTTGATGCGGTGCTCGGGGAAGCGGTTGTCCATCCCCTTCCAGAAACAGGTCGTCGCGGCCGACGTGATCGTGATGCCGCGCTCGCGCTCCTGCTCCATCCAGTCCATGACGGTCGCGCCGTCGTGCACCTCGCCGATCTTGTGCGAGACGCCGGTGTAGAACAGGATGCGCTCGGTAGTCGTGGTCTTGCCGGCATCGATGTGCGCACTGATGCCGATGTTGCGATACCGGTTGATTGGGGTAGATCGGGGCACTTTGGGTCAACGCCTCATGAGGCGGGACGGAGGGGTCGCCTCCGTCGCGCCGGTGTTCCTGTCGTGGTCGCGCTCGATGTTCTTGTGCAGGTTCGCTCTAGAACCGGAAGTGCGAGAACGCCTTGTTGGCCTCGGCCATGCGGTGGACTTCCTCGCGCTTCTTGACGGCGCCGCCGCGGCCTTCCGCGGCCTCGATCAGCTCCGCGGCAAGGCGCTGGCCCATCGACTTCTCGCCGCGCTTGCGGGCGGCCTCGCGCAGCCAGCGCATCGCCAGCGCCATCCGGCGCACCGGACGCACCTCGACCGGCACCTGGAAGTTCGCGCCGCCGACGCGGCGGCTCTTCACTTCGACCATCGGCCTGGAGTTCGCGAGCGCCTGATTGAAGACCTCCAGCGGATCCTTGCCGCCCTTCTTCTGGATCGACTCGAAGGCGCCGTAGAGGATGCGCTCGGCCACCGACTTCTTGCCGGCGGTCATCAGCACGTTGACGAACTTCGCGACATCGCTCGAGCCGTATTTCGGATCGGGCAGGATCTCGCGCTTGGGAACCTCTCTGCGTCGGGGCATAACTTTCTCCGTTCGTCGAAAAGTGAAAACCTACTTTTCGCCGGTGGCTCTTCCACCGAATCGCGGGCAGAGCCCGAGAACTCGATGCAACAAAACAAACATGACTTACGCGGCCTTCGGCTTCTTCGCGCCGTACTTCGAGCGGCTCTGCTTGCGGTCCTTGACCCCGGCGGTGTCGAGGCTGCCGCGCACCATGTGGTAGCGCACACCCGGCAGGTCCTTCACCCGCCCACCGCGGATCAGCACTACCGAGTGCTCCTGGAGGTTGTGGCCTTCGCCGCCGATATAGCTGATCACCTCGAAGCCGTTGGTGAGACGCACCTTGGCGACCTTCCGCAGCGCGGAGTTCGGCTTCTTCGGCGTCGTCGTGTACACACGCGTGCATACGCCGCGCTTTTGCGGGCTCTGCTGGAGAGCCGGCACCTTGCTTTTCGACACGGCGGGCTTGCGGCCCTTCCGCACGAGCTGATTGATCGTTGGCATCCTGATTGTCCGTTTCGTGCGGCCTCGAGCGTTATCGGGTCGCAGGGCTCATCGCTTGGCGAAACTGCATCCACGCACCTGCACTGCTGATTGCACATTCCTTCACGCCCGCGCGGCGCCTTCGGTTCGGCGCGCGCTCGCGTTTCCAGCAAATCAAAGTGGCCCGGGCAGGCACTTGCGCGCCATCGCCAGGACCACCTTCTTGCGCCACGGGCGACGGTCATGCCGACCACGCCCGGGTACGCCTGCCTGTCGTCCGCGTTTGGCCGGCGGTCGAAAGGCGAAAAGACTGCAATTATAAAGGGATAAGCTCGACAGCGTCAACCCGCTGTTGCGATGCGCAATCGAGGGGGCAGGCGATGGCCCGTCAGGCGGGCACGGAGGCGCCCGGCGCCCCCTCCCTTGCCGCTCGCCGGTCGGCACGGACGAGGCGCCAAGGCGGCTTTCCCCCTCGGCCGCGCGTAGGGGATTACCCCACGCGAGAGGCCGCGCAATCGCGGCAGCCCGCCTAGCGCGGCGGCGTCGCCTCGATTGTGATGGCCGCGTACCACGCCGCGAGATCGTGGATCTCCCGGTCGGTCAGCGGCTTGGCGATCACCACCATGACCTCGCTGGGGCGCCGCCCACTGCGGAAAAGACGGAGCCGTTCGGCAAGATAGATCTCGGGTTGCCGCGCGAGATTCGGCGCGTTCGGCAGCACACCGATGCCGTTCGGCCCGTGGCATTGGGCACGGGTCTCGGCCCGCTGGCGCCCCGCGGCACGATCGGCGGCGGCCGCGGGCGGCGCCGCGAGCGACAACGCGAGACAGCCACCACCGATGTCACGAATGCGCCGCGTGCCCTCCAGGTGCGAACAAAAGGGGGGCAAGCGCCCCCCGTGAACTCGACGGCCACCCGTTGCTTCCCCGTGTCGTAGATCCGGTCATTCGCGCCCGCGCCCCCAACATGCTGCATTGACCTGTCACTGCGGCCTCACCGATCCAGTCGGGAAATCAGTACCGCGGCCGCCGCTGTCCACGCAGAACATGAATTGCCAAGAGTGTTGCCGCACAACGCTCGCGGCCCATTACTTCGGCGGTTTCGCCTCGATTGCGATGGACGCAAACCAAGCAGTCAGGTCGGCGATCTCGGCATCGGTCAGCGGCTTTGCGATGACGCTCATGATTTCGTTGGTGCGCCTGCCGCTGCGATAGGCCTTCAATTGCTCGGCCAGATAGCTCTCTGGCTGCCCCGCGAGGTTCGGGGCATTGGGAAGTACGCTGACGCCGAACTCGCCGTGGCAGACGGCACACATCTTTGCCTTGTCACGGCCAGCCTGAACGCCAGCCTGCGCCGCGCTCATTCCGCACGCGAGCACGCAGGCGAGCGCAACGCGAATCATCTGTCCCGTCATGGATTGCTTCCTCCACCAAAAGAAAAACGGGCCGGGAATCCCCGGCCCGTAAAGCTTCATCTACTGCGCGAAGTGCGGGTCACTTCTTCGCATTGTCGCCGATGTAGGTGACACGGTACAGCGCGCCCGCAAAGTCGTCGCTGATCAGCATCGAGCCGTCCTTCATCATCGCCACATCGACCGGCCGGCCGCGGTACAGGCCCGTGTCGGCGTCGAGCCAGCCTTCCGCAAAGACCTCGGTCTTGTCGGCGGTGCCATCGCTCTTCAGGCTGGTGAACATGATGCGCGCGCCGATCGGCGTCGTGCGGTTCCACGAGCCGTGCTGCGCGGAGAAGAGGCCGCCCTGATACTTGGCCGGGAACTGCTTGCCGGTGTAGAAGGCCAGACCCAGGTCGGCTGCGTGCGCATCCATGTAGACCTGCGGGTCCGTGATGTTCGGCGGCAGCGGGTCCTTGTCGTAGCCCTCGTCGGTCATGCGCGTGTGGCCCTGCTTCCACGGGTAACCGAAGAACATCCCGGGCTTGGTCGCGCGGTTGATTTCACCCTCGGGGATGAGATCGCCCATGCCATCGGTCTGGTTGTCGGTGAACCACAGCGATTTGTCCTTCGGGTTGAATTCAAGCCCCACCGAGTTGCGGATGCCGGTTGCGTAGACCTCGCGCTTGCTGCCGTCAAAGGCATTCATGCGCACGATGCCGCCAATGCCCCATTTGTTGAAGACGTCAAGCTTGCTGCGCGGCGGAACGTTAAAGGGCTGGCCAAGCGTGATGTAGAGCATGCCGTCCGGCCCGACGCGGCAGGTGCGTGCATGGTGGTTGTAGGACTCCTCTTCGACCGGGATCAGTTTGCCTTGCGGCACCACCTCGATGACCGCGACATCCCCGCCTTCGTAGAAGAACTCGGCGGCCGGAAAGTTCAGCACTCGATTGTGCTCGACCACGATCAGGAAGCCGTCCTTGGTCCAGCAAACCCCGTTGGGCACATGAAATTTCGCCGACGGCGCAAATGGCTTGACTTCGTCGGCGGTGCCGTCGCTGTTGCGGTCGGTGACGGCCCAGACCGTGTTCTTGCGGGTGCCGACGAACAGCATGTTGGTGGATGGTGCCACGGCCATGTGACGCGCATCCGGCACTACGGCATAGAGCTCAATCTTGAAACCTGGCGGCAGCTTGACACGCTTGAGATTTTCGCGGATGGCGTCGGCATTCTTGCCTTCCTGCGGTACGGGCGGCAGGCTCGCGTCCACGCCCGATAGCTTCATTTGCTTGAGATTTTCAATGTTGGTCTGCTGGGCGGATGCGGCCATCGGCAGCGCAAGCGCCAGCGAGGAAGCCAACAGCCCAACTCTCAACGACTTGGACGCATGCATTTGTATCCTCCTTGAAGAATCGAAGGAACCGTCGATCCTGTCGCAGACAGGCTGCGGTGGGTCGGGCTCCTGGCGTTTTCTCGTGTCCGAATACGGCGAGAGCGCTTTCGGAACAGGCAGCATACACCCCCAGGGGGTACTGCCAAACAAGAAAAACCTTCGGGAATTCGTGCGGGCTATCTTGAGTAGGTACACTTGGCCAGCGCGCCGAAAGGAGCCGGACAGCCTCTGGGCAAGCGCTACCCGGCGAGGTCGTCGGCCCCCTGCGCCGGGGCTGCCCGCAAGCAAACGGGCCGGCGGATCGCTCCGCCGGCCCGTCGTGTACAGCGTGCCGGGCGTCAGGCCGCGTCGACCGAAACCTCGGCACCCGGAGTCGCCGGCGTTTCCACCGCCGGCTCCTCGGCCGAAGGTCCGATCAGCAGCGTGTCCGGACCCAGGAGCTTCTGCTTCTTGCGCGCATTGTGGTACGCGAGACCGGTGCCCGCCGGAATCAGGCGGCCGACGATCACGTTCTCCTTGAGGCCGCGCAGCTCGTCCCGCTTGCCCATGATCGCGGCCTCGGTGAGCACGCGGGTCGTCTCCTGGAACGAGGCCGCCGAGATGAACGAATCGGTCGACAGCGAGGCCTTGGTGATGCCGAGCAGCATGTGCTCGTACGTCGCCGGCTGCTTGCCTTCCTCCTTGGTCACCTTGTCGTTCTCGTCCAGCAGGTCCGAGCGCTCGGCCTGTTCGCCGACGATGAAACGGGTGTCGCCGGCATCGACGACCTGCACGCGGCGCAGCATCTGCCGCACGATCACCTCGATGTGCTTGTCGTTGATCTTCACGCCCTGCAGCCGGTAGACGTCCTGCACCTCGTCGGTGATGTAGCGCGCCAGCGCCTCCACGCCCAGAAGACGCAGAATGTCGTGCGGATCGGCCGGCCCGTCGACGATCGACTCGCCCTTGTTCACCACCTGGCCGTCGTGTGCGGTGACGTGCTTGTCTTTCGGAATCAGGTACTCGTGCGCCACGCCGTCGAGGTCGGTGATCACCAGGCGCTGCTTGCCCTTCGTGTCCTTCCCGAACGACACGGTGCCGGTGACTTCCGCCAGCAGGCCGGCGTCCTTCGGCGAGCGCGCCTCGAACAGCTCCGCCACGCGCGGCAGACCGCCCGTGATGTCGCGCGTCTTCGACGTCTCCTGCGGGATCCGCGCCAGCACCTCGCCGACGCCGACCTGCTGACCATCCTTCACCGTGATGATCGACCCGAGCTGGAACGTGATGTTGACCGACAGCTCGGAGCCCGCGAGCTTGATCTCGTCGCCCTTCTCGTCGAGCAGCTTCACCTGCGGCCGCACGCCCTTGGCGGCGGCGCCGGCGCGGCGCTTCGGATCGATGACGACGAGCGTCGACAGGCCGGTGACTTCATCGACCTGTTTCGCGACCGTCACGCCTTCCTCGACGTTCTCGAACTTCACGCGGCCCGCGTACTCGGTGACGATGGGGCGGCTGGTTGCGTCCCACGTCGCCAGCACCTTGCCGGCCTTGACGACGTCGCCGTCCTTGACCTGCAGCGTAGCGCCGTACGGAACCTTGTGGCGCTCGCGCTCGCGGCCGTTGTCGTCGTGGATCATCACTTCGCCGGAGCGCGCGATGACGACCAGCTCGCCCTTGGCGTTGGTCACGTAGCGCATCAGCGCGGAGAAGCGGATCGTGCCCGCCGACTTGCTTTCCAGCTGCGAAGCCGCCGCCGTACGCGAGGCCGCGCCGCCGATGTGGAACGTGCGCATCGTGAGCTGCGTGCCCGGCTCGCCGATCGACTGCGCGGCGATGACCCCGACCGCCTCGCCGACGTTGACGAGGTGCCCGCGGCCCAGATCGCGCCCGTAGCACCGGGCGCACAGGCCGTAACGCGTGTCGCAGGTGAGCGGCGTGCGCACCTTGACCTCGTCGACGCCCAGCATCTCGATCTGCTCGACTTCGTCCTCGCCCAGCAGCGTGCCCGCCTCGTACAGCGTCTCCTGCGTTTCCGGGTTGACCACGTCGGCCGCGACGGAGCGGCCGAGGATGCGTTCGCGCAGCGGCTCGATGACCTCACCGCCCTCCACCAGCGCCTTCATCGCCACGCCATTGACCGTGCCGCAATCGTCTTCGATGACGACCAGGTCCTGCGTGACGTCGACCAGACGCCGGGTGAGATAGCCGGAATTCGCCGTCTTGAGCGCGGTGTCGGCGAGACCCTTGCGCGCGCCGTGGGTCGAGATGAAGTACTGCAGGACGTTGAGGCCCTCGCGGAAGTTCGCCGTGATCGGCGTCTCGATGATCGAACCGTCGGGCTTGGCCATCAGGCCGCGCATCCCCGCGAGCTGGCGGATCTGCGCCGCGGAACCGCGCGCACCGGAGTCGGCCATCATGTAGATCGAATTGAACGACTCCTGCTTGACCGTCCGGCCTTCGCGGTCCTGAACGTCGACCGTGCCCAGCTGGCCCATCATCGCCTTCGCGATGTCGTCGCCGGCACGGCCCCAGATGTCCACGACCTTGTTGTAGCGCTCGCCCTGCGTCACCAGGCCCGACGTGTACTGCGCCTCGATCGACTTAACTTCCGATTCCGCAACGGCGATGATCCGGTGCTTCTCGTCCGGAATGAGCATGTCGTCGGCGGCGAACGAGATGCCGCCGCGCGTGGCCAGGCCATAGCCCGCCTGCATCAGCTTGTCCGCGAAGATCACCGTCTCGCGCAACCCGCAGCGGCGGAAGCTGATGTTGATGATCTTCGAGATCTCCTTCTTCTTGAGCGGCTTGTTGATCGTCGAGAAGGGAAGGCCGGTCGGGAGTATTTCGGACAGCAGCGCACGCCCGACGGTCGTCTCGAAGCGGACCAGCTTCTCGACCGCCTCGCCGCTGGCGCCGGGCACCGTCTGCCGGATGCGGACGTTGATCTTCGCGTGGAGCTCCACCTGCCGCGTCTCGTATGCGCGCTGGACCTCGGCGATGTCGGCGAACAGCATGCCCTCGCCGCGCGCGTTGATCTTCTCGCGCGTCGCGTAGTAGAGACCGAGCACGATGTCCTGCGACGGCACGATGCAGGGCTCGCCGTTGGACGGCAGCAGCACGTTGTTCGAGGCGAGCATCAGCGTGCGCGCCTCCATCTGCGCCTCGAGCGACAGCGGCACGTGAACGGCCATCTGGTCGCCGTCGAAGTCGGCGTTGAACGCCGTGCAGACGAGCGGGTGCAGCTGGATCGCCTTGCCCTCGATCAGCACCGGCTCGAACGCCTGGATGCCGAGGCGGTGGAGCGTCGGCGCGCGGTTCAGCATCACCGGGTGCTCGCGGATCACGTCTTCCAGGATGTCCCAGACGACGGGTTCCTGCGCCTCGACCATCTTCTTCGCCGCCTTGATCGTCGTGGCGAGGCCCATCGTCTCGAGCTTGTTGAAGATATAGGGCTTGAACAGCTCAAGCGCCATCAGCTTGGGCAGTCCGCACTGGTGCAGCTTCAGCTGCGGGCCGACGACGATGACCGAGCGGCCCGAGTAGTCGACGCGCTTGCCCAGCAGGTTCTGCCGGAAGCGGCCGCCCTTGCCCTTGATCATGTCGGCGAGCGACTTCAGCGGGCGCTTGTTGGCGCCGGTCATCGCCTTGCCCCGGCGACCGTTGTCGAGCAGCGAGTCGACGGCTTCCTGCAGCATCCGTTTCTCGTTGCGCACGATGATGTCCGGCGCCTTCAACTCGAGCAGGCGCTTCAGCCGGTTGTTCCGGTTGATGACACGGCGATAGAGGTCGTTAAGGTCCGAGGTCGCGAAGCGGCCGCCGTCCAGCGGGACCAGCGGGCGCAGCTCCGGCGGCAGCACCGGGAGCACCTCGAGGATCATCCACTCCGGCTTGATGCCCGATTTGTGGAAGGCCTCGAGCACCTTGAGCCGCTTGGCGATCTTCTTGATCTTGGTGTCCGAGCCGGTGGTCTCGAGCTCCTTTCTCAGCCTCTCGATCTCGTGCGGCACGTCGAGCGCCTTCAGGAGCTCGCGAATCCCTTCGGCACCCATCGACGCCGAGAAGTCGTCGCCGTGCTGCTCGAGCTTGGCGAGGTAGTCGTCCTCGGTCAGGAGCTGGGCGCGATTGAGCGGCGTCAGTCCCGGGTCGGTCACGACGTAGGCTTCGAAGTACAGGACACGCTCGATGTCGCGCAGCGTCATGTCCAGCACCATCCCCATGCGCGACGGAAGGCTCTTCAGGAACCAGATGTGCGCGACGGGCGACGCGAGCTCGATGTGACCCATGCGCTCGCGGCGCACCTTGGCCAGCGTGACCTCCACGCCGCACTTCTCGCAGATCACTCCGCGGTGCTTCAGGCGCTTGTACTTGCCGCACAGGCATTCGTAGTCCTTCACGGGCCCAAAGATCTTGGCGCAGAACAGGCCGTCGCGCTCCGGCTTGAAGGTCCGGTAGTTGATCGTCTCCGGCTTCTTCACCTCGCCGTACGACCACGAGCGGATCTTCTCCGGCGATGCGAGGCCGGTCTTGATCGCGTCGAATTCCTCTTCCTGCGTTACCTGCTTGAAAAGATCGAGCAGTGCTTTCATTGCGACTCCTTGGTTCAGCGTTGAGCGTCTAGCGTCTGGCGTGAAATCCCCGGGGCCGGACGGCGAGCGGTTGCGCTCGACGCCCGACGGCGGACGCTAGACCTCAAAATCTCTCGAGATCGATGTCGATCGCCAGCGAGCGGATTTCCTTCACCAGCACGTTGAACGACTCCGGCATCCCGGCCTCGATCTTGTGCTCGCCCTTGACGATGTTTTCGTAGACCTTGGTCCGCCCGTTGACGTCGTCGGACTTGACCGTGAGCATCTCCTGCAGCGTGTAGGCGGCGCCGTAGGCCTCGAGCGCCCACACCTCCATCTCGCCGAAGCGCTGACCGCCGAATTGTGCCTTGCCGCCCAGCGGCTGCTGCGTGACGAGGCTGTACGGGCCCGTCGAGCGCGCGTGCATCTTGTCGTCGACGAGGTGGTGCAGCTTCAGCACGTGCATGTAGCCGACGGTGACCGGACGGTCGAACGCCTCGCCGGTGCGGCCGTCGTGCAGCGTGATCTGGCCGCTCTTCGGCAGGCCGGCGAGCTCGAGCATGCCCTTGATCTCGACTTCCGTCGCACCGTCGAACACCGGCGTGGCGAACGGCACCCCGGCCCGGAGATTGTCCGCGAGGCGCACGATCTCGCCGTCGTCGAACGCGGCCAGGTCTTCCGGCTTGCCGGTCGTGTTGTAGATCTTCTCGAGGAACTTGCGCACGTCGGCGGTCTTCGCCTCGGCCCGCAACATCTCGTCGATCCGGCGGCCGAGCCCCTTCGCCGCCCAGCCCAGATGGACCTCGAGGATCTGCCCCACGTTCATCCGCGAGGGCACGCCCAGCGGATTGAGCACGATGTCGACCGGCGTGCCGTCCGCCATGTAGGGCATGTCCTCGACCGGTACGATCTTCGACACGACGCCCTTGTTGCCGTGGCGGCCGGCCATCTTGTCGCCGGGCTGCAGGCGGCGCTTCACGGCGACGTACACCTTGACCATCTTCTGCACGCCCGGCGGCAGCTCGTCGCCCTGCGTGAGCTTCTTCTTCTTCTGCTCGAACATCTGGTCGAACTGGACGCGCAGCTGCGCGAGCGACTCCTTCATCGCCTCGAGCTGGCGCGCCGACTCCTCGCCGGAAAGACGGATGTCGAACCAGTCGTAGCGGTTGACGCCGTCGAGGTAGTCCTTGGCGATCTTGGTGCCCTTGGCGATGCGCTTCGGGCCGCCGTTGACCGTCTTGCCCAGCAGCATCTTCTCGATGCGGGCGAAGGCGTCGTTCTCGACGATCCGCAACTGGTCGTTCAGGTCCTTCTTGTAGTCCTTGAGCTGGTCTTCGATGATCTGCGCGGCGCGCTTGTCGCGCTCGATCCCCTCGCGGGTGAACACCTGCACGTCGATGACGGTGCCGGAGATCCCCGAGGGCACGCGCAGCGAGGTGTCCTTCACGTCGGATGCCTTCTCGCCGAAGATCGCGCGCAGGAGCTTCTCCTCCGGCGTCAGTTGCGTTTCGCCCTTGGGCGTGACCTTGCCGACGAGCACGTCACCGGCCTCGACTTCGGCGCCGATGTAGACGATGCCGGAGTCGTCGAGCCGGCCCAGCTGCGCCTCGCCGAGGCTCGAGATGTCGCGCGTGATCTCCTCGGGCCCGAGCTTGGTGTCGCGGGCGACGACCGAGAGCTCCTCGATGTGGATCGACGTGTAGCGGTCGTCGGCGACGACGCGCTCGCTGATCAGGATCGAGTCCTCGTAGTTGTACCCGTTCCACGGCATGAACGCGACCAGCATGTTCTGGCCGAGCGCCAGCTCGCCCATGTCGGTGGATGCGCCGTCGGCGATCACGTCGCCGCGCGCGATCACGTCGCCGACCTTCACCAGCGGGCGCTGGTTGATGTTGGTGTTCTGGTTGCTGCGCGTGTACTTCGTCAGGTTGTAGATGTCGACGCCGACGTCGCCCGCCTGCGTCTCCGCGTCGTGGACGCGGACGACGATGCGGTTGGCGTCGATGTAGTCGACCTTGCCGCCGCGGCGCGCCTGCACCGCGGTGCCCGAGTCGACCGCCGCCGTGCGCTCGACGCCGGTGCCGACGAGTGGCTTCTCGGCGCGCAGGCACGGCACCGCCTGCCGCTGCATGTTGGAGCCCATCAGCGCGCGGTTGGCGTCGTCGTGCTCGAGGAACGGGATCAGCGAGGCCGCCACCGACACGATCTGCGCCGGCGCGACGTCCATGTACTCGACCTTGTCCGGCGTGGACAGCATGAACTCGTTCTTGCTGCGGCACGACACGAGCTCGTCCTTGAGCTTGCCGTTCTTGTCGAGCGACGCGTTCGCCTGCGCGATCACGAACGCTCCTTCCTCGATCGCCGACAGGTAGGAGATCTCGTCGGTGACCTTGCCGGCCTCGACCTTGCGGTACGGCGTCTCGAGGAAGCCGTACTCGTTCGTGCGCGCATACAGCGCGAGCGAGTTGATGAGGCCGATGTTCGGGCCTTCCGGCGTCTCGATCGGGCACACGCGGCCGTAGTGCGTCGGGTGCACGTCACGCACTTCGAAGCCGGCGCGCTCGCGCGTCAGCCCGCCCGGGCCCAGCGCGGACACGCGGCGCTTGTGGGTGATTTCGGACAGCGGATTGGTCTGATCCATGAACTGCGACAGCTGCGACGAACCGAAGAACTCCTTGATCGCGGCCGAGATCGGCTTCGCGTTGATGAGGTCGTGCGGCAGCAGGTTCTCGCTCTCGGCCTGCCCGAGGCGCTCCTTGACCGCGCGCTCGACGCGGACGAGGCCGGAGCGGAACTGGTTTTCGGCGAGCTCGCCGACCGAGCGCACGCGGCGATTGCCGAGGTGGTCGATGTCGTCGATTTCGCCGCGGCCGTTGCGCAATTCGACCAGGATCTTGATGACGGCAATGATGTCGTCGTTGGTCAGCGTGCTCGGGCCCTTGAGTTCGCTGCGGCCCACGCGGCGATTGAATTTCATGCGGCCCACGGCCGACAGGTCGTAACGCTCCTCGGAGAAGAACAGGCCGTGGAACAGTGCCTCGACGGCTTCCTCGGTCGGCGGCTCGCCCGGACGCATCATCCGGTAGATCGCCACCCGGGCCGCCATCTGGTCAGGCGTGTCGTCGCTGCGCAGCGTCTGCGAGATGTACGCCCCCTGGTCGAGATCGTTGGTATAGATGGTCTGGATCGTCGCCACGCCGGCGTCCGACAGCTTCTGCAGCACCTCGTCGGTCACCTCGTCGTTGGCCTTCGCCAGCACTTCGCCGGTGGTCTTGTCGACGATGTTGGCCGCGAGCGCACGGCCCACGATGTACTCGGCGGGCACCGCGATCTTCTTGATGCCGCCCTCCGTCAGTTCGCGGACATGCTTGGCCGTGATCCGCTTGTCGCGCGCGACGATGACCTTGCCGTCCTTGCCGACGACGTCGAAACGCGCCATCTCGCCGCGCAGCCGCTCGGGAACGAACTCGAGTTGGGCACCCTTCGGCGACAGGTGAAACGTGTCGAACACGAAGAACTGGCGCAGGATGTCCTCGTTGGTGAGGCCGATCGCCTTGAGCAGCGTCGTCACCGGCATCTTGCGGCGGCGGTCGACGCGGAAGAACAGGAAATCCTTCGGATCGAACTCGAAGTCGAGCCACGAGCCGCGATACGGAATCACGCGGGCCGAAAACAGCAGCTTGCCCGAGGAGTGCGTCTTGCCGCGGTCGTGCTCGAAGAACACGCCGGGCGAACGGTGCAGCTGCGAGACGATGACGCGCTCGGTCCCGTTGATGATGAACGAGCCGTTGTCCGTCATGAGCGGGATCTCGCCCATGTAGACCTCCTGCTCCTTCACTTCCTTGACCGTCTCCTTGGCCGCCTCCCGGTCCATGATGATGAGGCGGACCTTCGCGCGCAGCGCCGAGCAGTAGGTGAGGCCGCGTTGCTGGCATTCGGTCACGTCGAATGCGGGAGCGAGCAGCGAAAAGCTCACGAATTCCAGACGGGCATTCCCCGAGTGGCTCGAAATCGGAAAGATCGACGTGAACGCCGCCTGCAGACCTTCGTTCTTGCGCCGGTCGGGCGCGGTGCCCGCCTGCAGGAACGCGCGGTACGAGGCAAGCTGGGTCTCGAGCAGGAACGGCACCTGCAGGACGCTCGCGCGCTTGGCGAAGCTCTTGCGGATGCGTTTCTTCTCGGTAAACGAGTACTGTTGCGAGGTGGTCGCTTCGGTGGCCATACCTTCTCCGATTCACGCGGACCGGCCGGCAAGGGGCCGGTCCATGGACGCGCACGCTGCGCGCCCGTCGCTCATCGACTGGTCGGGAGCGTTGCACTCCCTGGCATGGTGGTTGGCCGCTACCAACCGCTGGCGGACGGCGATGCAACGCGCACTGCGCGTACATCGCCCGACCAAGCCCGTCTCCTGCAGTCGCGTCAGAAGACGAAGAGGAGCGGACTTTCGCGAATCCGCTCGTCTTCGCGTTCGGCGAAGAACGTCAGGCTCCCGCATCCAGCGTGTGCCGCGGCGGCACTGCGCTGGATGCCGGACGCCCGACGGCGCTACTTGATGTCGGCCTTGCCGCCGGCTTCCTCGAGCTTCTTCTTCGCGGCTTCCGCGTCGGCCTTCGAGACGGCTTCCTTGACCGGCTTCGGTGCGCCGTCGACCAGGTCCTTCGCCTCCTTGAGGCCGAGGCCCGTCAGCTCGCGCACGGCCTTGATGACGTTGACCTTGTTGTCGCCGATCGCGGACAGCACGACGGTGAACTCGGTCTGCTCTTCGGCGGCCGGGGCGGCGGCCGCGGCGGCGGGACCCGCGACGGCAACGGCGGCGGCGGCGGAAACGCCGAACTTGTCTTCCATCGCCTTGATGAGCTCGGAGAGCTCGAGGACGGTCATCGACGAGATCTTGTCGAGGATTTCGGTTTGCACTGCGGTCATGTCGTTCTCCTGAATCGTAGGGACTGAATGTGGTAGTCGAAGCGGATTCGCTTACGCAGCCTGCTTTGCATCGCGCACCGCAGCGAGCGTCCGGACGAACTTCGACGGCACCTCGTTCAAGGTGCGGACGAACTTCACGACCGGGGCCTGCATGGTGCCGAGCAGCTTGGCGAGCAATTCCTCGCGCGACGGGAGCGAGGCGAGCGCGGCGATCTCCTTGGCGGACATCACCTGGCCCGGCAACGCGCCGCCGGCGATCACGAACCTGTCGTTGACCTTGGCGAAATCGTTGAGGACTTTCGCCACGGCAACCGGGTCGGTGCCGATGCCGTACGCCAGCGGACCGACCATCTTGTCGGCCAGCGAGGCGAACGGCGTGTCGGCCACCGCGCGGCGCACCAGGGTGTTCTTCACCACCCGGAAATACACGCCCGAAGCCCGTGCCTTCGCGCGGAGCTGCGTCATGGCAGCGACCGGCATGCCTCGGTTCTCGGCCATCACGATGGCCTGAGCACCGGCGACCTGCTTCGCGACTTCCGCGACTACCGCCTGCTTCTGTTCAAGGTTGAGACCCAAGGTCCACCTCCTTTGCGTTCGGGGCCGCGCATTTCCGCCGCGACCCCACCTGCCGTCCGCTGTTCCGGACGGCTCCTGCGGTGACCTTACGTCAGGAAAATCCTGTCTTCGGGGCACCATCTGCGCTGGATCGGGGGCCAGGCATCAAGCGTCGGGAGTCAGCATCCACTCCCGGCGCCTGCCGCCCGCCACTCCGTTTTGAGCTCTCGCTCCGGCGGTCTTTGACGGCCCGCCGCACGATGCGCCGCGCGGCGTTCCCTCAAATGTCTCGTGTGTTGCGTGCTGCCTGCTGCCCGACTCCTAGGGCGCTGCCTGCTGTGTGAGCGTCGCGGTATCCACGCGAACGCCCGTCCCCATCGTGCTGGAGACGCTGACCTTCTTTAGGTAGATGCCCTTGGTTCCGCTGGGCTTCGCCTTGTTGAGCGCCTCGATCAGCGCCAGCAGGTTCGTCTTCAGCTGTTCGGGCTGGAACGACGCCCGGCCGATCGTGCACTGGACGATCCCGCCCTTGTCGGTGCGGTACTGGACCTGGCCGGCGCGGGCATTCTTCACCGCGGTGACCACGTCCGGCGTCACGGTGCCGACCTTCGGGTTCGGCATCAAGCCACGGGGACCGAGGATCTGGCCCAGCTGGCCGACGACCTTCATCGCGTCCGGCGTCGCGATCACGACGTCGAAGTCCATGAAGCCTTCCTTGACCTTGGCGGCCAGGTCGTCGAAGCCGACGATGTCCGCCCCGGCTTCGGTGGCCGCCTTCGCCTTGTCGCCCTGTGCGAACACGGCGACGCGGACATTCTTGCCCGTACCGGCGGGCAGCACGACCGAGCCGCGCACCGTCTGGTCGGACTTCTTCGCGTCGACACCGAGGTTCACGGCGACGTCGACCGACTCGTCGAACTTGGCGACGGCGGTTTCCTTGACGAGCTTCAGCGCCTCGTCGACCGGATAGGCCTTCGTGCGGTCCACCTTGCCGCGGACCGACTTCATGCGCTTCGAGAGCCTGGGGAGCTTCTGTTCGGTGGCCATGATCACTTCACCCCTTCGACGGTGATGCCCATGCTGCGCGCGCTGCCCGCGATCGTGCGGACGGCGGCGTCGAGGTCCGCCGCGGTGAGATCGGGCTGCTTCGCCTTCGCGATCTCCTCGGCCTGCGCGCGGGTGAGCTTGCCGACCTTGTCGGTGTGCGGCTTGCTGCTGCCCTTCTCGACCTTGGCCGCCTTCTTGATCAGGATCGTGGCCGGCGGCGTCTTCATCACGAACGTGAAGCTCTTGTCCGCGTACGCCGTGATCACGACCGGAATCGGCAGGCCCGGCTCCACCTTCTGCGTCTGGGCGTTGAACGCCTTGCAGAATTCCATGATGTTGAGACCGCGCTGGCCGAGCGCGGGACCGATCGGCGGGCTGGGATTCGCCTTCCCCGCCGGCACCTGCAGCTTGATGAAACCGACGATCTTCTTCGCCATGTCTTTCTCCTGATGGGTTCGAACGGCGGTTGAGCAACCAGCGCCGAGAGTCCGGCATCGACCCTTCGACCCTGCCGCGCAGCTCGCCTCCCCGCTACGTCGTCAACGGCGCCGATGATCCGGCGCCCCGCTTGCGCGCAACGTTCGGCGTTCGACGCCCGAAAGTCACGCCTTCTCCACCTGACTGAAATCCAGCTCCACCGGCGTCGACCGGCCGAAGATGGTCACCGACACGCGGAGCTTGCTCTTCTCGTAGTTCACGTCCTCGACGTTGCCGTGGAAGTCCGTGAACGGACCTTCCTTGACGCGCACCGCCTCGCCCATCTCGAACAGCACCTTCGGACGCGGCTTCTCGACGCCTTCCTGCACCTGGCGCAGGATCGCATCGACTTCCTTCTGCGTGATCGGCGTCGGTTTGTTCGCGGTGCCGCCGACGAATCCGGTGACCTTCGGCGTGCTCTTGACGAGATGCCAGGTGTCGTCGGTCATCTCCATTTCCACCAGCACGTAGCCGGGGAAGAACTTGCGCTCGCTGATCGCCTTCTGACCGCCCTTCATCTCGACGACTTCCTCGACGGGAACGAGGATCTGGCCGAACTGGTCGGCGAGATCCGAGCGCTTGATCCGCTCGACCAGCGCCCGCTGGACGCTCTTCTCGAAGCCCGAATAGGCGTGGACGACGTACCACTTTTTGTTCATCACTCGCCCCGCCCGGTCAACAGTTTGACGATCCACGCGAGCGTCGTGTCGATCGCGAACAGGCACAGCGCCATGATCACGACGAAGCCGAACACGATCGCCGTGGTCTGGATCGTCTCCTTGCGCGTGGGCCACGACACGCGGCCCGCTTCCTGCCAGGCCTCCTGCGCGAATGCGAAGAATTCCTTGCCCGGCGCGGAAAGCCACGCGACGACGCCCGCGGCGACCAGGCCGCCGAGCACCATCAGCACGCGCAGCACCTGCGCCGTATCGGCGAAGAAGTAGTACGCCCAGATGCCGGCGACGACGCACGCCACCGCCAGCGCAATCTTGAGTTTGTCCATTTCAGGGATCCGGAATCAGGGATCAGGAATCGGCGAAAGCCCGCGTCACCGCGCGGTTCTCAGCGTTTCCGGACCCCCGATCGCCATCGCCAACCTTTCGTTCCGACTGCATGGTGTCCCGCCACATTCTGAGCTCCGATACCGGATCCCTGAAAGTGGCAGGCCAGGAGGGAATCGAACCCCCAACCTGCGGTTTTGGAGACCGCCGCTCTGCCAATTGAGCTACTGGCCTAACTCGTCTGGCGTCGAGCGTCCGGCGGCCGGCGGGGTGAGCGCGGTGCACACGCTCGACGCTCGGCGGGGGACGTTCGACCACCCTATTCGATGATCTTCGCCACGACCCCGGCGCCGACCGTCCGGCCACCCTCGCGAATCGCGAACCGCAGCCCCTCTTCCATCGCGATCGGCGCAATCAGCGTCACCGTCATCCCGATGTTGTCCCCAGGCATCACCATCTCCGTCCCCGCCGGCAGCTCGCAGCTCCCCGTCACGTCCGTCGTCCGGAAATAAAACTGCGGCCGGTACCCCGGGAAAAACGGCGTGTGCCGCCCCCCCTCCTCCTTCGACAGCACGTACACCTCGCAGCTGAACTTCGTGTGCGGCGTGATCGACCCCGGCTTCGCCAACACCTGCCCCCGCTCCACCTCTTCCCGCTTCGTGCCCCGCAGCAACACCCCAACGTTGTCCCCCGCCTGCCCCTGATCCAGCAGCTTGCGGAACATCTCCACCCCCGTGCACACCGTCTGCAGCGTCGGCTTCAACCCCACGATCTCCAGCGCATCCCCCACCTTCACGATGCCCCGCTCCACCCGCCCCGTCACCACCGTCCCCCGACCCGAGATCGAAAACACATCCTCCACCGGCATCAGAAACGGCCCGTCGATCGCCCGCTGCGGCGTCGGAATGTAACTGTCCAGCGCCTCCGCCAGCTTCAGGATCGACCCCTCACCCATCTCGCTCTTGTCACCCTCCAGCGCCATCTTCGCCGACCCAATCACGATCGGCGTCTTGTCCCCAGGAAACTGGTACTTCGACAACAGCTCGCGCACCTCCATCTCGACAAGCTCCAACAGCTCCTTGTCGTCCACCATGTCCGCCTTGTTCATGTACACCACGATGTACGGCACCCCCACCTGCCGCGCCAGCAGAATGTGCTCCCGCGTCTGCGGCATCGGCCCGTCCGCCGCACTCACCACCAGGATCGCCCCATCCATCTGCGCCGCACCCGTGATCATGTTCTTGATGTAGTCCGCGTGCCCCGGACAGTCCACGTGCGCGTAGTGCCGGTTCTTCGTCTCGTACTCCACGTGCGCCGTGTTGATCGTGATCCCCCGCGCCTTCTCCTCCGGCGCCGCATCAATCTGGTCGTACGCCTTCGCCTCCCCACCAAACAGCTTCGACAGCACCAGCGTCATCGCCGCCGTCAGCGTCGTCTTCCCGTGATCAACGTGCCCAATCGTCCCCACGTTCACGTGCGGCTTCGTCCGCTCGAATTTGCCCTTGGCCATTTTGAGACTCCTTCAGACGTCGTTGTTCGGTAACCGATTCGTGGTGCCCATGGCGCGGATTGAACGCGCGACCTCTCCCTTACCAAGGGAGTGCTCTACCACTGAGCTACATGGGCTCTTGCCGCTCGACGGCGCGCCTTGCGGCGAGCCCTGCTGTCCGCGCGATCTTTCCGCTGTTGCGCTGTCCGGTGCACTGTCTTGCTGCTCGCCGCGCCAGCCCCTTCGTTCCCGGCCAGACGCGGCACTTCGTTCAATCTGTTGGAGCGGGTGAAGGGAATCGAACCCTCGTCGTAAGCTTGGAAGGCTTCTGCTCTACCATTGAGCTACACCCGCGTTCAGGCAACAGGGAACAGTGCCGCCCGCGATTCGCTCCCCGTCCGCCCAACCACCCGTGCCGCGATTGCGTCCAAACTTCGACGCGCCCGACGCTCGAAGCGCCGCCACGCGATACAGGGAAGCAACTGATTCCTCACCTCTGACTCCCGGTACCCGATTGGTGGAGGGGGAAGGATTCGAACCTTCGAAGGCAGAGCCGGCAGATTTACAGTCTGCTCCCTTTGACCGCTCGGGAACCCCTCCGACGAAACACGAAAGTTTAACAATTTGCGGCACGACCTGTCAAACCGCTGAATTTCCCGGCAAATCTGGTGGACAGCCCTGGCGCGCAGCCGGCGGCGGCGCGCACGCCGTCGCCGCGGATTGCCCGTGCGCGAAACACCGGAGCGCGTGCAGCCGCAACGATGGCGGGCCCGGAATGCGCCGGTCTTTGGTTAAACTCCAGCCGTGGCCAACGACTGCCTCATCGTCGGCGCCGGATCCGCGGGCTGGGCGCTCGCCAACGGCCTGTCCGTCGACGGCCGGCATTCCGTGCGGCTGTTCGACGCCGGTCCGCGCGACGCGGCGGCCTGACCTGTCGTATCGCGCGCGTCGCGAGTCCATCCGAATCGTTTCGAGGAGCCACCATGGCCTGCTGTCACGCCGATTTCGCCGCCGTCGAGGGTAGCGACAAGGGATTCACCGTCGGCATGCCGACCTTCACGTTCGGACGCGGCGTCCTCGCCGAGGCCGGCGACAATGCGCGCGAGCTCGGGCTCAAGCGAGTGGCGCTGTTCACCGACGAACGCATGAAGGCCAGCGCGCACGTCGCGACCGTTCTCGCGTCGCTCGAGGCCGCGGGCGTCGACGTCGCCACTTACGACGGCGTCGTCATCGAGCCGACCGACGCGTCGCTGCAGGACGCCGCCCGCTTCGCCGCCGAGGGACGCTTCGACGGCTACGTGTCGGTGGGCGGCGGATCCGTGATGGACACCTGCAAGGCCGCCAACCTCTATGCGTCGCACCCGGCCGAATTCATGACGTACGTCAATGCCCCGATCGGTGCCGGCCGGAAGGTGCCCGGCGCGGTGAAGCCCCACATCGCGTGCCCGACGACGTCGGGCACCGGCTCGGAAACGACCGGCATCGCGATCTTCAACCTGCGCTCGATCAATGCAAAGACGGGCATCATCTCGCGGCGGCTCATTCCATCGGTCGCGCTGATCGACCCCGACGTCACCGCGTCGCTGCCGAAGAACGCCGTCGCCGCGACGGGCTTCGACTGCATGAGCCACGCGCTGGAATCCCTGACCGCGCGTGCCTACCCGCGGCGCACGAACCCCGCGCAGGGCATCCATCGCCCGGTTTCGCAGGGTGCGAACCCGTTCTCCGACATGCTCGCCACCGAGGCGCTCAAGAGCGTCGGTACGTTCCTCGTCCGCGCCGTCAACGACGCGACGGACGCCGAAGCGCGCACCGAGATGATGTATGCGGCGATGCTCGCCGGCATCGCGTTCAACGCCGCGGGCTGCCACCTGCCGCACGGCCTCTCGTACGCGGTGTCGGGCCTCGCGAAGGACTGGCACGTCGCCGGATATCCCGCAGGGCAAGTCGCTCGTTCCCCACGGGATGGCCGTCGTGCTCAACAACCCGTCGGTCTGGCGCTACACGGCGCCGTGCTGCCCGGAGCGTCACCTGCATGGCGCACAGTGTCTGGGCGCCGACACGCGCGGCGCCACGAGCGCCGACGCAGGCGAGGTCCTTGCCGGCCGCGTCATCGCGCTGATGAAGGCGACGGCGATGCCGAACGGTCTCGAAGCGCTGGGGTTCGACGCCACGCACCTCGAGGCGCTGGCGAGCGGCGCGGAGCCGCAGTACCGCGTGATCCGCAATGCCCCCAAGGACGTGAGCCGCGACGACCTGACCGCGCTGTTCAGTGCGGCGATGCGCTACTGGTAAGCGGCGCTGCGGCGCCCGCCCGGCGCACGCGCGAGGCCGGGAGGATGACGGCGAACGTGCTTCCCTTGCCGAGCTCGCTGGTGACGTCGAGCTCGGCCTGGTGGCGCAGCAGAACATGCTTGACGATCGCGAGGCCGAGACCGGTGCCCCCGGTCGCCCGCGAACGGCTGCGATCGACGCGATAGAAGCGTTCGGTGAGCCGTGGGATGTGCTCGGCGGCAATGCCGATTCCGGTGTCGGCGACGCTGAACCTGCCGCTGCCGTCCTCGTCGATGCTCCATCCCAGGCGTGATCGAGCCGCCGGCCGGCGTGTAGCGGATCGCATTGCTGATCAGGTTGCCGAAGGCGCTCGCGAGCTCGTCGCGCGCGCCGCGATCGTCGCCGCACCGTCCCGATCCCGACCTCGACGTCGACGACAATCGCATGCTGGCCCTGCGAAATGCCCGTGCCTCGGCCGAGAGCTGCTGCAGCAGCGGCATCACGGCGAACGCCGCTTCGGCGATCGGCGTTCTGCTCGCTCTCGAGCGCCGACAGCGTCAGCAGATCGTCGACGAGCCGCTGCATGTTCCTTGCCTGCTCGTGCATGAGCTCGAGGTAGCGCGTGCGCTGGTGCGCGTCGAGGTCGAGGTCCTGCAGCGTCTCGACAAACCCCGCGATGACCGTCAGCGGGGTCTTCAACTCGTGCGAGACGTTGGCGATGAAGTCGCGCCGCATCCGGGCCACCGCTTCCAGTCGCGTGATGTCGCGGGCAATCAGGAGCCTTTCCTCGACGCCGAACGGAACGATCTGGATCGACAACGTCGCGCCCGCCTCGCGCTGCGACTCGACGACGACGGCGTCGGTGTAGTCGCCCGATTCCAGATAACGGATGAATTCGGGTTGCCGTGCGAGATTCGCCAGCGGCTGGCCCCGGTCACGTGCGAGATCGAGGCCGAGCAGGCGCTGCGCACGCGCATTCGCCCAGCGAATCCGGTGCGTCGCATCGAGGACGACCATGCCGTCGGGCAGCGCCTCCGCCGCGCTGCTGAAGCGCTCGATCGTGTGCGCGAGGTCGCGCTGGTAGGCGCTGCGCACCCGGACACGGCGATACAACAGGGTCAGCACGCGACGCCAGGCACCACGGCCTTCGGGCACCGGCGCGTCCATCGGCGCGCCGGCCCAGCGCGCCAGCAGCGCCAGATGCCAGAGGTGGTAGCCGATGATGCCGGCCGCGCCGAGGGCGAGCACGGCCAGCGCCCAGGCGGCGCCCAACGCGAACGCAGCAAGGGCGGTCAGCACCGCGACCGCCACCGGAGCGACGAGTCCGGCCAGGAAGATCGGGCTCATGCCGGCAACGCGGCCGCGGCGCCTCAGCGCGGCACGGCGAGCCGGTAACCGCTGCCGCGAACCGTCTCGATCATCGCGTCCTGCCCGAACGGTTCGAGTGCCTGCCGCAGCCGTCGGATGTGAACGTCGACGGTGCGCTCCTCGATGTAGACGTCATCCCCCCAGACCTGATCGAGAAGCTGGGTCCGCGAATGCACCCGTTCGGGCCGCGCGAGCAGAAACCGCAGCAGCCGGAACTCGGTCGGACCGATGGGCACCGGTCGCCCGTCCATGGTCACACGATGCGTGGACGGGTCGAGCCTGAGCGGCCCCGCCACCAACGGCTCCTGCGCGGCCTCCGGGGCCCGTCGCCGCAACACCGCCTTGATCCGGGCCTTCAACTCGCGCGGCGAAAATGGCTTGGTCACGTAGTCGTCCACCCAGGCCTCGAGTCCGGCGACCTTGTCCGCCTCGTCGGTACGCGCGGTGACCATGATGATCGGCAGTTCCCGCGTCCGCGGATCGGACCGGAGCTGCTTGGCGAGCGCCAGCCCGGACTGACCGGGGAGCATCCAGTCGAGCAGCATCAGGTCGGGCAGGCTCTCGCGAAGGGCGGCGTGCGCCGACTCGGCATCCGGGGCGCCGCGAACCGCATACCCCGCGTCGACGAGATTGACCTCGAGCAGCTCGCGAATCGCCGGCTCGTCCTCGACGACCAGGATCGTCGGCGTCATTCCTCGGCGACCTCAGCGCGGATCTGCTCGGCCGATGCGTGGCGGACGTCCTTGCCCTTGACGGCCGAGACGACGGCCTCCGCGATGTTCTTCGCGTGGTCGCCGATGCGTTCGATCGACTTGGCGATGAACACGATTTCCAGCGCCGAGCTGATGGTCCGCGGATCCTCCATCATGTAGCTGATCAGCTGGCGCATGATCGCGTGGAACGCGGCGTCGATCTCCTCGTCGCGGTCGATCACCTCGGCGGCGGCCGCGGTGTCGAGGCGCGCGAACGCGTCGAGCGCCATCTGCAGCATCTCGTGCGCAAGCTCGGCCGCGCGCACCACGTCGTAGCCGCGCAGCCGCGACAGCGTCGCCGCGCCGCGTGCCTGCTGCGCCTTGTAGGCGATCTTCTTGACCTCGTCGCCGATGCGCTCGAGGTCGTTGACGATCTTGGTGATCGTCAGGATCATCCGCAGGTCGATCGCCGCCGGCTGCCGCTTGGCGATGATCTGGCCGCACTGCTGGTCGATCGTCATCTGCATCTGGTTGATCTGCTGCTCGTCGGCGCCGACGCGATCGATCGTCTCGTTGTCCTCGTCGTTGTCGACGACGGCAATCGCGCGCGTGAGCTGCGTCTCGACCAGCCCGCCCATCGACAGGACGCCGCTGCGGATCGCCTCCATCTCGGCGTCGAACTGCTTGTGCGTGTGCTCGGTCATGATCTCGCTCTCCGTGTCGGGACGCGTCAGCCGAAGCGTCCCGTGATGTAGTCCTCGGTCTCCTTGCGCTTCGGCTTGAGGAAGATCTGGTCGGTCTCGCCGAATTCGATCAGCTCCCCGAGGTACATGTACGCAGTGTAGTCCGACACGCGCGCCGCCTGCTGCATGTTGTGGGTGACGATCGCGATCGTGTAGTCCTCCTTGAGCTCGGTGATGAGCTCCTCGATCTTGGCCGTCGAGATCGGATCGAGCGCGGAGGTCGGCTCGTCGAGCAGCAGCACCTCGGGCCTCACGGCCACCGCGCGCGCGATGCACAGCCGCTGCTGCTGACCGCCGGAGAGCGCCATGCCGCTCTGCTTCAGCTTGTCCTTCGCCTCGTCCCACATCGCGGCCTTGGTCAGCGCCCACTCGACGCGCTCGTCCATCGCGCGCGCCGACAGACTTTCGTAGAGCGAAACGCCGAACGCGATGTTGTCGTAGATCGACATCGGGAACGGTGTCGGCTTCTGGAACACCATGCCCACCTTGGCACGCAGCATGTTGATGTCGACGTCCGACGCCAGGATGTTGTCGCCGTCGAGCAGGATCTCGCCGACCGCCCGCTGGCCCGGGTACAGCGAGTACATCCGGTTGAGCGTGCGCAGCAGCGTCGACTTGCCGCAGCCCGACGGGCCGATGAACGCGGTGACCCGGCGCTCGGCGATGTCGAGATTGATGTTCTTCAGCCCCTGGAAGCGGCCGTAGAAGAAGTCGAGGTTGCGGATCGACATCTTCGGCGCCGCGGTCGGCACCGCGGACCGGCGCTGCGCGGTGGACGCGCGGCGATGGGTCGCAGGTATCCATCGGACGCTCTCGACTGCGCTCGGTCGGTTAGCGGACGGCGGTCTGGCGGAACACGGTGCGCGCGAGGATGTTGATGACGAGCACGGTAAGCGTGATCAGCAGCGCGCCGCCCCATGCCAGCGACTTCCAGTCCTCGTACGGGCTCATGCGCGAACTGGAAGATCACCACCGGCAGGTTGGCCATCGGCGCGTTCATGTTGGCGCTCCAGAACTGGTTGTTGAGCGCGGTGAACAGCAGCGGCGCCGTCTCGCCGGACATGCGCGCGACGGCGAGCAGGATGCCGGTGATCACGCCGCCGCGCACCGCCCGCAGCGTCACCATCACGATGACCTTCCACATCGGCGCGCCGAGCGCCACCGCCGCCTCGCGCAGGCTCGCCGGCACCAGCTGCAGCATGTTCTCGGTGGTCCGGACCACCACCGGAATGGCGATCAGCGCCAGCGCGAACGAGCCGGCCCAGCCGGAGAAGTGGCCGACCTGCATCACGTAAACCGTGTAGACGAACAGACCGATCACGATCGACGGCGCCGACAGCAGGATGTCGTTGATGAATCGCGTCAGCCGGGCGATCCAGCCGCTCTTGCCGTATTCGGCCAGATAGATGCCGGCGAAGATGCCGATCGGCGTGCTGACGAAGGTCGCCACGACGACGATGATCACGCTGCCGTAGATCGCATTGGCAAGCCCGCCCGCCGACCCCGGCGGCGGCGTCGTCTGCGTGAACATCGTCGGCGACAGCGCCGATACGCCCAGCGCGAACAGCACCGACAGGATCCACAGCAGGAAGGCCATCCCGAACGACATCGCGGCCAGCGACATGACCAGGTTGAAACGGTTGACCGAAGCGCCGGCGGTAGATCGCGGTTCGTGGCATCTTGGACATCGCACGGCCTTCCGTGCCCTCGCCCCTGGGCGAGCTGCGCAAGCAGCAGCCGCGAGCAGGCCAGCACGATGAAGGTCAGCACGAACAGCACGAGGCCGAGCGCGATCAGCGACGCGCGATGGACGGGATCGGCGGCTTCGTTGAACTCGTTGGCGAGCGCCGAGGCGATCGAGTTGCCCGGCTCGAACAGCGAGGTGCTGATCCGGTACGCGTTGCCGATGACGAACGTCACCGCCATCGTCTCGCCCAGCGCGCGGCCGAGGCCGAGCATGACGCCGCCGATCACGCCGACCTTCGTGTACGGCAGCACGACGTTCCAGACGACCTCCCAGGTCGTCGCGCCGATGCCGTACGCCGACTCCTTCAGCACCGGGGGCACGATCTCGAACACGTCGCGCATCACCGACGCAATGAACGGGATCACCATGATCGACAGGATGACCCCCGCCGAGTCAGGACCCCGATGCCGTTCGGCGCCCCCTGGAACAGCGGGCCCAGAATCCACAGATCGCCGAAAGTCGTGGTGAGCACCGGCTGGACGTAGTCGCCGAACACCGGCGCGAACACGAACAGGCCCCACATCCCGTAGATGATCGACGGAATCGCGGCGAGCAGCTCGACCGCGGTGCCGAGCGGCCGCTTGAGCACGACCGGGCACATCTCGGTCAGGAACAGCGCGATGCCGAAGCTCACCGGCACGCCGATCAGCAGCGCGATCGCAGAAGTCACCAGCGTGCCGTAGATCGGCGCCAGCGCCGCCGAAATCGCATCGTCACCGGATTCCAGACGTTGGTGAAGAAGAAGCCGAAGCCGAACTTCTCGAACGCCGGAACGGCGGCCCACGCGAGCGCGACGAGGATCGCGGCCAGCGTGAGCAGCACGAAGAGCGCGAAAAGCATCGTCGTCGCGCTCGAACAACAGATCCTGCCACGGCGCCGCGCCCTTCGGCCGGGCGGTCGGAGGTGGCGCGCGCGTCGGCGCGGTCGGCGGCGGCATGGCATGGGCAAGTCGGCGGTA
The DNA here is from genome assembly GCA_963843595.1 of uncultured beta proteobacterium. Lineage (GTDB taxonomy): Bacteria > Pseudomonadota > Gammaproteobacteria > Burkholderiales > Casimicrobiaceae > CAIWHR01. The sequence continues at coordinate 147,833 of CAWJLG010000015.1, read as the reverse complement.
CCGGCGGTAACCGTCATCTTAACCTCTCGCAAATGAATCCGGCCGGGAACTGGCGAACCCGGCCGGGACGGAGGATGCAAACAGTGCTGCGTCGAGTGTATGCGCGGTGCCGCAGGACGGCAATCAGTTCCAGACGGCCTTGCCCGACGGCGTCCTTGACCTGGGCTTTCCACGACTCGGCGATCACTTTGGTGACGTTCTCGGGCATCGGAACGTAGTCGAGCTCTGCCGCCATCGTCTGGCCGTTCTTGAATGCCCAGTCGAAGAACTTGAGCACCTCGGCGGCGTTCTGCGGCTTGTCCTGCTTGACGTGCATCAGGATGAAACTCGCGCCGGTGATCGGCCAGCTGTTCTTGCCGGGCTGGTCGGTCAGGATCTGGTAGAAGCCGGGCGCGTTCTTCCAGTCGGCGTACGCGGCGGCCGCCTGGAACGTCTCGTCGTCGGGCTGCGACGAACTGGCCGTCCCTGTTCTGAACCTGCGCGTAGGTCATCTTGTTCTTCTTCGCGTACGCGTACTCGACGTAGCCGATCGAGCCCTTGATCCGCTGCACGTACGCGGCCACGCCTTCGTTGCCCTTGCCACCGACGCCTTCAGGCCAGGCAACGGCGGTGCTCGCGCCGACCTTCGCCTTCCAGTCCGGGCTCACCTTGGACAGGTAGTCGGTCCAGATGAACGTCGTGCCCGAACCGTCGGAGCGGCGCACGACGGTGATCGGTTCGGCGGGGAGCTTCGCGGCCGGATTGAGATCGGCGATCGCCTTGTCGTTCCAGCTCTTGATCTTGCCGAGATAGATGTCGGCGAGCACCGGGCCGGTGAACTTGAGCGCGCCCGGCGCAATGCCTTCGAGATTGATCGACCGGCACGACGCCGCCGATGATCGCCGGGAACTGCGTCAGACCGGCGGCCTGCAGGTCCTCCGGCTTCAGCGGCATGTCGGACGCGCCGAAGTCGACCGTCTTCGCCTTGATCTGCGCGATGCCGCCGCCGGAGCCGATCGACTGGTAGTTCATGCCGACGCCCGTTTTCGCCTTGTAGGCCTCGGCCCACTTCGCGTAGATCGGGTACGGGAACGTCGCTCCGGCGCCGGTGATGTCGACGGCGCCAGCGTTGGAGAGGCCGAACGCGAACGTCGCGGCGACCAGGAAACCTCGGGTCAGGTGCTTGCGCATGGGTTCTTCCTCATAGACAGGTCTCGGACGCCGCGATTATTGCCGCAGCGTGTTACAGCCCGATGACACTCCACTCGCGTGACCGCCATTGCCTGCACGCCGCCGCACCCGGGCGGAGGCCCGGCCGTGCGCGCGACGCTTGGCGGGGTCCCGAGATCAGGTCTTGACGCCGAGCGCCGCCAACGCGGCTTCGCGACGCGAACGCGCTTGCGCATCGACGGCCGCGTACAGGCTGCCGCCGCGGCTGTCCATGGCCACCCGCAGCGGACCGAAGCCGCGAATCCGGAAACGCCAGAGACTTTCCGGATTGAGATCGTCGAGATCGACGTCCTCGATCGCCTCGATCCACGTGGTTTCAAGCGCCGCAGTGCCGCCGACGAGCGCCAGATAAGCGCCTCCCAGTTCCTGGAACGCGGCGCGCGACGCTTCGCCCAATCCGCCCTTGCCGACGATCAGGCGCACGCCGTACCGCGTCATCAGCGGGCGCGTGAAGCGCTCCATCCGGCTGCTCGTCGTCGTGCCGATGCACACCGGCGCGTACCCGGCCGGATGCGTCGGCGACACCGGAACCTTGCGCACGTTGGGCGCCGTGTGCACCACGGCATGGCCGGCAAGGTCGAAGCGCGTGGCCCGGCCGCGATCGAAGAGCGCGATCTGGGTCGCGTCGCGGATTCCGTAGAGCGTGCCGTGCAGCGTGACCGTGTCGTCGACGACGAGCGCGCGCACCTCTCGTTCGGTGACCGGCAGCGTCAATTCGTAATGGGCCATCGTCGCGTCCTCAAACGGTCCCCGGGAGGCGGTGCCGGTCGATCCAGTAGGCCCACGCCACGAACAGCCAGCCGAGCAGCCCGCTCAGCGCGAGCACTTCCACGCTCGGCGGCGGTGGGCCGAACACCGCCGACAGATAGATCGCCGCGAGCGTGAGCACGAGGGCCCACCACGCCGTGCTGCCGATCCGGTCGCGCGCCCGCGTCGCCGTCGCGTACAGCCACACGCCGCCACCGAAGATCGCGAACTCCACGGCGAGCGTGGCGGGCAGCGAGTACCAGAGTCCCAGTCCCGCCGTCGGGCCGCCGGGCCACAGCGGCATGTCGGGCCGATGCGCCACGAAATCGAGGACCCAGTGGGAAAGCACGAGCGCGGCAAGCCACAGTGCGCCGCCTCGGTCGCGGCGCAGCGCGTAGTAGCTGCCGCCGAGAAGCGCCGCCCACAATGCGTCGAACAGCAGGCTGTGCGTGTAGGGATACGACGTGAACAGCAGCGGAGTGACGGTCGTGATGCCCGGCACGATCTCGACCTTCTCCCAGCCCAGCAGCACGAACACCGGCCAGATGCCGTCGGCGAGCATCGCCGCCAGCAGCAGCGTGCCGAGCGACGGCCGCGGCGCGACGCGGCGTGCCGCCATGGCGACACCGAAATGGGCGATGAACATGGCGATCCCGGGCGAGCGCTAGAAGCCGAACGCCGTACCCTCGGCCGTCAGCACCGCACTCGCGCGCCGCGCCGAGTGGCACTGCATGTTCACGGCGACGGGGTTCATCGTGATGTGCGTCGCGGCAAGCTCGACGTGCACTGCGAACGCCGTCGCATCGCCACCGAGTCCCTGCGGTCCGACCCCGAGCAGGTTGACCGCCCTGGAGAGCGCGACTTCGAGCGCCGCGCCCTCGGGATCCGGGCAGCGCGACCCGAGCGGACGCGTCGCCGCCACCTTGGCGAGGTGGACGCACAGGTCCGCGGTGCCGCCCACACCGACGCCGACGATCGTCGGTGGACAGGTCTTGCCGCCTGCGGCAAGCACGCAATCGACGACGAATGTCTTGATCGCGTCCACGCCGTCGGCCGGAATCGCCATCTTGAGCCACGAATTGTTCTCCGACCCGCTGCCCTTGGGCACCATCTCGATGCGCAATCCCTCGAACGCGTCCGAAAAATCGACGTGGATCACCGGCACGCCGGCACCGCAGGACGTGTGCTCGTTCTTCCGGGTCAGCGGATGGACGACCGACGAGCGCAGCGGATACTCGCGTGTCGCCCGCGCGCAACCGTTGCGTATCGCGGCCTTCAATGCGATGCCGTCGACGGCGACGTCGCGCCCGACCGTCACGTTGTAGATCGGGATGCCGGTGTCCTGGCACAGCAGGTTGTCGGTTCTCTCCGCGACGGCGATGTTCTCGATCATCGTGCCGAGGACGGCCTTCGCCGTGCCGCCCGTTTCGCGTGCGGCGAGCTTCGCGAAGCCCTCCTTGATGTCCGGCGGCAGCACCTTCAGCGCGCGGACGTAGAGCTCCTTGGCGGTGTCTTCGATGCGTTGCGGATCGATGCGCAATTCACGCCTCCGGCCGGGTCGGCGGAAAAGGAAACGTCGCCGCGGATTGCAGCGGCCGGCGTGGCCGTCGTCCGCACGAGGATGCGATGATAACGCCAATGATCGTGCGGGGAACGGCGACGCGCTCAGCCGGCAAGTCGTCCGGTGGCGCGTGGAAGCCCCCGCCGATCACCGGTTCGCCGGCGCCACCCGCCGGCGAGCCGAGCTCGCGGCGTCGGCAGCGTCAGCCCCGCCGCGCCGCCGTCGACTGGTACTTCGCGAGATGGCGGACCGGCAGCGCCAGCGCGTCGCGGCGGAACGGATCGCCCAGCTCGCGCGTCACCATCATCTCGAGGATCGTCGTCTTCCCCTGCTTCTGCGCCGCGCACGCCGCACGCAGCGCCGGACCGACGTCGCCGACCTTGTCGATGGTCACGCCCTCGGCGCCCATCGCGCGCGCCACGGTCGCCCAAGACGGCTGCTTGTCGAGGTTCACGCCCAGGAAACGGTTTTCGTAGAAGTCGACGTGGTTCTTCTTCTCCGCGCCCCATTGCCCGTTGTTGAACACGACGGCCGTCACCGGAATGTTCTCGCGCACGCAGGTCTGGATCTCGCCGAAGCTCATGCCCCAGGCGCCGTCGCCGACATACGCGATCGCCGGCCGGTCGGGTGCCGCGACCTTCGCGCCGATGATGGTCGGAAAAGCGTAGCCGCAGTTGCCGAAGCTCATCGCCGCGAACATCGAGCGCGGCCGGTCGAAGCGAAGGTAGGAGTTCGACACCGAGCAGATGTTGCCGATGTCGGTCGAGACCATCGCCCCCTCGGGCATCGCGCGCTCGAGCTCGCGCAGCATCTGCCGTGGGTGCATGTACGTCGAGGTCTTCGCCACCTCCATCGACCATGCGTCCTTCTCGTGCGTCCAGCCGTCGAGCTCGGACTCCCACGCGGACTTCTCGGCCCGGATGTCCGCGAGACGTGCATCCTTGTTGGCGAGACAAGCCAGCGGCTTGCCGGCCAGCCGGGCCGCAAGCGCCGCCGCCGCGGCCTTCGCGTCGCCGCAGATGCCCACCGAAATGGGCTTGACGAGGCCCAGCATCTTCGCGTCGGCATCGACCTGGACGATCTTGGCGTTCTTCGGCCAGTACTCCATCCCGTACTGCGGCAGCGTCCCGAACGGTCCGAGGCGGGTGCCGAGCGCCAGTACGACGTCGGCCTTCGCCATGAGCTTCATCGCCGCCTTCGAGCCCTGGTAGCCGAGCGCTCCGCACCAGAGCGCGTGCCGCGAGGGGAACGAGTCGTTGTGCAGGTAGCTGGTGGCCACCGGCGCCTGGAGCAGCTCCGCGAGCGCGATGGCCTCCGCCTGACCATTGGCCATCACCACGCCGCCGCCGCAGAGGATCACGGGGAATTTCGCCGCCGCGAGCAATGCGGCGGCCTCATTGAGGCTCTTCTCTCCGCCCGCCCCGCGCTCGATCGTCATCGGCCGCGGAATCTCGCACTCGATGTCGCCATAGAAGAAATCGCGCGGGATGTTGAGCTGCGTTGGTCCAAGCTCCAGGTGGGCACGGTCGAAGGCGCGCGCGGTCAGCTCCGCCATCCGCGCCCGGTTGTTGACGTGCGCCTGGTACTTGGTGATCTTCGAGAAAAGCGGCAGCTGCTCGGTCTCCTGGAAGCCGCCGAGACCGATGGTCGCGCTGCCCGTTTCGGGCGTCACGACGACCACCGGCGAGTGGGCCCAGAATGCGGCCGCCGTGGACGTCACGAAGTTGGTGATGCCAGGACCGTTCTGCGCGATGCACACGCCGTGACGGCCGGACACCCGTGCGTAGCCGTCGGCCATGTGCCCGCCGCCCTGTTCGTGCGCCACCGAGATGAACCGGATGCCCGCGAGCGGAAACAGGTCGAGCGCATCCATGTAGGCGGAGCCGACGATGCCGAAGACGTCCTTGACGCCGTTGGCAACGAGGGTTTCGACGAACGCTTCCGAAGGCGTCATCCTCTGGCGGCCGACCACGGCGGTCGGCATGTCGGCGGGCTTGTTCATGGAATCCTCCTCGGGAGCGGTTCACGCGCAGGCGCACAGTCTTCCACAGCGCGGCATGGCCTGCAAGATATATGCGAAATCTGGGTTGAATTGTTCCATTTTTCGAGATAATGTCAACAGCATGGGAACCAAACGGGATCGCACATCGCCGTTGTTGCGCGCTTTCGCGCTGCTCGAGCGGATCGCCGCCGCCGAGGAGCCGATCACCCTCCACGATGCGAGCACCGGCGCGGAACTGCCCAAGCCCACGGTCTACCGGATGCTCGCGATGCTGGAGCAGGCGGGGCTGGTCGCGCGCGAGCCCGAAGGCCGCCGTATCGGTCCGGGACCGCGCCTGACCCGGCTGGCCCTCGACACGCTGCGCAGCGGCTGTGCCCGCGGCCCGCGTCGGGCCATATTGCAGCAGCTCGTCGCCGAGGTCGGCGAAACCTGCAACCTGACGATCCTGGACGGTGGCGAGATCGTGTATCTCGATCGGGTCGAGAGCGCCTGGCCGTTGCGTGTCACCCTGCAGCCGGGCTCGCGGGTCCCGCTGCACTGCAGTGCAAGCGGCAAGCTGCTCCTCGCGCTGTTGCCGCCCGGACGCCGCAAGCGCATCGTCGAAACGCTGCCGCTGCCCCGGCTCACGGACCAGACCATCGTCGATCCCCGTCGGCTCGCCGGCGAGCTCGCCCGCGTGCGCCGCGAGCGCGTCGCGACCGACAACGAGGAGTACCTTGCGGGCCTCGTGTGCGTCGCCGTTCCGGTCGCCACCCCGCAGGGCCGTGTCGTCGCCTCGGTCGCCGTGCAGGCACCGGTCGCGCGCATGCCGCTCGCCGCCGCGCTCGCGCACGTACCCGCATTGCGGCGTGCGGCATCGGCCCTGGGGGCGACCTTTGCCGCGGGAGCCGCGGCACCGGCGCCGGCTCCGGCGCGCACTCGCGCCACACCGCCGCGGCGCCACGCACGCTCGGGTTGAGCCGGTGCACGCGGGCGTCGCGACGCCATGGCGACACGATTTATCGATATATGAAACGAATGTCTACCGAAAACGTGCTCGCATATTGCCAAGCGCGACCGGACTGTCTACATTCGCCGGACCGTGAGATCGCCGAAGATGCGACACGCGGACCGACCGCGCCCCGCGGCGCCCATCTTTGCAGGGAGGACTCATGAAACGGCATTGGCTATCGGCGTGCGCGACCGCGTTGGTCGCAGCGACACTCGCTTGCGGCAGCGCATTCGCGCAGACGGCCCAGGCCCCGGTCAAGCTGCGCATCCAGACCGCCGTCCCGTCGGCATCGATCTACTTCGAATTGCTGAAGAAGATGGGTGACCGCGTCGACCGCATGTCGGCCGGCCGGGTGAAGATGGAAATGCTCCCCGACGGCGCGATCGTGCCCGCATTCGAGATTCTCGATGCCGTCGACAAGGGCATCGTCGAGGGCGGCTATGCGTGGACGCATTACTGGTCCGGCAAGAACCCCGCCGCCGGCCTGTTCAGCAATCCGATGGCGGGCGCCGGCGTCGGGCTCGATCAGATGTCGCACGTGGCGTGGATCTTCGAGGGCGGCGGCTACGATCTCTATCGCAAGCTCTATCGCGACGTGCTCAAGGTCAACGTCGAGCCGATCTTCGTCCAGCCCATGGGCCCGGATCCGCTCGGCTGGTTCAAGACGCCGATCAACAGCACCGCCGACTTCAAGAAGATGAAGTACCGCGCGCCACCGGGGATCACCGGCGAAATATTCAAGGAAATGGGCGTTGCGGCGGTGGCCCTGCCCGGTGGCGAGATCGTGCCCTCGGCGCAGCGCGGCGTGATCGACGCCGCCGAATGGATCGGCCCCGCCGACGACCTCAATCTCGGGCTGCAGACGGTGTGGAAGCATTACTACCTGCAGGGGCTGCACCAGTCCACCGACATCGGCGAAATCCTGATCAACAAGACGGTCTGGGACAAGCTCTCGCCCGACCTCCAGGAGATCATCCGCACCGCGGCGATGGCGTCGATGACGGAAACCTACACGTACAACGTCTACAAGAACGCGCAGGCCATCGTGCGGCTGCGCAACGAATTCAAGGTCACCATCCACGACACGCCGAAGGACTTCTTCCCCGAGTTCGTCCGCGCGACCAACGTCGTGCTCGACCGCTACGCGGCGAAGGACGCGTTCTTCAAGGAGACCCTCGACTCGCAGCGCAACTTCGCGAAGATCGTCGTTCCCTACTGGACGAAGATCCTCGACCTGTACTCCAACCTCGGCAACGCCGCGCTCGCCGCTCCGCCGAAGTAGACCACCGCAAGCGCATCGCCCCGCGTCGCCGGCTGCCTTCGCATCCGGGCGCGGCGGCCTGCGCCGGAGATTCCGATGTCCCTGTCGAATCCGACGCTCGCGCGCGTGGCGCGCGCGCTCGATGCCGTGACGCGCGTGACGGGCATGGCCATCGCCTGGCTGATCGTGCCGATGGTGTTGTCGCTGGTCTGGGAGGTGACCGCGCGCTACCTGTTCAACGCGCCGACCACCTGGGCCTACGACATGACGTTCATGCTCTACGGGACCTTTTTCATGGTCGGCTCGGCGTGGACGCTGCAGCGCGGCGGCCACATCCGCACCGACAGCTTCTACGCCAACTGGACGAAGCGCACCCGGGCGCGCGTCGACCTCGCCTGCTATCTCATCTTCTTCTTTCCGGCGCTGGCGATCTTCGCGTGGCTGGGATGGGAGTACTTCTGGAAATCGTTCCAGCAGAACGAGCGCATCGTCACCAGCCCCTGGCTCCCGATCGTGTGGCCCTTCAAGTTCATGATGCCGGCGTCGGCGGTGCTGCTGCTGCTGCAGGGAATCTCCGAGTGCATCAAGTGCGCGGCGCGCGCGTTCGGTCCGGAGGACGGCGAAATCCCCGAGACGCCGGCCGATGATGCCGCCGGCGAGGTATCGACGTGAGCCCCGAATGGTTCGGCATCCTGCTGCTGGGCGTGCTGTTCGCGGCGATCTTCATCGGGTTCCCGATCGCGTTCACGCTGATCGCCGTGGCGGCGATCGGGGGCTACGTCGCGCTCGGTCCGCTCGCACTTCATCTGATGACGCTGCAGTTCTTCTCGGTGATGCGCGATCCGACGCTCGCGTCGGTGCCGTTCTTCCTGTTCATGGGGTACCTGCTGGAGCAGTCGGGCCTGATGGAGCGGTTGTTCCGCGGCGTGCAGCTGGCGCTCGGGTCGGTGCGCGGTTCGCTCTATCTCGCCGTGCTGCTGACGGCAACGATCTTCGCGGCGGCCACCGGTATCGTCGGCTCGTCGGTCACGCTGCTGGGCGTGATGGCGGCGCCGGCCATGAAGCGCTCCGGCTACGACATCCGGCTGTCGGCGGGCGCCATCACCGCCGGCGGTACGTTGGGCATCCTGATCCCACCGTCGGTCATGCTGATCGTGATGGGCCCGGTGGTCGGCGTGCCCGCGACGGACCTCTTCGCGGCGGCCGTGATCCCGGGTCTGCTGCTGGCGCTGCTCTACATCGTCTACACCCTCGTCCGCAGCTACCTCAACCCGGCGCTCGGACCGGCGCTGCCGCCGGAGGAACGAGCAGGATCGGTGGGCGAGGTGGTGAAGGAGCTGGTCCTCGGCATCGCGCCGGTCGTGGTCGTGATCTTCGCGACACTCGGCGTGATTCTCGCCGGCATCGCGACGCCAACCGACGCCGGCGCCGTCGGCGCCTTCGCCGTGCTGCTGCTGACCTTGGCCTACCGGCGGATGTCGTGGGCGGCGTTCCGTTCCGCCGTCTACTCGACGCTGCTGACGTCCTGCATGATCCTGCTGCTCGTCGCCGCGTCGAACTATTTCGGCGCCGTGTTCTCGCGGTTGGGCAGCGCCACGCTGATCGCGGAATCGCTGCTGCAGCTCGATCTGCCGCCGACGCTGATGCTGCTGCTGATCCTCGGCATCATCTTCGTCCTCGGCTGGCCGCTCGAATGGGTGCCGATCGTGCTGATCGTCGTGCCGATCCTGCTGCCGCTGGTGCAGAAGCTCGGGATCGACCTCGTCTGGTTCTGCACGCTGGTCGCGGTGTGCCTGCAGACGGCATGGCTGTCGCCTCCGGTCGCGTTGTCGGCCTACTTTCTCAAGGGCGTGGTACCCGACTGGGACCTCTCCGACATCTACGCCGGCATGATGCAGTTCATGGTGCTGCAGATCATCGGGCTGCTGCTCGTGCTGATGTTTCCGCAGATCGCGCTGTGGCTGCCGGCGGTATTGCGGGACTGACGATCACCTTATCGTCGCCTCCCGGCGGGACTTGGACCCGCCGCCGCGGCGGCGGGTCGAGGGCCCGCAAGCGCGACGCGCCGACGACGACGTTCTTCGCGGCGGCATGCCGCGGGATCGCCGTCAGCCCATGACGGCGTCAGGCTCGACGAACCCGTAGCCCAGCGCCTCCGCGACCGGCCGGCAGGTGACCTTGCCGAAGGCGATGTTGAGGCCGTTCCTGAGATGCACATCGTCCGCGAGCGCCTTCTTCCAGCCTTTGTCGGCAATCGCCAGCACGAACGGAAGGGTCGCGTTGTTGAGGGCGAACGTCGACGTGCGCGGAACGCCGCCGGGCATGTTCGCGACGCAGTAGTGCGTGACGCCGTCGACGACGTACACCGGCTCCGCGTGCGTCGTCGGGCGCGAGGTCTCGAAACAGCCGCCCTGGTCGATGGCGACGTCGACGACGACGGAGCCGGGTTTCATCTGCTTCACGAGCGCCGCCGAGACGAGTTTCGGCGCCGATGCCCCGGGAATCAGGACGCCGCCGATGACGAGGTCGGCGCTGGCGACGTGACGCTCGATCGCGTCGCGGGTCGAGAACACCGTGTTGAGCGGCCGTCCGAATTGCCGCCACAGCGCCCGCAGCACTTCGGTGTTGCGGTCGAGCACCCACACCTCGGCGCCCATGCCGAGCGCGATGTGCGCGGCGTGCGAACCCACCACTCCGCCGCCCAGGATCACGACTTTGGCCGGATCCACGCCCGGCACACCGCCCAGGAGTATCCCGAGACCGCCGTGCGGCTTCTCGAGGAAATAGGCGCCGGCCTGGATCGACATGCGCCCGGCGACCTCCGACATCGGCGCGAGCAGCGGCAGCCCACCCGATGTCGAGGTGACGGTCTCGTAGGCGATGCAAACGGCGCCGCTCGCGACCAGGTCCTTCGCCTGCTCCGGATCGGGGGCAAGATGCAGGTAGGTGAACAGGATCTGCCCCGGCTGCAGCATCTTCCGTTCGGCGGCCTGCGGTTCCTTGACCTTGACGATCATCTCCGCCGCCGCGAACACCTCCCTGGCAGTCCCGACGACCTGCGCTCCGGCCTTGCGGTACGCGTCGTCGTCCATCCCGATGCCTTGCCCCGAATTGTGCTCGACGATGACCTCGTGACCGTGGGCGACCGCCTCGCGGACACTGCCCGGCACGAGGCCGACCCGGTTCTCGAGCACCTTGATCTCTTTCGGGACACCGATGCGCATGGGGATTCTCCTGAGGACGCGAGTGGACAAGGCGCACAGATTACGCGAGCCGCTGCACCTCGCGCTAGACGTCCTTCCGCCACGCAGGGCCCGGCGATGTCGCGTGGGGTCGCCGCAACGAATGCGATCGCCGTGCGGTCAACCTGCTCCTGCGGTCGGCCCGCGCTCGGGCAACAAAGGTGTACGATTCTCTTCCCGATCGATCCGAATACCGCGTCGCGCGCCGCGCTTGCCGGCGCCGCAGCGCAACACCAGGAGGTCACCATGGGCCACGCCGAACCGAAGATCCAGAGCGCCGCCGCGACCAGCCGGCTGTCGCTCGACGAGTACTGGATGCCATTCACGCCCAATCGCGAGTTCAAGGCCGATCCGAAGATGATCGTCCGCGCGGAAGGGATGTACTTCTGGAACGACCGCGGCGACAAGATCATCGACGCGTCGTCGGGGCTGTTCTGCTGCGCGGCCGGTCACGGCCGCAGGGAGATCGCGGAAGCCGTCGGCCGGCAACTCGCGGAACTCGACTTCTCGGCGCCGTTCCTGCGTGGACATCCGAAGCAGTTCGAGCTCGCCACCCGCGTGGCGGAATTGACGCCGGGCGACCTCAACCGGATCTTCTTCGCCAACTCGGGCTCGGAATCGGTCGAAAGCGCGATGAAGGTGGCGCTCGCCTTCCATCAGGCGCGCGGCCAGGGCGGCCGCAACGTGTTCGTCTCGCGCGAGCGTGCCTACCACGGCGTCAACTTCGGCGGCGTGTCGCTGTCCGGGCTCGTCAACAACCGCCGCACGTTCGGCCCGGCGCTCCCCGGCATCGCGCACATGCGGCACACGCATCTGAAGGAAAACCTCTTCAGCCCGGGCCAGGGCGCGCACGGCGCCGAACTGGCCGAGGACCTGCTGCGGATCGTCAACCTCTACGGCGCCGAGAACATCGCCGCCTGCTTCGTCGAGCCGATTGCCGGCTCCACCGGTTGCCTGGTGCCGCCGAAGGGATACCTCGATCGTCTGCGCGCGATCTGCGACGCACATGGGATCCTGCTGGTGTTCGACGAGGTGATCACCGGGTACGGCCGCACCGGCCAGGCCTTTGCCGCGCAGAGCTTCGGCGTCACCCCGGACATGATCACGATGGCGAAGGCAATCACCAACGGCGCGCAGCCGATGGGCGCGGTCGCGATCTCCGAGCGCATCCACGACACGATCATGGCGGCCGCTCCCGAAGGCGCGATCGAGTTCTTCCACGGCTACACGTACTCGGGCCATCCTGCCGCCTGCGCCGCCGGTCTCGCGACGCTCGATATCTACAAGAACGACGGCCTGTTCGAACGCGGGCGCGCGCTGTCGCCGTATTTCCTCGACGCGATCTTCTCGCTCAAGGATCTGCCGGTGGTGACCGACATCCGCGGCTACGGAATGCTGGCCGCGATCGACCTCGCCGTGGACGACGCACCGGGCAAGCGCGGTCACGCGCTTCAGAAGAAGCTGTTCGACAACGGCCTGCACCTCAAGACCACCGGCGACGCGGCGATCATCGCGCCCCCGCTCGTGGCCGAGAAGGCGCATGTCGACATGATCGCGGACATCTTGCGCAGGACGCTCGCCACGATCTAGCATCGCGCCTCGACGTTCCCGGCGGCGGCGCGCGGCGCCTCATGACCGCAGGAGCCGCTTACCGGTCGTCCAACACTCAGGGAGAACACGCATGAAAAGACTCGTCGCCGGTTTGATCCTCGCCGCGGCCGCGGCCGCGCCCACGTGGGCGCAGCAGAAAGAAGTGACGATCGCATACCAGGACATGGTCGTCCCGTATCGGGTCGCCCAGGAAGCGAAGGAACTCGAGAAGGCGACCGGCTACAAGATCACCTGGAAGCAGTTCGGCGGCGGCGGTGAGGTGATCAAGGCCATGGCCTCCGGCGCGGTCCAGGTCGGCGAGGTCGGCTCGGCCGGCATTGCGGCGGCGGTATCGCGCGGCGAACCCATGGAGCTGTTCTGGATCCTCGACGACATCGGCGATGCCGAGGCGCTCGTCGCCAAGAACGGCTCGGGCATCAACACGGTCGCCGATCTCAAGGGGAAGAAGATCGCCGTGCCGTTCAACTCGACGACGCACTTCCACCTGCTCGTCGCGCTCGAGCAGGCGAAAGTGAATCCCGCCGACGTACAGATCCTGAACCTGCGTCCGCCGGAGGTCCGTGCAGCGTGGCAGCGCGGTGACATCCAGGCGACGTTCATCTGGGACCCGGTGCTGGCCGACGCGAAGAAGGACGGCAAGGTCATCATGACCTCGGGCAAGATCTCCGCGTCCACCGGCAAGGCGACCTTCGACGGCTACGTCGTCAACAGGGACTGGGCGAAAGCCAACAACGACTTCCTCGTGAAATTCGTGAAGATCATGGCCGCCGCCGATGACCGCTACCGCAAGAACAAGGCCAAGTGGACGACCGGCTCGCCGGAAATCGCGGCGGTCGCCAAGTGGTCCGGCGCCAAGCCGGAAGAGGCTCCGTCGTCAATTGCGCTCTACCAGTTCCCGACGGCTTCGGAGCAGGCGACGAAATGGCTGGGGGGCGGCAAGAACAGCATCGCGGCCAAGGCGCTGGCCGCCACGGCCGAATTCCAGCTCACGCAGAAGCAGATCGAAAAGGTGCTGCCGGACTACTCGGTCGTGGTCAATCCTGCGTACGCGCAGGAAGCGGCCAAATAGACCATTGCGTCGGGCTCGATGCCCGACGCGATGACTCGGCGCGTTCGAGCGGCGCACCGGCGCCGTTCCACGCGCCGTTTTCGTTTGCGGGCCGACATCGAGGCTCGCGCCCAGGCGTCCCGCTGCTTTCCGCGGCGGTTCGCCGTCATGGATTGATGCGATGAGCAAGCTCGAAATCCGTCACCTGAGCGTCAACTACGCCGGCCGCGGCGGGCGCACGACGCACGCGCTGCACGACGTGGACCTCGCACTCGATCCCGGCGATTTCGTCGTCGCCCTGGGCGCGTCCGGGTGCGGCAAGACCACGCTGCTCTCCTGCATCGCCGGCTTCATGGAGTACTCGGACGGCGATATCCTGCTCGACGGCAAGCGCGTCACGGGACCGGGGTCCGATCGCGGCGTGGTGTTCCAGAAGCACGCGCTGATGCCCTGGCTCTCGGTGGTCCAGAACGTCGAGTTCGGATTGCGGATGCGCGGCGTCGACCGGGCCGAACGGCGCCGCATCGCGCTGGACAAACTCGCGCACGTGGGTCTCGAGAAATTCGCCGACTCCCCGATCTACCAGATCTCCGGCGGCATGCAGCAGCGCGTCGGCCTCGCCCGGGCGCTCGCGAGCGACCCCGAAGTGATGCTGATGGACGAGCCGATGGGAGCGCTCGATGCGTTCACCCGGGAGCAGATCCAGGAGTTGATCCTGCTGCTCTGGTGGGAGACGCGGAAGATGTTCTTCTTCATCACCCACAGCGTCGAGGAGGCCCTGTTTCTGGCCACCGATCTGATCGTGATGACCCCCTCGCCCGGGCGCATCGCCCACCGCTACAAGCTCGAGTTCGGCCGCCGCTTCATCGAGTGCAAGGACGCCCGCGCGGTCAAGGCGGATGCCGAGTTCATCCGGCTGCGCGAGGAGATTCTGCACGTCATCCACGCCGCGCCGCGCGAGGCCGTCCTGTGACGACATTGCCGCCGGACGGCGGTTCCGCGACTGCGCCCGAGGCGCCGTCCCCGGCGACCGGCACGGCGCCGGTCGCCGCCGGCCACACGGTCACCGGCTACAGCGTGCCCGGCCAGGGTCCGAGCACGCTGATCAGCGTCGTCACCGTCATCGCGTTGCTCGCGCTGTGGTGGGTGGCCACGCACCTGGGCTGGATCCGCGACCTCTTCCTGCCGACACCCGAGAAGATCATCACCAGCTTCGGCGATGCGTGGAAGGGCGACATCCAGGGAGGCCGGCCGCTGATCGAGCACTTCTGGTGGAGCCTCGTCCGCGTGTTCGCCGCCTTCGTGCTCGCCGTCGTGACGGCGATCCCGGTCGGCATCGCGATGGGCGTCTCGCGGATCGCGCGCGGCATCTTCGACCCGCCGATCGAGTTCTACCGGCCGCTGCCGCCGCTTGCCTATCTGCCGCTCATCGTCATCTGGTTCGGCATCGAGGAGATGGCGAAGATCATCCTCATCTACCTCGCCTGCTTCGCACCGCTCGCGATGGCAGCGCGCGCCGGCGTGCGCAGCGTGATGATCGAGCAGATCAACGCCGCGTACTCGATGGGTGCCTCGAAGTGGCAGGTCATCTGGCACGTCGTGATCCCGGCCGCGATGCCCGAGATCTTCACCGGCATGCGGATTTCGATCGGCTTCGGCTGGACGACGCTGGTCGCCGCGGAAATGGTCGCCGCGACCGTCGGGCTGGGTCAGATGGTGCTCAATGCGTCGAATTTCCTGCGCACCGACGTCGTGATCATGGGCATCGTCGTCATCGGTGCGGTCGCCTATCTGTTCGACCTCCTGATGCGCTACGTCGAACGCCTGGTCGTCCCCTGGAAAGGCAAGGTCTGATCGGGGGAGCGCACGGCGATGCGCTGTTGGCTCGCGCACGCCTGCCCGCCGGCCGTTCGCGGATCCCGGCCGGCTACGTCTGTCGGCTGCCCCGGGCCCGCTGTCGGCCTCTCCCCGCGCCCGCATTGACATTGTCAGGGCAGCTTGCCACGCTTGCCGAATGATCAGCCGTCCGCACTTCCGGCATCTGGTCGAACAGGCGCGCAAGCTGCCGCCGCTTCCGGCGGCGTTCGTCTACCCGTGCTCGACGGACGCGCTGCAGTTCGCCTTGGCGGGCGCATTCGCCGGATTCCTTGCACCGCTCCTGGTCGGGCCCGAAGCGCGCATTCGCGACATCGCCAACCGCGGTGGCATCGACATATCGCGCCTGCCGATCGTCGACACCCCCGCCGAGCCGCGCGCCGCCGGCATCGTCGCCGCAGGACTTGCCCGCCACGGTACCGTCCGGGCTCTGATCAAGGGAAACCTCGGCAACGACGACCTGCTCGCTCCTGTCGCCGCGGCGGAATCCGGCTTGCGCGGCGAGCGTCGGTTGAGCCACGCCTTTTTCATCGACCTGCCGGAGCGCGCGAGCGGCATGCTGCTTGCCGATGCGCTCCTGAACATCGCGCCCAACCTCGCGGCCAAGAAGGACATCGTGCTGAACACGATCGGGCTCGCGCATGCGCTGGGTGTGGCCACTCCCAACGTCGCGATTCTCGCGGCAATGGACGGCGAGTCGCCGGCGTTCCCCTCGACCCGCGACGCCGCGGCGTTGAAGACGATGGCCGGGCACGGGATGTTCCGCGGCGCCGTCGTGGACGGTCCATTGACCGCCGACAGCGCGCTTTCCGCCGAGGCGGCGCGCGCCAACGGCGTCCAATCGGACGTCGCAGGGCGTCCCGACATACTGATCGCGCCGACGATGGAAGCCGCTTCCCTGGTCGTGCGCACGATGACCGGGTTGACCGCCGGCCTGGCCGCCGGTCTGGTTCTGGGCGCGAACATCCCGATCGTTGCGCCCGCGCGCGGCGATTCGCTTGAGGTCCGTATGGCCTCCTGCGTGCTGGCCGCGATCGTGGTCGAGGCCGGCGACCGGAAGGGCGGGAAGGAAGCCGCGATGCCCGCCATCGCCCGACGGGCCGAATCGGCGGCACACGCCGCGGCCTGACTCTCCCGTCCGCCATCTCCGCGCTATTTCGCGGATCGGCCGCCAACCCGGCGGAATCGGCAGGTTCCTCCGTGGGGCACCCTCCCCCTTTCGGGGAGTTGCGCGGACACGGGACGCCGCCGCATGATCGCGTGGTGGGTCCGGGTCCGCGGTGTCGGCGTCTTTCATGGTCGGTTCCCCGATGCGCGCGATCGCGCTGAGGGTGTTCCCCTTCCTCGGGTGGCGTGCCATCGTCACCCGGGCGACGCTGCGCGCGGACCTGCTGGCCGGCCTCGTCGCCGCCGTGATCGTGTTGCCGCAGGCGGTCGCCTTCGCCACGCTGGCGGGCCTGCCGCCGCAATACGGGGTGTACGGCGCCATGCTCCCTGCCGTCGTCGGGGCGTTGTGGGGTTCGTCGTGGCACCTCATCTCCGGTCCCACGAACGCGACGTCGCTGATGGTGTTCGCGGCCGTCAGCGAGCTCGCCGTGCCGTTTTCGCCGCAGTACATCACGCTGGTCCTGACGCTCAACCTGATGATCGGCCTGATCAAGCTCGGGTTCGGGCTCGCCCGGCTCGGTTCGCTCGTCAATTTCATCTCCCACACCGTCGTGATCGGCTTCACTGCCGGCGCCGGCTGCCTCATCGTCGGCGCCCAGCTGCGCAACATCGGCGGACTCGACGTGCCGCAGGAGCCCGCCTTCGTCGAAGCAGTCCATGTCTTTTTCACGCACCTCGCCAGCATCGACCCGTGGTCGGTGCTGATCGCGCTGACGACGGTCGTTGCCGCAGTGGCGAGTCGACGCCTTCTGCCCCGCATTCCGCATCTGCTGACCGGAATCGTCGCCGGCGGCCTCCTGGCGTGGGTGCTCGGACGCGAAGGCCTGGCGCACGTGTCCACGATCGGGGCGCTGCCGTCGGCCTTGCCGGAATGGTCGGTCCCGAGCTTCTCCCGCGCGACGTGGCGAAGCCTCGCCCCGCTGGCGTTCGCGTTGACGCTGATCGGCCTCACCGAGGCGATCTCCAGCGGGCGGGCGGTCGCGGCCAAATCGGGCCAGCGCATCGACGGCAACCAGGAGTTCATCGGCCAGGGACTTGCCAACATCGTCGGCGCATTCACGTCCTGCTTCCCGACGTCCGGCTCGTTCAATCGCACGGGCGCCAACTACGAGGCCGGCGCCCGCACCCCGCTGTCGGCCCTGCTGTCGGCGGCGTTCCTCGTCGGCATCGTGGTACTCGTCGCCCCGCTCGCCGCGTACCTGCCGATCGCATCGATGGCCGGCGTGCTGCTGATCGTCGCGTGGGGCCTCATCGATTTCGCGGAGATGCGCCGGATCGTCCGCGCCAGCCGGGTCGAGTCCATCGTGCTCGTCACGACCTTTCTCGCCACGCTGCTGCTGCAGCTCGAGTTCGCGATCCTGGTCGGCGTGCTCGCTTCGCTCCTCGTCTACCTGCAGCGAACGACTCACCCGGGACTGACACCCGTCGCGCCGCATCCGGGATCGCCGCAGCGGCGCTTCGTCCCGCTTGTTCCGGCCGACGCGCCTTCGGCGTGCCCGCAGCTGACGCTGATGCGCGTCGATGGTTCGCTGTTCTTCGGCGCCGTCGATCACGTCCACGACGAACTGGCCGACGCCCGTGCGCGCGCGCCGGATCGCAAGCACCTGCTGCTCATCGGCAGCGGCATCAATTTCATCGACGTCGCGGGTGCGGAGCTGCTCGTGCGCGAGTCGCGGTACTCGGCGGAAGCGGGCGTGAAGCTGTACCTGTGCAACCTCAAGCCCGCGGTGGCCGAATTGCTGGAGCGCGGCGGCTTCCTGGACGCGATCGGCCGCGAACGCGTGTTCGCGACCAAGGACCATGCGATCCGTGCGCTCTACGCCCGGCTCGACACGCAACGCTGCCGCGCATGCACGGCGCGGATATTCGTGGAATGCGCGGTAACCTTGCCGGACGGTTCCAGGCGCACCGAGTGAGCGAGCCGCGCTAGCGCTGGCGCACGCAGTCCATGTAGTAACGGACCTTGCCGGTGGCGTCCGGCTCCTCGACCAGGCCGTGGATGTCCGTGTCGAACCCCGGAAACTGCGCGTTGAAGCTGCGCGCGAACTTGAGGTACTCGACGATCGTCCGGTTGAAGCGCTCACCGGGGATGAGCAGGGGAATTCCCGGTGGATAGGGCGTCAGCAGCACGCTCGTCACCCTGCCCTCGAGGTCGTCGATCTCGACCCGGTCGATGTCGCGGTGGGCGAGCGAGGCGAAGGCGTCGGACGGCTTCATCGCCGGCTGCATGTCCGACAGGTACATCTCCGTCGTCACCCGGGCGACGTCGTTGGCCTTGTACATGTCATGGATCTGCTGGCAGAGGTCACGCAGGCCGACGCGCTCGTACTTCGGCTGCTTGGCGACGAACTCGGGCAGGATCTTCCACAGCGGCTGGTTCTTGTCGTAGTCGTCCTTGAACTGCTGCAACGCGGTCACCAGCGTGTTCCACCGGCCCTTGGTGATGCCGATCGTGAACATGATGAAGAACGAGTAGAGGCCCGTCTTCTCGACGATGACCCCGTGTTCGGCGAGGAACCGGGTGACGATCGACGCGGGGATGCCGGTCTTCGCGAACTTGCCGGACACGTCGAGCCCCGGGGTGATCACCGTCGCCTTGATCGGGTCGAGGATCGTGAAGCCCGGCGCGAGATCGCCGAAGCCGTGCCACTTCTCGTTGGCGCGCAGCAGCCAGTCGTCGCGCTTGCCGATGCCTTCCGGCGCCAGCCGGTCCGGTCCCCAGACCTTGAACCACCAGTCCTTGCCCCACTCGTCGTCGACCTTGCGCATTGCCCGGCGGAAATTGAGCGCCTCGATGATCGACTCCTCGACCAGCGCCGTGCCGCCGGGCGGCTCCATCATCGCCGCCGACACGTCGCACGACGCGATGATCGCGTACTGCGGCGAGGTCGACGTGTGCATGAGGTACGCCTCGTTGAACAGATGGCGGTCGAGCTTTCGCGTCTGCGACTCCTGAACCATGATCTGCGACGCCTGCGAGATGCCGGCGAGCAGCTTGTGCGTCGAGTGGGTCGCGAAGATCAGCGCATCCTTGCTGCGCGGCCGGTCCTTGCCGATCGCGTGCATGTCACGGTAGAAGTCGTGGAATGCGGCGTGCGGCAGCCAGGCTTCGTCGAAGTGCAGCGTGTCGATCGAGTCGCCGAGCGTCTCCTTCAGCATCTCGACGTTGTACGCGACGCCATCGTAGGTGCTCTGCGTCAGCGTCAGGATCCGCGGCTTCTTGTTCTTCGCCTCGCGCGCGAACGGATTCGCCTCGATCCGCTTCTGGATGTTCTCCGGCCGGAACTCGTCCAGCGGGATCGGGCCGATGATGCCGAGGTGGTTGCGCGTCGGCGGCAGGAACACCGGGATCGCACCGGTCATCGTGATCGCATGCAGGATCGACACGTGGCAGTTGCGGTCGACGACGACGATGTCGCCCGGCGCCACGTTGGCGTGCCAGACCATCTTGTTCGACGTCGACGTGCCGTTGGTGACGAAGAAGCAGTGGTCGGCATTGAAGATGCGTGCCGCGTTGCGCTCGGCGGCGCCGACCGGCCCCGAATGGTCGAGCAGCTGGCCGAGCTCGTCGACCGAGTTGCAGACGTCGGCGCGCAGCATGTTCTCGCCGAAGAACTGGTGGAACATCTGCCCGACGGGGCTCTTCAGGAACGCGACGCCGCCCGAGTGGCCGGGACAGTGCCACGAATACGAGCCGTCCTGCGCGTATTCGACCAGCGCCCGGAAGAACGGCGGCGCAAGCGAATCGAGATAGGCCTTGACCTCGCGGATGATGTGGCGCGCGACGAACTCCGGCGTGTCCTCGAACATGTGGATGAAGCCGTGCAGCTCGCGCAGGATGTCGTTCGGGATGTGCCGCGACGTCCGCGTCTCGCCGTAGAGGTAGATCGGGATCTCGGCGTTCTTGAACCGGATCTCCTCGATGAACGCGCGCAGGTTGAGCACCGCCGGGTCGACCTCGGGACCGGGAGTGAACTCCTCGTCGTCGATGGACAGGATGAACGCCGAGGCGCGGCTCTGCTGCTGCGCGAATTGCGAGAGATCCCCGTAGCTCGTCACGCCGAGGACCTCCATCCCCTCCTTCTCGATCGCGCCCGCGAGCGCGCGGATGCCGAGGCCCGAGGCGTTCTCGGAGCGGAAGTCCTCGTCGATGATGACGATCGGAAAGCGGAATTTCATGGGGCCGTCTGTCCTTCTCGGGGACGCATCCTCGCGCATCGCGGGGCGACGCCGAGACCGCGCCGCGGCGGGGCGACCCGCCGGCGGGATGGAAAGGCGCGCATTATGGGGCGATTCGCGGGCGATTGCCACGAAAAATGCCGCGCCGGCCCCCGGCTTCGCGGGGGCCCCGGCGGCGACCGGGTAATCGGCCGGGGAGCGGCCGCGATCCCCGGTCCGCTGAGCGCCGACGGCCGTTCCCCGGTTCGGGCCGAGCGCCGGGGAAGCGTCCGATGTTGGCCACGACGACTGCCGCGGCCCATGAGTGGCCGGGCCGGTGGGGTTGCGCAGTTGCCGCCCGATCGCCGGGTACTTCTTCGCCGCGGTCAATGCCGTCCGTACTGCGGCGGTCGGGCGCAGACATGCACGAAATTGCCGGGAGCCGTCACCGCCGACCGCCCGCCATGGCGACGGAGCCCGGGTGCCGCCGCAGGCGCGCCATCGCCCACACGCCGACCGCCGGGCCGATCGCCAGCGGCACGAACGCGTACCGCCAACCCAGCGCGGACACCAGATAGGGCATCAGATGAATGGTGACGAGCGTCAGCGTGAAGCCGAGCGCGGTCTGCACCGTCAGCATCGTGCCGACGCGGGCACGGTCGGCGAGCTCGGCGACCGACGCCGAGAACTGCGCCGAGTCGGCCACGATGCTGATGCCCCAGACGATCGCCAGTGCGATCAGCCAGACCGGATCCCCGCCGAAGGCGAGCCGATCGTCGCGGCGCAGCTTCCGCTCACGGCCATCGCCGCGATCGTCAGCGTCGTCCGGCCGAGCCGGTCCGCGAGCAGCCCGGCGCCGACGGAGCCGATCGCGCCGGCGCCGATCGTCGCGAACGCCGCGATCTTCGCCGCGACGGGAGCGCGTCGGCGGGAAGCGTCAGCGCGAAGCAGGCGTCGAAGAAGACCCCGATCCACGCCCACATCGCGTACAGCTCCCACATGTGGCCGAGGTAGCCGAGATTGGCGAGCCGCAGCGGCACGTCGCGCCAGGCAGCGAGCGCCGCGCGGGGATCGAACCGCGGTGTCGCCGACCGGCTCGGGCCGATGCCGGCGAGACCGATCGCAAGCGGCCGCCGACGAGCGCGCTCACGGAAGCGACAGCGCCACCGGGATCCGCCAGTCGATGCCGCCGATCGCGTTGAACAGATGCGGCGACGCCGAGCCCAGCGTGAGCGCGCCGACCAGGATTCCGACCATCAGACCCATGTCGCCCTTTGCCCACGTCGCCGCGAGCTTCATCCCGACCGGGTAGACGCCGGCCATGGCGGCGCCCGTGACCACGCGCAGCAACGGCGCCGCGAACGAGGCCGGATCGACGACCAGCAGCAGCGCGTTGGCGATGGCGCCGAGCGACCGCGCACGCGCCGAACAGCCGCCGCGGATCGACCCGGTCCGGCAGGCCCGAGGAACGCGCTCGCGAGGCATCCGACGACGAAGCCCGCCTGCACGCCGCTGGTCGAACGCCGCCTGCTGGAACGCGCGTCAGACGGTACTGCGACGATCAGCGCGGGTATCACCGCGGACGCGGAGAACCACAGCGCCATCGCCGCGACCTGGCAGAGCGCGATGACGCGCGATCGAGGCGACCTTCGAGGTCGGATCTCCATCGCCGTCCCGGCCGTACCCCGCTTGCCTCGCATGTCCCGGGCCGCTCCGCCGCGGCGATCGGCTCGCCGCCGCGGACGGACCCGATCCCTGCCTGCCGGCGGGAACCGGTCAGATCCTGGGCAGCGTGACGCCCTTCTGTCCCTGGTACTTGCCGCCGCGGTCCTTGTACGACGTCTCGCAGACCTCGTCCGACTCGAAGAAGATGACCTGCGCCACGCCCTCGTTGGCGTAGATCTTCGCCGGCAGCGGCGTCGTGTTCGAGAACTCGAGCGTCACGTAACCCTCCCACTCCGGCTCGAAGGGGGTGACGTTGACGATGATGCCGCAGCGCGCGTACGTCGACTTGCCCAGGCAGATCGTCAGCACGTTGCGCGGGATCCGGAAGTACTCGATGGTGCGCGCCAGCGCAAAGGAGTTCGGCGGAATGATGCAGACGTCGCCGACGAAGTCGACGAACGAGCCGGCGTCGAACGCCTTCGGATCGACGATCGTCGAGTTGATGTTGGTGAAGATCTTGAATTCGCGCGAGCAGCGGATGTCGTAGCCGTAGCTCGACGTTCCGTACGACACGATGCGCCGGCCGTCGACTTCACGCACCTGTCCGGGCTCGAACGGCTCGATCATCGCGGTCTCCCGCGCCATCCGGCGGATCCATTTGTCCGACTTGATCACGACTTCCTCTCCCTGCGAGCCGTCTGCGGCACACCCGACCTAGGTGTTCTGGATCACGATGCTCGGGAACTTCGCCGAGAAGTCCTCGGCCTTCTGGGCGACGAACACCGCGGTCTTGCGCGCGATCTCGCGGTAGATCTCGGCGATCTTCCCGTCGGGATCGGCCACGACCGTCGGGCGGCCGGAGTCGGCCTGCTCGCGGATGCGGATGTCGAGCGGCAGCCCGCCGAGAAAAGGAACGTCGTAGTCGGCGCACATCTTCTCGCCGCCGCCCTCGCCGAAGATGTGCTCGGCGTGTCCGCACTTCGAGCAGACGTGGATGCTCATGTTCTCGACGATGCCGACGATCGGCACGCCGACCTTCTCGAACATCTTGAGCCCCTTGCGCGCGTCCAGCAGCGCGATGTCCTGGGGCGTGGTCACGATGACGGCGCCGGTGACCGGCACCTTCTGCGACAGCGTGAGCTGGATGTCGCCGGTGCCCGGCGGCATGTCGACGATGAGGTAATCGAGGTCGCGCCAGTTGGTGTCCTTGAGCAGCTGCTCGAGCGCCTGCGTCACCATCGGCCCGCGCCATACCATCGGTGTGTCGACGTCGATGAGGAACCCGATCGACATCGCCTGCAGGCCGTAGGCCTCGAGCGGCTCGAGCGTCTTGCCGTCCTTGGACTCGGGCCGCCCCGCGATGCCGAGCATCGTCGGCTGCGAGGGACCGTAGATGTCGGCGTCGAGCACGCCGACCTTCGCGCCCTCGGCCGCCAGCGCGAGCGCGAGATTCACCGCGGTCGTCGACTTGCCGACGCCGCCCTTGCCCGACGCGACCGCGATGATGTTCTTGACGCCCGGGATGAGCTTGACCCCGCGCTGCACCGCGTGCGAGGTGATCTTCTGCGTGACGTTGACCGTGATCTTGCCGGCACCCGGCAGGCCGGCGAGGTCCTGCGCGACGAGCTTGCGCAGGATGTCGTGCTGGCTTTTCGCGGGATAGCCAAGCTGCAGATCGACGGTGACGTCGGAGCCGCTGATCGTGACTTTCTTCACGGACTTGCCGCGCACGAAATCGCGACCGGTGTTGGGATCGGTGAGCGCCGCGAGGCGGCCCTGGACGTCGGCCTCGGTAATGGCCATCGAATGCTCCGTCGGATGCGGTGGATGACGAGGAAAAACAGTGGATTCTAGCGAAAAACGGGACGCTTCGACATTCGCGCTGCACTGCTTTGCTAGAATTGCGTCTTTACCCTGCCTCAGGCAAGGTCTTCCGCGATGTCCGCCCCCCGCCGCAAGCTGTTCGTCACGACGGCGCTTCCGTATGCCAACGGCCCGTTCCACATCGGGCACATCATGGAATACATCCAGGCCGACATCTGGGTGCGCTTCCAGCGGATGCAGGGTCACGAAGTCCATTTCGTCTGCGCCGACGACACGCACGGCGCGCCGATCATGCTCAAGGCCGAGGCGGAAGGCGTGACGCCGCAGGCGCTGGTCGCGCGGATCGCCGCGACGCGACCCAAGCACCTGGCCGGCTTCCACATCAGCTTCGACCACTGGCATTCGACGGATTCGCCGGAAAACGTCGAGCTTTCGCAGGACATCTACCGCAAGCTCAAGGCCGGCGGCCTCGTCTACGCCAAACCGGTCGAGCAGTTCTACGACCCGGTCAAGGCGATGTTCCTGCCGGATCGTTACATCAAGGGAACGTGTCCCAAGTGCGGCGCGAAGGATCAGTACGGCGACGCCTGCGAGAACTGCAGCTCGACCTATGCGCCGACCGACCTCGTCGATCCCTATTCGACGCTGACCGGAGCGCGCCCGGAGCTGCGGCAGTCCGAGCACCTCTTCTTCCAGCTTTCGGCACCGCCGGTCGCCGCGTTTCTCAAGCAATGGACGGCGGCGCCCTCGCCGGGCCGCACGCTGCAGCCCGAGGTGCTGAACAAGGTGAAGGAGTGGCTCGGCGACGAGGCCACGGGCAGCAAGCTCGCCGACTGGGACATCTCGCGCGATGCGCCGTACTTCGGGATTCCGATTCCGGATGCGCCGGGCAAGTACTTCTACGTCTGGCTCGACGCGCCGGTCGGCTATCTCGCGAGCCTGAAGGCGCACCTCGCGGCGCAGGGCGTCGACTTCGCGCGCTTCCTGCAGGACCCGGACGTCGACCAGTATCACTTCATCGGGAAGGACATCGTCTACTTCCACACGCTGTTCTGGCCGGCGATGCTGAAGTTCGCCGGCGCGCCGTACAAGGTGCCGGACAACGTGTTCGTCCACGGCTTCATCACGTTCTCCGGCGAGAAGATGTCGAAGTCGCGCGGCACGGGAATCAGCCCGGACGTCTATCTCGACCTCGGTCTCGATCCCGAGTGGCTGCGCTACTACATCGCGGCCAAGCTCAACGAGCACGTCGAGGATCTCGACTTCAATCCGGACGATTTTCTGGCGCGGGTCAACAGCGACCTGATCGGCAAGTACGTCAACATCGCCAGCCGGGCGGCGACGTTCATCACGCGGCATTTCGATGGCCGGCTGTCGCCGCACGCCCCGCACTCCGGACACCTCGACGAGCGGGCCGGCTCGACGATGATCGCATGGGGATCGGCAAAGGCCATCGCGCAGGCGTACGAGGCACGCGAGTTCGGCAAGGTCCTGCGCGAGGTCATGCGCATCGCCGATCGGGTGAACGAGCGCTTCGACCAGGCGAAGCCCTGGGAACTCGCGAAGGACCCGGCGCGACGCGACGCGTTGCAGGATGTCTGCTCCGACGCGCTCAATGCGTTTCGGGCCCTGACCTACTATCTCGCGCCCGTGCTGCCCGACCTGGCCGCGCGAGTCGCCACGATGTTCGGATTGCCGCCGGTGCTGCGCTGGGACGACATCGAACGGGTCGCCGAAACCATTGCTCCGTACCAGCACCTGATGCACCGAATCGACGCGAAACAGATCGACGCCCTGCTCGAAGGCCCCAAGATCGCGGCCAGGTCGGCTCCCGCCGCGACCGCTCCCACGGCAGCACCGGGCAGCACGCCCGCTGCCGTCACCGGCACCATCTCGATCGACGATTTCGCCAGGATCGACCTGCGCATCGCGCGGATCGTCAACGCCGAGCACGTGGAGGGCGCCGACAAGCTGTTGAAACTCACGCTCGACGCCGGCGAAGGCCGGCAGCGCACCGTGTTCGCGGGAATCAAGTCCGCCTACAAGCCCGAGGACCTGATCGGCCGTCTCACGCCGATGGTCGCGAACCTGGCGCCGCGCAAGATGAAATTCGGCCTCTCGGAAGGCATGGTGCTCGCGGCCTCCGGCGACGGCCCCGGCATCTTCCTGCTCGCCCCCGACACGGGCGCTGCGCCCGGGATGCGGGTGAAATGACCGGTCTGCCGGTTCGTTCCGCATCACCGGTACTGAGCACGGGCCGCCCGCGATGCCGACGGACCTCGTGACCCTGACGATCATCGCCGTAGCCGCCTGGCTCGGCATCGGTGCCCTCGGGCTCGCACGTCCGCGAAGCCTGCCGTTCGTGAGCCGCGTGCTCTTTCCCGCGGGCGCCGGCGTCGGTCTCGCGCTCGCGATCGTCGCCTTCATCGCCATCGGGCAGCCGCCGCAAACGCTGGTGCTGCCGCTCGGTCTGCCCGACCTGCCGTTCCACCTGCGCCTCGATTCGCTGTCGGCTTTCTTCCTGCTGCTGCTCGGCGCGGCGGCGGCGGCGATCTCGTTCTTCTCCGCCGGCTATTTCCGTTCCAGCGACGGCACGGCGCCGGGACTGATCTGCTTCGAGTATCACGCGTTTCTGGCGTCGATGGTGATGGTGCTCGTCGCCGACGATGCCTATGCGTTCATGGTCGCATGGGAGTCGATGGCGCTCTCGTCGTTCTTCCTCGTCACGACCGAGCACCGGATCGCGGAGATACGCCGGGCCGGGTTCCTCTACCTGCTCATCGCGCACGTCGGCGCCATCGGCATCCTGCTCTGCTTCGGCGTGCTGCAGGGCGGCAGCGGCGACTACACGTTCGCCGGCATGCGCGCGATCGAGCTCAAGGACGCCTGGCCGTCGATCGCGTTCTTCCTCGCTCTCTTCGGGTTCGGCGCGAAGGCCGGCCTGCTGCCGATGCACGTCTGGCTGCCCGAGGCCCACCCGGCAGCGCCCTCGCCGGTGTCGGCGCTGATGAGCGGCGTCATGCTCAAGACCGCGATCTACGGGTTGCTTCGCGTCACGTTCGACCTGATGCACGTCCAGCTGTGGTGGTGGGGCGTCATCGCCCTGACGCTGGGCCTCGTCACCGCGCTCTTCGGCGTGATCTTCGCCGCCGTCCAGACCGACATGAAGCGGCTGCTCGCCTACTCGTCGATCGAGAACATCGGCATCATCGTCGCCGGCATCGGCCTCACGATCCTGTTCAAGGCCTACGACAAGATTCCGCTGGCGGCGATCGCACTCACCGCCGTCCTCTACCACGCGCTCAATCACGCGTTCTTCAAGAGCCTGCTGTTCCTCGCCACCGGTTCCGTGCTGCACGCGACGAAGGAGCGCAGTCTCGGCAAGCTCGGCGGCCTGATCCACCGCATGCCCTGGGTCGCGTGGCTGGCGCTGGTCGGCACGCTGGCGATCGCCGGGTTGCCGCCGCTCAACGGCTTCGTCTCCGAATGGCTGCTGCTGCAGGCGTTCCTGTTCACACCGAGTCTGCCGCAGTCGTTCGTCAACATGCTGGTCCCGGTTGCGGCGGCCGCGCTGGTGCTCGCCGCCGCGCTGGCGGCCTATGTGATGGTGAAGTTCTACGGCGTCATCTTCCTCGGTCAGCCGCGCGAGGCGAACCTCGCCTACGCCCACGATGCCGGCCGCTTCGAGAAGGTCGCGCTGGTGTGGCTCGCCGCTGGCTGCATCGTGCTGGGGCTCTTTCCGGTCCACGTGATCGCGCTGCTCGACCCGGTCAACGCAATGCTGATCGGCTCCGCGACGGGCGGCGCATTCTCGGGCAACTGGCTGCTGCTCGCGCCCGTCAGCGCCGACCGTTCGAGCTACAGCCCGGTCATCGTGCTGGCCGTGATCGCCGTCGTCGTCCTGCTGACGATACAAATCGTGCACCGCTTCTACCACGGCCGCGTGCGCGCGGCGCCGCCCTGGGACTGCGGCTTCCCGCTGCAGACGCCGCGGATGCAGGACACCGCCGAGGGCTTCGGACAGCCGATCCGGCAGGTGTTCGAGCCGTTCTTCCGGATGGAGCGCCACCTGCCCTCGCCGTTCGACGCGGAGCCGAGATACTCGGTGAAGGCCGACGACCACTTTTGGTACTGGCTGTACCTGCCGATCGTGACGGCAGCCGATTTCGTCGGCCGCCTCGTCGGGCGCATCCAGCAGGGCCGCATCTCCGTCTATCTGACGTACAGCTTCTTCACGCTGCTCGCGCTGCTCTTCTTCGTCCGATGACCGTCTCGGCCCTCCTGTCCCAGCTGCTGCAGGTTGCCATTGCGCTGGCACTCGCGCCGCTGCTCGTCGGCTGGGTCAACCAGTGCCGCGCCTGGCTGCAGAACAGGTCGGCACCCTCGCTGCTGCTGCCGTACCGGACGATCCGCAAGCTGTTCATGAAGGACGCGGTCGTCGCCGCCACCGCGTCGCCGATCTTTCGCATCACGCCCGTACATCGTGTTCGGCGCCATGTGCTGTGCCGCCGCCATCGTGCCGTCGCTCGCGACGGACCTTCCGTTCGCGCGCGCCGCGGATGCCATCGCGCTGGTGGGCCTGTTCGCGCTCGCCCGCGTCTTCATCTCGCTGGCCGCGATGGACATCGGCACCTCGTTCGGCTCGCTGGGTGCGCGGCGCGAGATGTTCATCGGCTTTCTGGCCGAGCCCGCGCTGCTGATGGTGCTGTTCACCGCGTCACTGATTTCGGGATCGACGTCGCTGCCGGAGATCGTCGACACGCTGGCCCACCGCGAACTCGCCATCTACCCCAGCCTCGCGCTCGCCGGCGTCGCATTTGTGATGGTGTCGCTTGCCGAGAACGCCCGGATTCCGATCGACAATCCGGCCACGCACCTCGAGCTGACGATGATCCACGAGGCGATGATCCTCGAGTACTCGGCCCGCCATCTTGCGCTGATCGAATGGGCGTCGGCGCTCAAGCTCTTCAACTATTCGTGCATCGGCCTCGCGATCTTCTTCCCCTTCGGCATCGCCGCCGGCAGCGACAGCTGGCTCGCCATTCTCGGCGCCTTGCCGGCGCTCGTCGCCAAGCTCATGTTCGGCGGCTTCGCGCTGGCGCTGATCGAGACGCTGTCCGCGAAGCTGCGGATCTTCCGCGCACCCGAGTTCCTCGGCACCGCGTTCCTGCTCGCCGTGCTGGCGATGCTGGTCAACCTCCTGCTGGGCAGTTGAACGGATGACCGCGCTCCCGCTCTACGCCCAGCTGATCAACCTCTTCGCGGCAATCCTGCTGCTGCTGTCGTTCGCGATGCTCGCGCAGCGCCGTGTGCTGTCGCTGATCGACCTCTTCGCCGCACAGGGCCTGGCGCTCGCCGCGTCGACCGCAATCGTGGCCTTCGGCACCGCGCAGACCCACTTGTACTATTCGGCCGGCCTGACGCTTCTGCTCAAGGTGTTCCTGCTGCCGTGGCTGCTGCACCGGCTGATCCGCAGGCTCGACGTGAAATGGGACGTCGAGCAGCTGATCAACATTCCGACCACGATGCTGGTCGGCATCGTGCTGGTCGTCTTCTCGTTCAATCTTGCCGTGCCGATCTCGCAGCTCGCCAGCACCGTGACGCGCGCGACGTTGGGCATCGCGATGGCCTGCGTGATGCTCTCGTTCCTGATGATGATCACCCGGCGCAAGGCGATCCCGCAGGTGATCGGCTTCCTGTCGATGGAAAACGGGCTCTTCTTCGCCGCGACCAGCGCCACCTACGGGATGCCGATGGTGGTCGAGCTCGGGATCGCGCTGGACGTGCTGGTCGGCATGCTGATCCTCGGCGTGTTCTTCTTCCAGATCCGCGAGCAGTTCGACAGCCTGGACCTCAAGCACCTCGAGAAGCTCAAGGAGGGCGAGTGAGCGCGGCGGGCGAGGCTCTGCCGAGCCAAGGCCCGAAGGGCGCGTCGACGCGCGACCGAGCGCGCCCGACAGCCGGGCGCACCGTGATTGATCGAATATGCGGAGGGCGCGAGGAGTGATCGAGATCCTCGCCGTCCTGGGCTTCCCGCTCGCCGGCGGGCTCGTGCTCGCCATCGTCGGCGAGCGCGACGAGGCGCCCGCGGTCAACGTCGTCGCGAGCCTGCTCACGTTCGTCGCGGCCTCGGCGCTGACCGTGCGCGTGATCACCGACGGCCCGCTGCTCGTCATGAACAAGCTGTTCTTCGTCGATTCGTTCAACGTGTTCCTGGTCGCGCTCACCGCGTTCGTCGGCTTCACCACCTCGATCTTCTCGCGGCCCTACATGCGCATCGAGGAAGAGCACGGCCGCTTGACGCACGCCCGGCTGCGGCTCTACCACAGCATGTACCAGCTCTTCAATTTCACGATGCTGCTGGCGCTGCTGACCAACAACATGGGCATCCTGTGGGTGGCGATGGAGGCGGCCACGCTGACCACCGTGCTGCTGGTGTCGCTGTACCGGACACCGGCTAGCCTGGAAGCCGCGTGGAAGTACTTCATCCTGTGTGGCGTGGGCATCGCCCAGGCGCTGTTCGGCACGATCCTTCTCTACTTCGCGGCGGAGAAGCTCCTCGGCGCAGAGGGCGGCGCACTCCTCTGGACCGAGCTCAACGGCATCAAGGGCCAGCTGGAGCCGACGGTGCTGTCGCTCGCCTTCGTGTTCCTGCTGGTCGGCTACGGGACGAAGGTCGGACTCGTGCCGCTGCACAACTGGCTTCCGGACGCCCATGCCGAAGGCCCGACGCCGGTGTCGGCGGTGCTGTCGGGCCTGCTGCTCAACGTGGCGCTGTACGCGGTCGTCCGCTGCAAGGTCCTGGTCGAGGGCGCCGTGCACACGGGCATCGCCCGCACGCTGATGATGGGCTTCGGTCTGCTTTCGGTCGTCGTGGCGGCGTTCCTGCTGTCGCGGCAGAAGGACATCAAACGGCTGTTCGCCTATTCGTCGATCGAGCACATGGGAATCATCACGTTCGCCTTCGGGATGGGCGGCGCGATCGCGAACTTCGCGGGCCTGCTGCACATGACGGTCCATTCGCTGACCAAGTCGGCCATCTTCTTCGCCGTCGGCCATGCGGCGCAAAAGACCGGCACGCAGACGATGGACAGCATCCGCGGCCTGGTGACGATCAGCCCGGCGATCGGCTGGGGGCTCGCCCTCGGCTCGCTCGCGATTCTCGGCATGCCGCCGTTCGGCGTGTTCGCGAGCGAGTTCCTGATCCTCACCACGGCGATGCGCGAGCAGCCATGGGCCACGCCGTTCCTGCTGCTGGCGCTCGGCATCGCGTTCGCCGCCGTATTCTCGAAGGTCCAGCCCATGGTGTTCGGCGAGACGACCGCCAAACGACTGCCGCTTCGTCCCGCGATGCTGCCGGTGTTCGTGCACCTGGCGCTCGTGCTGATGCTGGGACTCTGGATTCCTCCCTACCTCGCCGAGTGGTACCGGCAGGCCGCCCGGCTCATCGGATGACGAAGCGCCGACCATGAACGTCGCCGCACTCGGCCTCGCTGCCGCCACGCTGCCCGCCGCGGTACCCGCGCAGCGGGTGCCGGTCAGCTCGGGCCAGCTGCTGACCGCATGTCGCCTCTGCTGGGAAGGCGGCGGACGGCTCGTCGCGTTGTGGACGAGCGACGAGCGCGACCGCGGCCGGGGGTTCCTCGTGCGGGTCGCGCTGGCCGATGCCGACGGCCTGACGGTGCTCGAACACACGCTGCCGAATGGCGACGCCCGCTTTCCCGACGTCGCGGCGATCTTTCCGGCCGCGAACCGGATGCAGCGCGCGGCATTCGATCTCGTCGGCGTGGCCGCCGAAGCGGACGATCAGCGTCCGTGGCTCTGGCTCGCGAGCTGGCCGATCGACCGTTTCCCGCTCCGGCGCGATTTCGAGGCCTCGCCGAAGTGGGAGCCCGGCCAGGAGGAGTACCCGTTCGTGCGCGTAGCCGGCGACGGAGTCCACGAGATACCGGTGGGCCCGGTGCACGCGGGCATCATCGAGCCGGGCCACTTCCGCTTCCAGGTCGTCGGCGAGAAGGTGCTGCGGCTCGAGGAACGGCTGGGATGGGTGCACAAGGGCATCGAAAAGCGCTTCGAATCGCTCCCGCTCTCCGAAGGCTACCGGCTCGCCGGCCGCGTGTCCGGCGACAGCACGGTTGCCTACGCGTGGGCGTACGCGCAGGCCGTCGAAGCCATCGCCGGCTTCGAAGCACCGCCGCGGGCGGCGTGGCTGCGCGCGCTGGCGCTCGAGCGCGAGCGCATTGCCAATCATCTGGGCGACCTCGGCTTTCTGGGCAACGACGGCGGCTTCGCGTTCGGCCTCTCCCAGTTCTCGCGGCTCAAGGAAGACGTGCTGCGCACGAATCGCGCCGCCTTCGGGCACCGGTTCCTGATGGACCTCGTCGTCCCCGGCGGTTTCGCGCGCGATCTCGCCCCCGAATCCGCCGTCGCGATGCGCGAGGAGTGCGCGCGCCTCGAGCGCGAGATCGGCACGCTGCGCGGCATCTACGACGACCACGCGGGACTGCAGGATCGGTTCCGGACCTGCGGGCGCGTCACGCCGGATCTCGCCGCCACACTCGGATTGACCGGGATGGCCGGCCGCGCGAGCGGGCAGGCATTCGATCTGCGCTGCGACTTCCCTGCGCTGCCTTACGATGCGCTCGCCGTGCGCATGTCCACGCGCACCGACGGCGACGTCGCGGCCCGCGTCGCGGTTCGGTTCGACGAAGCGCTGGAGTCGCTGCGGCTCGTGCGGACGATCGTCGACGCGCTGCCGGAGGGCGACCTCTGCGCGACGCTGCCCGAGCCGCCGGCCTTCCGTTTCGGCCTTGGCTGCGTCGAAGGCTGGCGCGGCCCGGTGCTCCTGGCGCTGGAATGCGGACCGAACGGCTCGATCCGTCGCTGCCACCCGCACGACCCGTCGTGGTCGAACTGGCCGGTGCTCGAACACGCGGTGATCGGCAACATCGTTCCCGACTTCCCGCTGATCAACAAGTCGTTCAACCTGTCCTACAGCGGGCACGATCTCTAGTCCCCGAGGGCCGCCGCCATGCTCCATGTCCTGCGCCAGATTGCGAAGACCGGCATCAAGACCGAGGTCCCACCCGCACCGGCCGACGAGATGGTGGTCGTGGCACGCCTGCAGGCGAAAGTGCTGCGCGCCCTCGGCCGCGCGCTGACGATCCGGCAGGTCGATGCCGGTTCGTGCAATGGCTGCGAGCTCGAGATCCACGCGCTCGGCAATCCCTACTACAACCTCGAAGGCATGGGGATCAAATTCGTCGCCAGCCCGCGCCATGCGGACATGCTGCTGGTGACCGGCCCGGTATCCAAGCACATGGCGATCGCGTTGCGGCGAACCTACGACGCGACGCCGGAGCCCAAGCTCGTCGTCGCCGTGGGCGACTGCGGCTGCAACGGGGGCATCTTCGGCGAGAGCTACGCCAGTCTCGGCCGGGTCGCCAACGTGATCCCCGTCGACGTCGAGGTGCCGGGCTGTCCGCCGTCGCCGACGGCATTGCTCCAGGGCATTCTCGCGGCCATCACGAAACACGCGCCGGCGGCGGCGTCCGCGGGCGAAGTGTCGCGCAGCGCGGACTCAGGTCCGGAATAGCGGAAGCTCAATCCCGCAGCGATCGCTCGTAGAGCACATCGGGTTCGCCCTCCTCGTTGCCGCTGCCGTCGCCGAACGCCGTTGCGACGAAGCTGTTGCGCTCGTAGAATCGGCGCGCACCGGCATTGCGCTGGAAGGTGTACAGGCGCAGCACCGGCGTGAGCGGTGCCGCTTCGGCCATCACCGCATCGAGAAGCTGCTGCCCGATGCCATGGCTGTTCCAGCCGGCCTTCACGTAGAGCTGCGAGAGCCAGACCCCGTCGCGCGCCGCGAAGCCGACGATTTCGTCGCGCAGCGTCGCCAGCCGGACCGACTGACGGGCAAAGACCGTCTCGCGCATCCAGGCGCGCGCCTCGGCCTCGGTGTGCGGCTCGCGCAGCCAGGGCATTCCGGCGCGCCTTGCGCCGACGTACAGCTCGGCCGCCGCGTCAGCCTCCGCGCGGAAGCGCGAAACGTCCGGACGCCGCAGCAGCAGACGTGACGCCGGCCTCACCCGAGGAGGTCTCCCGAGGCCTTGCGACCGCGCCCCGTTCGCGTCGGCGCCACCGGCGCGCCCTTCGCGCGCATCGCATGCGCGTCGAGCACGGGCTTGAGGTACTTCCCGGTGAAGCTCGCGGCAACCTTGACCACGTTCTCCGGCGGCCCCGCGGCGATGACCTGCCCGCCGCCGGCCCCGCCTTCGGGCCCGAGGTCGATGATCCAGTCGGCCGTCTTGATCACGTCGAGGTTGTGCTCGATGACGACGACGGTGTTGCCGTGATCGCGCAGACGGTGCAGCACGGTGAGCAGCAGCTCGATGTCGTGGAAGTGCAGTCCGGTCGTCGGCTCGTCCAGGATGTACAGCGTGCGTCCGGTGTCGCGCTTGGACAGTTCCAGCGCGAGTTTCACGCGCTGCGCCTCGCCGCCGGAAAGGGTCGTCGCCGACTGACCGAGCGTGATGTAGCCCAGCCCCACGTCGAGGAGCGTGGCGAGCTTGCGCGCGACCGCAGGCACCGGCTCGAAGAAAGCGTGGGCCTGCTCGACGGTCATCGCCAGCACGTCGTGGATGCTCTTGCCCTTGTACTGGATCTCGAGCGTCTCCCGGTTGTAGCGCTGGCCATGGCAGACGTCGCACGAGACGTAGACGTCGGGCAGGAAGTGCATCTCGACCTTGATCAGCCCGTCGCCCTGGCAGGCCTCGCAGCGGCCGCCCTTGACGTTGAACGAGAAGCGGCCGGGGCCGTAGCCGCGCTCGCGCGCCTCCTTCACCTGCGCGAACAGCTCGCGGATCGGCGTGAACAGCCCCGTGTACGTGGCCGGATTCGAGCGCGGCGTGCGGCCGATCGGGCTCTGGTCGACGCTGATCACCTTGTCGAAGAACTCGAGCCCGTGCATTTCCGCGAACGGCGCCGGTTCGGTCGTGCTGCCGTAGAGCTGGCGCGCGACCGCGTGATAGAGCGTGTCGTTGATCAGCGTCGACTTCCCCGAGCCCGACACGCCGGTGACGCAGACGAAGAGTCCGACCGGGAGCTCGAGCGTCACGCCTTTGAGGTTGTTGCCGGTCGCGCCCTCGATCCGCAGCTGGCGCTCGCCGGCGCTGTGGCGACGGGCAGGGATCGGTATCTGCCGGTGCCCGGCCAGGTATTGACCGGTCAGCGAATGCGGCGCCTTGCGAATGTCGTCCGGCGTGCCTTGGGCGACGACCTGGCCGCCGTGTTCGCCGGCGCCCGGGCCCATGTCGACGACGTGGTCGGCGGAGAGGATCGCGTCCTGATCGTGCTCGACGACGATCACGCTGTTGCCGAGGTCGCGCAGATGCTTGAGGGTCGTCAGCAGCCGGTCGTTGTCGCGCTGATGCAGGCCGATCGACGGCTCGTCCAGCACGTACATCACGCCGGTGAGCCCGGAGCCGATCTGCGACGCCAGCCGGATCCGCTGCGCCTCGCCGCCGGACAGCGTTTCCGCGGAGCGGTCGAGCGACAGGTAGTCGAGCCCGACGTTGTTGAGGAACGACAGCCGGCTCACGATCTCCTTGACGATCTTGTCGGCGATCGCGTGCTTCTGACCGTCGAGCTGCAGTCCGGCGAAGTACTCGGAGGCGTCCTTGAGCGGCCAGCCCGACACCTCGAAGATCGCGCGCGCCTGGCCATCGGACCCGACCTTGACGTGCCGCGCCTCGCGCCGCAGGCGCGTGCCCTCGCACTCGGGGCACGGCTTGGAATTGAGGTACTTGGCGAGCTCCTCGCGCACCATCACCGAGTCGGTCTCGCGGTAGCGGCGCTCGAGATTGGGGAGGATTCCCTCGAACACGTGCTCGCGCACCATCGGCTTGCCGCGCTCCGACAGATAGGTGAACGGGATCTTTTCGTCGCCGCTGCCGTTGAGGACCAGCTGCTGCACCCGTTCGGAAAGCTTCGCGAACGGCCGGTCGAGATCGAAGCCCGCGTGCTTGGCGAGGCTCTGCAGCATCTGGAAGTAGAACTGGTTGCGCCGGTCCCAGCCCTTGATCGCGCCGGACGCCAGCGACAGCTGCGGGAAGGCGACCACGCGCTTCGGATCGAAGAAACTGATCGAGCCCAGCCCGTCGCAGCGCGGGCAGGCACCC
Organism: uncultured beta proteobacterium; assembly: GCA_963843595.1. Classification (GTDB taxonomy): domain Bacteria; phylum Pseudomonadota; class Gammaproteobacteria; order Burkholderiales; family Casimicrobiaceae; genus CAIWHR01. The sequence continues at coordinate 111,293 of CAWJLG010000015.1, read as the reverse complement.
AGCGGATTGTTGAACGAGAACAGCCGCGGCTCGAGCTCCGACAGCGAATAATTGCAGATCGGGCAGGCGAACTTGGCCGAAAACAGGTGCTCGCGTCCGCTGTCCATCTCGACCGCGATCGCCCGTCCGTCGCCGTTGCGCAACGCGGTTTCGTACGACTCCGCGAGGCGCTGCTTCATGTCGGGGCGCACCCTCAGGCGGTCGACGACGACCTCGACCGTGTGCTTCGAGTTCTTGGCGAGCTTCGGCACCGCATCGATTTCGTGGACGGTTCCGTCCACGCGCACGCGCACGAAGCCCTTCGCCCGGAGCTCGATCATGAGATCGAGCTGCTCGCCTTTCCGGTTGACGACGACCGGCGCGAGAATCGCGAGCTTCGTGTCCTCGGGGAGGGCGAGCGTCGCGTCCACCATCTGCGAGATCGTCATCGACGCGAGCTTCTGCTCCGGATGGTCCGGGCAGTAGGGATCGCCGACGCGCGCGTAGAGGAGCCGCAGGTAGTCGTGGATTTCGGTGACGGTGCCGACCGTCGAGCGCGGGTTGTGCGACGTCGCCTTCTGCTCGATCGAGATCGCGGGCGACAGCCCCTCGATCAGGTCGACGTCCGGCTTCTCCATCAGCTGCAGGAACTGCCGCGCGTACGCCGACAGCGACTCGACGTAGCGACGCTGTCCTTCGGCGTACAGCGTGTCGAACGCCAGCGAGCTCTTGCCGGAACCCGACAGGCCGGTGACGACGATCAACCGGTGCCGCGGCAGGTCGAGGTTGACGTTCTTGAGGTTGTGCGTGCGCGCACCGCGGATGCGGATGTAGTCCATGCGTGGTTCGTCGGATCCAGAGCAGCCCCTCACCGCCGTCGACGGTTCGGACCGCCGGTCTAGGCTGTCCGGCGCATCCGGATGAAGAGGCAACCTGCTACTATACCGCCATTCCGCCGCTGTCTCTAAGCCCGTTTTTCTCCCCCGTTCTGAAGAGCACGATGCACGAGCGCGCATCTCCCGAATCCGATTCCACCTCCCGCCCCGCGAAGGTGCGGATGACGCCGGGGGAACGCCGCGCAACGGTCGGCCTCGCCTCGATCTTCGGGCTGCGGATGCTGGGCATGTTCATCGTGCTCCCCGTGCTCGCGCTGTACGCCGAAACGCTGCCCGGCGGCCGCGACCACGCGCTCGTCGGGCTGGCGCTGGGCGCGTACGGCCTCACCCAGGCCATCCTGCAGATTCCATTCGGTTGGGCGTCCGACCGCTGGGGCCGCAAGCCGGTGATCGTTTTCGGTCTTGTGCTATTCGCCGCGGGCAGCTTCGTCGCCGCGTGGGCACCGACGATCCACTGGACGATCGCCGGGCGCACGGTGCAGGGCGCCGGCGCGATCTCCGCCGCGGTGCTGGCACTCACCGCCGACCTCACGCGCGATGAAGTTCGCACGCGCGCGATGGCGGCGATCGGCATGACGATCGGCGCGACATTCGCGTTGTCGCTGGTGCTCGGCCCCGCGCTGACCGCCGTCATCGGCGTCCCCGGCATCTTCGTGATGACCGGCGTGCTTGCGCTCGGCGCGATCGGCCTGCTTCAGTACGCGGTGCCGCAACCCGATGCGCCGGGTGCGCCCGCCGATTCGGCACGCCAATGGCAGCGCGTGCTCACCGACGGCCAGCTGCTGCGGCTCAACTGGGGCATCTTCGCCCTGCACGCGTCGCTGATGGCGCTGTTCGTCCAGGTGCCGTTCATGCTGCGCGACAACGGCATGCCTTCCGCACGGCACTGGCTCGTCTACCTGCCGGTCCTCGTGGCCTCGGTAGTGCTGATGTACCCCGCGATGATGCAGGCGGATCGGCCCCGACGCAGCAAGCCGGTGTTCATGGGCGCGGTGGCGACGCTGTTCGTGGGGCAGGCGATGCTCGCCGTCGCGGGCGCGTCGCTGGCATGGACGATCGCGGCGCTGGTCGTCTTCTTCACCGCGTTCAACCTGCTCGAGGCCACGCTGCCCTCGCTGATCTCGAAGTTCGCGCCGCCGGCGGTCAAGGGCACGGCGACCGGCGTCTACTCGGCGATCCAGTTCTTCGGCACCTTCGTCGGGGCCGCTGCCGGCGGCTGGCTCTCGCAGCACTACGGTCCCGCCGCCGTCTTCGGCTTCTGCCTCGTGCTCACCGCGCTGTGGTTCGCGGCCAGTGCGACGATGTCGGCGCCCCCGGCGTACACGCAACGCAGTTACTCGATGGGAGAGACATGACATGGCCTCGGTGAACAAGGTGATCCTCGTCGGCAATCTCGGGCGCGATCCGGAAACGCGATATTCGACCAGCGGCGCGGCGATCTGCAACATCACGATCGCGACGTCGCGGCAGTGGAAGGACAAGGCAAGCGGCGAGAAGCGCGAAGAGACCGAATGGCACCGCGTCGTCTTCTACGATCGCCTCGCGGAGATCGCGGGCGAGTACCTGAAGAAGGGCCGCCCGGTCTATGTCGAGGGCCGGCTCAAGACCCGCAAGTGGCAGGACAAGGAAGGGCAGGACCGGTACACGACGGAAATCATCGCCGAGGAGATGCAGCTCCTCGGATCGCGCGAAGGCGGCGGCGACGTCGAATTCGCGTCCGGCTCGGGATCCGGTGCGCGCTCCGGCGGTGGCGGATCGGGCGGTGGCGGATCAGGCGGTGGCGGAGCGGGCGGTCGGTGGAGCGGGCGGCGGCCCCGCGAAAGGCGGGGGCGCAAAGAAAACGACGCCTGACGATTTCGACGACGACATTCCGTTCTAGGCCACGCGGCGCCTGCGGGCCGTCGCGCACGCAGCGCGTGGCGAGGTCGGTCAGGCCGCGGCGGCGGCCGTCGGCAGCGGCTCGGCGTGGCCTGCCGCGTGCGCGATCACACCGCCGCCCAGGCACACGTCGCCGTCATAGAGCACGAGATACTGTCCCGGCGTCGGCGCCCACTGCGGCGCGTCGAACGTCGCGCGGGCGCGGCCATTGTCGAGGAGTTCGACACGACAATGCGCGTCGGGCATCCGGTACCGCGTCTTCGCGCCGAGTCCGTTCAATGCGGCAGGCGCCGGCGCGACGCCGGCGATCCAGTGCATCGACCCGGCATCGACGATCGAACGGAACAACCGCGGATCGTCGTGTCCCTGGACGACGACGAGCACGTTGCGTGCGCCGTCCTTGCCGGCCACGAACCACGGCGCGTCGGTGCCCTGCCGGGTACCCCCGATGCCGAGCCCCTGCCGTTGGCCGAGCGTGTAGTAAGCGAGACCATGGTGGCGGCCGACGACCCTTCCCTCCGGCGTCTCGATCGACCCCGGCGTCTTCGGGAGGTACCGCGCCAGGAAATCACGGAACGGCCGCTCGCCGATGAAGCAGATTCCGGTCGAGTCCTTCTTCGCCCACGTCGGGATGCCCTCGCGCCGCGCGATCGCGCGCACGTCGCGCTTCAGGAGCTCGCCGAGCGGAAACAGCGTCGGCGCGAGCTGCTCCTGCGTCAGCTGATGCAGGAAGTAGCTCTGGTCCTTCGTCGCGTCGACGGCTTTCAGCAGCTCGACGCCGGACTGCGCACGGCGAACACGCGCATAGTGACCGGTGGCGATGTGATCGGCGCCGAGCGCGAGCGCATGATCGAGGAAGGCGCGAAACTTGATCTCGCTGTTGCACAGCACGTCCGGATTCGGCGTGCGCCCCGCTTGGTACTCGCGCAGGAAGTGCGCGAACACGCGCTCGCGGTACTCGGCCGCGAAGTTGACCGCCTCGAGGTCGATCCCGATGACGTCGGCGACCGCCGCCGCGTCGACCAGATCGGTCCGTGACGTGCAGTACTCCTCGGTATCGTCGTCCTCCCAGTTCTTCATGAACAAGCCGACGACGTCGAAGCCCTGTTGCTTGAGCAACCAGGCCGCGACGGAGGAGTCGACGCCGCCGGACATGCCGATCACGACGCGTGGCTTGCGGGTGCTCATGCGAGTTCGCTGACCAGATCGAGCGGAAGGCGCCGGCCGGCACGGAAATCGTCGATACAGCGCAGCACCAGCGGACTGCGATGCCGCGCGCGCTGGGCCACGATCTCGGCGTAGGGAAGCCACAGCGCGCGGACGATGCCCTCGTCGAGCGGGCGCGCCGGTTCGTGGGCGACGACGTCCGCCGCAAACGCGAAGCGGACGAACGTGGCGCCGGTTTCCGGAGACTGCCAGCGGTAGACACCGACGAGCGCAGTCGGCGTTACGCGGTAGCCCGTTTCCTCGAGGGTTTCCCGCGCCGCGGCTGCCGCGACGGTCTCGCCTGACTCCAGATGTCCGGCGGGCTGGTTGAGGCGCAGCCCGGCGCGTGTCGTCTCCTCGACGACCAGGTAGCGATCGCCTTCGACGACGATCGCGGCGACGGTGACGGCCGGGCGAGGCGTTTCCGATTCGTGCATGAGGTTCGCTGTCGTGCGTAGGTTCCGGGGCCCCATCAAGCACAAAGGGCAGGGTCACCCCTGCCCTTCGCGGTCGAGAGAAGCGCGCGTCAGTTGCCCTTGGCTGCTTTCTGCATCTCCTCGGACATCCCCTTCTGGACTTCCTTGTTGGTGGCCCGCTGGGATCTCTTCTTGACGTCCTTGCTGACCTCCGTGTTCTTCTCGGCCTGTGCCGACGCCGAAGGCCCGTATTGGCTCGCGGCTGATTTCGACACGGCTTGGCCAGCTTCCTTTTGCTCCTGCTTGGTCGGCTTCGCGACTTGCTTCGACGCTTCGACGTTCTTCTTCTGCTCGGCCGCCGCGGCGGCCGGCGTGGTCTGTTCGCCGACCTTCGTGGCCTCCTTCAACATCTCCTGCTTGGCCTTCTTGTCGGGTTGCGGCGCGGCCGGTGTCGCCGTCTGTGCGGCAGCGGTCGTCGCGAATGCCGCCGCGACGAGCATGAGCATCAACTTCTTCATGATTTCCTCGGTCCTTCGAACTTACTGGCGGCGCTTGCGCGCGTCGCGGTCGGTCGGCGTGTTTGCGCCGATCCCTTGCATCGCCGCGCGTCGGCCGAGAAAAAAGGCAGGAGGCTCGCGCCCCCTGCCTTCTCGATCCGGCGTGCGGGCGTTCCTTACTGGCTGGCCTTTTCCTTGGTCACCGTTTCGGCGGCCTTTTGCTTGTCCTTGCGGGTCGGCAGCGGCTTCGCCGTTTCCTTCGACTTCTGCACGTTCGCCGCTTGCTCGGCGGCGGTCTGGGCACCGGTCGTCGACTTCGCGGACTGTTCGGTCGTCGACTCGACGGCCGCCTGTTTCGACTTCTTGTCCGTCAGCGGCTTGGCGACCTTCTTCGACGCCTCGACGTTCTTCTTCTGCTGGGCGGCTTCCTGGGCCGGGGTCGCCTGCTCGCCGACCTTGGTCGCTTCCTTGACTTCCTGCTGCTTCGCCTTGGACTTCTCCGAAGGCGTGGGCATCTGGGCAGCGGCAGTCGCGGCGAACGTGCCCGCGATGAGAGCGATGAGCAACTTATTCATTTTGGATCCTCGAGTGGTGAAGGGTTCTTGCGATTCGACTGGCTTCGATTGCTAGGGAGAGCAGATTTGATAAAGCCTTGGAATAATAACAAATTTCCGTCGTTTTGCAACCCAGGGCGCCCTGCGGCCCCCGAGTCGGTCGAGCGTGGGCGTTACTTCGCGGCCGGGCTCGGCGCCGGCGACGCAGGCGCCGTGGACGGCTGCGCGGCGGCAGACTTCGAACCGTGCTTGCTCTTCCCGTCCTTCTTGCTCTTTTTCGTCTTCTTGCTCTTGCCGTCGGTGGACGCCTTGGCCACCGTCGACGGGGCCGCCGTTGAAGCGGCGGGCGTCGCGGCCGGAGCGGTAGTTGCAGCGGGGGCCGCCGGCTTGGCGGGTGCAGCCGGGGAGGTAGTCTGGGCAGAGGCCGAAAGCGCGAAAGCGCCCGCGATCAAAGCCGTCAGCAGCTTGCTCATCACAATGGATTCCTTGACGTAGTCTGAAAAAGCGACACTCAGCAATTGCGTGTCGGGGTCAATAACGGTCCCCCCGCGCCCGCGGTTGACAAACGCCCGGTATCGACGCACCGGTGCGGGGCCGTGGCGAGTCCCGCACGCCGGCTCGCCACGGGGCAAGCCCGACCTGACGCCTCTAAACCGCTACGCGCTCAGGACGCCGGCCCGATGTCCCGCTGGAGCCAGCTGCGGACGAGGGGAATCGTGATCGGGCGCTTGGCCGCAAGGGAATGGCGATCGAGCGCCGCGAGCGTGGCCAACAGGGAGGACATGTCGCGCCGGCCGTGGGCAAGCAGGTACCCGATGACTTCGTCGGACAGTCCGAAGCCGCGTTGTCGTGCCCAGGCGACAAGCGCGGCGGGCTTGTCGCGATCGGAAAGCGGCAGGATCTCGTAGACCAGCCCCCAGCCCAACCGCGAGCGCAGGTCCTCGCGCAGGGCGAGCGCCGCCGGCGGTCTCTCCGCTGCCACGAACAATCGACCCTGCTGCGCGCGCAAGGCGTTGAACAGCGTGAACAGCTGCCCCTGCGCCGCCGCGGACGCATCGTCGACGGCATCGACCGCCACCAGCCCATGCCTGGCAAGCTGCTCCGGCGCCGTCGCCAGGAGCGCGCCGGGATCGGCCACGTAGAACGCGCTCCGTCCCGCGGCGAGGGCGGCACCGACCGCGGCGCGAAGTAGGTGGGTCTTGCCCACCCCGGGCGCGCCCCAGAGCACCACACCGGTCTCCGTCCCGCCGTCCACCGCGGCCGCCGCGACGGCCGCGACGGCCTCGAGGTTCGGACCGGCGACGAAATTGGCGAACGACGCCGGCTCCGGCGGCTGAAGCTCGAGGACGAGCTGCTCGATCATTCGTCGTTGTAGAGCGGCGAATCGACGTAAGCGGTGCGAAGCCGGCGCAGTCCGACGAGCAACGCCGCCGAAACCGGCAACGCGAGCAGCACGCCGGCGAAACCGAAGAGCTGGCCGAACGCGAGCAGGGCGAAGATCACCGCCAGCGGATGCAGGCCGATCCGGTCGCCGACGAGGTAGGGAATCAGCACGTAGTTCTCGAGGAGTTGCCCCACGCCGTAGACCGCGAGCACGGCGACGAAACCGGGCCAGCCGACCCATTGCAGCAGTGCCGCCAGGACCCCGAGCACGAACCCCAGCCCGAAACCGACGTAGGGGATGAACACGAGAATCCCGGTGAGGATCCCGATCGGCACCGCGAACTGGACCCCGACGACCGACAGCGCGATCGTGTAATAGACGGCAAGCGAGAGCATCACCAGCACCTGCCCGCGAAGGAACTCGGCGAGCACGTTGTCGATGTCGGTCGCCATGCCGCGCACCGTGGGCAACCAGGCCCTGGGCACGAGTTCGTCGATCCGATCGACGATGCCGTGCCAGTCGCGCAGCAGGTAGAACATCACGACCGGAATGAGCGCGAGATTGACGACGAGCGCGAGCAGCAGCAGCCCGCCGGACCGCACGCCCGCGAGCAGCTGCACCGAAAGATCCCGTGCGCTGTCGATGTTGTCCGTGATCAGTTGCTTGAGCGTGGCGAGATCGAGCTGGGCGTGGACGCCGAGATGCTCGGCGAGCCACGGCGCCACCGCCGATGCGTAGAGATCGGCCAGACCGGGCAGACGTCGCGCAATAAGCCCGATTTCGGCCTGCACCAGCGGCACCACGACGAGCACGACGGCAAGCCCGGCCAGCATGAACAGCACGACCGTGAGCAGCGTTCCGATGCCGCGCGAAATTCCGACCCGCTCGCAACGCTTCACGATCGGATCGCCGAGATACGCCAGGATCGCGCCGACGAGAAACGGCGTCAGCACGGGGCCCAGCCATTGCAGCGCCGCGGCGACCGCGAACACGGCGCCGGCGACCCAGAGATAGTGCTGCGCCCGCACCGGCCGGCGGCGGACCACGGCGGGAAGTTCGGCGGCGAGCGGCGCGTCGGGCGGTTTGCCGGGCGGCGGCGATGATCGAGGATCCGGCATTTCGAGAGTAATATTCGGGCAAAACCGACGCACTTTACCGCGTCGCGAACGTTTCCCTCAATCCCGCTCGCCGCGCCATTGGCGCACGATGCCTCCGCCGCCCTTCGAGATGACTCCCTCTGCCAGCACCGCGCCCGCGCAACTCTCGTACCGTGATGCCGGTGTCGACATCGACGCCGGCGACGCCCTCGTCGAGCGCATCAAGCCCTACGCGCGGCGCACGATGCGCCCCGAGGTGCTCGCCGGCATCGGCGGTTTCGGCGCGCTGGTCGAGCTGCCCCGGCGCTACCGGGAGCCGGTGCTGGTGTCGGGAACCGACGGCGTGGGGACCAAGCTCAAGCTCGCGTTCGCACTCGGCAAGCATGACACGATCGGCATCGATCTCGTCGCGATGAGCGTCAACGACATTCTCGTGCAGGGGGCCGAGCCGCTCTTCTTCCTCGACTATTACGTCTGCGAGCGTCTCGACGTCGCCGTCGCGGCGGACGTGATCAGGGGCATCGCCGCCGGCTGCGAGCAGGCCGGATGCGCGCTCATCGGCGGCGAGACCGCGGAGCATCCGAACGCGTTCGTGCCCGGCGAATACGACCTCGCCGGATTCGCGGTCGGGGTCGTCGAAAAGGCGAAGGCGATCGACGGCACGCGCATCGCCGCCGGCGACGTGCTGCTGGGTCTGGCCTCGAGCGGCCCGCATTCGAACGGCTTTTCGCTGATCCGCAGGATCCTCGAGGTGTCCGCCGCCGATCTGACGCAACCGGTCGCCGGCGTGACCGGCGAGCGCTCGCTGGGCGCCACGCTGCTGGAGCCGACGCGGATCTACGTCAAGCCGATGCTGGCGCTGATGGGCGAAGTCGATGTCAAGGGCATGGCCCACATCACCGGTGGCGGGCTGGTCGAGAACACGCACCGGATGTTCCCGGACCATCTCGCGGCACGCCTGCATCGTGCAAGCTGGCCCCGTCCGCCGATCTTCGAGTGGCTGCAGCGGGAAGGCCGCGTGGCCGACGCCGAGATGCATCGCGTCTTCAATTGCGGAATCGGCATGGTCGTCGTCGTCGCGGCGAGCGATGCCGAACGCGCGCAGCGCCTCCTCGGCGCAGCCGGCGAGACCGCCTATCGCATCGGTGAAGTCGTCGCGCGCGCGCCCGGCAGCGCGCCCACGACGGTGGTCTGACACCGGTCGGCGCCGCAGTCCGGCCCGCGTCGGGCGAGATCTCGCCATGGCGATCCCGCGCATCACCGTCCTCATTTCGGGCCGCGGCTCCAATCTCGCCGCGCTGCTCGCGGCCGAGCGCGCCGGGTGGCTCGGCGGCAGCCATTGCGTCCGTCGTCAGCAACCGCGCCGACGCCGCGGGCCTCGGCATCGCCGCTGCGTCCGGTGTCGCCACGACCGTCGTCGATCACAAGGCCCACGCTTCACGCGAGGCGTTCGACGCGGCGCTCGCCGCCGAAGTCGCTGCAAGCGCACCGGATCTCGTCGTGCTCGCCGGATTCCTGCGCATCCTCGGCAACGCCTTCGTCCGCCGCTACGAGGGAAGAATGCTCAACATCCATCCGTCGCTGCTGCCGGCCTACCCGGGCCTGCACACGCACCGGCGCGCGCTTGCGGACGGCGTGCGCATCCACGGCTGCACGGTTCACTTCGTCACGGCCGACCTGGACCACGGGCCGATCGTCGCCCAGGGTGCGGTGGCCGTCGACGCCGACGACGACGAAACCACGCTGGCCGCGAGGGTGCTCGCGACCGAGCATCGCGTGCTGCCGGGGGCCGTCCGCGCGTTCTGCGAAGGCCGTCTCGTCATCGAAGGACGGCACGTGCGCGTTAAGGATGAAGCTCGGACCACGAGTACGCTGGAAGTGCCGCCGGCCGGCGGTTGACGACCACGCGACGCGGCGCGGCGGTCTGCCCGAGCTCCAACCCATCCGCGACGATCGCGCTGTCCCCGACGTTGCCCTCGACTGCCCGTGACGATCGCCCTCTCCCCGACGTTGTCCTCCACTCCCACAGGGGCGAGGCGCAGCGTGTCCGCGCGACGGCTGGCCTATCGTGGACTGTGGGTCGCGCTCGCGGCCTCGATCGCGGTCCACCTCGGGTTTTCGCTGTGGCCCGCGGAATTGCCGACGGCGCCCGACGCCGCGCCGCTGGTCGCGACGATCACCGAGTTGCCACCGCCGCCGAAGCCGACGGCGATCGCGGCATCGCCGACGCCGAAACCGAAGGCGCGGTCCAGGGCCGCAGCAAAGGTCGTGGTGCCGGTGCCGGCGACCGCCGCATTGCCCGAATCGACGCCGCCGGAACCCGCCACGATCGAGCCTACCGCGGAGGCCATTGCTGCCGGGCCGGCCGCGCCGACGGCCATCGACATTCCGCCAACGTCGGCACCGGAAGCGGTGGCCGACGTGCCGGCCAAGACGTTGCCGCCGCGTGTCGACCTCGTCTACAAGGCGTTTCTGGGCACGCGCGGCTTCATGATCGGCGAGGCCGTGTACCGCTTCGAGCACGCGGCCAACGAATACCGGATCTCGACGGTGGGCGAAGCAACCGGACTCGCAGCGCTGTTCCTCCGCGGTCAGGGCAAGGTCGAGAGCCGCGGCACGATCACCGCCAACGGCCTGCAGCCACTCGAATTCAGCGTCGAACGCGGCAGCCGGGAAAAGCGCGAGACCGCCCTGTTCGACTGGGAGACGGGCATCGTCACGCTGCACGAGCAGAAGACCGCGGCGCTGGATCTGCCGACCTTCGATCCGCTGGCGATAATGTGGCAGTACTACTTCTCGCCGCCGACGGAAAGTGAAATCTCGTTCAGCCTCGCCACGACGCGTCGTGTCGCCCGGTACACGCTCAAGCGCGAGGGCCTCGAAAGGATCGTCTGGGGCCAGGGCGAAATCGACACCGAGGTGTGGCATCGCCGCAGCGAGGACGGGAAGACCGACGCCTACATCTGGCTCGCCCCCTCCCTCCACTTCGTCCCGGTGAAGCTGCGGGTGTCGAACACGGATCGCGGCACGCTGGAGGCGCTCCTCGACTCGATTCGCATCGACGAGCCGCTCGCGCAGCAATGACGGCCCGGCCGAACCAGATCGCCGGGCTCGCGGCGGCCATCGCGGACATCGGTACCCTCGCGGCACCGGCCGACGTCATGCTGCACCGGTTCTTCCGGCATCATCCGCAGATGGGACGCGCGGACCGCGCATTCGTCGCGGAGGGCGTGTTTGCGTGGTTGCGCCGTCGCCGCTCGCTGCAGACCATCGCCGAGACCGCGGAGCCGCGCAAGCTGGCACTCGCCACGGCGGTGCGCGAACTGGGCCTCAGCGTGCGCGAACTGGAGGGCGCGCTGCGCGAAGCGGACGCGGTGTGGCTGCGCGCGTTCAAGTCGCGGCTCGCCGCAGCGCTCGAGCCCGCTGTCGCCGCCGATCTCCCCGACTGGCTGTGGGTGCGGCTCGGCGCGGCCTACGGGGAAACCGAACGCGAGGCACTGGCGCGTGCATGGCTCGCCCCGGCACCGCTCGACCTTCGCGTCAATCCGCTCAAGACCACCCGCGACGAAGCGCGCGCCGCGCTCGGAGCGAGCGGCATTGCGGCCGAACCGACGCCCTACTCGCCGCTCGGACTGCGCGTCGCCGGACGCCCGAACCTCGCGCAGCATCCGTTGTTCGTTGACGGCGCGCTCGAGGTCCAGGACGAGAGCAGCCAGCTGGTCGGGTTCATCGTCGCGCCCCGGCGCGGCGAGATGGTCGTGGACTTCTGCGCCGGCGCCGGCGGCAAGACGCTCCTCCTCGGTGCGCTGATGCGCTCGCAGGGCCGCCTCTATGCGTTCGACGTGATCGAGAAGCGGCTCGCGAACCTGAAACCACGGCTCGCCCGCTCCGGCCTCTCCAATGTCCATCCGCAGCTCATCGCGAGCGAACGCGACGCGAAGATCAGGCGGCTCGCCGGCAAGATCGATCGGGTGCTGGTGGATGCCCCGTGCACCGGCTTCGGGACGCTGCGCCGCAATCCCGATCTCAAGTGGCGGCACCAGGAATCCGCGGTGAGCGAACTGGCGGTGAAGCAGGCTGCGATCCTCGCCTCCGCGTCGGGCCTGGTGAAGCCCGGCGGGCGCCTCGTGTACGCGACCTGCAGCGTATTGCCCGACGAGAACGAAGCGATCGTCGAGGCCTTCCTCGCGACGCACCCGGCCTTCGCACCCGGTGACGTGGCCGCCGAGCTCGCCCGCGCCGGCATCCCGTTGAACACGGGCCCAACGCTTGCCCTGCTGCCGCATCGGCACGGATGCGACGGGTTCTTCGCGGCGGTGCTCGAGCACCGCGGATGAGCCGTAACCTGCACTTCGTCCTCGCGCTCGTTCTCGGGCTCGCCCTCGCACCCGCCGCACCGATCGCGCATGCCGCGACGACGATCGCGGGCGCGGGCCGCGTGGAACTCGCGTTCACCCCGGGCGATGCGATCGACGCGAAGATCGCCGCCGCCATCGACGCCGCGGAGCGCGAGGTGCTGGTGCTCGCGTTTTCCTTTACGCAGCCCCGGATTGCCCGTGCGCTTGCGGCGGCCCATGCACGCGGCGTGACGGTCGAGGTCGTCGCCGACCGTGGCCAGACCCTCGAGCTGCCGCAAAGCGCCGTGCCGCCGCTCGCGCGGGAGGGTGTGCCGGTCTGGCTCGACGGCAATTTCGGCAGTGCCCACAACAAGGTGATCGTCATCGACGCCGGCTCGCCGCGCGCGACGACGATCACCGGAAGCTACAATTTCACGCTCGCGGCACAGAAGAAGAATGCCGAGAACGTCGCGATCTTCCGCGACAATCCGGAAGTGGCGCGCGCGTATCGCAGCTACTTCAAGAAGCTGCAGGGCAAGGCGGCGCGCTGGGACGGCAGGGAAGTGCCGGGCGGGCCGGTGCGGCGCGCGCCGCACTGAGGCGTCTACCGCGGCACCAGGGCCGTTTCCGGTAGACTGCGCGCGATGATCACGGCCATCGACTTCAGCCGCGTGGACACGGCGCTGGCCACGCCGGCCGGTTGGATCGAGCTCGGACTGGTCGGCGTGTGCGCCGCCTTCGGCTGGCTGTCCGCGCGACGTCTGCGCGTCACGACCGCGATCGAAACGGAGGTGCTCCGCGTCGGGGTCGGCGGCGTCAATCGCCTGATCTTCCCGCTGGTCACGCTGCTGCTTCTCGCGGCCGCCAGCGCGGCGTTCCGCCACTACCAGCCGCCCTTCTTCCTGTCGCTCGCGCTGCCACTGTTCGTGGCCCTCGCGTTGATCCGCCTTCTCGTGTACGCGCTGCGCGGGATCTTCGGCGGCTCGGCGTGGCTGAAGACCTCGGAGCGTGCGATCTCGTTCTCGATCTGGGGCCTGTTGATCCTCTATTTCCTCGGCGTGCTTCCGGAAATCGGGGCGGAGCTCGACGCGATCGAGATTCCGATCGGGAAAGCGCGCGTCTCGCTGCTGGCGATCGGCAAGGCCGCGCTGGTCGTGCTGCTGACGCTCACCGCCACGCTGTGGCTCTCCAGCCTGGTCGAACGGCGGCTGATGCGCGCCGGGGCGCTCGACAGCAACCTTCGCGCCGTGATGGCGAAATCGATCCGCGCGCTGCTGCTCGTGGTCGCCGTTCTGTTTGCGCTTCAGGCGGTCGGCATCGACCTCACGCTGCTGAGCGTGTTCGGTGGCGCGCTGGGGGTGGGCGTCGGCCTCGGCCTGCAGAAGCTCGCCAGCAACTACATCGCCGGATTCACGATCCTGATCGACCGCTCGATCCGCCTGGGCGACATGATCACCGTCGACGGCCGCTTCGGACGTGGTCGCCAAGGTGACGTCTCGCTATGTCGTCGTGCGCAGCCTCGACGGGGTGGAAGCGGTCGTGCCCAACGAGACGCTGGTCACCACCACCGTCCTCAACCATTCGTACACGTCGCGCGAAATCCGGATGGGCATTCCGGTACAGGTGAGCTATGACAGCGACGTCGATCTCGCGCTCAGGCTGATGGAGGACGCCGCGCTGGCCGAACCGCGGGTGCTGCGCACGCCCAACCCGCCCGCGGCTTTCCTGGTCGCCTTCGCGGACAGCGGGATCGATCTCGAGCTGGGCTTGTGGATCAACGATCCGGAGCAGGGGCAGCTCAACCTGCGCAGCTCGATCAATCGGCGGTTGTGGAAGTCCTTCCAGGCGGCCGGCATCAAGATTCCGTATCCACAGCGGGAACTGCGGATTCTCGGATCGCAGGATGCGACGGATCCCGCCACGCCCGCGAGCCCGGCCGTGGCGCCCGGTTGAAGCGCCTGGGCGTCTGATCAGCGCGCCCGGCCGTTGCAAGCGAATAATGTAACCCATTGATTTAATACCCGAGTCAGAAACGTCGATCCAACCTTCGGGCGACGGATCGGGGCGGACCCTGTATACTTCGTCGTTCGCTTTTGCCGCCCGGGGATTCGCCCCGGGCCTCACAGGAGTTGTATGCCTTCCGATTTTCTTTCGCTGCTCGCCCATGGCTTGATGCCACTGCCCTGGTGGGGATACGTCGTCTTCACGCTGGTGGTGACCCACGTCACGATCGCGTGCGTCACCATCTTCCTGCACCGGGCGCAGGCGCACCGGGCGCTGGATCTCCATCCGGCCGTCAGCCATTTCTTCCGCTTCTGGCTGTGGCTCACGACGGGCATGGTGACGCAGGGAGTGGGTCGCGATCCACCGCAAGCACCACGCCAAGTGCGAAACGGACGAGGACCCGCACAGCCCGCAGACCCGGGGCATCGAGACGGTGTTCTGGAAGGGCTCCGAGCTCTACCGTGCCGAGGCGAAGAACCAGGAGACGCTGGAGAAGTACGGCCGCGGCACCCCGGACGACTGGATCGAGCGCAACCTGTATACGCGCTTCTCGTGGCAGGGTGTGGGCCTGATGCTCGCGGTCAACCTCGTGCTGTTCGGCCCGATCGGCGCGACGATCTGGGCGGTGCAGATGATGTGGATTCCGATCACCGCCGCCGGCATCATCAACGGCATCGGCCACTACTGGGGCTATCGCAACTTCGCGTGCGCGGACGCTTCGACGAACATCGTGCCCTGGGGCATCGTCATCGGCGGCGAGGAACTCCACAACAACCATCACGCCTACGGTTCGTCGGCGAAGCTCTCGTCGCGGTGGTACGAGTTCGACATCGGCTGGTTCTACATCCGCATGCTCGCGGCGCTGCGGCTCGCGAAGGTCCGCAAGGTCGCGCCGCGGCTCCGCGTCGATCCGGCGGGCAAGGCGGTGCCGGATCTCACCACGCTGCAGGCGGTCATCACGCACCGCTACACCGTGGCGGCGGCTTACGCCAAGTCGCTCAAGGACACCTGCGCCGCCGAGCTCCTTGCCCTGCGCGAGCGGGCGGGTCGCGGCGAAATGATGGACGTGCCGAGCATGCGGCGCCTGAAGCGGTGGCTCTCCGGCGACAGTACGATCCGGTTGCCGGAAGTCCAGCGCGCAACGCTCGCACGGGCGCTCGAGAGGAGCAAGGCGCTGCGGACGATTTACGCGATGCGGAAGGACCTCGACGCGCTCTGGGAACGCTCGACCGATTCGAGCGAGCAACTCCTCGCGCGGCTGCAGGACTGGTGCCACCGCGCGGAGACGTCCGGGATCGCGCCGCTCGCCCAATTCTCGGTTCAGCTCAAGCGCTACGCCTGAACGGTTCATTCGGAACAACAAAAAGCCCGCCGGACGGCGGGCTTTTTTGTCTTGGCCCCGGGGACGCGCGCCGGAGGCGGGAACCGAACGACTGCAGAACTACTTCAGCTTCGTTTCCTTGTACATCACGTGCTTGCGGGCGACGGGATCGAACTTCTTGATCTCCATCTTCTCCGGCATCAGCTTCTTGTTCTTCGACGTCGTGTAGAAATGGCCGGTGCCGGCCGACGATTCGAGCTTGATCTTTTCGCGCATGGTGGAGTTCCCGGTGAATTACAGGTGCTGACCCTTGGCGCGCAGGTCGGCGAGCACGACGTCGATGCCCTTCTTGTCGATCGTGCGCAGGCCCGCGTTGGTCAGGCGCAGGCTGACCCAGCGGTTTTCGCTCTCGACCCAGAACCGGCGGTTCTGCAGGTTGGGCAGGAAGCGCCGCTTGGTCTTGTTGTTGGCGTGTGAAACGTTGTTGCCCACCATCGGGGCCTTGCCGGTGACCTGGCACACTCGAGCCATGGCTCGCTCCTTGTTCGTTCGGGGCTGCGTGCAGCGAAGTCGATAATTATAGCCCGAATATCCTGTCCGATTCAAGCACTTGGAAGGCAGCACGGGGCCGTCACAGCAGGCCGCGTTCGGCGAAGGACGTGAGCCGGGCGCCGGCGACGACAAAATGGTCGAGCGTGCGGATGTCGACCAGCGCCAATGCCTGCTTCAGCGCCTGGGTGAGCAGTTCGTCCGCCCGCGACGGTTCGGCCAGCCCCGACGGGTGATTGTGCGCGAAGATCATCGCCGCGGCATTGCGTGCCAGCGCCGCCTTGACCACTTCGCGCGGATACACGCTGGTCTGCGCCAGCGTCCCCCGGAAGAGCTCTTCGGCGGCGAGCAGACGATTCTGGCTGTCGAGGAAAAGCCCCACGAAGACCTCGTGCGGCCGCGTCGAAAGCGACAGCCGAAGGTAATCGCGCACCGCCTGCGGCGACGCGAGCGCGTCGCGGTCCCGCGCCTCCTCGGCGAGCGTGCGTCGGGCAAGTTCCACGACCGCCGCGAGCTCCGCCGACCGGACCGGCCCGACGCCGCGGACCCCCGATGTTTCCGCGGGCCCTGCTGCGAGCAACCGCGCGAGACCGCCGAACCGCGCGAGCAGGACGCGCGCAAGGTCGAGCGCACTGGAACCGCGCACGCCGGTGCGCAGCAGCAACGACAGCAATTCGGCATCCGACAGCGCCGCGGCGCCGTGCGCGAACAGGCGCTCGCGCGGGCGCTCGCCGACCGGCCAATCGCAAATGGGCATGCGCCACCTCCCGCATCGTCGAGCCGTCCGCGGACAGCCGCCTTCGACACCAGGGCGGCAGTGTAAACTTCGCGCCACCGATCGCCGTATCCAACGCATGGACGACACCGCGAACCTCGCCGCCAAGCCGCTCACCCGTATCGTGCTCGGGCTTGACCGGCGGCATCGCTGCGTACAAGGCGGCCGAGCTGACGCGCCTCTTCGTCAAGGCGGGCATCGGCGTCGACGTCGTCATGACGCCGGCCGCCTGCCGGTTCATCGCGCCGATCACGCTGCAGGCGCTGTCCGGGCGTCCGGTGCTGACCGACCTGTGGGCGTCCGGCGCCGACAACGGCATGGGGCACATCGATCTCTCGCGCGGCGCCGACGCGATCGTCGTCGCGCCGGCGTCGGCCGATTTCCTCGCCAAGCTTGCCAACGGTCATGCCGACGACCTGTTGTCGACGCTGGCGCTCGCCCGCGACTGCGCGCTGTTCGTCGCCCCCGCGATGAACCGCCAGATGTGGGCGCAACGCCGCGACGCAGCGCAATGTCGCGCGGCTCGCCGCCGACGGCGTGATCGTGCTCGGACCCGGCAGCGGCGACCAGGCGTGCGGCGAAACCGGTGACGGCCGGATGCTGGAGCCGGAGGAGATCTTCGCCGCCGTCGTCGCGTGGGCGCAGCCCAAGGTGCTTGCCGGACGCCATGTGCTCCTGACGGCCGGCCCGACGTTCGAGGCGATCGACCCGGTGCGCGGCATCAGCAATTCGAGCTCGGGCAAGATGGGTTTCGCGCTGGCGCAGGCGGCCGCCGAAGCAGGTGCCGCCGTGGTCATGGTGAGCGGCCCGACGGCGTTGCCGACGCCACCCGGCGTGACGCGCATCGACGTGCAAAGCGCCGCGCAGATGGCCGCGGCCGTCGAGGCGAACCTCGCCGGGCAGGACGCCTTCGTCGCGGTCGCCGCCGTGGCCGACTACACGCCCGCCAAGGCCTCGGTGCAGAAGATCAAGAAGAAGGATGCGCCGCTGACGCTGACACTCGAGCCCACCGTGGACATCCTCGCGACGGTCGCCGCGCGTGCCGATGCGCCGTACTGCGTCGGCTTCGCCGCCGAGAGCCACGACGTCGAGCGCAACGCCGAGGAGAAGCGGCGGCGCAAGAAGCTGCCGCTGATCGTCGCCAACCGGGCGCAGGACGCGCTCGGCAGCGACGACAACGAAGTCGTGCTTTTCGACGACACGGGCGCCCACCCATTGCCGCGGATGGACAAGCTTCACCTCGCGCGCCGGCTCGTCGCCGAGATCGCACGTCGCCTGCCTTCCATTCGGCGCTAGTTCGATGACCGGCACGACCGCACGCATCGCGCTCAAGATCCTCGACGAGCGCATTCGCGCGCACCTGCCGGCGTACGCGACACCCGGCGCCGCCGGGATGGACCTGCGCGCCTGCATCGACGCGCCGCTGACGCTCGCCGCCGGACAGGTCGAGCTCGTGCCGACCGGCATCGCGATCCACATCGACGATCCGGGACTCGCCGCGCTGATCCTTCCGCGCTCCGGACTCGGCCACAAGCACGGCATCGTGCTCGGCAATCTCGTCGGCCTGATCGACTCGGACTACCAGGGTCAGCTGATGGTGAGCTGCTGGAATCGCGGCACGGCGCCGTACACGCTGCACGCCGATGGAACGCCTCGCGCAACTCGTCATCGTTCCGGTGCGTGCAGGCGGCGTTCGACGTCGTCGAGGATTTCGCGGCGAGCGAGCGTGCGGCGGGGGGGTTCGGGAGCACGGGGATTTGACGCCGCGGCATCGGGTGCCGGCGTTTCGGGCGAGTCGCCACCGGTGCGTCCGACGGTCGGGCGGTAGCCGGGCGGACCGCGAAGGGCGACACGTCGTAAACGCGCCCTGCCGGCCGCACCAATGACAAAGCCCGGCCGAAGCCGGGCTCGTGATACTGAAACAGGTCAGGTCTAGCGGCAGTTTGCCGGCAGATACTTCTTGGGGATGGTCGACGCCGTGCAGCTCCAGTCGAGAGATCCCGTTGCGGTCACAGCCGGAGTGAGGACGAAGTCACCCGCCGCAGTCGCATCCAGTGTACCCGCGCCTGTTGCTGCCGTTACCGTAATGACACCGGTGTCCGCTGCGACGTCCAGCGACGCAATGTACTTGCTGTTCACGTTGCCGCATCCGGACGCTGCCAAATCGGGCGGGTAGACGTTCAGCGTTTGGTAGTACTCCGAAATCGACGTCTTGCACGCGTCCGCCGCGACCACCAATTCCGAGACCTTGGAACGGGTGATGTAGTCCTGGTACGCGGGCAGCGCGATGGCCGCCAGGATACCGATGATCGCGACGACGATCATCAGTTCGATAAGCGTGAAGCCCTTTTGAATCCGTTTCATGTGCGTCTCCGTGGTGATGGATGAATTGTCGGCGGTTTGAAAATTCCCCGCATCCAGCGATGCTGGACCCACTTGAGCAACGGGTGTGCCAAAGGTTGCCGGGCCGCAATCCAAAGTCGGGGGCATGAAGCAATGCGTTGTTTTATATTGACATTTTCCAGACAGACGGAAATGCGACGGGGCGCTTGGGCGGCGGCGCACCCGCTACCCATCTCCGAGGCCTGGCGGCCGATCGACGCGGCGTGCCACTTTCTCTGACGCTGGGCGTCACTTCGGGCGGGCCGCCGCCTCGGGTGCGGCCGAACGCGCCGATGCCGGCGGATCGGCGGCGGTCTGGAACTCGAGCCGGGTGCCGGCGATCTCGACCACGTCGCCGGCGCGCAGCAGGAGGCCTTCCGCCGGCACCGGTGCGCCATTCACGTGCGGCGGCGAGTCGCCCTCGATCGGCACGAGGCGGCACTCGGCGCCGTCGCGACGGATGGCCGCCACCTGCAGGCCCACCCGCCCGATCGACGTGACCGGCTTGGTGAGCGCCACGGCACGCCCGGCGTTGGGGCCCGTGAGCACGCGGATCGAGGGAACGGGCACCGTTTCGAATGACGGCGCGTCCATGGTTGCCGGAGGGGGTGCATCCCGTTCGATGCGCTGGCCGCCGACGCGGGCATCGGCGGCGAGCTCCGCGGCGACGAAGCGCCCGACGTCGTGGGACGGCATGCCGGCCGCGGCAGGGCGTGGCGTCGACGACGCCTTCACCGCAGGGCGGGACGGGGCCGGTTCGCTGACGGCGACCGGGGCAGCCGTGGCGGGCGGCACGCGCTCGCCGAAGGTCTGCTCCGCGACCCGCCCAGCCCGGGGCGGCGGTTCGAGTTTCGTCGACTCGTCGTCGACGTACACGAGCCTCTGGCGGCCGATGTCGATCTGATCGCGGTCGCGCAGGAAATGCTTGGCGACCGGCTTGCCGTTGACGAGCGTGCCGTTGGTGCTGCCGAGGTCCTCGAGGAACGAATCCGCGAGGATCGTCACCACCGCTGCGTGCTCGGCGCTCACCGCCGGGTACGGGAGACAGACGTCGTTGTCGGCGCGTCGCCCGATCGTCACCCGCTCGCGGTCGAGCCGGATGTCGAGCGTCGTCCCGTCGGCCAGGAAGAGGACCAGCTTGCCCATGTCGGCGCCTAGTTGCCGCGCTTCTTGGCCAGCCAGCGCTGCGCCCAGCCGGCCGTCGGCAGGAACTCCGCGGGGACCCGAACCAGCACGACGGAGATGTTGTCGCGGCCGCCGTTCTGGTTGGCGAGATCGATGAGGTCCGCCGCGGCGAGCGGGAGGTCGGAGCGCTTCTGCCCCACGATCGTGTGCACGACCTCCGGGTCGACCATGTCGGTCAGCCCGTCCGAGCACAGCAGGTAGATGTCGTCGGCCTCCACCCGGTACTCGACGATGTCGGCCGGCACGATCGCCTCGATGCCCAGCGCGCGGGTCACCAGGTTCTTGTTGAGCGAGAACTTCGCCTGCTCCGGCGTCAGCACGCCGCTGTCGATCTGTTCCTGCAGCAGCGAGTGATCGTGCGTCAGCTGCTCGAACTTCTCGCCGCGCATCCGGTAACAGCGCGAGTCGCCGATGTGGCCGATGCTCACGCGGTTGCCGCAGAACACGGCCGTCACGAGCGTCGTGCCCATCCCGGCACACTCCGGGCGCGCCTGCGCGGCCTCGTAGATGCCCTTGTTCGCCGCCGCGATCTGCTGCTGGAGCAGCAACGCCGCGTGCGTGAGCCCGGTCCCGATGTCGACCTTGGTGAGTTCGCGCCCCGATTTCAGTTCCGGCAGCAGCCCGGTGCTGATGACGTTCACCGCGATGCCGCTGGCCACCTCGCCGGCGTTGTATCCGCCCATGCCGTCGGCCAGCACGGCAAGGCCGGCCTCGCTGTCGACGAACACCGAGTCCTCGTTGTGCGAGCGGACCATCCCGGGATGCGAGAGGGTGGCGCAATCCAGCGCGGCGCGTTCGGTCATCGGCAGGAAATCCGGTTCAACGGGGCCCCGTCGCGGGGCGGGCGTGGCCTGCGAGTGTAACGGGCGCAGTCGTTTGGCGCGAGTGCGGCGCCGTGCGTTCGCTGTGACGGAGTGCGGGGCGTCATCGCCAATCCGGCCCGGCTCAACCGGCCCCCGCCCGTTCCTGCCGTCGCGTCAGCCAGATTCCGGTCGCCACCACGACGGCGAT
Organism: uncultured beta proteobacterium; assembly: GCA_963843595.1. GTDB lineage: Bacteria > Pseudomonadota > Gammaproteobacteria > Burkholderiales > Casimicrobiaceae > CAIWHR01. Next base: position 89,822 of record CAWJLG010000015.1, on the reverse strand, counting down.
GCCTGCCACCGGCGCCAGCCAGTGGAGCTGTGCGGCGTTGACCTCGATCCAGGGCTTGACCACCACGTCCTCGGTGGCGATCTCGCCGGCGAGGTAGCCGAGCAGCCCGCCGCCCGCGAGGACCAGCCACGGGAGCCGCTCGATGAGCTTCATGATGAGCTGGCTGCCGACCACGACCAGCGGAATGCTGATGACCAATCCGAACACCAGCAGCAGCAGGCTGCCCTTGGCCGCTCCGGCCACCCCGATCACGTTGTCGATCGACATCACCAGGTCCGCGACGATGATCGTCTTGACCGCGGAGAGCAGCCGGTCGCTGCCGTGGACGTCGTGCTCGTCGCCCTCGTCCTCGGCGATGAGCTTGATGCCGATCCAGATCAGGAGCGCCGCGCCGACGAGCTGCAGGTAGGGCAGCTGCAGCAGCCGAACCGCGAAGAACGTCAGCACGATCCGCAGGAGCACCGCGCCGATCACTCCCCAGAAGATCCCCATCCGGCGCTGCCGCTTCGGCAGGTTCCGGCACGCGAGCGCGATCACCACCGCGTTGTCCCCCGACAACAGGATGTTGATGACGATGATCTCGAGCGCCGCGAGCCAGAATTGCGACGTGAAGATTTCCAAGCTTCTTCCCCCGGGGCGCGGCAGCCCGACGGCATGTCGGGCGCGCGCAATGGAACGTGCCCGCGCGGCGGCCGGCATCGTCCGCGGCGGCCTTCCTACAGGATCGACTTCAGCAGCTTGCCCATCTCGGCCGGGTTGCGCGTCACCTTGATGCCGCACTCCTCCATCACCGCGAGCTTCTCCTGCGCCGTCCCCTTGCCGCCGGAAATGATCGCCCCGGCGTGGCCCATCCGCTTGCCCGGCGGCGCCGTGACGCCGGCGATGAAGCCGACGACGGGCTTCTTCATGTGGTCCTTCGCCCAGCGCGCCGCCGTTTCCTCGTCGCTGCCGCCGATTTCCCCGATCATCACCACGGCGTCGGTGTCCGGGTCGTCGTTGAAGAGCTTGAGCACGTCGATGTGCTTCAAACCGTTGACCGGGTCGCCGCCGATGCCGACCGCCGACGACTGGCCGAGGCCCAGCTCGGTCAGCTGGCCGACCGCTTCGTAGGTCAGCGTGCCCGAGCGGGACATGACGCCGATGCGGCCTTTCTTGTGGATGTGGCCCGGCATGATGCCGATCTTGATTTCGTCCGGCGTGATCACGCCGGGGCAGTTCGGGCCGAGCAGCAAGGTTTTCTTGCCCTGCATCTTGTATCGGGTGCGGATCATGTCGCGCACCGGGATGCCCTCGGTGATGCAGACCACGAGATCGAGGCCCGCGTCGACGGCTTCGTCGATCGCGTCGGCCGCGAACGGCGGCGGCACGTAGATCACGCTGACGGTCGCGCCGGTGGCTTCCTTGGCCGCCTTCACCGTCGCGTAGATCGGGATGCCCTCGAAGTCCTCGCCGGCCTTCTTCGGGTTGACGCCGGCGACGAAGCAGTTCTTCCCGTTCGCGTACTCGCGGCACATCCGCGTGTGGTACTGGCCGGTCTTGCCGGTGATCCCCTGCGTGATCACCTTGGTGTTCCTGTTGATCAGGATCGACATGTCGTTTCCCCTACTTGCCCGCCACCGCCGCGACGATCTTCTGCGCGGCATCGGCCATGTTGTCGGCGCTGACGATCGGCAGGCCGGAGTCCTTGAGGATCTGCTTGCCGATGTCGTCGTTCGTTCCCTTCATCCGCACCACCAGCGGGACGGACAGGTGCGTCTCCTTGGCCGCGGCGACGATGCCGTTGGCGATCGTGTCGCAGCGCATGATGCCGCCGAAGATGTTGACGAGAATCCCCTTGACCTTCGGGTTCGCGAGCATGAGCTTGAACGCCTCGGTCACCTTCTCGGTCGTCGCGCCGCCGCCGACGTCGAGGAAGTTCGCCGGCTCCGCGCCGAACAGCTTGATCGTGTCCATCGTCGCCATGGCCAGGCCGGCGCCGTTGACCAGGCAGCCGATGTTGCCGTCGAGCGAGATGTACGAAAGGTCGAACTTCGACGCCTCGATCTCGGCGGGGTCCTCTTCGTCGAGGTCGCGCATCGCCACGATCTCGGGATGGCGGAACAATGCGTTCGAATCGAAGTTGAGCTTCGCGTCCAGCGCGATCACCTTGCCGTCGCCGGTCAGGATCAGCGGATTGATCTCGGCGAGCGACGCGTCGGACTCGTCGAAAGCGCGATACAGCCCCTGCAGGACGGCGCGCGCCTGCGGCACGCTGGCGTCCGGGATGCCGATCTTGCGCGCGACGTCGTCGCACTCCGCGTCGGTCAGGCCCTTGATCGGGTCGATGAACACCTTGTGGATCTTCTCGGGCGTCTTCGCGGCGACGGACTCGATGTCCATGCCGCCCTCCGAGCTCGCCATCAGCGCGACGCGCTGCGTGCCGCGATCGACGACCATGCCGACGTAGAGCTCCTTCCGGATGTCGGCGCCCTCTTCGATCAGGAGCCGGCGCACCTTCTGGCCTCCCGGACCCGTCTGGTGCGTCACGAGCTGCATGCCGAGAATCTCGCCCGCGCGCTGCCGGACCTCGTCGATCGACTTCGCGACCTTGACACCGCCACCCTTGCCGCGACCGCCGGCGTGGATCTGGGCCTTGACGACCCACACCTTTCCGCCCAGCGACTGCGCGGCCTTGACCGCCTCGTCGACGGTGAACGCGGGAATGCCGCGCGGCGTCGGCACCCCGAACTTGCGGAAGATTTCCTTGCCCTGGTACTCGTGGATTTTCACGGCGGCTCCTGTTGGCCTGTTGGGGGACGGACCACGCTTTCCCGACAAGGGGATCGGCTAGGTGGCGTCCGGTTTGCGGCGAATCGTGGTCATTTCCCTCACGCCGCCCCGCGGTACCACTTGGGGTAATAGCGACGCACGGTTTCCGAGGTGTGCTCGAGGGCGTGGCAACGGTCGAGCTGGAACGGCTTGGTCGCGGCACCGGGATCGGCGTCGCGGACCAGGCTGGCGAAGGTCTGCATCGCGGCCGTCGGCAGGAACGCGATCAGCTCGGTCAGATGACTGCAGCCGCGAACCCCGCCCATGTGTTCGTACAGGGCCTTGCGGAAGCCGTGCATCAGGTTGGTTCCGACGAGCTTCGCGTAGGCCGGGGCGACAAGCTCGCAGCCGTTCGGATACGGGACGTGATCCGACCGCGCTTCGATCGCATGGATCTCGAAGTCGCGCCCGATCGTGACCCGCGCCAGCATTTCGTGCACCGGCTCGCCCGCCGCGAGCACGCCCGACGCGAGGGTGTACGGGTGATCCTTGGTGTCGACGAGCCGCGCTTCGATGTCGAACAGGCCGTCCTCGCGCTGCCATCCTTCATAGACGATCCGGCGCACGTGCAGGCGCTGGCGCGGAACGGTGCTCTCCGGAAGCGGCATTGGTTCGGGGTCGATGGGAACGGGGGCCGTGGTCCGGACGGAGACCTGCCGCCGGAAGGGCGCGGCCGGGCGGTCGGGCTGCGGAAATCGCTACAATGACGGCGCCCGATCGCTGCGCCGCGCAAAGCGCGCATTTTAAGCCGTCGGGACCCGGTGCCGCAACCGAGGCCGCTGCCGGGAATCCGCCCCGTGGAGGTAGCCCGCAATGTCGTCGTTCATCCTCGCCCTCGACCAGGGCACGACCAGTTCCCGTGCCCTGGTGTTCGACCGCGCGGGCACGGTGCACGCGGTGGCGCAGCAGGAATTCAGGCAGATCTTTCCGCAACCGGGCTGGGTCGAGCACGATCCGACCGAGATCTGGGCCACGCAGTCGGGCGTCATGCACGAAGCGCTCGCGAAGGCCGGGCTCGGCGCCCGCGACATCGCCGCGATCGGCATCACCAACCAGCGCGAGACGACCGTGCTGTGGGAGCGCGCGACGGGACGTCCCGTCGCCAACGCGATCGTCTGGCAGGACCGGCGAACGGCGCCGCTGTGCGACGAGCTGCGCGCCGCGGGCCACGCCTCCACCTTTGCCGCGAAGACCGGGCTCGTCCTCGACGCCTATTTCTCCGGCACCAAGCTCAAATGGCTGCTCGACCACACGCCCGGCGCGCGTGCCCGGGCGCTGCGCGGCGAACTCGCGTTCGGCACCATCGACAGCTGGCTCGTCTGGCAGCTGACCGGCGGCAGGACGCACGTCACCGATCCTTCGAACGCCAGCCGTACGCTGCTGTTCGACATCCACCGCGGCGAGTGGGACGAGGAACTGCTGGCGATACTCGACATCCCGCGCGCGGTGCTGCCGCGCATCGTGCCCTCGTCGGGGGTCGTGGCGGAGGCTGCGGTCGGCGGCATCGGAGTTCCCATCGCGGGGATTGCCGGCGACCAGCAGGCCGCGCTGTTCGGGCAGGCGTGCCATGCGCCGGGACTGGCGAAGAACACCTACGGCACCGGATGCTTCCTGCTGCTCAACACCGGCGACAAGGCCGTGACGTCGAAGAACAACCTGCTGACGACGGTGGCGTGGCAGCGCGATGGTCGGCTCGAGTACGCACTGGAGGGCAGCGTGTTCATCGGCGGCGCGGTCGTCCAGTGGCTGCGCGACGGTCTCAAGATCGTCCGCTCCGCATCCGAGATCGAGGCGCTGGCGCAGAGCGTTCCCGACAACGGCGGCGTCTATCTCGTCCCCGCGTTCGCGGGACTCGGCGCGCCGCACTGGGACGCCTACGCGCGCGGGGCGATGTTCGGTCTCACCCGCGGCGCGACGTCCGGCCACATCGCCCGCGCCGCCCTCGAGGCCATCGCGTTCCAGAGCGCCGACGTGCTCGCCGCGATGCAGCGCGATGCCGGCATCACGCTGTCCGAACTGCGCGTGGACGGCGGCGCGACGGCGAACAATCTGCTGATGCAATTCCAGGCCGACCTGCTCGGTGTTCCCGTCGTGCGGCCGAAGGTGCTCGAAACCACGGCGCTGGGCGCCGGCTATCTCGCCGGCCTCGCCGTCGGGTACTGGAAGGATGCCGCCGACGTGGCGACCAACTGGCAGATCGATCGCCGTTTCGAGCCGGCGATGTCGCGTGGGCGCGCGCTGGAGCTGCGTGAAGGCTGGGAGAAAGCCGTCGCCCGCGCGAAGCACTGGGCCTGAGGCATCCGGCGAGGGGCGCCAACGACCGCCTCAGGCACACCACCGCCGAGCCGGTCGCCCCGAGGAGCGGGGATCGACGCCGCCGCAGGTGACCACGTCACTGCCGCGGTTGCTTCGGTCCGAAAACGTGGTTAGGCTTGCATTTGAGTGCACATGCACGCATTGCTGCCCGTTCCGGCCTCGCCATGCCCGCCCGACCCGCCGACCGCCATCCCCCCTCCGCCGCCACCGCCGCCTGCGCCTGCGGTCGCCTGCGCCGCGCGACGCGCGCGCTGACGCAGCTCTATGACGCTGCGATGGCCCCGTCGGGGCTGCATCTCACCCAGTTCTCGCTGCTGCGCACGCTGGCCCGATCCGGGCCGACGCGGATCACCGCGCTTGCCGCGGCGACGCTGCTCGACCGTACCGCGCTGTCGCGCAATCTCGACCCGCTGCTCGCGCGCGGTCTGGTCGCGGTCGTTCCGGGCAGCGATGCGCGCACGCGCGAGGTGTCGCTGACGCGCGCCGGGGCCCGCGCAATCCGCAATGCCGAGCCCTACTGGAAGCGGGCGCAGGCCGATGTCGCCCGGCGACTCGGCGCACCGAAGCTCGACGCCCTGATCGCCACGCTCGCCGAAATCGAAACCCTGCATCCGGCCGCCACCGGGCGCGAGGACCGGCGCAGCAAATCCGGAGCACCATGATGTCCACGTCCCGCGCGCACGCCGATTGGCGCACACCCACGGTCGTCCTGGTCGCGAGCGGCCTCATCCTCACGCTGTCGATGGGGATCCGCCACGGCTTCGGCCTGTTCCTGCAGCCGATGAGCCTCGACCTGCACTGGGGTCGCGAGACCTTCGCGCTGGCGATGGCGGTCCAGAATCTGGTCTGGGGAGCGGCGACGCCGTTCGCCGGCATGTTCGCCGACCGCTTCGGCAGCCATCGCGTCGCGCTCGTCTGCGCACTTTTCTACGTGGCGGGACTGGCGACGATGGCCCAGGCGACGACGCCGGTCACCCTGGTGCTGACCGCGGGCCTGCTGATCGGCATCGGCCTCGCCGGCCTGTCGTTCTCGGTCGTCGCCGGCGTTCTCGGCCGCAAGTATCCGCCGGAGAAGCGTTCGATGGCGCTGGGCATCTCCGCCGCTGCCGGATCGTTCGGCCAGTTCGCGATGCTGCCGCTGACGCAATGGCTGCTGTCGCACCTCGGCTGGTACGGTGCGCTGCTGGCGCTGGCCGCCGTCGCGCTGCTGATGATCCCGCTGACCACGGCGATCTACGAGAAGCATCTGTCGACGGCGCACGCGTTCCAGCAATCCGCCGGCGCCGCGATACGCGAGGCGCTGGGACATCGCGGCTACGTGCTGCTGACGATCGGCTTTTTCGTCTGCGGCTTCCAGGTCGTGTTCGTCGGCGTTCACCTGCCCGCCTACCTCGCCGACCGGGGAATGCCTGCGCACGTCGCCGTGACCGCGCTGGCGCTGATCGGGCTGTTCAACATCGTCGGCACTTACACGACGGGCTGGCTCGGCAGCCGGATGCCGAATCGGTACATCCTGTCGGCGATCTATTTCGGCCGGGCCGTCGTGTTCGCGGCGTTCTTCCTGCTGCCCGTGACCCCGCTCAGCGTGTACGCGTTCGCGGTGGCGCTGGGCCTGCTCTGGCTGTCCACGGTGCCGCCGACCAACGGCATCGTCGCCGGGGTGTTCGGCGTGCGTTACCTCGCGATGCTCTCCGGCGTGACGTTCTTCAGCCACCAGATCGGCAGCTTCCTCGGCGCGTGGCTCGGCGGCAAGCTCTACGACACGACCGGTAGCTACGACGTGGTGTGGTGGCTCTCGATCGCGCTGGGCGTCCTCGCCGGTCTCATCAACCTGCCGATCGACGAGCGCGAGATCAAGCGGCCGGCGGCCGCCACCGCGTAACGCGTAATTGCGTAATTGGGGTCAGATACGTAATACGTTTCCGATCGCGACGATCGTTCCGCCTGCAACGCGGAAACGTATTACGTATCTGACCCCAATTAGTTCACGTCGGCAGCGGGGGCGCCGGCGGCAGCGAATCGGCCGGTATGCGATCGACGGCATCGGTGATGAGGCCGTCGACACCCCAGGCGGCAAGCTCGGCGATGCGATCGGCGTCGTTGGGCGTATAGCAGAGCACGCGGTAGCCGGCCGCGCGCGCCTTCTTCACCACCTCCGCCGTCAGCTCCTGGTGATTGGCGTCCAGCGCCACGCATTCGAGCCGCGCGAGCCGATCGAGCCAGTCGGCAGGCAGCGCGTCGAGCAGCAGCGCGCGAGGAAGCAGCGGCACGGCGTCGCGGGCCGCGTCGAGCGCATCCTCCGAGAACGACGACAGCAGCGGCGGCACCTCGGTGTCGCGCCACAGCGACGCGGCATCCAGCGCCACCGCCGCACCGGTCTCGCGTTCCCGGCCGGGGGTCGGCTTGATCTCGATGTTGCAGGCAACGGCGTGCGCCCGCGCCCAGCGCGCGATCGAGGCCAGCGTCGGCAGCGGCTCCCCTGCGTACTTCGCCGAGTGCCAGCCGCCGGCGTCGAGCCGCGACAGCTCGCGCCACAACAGCGCATCCGCGCGGCCACGGCCGCTGGTCGTGCGCTCGAGCGTCGCGTCGTGCAGCAGGAAGGTGACGTTGTCCGCCGCGAGCTTCACGTCGAACTCGACCATCTGGTAGCCGTGTGCATGGCCCACGCGCATCGCGGTCAGCGTGTTTTCCGGCGCCTGCTTGCCCGCGCCGCGGTGCGCGACGAGTCGAGGGTAAGGCCATTCGATTGCGAGTGGGTTGGGCATGATCACGTCATACGCGTTTCGGTGGTCGTGGCGTCGTCAATGTACACCTGCGTCAGCTCGGCGACCGCCCCCACGACGGTGACGGCGTCGGCGATGGCGACGACGCGCCCGGCCCCGTCGGCCGCTTGTGCAATGCGATATCCGATCGCGGCGACGGCCTGCGGGCGGCCCTTTGCGACGGCCCCGGACCCCGAGCGTTGCGCGGTTGTTTCACGCTATACTCGTCGCCGGAGCCCGGCAAGGAACGACCGAACATCCGGGAAGATTACAGGAGGGGAACATGCGGTTCAAAGTACTCGGCGCCATACTGGCGATCGTCGGCATCCTGGGCGCCCCGGTCGCGCACGCGCAGATCGAAATCCAGTGGTGGCATTCGATGGGAGGAGCGCTCGGCGACAAGGTGAACGAGCTCGCGACCAAGTTCAATGAGAGCCAGAAGGACTACAAGGTGGTCGCCACCTTCAGAGGCTCGTATCCCGAGTCGATGACGGCGGCGATCGCCGCGTTCCGGGCCGGCAACGCGCCGCACATCCTGCAGGTGTTCGAGGTCGGCACCGCCACCATGATGGCGGCAAAGGGCGCGATCGTGCCGGTGGCGAAGGTGATGGCCGACGCCAAGGAGCCGTTCAACCCGAAGGCGTACCTGCCGACGGTCGCCGGCTACTACACCGACATGCAAGGCAACATGCTGTCGTTCCCGTTCAACAGCTCGACGGTGATGTTCTACGTCAACAAGGACGCGTTCAAGAAGGCGGGCCTCGACCCGGAGAAGGCGCCCAAGACGTGGAAAGAGCTGCTGGCCGCGGCCGAAAAGCTCAAGGCCTCGGGCCAGGACTGTGTCTACACTTCGGGTTGGCCATCCTGGATGCACATCGAGAATTTCAGCGCGTGGCACAACGTGCCGATCGGCACCAAGGAAAACGGGATGGGTGGCCTCGATACGGAGTTCACCATCAACTCGCCGCTGCACGTACGCCACATCGCGATGCTGGGCGACATGGCGAAAAAGGGGCTGTTCACGTACGCCGGCCGCACCAATCAGGCCGAGGCGAAGTTCGCGAGCGGCGAGTGCGCGATGCTCACCTCGAGCGCCGGCGCGCAGGCGACCATCCGCAAGGCCGCCAAGTTCGGCTGGTCCATGAATTTCATTCCGTACCATGACGACGTCAAGGGCGCGCCGCAGAACTCGATCATCGGCGGCGCATCGCTGTGGGTGATGGGCGGCAAGAAGCCCGAGGAGTACCGCGGCGTCGCCAAGTTCTTCGCCTTCCTGTCGCAGCCCGAGATCCAGATGGATTGGCACACCAGCACCGGCTACGTGCCGATCACGCTGGCGGCATACGAAATGACGCGCAAATCGGGCTTCTACGACAAGAACCCGGGGGCCGACATGCCGGTCAAGCAGCTCACGCTGCACGAGCCCACCGCGAACTCCAAGGGGCTGCGCTTCGGCAATTTCGTGCAGGGACGCGAGGTCATCGAGGAGGAAATGGAAGCGGTGTTCGCGGGCAAGAAGGACGCCAAGACCGCGCTCGACGACGCCGTGAAGCGCGGCAACGAGATCCTGCGCAAGTTCGAGGCAGCGAACAAGTAGCGCAGCGGACAAGGGGGCTCCGGCCCCCTTTCCTTTGGCATCATGGAAAAGCGCGTCGTTTTCCGCTCCGCCTGGCTGCCGTACGCGCTCGTGGCGCCGCAGATCGCCGTTACGCTGGTCTTCTTCTTCTGGCCCGCAACGCAGGCGATCTGGTATTCGTTCCAGCTGCAGGACGCGTTCGGACTGAAGACCCAGTTCGTCGGGCTGGAAAACTTTGCCGCGCTGTTCAAGGACTCGCACTACCTCGAATCGTTCAAGATCACGGCGCTGTTCAGCGCCCTGGTCGCCTTCTGGGGCATCGCCATCTCGCTGCTGCTCGCGGTCATGGCCGATCGCGTGGTGCGCGGGGCGATGGCCTACAAGACGCTGCTCATCTGGCCCTACGCGGTCGCGCCCGCCGTCGCGGGCGTGCTGTGGGCATTTCTGTTCGCACCGTCGCTCGGCATCATCACGTACGTCCTCAAGAGCTGGGGCATCGACTGGAACTGGATCATCAAGGGCGACCAGGCGATGCTGCTGGTGGTGATCGCGTCAGTGTGGAAGCAGATCTCGTACAACTTCCTCTTCTTCCTCGCCGGCCTGCAGTCCATCCCGCGCTCGCTCATCGAGGCGGCGGCGATCGACGGCGCGGGGCCCGGGCGCCGCTTCTGGAACATCGTCTTCCCGCTGCTCTCGCCGACCACCTTCTTTCTGCTGGTGGTGAATATCGTCTACGCGTTCTTCGACACCTTCGGCGTGATCGACGCCACCACGCAGGGCGGTCCCGCCGGCGCGACGCAGATTCTGGTCTACAAGGTCTACTACGACGGCGTCAAGGCGGCCGATCTGGGAGGGTCGTCGGCGCAATCGGCGATCCTGATGCTGATCGTGATCGCGCTCACCGTGGCGCAGTTCCGCTTCGTCGAGCGCAGGGTTCAGTACTGAGGCCGGCGCGATGATCGAGAACCGGCCCTGGCTCACGTTCTTCGCGCATGCGGTGCTGATCGCGGGCGTCGCGGTCGTGGCCTTTCCCCTGTACGTCACGTTCGTCGCCTCGACGCTGACCCTCGATCAGATCCTGACGGTGCCGATGCCGCTGCTCCCGGGCGACCAGCTGGTGGAGAACTACACGCAGGTCCTCGCGCACGGTTCGACCAAGGGCTCCAAGGCCGCGGTTTCGACGATGCTGAAGAACAGTCTCGTCATGGCCGTGGTGATCGCGGTGGGCAAGATCGCGATCTCGATCATCGCTTCCTTCGCGATCGTCTACTTCCGCTTCCCGCTGCGGAAGTTCTTCTTCTGGATGATCTTCGTCACGCTGATGCTGCCGATCGAGGTGCGCATCATTCCGACCTTCAAGGTCGCCTCGGACCTCGGCATCCTCAACTCTTACGTCGGACTCACCCTGCCGCTGATCGCCTCCGCGACGGCCACGTTCCTGTTCCGGCAATTCTTTCTCACCGTGCCGGACGAGCTGGCAGAGGCGGCACGCATCGACGGCGCGGGCCCGATGCGCTTCTTCTGGGACGTGCTGCTGCCGTTGTCGCGCACCAGCATTGCGGCGCTGTTCGTGATCCAGTTCATCTACGGCTGGAACCAGTACCTCTGGCCGCTGCTGATCACCACGAATGAGGACATGTACACCGCGGTGATCGGCATCAAGCGGATGATCGTGGGAGGCGACGCGCAGAACGAGTGGAACCTGGTGATGGCCACGGCGATGCTCGCGCTGCTGCCGCCGGCGCTGGTGGTGGTGCTGATGCAGAAGTGGTTCGTCAAGGGCCTGGTGGAGACGGAAAAATAGCATGGCGCAGATCTCGTTCCGGGACGTCAGGAAGAAGTACGGCGAGCTCGAGGTGGTCCACGGCATCACCGCGGAGGTCGCCGACGGCGAGTTCGTCGTGATCGTCGGGCCCTCGGGCTGCGGCAAGTCGACGCTGCTGCGCATGGTGGCGGGGCTCGAACGCATCAGCTCCGGCGAGATCGCGATCGGCGCGCGCGTCGTCAACAATCTCGAGCCGAAGGACCGGGACATCGCCATGGTGTTCCAGAACTATGCGCTCTACCCGCACATGTCGGTGCGCGAGAACATGGCCTACGGACTCAAGATCCGGCGCATGGCGCCCGCCGATATCGACGCGCGCGTCAAGCGGGCGGCGGAGATCCTCGAGCTTGGTCCCTATCTGGATCGCAAGCCGCGCGCGCTCTCCGGCGGCCAGCGGCAGCGTGTCGCGATGGGCCGGGCCATCGTGCGCGAGCCGGCGGTCTTCCTGTTCGACGAGCCGTTGTCGAACCTGGACGCGAAGCTGCGCGTGCAGATGCGCGTCGAACTGCAGGCGCTGCACCGGCGGCTGGGCACGACCAGCCTTTACGTCACGCACGACCAGGTCGAGGCGATGACGCTCGCGCACCGGATGATCGTGATGAACGGCGGCCGTGCCGAACAGATCGGCGCGCCGATGGAGGTCTATGCGAAGCCCGCCACGACCTTCGTCGCCGGCTTCATCGGCTCGCCCCCGATGAACCTGATGCCGTCGCGGCTGGACGGGCGCGAGGTGCTGCTCGGCGTGCGGCCCGAGCACCTCGAGCCGTGCGCGGCGTCCGAAGCGAACTTCGTCGCCGAAGTGGACCTCGTCGAGCCGCTGGGGGCCGACACGCTCGCCCACGGCCACGTGGAGGGGACGCGCGTGATCGCCCGCCTGCCGGCCGCGACGCACGTCACCGAGGGCAAGCTGCCGCTTCGGTTCGCACCGGAAAACCGGCACTACTTCGATCCCCAGAGCGGTGCGCGCGTAGGCGCCTGACCGTCCGGCGGCGAGCAAGCGCGCCGAATCCGCGTCCGGCACGAGGCGCAATGCCTCCGTGGCGACGAGGGGGCAACCGGATCGGACGTTGCCCGGGACCCGACCGGGGCCGGCTAGTCCGCCACGCCGGCGTGCGGAATCGGCCCCTTGGGCACCGTTTCGCCCGGCGGCAGCCGGACCGTCTTGCCGGCCAGCAGCGTGTATGCCGTCGGGACGACGAACAGCGTCAGCAGCGTGCCGAACGTCATTCCTCCGACGATCACCCAGCCGATCTGCGTCCGCGACTCCGCGCCGGCACCGCTGGCGAGCGCGAGCGGCACGGCGCCCAGCACCATCGCGCCGGTCGTCATCAGTATCGGCCGCAGCCGCAGCGTCGCGGCATCGACGACCGCGTCGACGAGCGCTTCGCCCTTGGCCCGCAGCTGATTCGAGAACTCGACGATCAGGATCCCGTGCTTGGTGATCAGGCCGACGAGCGTCACGAGCCCGACCTGGCTGTAGATGTTGAGCGTCCCGCCGGCGAGCCACAGCGTAAGCAGCGCGCCCGTCATCGACAGCGGCACCGACAGCATGATCACGAACGGGTGCTTGAAGCTTTCGAACTGCGCCGAAAGCACGAGGTAGATGAACATCAGCGCCAGCACGAACGTGAAGTAGATCTCGCCGCCCGACGACCGGAACTCGCGCGACTGGCCGTCGAGGTCGGTCTGGGAGGTCGCCGGCAGCGCGCGCTTCGCCGCGTCGTCCATGGCCTTCAGTGCATCCCCGACCGCATAGCCAGGCGCGAGGGTCCCGGTCACCTTGACGGCGCGCAGCCGGTTGAAGTGATTGAGCGACTGCGGGGCGACGTTCTCGCGCACGTCGACCAAGTTGGACAGCTGCACCATGCTCCCGTCACGCGCCCGGACGTAGGCGTCACTGATGTCCGCCGGCGTGGAGCGGTCGACCGGCGCCACCTGGACGATGACGTCGTACTGCTCGCCGTCCTTCTTGAAACGCGTGACCTGCCGTCCGCCCAGCATCGTTTCGAGCGTGCGGCCCACGGTGTCGACGCCCACACCGATGTCCGACAGCTTGTCGCGATTGATCCTGACGCGCACCTCCGGCGTGTTGAGGCGCAGGTCCGTCTGCAGGTTCTGCACCCCCGGGTACTTGCGCGCCTCCTCGACGAAGCGATCGACGATCCGCTGCAGCTCGGGGTACGGGACTTGCGACATCACGACGTATTCGACCGGCGTCGAGCGGAATGACTGGCCGAGCGACGGCGGGCTGCTGGGGAACGCGATCGCCCCCGGAATCGCCGCGAACTTCGGACGCAGCTCGTCGGCGATCTGCTTCTGGCTGCGCGAACGCTCCTCCCAGGATTTCAGGCGCAGGACCGCGATCCCGTCGACCACCGTCGGGAACCCCGAGATCGTCTGGTACGCGGCGCCTTCCGGCACCTCGCGGTAGAACCCCTCGATCGGCCTGAGCTGCTCCGACGTGTAGGTGGGCGTGGAGCCCTGGGGCGCCGAGACGATCCCCAGAATGACGCCGCGGTCCTCGAGCGGCGCCAGTTCCGACTTGAGCAGCGTGAAGAACGCCACGCCGGTGCCGAGGACGATCAGCCACATGAGCGCGATGAGCCAGCGCGCGTGCAGCGTGGCCGTGAGCAGCCGGCGGTACCCGCTGGTCACGCCTTCGATCCAACTCTCGATCGTGTTGTAGATGCGGGAATGCCGTTCCTGATGCCTGAGCAGCAACGAGCACATCATCGGCGAGAGCGTCAGCGCGACGAACCCGGAAACGAGGACCGAGCCGGCCAGCGTCAGCGCAAACTCGATGAAGAGCCGCCCGGTGCGCCCGGTCGCGAACGCCAGCGGCGCGAACACGGATGCGAGCGTCAGCGTCATCGCGAGGATGGCGAAGCCGATCTCGCGCGCCCCCTCGATCGCCGCCTGCCGGCGCGGCATGCCTTCCTCGACGTGACGGAAGATGTTCTCCAGCATGACGATGGCGTCGTCGACGACAAGGCCGATCGCCAGCACGAGCGCGAGCAGCGTCAATGTGTTGACCGTGAACCCGAACGCGTACATGAGCCCGAAGGCGCCGATCAGCGACACCGGGATCGTCACGATCGGGATCAGCGTCGCGCGCAGGCTGCGCAGGAAGAAATAGATGACCAGCACGACCAGCAGGATCGCCTCGCCGATGGTCTCGAACACCGACGTGATCGAGCGCTCGATGAACACCGAGGTGTCGTAGGCGACGACGAGCTTCATCCCGGGCGGCAGATTCGGGTTCATCTTCACCACCTCGGCCCGCACCGCCCTCGACAGCTCCAGCGGATTCGCGACCGCCTGCTTGATCACGCCGATGTTGAGCGACGGATTGCCGTTGAAGCGGGAGATCGTCCGCTCGTCGACCGGTCCGATCTCCGCCGAGCCGACGTCCCGGATCCGCACGGGATATCCGCCCACGTTGGCGACGATGATGTTGTCGAACTGCTCGGGCGTGCGTACGTCGGTTTCGGCGACCACGGTGAACTCGCGCGCTGTCGATTCGATGCGCCCGGCCGGGATCTCGGCGTTCTGCCGGCGCAGCGCATCCTCGACGTCCTGCACGGTTAACCGGTAGCCGGCGAGGCGCGAGCGATCGAGATTGATCCGCATGGACACCTGGCGGTCGCCGAACACGCGCACGTCCGCCGCGCCGGGGAGCACGGACAGGCGCGGCTGGACGTAGCGCTTGACATAGTCGGAGGCCTGCAGCGGCGTCAGTGTCCCCGCCTGGACCGCGATGTAAATGATCGGGTTCGAGTCGGCCTCGACCTTGGCGATGATCGGCTCGTCGATCGTGTCGGGCAGCTTGCCGCGCGCGCGGGCCACCTTGTCGCGAACGTCGGCGGCGGCTGAATCCGGATCACGCTTCAACGTGAAGCGGACGTTGATCCGGCTGGTTTCGGACCGGCTCTGCGAGGTCATGACCTCGACGCCCTCGATCCCGGCGAGCGAATCCTCGAGCGGCTTCGTCACTTGCGACTCCACCACTTCCGCCGAGGCGCCGCGATAGGTGACCGACACGCTGACGACCGGCTCGTCGATGCGCGGGTACTCGCGCACCGAGAGGCGCGTGTACGAGATGAGCCCGATCAGCAGGATGACCAGCGACAGCACCGTCGCGAAGACGGGACGCTTGATGCAGATCTCGGGGAGCATCATGGCGAGAGCCCCTGCCGGCTTCAGGATTTCGGCGCCGCGGGCGCCGCGGAATCGGCCTTCGCCGGCCCGCCCGGGCCTGCGCCCCCTGCCGCAGCCGTGCCCTTTGCGTCGTCGGCGCCGACGAGCTTCACCGGCGAGCCCTCGCGAATCTTGAGCTGGCCGGACGTGACGACGACGTCGCCCGCGGCGAGCCCCCGCACGACCTCCACCTTGCCGTCGCGCCGCTGGCCGACGTCGACCTTGACGCGCGCGGCCTTGCCGTCGACGACGCGAAACACGAACTGCTCGTCGCCCAGCGGCACGATCGACTGTTCGGGCACGACCAGCGCGTCCTTGTCGTCGCGCGTGATCAGCCGCACGCGGGCGAACATCCCGGGTCGCAACGAGGTGTCCGCATTGCGGACGATGGCGCGGATCACGATCGCGCGACCCGCCGCGTCGACCAGCGGGTTCACCGCGAACACCTTGCCCTCGAAGGTCTTCCCGGGGAGCGCGTCGAGCGAGACCTGCAGCGCCTGTCCGACCTGCACCTGCCGCAGATAGGTCTCCGGCACGCGGAAATCGACCTTGAGGGGGTCGATCGATTCGAGATTGACGATGTCGGCGCCCTCCTTGACGTAGTCGCCGACCGACACCACGCGCAGCCCGATGATGCCGGAGAACGGGGCCTTGATCTCGGTCTTGGCGAGCTTCGCCTCGGTGAGTTGGAGCGCCGCCTCGGCGACGCGGAGATTGTTCTCGGCCTCGTCGCGCGCCTGACCGGAGATGAAGTTGCTTTTCGAGAGGTCGACGGCGCGTTCGAACTTCGATTTGGCCAGCGTCAGGTTGGCGCGCGCCTGCTGAACCTCGGCGGCGTTGATCGCCGGGTCGAGCTTCACCAGCGTGCTCCCTTTCGCCACCCGCTGGCCTTCCTGAAACAGGATGGCGCTGATCCGGCCCGCGACTTCGGGTCGCACGGTGATCGATTCGTCGGAGCGCAGGCTCCCCACCGCGGTAATGGACTGCGGCATCGGTTCGGTCGCAACTCTCACGGCTTCGACGACGGTGCTCGCGGGCGAAGCGCTCGGCCCTCCCGGACCCTTGCCCGCGGCCGCCGGTGCCGCGCCCGTGGCGGACGGACCGACCGTCGGCATGCCGCGTTGCTGTCCTAGCCAGTAGCCGCCGACGGCGGTGGCAATGAGTCCGAGCGCGACCATCACGCCCACGGCGGCCTTGTTCATTCGTCGGCGCAAGAGGGGTAAAGACGCGAATTATGCGCCGCGGCCGCTGC
Source organism: uncultured beta proteobacterium (assembly GCA_963843595.1). GTDB lineage: Bacteria > Pseudomonadota > Gammaproteobacteria > Burkholderiales > Casimicrobiaceae > CAIWHR01. The sequence goes on along the minus strand of CAWJLG010000015.1, from coordinate 73,086 downwards.
GACCGGCAAACCTCCGCGGAACTCCGGCCGCCGCTTGCTAGAATGTTCATCGGTCCCTTCAATCGCGTAAGGAAGCTCCGATGGAACGTCGTTACATTGTCCGGCGTCGTGCGTTTGCGCTCCTCGCTGCGGCCTGCGTTGCGCTTGCGGCGGGCGGAGCGGCCTCGATCGCGCACGCACAAGGCCGGCCTTTCCCGCCCGGCCGGTCAAACTCGTCGTTCCCTTTCCGCCGGGCGGACCGCTCGACACGGTGGGACGGGCGATCGCGCAGAAGCTCACCGAGGTCTGGGGTCAGAATGTTGTCGTCGACAACCGCCCGGGCGCGGGCGGCAACATCGGTGCCGACCTCGTTGCCAAGTCGGCCCCCGACGGCTACACGGTGGTCATGGGGGCGTTGTCCACGCACGCGGTCAACCCGAGTCTCTATCCGACGATGCCCTACGACGCGGTCAAGGATTTCGCGCCGATCACGCTCGTCGCCGTGACCCCCAACGTGCTGGTCGTGAACCCGTCGCTGCCCGTCCAGTCGGTGAAGGATCTGATCGCGTATGCCAAGGCCCATCCGGGCAAGCTGTCGTTCGGCTCGGGCTCCAACGGCAGCGCGGGCCACCTTGCCGGCGAACTGTTCAAGGTCGATGCCGGGATCGACATGGTCCACATCCCGTACAAGGGTGCGGCGCCGGCCATGCAGGCGCTGCTCGCGGGCGACACGCAGCTGATGTTCGACAACCTCGCCAGCGCGACAGCGCAGGTCAAGGCCGGCAAGCTGCGGGCGCTCGCGGTGACCACCGCACAACGCTCGAAGCTCGCACCGGAGCTGCCGACGATGGCCGAGGCGGGCGTCCCGGGGTTCGACATTTCGACCTGGTTCGGCCTTCTCGCGCCGGCGGGAACGCCTGCCGACGTCATCGCGAAGTGGAACGCGGACACGGTGAAGATCCTCAACTCGCCGGACATGCGCGAGCGCCTGACCGCGCAGGGTGCCGAGGCGGCGCCGACGACCCCGGCGGAATTCGCACAGTTCATCGGCCGCGAGCTTGCCAAGTACGCCCGGATCGTGAAGGCGTCCGGCGCGAGGGTCGACTAGGAACGTACGGGTCGCGCGCGCCACCGGCCCGGCGCTGCATTTTCGACGAAACGCGTTCGACGTTTCGCGCATTGAAGGAGGAACGATGAAGCTTCACACCCTGCACGTGACGGCGATCGTCGCCGCGCTCGCCGTGCTGCCGACCCCATTCGTCCAGGCGCAGGCTCCGGACTATCCGACCAAGCCCATCCGCATCGTCGTGCCGTTCCCGCCGGGCGGGGCGACCGACATCCTCGCCCGCGACGTCGCGCAGAAGCTCACCGAATCCTGGGGCCAGCAGGTGATCGTCGACAACCGCCCCGGCGCCGGCGGCAACATCGGGTCGGAGCTCGTGGCCAAGTCCGCGCCCGACGGCTACACGCTGGAGATGGGCACCGTCGGCACGCACGCGATCAACGCGAGCCTGTATGCCAAGATGCCCTACGACCACATCAAGGACTTCGTGCCCGTGATCCTCGTCGCCGGCGTGCCGAACGTGCTGGTCGTGAACCCGTCGGTGCCGGCCAACTCGGTGCAGGAACTGATCGCCTACGCGAAGGCGAACCCCGGCAAGCTCAATTTCGCGTCGTCGGGCAGCGGCACGTCGATCCACCTGTCCGGCGAGCTCTTCAAGGTGATGGCCGGCGTGCAGATGACGCACATTCCGTACAAGGGCAGCGCACCGGCGGTGCAGGACCTCATCGGCGGCCAGGTGCAACTGATGTTCGACAACCTGCCGCCGTCGCTGCCGCAGATCAAGGCCGGCAAGCTGCGCGCGCTGGCCGTCACCTCGGCGACACGGGCCCCGGCACTGCCCGACACGCCCACGATCGCCGAGGCCGGGCTGCCGGGCTTCGAGGCGTCATCGTGGTTCGGTCTGCTGGCGCCGGCCGGAACGCCGCCGGCGATCGTCGCGAAACTGAATGGCGAGATCGCGAAATGGCTTGCCACGCCCGAGGCGAAGGAGAAGCTTGCCAAACAAGGTGCTAACGCCGTCGGCGGCACGTCCGAGGATTTCGCGAAGCACATCGCCGCCGAAACCGCCAAGTGGGCGAAAGTCGTCAAGGATTCGGGCGCGAAAGTCGACTGAAGACTGAGGCAATGGCCCGCTTCGCCATCGCGGGCGCCGACAGCTACGAACGCAGCGTCGGGCGCTGGAGCCGACGCCTCGCGCGGCCGTTCCTCGACTTCTGCGGTCCGCTGGCCGGGAGCATCCTCGACGTCGGCTGCGGGACCGGGATCCTCACCGAATGCGTGCTGCGCGCCCCCGCGGTCCGCGCGGTCGCGGGCGTGGACATCCTGGCGCCGCTGCTCGAGCGTGCCCGCGCGTCGACGCGCGACCCGCGGGCGACGTTCAGTGTCGCAGACGTCGCCTGCCTGCCGTTTCCCGACCGGAGCTTCGACCACACGCTGTCGCTGCTGGTGATGAATTTCCTCGCCGATCGCAGGGCCAGCGTGCGCGAGGCGATGCGCGTGACGCGTCCCGGCGGGACGGTCGCGGCGACGGTCTGGGACATGCGCGGCGGCCTCATGTACGCACGCTTTGCCTGGGACATCGCGGCCGCGCTCGATCCGGTCGCCGCCCAGAAGCGCGATGCGCTGCTGCGCACCCCATTCCTGCGTCCCGGGAGCCTCGAAGCGCTGTGGCGGGAGGCCGGGCTCGCCGACGTGCGCGCGGCGAGCCTCGCCGTCGACGTCACCTACGACGATTTCGACGACTACTGGCAGCCGTTATCGGAGAACGGCCAGACGTTCAGCCAGTACTACACGGCGCTGCCCACCGAGCTGCAGGCCCGGCTCCGCGATACCGTGCGCGCCGCGTACCTCGTCGGCGATGACGACGGACCACGGTCATTCGCGGCGCGCGCGTTCGCCGTCGCCGGCCGCGTTCCCGCCTGACGCCTCGCCTTCACCAACGCCAGGCCGCCCATGCCACGGCGAGCCATGCCGCGAGGAACGCCAGCCCGCCGACGGGCGTGACCGCGCCCAGGCCGCGGATGCCGGTGAGCGCCAGCGCGTAGAGGCTGCCCGAGAAGAGCACCATGCCCGCGACGAGCAGCCACGCCGCGACGCCGAGCGCCCCGCTGTCGGGCCGGTGCAGCAGCAGAATGCCGACCGCGAGCAAACCGAGCGCATGCCAGAAGTGATACTGGACCGCCGTCTGGTAGATCGTCATCAGGTCCGGGGCCAGCCGCGAACGGAGCGCGTGCGCACCGAACGCGCCCGCCGCCACCGCGACGAAGAGGGAGGCGGCGGCAAGCAGCAGGGCGAGGCGGGAGCTCATCTCGTTTACAATGGACAGGACGCGCCCGGGGGGACGCGACATCGAGGATAGCTCATGACCATCGAACGCCGCCACGTCGGCAAGCGCCTTTCCGAACTCGTCATCAACCGGGCCTCCGGCACCGTCTATCTTGCAGGCCAGGTCGCCGACGACCCGAAGGCCGACATCACGGGTCAGACGCAGCAGGTGCTGGCGCAGATCGACGACCTGCTGTTCGAGGCGCAGACCGACAAGACGAAGATCCTCTCGGCGACGATCTACCTGCCGGACATGGCCGACTTCGCCGCGCTGAACGCGGTGTGGGAGCAATGGGTCGTCCCCGGGCAGACGCCGGCCCGCGCGACGGTGCAGGCGAAGCTCGCCGCGCCGGAGTACAAGGTCGAGATCCAGGTCGTCGCCGCGACGGCGATCCCGGCGTGACGGTTCCCGCTTCGCCGGCGCCATGACACCCCCGCTCTCCTCCGCCGCGCAGGCCGTGATCGCTGCGACCTCGCGGCGCGACGTCGCGACCGCCAGGGGCGATGCGGCGACGATGCCGGTCACCCGTGCGACCTTCGACGAGGTGATGGTGCCGTGCTTCGCACCGGCGCCGTTCCTGCCCGTGCGCGGAGAAGGCTCGCGCGTCTGGGACCAGGACGGCCGCATGTATATCGATTTCGCGAGCGGCGTCGCGGTCACCGCGCTCGGCCACTGTCATCCCGCCATGCTGCGCGCGCTCGACGAACAGGCGCGCCGGATCTGGCACGTCTCCAACTGGTTCACCAACGAACCGGCGCTGCGGCTCGCGAAACGGCTCACCGACGCGACGTTCGCCGAGCGCGTGTTCTTCTGCAACTCCGGCGCCGAGGCCAACGAGGCGGCGCTGAAACTCGCGCGCCGCTATGCCCACGACCGGCACGGAGCGCAGAAGATGCGCGTCGTGTCGACGGTGAATGCTTTCCACGGGCGCACGCTGTTCACCGTCACCGCCGGCGGACAGGCGAAATACGCGAGCGGCTTCGGCCCCAACCCGGAAGGTTTCACGCATCTTCCCTACAACGACGTCGCGGCGCTGGAAGCGGAGTTCGCGGCTCATGGGGCGGAAATCTGCGCGGTGATCCTCGAGCCGATGCAGGGTGAAGGCGGGATGCGTCCCGGTACGCCGGAATACCTGCAGGCCGCGCGGCGGCTGTGCGACGCGCACCACGCGTTGCTGATCCTCGACGAAATCCAGAGCGGCATGGGCCGCACCGGCGCTCTGTTCTCGTACATGCAGAAGGGCGTGGTGCCGGACATCCTGACCAGCGCCAAGGGCCTGGGCGGCGGGTTCCCGATCGGCGCGATGCTGACCACCGCCGAAGTCGCGAGTGCGTTTTCGGTCGGCGTCCACGGCACCACGTACGGCGGCAACCCACTCGCCTGCGCCGTCGCCGGCGCGGTGTTCGACGTCATCAACACGACCGAAGTTCTCGACGGCGTGAAGGCGCGCCACGCGCTGTTCATGGAAGGGCTCAAGGCGATCAACCTACGCCGCCGCGTGTTCGCCGACCTGCGCGGCGAAGGCGTGTGGCTCGGCTGCGAGCTCGACCCGAAGTGGAAGGGCAAGGCGATGGACGTGATGAACGCTGCCGGAGAATCCGGTCTGCTCGTCCTTGTCGCGGGCCCGGATGTGGTCCGCATCGCGCCTTCGCTCGTCATCAGCCTCGACGAGATCCTCGAGGGCCTGGCGCGCCTCGAGACGGCGCTCAATCGCGCCTTGCCGTGACGGGCGGGGCCGACCCGGGATCGTGTTCCATGTCCAGCCGATCGCGCGGGACGGACCTGCCGGCGGTGCTCGCGCTGTCGGAGCGAATCGACGCTCGGACCCCGTTACGACTCTGACCCCAACCAACTTCGGCTGCCCGCCGTCTATCCGTTCCAGCGGCGATGACCCGCGCCCGTCGGGCGCGGGCACCGTGCGCTGCGGCTCCCCCGATCAGTCGCTCGCGACCGCCGGCAGCGTGCGATGCCGCCGCACCGGCGACCACGCGACGGCAGCGCCCGACAGGAGGAGCCCCAGCACGCCGATCACGAGCAGCGTCTCGCGCAGGCCGATCAGCGTCGCCAGCGCGCCACCGGCGAGCGAACCCAGCGGTGCCGCCGCAACCGTGAAGAAGCGCATCGTCGCCGTCATGCGGCCGAGCAGGCGGTCCGGGGTGATCGCCTGCCGCAGCGCGAGATAGTTGATCCCGAAGAGCACCGCGCCGAAATCGAACACCAGCATCGCGAGTCCCAGCGCGATCGTCGCCACCCACGTCGGCCCGGTGACGAGCCCGAACGCCTGCCAGCCGAGCGCGGTCAGGATGAAGCCGTGCACGATGATCGGGCCCACGCCGAAACGTGCCGACAACCGCTCCGCCATCGAGGCCGCGATCACGCAGCCGACCCCGCCGAACATGTAGGTCAGGCCGATCGCGCCGGCGGAAAGCCCCAGATCGCGCGTCGCGAACAGGATCAGCACCGCGAGCTGCATGTGGTGCAGGATCTGCCACAGCCCGGCGAGCCAGGCGAGGCTCCACAGCGTCCGGTTGTTCCGGACGAGCTTCAGTCCCTCGCCGATCTCCTGCCAGACGCTGCCGGTCCCGTCGCGATGCACGACGTCTCGCGGTGCGTGGATCCGGCGCAGCATCAGCGCCGAGACGAAAAACGTGCACGCGTCCACGACGATCGCGAACGGCGCCGTCAGGAGCTGGATGAGCCCGCCCGCGACGCCCGGCCCGATCAGACCGGCCGAGGTTTCGCCGAGCGTGATCTTGGCGTTGGCCTCGACCAGCCTTCTGCGGCCGGCCATCTGCGCGATCAGCACCTGGTACGCGGCACCGCCGACGACGTTCTGCACGCCGCAGACAAAGCCGACGACGAACAGTATGTCGATCGAGAGCGTGTGCGTGAATGCCGCCACGGGGATCGCGAGCAGCGCCAGCCCGCGGCCGACGTCCGCGGCGATCACGACCGGGAGCTTGCGCACGCGGTCGAGCAGCACGCCCGCGTGCAGCGACACGAGCGCGAACGGCAGCGTCTCCAGCGCAACGAGCACGCCCATCTGCATCGGCGTCGCGGCGAGCATCACCGCCGCGGTCAGCGGCAGCGCGAGGTTCGTGATCTGCGCGCCGAACGACGTGATCGTCATCGACGTCCACAGTCTCACGAAGTCCGGCCGGCGCCAGAGCCCGCCGAACAGGCGTCCCAGTCTTCCTTGTACGTTCTTCATCATGGTCGGGCCTGTCTTCCTTGCGCCGGCAATGCCGGAACGCGCCGCAACGCGCGGCGAAAAAAACGGAACAGGCGGGTGATGCAAGGATGCTGCGATGGAACCGGATCCCGCCTGCTGCCTGGCGGGCGATCCGGCCAGGCGACTACCGCGTGACTCCGCGGTGCATCCAGGACGAGGCGGTGCGGTGCGCCATGCCCGGCAGCCATTCGATCTTCAGGCTGCCGACGACGCGCGCGGCCACCCCGGCCGCGACGGCGGCGGAGCGTGGAAAGTGAATGCGCGCGTTGGACATGCTTCCTCGGGAACGACGTATTGCTATGAAAAGGATTCTACCGACGCCAACCCGACGCGGCAATCGGTCGCAGCGCTTTTCGGCGGCACGCGACTTCACGTGTCGCGGCGGCGCAACGTCCGCCGCTCACCTGCCGGCCGCCTTGCGCCGCGCGAGGTCGACGTCGTAATACGCCCAGGGCTGGCGGTCGAACGCGTTGTACTTGTACCCCTGCACCCAGGGCTGGACGAGCACGTTCTCGTAGCGGTACGCGTGCAGATTCCAGGGTGCGTAGATCGACACCAGCTCGGCCATCCGGCGCAGGAGCCGCGTGCGTTCCGGCCCATCCGGGAGCGCGCGTGCCTCCTCGTACGCCTTGTCGTATTCCGGCAGCCTGAATCGCGCGAGATTCGAGAAGCCCGCGTGACCGCCGTAGAGCAGCCCGAGAAAGCCGAAACCCTCGGTCGTGGTCGCGATGTTGCCGAGCATCCACATCTGCAGCTGCCCCAGTCGCGCCGCCTTGAGGTTGTCCGCGAACTTCTGGTTGCTGAACTCGACGCGAAGGCCGACGGCATTGAGGCTGCGCTGCCAGAGTTCCATGTACTGGCGGTCGAGCGCGTTCGTCCCGGCCGCGATCTTCAGCACCAGCGGCTTGCCGTCCGGGAGATCGCGCCAGCCGTCCTTGTCGCGATCGACGTAACCGAACTTGTCGAGGAGTGCCTTGGCGCCGGCCGGATCGAACTTGGCATTGCCCTCGAATTTGGGATCGTAGCCGGTCACGTTGGGCGGCACCGCCTGCGTGGCCGGCAGCGCCTGCCCCTGGCGCAGCACCCGGATCTCCTCGCCCACGTTGTACGCCATGCCGATCGCACGGCGGAGCGCGACCTTGTCCGGCGTATACCCGCCGACGACCGGATCGTCCATGTTGAAATACGAGTAGCCGATCGCCGGCTGGATCCCGCGCGCCAGCGTGACGCCCTCCTGCGCGAGACGCGGTTGCAGCCGGTTGCCGGCGTCGAGAACGTTGGCAACGAGGTCGGCGGGAACCGTCAGCAGATCGATCTCGCCCTGCTCGAAGGCGAGCAACCGCGGATTGGATTCCTCGATGATGCTGATTTCGACCCGGCCGCAGAGTGGCAGCCTCTTGCCGCGCATCGTCGCGGCGAGCGTGCGATCTTCGGGATCATGGCTGTCCGGATAGCGTTCGTCGCGAAAACCCGGGTTGGCCTCCAGCACGATCTTCTGGCCGCGCCGCCACTGGGCGAGCCGGTACGGGCCGGTTCCCACAGGATTCGCCATCACCCAGCCTGCACCGTCGGCGTAGGCCTCGACGACTTCGCGGGCGACGGCGGAGGTCGCCACGGTCGTCAGGTTCGACAGCAATTCGTAGTCGGCGAAGTTGAGCCTGATCCGCAGCGTGTAACGGTCCACCGCCTGCAAGCCCTCGAGCGGCGCGTCGTAGTCGAACTTGCCGGTCTCCCGCGCCTTCGCGACGAGGGCATCGGCACCGACGAAACGGCCATCGAACACCTGCAGCGAATTCGAGCGCAAACGCGGGTCCAGCACCCGCTTCCAGGCGTAGACGTAGTCGGCGGCGGTGAGCTCACGACGCCGCCCCTTGAACGCCGGATCGTCGGCGAAGTGGATGCCGGGCCGGATGCGGATCGTCCAGGTCTTTCCGTCGGCCGAGAACTCCGGCATCGCGACAGCCGTGTTGGGCTTGAGCCGGTAGGGCCGCGCGAGATAGTCGTAACGATAGAGCGGATCGAAGATCACCCGGTTGACGCTGTTCGAGTACTCGTCACCCGCCGCCTGCGGATCGAATCCCGTCTCCGCCGCCGGAAACGCCACCCGCAGCACCTTGCCCATGTCGGCGGATGCGACCGGCCCCACCTGCAATGCGAAGGCCGCCGCGACCGCGGCGAAGGTGCACCGCCCGACCATCACGCGGGCGAGAGCAGCCTTTCGATGTCGGCGGCAAAGCTCGCCGGCTCGGCGTTCGGAGCGTAGCGCTCGACGACGTTGCCGTTGCCATCGACGAGGAACTTGGTGAAGTTCCACTTGATCGCCTCGGAGCCCAGCAATCCGGGCTTTGCCTTCTTCAGGAACTTGTAGAGCGGCACCGCGTCGGCGCCGTTGACGTCGATCTTCGCGAACAGCGGAAACGTCACGCCGTAATTGACTTCGCAGAACGACGCGATTTCGTCCTCGCTGCCCGGCTCCTGGGCACCGAACTGGTTGCACGGAAAGCCGAGGATTTCGAATCCCTTGCCGTGGAGCTTCTGGTACAGCGCCTCGAGCCCCCTGTATTGCGGCGTGAATCCGCATTTGCTCGCGGTGTTGACGATGAGCAGCACCTTGCCCTTGTAGCGGCCGAGCTCGACCGACTTGCCGTGGATGTCCTTGACGCTGAAATCGTAGAGGCTGGCCATGGGAGGCTCCGTGAAAGCGTGCGCGCGATTATGGCCCTGCCCCGGTCTGCACGCGAGGACTGCCGTGCGACCGGGGTGCGCTAGCTATGTGTAGCGCGCACGTGACACGCGCTTCATGTCGGCGTGCCGAACCCGCCGCCGCCCGGCGTCTGGATGACGAACACATCCCCCGCGTTCATCGCCACGGCATGGGTGGCCCCGAATTCCTCGCGCGCGCCGCGCTCCGGGAATCCCGCGCGTTCGACCCAGTTCCGGCCCACCGCGCCCGGCAATCCGCCCGCGACGCCGAACGGCGGGATGCGCCGATGATTGGCGAGGATGACCGCCGTCATCGGCTCCAGGAAGCGGATGCGGCGCTCCGACCCGTCGCCCCCGCGATGCCGGCCCGCGCCGCCGCTGCCGCGCCGGATCGCATACGACTCGAGCCGGACGGGAAAGCGCCATTCGAGCACTTCGGGATCGGTGAGACGCGAATTGGTCATGTGCGTCTGAACGACACTGGTTCCGTCGAAGTCGGGGCCGGCGCCGGAGCCGCCGGAAATGGTCTCGTAGTATTGGTACGTCGCGTTGCCGAACGTGAAGTTGTTCATCGTCCCCTGCGACGCGGCGAGCACGCCGAGCGCGCCGTACAACGTGTCGGTGATGGCTTGCGAGGTCTCGACGTTGCCGGCGACCACCGCCGCCGGGTAGCGCGGGGCCAGCATCGACCCTTCCGGAATCCGTATCGAAAGCGGCTTCAGGCAACCCGCATTCATCGGGATCTCGTCGTCGACCAGCGTGCGGAACACGTACAGCACCGCCGCCTTGCACACCGCCGACGGCGCGTTGAAATTGGTCGGCTGCTGCGGGCTCGTGCCGGCGAAATCGATCGTCGCCTCCCGCGCCGCCTTGTCGATGCGGATCGTCACGGCGATCTTCGCGCCGCTGTCCATCTCGTACTCGAAATGACCGTCCCTGAGCACATCGAGCACGCGCCGCACCGCCTCCTCGGCGTTGTCCTGCACGTGCTTCATGTAGGCGCGCACGACCGGCAGGCCGAAATGCGCCACCATCTTCACGAGTTCCGCCGCGCCCTTGGCGCAAGCGGCGACCTGCGCCCGCAGGTCGGCGAGATTCTGGTCCACGTTGCGCGACGGATAGCGGCCGGCCGAGAGCAGCGCCCGCATCTCCGCTTCCAGGAAGCGCCCCTCGGCGACGAGCTGAACGTTGTCGAGCAGCACGCCCTCCTCGTCGACGTGCGTCGAGTTCGGCGGCATCGAACCGGGCGTGATGCCGCCGATGTCCGCGTGGTGGCCGCGCGAGGCGACGAAGAATTCCGGAACGCCCGACGCCTGTCGCTCTGCACTCGGCGCTTGACGCTCGACGCTCGACCCCAAGAACACCGGCGCGATCACCGTCACGTCGGGCAGGTGGGTACCACCGTTGTACGGGGCGTTGAGCACGAAGACGTCGCCCGGGCGCATCGTTCCCCGCCGGCGATCGATCACCGTCTTCACGCTTTCCCCCATCGAGCCCAGATGCACCGGCATGTGCGGCGCGTTGGCGATCAGATTGCCCTCGGCGTCGAACAGCGCGCACGAGAAGTCGAGGCGCTCCTTGATGTTGACCGAATACGCAGTGTTGGCGAGCGTCACGCCCATCTGCTCGGCGATCGCCATGAACAGGTTGTTGAAGACTTCGAGCAGCACTGGGTCGGCCGTCGTGCCGATCGCGTGCGCGCGCGCGAGGGCCTCCGTCCGCTCCAGCACGAGATCGCCACGATCGGTGAAAACGGCCCGCCACGCCGGCTCGACCACCGTGGTCGCATTGTCTTCGCGGATCACGGCCGGTCCGGGAATCGTGTCACCCGGACGGAGGTGATCGCGGTCGTAGACGGCCGCATCAAGGCTCGCACCGCCGGTGTAGATGCGGTTGCTCCGGATCGGCGCCAGCGCACCGATCCGTGGCGCAAAGACCGGTCGCGCATCGGCGGCGGCGTGCGTCCTGCCGACCGTCTCGACCGCAGCGGCCTCGATCACCAGCGGCTTGTCCGGCATCAGGAAGCCATAGTGAGCCCGGTATTTGCGCTCGAACTCGGCGACGATCGCCGGCAGCGGCGCGGCGGCGACATCGAGGGTGGTGTCGGTGCCCTCGTACTTGAGGTGCAACGAGCGGTGCGACGCGATGCGCGCGGCGTCGATTCCCTGTGCCGCGACTTCGCTGCGCGCGGCCGACTCCAGCGCCGCGAACGTCGGTTCCACCGCGGCCAGCGCCGCGTCGGACAGCCGCGCCTCGACCGCCTGCTGCTTCAGCGACCGCACGTCGGCGAGGCCCATGCCGTAGGCGGACAGCACACCGGCAAACGGGTGCAGCAGCACGCGCGTCATCCCGAGCGCGTCGGCGACGAGGCACGCATGCTGACCCCCGGCGCCGCCGAAGCAGCAAAGCGTGTATTCGGTGACGTCGTAGCCGCGCTGCACCGAGATGTGCTTGATCGCGTTGGCCATGTTCTCGACGGCGATCCGCAGGAAGCCGTCGGCAACCTCCTCGGGCGTCCTCGCGGTTCCGGTCTTCGCGCTCACGACGGCGGCCAGCGCGGCGAATTTCCGGCGCACGACGTCGGCGTCCAGCGGCGCCGTTCCGTCCCGTCCGAACACATGGGGAAACAGCGCGGGATCGAGCTTGCCGACCATCACGTTGCAGTCGGTGACCGTCAGCGGGCCCCCGCGTCGGTACGACGCAGGACCGGGATTCGCGCCCGCGGACTCCGGGCCGACACGAAAGCGCGCACCGTCGAACGTGCAAATCGAGCCGCCGCCCGCGGCGACCGTGTGAATGCGCATCATCGGTGCGCGCAGCCGCACGCCGGCGACCTCGGTGTCGAAGGCGCGCTCGTATTCGCCGGCATAGTGCGTCACGTCGGTCGACGTGCCGCCCATGTCGAAACCGATGATCCGGTCGAAACCGGCAAGACGCGCGACCTCGACCGCGCCGACGATGCCTCCGGCCGGGCCGGACAGGATCGCATCCTTGCCCTGGAACCGGTGGGCGTCGGTCAGGCCCCCGCTCGACTGCATGAACTGAAGACGGACGTCGGCCGCGCGGTTGCCGCCGGCCAGGTCGCGCTCGACTTCGTCGACGTAGCGACGCAGGATCGGCGACAGGTACGCATCGACCACGGTCGTGTCGCCGCGCGAGACGAGCTTCATCAGCGGGCTCACCTCGTGGCTTACCGAAACCTGCGCAAAGCCGAGTTCGCGGGCGAGCGCCGCCAGCGAGCGCTCGTGCTGCGGGTACCGGTAGCCGTGCATCAGCACGATGGCGACGGCGGCGACGCCGGCATCGCGCACCGCGGCGAGCTCGCGCCGTGCGGCGTCGAGATCGAGCGGGCGCACGACCTCGCCGCGTGCGCCGATGCGCTCGTCGACTTCGATCACGCGTTCGTAGAGCAGCGTCGGCAGCTCGATCCGGCGCACGAACAGCTTCGGCCGGTTCTGGTAGGCGATGCGCAGCGCGTCGCCGAAGCCGCGGGTGATGACGAGCACGGTGCGCTCGCCCTTGCGTTCGAGCAGCGCATTGGTCGCGACCGTGGTCCCCATCTTCACCGCCTCGATCGTCGCCGCCGGAATCGGCGCGCCTGGCGCGAGGCCGAGCAACTCGCGGATGCCGTGGACCGCGGCATCGCGGTAGCGCTCCGGATTCTCGGACAGCAGCTTGTGCGTGGTCAGCGAACCATCGGGCCGGCGGGCGACGATGTCGGTGAACGTACCGCCGCGATCGATCCAGAATTGCCACATATAGCTCTATGTCTTTGTTCGTACTAGGCCGTTTAGCTTCCGCATGTGTCGGCAGACAAATGTTCTTCGCGGAAGACAAGTTCCTTACGCTGCCCTGTCCTGCAAACCGTGCGCGTTCTTCATCGTCGCCTGCTGCTGCCCAGTCTGCGCGGTCTTCTTCGCCCGCTTTGCGTGTTGGCGAGGCGCGGCCCTAGCTTGCATTCCTTCCAAGATCGAAGATGATCAGTTGGTCAATGGGAATCTTGCCGAATACGGATGCAGGATCATTGGCGTAATTGTTCGGCGTGTGGTGTATCAGGCTCCGCGAATCAATCTGGCGACCGGCAAGTGAATAGCCCAATAGATTGCGTGATACGAACCCTTGTCTGACATTTGCGAATGTCAAACCCTGTGCCGCCTTTTCGCGGATTCCCCAATTGCCAAATTCAGGACTCGACGACGGCCCACTCAGATGTTCAGACATCAACTCCCTGTCAAGCAGATACATTCCTTGATACGGCTGCCGCAAATTCACAAAAGTGTAATCATCCGCAAATTGAACTCCCGACAGTTCGAGGAAGTTCGAACGCTGCGTCACATCGGTGCTGTACCAGGTCGGATCATCATGCTTATGCTCCACCCTCAGGAAGGAGGGTATGAAGTCCAGCTGCCTGAGCTTCTCCCTTCCTTCACACCAATAGGCAATGTTCTCCTTCCTAACCAGGATGTCATCCTCCAGGTACATGAAATGTGAGATCGATCGATCGTCAAACAATTGCCGGACGATGGCGAAATGTGACCACGGCAACAGGTAGGGATGTCCGAGCAGGCGCGGGCTGGCAATGGAAACGCTGCCCTGCGTTTGATCGACCGCGGAGTTGATTGCCTTGAGCTGATCCTGATCTTCCGTATTGGTGACGATGTAGACGATGACGTCCGCCGCCAGCTCGCCGAAGTGCTGGCTGATTCTTCTCAGGTATTGCAGCCTCTCTTCATTGTAGTGAAAGGTGACGCAAATGATCAGTTTTTTCGGGAGAAGGTGAGTATCCATCACTTGTGGCAAGCGCCCATGGCCAGTCCAGAATTGCCCCTTGCCCTCTCGCGTCGATCACTGCCGGATTCCATCTCCGCCGCCGCCGATCCCGCGGGCTAGCCAGGTGGCGAGCGATGTCCGCGAACGCGCACCTCGCGCGTCGCGTGCCGCGCTGTTCGTTCAAACCGTCGGTGGCACCCGTCCGGTGCTGGGGTGCGCCGCCACAAACGCCGACAGTTCTGCCGCGACGCGCTGCACGACGCTCTGCCCAGTCGCCGGGCCGCGGCTGCCGGAACAGCCGCATCGTCGGATACCACGGACTCGCGTCGCCCGCGAGCGGGTAGTGCCAGTCCGTCGGCTTCGACAGCATGACCCACGCCGGCTTCCCCAGCGCACCGACCAGATGTGCGACCGAGGTGTCGACGGTGACGACGAGGTCGAGTTGCGCGATCAGCGCGGCGGTGTCGGCGAAGTCGGAGAGCTCGTCCTCGAACCGGGCGAATTCGGGCGCGGCCGCCAGCGCCGTGCGGTCGCGGGCGCGAACGTCTTTCTGCAGCGACACCCACCGGACCCCGGGGATGAGCAGCGGCCGCACCTGCTCGAAGCGCAGCGAACGGTTGCGGTCGTTGGCCTGCGCCGGATTGCCGGCCCACGCGAGGCCGATGCGCGGCGCGTTGCGCGGTCCGAGGCGGGCCGCCCATCGGACGAGGCGCTCCGGCGGCGGCGCGACATACGGAACCACGGCCGGGATCGTCGCCAGCGTCGTCCGGAAGGCGTGCGGCAGGCTCATCACCGGACAATGCAGATCGAACGGGGGCAGCGGTTCCCCGGCGACGACCACCGCTGCAACGCCGCGCAGGCTCGTGAGCAGCGGCGCCAACGGTGCCGGCGCCTCCATCACCACTCGCGCGCCGCGTTCGGCAAGTGCCCCGGCATAGCGGCAGAACTGGAGCGTGTCCCCGAAACCGAATTCCGCGTGCAACAGGAGCGTCTTGCCGGAGACTTCCTCGTCGCCTTGCCACAGCGGCTGCGGGAATCGGCGGTGATAGGGCGCGAGGGCCGGGGTCTGCCACCGCCACTCGAGCTCCTCCCAGCCGCGCCCGTAGTCGCCGACGAGGATCCGGCACAGCGCATCGTTGTAGTGCGCTTCCGCGTAGCCGGGCGCGAGCGCCAAGGCCTTCGCGTAGCTCGCCAGCGCCTCGTCATAACGTTCGAGCGCCTGCAACGCGGCACCGCGGTTGTTCCGGGTCGCGGCACGGTCCGGGTCGAGCGCCAGCGACTTGTCATAGAGTGCGAGCGCTTCGGCATGCCGGCCGAGCTCGTGCAGCGCATTGCCGCGGTTCTGCAGCGTCTCGGCCGTTTCGGAACCGAGTGCTGCGGCCCGCTCGTAGCTCGCGAGGGCCTCGGCGAAACGCTCAAGCCGCAGCAGCGCATTGGCCCGGTTGTTCAGCGCATCAGACGTAGTCCGGCCGCGTGGCGAGGGCCATCTCGTAGCTCGCCAGCGCGTCCTCGTGGCGACCGAGCGCCTGCAACGCGGTGCCGCGATTGTTGAGGGCCGATGGATGACGGGGAAGCGCCCGCAGCACCGCGTCGTAGCAGGCGACGGCCTCGTCGTGGCGACCCAGGCGCTGCAAAGCCGTGGCGCGATTGAAGTGCGCTTCCGGAAAGTCGGACCGCGCCGCGAGCGCACGATCGAAGCTCGTGACCGCTTCGGCGAAGCGCCCCAGGTGCGCCAGGACATTGCCACGCTGGCAGTCGACTTCGGGCGCAGCGCCACCCAGCGCAATGGCGCGGTCGAAGGCGGCGAGCGCTTCCTCGTATCCGGTCCTGCGCGCGCAGCACCTGCGCCAGGTTTGCGTGCGCCCCCGCGGTGCGCGGCGCCAGCGCGATCGCGCGCAGCAGGCCGCGCTCGGCGTCGGCGAGGCGCCCACGCTGAGCGTCGAGCATAGCCATGAGATTGAGCGCATCGATCTGGTCGGGATGCGCGGCGAGAACTGCCTTGCACAGGCGCTCCGCACCGCCGAGATCGCCTTTCCGGTGCAACGCGCGCGCTTGCGCGAGCGCCGCGGCAACGTCGGGCGGCGGGCTGGCGGACGCGGCGCCGGTCGGATTGGCGGGAGGGGCTTCGGGACGCATTCGCAAGCGGGCTCGACACACGGCGGCGCCGCACACTGAAGCGCCGGGACTCGGGCGGCGATTATACGTCCGGGTCCCGCGGGGCTGCGGCGTCGGGCCGAAAGCCACCGCGGGTCACCGCGTGTTCGATGCGGTCGGCTGATGCGCCGGTTCCATGGCGGCATCTCGGCCATGCCGGTCCGCCACCCGGCGCGCGATTTATGGTAAATATCCCGGATCGTCGCGCGGGTCTCGCGCGCCTCCTTCCGCCACCCCTTCGCTCCCTCTGGAGACCTTTGCATGAAACGTCTGCCCGCCCTCGCCGCACTCGCTGTTCTCGCGCTGGCGCTCCCCGTCGCCGCGCAAACCAAGTGGGACATGCCCACCGCGTATCCGGCGAGCAACTTCCACACCGAGAACATCCAGCAGTTCGCCAACGACGTCGACAAGGCCACCGGCGGCAAGCTCAAGATCACCGTGCACGCCAACGCGTCGCTGTTCAAGGCGCCGGAGATCAAGCGCGCCGTCCAGGGCGGCCAGGCGCAGGCCGGCGAAATCCTGCTCGTCAACTTCGAGAACGAGGATCCTCTCTATGGCCTCGACGGCATCCCGTTTCTCGCCACGTCCTACGGCGACTCGTTGAAGCTGTACAAGGCATCGAGGAAGACACTCGAGGACAAGCTCGGCAAACAGGGCATGAAGCTGCTGTTCGCGGTCCCCTGGCCGCCGCAGGGCATCTTCACCAAGCGCACGCTTGTCGAGCGTGGCCGACATGAAGGGCCTCAAGTGGCGTGCGTACAGCCCCGCGACGTCGAAGATCGCCGAACTGGTCGGTGCCCAGCCGATGACCGTGCAGGCCGCCGAGGTGTCGCAGGCGCTCGCCACCGGCGTCATCGACTCCTACATGTCCTCGGGCGCGACCGGCTTCGACTCCAAGACCTACGAGCACATCAAGAACTTCTACGACACGCAGGCCTGGCTGCCGAAGAACGCGATCATCGTCAACCAGAAGGCGTTCGACGCGCTCGACAAGGCCACGCAGGCGGCATTGCTCAAGGCCGCCGCCGAGGCTGAAACCCGCGGCTGGAAGCTGTCGGAGGAAAAGAACGGCTGGTACGTCGACCAGCTGAAGGCGAAGGGCATGAGCATCATCAAGCCGTCCGAGCAACTCACCGCGGACCTGCGCAAGGTGGGCAACTTCATGCTCGCCGAATGGCTGCGCAAGGCGGGTGACGACGGCCGCAAGGTCATCGACGCCTACCGCGCCATGTGATGCGCCGCTCGCTCGACGCCCTTTACGACGCCGCCGGCTATCTGGCGGCGTTGTTTTTGGTCGGGACGCTGGCGATGGTGCTGCTCGGCATCGCCGGACGCTTGCTCAACTTCCACGTTCCCGGCACCGACGCGTACGCGGGCTATTGCATGGCGGCGGCGGGATTCCTCGCGCTCGCCCACACGCTGAAGCGCGGCGAGCACATCCGGGTGACACTGGTCCTCGAGCACGTCGGCCCGACGGCGCAGCGGGGGCTCGAGATCTGGTCGCTCGGCGCGGCCACCGCACTGGCGGCGTTGTTCGCGGTGTACAGCGCGCGGCTCGCCTTCCAATCGTGGCAGTTCAACGACATTTCGACGGCCAACGATGCCACACCGTTGTGGATCCCGCAGCTTTCGATGGCCGTCGGCACGATCGTGCTGTTGGTCGCCTTTGCCGACGAATTCGCGCGCGAGCTCCGGGGCCGGCGCGCGAAGGCCAGACCTGACGCCGCCCTGCACAACGAATAATGGACGCGCTGATCACGACGCTGCTGATCGTCGCGCTGTTCGCGCTGCTGGGCAGCGGCGTCTGGATCGGGCTGGCGCTATCCGGGGTCGCGTGGATCGCGATGGAACTGTTCTCGTCGCGACCCGCCGGCGACGCGATGGCGGTGACGATCTGGGGCTCGTCGTCGTCGTGGACGCTGACCGCGCTTCCCCTGTTCTGCTGGATGGGAGAGATCCTGTTCCGGACCCGGCTCTCCGAGGACATGTTTCGCGGCCTGGCTCCCTGGCTGGAGCGCGTGCCGGGACGGCTGCTGCACACGAACATCATCGGCTGCACGATCTTCGCCGCGGTGTCGGGCTCGTCGGCGGCCACCTGTGCGACCATCGGCAAGATGACGCTGCCCGAACTCGCGCGCCGCGGCTACCCCGAGGGCATCACGATCGGCACGCTCGCCGGCGCCGGAACGCTGGGGCTCCTCATCCCGCCGTCGATCATCATGATCGTCTACGGCGTGTCGGCGAACGTGTCGATCGCGCAGCTCTTCATCGCCGGCGTGATCCCCGGCATCCTGCTGGCGGTGCTCTTTTCCGGCTACATCGTGGTCTGGGCGCTGCTGCATCCGCGCGCGATTCCGGCGGCAGACGAGCGCACGACGTTCGCCCAGAAGGTCTTCGCCTCGCGCCACCTGATCCCCGTCATGCTGCTGATCGCGACCGTGCTGGGCTCGATCTACGTCGGCGTCGCAACCGCCACCGAAGCGGCGGCGTTCGGCGTCGTCGGCTCGCTCGCGATCTCGGCGGCGCAGGGTTCGCTGTCGCGCAAGACCTTTCGCGACAGCTTGATGGGCGCCACGCGGCTGTACTGCATGATCGCGCTGATCCTCGCCGGCGCCGCGTTCCTGACGCTGGCAATGGGTTACATCGGCCTGCCGCGCCACCTGGCCGCGTGGATCGGCGGCCTCGAGTTGTCACCCTTTGCGCTGGTCGTGGCGTTGATGATCTTCTACATCGTCCTCGGCTGCTTTCCTGGACGGCATCTCGATGGTCGTGCTGACGATGGGCGTCATCCTCCCCACGGTGGAAGCGGTCGGCATCGACCTCCTGTGGTTCGGCATCTTCGTCGTGCTCGTCGTCGAGATGGCGCAGATCACGCCGCCGGTCGGCTTCAACCTGTTCGTGCTCCAGGGCATGACGAAAAGGCAGATCACCTGGATCGCGAAGCACACGCTGCCGATGTTCGGGCTGATGATCGCGGCCGTGCTGCTCATCTGGTTCTTTCCACCGCTCGTCACCTACCTTCCGCAGCAGATGAAACTGGGGTGACGGCGGCAAGGTCATGGAAGAGTGAAGGAGTGAACGAGTGACGTCCGGGGCGGGACATGCGGCGAGAATGAGTACTCCGTTTGCGGTGCTTGGGGTCCGCACGCAAGCCGGCATGGTCACGCAGATCGAATTTCTGCCGCCGACCGAACGGGCGCTCGCACCGACGGACGCGATGGCCGAACGCGCAGTACGCGAGATCGAGCGCTGGCTCGACGATCCGCATTTCCGCTTCACCCTCCCGCTTGCACCCGCCGCCTCCTTGTTCCGGCAGCGCGTCCGCGCCGCGCTGACGGCGATCCCGGTCGGCGAGTCACGAACGTACGGCGAAGTCGCGCGCGCGCTGCACACGGCGCCGCGAGCGGTGGGCGGCGCCTGCGGCGCGAATCCGATCGCGGTCGTCGTGCCTTGCCACCGCGTCGTCGGCAGCCGGGGATCGCTCGGCGGCTTCATGGGCGTCGCCGACGGCGATCCGCTGACGATCAAGCGCTGGCTCCTCGCGCACGAGGGCTACCGCTTCGGCGCCTGAGCGCGCGGAGAACCCGATGCCGGAAGCGAGGACTTCCGCGGATCTGATCGATGCGTTCTGCGACCAGCTGTGGCTGCAGGACGGACTCGCCTCGTCGTCGCTCGCAAGCTACCGTCGGGACGTGACCGCGTGGGCCGCCTGGCTCGAACAGCATGGAGCGTCGCTCCTCGCCGCGCAGCGTGGCGACGTCGAGGCCTTCCTCGCCGCGCAATACACCGCCCGCGCCAAGGCCACGTCCATTGCGCGCCGGCTGTCGGCGATCCGCCGCTTCTACGGTCTCCAGTTGCAGCAGGGCGTGCTCGGCGCCGACCCGACGCTGCGCGTGCGTGCGCCGAAACTTCCGCGGCGGCTGCCGAAGAACCTGACGGAGGCGCAGGTCGAGGCGCTGCTCGCCGCGCCGGACACGAACAGCACGCTCGGGCTGCGCGACCGCGCGATGCTGGAGACGCTCTATGCCACCGGATTGCGGGTTTCCGAACTCACCGGCCTCAGGCTCGCGCAGGTGTCGCTCGACATGGGCGTGGTTCGGGTCCTCGGCAAGGGCAGCAAGGAACGGCTCGTTCCGCTCGGCGAGGAGGCCATCGACTGGCTGAAGCGCTATCTCGGGTCGGCGCGCACGGGCCTTGCCGGAGAAGGCCGGAGCGATGCGGTGTTCCTGACGGCGCGCCGAGGCCCGATGACGCGACAGGCCTTCTGGACGCTGATCAAGCGCTATGCGACAAGGGCCGGCATCGCCCGGGACCGTCTCTCTCCGCATGTGCTTCGCCACGCCTTCGCCACGCACTTGCTGAACCACGGCGCCGATCTGCGCGTGGTCCAGCTGCTGCTCGGCCACGCCGACATCACGACCACGACGATCTACACCCACGTCGCGCGCGAGCGCCTGAAAGAACTGCACGCGCGTCACCATCCGCGCGGCTGACGGGGAGGCGCGATGGCCCACGACAAGTCCCCGACCACACACGCGATGCGCGTGCTGCGCGAGCACGGCGTCGCCTTCACCCACCATCCGTACACCTACGTCGAGCGCGGCGGCACCGAGGTGTCGGCGCGCGAACTCGGCGTCGACGAGCACGCGGTGATCAAGACACTGGTGATGGAGGACGACGGGAAAAGGCCGCTGCTCGTGCTGATGCACGGGGACCGTGAGGTGTCGACCCGGAATCTGGCGCGCCTCATCGGCGCCAAGAGCATCGCGCCTTGTGCGCCCGCAGTGGCCGATCGACACTCGGGCTACCAGGTCGGCGGAACGAGCCCGTTCGGCACGCGCCGCGCGATGCCCGTCTACATGGAGCGGACGATCGCCGACCTGCCCTATGTCTACGTCAACGGCGGTCGGCGCGGCTATCTCGTCGGCATGCCGGTGTCGGAGCTGGTCCGCGTGCTTAAACCTGTTTTGGTCGACGTAGCGATCGCCAAGGGCGGCTCCGCGAACGGATGACGTTCCCGGCGCGCCGAGAGGACCGGGCGGACGCGACGCCGGCGGCTACGCCGGACGTGCCCGCTCGATCTCGATGCCAAGCTCGCGCACGCCGGGAATCGGTGCCAGCTTGGCCACACGCACCTTCACCCAGGGCGCGCCGAACTCGTCCTGCACGATATCGGCGATCGCTTGCGCGAAGCGCTCGAGCAGCTGGTGCGGATGATCGGCGGCGAACGCCTGCAGGCGCTTGACGACGGCGGCGTAGTCGAGGGCGTCGGCGAAGTCCCCGGTGGCGAACACGCGGTCCGACGCGAGGCCCAGCTCGACGTCGAGGCGCACGGTCTGCGGCAGCCGGCGCTCCCAGTCGTAGACGCCGATGCGCGTCTGCACGCGCAGATCGTGGATGAAGATCTTGTTCATGCCGCTTTGCTAGAATCGAACGCGGCATTCTAACCGACACGCTACCTCCACTTTCGCGTCCACCACGCCGTGCTCGCCTCGCTGCTCTTCGTGGTTGCCGCCTATCTCATCGGATCGGTCTCGTTCGCCGTCGTGACCAGCAAGGCGTTCGGGCTGCCCGATCCGCACAGCTACGGCTCGGGGAATCCCGGCGCGACGAACGTGCTGCGCACCGGCAACAAGGCCGCGGCCGCGCTCACGCTCGTCGGCGACGGTGCGAAAGGCTGGCTCGCGGTGTTCCTCGCGCAACAGCTTGGTCCGGCGTTCGGCGTTACCGACTGGACCGTGCCTGCCGTCGCACTCGCGGCATTCGTCGGTCACCTCTTCCCCGTCTTTCACAGGTTCGCGGGCGGCAAGGGGGTGGCGACGGCGGCGGGCATTCTGCTCGCCCTCCACTGGCCGCTGGGACTCGCATTGGCCGTCATCTGGCTGGTAATGGCCTACGGGTTCAAGATCAGCTCGCTCGCCGCCCTCACCGCGGCCGCGCTCGCGCCGGTCGGGACCTTCTACGTCTTCGGCAATTCGCCCACGGCGTGGGCGATGGTGCCGGTCTCCGCGCTGCTGTTCTGGCGCCATCGCAGCAACATCCGCCAGCTTCTCGAAGGCAAGGAGCGGCCGATCGGGCGGTAGCCGCGCGAGCCACCCGGCGAGGGGCCCCGCGTGCAGCTCAGATCGCCGGTAACGACGCAAGCTCCCAGCGCGGCCGCACCGAGAATGCGCCGTTCCCCGGGGGCGCGGAAGGGAGACGCAGCGCGCCGACGAGCGCGATCATCGCGCCATTGTCGGTGCAGAACTCGAGCCCCGGGAAGTACACGCGGCCGCCACGGCGCTCGACGGCGGACACAAGACGTCCGCGCAGCTCCCGGTTCGCTCCCACCCCTCCCGCCACGACGAGTCGGGCATGCCCGGTTGCACCCAGTGCCGCGAGCGCCTTGGCCACGAGCACGTCGACAATCGCGTGCTGGAACTCCAATGCGATGTCCGCGCGGCGCACGTCGTCCAGCGTTCCGGCGGCGTGCTCGCGTCGCACTAGGGTGAGCACCGCGGTCTTGAGTCCGGAGAAGCTCATGTCGAGATCGCCGCTCTCGAGCATCGGCCGCGGCAGTCTCACCACGCCCTCGCGCCCGGCCTCCGCCAGCTGCGCGAGCGCCGGCCCCCCCGGATATCCCAGCCCGAGAAGCTTCGCGGTCTTGTCGAACGCCTCGCCCGCCGCGTCGTCCTGCGTGTCGCCGAGGAGCCGGTAGCGGCCCACGCCTGCGACCTCGAACAGCTGGCTGTGTCCCCCCGAAACGAGGAGCGCAACGAACGGGAACGCAGGCCTCGCCTCGGCCAGGAGCGGTGAGAGCAGATGACCTTCCAGGTGATGGACCCCCACGACGGGCTTGCGCAGAGCGAGACCAAGACCCTGCGCGATGCTGGCCCCGACGAGCAGCGCGCCGGCGAGCCCCGGGCCCTGGGTGTAGGCAATGCCGTCGAGCTGGGGAAGCGCCGTTCCGGCCTCGGCAAGAACGCGATGCGCAAGCGGAACGACGCGGCGCACGTGATCCCGCGACGCCAGCTCGGGCACGACACCCCCGTACGCCTCGTGCATGGCGACCTGGGAGTGCAGCGCGTGGGCGAGAAGCCCCCGGTCCGTGTCGTACACGGCGAGACCGGTTTCGTCGCAGGAGGTTTCGATGCCGAGGACGCGCATGGGCGGGAACGGGGGAACGTCGCGGCGTAACGATACACGCACTGTCGCGGGTCCCCGGGGCAGGGCAGCCGCGGGCGGCGGATTCGAGCACCCCGCCGCGATGCGGGCCGCAAATCCGGCAACGCCGCCACGATGGCCGGGACACCGGGTGCCGCCGCGGGTATGTCGGCTGCCCGTCGAACGCGACTTTCCTCCCGGTCCGGTTGCGCGGGGCGGCGATGCCGGCTATACTTAGCGGCTATCGCAAGTCACGGTTATCCTAGGAAAAGCCTCCCATGCCCAGCGTTCGCGTCCGCGAAAACGAGCCGTTCGAAGTGGCCCTGCGTCGCTTCAAGCGCACGATCGAAAAAACCGGCCTTCTCACCGAACTGCGTGCCCGCGAGTTCTACGAAAAGCCGACGTCCGAGCGCAAGCGCAAGCTGGCCGCTGCGGTGAAGCGCCATTACAAGCGCCTGCGCAGCCAGCAGCTGCCGCCGAAGCTGTACTGAGCGCCGGCCACGGCGTGCAATTCCCGGGGGGCGAAGCGATTCGCCCCCTTTTTGCTTGGGGTCGGAAATGAGGTTCGCCGTGCCGCCGCCCGAAAGGGGCAGCGCATTCGAGATTCCTCTCTGACCCCGGTTCGCGAGGTGCGCCATGACGCTCAAGGCTCGAATCACCGAGGACATGAAAAACGCGATGCGCGCGAAGGAAAGCGCGCGGCTGTCGACGATCCGGATGCTGCTCGCCGCGATCAAGCAGCGCGAGGTCGACGAGCGGATCGAGCTCACCGACGCCGACGTCCTGGGGATCATCGAGAAAATGATCAAGCAGCGGCGCGATTCCATCGCCCAGTTCAGGGCCGGCAAGCGCGAGGACCTCGCGGTCGCCGAGGAAGCCGAGGTCGGCGTCCTGCAGGCATACATGCCGGCGCCACTCTCCGAGACCGAGATCGACGTCCTCATCGCCGACGCGATCACCGCGACCGGCGCATCCGGCATGGCGGGCATGGGCAAGGTCATGGCCTTGCTCAAGCCGAAGCTCGCCGGCCGCGCCGACATGGGCGCGGTCTCCGGCCGGATCAAGGCGCGTCTCGCCTGACCCGGAGCGTTCACTGCCCTGCGCCGCGTGCGCGTTGCCCGCCGGTCGCGGGCCGACGAAACACCCTTTCGCCCGCGCCCGACTTGGCTATACTGGTCAGGTTCCCTGCCGTGTGTGACGCGACCGGGCGGCCCGGCAGGCCGGGCCGCCCGGGACGCGACACGCTGCGGGAACCAGCGTCAAGTCCATGATTCCGAACGATTTCATTCAGACGCTGCTCGCCCGCGTCGACATCGTCGACGTCATCGACCGGTATGTCCCGCTGAAGAAGGCCGGCGCCAACTACCAGGCGTGCTGCCCGTTCCACAGCGAAAAGACGCCTTCATTCACGGTCAGCCCGACCAAGCAGTTCTACCACTGCTTCGGCTGTGGCGCCCACGGCACCGCGATCGGTTTTCTCATGGAGTACGCGAGCAAACCGTTTCCCGAGGCGGTCGAGGAACTCGCGCGCGAGGTCGGGCTCGAGGTGCCGCGCGTCGAGCCGCGCCCGGGCGAAGCCCTGCGCCGTGAACAGACGCAGGACCTGACGACGCTGATGCTGGCAGCGGCCCGCTTCTACCGTGCCCATTTGAAGGACGCTCCCCGCGCGGTCGAGTATCTGAAGAACCGCGGGCTCACCGGGGCGATTGCGGCGAAATTCGGCGTCGGCTATGCGCCGGAGGGCTGGCAATCGCTCGCCGCGGCGTTTCCGAAATACGACGATCCTGCGCTCGAAACTGCCGGACTCGTGATCGCCGGAGAGGCCGGCAAGCGCTACGACCGCTTCCGCGACCGGATCATGTTCCCGATTCACGACACCCGCGGCCAGGTGATCGGCTTCGGCGGCCGCGTACTCGGCGACGGCGAACCCAAGTACCTCAATTCGCCGGAGACGCCGCTGTTCTCGAAGGGCCGCGAGCTCTACGGGCTCTTTCTCGCCCGGAACGCGATCCGCGACGCAGGCAGGGTCGTCGTCGTCGAGGGCTACATGGACGTGGTTGCGCTGGCCCAGCACGGCATCGAGTACGCCGTCGCGACACTCGGCACGGCGACGACGCCGATCCACGTGCAGAAACTCTTCCGGCTCACCGACAGCGTGGTGTTCTGCTTCGACGGCGACAACGCCGGGCGCAAGGCGGCCTGGCGCGCGCTCGAAAACACGCTGCCGGCGCTCTCCGACGGGAAAAATGCCGGGTTCCTGTTCCTGCCCGAGGGCGAAGACCCGGACGACTTCGTGCGCAAACGCGGCAAGGCGGCCTTCGAGGCCCTCGTTGGCCAGGCGATGCCACTTTCTGATTTCCTGCTCGCCGAACTGTCGGCGCAGCATCCACCGACAACGTCCGAGGGCCGCGCCGCGCTGGTTACCGCCGCCCGCCCGCTCCTCGGGACACTGAAGGCCCCGGTCCTGGGGGCATTGATTCGCCGACGGCTGGCGGGGCTGACCGGGCTCCCGGAAGACGAGCTGCGTGACCTGCTCAAAGGGGCGGGCGGGCCGGCCGCGCCGCCCGGCGACACGGCATTCGCGGCCCCCACGGTCCGCAGCCCACGCCGGTCCGGACCACCCGCGCGGCGGGCGCCGTCACTGCTGCGCGAACTCATTCAGGGACTACTGCTCCAACCCAGTGCCGGACGGTCGATCGACGTGCCGACGCCGGACGACGGCACCCCGGAAGCCGCGGCCCTCGCGGCATTGGCGACGTTATGCAGAGAATGCGAGTCCCCGCTGACGACACAGGGCTTGTTGCAGCATTTTTCCGGGAGCCCCCACGGGCCGCTGTTGGGGCAGGTGCTTGCCGCGGCCGAAGACCACGCGCTCAACCCCGAACAGGTCGACGCCCAGTTCCGCGCCGCCGTCGACAAGCTCGTCGATCAGGCGCGCGTTCGCGCGTCGGCCGTGCTGCTCGAGACGCGGCTGGAGGACATGACCCCCGAGCAGCGTGAAGCCGTTCGCCGGTCGTTCGGCCCGCGCCCGTCCACAGGCACCGAGCGGCCCGGATGAGCCCGGCCGATGCAGCCCAGTGGCTATGATATGATTTGAGGTTTTCTCGCGTCGACCCCATCTTCGGAACGATGCACACCGCCAGGAGCCGCAGTAGTCTCCCGCGCCGCTCAAACAGGATGACCATGGCCACCAAGCCCGCCCGCAAGTCGCCCGCGAAAGCAAAGTCGAAGCCTGCTGCGAAGAAGCCGGCGAAGAAACCCGCCCGTCCGGCGGCCAAGAAGCCCGCCGCCAGAAAGCCTGCGCGGCCGACCGCACGGACCGCGGCGAAGAAGCCCGGGGCGAAAGGGAAGCCCGCCGCCACGAAGCCAGTGGCCAAGAAGCCGGTGGCCAAGGGAAAGATCGCCAAACCGCTCGTCAGGACCAAGGTGAAGCCCGCGCCCAAGGCGGCGCCGAAGCTTCCCAAGGCCGCCGTGGTCAAGTTGGCGAAAGTGGCCGTGAAGTCCCCGGTGAAGGGCGAGAAGCCTGTCGCTGCGCCCGTCGTTGCAGCCAAGGGCGCCGTGAAAGGCGCACCGGCCCCGGCACCCGCACAGAAGGCCACCCCCGGAGAAATCGCCGCCCGCATCGCCGGCAAACGGGCGGAGGACGCGGCCGCCAGGAAAGGCAAGAACGGCAAGCATGCGGAGATTGCGCCGCGCGTGCTCACCCCCGCCGACGTCGAAGCGCGCAAGCGCCGGCTGAAGAACCTCATCGTTCTCGGCAAGGAGCGCGGCTATCTCACCTACGCCGAGATCAACGACCATCTGCCGGACGACGTCCTCGACGCGGAGCAGATCGAGGGCGTGATCTCGATGATCGGCGACATCGGCATCCAGGTCTACGACGAGGCCCCCGACGCCGAGACGCTGTTGATGGCCGAGGCGCCGGCGTCGGTCCCCGCCGAGGACGTCGAAGAGGAGGCCGAGGCCGCCGTTTCGACGCTCGACTCCGAATTCGGCCGCACCACCGACCCGGTGCGCATGTACATGCGCGAAATGGGGTCGGTCGAGCTCCTCACCCGCGAAGGCGAGATCGAGATCGCCAAGCGGATCGAGGAAGGCCTGAAGCACATGATCATGGCGATCTCGGCCTGCCCGATGACGGTCGCGCAGATCCTCGATCTCGCCGACCGGATCGCGAAGGACGAGCTCAAGATCGACGATCTCGTCGATGGGCTGATGGACTTCAACGAGCAGCTCGAGTCGATCGAGGACGAGGGCGAGGAGCTCGAGGAGGACGAGGACGAAGGCGATGCCGGTGCGATCGCCGCCGAGAACCTCGAACGGCTCAAGGTCGCGGCGCTGGAGCGCTTCGCGACGATCCGCAGGCACTACACGCGGATGCTCGCCGTGCTGCAGAAGGAAGGGCACAAGGCGGCCAAGTACCTCGACCTGCAGAAGAAGGTTCAGGCCGAGCTGATGCAGATCCGCTTCGCCGCGCGGCAGGTCGAGCGCCTGTGCGACTCCGTGCGCACCGAGGTCGACAACATCCGCCAGATCGAGCGCAAGATCCAGGACCTCGTCGTCAACAAGGCCGGCATGCCCCGGCCCGAGTTCATCAAGAAGTTTCCGGACAACGAGACGAGCCTGCGCTGGATCGACCGCGAAGTCGCCGCGCACCATCCGTACAGCGAGCAGCTGGCGAAGTACCGGCAGGCGATCGTCGAGCAGCAGCAGAAGCTCCTCAATCTCCAGGGGCGCGTGATGATCCCCCTGAAGGACCTGAAGGAGATCAACAAGCAGATGTCCACCGGCGAGGCGAAGGCGCGCAAGGCCAAGCGCGAGATGACCGAGGCGAACCTGCGTCTGGTGATCTCGATCGCCAAGAAGTACACGAACCGCGGCCTGCAGTTCCTCGACCTGATCCAGGAAGGCAACATCGGCCTGATGAAGGCCGTCGACAAGTTCGAATACCGCCGCGGCTACAAGTTTTCGACGTACGCGACGTGGTGGATCCGGCAGGCGATCACGCGTTCGATCGCCGACCAGGCACGCACGATCCGCATCCCGGTGCACATGATCGAGACGATCAACAAGATGAACCGGATCTCGCGGCAGATCCTGCAGGAGACCGGGCAGGAGCCCGATCCGGCGCTGCTGGCCGAGAAGATGGAGATGCCCGAGGAGAAGATCCGCAAGATCCTCAAGATCAGCAAGGAGCCGATCTCGATGGAGACGCCGATCGGCGACGACGACGACTCGCATCTGGGCGACTTCATCGAGGACCTGTCGACCGTCGCGCCGGCCGACGCCGCCGTCAACGCGAGCCTGCGCGACGTCTGCAAGGACATCCTCGACACGCTGACCCCGCGGGAGGCGAAGGTGCTGCGGATGCGCTTCGGCATCGAGATGAACACCGATCACACGCTGGAGGAAGTCGGCAAGCAGTTCGACGTCACGCGCGAGCGCATCCGCCAGATCGAGGCGAAGGCGCTGCGCAAGCTGCGCCACCCGTCCCGCTCCGAAAAGCTGCGCAGCTTCCTCGAAGGCGAGGGCTGAGCGACGCCGGCACGCGCCTCACCCGTTCCGCTGCAAGAACGCCCCGGCCGGTCCGGGGCGTTTTGTTTGCGGACGCCGGTCATCGGCTCGACGTCAACGCCGTCCCTCCTCGCCGCCGCAGCGCGGCGCTCCTCGGGCGCGCGTCATCGCGGCACACCCGGTCCCCGACGCCGCGTTGCTGCCCGGGGTTGATCGTGGTCAATTCCCCGCTATTCCGGCTGGAGTAGGGTCCAGAAAGCCCGGGCGTACGGTCGGATGGCCCGGCGCGGCTATCGCGTCTGGCGGGTGCGCAGCTGGCTCGAAGCGTGATCGCGCGGACGCCCCGCGAATCCGTCAGGCCCGGGGGTACGGGAGCGCCATGTTCGATAGACCGGTCAGAAGCGTGATGCAGCGGCGCAAGGTGCTCAAGGCTCCGCCGCAGACGCTCGTCAGCAAAGCCGCCAAGCTCATGGCCACCAAGAACGTCGGCGCCGTCATGGTCGTCGACGAGGAGCGTCTGGTCGGCATCTTCACCGAGCGCGACATCGTCGTCCGCGTCGTGGCGCCCGGGCTCGATGCACGGACGACACGGCTGGCCGACGTCATGACCGCCAAGCCGCATACGGTTGACCCGGATCAGCCGTTCGGGTACGCGCTGTTCGTGATGTACGAAAAGGGGTTTCGCCACCTGCCCGTCGTGGAAGACGGCAGGCCGATCGGAATCGTCTCGTCGCGCAGCGCAATGGACCCGGATCTCGAGGAGTTCATCTCCGAAGCGCAGCGGCGCGAGTACTTCCGGGAAAAACGGTAGGCGTCGTGCATGCCGCCGTGCCGCGGCGGATCGCGCCTGCCGTTATTTCACCAGCAGCACCGGGATCTTGCTCGCCGCAAGCACCTTCGTCGCCACCGATCCCATCACGAGATTCTCGAGCGCCGTGTGGCCGTGGGTGCCGATCGCGATGATGTCGAAAGCGCCGGCGTCGGCAAGGGCGACGATCTCGTGCGCCGGGTCGCCCACGCGCTTCTCGAGCGCGTAGGTGATCGCGTGCCCGTCGAGGAGCGCGCGGGCGCCGGCGAGCGCCTCGTCGCTTTCCTCCTCGTAGTAGCGGTGGACGGCCTCCTTGCCGGCCCACGCGACCGCCCGTTTGTACGGCAGCGCCCGATGGACATAGACCAGCGTGATCCGCGGCGACTCGCGAAACCAGGCGAAGCGGCGCACCAGGTGCTCCAGCATCGCGAGCGACCGTGCGGAACCGTCGACGGCGACGAGTATTTTCATGGCGGCGTCCGGAAGTGGCAGGATCGGCGGAAGGTGCAATCAGGGCCGCAGCGCGGTCAGGTCAGGTCGAGGACGGTATTGACCTGCTCGGGCTCGGCGGGATCGTCGTGCACAATGAAGCCCAGGCTCTGCACGAAGCGCAGCATGTTCGCGTTGCTGCGCAGCACGACGCCCTCGAGTCGCTGCAGCCCGCGCGCTTTCGCGCACGCGATCAGCCGTTCCATCAGCACGCGCGCCACGCCGCGATTGTGCCAGGCATCGGCGATGACGACGGCGTACTCGGCGCTTTCCTGGTCCGGATTGGTGATGTAGCGGGCGACCCCGATGATCGACGGCGACTCGACGCCGTCGATCGCCACCAGCGCCATCTCGCGGTCGTAGTCGACCTGCGTGAAGCGCGCGAGCATCGCCGGCGTCAGCTCGTGCAGCCGGTAGAAGAAGCGGAAATAGCGCGTCTGTTCCGAAAGTCCGTTGACGAAGGCGCGCTCGAGCTCGGCGTCCTCCGGCATGATCGGACGGACGTGCAGTCGCGTGCCGTCGCGCAGCGCGACGTCCATCGACAGCTCCATCGGATACGGGTGGATCGCCATGTGGCGGTAGCCGCCCGTGGCGAACTTGCGCTTCGCATCGATGACGACCCGCGCGCCGGCGATCACCGCGGCGCCGGGGACGGCACGCACCGGATCGAGCACGAGCGCGCGCACCCACGGCAGCTCACACACCAGCGTCGACAGCTGGAGCAGGATGCGCACCAGCGGCTCGAGGTCGTGCTGGTCGTCGTGCGCTGCCCTCAACACCGCCGCGGCGCGCGTGCCGCTGATGACGTCGAGCGCGAGGCGCCGGTTGAGCGGCGGCAGCAGCACGCTGCGTTCCCGGTCGACGAGCGCGGCGGTGCCGCTGTTGCCGAACGTGATCACCGGCCCGAACACGGCGTCGGTGTGTACCGCGATCGCGATCTCGCGACTGTCGGGCAGCGGGCGCTCCTTGGCCACGATAACGCCGACGCGGAAATCACCACGGCGATAGACGCGATGGAGGCCGTCGAGCAGCTCGCCGTACGCACGGGTGAGCATGCGTCCGTTGCGCAGATTCGCACGCACCCGGGGAAGCGGCGAGCGTCGCGGCAGCCCTGGCGTATCGAGCAGCAGCGCGACCGGATACCCCAGCTTGCGCCCCGCCGCGAGGGCTTCGCGCAGCGTCTCGGCCGGCTCCGCTGGCATCACCGGCAAACCGAACGCCGCGAGCAGTCGCAGCGTCTCCAGCTCTGTGAGCACGGTGCGGTTCGCGGCCGCGGCTTCGTCGCGAATGCGCTCGGCCGTCACCAGGTCCGGCGGGTCGGGTTCCGGTTGCGGTGGCGGC
Organism: uncultured beta proteobacterium; assembly: GCA_963843595.1. Lineage (GTDB taxonomy): Bacteria > Pseudomonadota > Gammaproteobacteria > Burkholderiales > Casimicrobiaceae > CAIWHR01. The sequence continues at coordinate 41,564 of CAWJLG010000015.1, read as the reverse complement.
ACCTCGAGCAGCCACTGCTGATTGCGCCGGTAGGTGGCGAGAAAGGAGAACGCCTCCACCGCCATCTCCGGCGTGTAGAAATTTGCGGTGCCGCCGGCTTCGAGCGCATTGCGCACTTCGCGTCGGTCGATCGACCCGAGCCAGGCGCCGAGCACCGGCTTCGACGAGCCGCGCGCCACCGCCGCGACTGCCCGCGCGGCATCGGTCCCCGCGGTCAGCGGCCGCGGAACGTGCAACGCCAGCACCGCGTCCACGCCGGGGTCGGCGAGTGCCGTCGCCACCGCCGACGCGAGCCGCTCCGGCGCGGCGTCACCGCGGACGTTGACGGGATTCGCCGGCGTGACCGTGGGCGGCAGCACCGCTCTCAACGCCTTCTCCGTCTCCGGCGTGAAATGGGCAAGCTCCACACCGCAATCGAAGGCACTGTCGGCCGCCAGCGTCCCGGGCCCGTGGCCGTTGGTGACGATCGCGAGCCGGTTGCCGCGCGGAATCCTGCCCAACGCCAGAAGGCGGGCCGCAGCGAACAGCTGCGTGTAGGTCATGACGCGCACCGTACCGGCGCGCTTCAACGCCGCCTCGAACACGGCATCGGGCAGCGGTGGCGGCTCCGTCTCCCCGACCGTGGCGACCGCGCGTTCCATCGATCGCCCGGCCTTGAGCACCACCACCGGCTTGGTCCGCGCGGCGGCGCGCAGCGCCGAGATGAAGCGGCGCGCATCGTCGATCCGCTCGACATAGAGCAGGATGCCGTCGGTGTTCGGATCGAGGAGCAGCGCGTCGAGCAACTCGCCGAACCCGACGTCGATGGCGCCACCGAGCGAGATCACCGTCGAGAAGCCGATGCCCAGCGGCGTCGCGAAATCGAGCATCGCCGTGCAGACGGCGCCGGACTGCGCGATCAGGGCAAGGCGCCCGGGATGCGCCGTGACCGCGCCGAGCGTCCCGTTGAGCCCGAGGTCGGTGCGGATGACGCCGAACGCATGCGGCCCGAGAAGGCGAATATGTCGCTTCCTCGCCCGCTCGAGCAGGTTGTGCCGCCAGCGCCGCGCCTCGCCGTCGTCGACCGGCGGTGCCGTCATGATCGCCGCGGCCTTCGCGCCGACCGCGGCGGCTTCGTCGATGATGCCCGGCACCGCGGCACAGGGGACGGCGACCAGCACGAGCTCAACCTGCTTGCCGATCGAGCCGAGCGACGAGTAGCACTTGCGACCGAGCACGCGTCGGTGCGTGGGATTGACCGGGTAGATCTCACCCTTGAAACCGCCGTCGAGCAGGTTCTCGAGCACGAAGCGGCCGATCTTGCCCGGGCGATCGGACGCGCCGACGAGCGCGACCGAATCCGGCATCAGCAGCGGTCGGAGGTAGTGGTGGATGGTCATGCAGGATGTGCGTAGACGCCGAGGTGGCTCCGGCGCGTCGCGAGGTTGGCAGCGCCTCGCTCGACATTTCCCCGAACGCTGCGGCCGTCGCGCCTTCGGCGCCGAATCGGCGAACGAGTACCTGCGGATGGTAGCGCGCAGCCGAGCTCGCTGCCTAGACGCAGGACAACGTCGATGCAGGTCTCGCGTCGTTGCAGTTGCGCGCCGGAGCGACACTGACGCGCGGCACTACTACGGGGGGTAGGTCAATGGAACCTGCGCGCGGAACGACGGCAGAGCGTCAACGAACCGGCTCTCCCTGGGGCGGATCGATTCGGCGATCGCGAAGCGTGCGAACGGGTCCGCTATAATTTCGCCGTCGTTCATCGGCCTTCAATGCAATGCCGACGTTGCGGCACACCTCCCCCGCTTCCCTGCAGCGCCGGGCCCGTAGCTCAGTGGTAAGAGCAGGGGACTCATAATCCCTTGGTCGCTGGTTCAAATCCAGCCGGGCCCACTTCACTGTCAACATCATGTTGTGCCATTGCGCATCGATTGTACGCGGCGGCAAGATCACGCGCGCCGTCCGCCGCACTCATCGATTGATCGCCATTTCGAGTGCACCGTATGGCACTTGCCGTGAGCGGCCAGAGTAAGCGCACCGGCAATGTCGCCGCGCTGGATCGCGAGGCAAACCAATAACTAGCGCGTTGCCGAGTCCAGAATTCGGCACATCCGCAATGGCCGGGCGTCCCGTGGCGAGGCGGTGACGGTCAATAATTTTGCGGCCCGGAGTGTTCGCAGACTTCGGCGACGCGAATCCTGTACAGTTCAGGCCCGATCTTTGCTTGGCTAGGATTGCCCAGGCGGGACGGCGTTCTCCGTGAACACCCCTCCAAGCCGGCGCCGTCCCGCGCTGGGTCTCTTGTGGCCGGTGCTTCCCCCTTGTAAGCAAGCCGCAGGTTTAGAGCGGCATCCATCCCGGCTACGCTGTAGGCTACGTTGACGCGTAGCGCACCCCTTGCTCGACACAATCTGACGCCAACCGGCACACCTTGGCGTCGGGTGGGCCGCAGCTCGAATCCTCGGTGGCGCCTCGGTCGTGGCACGGCGCTTGCGTCGTATTTCGCGCAGCACTTATCATCGGGATCACGATCCGGAGGAACCATGGAATTGCTCGTCGCCTGCTTTGGTGCACTCGCCATATCGTGGTGGTCGTCGTGGCGGCGGTCCTCGCCGTGTCGAGCGCAATCAGGTGCGGAGGAACCTCAATCTCCCCGCGGCCGATCGATTGAGCCAACACTTCCGCCAGGCAGCGCAGGGGTTCGAGCCGACGCAGATGTAGGCCGGCAGTCTGCGTCGGCGCACGCACTGGCTCCAAGGCAGGCGTCGTGGCTGCGCGTTGGGTGAACTCTTAGTGAACACCGGGGCGCACGCTGCTATCAACGGCCTACAGTCCCGACGGACTCTGGCCACTTGGTGAAGAGACAAAGCCAGTCGGTCCCCGGAAAAAGCCAAACCCGCCGGGAAGGCGGGTTGGCTTCTGGAGCGAGGCCGCGCTTGCGTCGGTGATCAGACCACGCGGCGCCGATAAAGCGCTAGTCAAGGCAAGGAGGCCAATTCCGAACAGCAGCATCGACGAGGGCTCGGGAGTCTGGCCTTGGGGCGGGCGGACGTTGCCCGCCACTGACAGAAGTTTTACGTAGTCGTTGCCTGTGGTCCAAGCTGTGGTTCCTGCAGGCTTGAACACACTGTTATAGGCACCGATGAGCCAGTAGCTAGAGGAAACGTCGCCTGAGTTAATAGCGACCGAACTTGGTCCGCACCCTGTCGACGGGCAGACGTTCGAGTAATTGCCGATCACCTGCCACCCGTTCCCGACTAGGCCGGAGTAGGTTCTGGTCCCGGAAGTCAATCCAGGGCCACCGGCACTGCCGAATGCGAGAACACTGATATCCGAGTCACCGGGCGGGGTGCCACTCGCGGGCTGTGTCCACCCGAGAGTTACCTGATTCAGCGACACCGGCGCAGCAAAGGAATACAACAAGTACTCGATGTTCCGGTAGTTGTCCATCGAGTGCTCGGGCGAGGACGTGGTCTCCGATGTAAGCGGGGCGGTGGTGTCGTTCATGCTATTGCTGTTCGTGAGATTGCCATAGGCGCTCGTCACGCCATAACCGCCAGAATACGAACCAATGTAGGCGCTCGCGAGGTAGGTCCCGTTGGCGCTGTTCGAACCGGTATCGGAAATCGCAGTAACGGTCACGCTTGTGCCGTTGGTGCCGGTGTAGCTCGGCGCACAACTGACGTTGTTGTAGGTCCCAGCGCATCCACCGCTTGTCCACACCGCCGTCGCAGAGGCGGGAACGCCCAGTACAAGAATCCATGGTGCAACAAGCAGCAGGGCAATCCGATCGCCGATTCGTGTCATTTTTCGGTCCTTGGTACCTGTCACTGTTAGCTGTGAGCTGTTAGCCACTAACCCAATCCCAACCGCAGTCCGATGGAACAGCCACTATTCAACATACGTAGAGGCAAGAACCGAGCCGGGAAGTACATATAATTACAATCAATGACTTACGCTAACGCTGAAACCAAGAACTCATCGCACTGTAAGAATCTCCGACACCGGATTCGGCCATGCCCTCACTGCGAATTAATTCGCGTAGGCTACATCCGTCCCAACTCTGTATGTAAGGCGCACTTACAATCAATCCCGCATTTCTGAAAACGAGAGGAAGCGCCGGCCGCGTTCCCAAATTCATGAGCCAAGCTTCTGCTGCAGTTTGCGCGCGTCCTCGACGCCGTCGAATGCCACGCCATCCTTCAGTATCTCCTTCAACTCGCTGCGCGCTTCCGCTTCGCGGCCGATTTGCGCCAGCGCGGCCGCCAGGTGATAGCGGATTTCTGGGATTTGAGGAATCGCGCAGACGGGCGTCGCGCAGTAGGCCGATTCCGCGATCCAACTGGCCTTGGCGAACGAGCACCCATCCCAACGTATCGATGATGGCGGCGATCGTTTTTCGCCAGCTGGTACGCACGCTCGGCATAGCCCAGCGCAGCCTTGCTGTCACCTGGCGCAGAGCAACCTGCGCGAGATTGTTGAGCACCTCGACGTCGTTCGAATTCCGCTGCAACAGTCGATCGTAATTGCCGCGCGCCGCGGCCACCTTGCCAGCGCGCAGCTGGCCGTCGGCAAGGACGCGGAGTACGACGCTATCGTTGGGGTTCTCGCGCAACGACTGCTCGAGGACGGCCAGCGCCCTGCCGGAATCGCCGCGCTCACGTAGGCGCGATACAGGCGAAGCGTTGTGTCGACGTTCCTTTCCTTGGCGAGCGCCGCCCGGTAATTCGTGACCGCAGTCTCCGTCTGTCCACGCGCGACCGCCAAATCGCCCAGCAGTCGCAGACCCAATCCGTTGGACGGAAACCGCTCGCTGATGCGCTTTGCATGCTGCTCGGCCTTCGCGTAATCGCGACCTGCAATCTCGATTTCGGTCAGCAATGTCAACGCCGGCAGATTGTCCGGATCGTCCTTGAGCGCCTTGCTCGAGGCTGTAGACGCGCGTTCTCGCGAGTCGCCGGCAGCGATTTGCAGTCGCGCGATCGTCACGTTCTCGACCGGATCGAAGCCGACGAGCTGACTCATCGACGGCAGCGTCAGTCCGGCGCCTCGATTGTCGCCCGCCGCAAGCTGTGCGCGGCTCAGCGCGTAGAGTGCGGACAGATCCTTGGGCGCTCGACTCGCGGCGTCGTTCGCCACGCTCACCGCCTGATCGAAGCTGCGCTGTCTGCAGCAGCACATCGCTGAGGTAGATGTCGGCGCGCACGCGCTGCTTGGGCATCGCCTTTGCACGTTCGAGCCAGCGAATGGCTTCGTCGGGGTGTCCGGCCTGGTCTTCGAGCAGCCCCATCTCGTACATCGCGTCGCCGTTGCTTCTCGTCGGCCTTGAGCAACTCCGCAGGCGCTGCCGCGCGACGTCCGTTCTTGCCGTCGGCCACGTCGAGCCGCGCGAGATTCAGACGGGCGCCGTAGTACCGGGATTGAGCGCAATCAGCCTTTTCGTAAGCGGCCCGCGCCCCGGCCCGGTCTCCCGCCGCCGCGTGAGCGACGCCTTGCAGATTGATGGCATCGACGTTCTTCGGATCGCGCTTCACGACGGCGTCGATGACCTCGACCGCCTTCTTCGGCTGGTTGCGCTTCATGTACATCGCCGTCAGGACCACTCCGGCGTGGGCCTGCCCGGGATCCTTGGCGAAGGCCTGCTGCAGCTGATTGAGCCCGAGGTCCGCCTGTCGCGTTTCCGATCAGGCTCACACCGTACTCGGCACGAACGTCCGGAGCGCCGCCCGAAAGCTTTCACCGCCTGCTCGAGCAGGGCCGCCGCCTGGCTGTAGCGCCGCTCGGCCATCTGCGCAGCGGCGAACAGCGTCAGAACCTGCGGATCGTTGGGCGCCGTCGTCCGCAGGGGCTCCAGCAGACTGATCGCGCTCTTGGCGTCGCCGCGATCGATGTAGATGCTCGCGAGGAGCTTGCTCGGTCCCGGTTGTCCCGGATTGAGTCTGACGTGGATCTTGAGGTAGTCGGCAGCCTTCTCCAGATTGCCGAGTCCGTAGTGCGACAAGCCGCCAACCATCAGGAGCTGGCCATAACGACTGAGACGTCTCCTTTGGCACGGGATCGAGCAGGCCGACCACGTCGGTCAGCGACGTCCGAACGGTATCCGCGTCGTTCCGTCGACTCGCGACCACCGCCCGCAGGTATGCCCCACGCGGCTCGAGCGGCGAAATCTGCTGCAGTTCGGCGACCGCTCGGTCGGCGTCGTCGAGTCGCCCGAGATCGAGGTAAATTCCGGCCTGAGCGACGCGCGCATCGAGATTCTTCGTGTCAAGCGCGATCGCCTTCGCGTAGTCGGCCAACGCCGCCTGCAAGTCGCCCTTGACGTGCGCGACCGAGCCCCGGAGATTCCAGGCCGCGGAATCGTTGGGAGCGAGCTTCACGATCTCGTCGGCCAACGCGCTCGCCCGATTGACCTGTCCGTTCCGCATCATGAGATTCGCGCGCGCCAGCCGGACGGACATCGATTTCGGATCGAGCGACTGCGCGTCGTCGAACGAGCGCAACGCGGCCGTCGTGTTGCCGCTTTCCGCCTGCGCGTGCCGCGCAGAATCAGAATCTCGATTTGCGTCTGGCGCGGCAGCAGTCCCTCAGGCGTAATGCGCTCAAGCAAGGTGTCGTACTTGCCCTGCGCCAGGTAGGCCTGCGCCATCGGCACGATCACTTCCGCCCGGTCGGCGCCGAGCTTGAGGGCCTTGGCGAACGTCACTTCCGCACCCTGGGCGTCGCCGTTCTTGAGCAGCGCCTTGCCCATCAGTACGTTCGCGGCGAGCATTCCCGGGTCTTTCTGCAACGCGTTCTTGAGCTGGACGATCGCCCCTGCAACGTCGTTGCGCTCGTAGCGGGCGAGCGCATCCTCGTAAAATCGCGAGGCCTCCGTGTCGGCTGCCCGTGCCGGGATCTGTGCCCGCCACGACGATGGTCGGCTACCGCCGCTGAATGCCCCTCGGCGATTAGTACGCCGACGCAGACGGTCCAGACGATATTTCGTGAGCGGTCATGATGGGACAGACACCCACGACGATGGCGACGACCGCCGTGAATGCCACTCGGCGAAGTGCCGCGCCGAAGGTCCAACCGAATGTCGCGAATGGTCATGATGGGAACGTTGATGCCGGGCGGATCAATCATAGCCCGGCAACCATGAAGAGTCCAATCTCCGTTCGTTGTTGTGTACACGTTCGTGGTAACAACTCGCGACAGATCGTCGCAATGCTCAATCGGATCGTTCGTGGACGCGCCACAACGTAACGTGCTCGGGAATCCGCCGTCCGGCCTCCGACGGTTCCCCTTTCCACTGAGTCGCTTCGGTCGGCGACGACGACTGTGTCGTCACGTTCGCTTCCCTGTCAGCGCCGGAAATCGATCGCCCCCGGTCTCCCCGGCAGATCGAGCGTCGCCGTCGCCTCCGGCGTGCGCGCGATCACCCGCCCGCGCCGGACCACGGCCAGCCGCGTCGCGCGCAGCCGTATCGCCTCGATCGGATCGCGCGCCTGCAGCAGCACGAAGTCCGCGTGACAGCCGGGCGCGATGCCGTAGCCGTCGAGGCCGAGGATGCGCGCCGGGCGTGACCGTGACCGCATCGAAGCACTGCGCGCATCGCGTCCTGCCCGGTCATCTGCGCGACGTGCAGTCCCATGTGCGCGACCTCGAGCATGTCGCCCGAGCCCAGGCTGTACCACGGGTCCATCACGCAGTCGTGGCCGAAGGCGACCGGGACGCCGGCGGCCAGCAGCTCGGGCACCCGGGTCATGCCGCGGCGTTTCGGATACGTGTCGTGCCGGCCCTGGATGGTGATGTTGATCAGCGGATTGGCGACCGCCGATACGCCGGCCTCGGCCATCAGCGGAATCAGCTTCGACACGTAGTAGTTGTCCATCGAGTGCATCGACGTCAGGTGCGAGCCGTTCACGCGCCCGTGCAGACCCGAGCCGCTGCGTGTGGAAGGCCAGCGTCTCGATGTGCCGCGACAGCGGATCGTCGGTCTCGTCGCAGTGCATGTCGACCGGCAGGCCGCGCTCGGCGGCGATCTCGCACAGGATGCGCACCGACTCCGCGCCCTCGGCCATCGTCCGCTCGAAGTGCGGAATGCCGCCGACGACGTCCACGCCCTTGTCCAGCGCGCGAATGAGATTGGCGCGCGCGGTCGGGGAGCGCAGCAGGCCGTCCTGCGGAAACGCGACGAGCTGCAGATCGAGATACGGCTTGACCTTCTCCTTCACGTGCAGCAGCGCGTCGACCGCGAGCAACCGGTCGTCGCAGACGTCGACGTGCGAGCGGATGGCGAGCAGTCCCTTGGCCACCGCCCAGTCGCAATACGCGAGCGCCCGCTCGACGATCGCGTCGTGCGTGAGCTGCGGTTTCAACTCGCCCCACAGCGCGATGCCTTCGAGCAGCGTGCCGGACTGGTTGACCCGCGGCAGGCCGTACGACAGCGTCGCGTCCATGTGGAAATGCGCGTCGACGAACGGGGGCGTCACCAGGTTGCCGCGGGCATCGATTTCCGTCGCGCCCACCGCCTCCGCGAGCGCCGCATCGTCGTCGACCGCAACGATCCGGCCGCTGTCGACGGCGATCGACGTCCCGGCTCGGCCGCTCGGCAGAACGGCGTGACGCACGATGAGCTCGTGTCGGATGGTGGTGGAACGCTGCTTCTTCATCGTTCACCTTTGCGATAGGGTTTCATCAACGCCTGCGGATAGGCGGCGCGACGCGCCATGACGACCAGCGCGAGGATCGACAGCGCATACGGCAGCATCAGGTAGACCTGGTACGGCAGCCCCGCCCCGCTCGCCTGCTGCAGCCGCAGCTGCAGCGCGTCGAAGGCGGCGAACAGGATCGCGCCGAGCAGCGCCTTGCCCGGACGCCACGAGGCGAACACGACCAGCGCGACGCAGACCCAGCCGCGGCCGTTGACCATGTTGAAGAAGAAGGCGTTGAACGCCGACAGCGTGAGGAACGCGCCGGCGACCCCCATCAGCGCGGACCCGGCGACGACCGTCGTCATGCGCACGGCGACGACGTCGATGCCCTGGCCTTCGGCGGCGCCCGGGTTCTCGCCGACCATGCGCACGGCGAGTCCGGCCGGCGTCCGGTTCAGAAAGTACGCAATCGCCGGCACGACGGCGAGTGCGAGCAGCGTCAGCGCGGTCTGTGCGTTCAGGACCGGAATCGGCAGCCAGTCCATCGGCGCGAACGGCTGAATCGTCGGCGGTGTGGTGACCGTGGGAAACGTGACGCGGTAGGCATAGTACGCGAGGCTGGTGCCGAACATCGTGACGCCGAGCCCCGAGACGTGTTGCGACAAACCGAGCGGCACGGTCAGCATCGCGTGCAGCAGGCCCAGTCCCGCCCCGGCCGCGGCCGCGACGGCTACACCTGTCCACAGTCCGGCGCCCTGGTACACCGCAAGCCAGCCGGCGAAGGCGCCCATCACCATGATTCCCTCGATGCCGAGATTCAGCACGCCCGCGCGCTCGCACAGGAGCACGCCGAGCGTGCCGAACACGAGCGGCGTGGCGATGCGCAGCACGGCGATCCAGAACGGCGCGCCAAGAACGATGTCGAGGATGTCGCCGCCCATCGTCAGCGCCAGCGCAGCCGGTAGCGCGCCAGCATCGTCGCCACCAGCATCGCGATCAGCGACGTCGCGACGATGACGTCGGCGATGTACGTCGGCACCGCGATCGTGCGGCTCATGCTGTCGGCACCGACGAGCACCCCTGCCACGAACACCGCGGCGGCGACGACCGCGAGCGGATTGAGCTGCGCCAGCATCGCGATCACGATGCCGCTGTAGCCGTAACCGGGCGACATGTCGAGCGTCACGTACCCTGCCCGACCCGCGACCTCGATGCATCCGGCCAGCCCGGCGAGCGCCCCGGACAGGAGCGCCGTCTTGACGACGACCGTCTGCACCGGCATGCCGGCGAACGCGGCGGCACGCGCGTTCGCCCCGACGGCGCGCAGCTCGAACCCGAACGCCGTGAATCGGTTGACGACCCACACCAGCACCGCCAGTGCGAGCGCGATCAGGAGTCCGGTGTGCACCCGCGAGCGCTCGGCGAGCTTCGCCAGCTCGAGCTCGGCCGGCAACGCCAACGATTGCGGCCAGCCCATCGCCGCCGGGTCCTTCATCGGGCCGTCGAGCAAGAGCGAGACGAAGAGCAGCGCGATGAAGTTGAGCAGCAGCGTCGTGACGACCTCGTCGACCCCGAAGCGCATCTTCAGCAGCGCCGGGCCGAGCAGCAGCAGCGCACCGGCCGCCATCGCGGCGGCGAACATCAGCACGAACATCGCGACCGCGGGGAGCGGCAGCGTGCCCGATCCCGAGAGGCCGCCGACCGCGACCGCCGCCAGCGCCCCGACATACAGCTGACCCTCCGCGCCGATGTTGTAGAGCTTCGCGCGGAACGCGACGGCGACGGCGAGGCCGGTGAGGATCAGCGGGGTGGCCCGGGTCAGCGTTTCGGAGACGGCGAAGCGCGAGCCGAAGCCGCCCTCGAGCAGCAGCACGTAGGCGCGGCCGACCGGCGCACCGGCCCAGGCGACGAGCAGCGAGCACACGACCAGCGTGAATGCGACCGCGGCGAACGGCGCCGCGATCAGCATCGTGCGCGAGATTTCCGGCCGCGCCTCAAGCCGCATGCGCGCTCCCTTCGGTGCCCGTCATCGCGAGGCCGATCGCCGCGAGCGTCCACGATTCCGCCGGCCGCACCGCCGACAGCCGGCCGTGGCACATCACGCCGATGCGGTCGGCGATCGCGAAGATCTCGTCGAGATCCTCGGAGATCAGCAGCACGGCGGCGCCGGCCGCCGCCGCATCGAGCAGGCACCGGTGAACGTAGGCGACCGCGCCGATGTCGAGTCCCCAGGTCGGCTGGTTCGCGAGGATGAATGCCGGCGGCGCGTCGCCGCCGACGGACAGCGCACGGCCGAGGATCAGCTTCTGCATGTTGCCGCCGGAGAGTGCGCGCGTCGGTGCGTCGATGCCGGCACCGCGCACGTCGAAGCGGCGCACGAGGTCCGCGGCATGTGCGCGCGCCGCGGCACGGCGGACGAAACCCAGACGCGTGAACGCCGGCGTGCGCAGCCGTTCCGAGACGGCGTTCTCCCAGACGGGAAGATCACCGACCACGCCGACCGCGTGGCGGTCTTCGGGGATGCGGGCCGCCCGGGCGGCGATCCACGCACGCGGATCGGCAGGCAGCGCACGACCGTCGACGCGGACGGTACCCTGCTCCGCCGCGAGCGTACCCGACAGGAGATCGGCGAGTGCCTGCTGGCCGTTGCCGGCGACCCCGGCCACGGCGACGATCTCGCCGGCAGCGACGTCGAGGTCGACGCCATCGAGCAGCCGGTGACCGCGGGCGTCACCGACGCCGATACCGCGAAGCGTGACGACCGCCGCGCCCGAGACGCGGCGCTCGCGCACCGGCATCTCGACCTTGCGTCCGACCATCAGCTCGGCAAGTTCGGCCTTGCCGGTGTCGCGGGCACGACGCGTGCCGACGAGCTTGCCGGCCCGGAGCACGGCGATGCGATCGGACACCGCGAGCACCTCGTCGAGCTTGTGGCTGATGAAGATGATCGCGAGGCCTTCGGCGACGAGCTGGCGCAGCGTCGCGAAGAGGTCGCGGCTCTCCTGCGGCGTCAGCACGGCGGTGGGCTCGTCGAGAATGAGGATGCGCGCGCCGCGATAGAGTGCCTTCAGGATCTCGACGCGCTGGCGCTCGCCGACGGAAAGTTCGCCCACCCGCCTGTCCGGATCGACCGCGAGGCCGAAACGGCGCGCGGTGTCCCTCACCTTCGCCCGCGCCTCGCGCCGACGCGAGAACGGCTGCCACAGGGGTTCGGTGCCGATCAGGATGTTGTCGAGCACCTCGAGGTTGTCGGCCAGCGTGAAATGCTGGTGGACCATCCCGATGCCGGCCGCCAGAGCTGCCGCCGGGTTGCCGGGCGGCAACGGAACGCCGAAAGCGCTGATCGCACCCTCGTCGGCAACGTAATGGCCGAACAGGATCGACACCAGCGTCGACTTGCCGGCGCCATTTTCGCCCAGCAGCGCCAGCACCTCGCCGCGCGCGAGGTCGAGCGAGACGGCCTCGTTGGCGACCAGCGCGCCGAAGCGCTTGGTGATGCCCGAAAGGGTGAGGACCGGAGGTTCCAGGGGCTTCCCCTCTCCGCCGCCCCGCGCGCGGGGGAGAAGGCTGCGGCGAGGACGCCGCCCTGACGGGGTCGCCTACTCGCCGCAACCCCCTCCCGCAGGCGGAAGAAGGAGCGAAACGTCGATTACAGCGTCGACTTGGGCTCGGAATCGTCGACCTTGACGGCGAACTTGCCGTCGAGGATCGCCTTCTCCTTGTCCTTCACCTTCTTGACGAGATCGCCCGGCACCTTCTTTTCGAACGTGCCCAGCGGCGCGAGCTCGGAGCCCTTGTACTTCATCATCGAGTACTGACCGTAGTCCTCGGCCTTGAACTTGCCGTCCTTGACGGCCTTCAAGGCGCGATCGACGGTCGGCTCCATGTTCCACAGCGCCGAGGCGACCACCGTGTCCGGATACTTGTCCTGCGTGTTGATCACGTTGCCGATCGCGAGCTTGCCCTTCTCCTTCGCCGCGTCGGAGACGCCGAAACGCTCGGCGTAGAGCACGTCCGCGCCCTTGTCGATCATCGCGAACGCGGCTTCCTTCGCCTTCGGCGGATCGAACCAGGAGCCGATGAAGCTCACCGAGAACCTGACCTTCGGATTGACCTCCTTCGCGCCTTCCATGAACGCGTGCATCAGCCGGTTCACTTCCGGGATCGGGTAGCCCCCGACCATGCCGATCACATTCGATTTCGTCATGCCGCCGGCGATCATCCCCGTGAGATAGGCGGGCTCCTGGATGTAGTTGTCGAACACGGCGAAATTCGGCTCCTGCGGCTTGCCCGACGAACCCATCAGGAACGACACCTTCGGGTAGTCCCTGGCCACCTTGCGCGCGGCGGCCTCGACGGCGAACGACTCGCCGATGATGAACGCGTTGCCCTGCTCGGCGTACTGGCGCATCACGCGCTCGTAGTCGGCATTGCTCACGTTCTCGGAGAACTTGTATTCGATGTCGCCGCGCGCGACGGCGGCATTCAGCGCCTTGTGGATCCGCGACACCCACTGCTGCTCGACCGGTACGGTGTAGATCGCCGCGACCTTCATCTTCTGCTGCGCGAGCGCGCTGCCGGGGCCGAGCAGCGTCGCGCCGAAAGCCAGCGCGGCGCAGGCGCCGAGCACGATTCTTCTCTTGCGTTGCGAAACATCCATGGAGTCGATCCTTTCGTCAGGGAACGTCGGTCGTCGCCGGGCAGCGGCCATGCGTTGCGGGCGCAGACGGAGGCGCGTCCTTCGCGCAGCCGCCATTTTATCGGGATTCCGCGCGGTCCCCGATGTCGCCTCTTCCGATGCGCCTATTTGGTGCCGAAGAGACGGTCGCCTGCGTCACCCAGGCCGGGGACGATGTATCCGTGCTCGTCGAGGCGATCGTCGATGGCGGCGGTGAAGATCGGCACGTCGGGGTGGCTCGCCTGCAAGCGCCGCCACGCCCTCGGGTGCCGCAAGCAGGCAGACATACTTGATCGTGACCGCGCCGGCCTCCTTGAGGCGGTTCAGCGCGGCAACCGCGGAATGGCCGGTCGCGAGCATCGGATCCACGACGATCACGAGCCGGTCCGCGATGTCGTCGGGCACCTTGAAGTAGTACTCGACGGGCACCAGCGTCGACGGATCGCGGTAGAGCCCGATGTGCCCGACGCGCGCGGCGGGCAGGATGTCGAGCATCCCGTCGAGCATGCCGTTGCCGGCGCGCAGGATCGACACGAGACACAGCTTCTTGCCGCTGATCTGCGGCGCCATCACCGTCGCCATCGGTGTCTCGACCGCGACGTTCTCCAGTGGCAGGTCGCGGGTGACCTCGTAGGCCAGGAGTTGCGCGATCTCGCGCAGCCGGCGGCGGAACATCTCCGTCGAGGTGTCCCGGCGCCGCATGTGCGTCAGCTTGTGCAGAATCAGCGGGTGGGAGACGACGTTGAGCATGTCCGGCATCGGTGAACCTCGATCGTGGCGTGGGACTTCAGAAAACGGTGCCGTCGCTTTCGATCGTCACCGGCGGCACGCCGTCCGGGCGACGCTCGGCCGCGATGCGCCGGCCGGCGGCCCAGGTGCCGCCCTCGAGCACGCGCGCGAGCGGGAACGCGTGCGCATCGACGCCGAGCTCCGCCCGCACCGCATCGGCGACGCGGTCGAGCGCGATCACGGTCAGTGCGCGCCATTCGACGACCGCAGGATCGTCGACGGCGAGTGACCGGCGGAGAAAATCCTCGTCCCGCGGCACAAGCACGTAGCAGTCGAGCAGCAGGCCGCCGTTGCGGTATTCCGGCAGTCCCGTGAGCTCGTCCTGGCCGGTGACGGCAAGCCCTGCCTCCGCGAGCGGCTCGAGCAGCGAATACGCGAGCCATTGCGTGAGCTTGTGGAACGGCACGAAACCGTCGGTGGGATCGTCCGGGTCGTCGGCACGCGCCGCCGGATGACGCCAGCAGTCGCCGAGCGCCACACCCTGCAGCGTCAGGCGCGGCGGCCACACCGGCCCCAGTGCGCGCAGCAGCGTGGCGAGCAGGAACGCGGCGCTGACTCCGTCGCCGTGTGCATGCGCAGCGAGATAGTCGTAGAGATTGCCCAGCCGCGCCGGCGCACCGAACACCGCCGGCGTCGCCGCGGCCACCTCGCCCAGCCGCCGCAGCAGCGCCGCGCGCCCGTCGAGGCCGACCAATGGATTGCGCGCGCTCGCCTGAAAGCCCGCCGCCAGCGCCGCCGTGCCGAGCCGCGCAAGCGCGCCCGCGTCGGCGGCGAGCGGGTGGGCGGGATCGTCGGCGAACGCGCCGGCCGCGAACATGCGCAGGCTCGCCACGCCGAGGCCTTCGGAGCGCGCGAGCGTCATCCCCGTCGCCGCATCCGCATAGCGCCAGTCGGCGCCCGCACCGGCGTCGAGCAGCACGCTGACGATCGCAAGATCGATGCGCGCGCGCGCCCGCTCGGCACGATCGGCCGGAAGCGTCGCCGCGAGCACGGTCCAGCGATCGGCGCCGCCGGCCTCGAAGTGGCGCCAGCGACTGTGATACGGAACGTCCAGATCAGGGTAGCGCTGGCGGATCGTCGTCGCGACGTAGACGGCGGTCTGCGGCACGCGCTCCGGATGCCAGGCAATATGCCGCGTCTGCCCGCGTTCTGCCGCGGCCATGATCTTTCGACAACGTTCGCGCACCGCGCCGGCGGTGAGCAATCGAAGGGCCGGGTGCGCGGCGGGCACCGGCGTGTGCCAGCCCTCGTGTGCACCGTCCAGGATCGGTCCGGCCGCCAACGGTCACTCGTCGAGCGCGCGGCCCTTGACGATGTCGAGTTCGGTGGCCCCCGGTGCGCTCGGCGCGAAGTAGCCGGCGGCCTTCTTCGCGTCCATCTCGACCCGCGCGTCGGCGGGAATGAGCGCGTCGGGTATCGGAACCTGCTCGACGACCTCGATGCCCTGCGTCGTCAGCGCTCCGTGCTTCATGTTGCTCATCGACGCCCAGCGGTCGATCCGGGTGATGCCGAGCCAGTGGAACACGTCGGGCATGAGTTCCTGGAAGCGCAGGTCCTGGACACCCGCAACGCATTCGGTGCGTTCGAAGTAGGTCGCGGCGCGATCGCCGCCGACCTGCCGCTTGCGGGCGTTGTAGACGAGGAACTTCGTCACCTCACCCAGCGCGCGTCCTTCCTTCCGGTTGTACACGACGAGGCCGACGCCACCCTGCTGCGCCATCGCGATACACACCTCGATGCCGTGCGCGAGGTAGGGGCGGCAGGTGCAGATGTCGGAGCCGAACACATCGGATCCGTTGCACTCGTCGTGGACGCGGCACGCGACTTTCGTCTCCGGGTTTCCAAGTCGGTCGACATCGCCGAAGAAATAGAGCGTCATCCCCCCGATCGGCGGAAGGAACACGTGCAGATCGGGCCGGGTGACGAGTTCCGGGAACATGCCCCCGGTCTGCTCGAACAGCACGCGCCGCAACTGACCCTCGGCGACGTTGAACCGTTTCGCAAGGCCGGGCAGGTGCCACACCGGGTCGATCGCGGCCTTCGTCACCCGGACGTCACCGTTGTCCTTGAGGATCGTGCCGTCCGGAACGAGCCGTCCGGCCGCGACGGCGTCCTTCAACTCCGGCAGGTTGATGCGCGCCTTGGTCACCGCGATCGTCGGGCGGACGTCGATGCCGGCGGCAAGCTCGGCCGCGAACACCGAGGCGACCATGTGGCCCCACGGGTCGAGCGAGACGATCTTGTCCGGGTCCATCCATTGCGGGTGCGGCCCGATCGCTTCGGCCGGCGACGTGTCGGTGAAGTCGGGCCGGTGCTCGCGATCAAGCCGGCCCGAGGCCACCGCCAGCGCACGATAGAGCGCATAGGCTCCCGCGTGCGTGCCGATCGCGTTGCGCTGCGCCGGATTGGTCAGGCTGGCGACCACCGGCCCGCGCAGCGCCGGAGTCTGCGCGCCCCAGCGCAACGGCAGCGCCGTCTTGCCGGGTCGCCCATGCGGGTGCGACGTCAGTACGATGTGACTCGACATCGGAAGTCTCGTGCAAAACAGGGGATACTGCGAGAACGCGGCGGATCGGTCAAGTTTCGTTGCGCCGGCACGAATTGCGACGACGCCTGTCACGCGTATCGCCGCCGCGGTCCGCATCGAGTGCCTCACGACGGCCGCGTGGGTTGATCGCCGTCAATCCGGCGCGCGAAACGGCGGCCCCGGGCGCGGCCCCGGGCGCTAGCATGGGGGCGAGCGAAACGGGGGGCTTCTTGACCACGCACAATCCTCTCCTCTGGATCGGCCTCGCCGGCGTCGGACCCGAGGACAACCAGCGCGCACGGTCGTGGCAGGGCCGGTTGCACTGGATCATGGTCACGGTCGCGCTGCTGTCGCTGCCCGCGTACATCCTGGACACCGCCGAGCAGCGCTCCGACTGGCATCGGCTCGCGACGATCATCGACACGGTGATCCTGCTCGCGTTCCTCGCGGAGACCGTCTGGATGGCCACGATCTCGAGCTTTCCGTGGCGCTATGTCGTCGAGAACTGGCTCAACCTCGTCGTGATCGTCGGGGCCGCGGCTGCGCTCTTCGGGGCGACGACCGAGTGGATCGCGCTGGTCCGCGTCGCGCGGGTCGCCGTGGCCGGAATCATCCTGATCCGGGCCCTGGCGCAGCTGCGGGTGCTGTTCACGCGACGCGGAGCGCCACTGCTGGTCGGGGTCGCGTTCCTGACGATGCTCGCGGCGGGCGGCGTGTTCTACTGGCTCGATCCCAAGATCACGAACTTCTGGGACGGCCTCTGGCTCGCGTTCATCACCGGCGCCACCGTCGGCTATGGCGACGTGGTGCCGACGACGGGCGCATCACGGATCGTCGCCGTGTTCGTCGTCCTCGCCGGGTGGGCGCTGCTGTCGCTGTTCACGGCGAACATCGTGGCGCTCTTCGTCGGTCGCGACGAAGCGCAACTGCGCCAGGAACTGCACCGCGAGATCATTCACCTGCGGCAGGAGCTCCGCCATCTCATCGACAACGAGGAAATCCGCTTCCGGCAGGACCTGCACCGCGACGTCAATCAGCTGCGCCGACAGATCGCACAGCTGATCAACGCCGAGGACCCGTCGTTACGCCGCCCTCTCCGGCAGGAGCTCGAAGCGCTGCGGACTGAAGTTGCCGCATTGCGCGCCGAGCTCGCCCCGCGCGCGGCAGGCGCTTCGTCAACGCCGCCGTCCGACGTGCGCGACTGACGCTCTCGCCGGCACGCCGTCGATCGCCGCGTTGCGAAGCGGAACGCGCGGGAATGTCGGGCGTCCATCGACCCGCGACCGGTCAACCGTCAGCCGGCCTTCACGCCCAGGCGAAGCAGGATCTTCTCCAGCGGGCAGAACCAGGTGAAGCCGCTCTGGAACAGGTTCACGCCCACGAAGGCGGTGAACCAGAGCCAGTATTCACTGACGAAGACCGGACTGGCGGGCACGCCCAATGCCAGCGAGAGCAGCACGAAGGCGCCGGCGAAGATGCGGATCATCTGATTGGTGTTCATGAATTGACCTCGAGAGAAAGAAAGGCGGCGCTCACGCGAAGCGGCGCCGGTTGACGGCGTAGTAGAGAACCGGGATCACGACCAGTGTCAGCAGCGTCGACACCAGGATGCCGAACACCAGCGAGATCGCGAGCCCGCTGAAGATCGGATCGTCGAGGATGAACAGCGCGCCCAGCATCGCGGCAAGCCCCGTCAGCGCGATCGGCTTTGCCCGCGCCGCCGCCGCGTCCACGATCGCCTGCGCGAACGGCACGCCACGGGCAAGCTGCAGGTTGACGAAGTCGACGAGCAGGATCGAATTGCGCACGATGATGCCGGCGAGCGCGATCATCCCGATCATCGACGTCGCGGTGAACGGCCGGTTGAGCAGCGCATGGCCGGGCATCACGCCGATGATGGTGAGCGGAATCGGCGCCATGATGACGAGCGGTGTCACGTAGGAGCCGAACTGGGCGACGACGAGCAGGTAGATCAGCACCAGCCCGACGCCGTAGGCAATGCCCATGTCGCGGAAGGTTTCGTAGGTGACCTGCCACTCGCCGTCCCACTTCAGCGCATAGCTGCGATACGGATCGGACGGCTGCGAGATGAACCGCTCGCCCAGCGCGCCGCCATTGGGAACGGCAATGTCGGCCAGCTTGCCGCGCACGCCGAACATCCCGTAGAGCGGGCTGTCGGTGCCGCCGGCCATGTCGGCGATCACGTACGTGACCGGCAGCAGGTCTTTCCGGTACCGCGTCTTCTCGCGCAGCGCCGGCTTCACCTGCACCAGCTCGGCCAGCGGCACGCTTGCGCCTTCGGTGCCCCGGACCGTCATGGCCAGCAGAACATCGAGGCGCCCCTGCTGCTCGGGGGGAACCGTAATGCGCACCGGCACGCCGTACTTCGACTGCCCGTCGTGCAGCGCGGTGACGTCGTCGCCGGACAGCGCCGCACGCAGCGCCGCCACGATGTCGGCCGGCGTGACGCCCACGAGCGCCGCCTTGCGTTGGTCCACGCGCACGAGCGCGCGCGGGGCATTGTCCTCGATGGAGTCGTCGATGCCGACGATGCCCGGCGTCCGTGCGAATTGCGCGCCGAGCCCCTTCGCCACCGCGTGGCGGCCCGGTTCGTCCGGTCCGTAGATCTCGGCGACGATGGGCGACAGGACCGGCGGACCGGGCGGGACCTCGACGACCTTGACTTTCGCCCGATGCTTCGCGGCGATCTTCTCGAGCGCGGGCCGGACCGCGAGCGCGATCTCGTGGCTTTGCCGCGACCGCTGCCTGCGGTCGACGAGGTTGACCTGCAGGTCGCCCTGCTCGGGCATCTGTCGCAGGTCGTACTGGCGCACCAGCCCGTTGAAATTGATCGGCGCCGCGGTGCCCGCATAAGCCTGGAAGTCCGTCACCTCGGCGACGGTGGCGATCTCCGCGCCCAGATCGGAAAGCGCCGCGGCGGTGGCCTCGACCGGCGAGCCCGCCGGCATGTCGACCACGACGGCGAGTTCGCTCTTGTTGTCGAACGGCAGCATCTTGAGTACGACGAGCTCGACCGCCGCGAGCGACACCGACGCCAGGATTGCGACGACGATGCCGATGCCGAGAAGGACGCGACGACGCGCGCCGCGTTCCCGGTCGACAAACGGCGTCAGCAGCCGCGCGAACGCCGAGGCCAGCCAACGATCGAGACGACTCTCGACATGGCTCGCCCCCGCGCCGTGCTTCGGCGCGAGCTTCAACGCGAGCCACGGGGTGATCATGAACGCGATGGCGAGCGAGATCACCATCCCCATGCTCGCGTTGATCGGGATCGGACTCATGTACGGCCCCATGAGCCCGGTGACGAACGCCATCGGCAGCAGCGCCGCGATCACCGTGAACGTCGCGAGGATTGTCGGCCCGCCGACCTCGTCGACGGCCGCCGGAATCAGCGAGGCGAGCTGCGCTTCACGGTCGAGGGCGCGGTGACGGTGGATGTTCTCGACGACGACGATCGCGTCGTCGACCAGAATCCCGATCGAGAAGATCAGCGCGAACAGGCTCACGCGGTTCAACGTGAAGCCCCACGCCCACGACGCGAACAGCGTGGCGGCGAGCGTGAGCGTCACCGCGATGCCGACGATCCCCGCTTCGCGCAGTCCGAGGGTGACGAACACCAGCACGACCACCGACAGCGTCGCGAACAGGAGCTTGCTCATCAGGAGCTTCGCCTTGTCGTCGGCGGTGCGGCCGTAGTCGCGGGTGACCGTGACTTCGACGCCGGCCGGCACCACCGTGTTGCCCAGCTCGGCGACGCGCTTCTCGACGCGCTGGGCGACTTCGACGGCGTTTTCGCCGGTTTTCTTGGTGACCTGGATCGTCACCGCCGGGAAGACGCGCCCGACGTCCGCGGCTTCCTTCGCCCCGGCCTTGCCGATGCCGTGCCACGCGTAGCGGTCGGGCGGCGGCGGACCGTCGACAATGCGCGCGACGTCGGACAGGAACACCGGCTGTCCCTCGTGGACACCGACGACCAGATTGCGTACATCCTGCGCCGACTGGAGGAACTCTCCGGTCTCGACGAGCACCGTCTCGTTGCCGCGGACGAGATTGCCCGCCGGCAGCGACGTGTTCGCCGCCTGCAGCATACGGGCGATGTCCCCGGCGGCGAGCCCCACCGCATTGAGCTTCGCGACGTCGAGCAGCACCTGCACTGCCCGCCCCGGTCCGCCGATCGTCGTCACTTCGCGGGTGCCGGGGACGCGCTTGAGCTCGGCCTCGACCGCGTGCGCGACGCGCTCGAGATCGAAGGCGCCGCGCGCCGGATCCTTCGTCCACAGCGTCAGCGCGACGATCGGCACGTCGTCGATGCCCTTCGGCTTCACCAGCGGTTCGCCGACGTTCAGTTCCTTGGGCAGCCAGTCCCGGTGCGAAAGGATCGTGTCGTGCAGCCGCACGACCGCGTCGTTGCGCTTGACACCGACCTTGTACTGGACGGTGATGAGCGCCTGACCCGGCCGCGACACCGACCACACGTGCTCCAGTCCCTGGATCTGGGAGAGCACCTGCTCGGCCGGAATCGCGACCAGCTGCTCGACGTCGGCGGCCGACGCGCCGGGAAACGGCACGAACACGTTCGCCATCGTGACGTCGATCTGCGGCTCCTCCTCGCGCGGCGTGACGATGATCGCGAACGTGCCGAGCAGCACCAGCACCAGGGCAAGCAGCGGGGTGAGCTGCGAGCCCAGGAAGAACCGGGCGGTCCGGCCGGAGATGCCCATGCGCACGGGTTCGGTCACTCGGCTCCCGTCACTTCTTGAGCTTCGCGATGCCCAACGCACTCATCACGTACTTCTCGTAGAACGGCTCGGAGGTGCCCTTCTTCATCTTGCGGATGAAGTACTTCTCGAACGCGATCTTGGCAAGGTGCACCCACTTCCCTTCGCTGAACCAGTTGACGTTGCGCGGCGGGATCTGCGGCAGCGCGACGAACGCGATGCCGGTATCGCCGAGGTCGGCGAGGCACACGGCGTTCCATGTCGCCTTCTCGACCGGTTGCTTGCCGTCGAGCTCGGCGCGGATGTTGTGCGCCGTCGCGGTGACCATCGATTCGATCATGTAGCCGGTCTTGGGCGCGCCGGTGGGCACCGGCGTTGCCTCGACGGGCGGGATCGCCACGCACACGCCCACCGCGTAGATGTTGCGGTACTTCGGATTGCGCTGCTGCGCGTCGACGGTGATGAAGCCGCGCGGATTGGTGAGGCCCTCGATGCCGAAGACGGCATCGATGCCCTTGAAGGCGGGCAGCATCATCGAGTACTTGAACGGCAGCACGTGCTCCCTCTTCGGCTTGCCGTCCTCGTCGTGCTCGACGACGTGCATCTTGCCGGCCTCGACCTTCGCGACCTTGGCGTTGCAGATCCACTTGATGTGCCGGTCGCGCAGCGCGGATTCGAGCATCGTCTTCGAGTCGCCCACGCCGCCCAGCCCGAGGTGCCCGATGTACGGCTCGGCCGTCACGAAGGTCATCGGCACCTTGTCGCGGATCTTGCGCCGGCGCAGGTCCGTTTCCATGATGAACGCGAATTCGTAGGCCGGGCCGTAGCACGATGCACCCTGCACCGCGCCAACGACGATCGGGCCCGGATCGGCGACGAAGCCGTCCCAAGCGGCGGCAGCCTTCTCGGCGTGATCGACGTGACACACCGAGTGCGTGAAGCCGGTCGGCCCCAGCCCCTCGACCTCGTCGAACGCAAGCTTCGGCCCGGTGGCGATGACGAGGTAGTCGTACTCCAGCATCGTGCCGTCGGAAAGTTCGAGCTGGCTGCGCTCCGGATGCAGACGCTTCGCACCACGCGGGTCGAACGCGATGCCCTTCTTCTGCAGGTAGGGCGCCGCGGGAAACTCGATGTCCTTGCGCTTGCGCCAGTTGACGGCAACCCACGGGTTCGACGGAACAAAGTGGAAGTTCGGCCCGCTGCCGACGACGGTGACCTTGTCGTTCGGTCGCGCGTGGTCCTTCATCTCATAGGCCATCGGCATGCCACCCAGGCCCGCGCCAATTACAATGATGTGCGCCATCTTCGTCTCCTCCTGTGGACGCCCGCATCCCGGGCGGGTTGCGATTATCGCGCAGCCGTCGCAGCCGCGGTGGACGCCATGCCGGCCTGGACCGGATTTGCGGCAATGCGCTCGCCTGCCGAGAGGCCGGACAAGATCTCGACCTGACCGTCGCCGACAGCTTCGCCGGTGCGCACCTGCCGCAACTGCGCGCGGCCCTGGGCGTCGACGAGATAGACGGCGGTGACCTCCCCGCGCTTGACCAGCGCCGTCGCCGGAATCGCCAGCGCGCGCACGCTGCCGGTGACGAAGCGCGCCCGTGCGAACTGCCCGGGCAGCAGGCCCTCGCTGGCCGGCAGATCGAGGCGGATCTTCGACGTGTGCGTCTTGGCATCGGCGAGCGGAATGACCGTCGCCTTCGCGGCGGTCACCGACTTGCCGAGCGCCGGAATCTCGATGCGGATCGGATCGCCGAGCCGCAGTTGGGCGAGCGCTGCCTGCGGCACCGTCGCCGTCACCCGCAGATCGCGCGGATCGAAGACCGTAATCAGCGGCCGCCCGGGCTGTGCCATGTCACCCAGTTCCGCGAGTGTCTCGCCGACCACGCCGGCGTACGGTGCCGTGACGGTCGTGAACGACTGCGCGGCGACGGCACTGCCGGCATTGGCGGTGACCGCGGCGAGTTGCGCCTGCGCGGCCTTGTATTCCGCTTCGGACTGGTCGACCGCCGCCTGGCTCACGAACTTCTGCGCGAGGAGGTCCCGGTTGCGTTCGTCCTTGCGTTTCGCGTTCGCGAGGTTTGCCTCGGCTTCCGCGATCTGCGAGCGGCTCGCGGCGACCGCCTGGTCGGCGGTGCGTGCATCGATCCGCGCGAGCACCTGACCCGCGCGCACGCTGTCGCCGGCCTTGACGGCGAGTTCGACGATGCGCCCGGCGACCTGCGCGCCGAGCGTGGTTTGCTTGATCGCCTCGACGACGCCCTCGGCGGCGATCGTCTGCGGCAGGTCGCGCACCGCGACTTCGAGCACCGGCCCGATGGCGGCAGTGGCCGTCACGGCGACGTTGCCGTCGGCGCCCGATGCGGCCGAGGCGAAGCCGAGCAGCGCGGCGAGCGAAACCGCACCGGCGCGCGCGAAGGCGCGTTTCCGGATCACCTGGATCGTCATCGAATCAGCGATCGCGGCAGGTCTTGATGCCGAACGGCAGGTAGGCCGGGCACCAGCCGACGAGACCCGTGCCCAGCAGGGGCAGACCGAGCAGTCCCCACCAGCGCGCATCGCCGGTGCCCAGCGCCGCCCAGACGAGCAGGGCCACACCGGCTAGGATGCGCACGGCACGATCGATACCGCCGACGTTCTGTTGCATGACGACCTCGCTGAACAGGTGAAGGAGACAGACTCCAAGATAGTGCCGATCCCCCGCAAATTCAGTGACGTGCATCACATATCGTCACTTCGCCCCCGGTCCCGCCTTGATCGGAGTCAAGTCGCCAATGGCGCAACGTGGGTCAGGTCAAGTCATCAATTTCGATAACTTGACCTGACCCTGCGGGAAGAATGAAAAGCGGAAGGCGCCGGCGGATGACGGCGCCTCGGCGCGGCAGGTCTTGCGGGCTCAGGCGGGGGGACGCAGATGCGCGAAGCGGCTCTCCAGGCGCGACATGCCCCACGCCGCCAGGAGCAGCACCGCTAGGAAAGCGAGCGCGAACCAACCCATCGACAGCCCGGTGACGCTCGGCAGCGTCATCTCGCCTTGCGTGTTCGCCTTGATCCAGCCGTCGATCCCGGGCGTCAGTTCCACGTACGCGAGAACGCCGGCCAGCATGCCGAGCGCGAACGCCATCCCGTCCTTGCGCCCGGTGGCGATTGCCGCGATCGACGTGCCCGGGCAATACCCGCCGAGGATGAACCCGGCGCCAAACACGAGGCCGCCCACCCCTTGCGCGATGAGGCTCGTCGGCTCGACATAGAGCTCGGCGAGATCGAGCACTCCGGCCGCGGAGAGCACGAAAATTCCCGCCATTGCCGTGACGATCGCCGTGAACATCACCTTCACCACGGCCATGTCGTACAGGTAGAAGACGGCCGTGAGCTTGCGCGAACTGCCGAAACCGGCGCGCTCGAGCGCGAAGCCGAAGCCGCCGCCGAGCACGAACGCGATCGCCAGATCGAGGCCGACGCTGAACTCGATCGATGAGGAGAGGGGGAGGGTCATAGCCATTCCTTGCGCACGAACCAGGCGAGGCCGTAGGCCCCGGCGAACACGGCGAGCATGAACACGAGGCTGCCGACGTTGAGAATCGCGCCACCGGTCAGTGCCTGGCCGCTGGTGCAGCCTTTGGCGATCTTGGCGCCGTACGCGGCGATGACGCCGCCCACGAACGCGAGCAGCAGCCGACGGTTGTCCGACACCTGCGGGCCGTGCTCGACGGTCCAGCGCATGCGCTGGCCGAGGATGCCCGAAACCAGCGCACCGACGAAGGCACCGGCCACGAGAAACAGCGTCCACGACACGAGCGGCGAACCGCCGTTCCAGTACTTCGCGAGCGCGACGTTCGCGGCGGCGTGCTCGGGTGCGACGAGGCCGACGAGCCAGGCGCCGATCGCGCCGAAAGCCGCCGTCGCGCCGAGGCCGCGGCCGGTGATCGCGTAGGTCGCGAGCAGCACGAAGCCGAGCAGCACGCCGGCGGCGTAGGGATTCCAGTAGGGTCGGGACACGGCCCGCGCGCGCGCGTCACGCTCGACGTGCAGGCCGCGATCAGTCAGGGTATGCGCCATATGCGATGATCCTCGGGTTCGGGCCCCGGCCCGCCCGCGGCAGCGCGCGCGGATCGGCGGCTCCTTGTACGATGTCGTACGCTACGCTCGCTGCGCGCGGCGAATGTAACCTTGGTCACACAGCGGCGGGCGTACGCTCATTGCAAGCACATTGTTTGATCTGCGCCAAACCGATGCCCGAATCCGCCCCTCGCCGTCCCTGCCCGCGGCGCACGGTCGCGGCCGTCCTGCTCTGCCTTGCGGTCGGCAGCGCCTGTGCTGCAGGATCGAAGGCGCCGCTGTTCGACGGCATGGGCGTCGACCGCGGACTGCAAGCGAGCCGGGTGGTCGTCGCCCAGCGCTACTTCCACCAGGGTGTAGCGCTGACGTGGGGCTTCAATCCGGCGGAAGCCGCGCGCTCTTTTGCCGCCGCGGCACAGGCTGATCCGCGCTGTGCACTGTGCTGGTGGGGGCTCGCGTGGTCGCTGGGGCCGAACGTCAACGCCGACATGGCGGCCGGCGACGGCGTGCGCGTCCGGGCTGCGCTCGCGCGCGCCCGCGAGCTCGCACCGCAGGCATCCCCACGCGACCGCGCGTTGATCGACGCGCTGTCCGCCCGCCATCCGGCGACCGGCGACCCGGAAGCGATCGACGAGGAGGCCTACGCGGCGAAGATGCGCGCGGCCGCCCGCGCCTTCACGCACGATGCCGACGTCGCGATGCTGGCCGCCGAGGCCGACCTCAACCTGCACCCGTACGACTGGTGGGAGAAGGACGGGCGTCCGCGACCGTGGACGCCCGCAATTCGAGCCCAACTGGACCGCGCGCTCGTGCTCGTGCCGAACCATCCCGGCGCCCTCCACTACCGGATCCATCTCGTCGAATCCTCGGCCCGCCCGGCCGACGGGCTGCGCAATGCGGACCGGCTGGCCGCCTTGGTGCCGGGATCCGGACATCTGGTCCACATGCCGGCGCACATCTACATGCGCACGGGCCGCTACGCCGACGCGGTCGCCGCCAACGAGCGCTCGATCGCCGCCGACGAGCGCTACCTCGCGCAAGTCGACGCGCAGGGCGCCTACCGCGTCGGCTACGTCGCGCACAACCGCCACTTCCTGTGGGCGGCGGCGGCGATGGACGGCCGCAGCGCGGTCGCGCTCGCCGCCGCACGCTCGGCATTCGCCGCCGCCTGCGGCCCGGGCCGGAGCGATCGCAGCACCGGCATCCTGCAGCACTATTACGCGCTTCCCCTCTACGCGCTGGTCCGCTTCGGCCGCTGGCGCGAGATCCTCGAGCAAACGCTGCCGCCGGATGTCGCCGAGCCCTACCCGCTCGCGATCTGGCATTACGCGCGGGGCACCGCCTACGCGAGGACGGGACGACTGGCGGAGGCTCGGAGCTCGCTCGAACGCGTCGAGGCGCTGGCCGTCGACCCGGCGATCGAGCGCGTCAAGGTGAAGAACATCAACGCGGCGTCGCTCCTCGCGCGAATCGCCGCGCTCACGCTGGCGGCGGACATCGCGACCGCGGAGGGCAGGCACGCCGACGCCGTCGCAAAGCTCGAAGCGGCGACCGCGATCGAGGACGGCCTCACCTACGACGAACCGCACCTGTGGCTCGCACCGACGCGTCACGCGCTCGGGGCGGCGCTGCTCGCGGCAGGCCGGCCCGGTGACGCCGCGACGGTCTACGAGCAGGACCTGCGCCACTATCCGGAGAACGGCTGGTCGCTCGCCGGACTCGCCGAAGCGATGCGTCGCCAGGGCGACGCCGTCGCTGCGCACGCGGTCGAGCAGCGTTTCCGCGCCGCGTGGCGCCGCGCCGACTTCACGCTGACCGGCTCGCGCTTCTGACGCGCCGCAGGGATGATGCGGTCGCCTCGAATGGTCGACCGATTGTCGTCGCGCATCGCGGTCTGACCTGATCCTTGCACCCGGCGACGACCGTGCGTCGTCATCGCCCCTGCGATCGCCGTCGTGACTGCGGCAATCCGTCGCGTCGATGCGAAGCGCGACGCCGCCGAAAACCTTGCGCTAGCGCAAACCCTGGCTTCGCGCAGGTTCCAATGTGACCTGCATCACATTGCCGTGGGCTGTGCCGCAGTCCAATTGCGTTGCACAAAAAACGGATGCGACTTCTCCAGTCCGTGCAGCGCCTTTCCGCCGGCCCGGAGACGTCCAGTTGAGGACAACGGGCCCATGGAATCGATCTCCCGCAGACGCTTTCTGAAAATCAGCGCGACGACGTTCGGCGCCGCCGCGGCCGCAACGCAATGGGAGCCGCTGGCGCGGATGGCGTCGGCCGCGAGTGGCCCCGAAGGCGCGGTCACGACCATCCCCACGTTCTGCGAAATGTGCTTCTGGCGCTGCGGCGGCATCGCATCGCTGCGCGACGGCAAGCTGTGGAAGTTCGAGGGCAATCCGCGCGATCCGCAAAGCCGTGGCCGGCTGTGCCCGCGCGGCACCGGCGCCGTAGGCTCGCACTACGATCCGGACCGGTTGCAGAAGCCGCTGATCCGGCGCGGCGAACGCGGCAAGGAAGAGTGGACCGCAGTGACCTGGGACGAGGCGTTCGTCTACATCGCCGACCGGATGCAGAAGATCAAGGCCCAATACGGGCCCGAATCGGTCGCGATGTTCAACCACGGGCTCGGCCAGCGCTTCTTCCAGCACGTGCTGAAGTCCTGGGGGCTGACCAACTACGCTGGCGCATCCTTCGCGCAATGCCGCGGGCCGCGCGACATCGGCTTCGCGCTGACCTTCGGCACCGGCTTGGGCTCCCCCGAGCCGACCGACATCGAGAACACCGACTGCCTGGTGCTGATCGGCTCGCACCTGGGCGAGAACATGCACAACCTGCAGGTGCAGGAGTTCGCCAACGCCGTCGAGCGGCGGATTCCGATCATCGTCGTCGACCCGCGCTATTCGGTCGCGGCGAGCAAGGCGAAGTACTGGCTTCCCATCAAGCCCGGTACCGACCTCGCGCTGCTGCTCGCGTGGGCCAACGTCCTCGTCACCGAAGGCCGCTACGACAAGGCGTTCGTCGAGAAGTACGGTCACGGCTTCGACAAGTTCGTCGAGGAAATCAAGGACCGCACGCCCGAGTGGGCAGCCGCCGAGACCGGCATCGACGCGGCGATGATCCGCACGACGGCGCGCGAATTCTCGAGCCACCGGCCGGCCACGCTGATCCACCCCGGCCGGCGCGTGAACTGGAACGGCGACGACACGCAGCGCTCCCGCGCGATGGCGCTGCTCTCCGCGCTGCTCGGCAACTGGGGCCGCAAGGGCGGGCTGTTCCTGTCGACGGGAATGAAGGTCGCGCCGTATCCGCTGCCCAAGTACCCGAAATCGGACAAGCCGCTCGCCGACAATCCGAACGGCGAGAAGTACCCGTTCGCCGACGAGGCGGTCACCACCGGCATCCGCGAGGCGACGCTCACCGGCAAGCCGTACCCGATCAAGGGCTGGTTCGTGTACTCGTCGAACATCATCTATGCGCTGCCGAATCAGTCCGAGACGCTGAAAGCGATCGATCAGCTCGACCTGCTCGTGGTCGTCGACACGATGCCCAGCGAAATCGCCGGCTACGCCGACGTGGTGCTGCCCGAGTCGATGTTCCTCGAGCGCCATGACGAACTGCTCGTCGGCTTCGGCCGCAGGGGCTGGACGTCGCTGCGCCAGCCGGTCGTCGCGCCGCCGCACGAACAGAAGCCCGGCTGGTGGATCGCGAAGCAGCTCGCCGGCAAGCTGGGCATCCCCGAGTGCATGCCGTTCAAGGACATGGAGGAATACCTGCGCTACCGGGTCGAGAAGTCCGGGATGAGCTGGGACGAATTGAAGCGCGACGGCGTGATCATGGGCAAGCCCGAAGCCGACCACCGTCGAGGAAGGCCTCGAACTCACGTTCGACACACCGTCGAAGAAGGTCGAGTTCTGGTCCGATCAGCTGCAGGCCAAGGGCTTCGACCCGGTGCCGCGCTACACGGCGCCGGCGAAGGCGCCCGAAGGCTACTTCCCGCTGATCAGCGGCCGCGCCCCGGTGCACACGTTCAGCCGGACGCAGACCAATCCGCTGCTGCGCCGACCTGATGCCCGAGAACGAGGTGTGGGTGAACACGGCGACCGCGGCCAAGACCGGCCTCGTGCACGGCCAGTACGTGAAGCTCAAGAACCAGGACGGCGTGGTCAGCAACCGCGTCCGGGTCAAGGCCACGCAGCGCATCCGCCCGGACTGCGTCTACATGGTCTACGGCTTCGGCCACACCAACAAGATGCTGAAGAGCGCGTACCTCAAGGGTGCGAGCAACGCGCAGCTCACCACGAAGTACGTGACCGACCCGCTGATGGGTGGCACCAGCATCCACAGCAACTTCGTGACGTTCGTGAAGGAGGCGTGACATGCCCGCTTCGGAATGGTCATCGACACGCGCAAGTGCGTCGGGTGCATGGATTGTGTGGTCGCCTGCCAGACGGAGAACGACGTTCCGCACGGCTACTGCCGCGACTGGATCAAGACGGAACTCGCGCGGCGAGTTCCCGAACCTCTCGTTCGAGATCCGCTCGGAGCGCTGCAACCACTGCGACAACCCGCCGTGCGTCTCCTGCTGTCCGACGGGCGCCAGCCACGTCGAGGACTACGGCAAGGTGGTGCTGGTCACGGCAGAGCAAGTGCATCGGCTGCAAGGCCTGCATCTCGTCGTGCCCGTACGACGCCCGCTACGTCCATCCCGACGGCTACGTGGACAAGTGCACGTTCTGCTACCACCGGACGAAGGACGGCAAGGATCCGGCGTGCGTTTCGGTGTGCCCGACGCACTGCATGTATTTCGGCGACCTCGACGACCCGAAGAGCAAGGTCAACGAACTGCTGCGCACGCGCAAGTACCACACGCTGCTGCCCGAGGCCGGGACCCGGCCGCGCGTCTTCTACCTGACGTAAGAGGCGAATGTCATGCTCGAACTGACGACGACCCGCCACAATCCGATGATCGACCCGCAGCTCGCGGTGTGGAGCTGGGAGATCCCGGTGTACCTGTTCCTCGGCGGCCTGGTGGCCGGCATGATGGTCCTCGCGGGGATCGCGATGCTGCGCGCCGCCCGCGGCGACGACAGCCGCAGTTTCTTCTCGCTGCAGACGCCGCTGCTCGGCTTCGTGCTGATCAACCTCGGCATGGGCGCGCTGTTCCTCGACCTCACGCACAAGCTCTTCGTCTGGCGGGTGTTCCTCACCTTCCAGCCGGGCTCGCCGATGTCGTGGGGCTCGTGGGTGCTCATCATCGTCTACGCCGTGCTGCTCGCCTCGGCGCTCATCCGCCTGCCGGAAGCCTGGCCGTGGCTCGGCGAGCGCATCCCCGCGCTGCAGCGGTGGTCGGCGGCGCTGCTCGCGCGCCCGGGCCTCGTCCGTGCGCTCGCCTGGGCGAACATCCTGCTCGGCGTCGCGCTCGGCATCTACACCGGCATCCTGCTCAACACGATGGTCGCGCGGCCGCTGTGGAACAGCGCGATTCTGGGTCCGCTGTTCCTGTTCTCGGGGCTTTCCGCCGGCGCGGCGATGGTCCACCTGGCCGCGGTGATTCGCGGCGAGCGACCCGCGCCGCAGGGCATGATCGGCGGCGCCATCGCCGCAACGCTCGGCCAGCGCCTGGGCCCCGCGGCGCCGGAACGGCGCACGGTGGACGGCCTCATCCGCGCCGACGTCGCCTTCCTCGCGATCGAACTGGTGCTGATCGGACTTCTGCTCGCCAATCTCTACACGTCGTCGGCGTCGCACGCCGCGGCCGCCGCGCTCATCGTGAGCGGGGCCTACGCGTGGACGTTCTGGGGTGTCGTCGTCGGACTGGGCGTCCTCGTGCCGCTCGCGCTGCAAGGCCTCGAACTCGATCACCGCATTCCGCACACCGTCGTACCCGCACTGCTGGTGCTGGTCGGCGGGTTCACGCTGCGCTGGGTCATGGTCAACGCCGGTCAGGTCAGCCACATCGTGCAGGCCACCGGTTTCTAGCGGCATCGCAAGCCTGGAGAGCATCATCATGAAACGCACCCTCATCGTCGCCGTCTCGCTGGCACTGGGCATCGGAACGGTCATCGCCAACGCGCAGGCGCCGGCGCCCGCCAAGCCGACCATTCCCCAAGTCTGCACGAGCTGCCACAAGGCGGAACCGAACGAGTCCGGGCATCTTCGAGAACGTCGCGTTCAAGTCGCCAGGCGATCCAGCTCAAGATCGACGCGCAACCGAGATCGTCCGGTTCGATCCGAAGGACGCTCAAGGTGCGTCGACGGCGGCGAAGTCAAGACCGGCCGAAGCGCTGCGCGACATCGCCAAGAGCCGCGAGGCGCGCATCGAGTACGTCGAGAAGGACGGCGTCAAGACGCGCCACGCTGATCTCGTTCAAGGGCCCGATCAAGATCGCGCCCGAGAAGCTCGTCCAATTACGCCGAGGTCGAGCGCTGGTCGCGCTGGGGCCCGAGAAGGGCGACTACACGCTGATCGACTCGCGGCCGCTGCCGCGCTTCCAGGAAGGCACGATACCGACGGCGATCAACCTGCCGTACCCGGCCTTCGACAAGTTCGTCGACCGGCTGCCCAAGGACAAGAGCGCGGCTCATCATCTTCTTCTGCCAGGGCGTGACCTGCATGATGAGCCCGAACTCGCTGCGCAAGCGCGCCGAGCGCTGGGCTACACGAACGTCAAGGTGTACCGCGAGGGCTATGCCCGAGTGGCTGCGAGAGGAACATCGGCGTCTTCGCCGCGCCGCACCTCAAGGAAGCGTGGATCGACAAGCAGATTCCGCACGTACTGGTCGACGTGCGGCCCGCAGCCGACGGCGACCGAAGGCGGCTCATCCCCGGCGCGGTCTCGATTCCGCCGTCGACAAGTGCGTGCGGCCGTGACCGGCTTCCCCGACCCGAAGCTCAAGGCGCCGATCATGGTCTACGACGTCGACGGCGGGAACGCAGCGCTCGACGTCGGCCGCGTGATCAAGGAGTCCGGACAGTCCGAACGTGACGGTCATCGCCGGGCGGGTTCGATGCCTGGAAGGCGGCGGGCTATCCGGTGGCGACAGGCGCGCTGCCGACGCAGATCGCGTACGTGCCGAAGCCGCGCGCCGGCGAGATCGCCAATCGAGGAGTTCATCGAAGCTCGCATCGGCGACGCCCGCCGACGTGCTGATCCTCGACGTGCGCAATCCCGACGAGGCGAACGCCGGCATGATCAAGGGCGCGATGCTGATTCCGGACGAGGAGCTCATCGCCCGGATGGGCGAGGTGCCGAAGGACAAGCGCATCGTCACCCACTGCTCCACCGGCGTGCGCGCCGAGATGGCCTACCACAAGCTGAAGGAGTCGGGCTACCAACGTCGGCTTCCTCAACGCCGCGATCGACATCAAGAAGGACGGCACTTCAAGGTGACGCCGAACTAGGGCCGGCGCACCACGGCGCCAAGGAACGGAACGCCTTCCTCGCCTTCCGCCGCGCGACCGGCACGCCGCGGCGCGGGCTGGACAACGCGGTCCGTTCGGCACTTGCCAAAGACAGAACGGGGAGCCCAGGGCTCCCCGTTTCCGTTTGCCGGTCGGCGCTGTTTCAGCAGCCGCCCTTCTTGGGCTTCTTTGCCGGCGCTTCGGCGGCCGGCGCGGCCATCTTGGCTTTCTCGACGGCCTTCGCCTTCTCGGCGTCGGTCATCTTGGCCCAGGCTTCGGCGGTGACGTCGGCCGGCTTTTGCAGTGCCGGGGCCTCGGTCTTCTTCGGCGCGTCCTTCGGCGGGTCGGCGGCGAGCGCGGCAGCGCCCGAGAGGGCAAACACGGAACCAACGAGGATCGAAAGCAACTTGTTCATGCGGTGGACTCCTGGAATCGCGATTGGAAAATGGGACGCCCGTGCGGGGTCGTCGGATCGGACGGCGGCGATGCTACGGGGCGTGATTATGCCTCGTCTGTGACCGCAGTCACGCTTCGACCCGGTGCCGGGGAGCAAATTCCCGCGGTGGCTGTTGTGCGGACGCAAATCGGATCGGCGATCCCCCGGAGAGGAATCCCGACGACCCTCCACCCATTCGGCGTGGCTCCGGCGCAATCCCCCGCCGCGCTCCGCCTTCAGGCTTGCGGCGCCGATGCCGCATACGACGTCGGAACCCGGATACCGTCGCGCACCCGATTGGGGCGTCTCCGTTCCTCCCACGCCGGTCGCCGCTACCGACCGACCAGGTAACGCGCGTCGTCGAACGAAGCAACCCACTCCGGCCGGTAGACGACGGCCAGCGTCAACGCCATGCCGGTAAGCGTCGCCTCGCCGAACGCGAGGTAGAGCAGGTACGGCACATACTCTCCGAACACGATGTCGGACGGCCGCCCGGCGCCTTCGGTGAGCGCAAGCGCTCCGGCAATGCCGGCCGCTCCGAGCGAGAGCGCCGCCCCGAAAAACGTGACCACGAAGATGTAGACGAAGAAATTCGGCGGCAGCCGCCGCTCCGAGAACGCCCGAACCAACGAAGCGACGGCAATCGGCACCGCCGCCATCGTCAGCCAGACCAGCGCGGCATTGAGCGCGTATCCGCCGCGCACCGCGACGTTCACGCCCACCGCCAATGCGGTGCCGGCGAGCGCCAGCGGCGCGCCGACGAGCAGCGTGAAGGCCGCGACGCCGAGCAAATGGAAGGTGAAGCCTTCGCCGACGGTCGCCTGGATATTCCACAGGAGGATGAGGCCGAAGATCGCGCCGTACCAGACGTGGACGGGTTCGCTCTCGCCGAACCGCTGCCACGGGGCGGCGCGCAATGCCCACCACCCGACGGGCACGGCAAGCGCCCACGTCGCCACGATCCAGGAGGCCGGGAAGGCGACGGAAGTGAGATCCATGCCGTCATTGTAGAATGTCAAGGTTGCAGGAGCCGGACGCGCCATGGAAGCTGCCTTGACCTCCACCCTCTCGCCGCTCGCCGCCCGCGTCGCGGAAACGTTCCCGGCGCTCGCCGACGCGCCGGCCGCCACGCTCGAGCACATTGCGCGCGACGGCATCTACCGCAAGGCGCCCGCCGGCACGGTGATGTTCAGCGAGCACTCGCCGTGCGGTGGCTTTCCGCTGGTGCTCTCCGGATCAATCAAGGTGCTGCAGCGCTATCCCAACGGCCGCGAATTGCAGCTCTACCGCGTCAAGCCGGGCGATTCGTGCCTGTTGTCCGGCAGTTGCCTTCTGGCCAAGGCGCACTACGACGCCTCCGGCATCGCCGAGACGGACGTCGAGCTGCTGATCCTTCCCCCGCCCGCGTTCGAAGCGCTGATCGCCGAGGACGAAACCTTCCGCCGTCACGTCTTCTCGCTGTTCGGCGAACGCCTGGCGTCGCTGATGCAGGTGGTCGAGGCCATCGCCTACCAGAAGCTCGACCAGCGCCTCGCCGCGCTCCTCGTCAACCGCGATGCGGAGACGGGCGAGATCCACGCGACGCACCAGGCGCTGGCCGACGAACTGGGCAGCGTGCGCGAGATCGTCTCGCGCCTGCTGCGCAACTTCGAGGATCGCGGCTGGGTCGATCTCGGGCGCGAGCGCATTCGCGTCGTCGACCGGGCGGCGCTGGCGGGGTTGGCGCGCGGCTGACGGAGGCCGCCTCAGTTCGCGTCCGTCGTTCCGGCGAACGCGTTTCCCCGGAAGTCCTGGGACGTCGGCTTGTCGCCGGGCGCCACAGGTTCGGTATGCTTCGAGGCGATGACGCCGACGATGAAGACGCCTTCGCCACTTCCCGCCTGGACGATCGCCGCCCCGGCCGTGGGCTGGCTGCTCCTCGGGGGTCACTGGGCCGGCTTCGGCGGCGGCTACGCGCTGCTTCTTGCGCTCGGGCTCGTCGGTGCCGTCATCGCAGCGGTGCATCATGCGGAAGTCGTCGCCCATCGGGTGGGCGAGCCGTTGGGCACGCTCGTTCTGGCCGCGGCGGTAACGGTGATCGAGGTCGGGCTGATTGTCTCTCTGATGCTGGTCGGCGGGCCGGCAGCCTCGGCGCTGGCTAGGGACACGGTGTTCGCCACGGTCATGATCATCCTGAACGGCATCGTGGGGTTGTGCCTGCTCGTGGGCGGATCCCGCCACGGCGAACAGAGCTTCGGGCTCTATGGCGTGAGCGCGTCGCTTGCGACGCTGGCGGCCATCGTGGTGCTGGCGCTCGTGCTGCCGAACTACACGACGACGATTCCCGGCCCCGTCTACAGCCCCAGTCAGCTCGGCTTCGTCGCCGCCGTGTCGCTGCTGCTCTACGGAACGTTCGTCTTCGTGCAGGTGGTTCGCCACCGCGACTATTTTCTGCCGGCCCAAGCGGCCGCCGGCGAGGAGATCCACGCACCGCCGCCCACGGCCAAGGTGACCTACGCCAGCGCCGCGTTGCTGCTCGCGTCGCTCGGCGCCGTCGTCCTGCTGGCCAAGGCGATTTCGCCCACCGTCGAGGCTGCCGTCGCGAGTGCGGGTGCGCCGAAGGCCGTGGTAGGCATCCTCATCGCCACCATCGTCCTGTTGCCGGAGGGGCTGGCCTCGCTCAATGCCGCGCGCTCGAACCGGCTCCAGAGCAGCCTGAATCTCGCCTTGGGCTCGGCGTTGGCCACGATCGGCCTGACCATTCCGACGGTGGCCATCGTCTCACTGCTCAACGGCTGGTCGCTGACGCTGGGAATCGACGAGAAGTCGACCGTGCTCCTGCTCCTGTCGCTGATGGTCGCGACGCTGTCGCTCGGAACGGGTCGGACCACGGTGCTGCAGGGCGCGGTCCATGTCGTGATCTTTGCCGTCTACCTGCTGATGACGGTCGTGCCTTGACGCTCATCCGTTAGCACGATCCACCGCCGCACCCTTTTCTCGACGGCCCGGCCCGCACGTGGGTAAAACCCGACTCGAAGCCTTCAGCGATGGTGTGCTGGCCATCATCATCACCATCATGGTGCTGGAACTGAAGGTCCCGCATGGCGAGGACCTGGCTTCGCTGCAGCCGCTGGTCCCCGTGTTCCTGAGCTACGTGCTGAGCTTCGTCTACCTCGGCATCTACTGGAACAATCATCACCACATGCTGCACGCGACCCGGAAAGTGACGGGGGCGATCCTGTGGGCGAATCTGCACCTCTTGTTCTGGCTCTCGCTGGTCCCCTTCGTCACCGGCTGGATGGGCGAGAACCACTTCGCAGCGGCGCCGACCGCTCTGTACGGATTCGTGCTGCTGATGGCCGCCATCGCGTACTGGGCCCTGCAGCAGATCATCATCGCGTCGCAGGGTCACGGATCGTTGCTCAAGTCCGCCATCGGCAGCGACTGGAAGGGCAAGCTCTCGCCGATCCTCTACCTCGTCGCCATTCCCGCGGCATTCTGGTCGCAGTGGTTTTCCGGCGGCATCTACGTGCTGGTCGCGCTGATATGGCTGGTCCCGGATCGGCGAATCGAAAATGTCCTGAGCGCCAGCGAAGACGCATAGGCTCGAAGTCAGGATCGCGTGCCCAGTCGGGGCGAGGCGGACGCGCAGGTTAGACCGACCCGACGACACCCTTACGACAGGAGATGCGCCAGCGCGCTGCGCAGCTTCGCCGGGGGCACCGGTTTGTGCAGCACGAGAAAGCCGCTCGCCTTGATCCGCGCCAGCTCGTCGGCGGAGCTTTCGCCGGAAACGAGCATCGCCGGCACGTCCTTGCCGACCGCTTCGCGCATGCGATCGATCGCCGTCAGGCCGTCCAGGCCGCCGCGCAGACGATAGTCGACGAGCAGCGCCGACGGCACGGCGCCGTCGAGCTCGGCGAGGGCCTCGTCGGGCCCGGCGGCAGCGACGACGATGCACCCCCACAACGCCAGCAGATTGCGTGTGCTCTCCCGCACCGACGCCTCGTCGTCGATGACCACCACACGACGGCCGGTCATCGAGCCTGGCACCGGCGCCTGTTCCACGGTCGCGGGCAACACTGACGCAGGATCGCCGGTCGCAACGATCACGCGAAACGTCGAGCCGCGCCCCGGTCTGGAGGCGACTTCCACGTCGTGGCCGAGCAGGTCCGCCAGCCGCCGGACGATCGCGAGGCCGAGGCCGAGACCACGCGTGCGATCGCGCTCCGGATTGCCGATCTGATAGAACTCCTCGAAGATCCGCTCACGCTCCCTCGCCTCGATCCCCGGTCCGGAGTCCCAGACCTCGATCGCGACGCGATCGCCCCGTCGCCGGGCACCGACGACCACGCCGCCTTGCGTGGTGTAGCGCAGTGCGTTCGCGACGATATTGCGCACGATCCGCTCGAGGAGCGCGGGGTCGGAGCGGACGATGAGCCGTGTGGGGACGACGGCAAGCTTGAGCGACTTCTCCAGAGCTTCCGGCGCGAAATCGTTGGCCAGGCGCTCGAAGAGCTCGTCCAGCCGCAGCGACCGCGGCTGCGCGACGATGACGCCGGCGTCGAGCTTCGAGATGTCGAGCAGCGCGGAGAGCAGCGCCTCGAGGGAGGCGACCGAGCTCCGGATCCGATGGACCAGCGCGGCGCCTTCGGCGTCGCGGATGTAGCCGGGCAGCGCCGCGGCGAACAGCCCGAGGGCATGGAGCGGCTGGCGCAGATCGTGGCTAGCCGCCGCCAGGAAATGGCTCTTGGCGCGATTCGCCGCCTCGGCGGCATCCTTCGCCTGGTGTGTCTGCGCGAGCTGGGATTCGAGGGCGGCGCTCTTGGCGGCGATTCGCCGCTCGAGATCGGCGTTCAGCTGTTCGTATTCGCTGAGCGCCCGGACGAAGCGGTCGGTGAGGATCCAGCCGACGAGCACCAGGAACGCCAGCGCCGAGTAGGGAACAAGCCAAACCGGACGTAGGGCGAGAGGGTCCCGATCCGCGAGCCAATCGTGGATGCCGAACGCGATCGCGACGGCGCCAGTCGCGAACAGCAGCAGGCTCTCACCGTTGCGCATCGCGAGTGCGTGTCGCGCCACCGCCGTCAGCGCGACGGCGACGAACGCAATGCCGGTGAGTCGCACCCACGCCGATGCCTCGCCGACGACGCCCGGCGGCGTTCGCCGCGTACAGCACGGGCACCACGCCGACGGCGAACGCGACCGAGGCCCGGCGGTAGGCGCGCCATTCCACACCGGCGAAGCGCACGCAGAACAGGCACAGCAGCACGACGAACAACATGTACACCGCGTGCCACCAGATCGTCCAGTGCGGCTGCGGCAACAGCGGTTCCGGCAGCAGCGACACCGCGGTGTGCAGCCCCCACAGGACCGCTGCGGAACCGAACAGCAGGTACGCCGGATCGCGCCGGCGCAGCCACAGCACGATGATGGACAGTCCGACGACGACAACCGTCACGCTGACGATCGCCGGCCCGATCGTGTGGACCAGAAGATCGCGCAGCCGCAGCTCGCGCACCGCGGCGTACGGTCCCGCAACGATCGGACCCATCCCGCCGATGCCAGCGCGCGGCGAGTTCACGCGCAGTGCAATCCGGTTCGTGCCCGTGTGCAGCAGGTCGGTCGGGACTTCGAAGAGTTCCGACTGCTCCCAGGTGCGGGGCCGGCGACCGGTGAGCGAACCGGTGAGGCCAACGGAGACACCGTTGACGAACACCTGGGTGGGGAGCGTCGTCGCCGTGAGATAGATCGCCCGCAATTCGTCCGGCACCGCGGCGAGCGGCCAGTCCACGACATACCACGCGTACCCGGCCACGCCCGGACGGCGCAGGTCCCACGTATCCGGCAGCGTCAGGATTTCGCCGGCATCGGATGGGGGCGTGGCGGCGTCGGATCGGACGAACGTCGCCTGCGTCAGCGTCTGCACGTCAGCGGATTCCGCCACCGCCACGGCAGGGAAAACCGACGCGACAACCAGCGCCAGCGCGAACAGAAGTCGATTCCAGGTTGCATGCGTGCCCGCGTTCGCGGGCGCGCCGAATGCGGCAAGCGTACGCGCCGGTTCACTTCCCAACATGCCCGCCCACCAGCGGCACGACGCACTCGGGCTGCCGATTGCGTTCGCGCGCACGCGCGGCGACTTCGGCCATTGCCGCCCGATTCCACCAGGGATCGCAGTCGCGGTAGCCGGCAGCCTGCGCTCCCGCGAGATCGGCGGTCGCCGCGTCGAGCTCGGGGTAGCCGCGTTCGATTTGTGCGTCGAGCGCATCGATCCGGGGAGCCACCCGCACCTGCGGCCCGGCATCGCGATAGACCCGCTCGCGCACGGGCGCGACGCACGCGAGTGCGTCAGCGCGATCGTCGCGGGTCGTCGCGCTCGCGTGCTCGCTGCGGGCTCGTTCCAGGCAACCGACATCCATCGCCGCCGCGGCGTGCCTTCCGTTGTTGGCGCCGATGGATATGCGGGGCATTTCCGCGACGCACCGATCCGGGGATTGTGCCTATAATGAAACCGTTGCTCAATCGAAGCCTGCGCGCGAATGACCGACGACAATGAGGGGGCCGGGGTGCTCATCGCCATTGCCGACGATCATCCGATCATGCGCGCCGCCCTGCGCAGCGCGTTGCAGGCGCTCGGACCGGCGACGCGCTTCGTCGAAGCGTCCGATCTGCCGACCACGCTTGCGCTCGTCGCCGAACGCCCCGACATCGATCTGCTGCTCGTCGATCTCAATATGCCCGGAGGGCGTGGCCTCGACGTCGCGCGCTCCGTGCGCGCCACGGCGCCGCTGGTGCCGGTGGCGGTTGTGTCGGCCGAGCATCGGCCCGGGCTCGCGTCGGCGCTGCTCGAGCTCGGCGTGTCCGGCTTCATCCCGAAATCCGATCCGGCCGAGGTGATCGTGGGCGCGGTGCGGCTCATTCTCGCTGGCGGAATCTATGTTCCGCCGCGCCTGCTGCAGGAAACCGACGCCCACGCGCAAGCGGCCAGCACAACCGGTGCGGGCCTCACCGCGCGCCAGCTCGACGTGCTGCGGCTGCTTGCGCAAGGCAAGGCGAACAAGGTGATCGCGCGCGAACTCGGCGTCACCGAAGGCACCGTCAAGGTGCATCTGCTGGCGGTGTTCCGGGCGCTCGACGTGCGCAACCGCACGGCGGCCGTGCTCGCCGCGCAGCGCTTTCTCGATTGACGTGATCAGGCGAGGCGAGGGTCGACGCCGGCGCGCTAACGTCCGGATGTAGGACGAAAGAACGCGCCGGCGTGAACCACGGTGTTGCAAAGTGCGGGCCCCATCGTCGCGTCCCTAGAACGTCGGTACCGATTCGCCGGCGTTTGCCGATGTCGGGCGGGAAGCGAAGACCTGGTCCGCGCTGGGAACACTGCTGTCCGTCGCCGGCGCGTGGAGGAAAGCGGTTGCAGCGGCATCCGTTGCAGGCGT
Organism: uncultured beta proteobacterium; assembly: GCA_963843595.1. GTDB lineage: Bacteria > Pseudomonadota > Gammaproteobacteria > Burkholderiales > Casimicrobiaceae > CAIWHR01. Next base: position 895 of record CAWJLG010000015.1, on the reverse strand, counting down.
GATGTAAGCCGTCGCGCCCGACTGCAAGCCCTGACGCTCGGCGTGCAGAAAGATCAGGCCGGCGAGGCCGACGACGCAGACCGTCGCGACCGCCGCACCGCCGCACCGATGTCCGCGCCTGGTGGGTCGTTCCATGGTCGTGATTGGGGTGGCTCATGGGTACCTCCGTCGTCTGCAGCCACGTGCGGGATGTCCGTGGTGGAGCACATTCTCCAGCGGACGACGCACCACGGGAATCTGCCGGGCGTGGTAGATGGCCCTCGCCGAACGGAAGAGGGATCCCGGTTTCCGCTATGTCGAAAGTGATAGATTGGTCACCGCAAGCGACTGCCGCCATCAGTGGCGCCAGACGTTGGCGCAAGGCCGGCACCTTCCACGCCACGATGCGCGCAAGATGCCAGGGGGCCAACGCATGACCTTCGAGACGATCTTCGTCGCGGGCTGGGGCGACATGGACTTCAATGCCCACCTGCGCAACACCGCGTACCTCGACAAGGCGGTGGATCTGCGGATGATGTACTTCGCCGCGCACGGAGTCCCGATGCCCGAGCTGTCACGGCTGCGCATCGGTCCCGTGGTGATGCGGGACGAGGTCGAGTACTTTCGGGAGATCCGCTTGCTGGAGCGGATCCGCGCAACGCTGGAGATGGCCGGCCTCGCCGACGACGGCAGCCGGTTCGCGCTGCGCAACGAATTCTTTCGCGACGACGGCAAACCGGCGGCAAGCGTCACCAGCGTCGGCGGCTGGCTCGACCTGGATGCGCGAAAGCTCATTGCGCCGCCGCCGGCGCTGCACGAGGCGATGCGCGCGATGTCGCGCACCGAAGACTTCCGGGTTCTGCCTTCGAGCCTGCGGTAGGCCGGGTCGCGGCGCGCCGCGATCGGCAGTTGTTCA
>CAWJLG010000014.1:0-138199 GCA_963843595.1 uncultured beta proteobacterium | reverse complement strand
CGGCCGCCGGCTACGTGACGGTGACCGGCGTGCCCGGCAGCGGCCTCACGGCGCTTGCGAGCCTCGAACGGGTGCTGGCTGCGGGGGTCGCGTTCGAGGTGCGCACGACCGTGCACCCCGTGCTCACCCCTCCCGCCGCCCTGGAGCGCGTCGCCGGCGATCTCGCTGCGCGCGGCGTCGAGCGGTGGATTCTGCAGCCGTTTCGTTCGACCGGCTGCGCGAACGAGGGCGTCGTCGCCGCCGCACCGGCCGGCCGGACGCTCGACCGCGCGCTCCTCGCCCGGCTTTCCGAGTACATTCCGGTCATCGAGATCCGCGGCTAGCGGAACGGGTCGCCGACGACATCCGTTCGGCGGTTCGTCGAACAGGGGAAGGCCATGCTGCTCGGCTGCATCGCCGACGATTTCACCGGCGCGACGGACCTCGCGAACATGCTGGTCCGGGCGGGAATGCGAACGGTGCAGACCATCGGCATTCCACGCGAGGACGCGGCGGTTGCGCATGCCGATGCCGTGGTCGTCGCGCTCAAGTCGCGCACGATCCCGGCCGCCGATGCGGTGGCGCAGTCGCTCGCGGCGCTCGAGTGGCTGCGACAGCGCGGCGCGCGGCAGATCTACTTCAAGTACTGCTCGACGTTCGATTCGACCGACGCCGGCAACATCGGTCCGGTTGCCGACGCGCTGCTCGACGCACTGAATGCGAAATTCACGATCGCGTGTCCCGCGTTTCCCGTCAACAAGCGGACGATCTACCTGGGACACCTGTTCGTCGGCGACATCCTGCTGTCGGATTCACCGATGCGCGAGCATCCGTTGACGCCGATGCGCGACGCCTCGCTGGTGCGTGTGCTTGCACGGCAGACGAAACGGCCGGTCGGAATGGTGCCGTACCCGGTCGTACGGCGTGGTGCGACCGCAATCCGTGACGCGTTCGCGAGCCTTGCTGCCGACGGGATCACGCACGCCGTCGTCGATGCGATCGAGGACGACGATCTGCTGGCGATCGGTCGTGCCTGTGCGGGCCTCGCACTGGTCACCGCGGGGTCCGGTGTCGCGCTGGGGTTGCCGCAGAACTTCCGTGCCGCGGGACTGCTGGCGGAGCGGCCCGATGCGGCGGTCGCACCCCTCGTCCAGGGCAAGGCGGCCGTGCTCGCGGGTTCGTGCTCGGCGGCGACGCGTGCCCAGGTGGCCGCGTGGGCGAAGACCAACACGGCGATCGTGCTCGACCCGCTGACCGGCGGCGACGCCGCCGCGCTCGCCGGTGCGGCGCTGGAGGCAGTGCGGGCGGACCTCGCAGCCGGGCGCCCGTTTCTCGTCTATTCGACGGCACCGCCCGAACGCGTCGCCGAAATCCAGCGGGCGCTCGGGCGCGATGCCGCCGCCACGCGGGTCGAGGACGCGTTCGCGATCCTCGCGCGCGAACTGGTGACACGAGGCGTGGGACGCCTGATCGTCGCGGGCGGGGAGACTTCCGGCGCGGTCGTGCAGGCGCTGGGGATCGAGGCGCTCGCCATCGGTCCGCAGATCGACCCCGGCGTGCCGTGGACCGAGGCCACGGGTCGCCACCGTCTCGCGCTGGCGCTGAAATCGGGCAACTTCGGCAGCGAGGATTTCTTCACCAAGGCGCTGGCGATGCTCGAGGCCAGCCGGCCGTGAGCACCGCGCACGAACGCGAGACGCTGTGCCGGCTGGGGCGCTCCCTGTTCGAGCGCGGACTCACGCACGGGAGCACCGGCAATCTGTCGCTGCGCACAGGCGACGGCTTCGTGCTGACCCCGACGGGATCGTCGCTGGGAGCGCTCGAACCGGCGCGACTGTCGGTCCTGGACGCCAGCGGAACGCACGTGGACGGCGACGCACCGACGAAGGAGGCGCTGCTCCACCTCGCCATGTACCGGGAACGTCCGCGGGATCAGGCCGTCGTCCATCTGCATTCGGTGCATTCCGTGGCCGTGTCGGTGCTCGCGGACGTGGATCCCGCGAACGCGCTGCCGCCGCTGACGGCCTATTACGCGATGCGCATCGGGACGCTGCCGCTGCTTCCGTACTACGCACCTGGCGATCCGGCGCTGGCCGACGCGGTCGGTCGCGCCGCGGGTCGACATCACGCGGTGCTGCTCGCCAACCACGGCCCGGTCGTCAGCGGTACGTCGCTCGCCGCCGCCGCGGATGCGATCGAGGAGCTCGAGGCGACCGCGCGGCTGTGGCTCATGCTGCGCCACGAGCACGTTCGGCCGCTCACGCCAGACCAGGTTGCCGACATCGCCCATCGGTATCCGCGTTGAACGGGAAGCCCGGGCCGAATAGACCTTCGTTGCGGTCGACCGGTGCCCGCCGTACTTCGCGGGCGGAGTACGGCGGCCGGGGGGTATAGAAAACCCGGCAACGGGCCGAGGCGTTGGCGCCGAAGCCGGGAGAAAGCAGGGTAGCGGTGCAACTCTAACTGCGTGTGCCGACGCGAGACATGATTTGCATCAAGCCGATCGGCACCGTTCAACCTTGCAGCCAGTGCGGTAGTTCGACTGCATCGAGCAGGTTCTTGAACCGAAGTCCGGTTTCGGTGTCGCCGTCGATCACGAGGCGGCGGTTTTGATCGCTGTGGCAGAATGCGCGCGATGAATCCGCATGCCGCACAGACTACTTGGCGCGCGAGCGATCGTTTCGCGGCGCGACATGGCGACCCGGGACGACGGCGCGTCGCCGTCTGGCTCTTCGTGTGTTGCGCGCTGGTGTTCGCCATGGTCGTCGTCGGCGGCGTGACACGGCTCACGCATTCGGGCCTGTCGATCGTCGAGTGGCAGCCCATTGTCGGCACCCTGCCGCCGCTGTCCGACGCCCAGTGGCAGGAGACCTTCGCCAAGTATCAGCTCACCCCCGAGTACCGGCAGGTCAACCACCAGATGACGCTCGCCGAGTTCAAGGGCATCTTCTGGTGGGAATACTTTCACCGGCTGCTCGGACGTCTGATCGGCTTCGCGTTCCTCGTTCCGCTGGTCTGGTTCGCGGTCCGGCGCGAGATTCCGGCAGGCTATGCGCCTAAGCTCGGGGCAATCTTCTTCCTCGGCGGATTGCAGGGGGCGATGGGCTGGTACATGGTGCAAAGCGGTCTCGTCGACGATCCGCGCGTGTCGCAATTCCGGCTGACCGCGCATCTGGGGATCGCGTTCCTGATCTTCGCCGCGATGTTCTGGGCGGGCCTGTCGATCCTCGACCCGCAGCGCGCGGCGTTCCGCACCGACGCGCAGCGCAGCGCGCGTCGCTTCGCGCTGGCGCTGCCCGTCGTCGTGTTCGCGATGGTGCTGACCGGCGGCTTCGTCGCGGGCATCCGTGCCGGGTTCGCGTACAACACCTTCCCGCTGATGAACGGCCAGTGGGTGCCGCCCGAGCTCTTCATGCTCGATCCGTGGTGGAAGAACTTCTTCTGGAACATGGCGACCGTGCAGTTCGACCATCGGCTGGTCGCGTGGGCGCTGGCGGCGCTCGTTCCGTTGCTGTGGTGGAAGCTCCGGGCGACTCCGGACCTCCCCGCGAGGGCGCGCCACGGCGGGCATCTGCTGCTCGCGCTCCTGGCGCTGCAGATCACGCTCGGCATCGCGACGCTGCTGATGGTCGTGCCGATGCCGCTGGCCGCCGCCCATCAGGCCGGCGCCGTGCTGGTGTTCGCTGCGGCGCTCTACGTTGCCCACGCGCTGCGCTGAGGATCGACCGCGCGCGGCGACCACGATGCCCGACGGGGTCGCGCGACTGCCCGCCTCGTTAAGCGTCCCTTAAGGCTGGCCCGTTATCGTGCCCTCCGTGATCGACACGGACGGAGGGTTCACGATGAACGACGCAAGCTGGGACCGGCGCAAGGTCTACGACCCTGCGCTGCGCCTGATCCACTGGTGGAATGCGCTGGCGATCGTCGCGTTGCTGGCGACGGCCTGGTCGTCCGACCTCTTCGAGCACGGTCCGTACGAGAGGGCGCTGTGGCAGGTCCACATCGTGCTGGGCTATGCCCTCGTCACGGGGCTCGCCGCGCGCCTGGCCTGGGGCCTCGTCGGCCCGCGCCATGCCCGCTTCTCCGATCTCTGGCATCCGCGCGCGTGGCTCGAGGTCGTGACCCGGCGGCGACTCGCCGCGGCGCCGCGCTTCGGGCACGACACCTTCGCGAGCCTGGCCTACCTCGCCGTCTACGCACTGCTCGCGACGATGGCAGTGACGGGGCTGGCGCTCGCCGCGATCCAGCACGGCACCGGTCCGCTGGCCGGCGTCCTCGGCGACATGATATGGCTGAAGAGCCTGTTCAAGGAGCCGCACGAGGCGATCGCGACAGTGATCGCGGTGTTCGTCGGCATCCACCTGACGATGCTCGTCGTCCACGAGCGGCGCGACGGCAACCGGATCGCCCGCAGCATGGTCACCGGTGTCCAGTACCGCCGGCGCGAGGAGACCGGCCGTGCCTAGACCGTCCCTGCGCGCACTGGCGCTCGCCGTCGCGATCGCGGTGACCGGGGGCATCATCGGCACCGGCGTCGCCCACGCGGCGAAGCCAATCGCCGCGGCGTCCGTCGACGTCTTTGTCGCGCCGCTCCTCGCAGCCCACGACGATGCGCGTGCCGGGTTCTTTCCCGTCGCGGCGCGACATTGTTTCCGACCAACGAAACACGGAGTTTCCAGATCGTGCGCAACGTCATCGTTTCATCCCTGATGCTAATTGCGGCAAGCCTGTCTGCGCTCGCCGCCGAGGCCGCGACCCCGCAGCAGCTGGTCGCCGACTATGCGGCGCAGGCGAAGCGGGAGAATCCATCGTTCCGGGATTTCTCCGTGGCTCGCGGCGCCGAGTTCTACCGCCAGCAACGCACCCGCGCCGGCGGCGCCCCGGCGAGCTGCAGCGGTTGCCATACCGCCGATCCCACGGCGATCGGCCGAAGCCGAGCCAACAAGGACATCGCGCCCCTTGCACCCGTCGCAAACGCGCAGCGGTTCACCGACGCCGCACACGTCGAAAAATGGTTTTCGCGCAATTGCACGGATGTCCTCGAGCGCGCGTGCACCGCGCAGGAGAAGGGCGACTTCATCACGTATCTGCTGTCGGTCAAATGAGGAGCTCACGATGAGACGTATCGACATCCTGCGCGGCGCGGTGCTCGCCGCAACGGTGCTCGCAACTGGGGGGCTGCTCGCCGGCGGCCACGACGAACGGTCCTCCGGCCGGCTGCCGCCGATCGCGAACGCCGCGTGGCAGGCCGAATGCACGTCCTGCCACGAGCCGTACCACCCCGGGCTGCTGCCGGCAAGGTCGTGGCAGGCGGTGATGGCGCGACTCGATCACCACTTCGGCGAGAACGCCGCGCTGGATGCGCCTACCCGTGACGAGATCACCCGTTTCCTCGTCGCCAACGCCGCCGATCGCAACGGCAACCGGCGCTCTCTGAAGATCGCCGCGTCGATCCCGGCCGATGCGACGCCGCTGCGGATCACCGAGACGCGCTACATCCGTGCCAAGCACGACGAGATTCGCGCCGACGTGTGGAAGCGGCCCGCGGTGGGCAGCGCTGCCAACTGCGCGGCCTGTCACACGACGGCAGGCCAGGGTGATTTCTCGGAGCGCAACGTGACGATCCCGAAGGCCGGCCCGGCGACGGTCGCCGGGCGCGCGGGCGCGGCGGCAGCCGTACGATGACGCGGCGCGGTGATCGCGCCGGGTAAAATGCGTGCATGCGCCTGCTCGTAGTCGAAGACGACCGGATCCTGGGTGACGGCATCCGCGCCGGACTCGCCCAGGCGGGCTTTGCCGTCGACTGGGTGGAGGACGGACGGGCCGCCGAGGCGGCGCTTGCCGACGAGCCCTACGCTGCCGTCGTGCTGGATCTCGGACTGCCGCGCAAGTCCGGTCTGGACGTGCTCTCGTGCGCTGCGCAAGCGTGGCGACCCGATTCCGGTGCTGATCCTGACGGCGCGCGACACCGTCGCTGACCGCGTCGGCGGGCTGGACGCCGGCGCCGACGACTACCTCGTCAAACCATTCGATCTCGCCGAGCTCACGGCCCGCCTGCGCGCGCTCGTGCGCCGCAGCGCCGGACGCGCCGAACCGGTGCTGCGCGTCGGCGACGTTGCGCTCGATCCCGCGGCGCGCACCGTGACCCGCGCCGGCGCGCGCGTCGAGCTTGCGCCGCGTGAGTTCGCGCTGCTGCACGAGCTGATGCGCCAGGCGGGACGCGTGCTGTCGCGCGAGCAGCTCGAGCGCAGCCTCTACGAGTGGAACGAGGAACCGGGCAGCAATGCCATCGAGGTGCACGTCCATCACCTGCGGCGCAAGCTCGGGGCCGACTTCATCCGCACGCTGCGCGGCGCGGGATACCTGATCGAGCGCGCCGCGGAGCCGGCGCGGTGAACGACGGAGCTGCGCGCAGGACCGCGGCACCGTCGCTGCGCGGGCGGCTGCTCGTGCTGCTGCTGGCGGTGACCACCGCCGCGTGGGTCGCCGCGGCGCTCTGGTCGTACCGCGACACCCGCCACGAGACCGGCGAGATGATGGATGCGCAACTCGCGCAATCGGCGCAGATCCTGCTCGCGCAGGCTGGTCACGAGATCGACGACGTGCCGGTGACCGAGGTCGCCGCCGCGCACAAGTACGAGCGCCGTGTCGCGTTCCAGATCTGGGATGTCCGACGAGGCCGGCTCCTCCTGCGCTCGGAAAGCGCGCCGGCGCAGCGGCTGTACGATGGCGACGAAGGATTCACCGATCGAGCGGTCGACGGTCGCAACTGGCGCGTGTACAGCCGCATGGATCGCGAGCGGGGCCTGCTGGTGCAGGTGGCCGAGCGGCGCGACGTGCGCGACGATCTCGCGGCCGGCGTGGCATTCCACCTGCTGCACCCGATGTTGTTCGCCCTGCCGCTCTTGGCGGTCCTGATCTGGTTCGCCGTGGGGCGCGGACTCGCGCCGCTCGACCGTGTCGCCCACGACGTCGCTGCGCGCGCGCCCGATCACCTTGCGCCACTGGACGCCGGTGCCGCGCCGCGCGAGGCGCAGCCCCTGGTCGCGGCGCTCAACGCCCTGTTCGCCCGCGTGCGCGCCACGCTCGAACGCGAACGCCGCTTCACCGCCGACGCGGCGCACGAGTTGCGCACGCCGCTTGCCGCGGTCAAGACGCAGGCGCAGGTCGCGCAGGGTGCTCACGGTGCTGCGGAGCGCGCGCACGCGCTCGCCCAGGTCGTGGCGGGTACCGATCGTGCAACGCGGCTGGTCGAGCAGCTCCTGATGCTCGCGCGCCTCGATCCGCAGCAAGAGCTGCCGGCGGTTGCCGACGTCGACCTGGCCGGCGTGGCGAGCGCCGCGGTCGCGGAGCTCCGCGCGCGGGCGGCCGACAAGCGAATCGCCGTGACGCTCGACGCGCCGGAACCCGTCCCCGTCCGCGGTGACGCGACGATGCTGGAGGCCCTCGTGCGCAACCTCGTGGACAACGCGGTGCGCTACACGCAGGATGGCGGCTCGGTCGTCGTGCGAGCGAAGGTCGACGGCGGGGGCGGGATGCTTGCCGTCGCCGACAACGGCCCGGGCATTCCGGCCGCGGAGCGGGGGCGCGTATTCGAGCGCTTCTATCGCGTGACGGGTACTGGCCAGTCGGGCAGCGGTCTTGGCCTGTCCATCGTGCGCCGGATCGTCGAGCTGCACGGCGCGGTGGTCACGCTGGACGACGGCCCGCAGGGCAAGGGGCTTACCGTCGAGGTGCGGTTTGCGCGGTAGATGCTGACCGGGTCAGAGATGAATATTCGCTCGCCGCGCTTCTGCAGGTCGAAATCCGGATGGCGCGGATTCGTCGCCGATCCGGTTTCGCGCTGGCGCTGCGCGATCGGCTGGGCGCTCTATCTCGTCGTCGCTGTGCTGATCGTCGCGTTTGCGGGTGCGGCGGCGGCGTAGTCAACGCATCGGCGAATTGGCTAGCCGTTGAACGCCCGCAGCTTCCCGACGTTGGCAATCCGCACCGCGCGACCATCGACGGCGATGAGATCGGCGTCGGTGAGATCGTGCAGGATCCGCGAAAAGTGCTCGGGCGTGAGGTTGAGGCGCGACGCGACGATCGCCTTCGAGGTCGGCAGCGTCACCGTATACGATGCTTCCGGGTCGGGGTGGTCGACATCCTGCCGCAGCAGGTAGCCGATCACGCGCTGCGTGCCGGATTGCATCGAATAGCTCTCGACGTCGGTGATGAGCCCGTGGACCCGGCGCGACAGGCCGGCCAGCATCCGTTTGGCGAACAGCGGGTCGCGCTCGATCCCCTCGAACACGACCTGCTTCGACACGTGCAGCAGCAGCGAGTCGGTGAGCGTCTGCGCCATCAGAATGTAGGGTTTGTCCATGAACATCAGCGCTTCGCCGAACGACAGTCCCGGGCCGACGATCTCGACGACCTTCTCGCCTCCCTGCGGCGTGACGAAGGAGAGCTTCACCTGTCCGTAGATGACGAGATGGAAGCCCGAGCAGGGGTCGCCCTTGTTGAACAGGATCTCGCCTCTGGGCACGTGCAGTTCGATCGTGCCGCTGGCGATGCGGTCGATTTCGGCGCCTGCCAGCTCCTTGAACAAGCGGCAGGTTGGCGAGAAATGCCTGGGTCTTGATCTTGGGCGGCGGCATCGGTTCGGCGCCCGCCGCGGGCGGCGGGTACGCTGAGAAGCGCGGCGGCCAGCGTACCACAGCGCGCGAAACCGTTTGCGCGCAAGACCGCGGTTGCGCGGATCGCCGTGGGGGGCGATCATATCGGGTTCCGAAGCTTCCGTTCCGACGAAAGAGCCTCATGACCGAATCACGGACCGACCCCCGCGCCATCGACGAGCCGCTGACCGATGCCGAACTCGACGAAATGGAGACGTTTCTCGGCTCCGACGCGGTGCCGCAGGACTGCATGGACCTCGAGATGCTCGACGGCTACCTCACGGCGATCGTCAGCGGCCCGGAGGCGATCCAGCCGTCCGAGTGGCTGCCGCAGGTGTGGAGCGAAGGCGGTCGCAGCGCGTCGCCGGCGTTCACCGGCAGCGAGCAGGCGCAGCGGATCATGGGCCTGATGATGCGGCACATGGTGGGCATCCAGCGCACGCTCACCGAAGCGCCGACCCGCTTCCGGCCACTGCTGTACATGTCCGACGAGAAGGCGAAGAAAGCCGAGCGCACGCCGCCGGAAGCCACCGCCTGGTGCGAGGGATACATGGCCGGCGTGAAGCTGCGCGACGACCAGTGGCAGCCGCTGTACGACGCGCAGGACGCGCGCGACTGGATCTTCCCGATCGAGGCGCTCGCGTTCGGCGACCGCGACGACGACTTCACCGAATGGGTCGACAGCGAGGAGAAGCGCGAGGGCCTGATCGACGAGCTGCCGGTCGCCACGGTGCTGATTCACCGCTTCTGGCAGGAAAAGCGCTCGGCGACGAAGGGTCACGGCAGCGGCGCCCGCCGCGGTCCGCAGCCGGATGCGCGCAAGTCGCGGCAGCGGCTGCACTGAGTTCGGAATTTGGGGTCAGATACGTAATAGTGTGAGTTCGGGTTGCAAGCCGAGACCCACTATTACGTATCTGACCCCAAACTCACGGCGCAGGCCTCGACGAGGTACAGGATCGACTGGTACGGGAAGTTCGCCTGTTCGGAGAGGCCGATCTCGCACGTGCGCGACGACGAGTACCCCTGCACGCAGTGCGCCGGCAATGCCGCCTTCAGGTGGCGCAGCGCGTGCTCGTTGAGTTCCGGCCGGTTGAAGCCTTTTTCTCCGGCGAACCCGCAGCACATCACGGCGTCGACAGTGACGACTTCGCGGCTGCAGCGTGCGGCCAGCGCCGCGAGCTTGTCGACGGTGCCCATCTTGCGCACACTGCACACGGGGTGGATCGCGACGGTCGCCTCGCGCGGCCGCAGCGCGAGGCGCGGCAGCACGCGGTCGTGCACGAACTCGATGCTGTCGAATACGGCGAGCCTCCCGGCAAGGTAGCGTTGCATCCGGTAGGCGCAGGGGCTCGTGTCGAACACGATCGGCAGCTGGCCGCCTTCGCTCGCCGCGGCGAGTGCGGCTTCCAGCTTCGTCGACATGGCGTCGGCGGCGTCGAAGAGGCCCTTGCTCTCGAAGGGCTGGCCGCAGCAGTGCCCGGCGAGGCCGACCGGGTACACCACGTCGTAGCCCGCTTTCGCGAACAGGCGCTCGGCGACGGTCGGGCAAGGGCTCCACGCCGTCGTGGCCGCGCTGCGCCCCCATGTTGCGTGCGGCGCAGCTGGGGAAGTAGACGATGCGCTCTCGGGGATCGGCGTCGGCGCCATCCGCCGCGCCGATGCGGGTGCGCGGCACGAAATGCACCGGCCGCGGCATCGCCGGCGACCACTTCGGCAGCGCGCCGCCCGACGCGCGTCGCAGGCCGTCGAGGGTCCCTTGCATCGTGCGTGTCCCGAGAAGCCCGTGCAGCAGGTCCGCGCCGCGCAGCCCGACGCGCATGCCGGTGGCGACTGCGCCGAAGTTGCGCGCCAGGCTGCCGCCGATCTTCTTCGCCAGCGGACTCGCGCGCCGCGCACGCAGCGCTTTCATCAGCAGCCCGGTCTCGATGCCCACCGGGCACGCGGTGGCGCACAGACCGCAGGCCGCGCAGGTGTCCACGCCGTGGTAGGCGAACAGCCGCGTGACGGGGCCGGCATCCCCGCCGCTCGCCTCGAGTCGCGCGATCTCGCGCGCACCGACGATTCGTTGCCGTGGCGACAGCGTCAGGCCACGTGACGGGCACTTCGGCTCGCAGAAGCCGCACTCGATGCACTTGTCGACGATCGGATCGCACGCCGGCAGCGGCTTCAGGTGCTTCAGGTGCGCCTCGGGATCGTCGTTGAGCAGCACGCCGGGATTGAGCAGGCCGGTCGGATCGAGCAGGCGCTTGATGGTGCGCATCAGCGCGTAGGCTTCCCTGCCCCATTCGAGCTCGACGAACGGTGCGATATTGCGGCCCGTACCGTGCTCGCCCTTGAGCGAGCCGTCGTATTTCTCGATGACCATCCGGCACAGCTCGTCCATGAACCGGCGATAGCGCTCGACCTCGGCGGGCGCGTTGAAGTCCTGCGTGAACACGAAGTGCAGGTTGCCCTCGAGCGCGTGACCGAAGATGATCGCGCCGCGATAACCGTGCGCGATGAGCAGCCGCTGCAGGTCGAGCGTCGCCTCGGCAAGTCGCGGCACCGGGAACGCGACGTCCTCGATGATCACCGTGGTGCCCGCCGCACGCATCGCGCCGACCGACGGAAACATGCCCTTGCGCACGTTCCAGAACTGCGCGCACTCCGCGGGATCGGTCGAAAAGCGCACCGGCTGCGCGGTGCGGATCGGCACCAGGATGGTCATGATCGCCGCCACCTGCGCGGCCAGCTTCGAAGCGTCGGGCGCGCGCGTTTCGACGAGCAGTGCCGCGCCGTCGGGCGGCAGCGCGCGAATCGTCTCCGGCAATCCCGGCTTCGTCTCGACCGAGCGCAGCGCGGCACGGTCGGCGAGCTCGACGGCATTGACCGGCGCCGACTTGAGTGCCGACACCGCGCGGCAGGCGGTCTCGAGATCGTCGAACAGGATCAGTGCGCTCGCCTTGTCCGCGTAGTCGGGCACCGTCCGGTATGCGATTTCGCTGATGAACCCGAGGGTGCCCTCGGAGCCGATCATCAGATGCGCGAGGATGTCGAGCGGATCCTCGAAATCGACGAGCGCGTTGAGGCTGTAGCCGGTCGTGTTCTTCATCCGGAACTTGTGCCGGATGCGGGAGGACAGCGTCTCGTTCGCGCGGGTCGCACGGGCGAGCGCATCGAGCCCGCGCACGAGCTCGCCGCGGCGTTCGACGAACGATGCGCGGCTTGCGGCATCGCGGGTGTCGAGCACGGCGCCGTCCGCGAGCACGAGCCGGATCCCGGCGAGCGTCCGGTAGCTGTTCTGCGCCGTGCCGCAGCACATGCCGCTGGCGTTGTTCGCGGCGATGCCGCCGATCATCGCCGCGTCGATCGACGCGGGATCGGGCCCGATCTTGCGGCCCAGAGGCGCCAGTCGGCGGTTGGCCGCGCCTCCGATCACGCCCGGTTGCAGCACGATGGTCTTGCCGTCGTCCTCGATCCGGCAGCCGCGCCAGCCGTCGCCCAGCAGCATCAGCACCGAATCGGTGACGGCCTGTCCGGCGAGGCTCGTGCCGGCGGCGCGGAACGTCACCGGCGTCGCGTGCCGTGCGGCGAGTGCCAGCAGCGCGACGACCTCCGCTTCGGTCTCGACGACGACGACGATCCTGGGGACGAGCCGGTAGAAGCTCGCGTCGGTGCCCCAGGCGAGCAGGCGCAGCGGATCGGTGACGAGGCGCGCCGCGGGAATGATCGCCGACAGCGCGCGATGGAGCCCGTCGTACGGGGCGGGCAGCGGCGGCATGCTACGTCGCGGCGGTCTTGCGCTTGCGGTTCGGACAATCGGCGCAGGAAATCGACTCGCCGCCGGCGGTGCGCACTTCCGATCCGCCGCAGGAGCCGCGCAGGCACGGGCGGCGGAAGATGACCCCGATCGCCATCGCGAACACGCCTGCGCCGACGGCCGCCAGCGTGACCACGAAAACGGGGACAAGCGACGAAATGTCCATCACGCCCAGTCTACGCCGCTTCCAGCGCCTGGCCGCCGAGCGCGGCGAAGTCGGGTGTCATCCGGTCGACGAGCCTGCCGTCTCCCGTGCGCACGACGAAATGCGCCGCCAGGTGCTGTGCCGTGGCGAAGGCGAACCCGCGTTCCGGTCCCATCACCATCAGCGCCGTCGCCAGCGCGTCGGCGAGCGCGCACTCGTCGGCGGCGACACTCACCGATGCCACGCCGTTGGCGATCGGCCGGCCCGTCGCCGGGTCGATCTCGTGGCAATACCGCGTTCCGTCGCGCTCGAAGTAGATCCGGTAGTCGCCGGAGGTGGCGAGCGACCGTCCGGCGAGCGGTACCACGTAGCGCGCGCGCTGCGGGTTCGCGTCCGGTTGCTCGATGCCGATCCGCCACGGCCGGCCCTCGCCGTTGACCCCGCGGGCGCGGACCTCGCCGCCGGCTTCGATCATGTATCGCTCGAACCCCAGCGCGTCGAGCGCACGTGCGGCTTCGTCGACGCCGTAGCCTTTGGCGATGCCGGAAAGATCGGCCCGGACTTCCGGTTGCGATTTCGTCACGGTGTGCGCGGCGCCATCCAGCGCGAGCATTCGCCAGCCCACGCTGCTTTCCAGCGCGCCGACCTCTGCCGCACCGACGATGCGGAATTCGCGCCGCGGCCCGAAACCCCAGGCGTCGACGATCGGGCCGACGGTGATGTCGAAAGCGCCGCCCGTCATTTCGCTCACCCGCTCGCCCAGCGCGAATACGGCAAACGTGTCCGGCGACAGCGCGAAACCGGTCGCCGCGTTGTGACGATTGAAGTGCGAGAGCTCCGAATCCGGCCGGTGCGTCGACATGGCGACGTCGACGCGATCCAGTGCGGCGCGCACCGCGTCGTGCGCCGCTGCCTGCGCCGCGGCGGAGAGATTCCCACCGGCGATCTTGAGCGAATAGCTCGAGCCCATCGTCGGTCCGCGGAATTCGGCGACCGGCGCAACGGCCGCGCCGCGGCGCTCGCCGCAGGCGACGAGCAGCGCGGCGGCACCGAGCGCCTGCAGGACGATGCGGCGGCGCGGGGAAAGAAGAGTGTCCATGGAGTGGCTCCGCTGCGAAATTCGGCTATGTGCGCGTCGTCAAGGCCGGCTCAGGTCCGCGGTGCGCCGGCGGCGTGGCGCACCGCCGCCTCGAAGCGGCCTTCGCCGTGCCGGATCATCTGGTAGACGAGATCGCGCATCGAAATGAGGCCGTAGACCTTCGGCCCGTCGATGACCAGCAGGTGGCGAAAGCGGTGGACGTGCATCAGCGCGAGCGCCGCCTCGATCGTCGTTCCGGGGGACACGAAGCGCACGTCGCGGGTCATCACCAGCGACAGCGGCGTCGTCTTCGGGTCGCGCCCGGCCTGGACGACGCGCGAGAGGAGGTCGCGCTCCGAGAAGATGCCGGCAACGAGCCCGTCCTCGGTCATCGCCAGCACCGCGCCGATCTCGCGCGCGGCCATCACGTCGATGGCCTCGCTGACCGTCCCCGCCGCCGGTACCGAGATCAATTCGTCGGTGTTGCGGTCGCGTATCACCGCCTCGACCGTCAATTCGTTCATCGCGCGTTCCTTTTCATTTCGATCCACGTTCGCCGGTGCCGGATCAGCCGAAATCGTCGAGCATGATGTTCTCGCGGTCGACGCCGAGGTTCAGCAGCATCGCGATCACCGCCTTGTTCATCACCCCCGGACCGCACATGTAGTACTCGATGTCCTCCGGCGCCGGATGATCCTTCAGGAAGCGCTCGTGCAGCACGTTGTGAATGAACCCGGTCGGTCCGCTCCAGTCGTCTTCGGGGAGCGGCTCGGACAGCGCGAGGTGCCAGGTGAAGTTCGGGTTCTCCCGCTGCAGCGTCTCGAACTCCTCGACGTAGAACGTCTCGCGCAGGCTGCGCGCGCCGTACCAGAACGACACCTTGCGCTTCGTCCCGAGCCGCTTGAACTGGTCGAAGATGTGCGAGCGCATCGGCGCCATTCCGGCGCCGCCGCCGATGAAGCACATCTCCTTGTCGGTCTCGCGGGCGAAGAACTCGCCGAACGGGCCGGACACGGTCACTTCGTCGCCGGGCTTGAGATTGAAGATCCACGAACTCATGATCCCCGGCGGAATGTCCTCGCGGTACCCGGGCGGGAACGCGATGCGGATCGTGAACAGCAGCAGGCCCTTCTCCAGCGGATAGTTCGCCATCGAGTACGCGCGCTCGATGGGCGCCGTCGTCGCCGACGTGAACCGCCACAGGTCGAAGCGGTCCCAGTCCGCGCGGAACTGCGGATCGATGTCGAAGCTCCTGAAGTCGAGCGTATGCGGCGGGCAGGTGATCTGCACGTAGCCGCCGGCGCGGAACGGGACTTCCTCGCCTTCCGGCAGCGCGAGCTTCAGTTCCTTGATGAACGTCGCGACGTTGCGGTTGGACACGACTTTGCACGTCCACTTGCGGACGTCGAAGATCTCCGGCGCGATCTCGACCTTCATGTCGCGCTTGACCTTCACCTGGCAGGCGAGACGGTGGCCACGCTTCGCTTCGCCGCGGCTGATGTACCCGGTCTCCGTCGGCAGGAGGTCGCCGCCGCCCTCGCGGACGATGACTTCGCAGACGCCGCAGGCGCCCTTGCCGCCGCAGGCGGACGGAATGAAGATCTTGTGCTCCGCGAGCGTACCGAGGAGCGTGCCGCCAGCCGGCACCTTCAGCGCGTTCGCGGGATCATCGTTGATGACGATCGACACGTCGCCGTGCGCGACGAGCTTGCGCTTGGCGGCGAGCAGCAGCGCCACCAGCGCCAGCGTGATGGCGGTGAACAGCACGATGCCGGAGATGATTTCGCCCATCGCGGCCGCCGCCTTCAGAGCTGGATGCCCGAGAACACCATGAATGCCATCGACATCAGCCCGGCGGTCATGAAGGTGATGCCGAGCCCCTTGAGGCCGGCGGGCACATCCGAGTAGGCCATCTTTTCGCGGATCGCGGCCATCGCGACGATCGCGAGCATCCAGCCCAGCCCGGAGCCGAACGCGTAGACCACGCTCTCGCCGAAGGTGTAGTCGCGCTCCTGCATGAACAGCGACCCGGCGAGGATCACGCAGTTGACGGCGATCAGCGGCAGGAACACGCCCAGCGTCGTGTACAGCGCGGGGGCGAAGCGCTCGACGGCCATCTCGACGACCTGGGTTGCCGCGGCGATCGTGGAGATGAACAGGATGAACGACAGGAAGCCCAGGTCGACCGTGGCGAGCGCGGGCGAGAGCCACGACAGCGAGCCCTCGGCGAGCAGGTGGTGCAGGATCAGCTGGTTCATCGGCACCGTGAGCACCTGGACGAACACGACGGCGACGCCGAGACCGAGGGCGGTCTCGACCTTCTTCGAGCACGCGAGGAACGAGCACATGCCGAGGAAGAACGCGAGCGCCATGTTCTCGAGGAACATGGACTTGATCAGCAGGTTGAGGTAATGCTCCATGACGATCGTTCCGGAAGCGCCCGGTCAGTCCTTTTCCTGCAACTCGGGTTTGAGGGTGCGCAGCAACCAGACGAGGAGCGCGAGGATGAACAGCGCGGACGGTGCGAGCAGCATCAGCCCGTTCGGTTCGTACCAGCCCCCCGTGTTGTGCAGCGGCAGCACGGTAAAGCCGAACACCTTGCCGGCACCCGAGAATTCGCGGACGAAAGCGACCAGCAGCAGCACGATGGCGTAGCCCAAGCCGTTGCCGATGCCGTCGAGAAACGATTGCCAGGGCGGATTCTGCATCGCAAAACCCTCGGCGCGGCCCATGACGATGCAGTTGGTGATGATGAGGCCGATGTAGACGGACAGCTCGAGCGAGATCTCGTACAGGTACGCCTTCAGCACCTGGTCGACCATGATCACCAGCGTCGCGATCACCGCGAGCTGCACGATGATCCGGATGTTGTTGGGCGTCCAGTTGCGCACCAGGCTCACGGCCAGATTGGCGAACGCGGTGACGAGAATCACGCCGACGCCCATCACCAGCGCCTTGTCCATCCGGGTCGTGACGGCGAGCGCCGAGCAGATGCCGAGCACCTGGACGCCGATCGGGTTGTTGGCGACGATCGGCGCGACCAGCGTCTTGCGCAGTTCCCTGCCGAACACCGCATCGGTGGCACTCATCCCGCCTTCCCCTCGCGAAAACGGCGCAGGAACGGCGCCCAGCCATCCTGCGACATCCAGAATTTCATCACGCGTGCGATGCCGTTGCTGGTGATCGTCGCACCGGACAGACCGTCGATATGGTACGGGTCCTGCTCCGGTGGGCCGGCGCTGCCCTTGATCACGGTGAGGGCCGGTTCCCAGCCTGCGTCGTAGATCTTGCGCCCGAGCCACAGCGACTGCCAGCGCGGATTGCCGATTTCACCGCCGAGCCCCGGGGTTTCCTTCTGATCGTAGATCGTGAGGCCGCGCACCGTGTTGCCGTCGCGGTCGACGGCGATGAATCCGTAGACCGTGCCCCACATCCCCATGCCCTCGATCGGCAGGACGACCTGCTCGACCAGGTTCCCCTTTGCCACGAGATAGACGGCCCCGAGATACGGCAGACGCGACACCCGCGCGTCGTTGGGCGGCGCCGTGCGGCTCTGTTCCGGATCGTTGCGCGCCTTGCGCTGGTCATAGGACCTCGCGTCCTGTCGGTTTTCGGGAACGAGCTCGCCGGACTTCAGGTCGACCAGGCGCACCTTGATACGCTCGTCGAAGCGCTTGAGGATCTCGCGCCGGGACAGGTCTTCGTCGGGTTTGGCGAGCCCGGCGGCGAGCAGCACGTTCTTCTGCCGGTAGAGCAGCGCATTGGCCTCTTGTCGCTCGTGCAGCCCCACCGCCGACACGGCGATCAGCAGCGCACAGACGATCGAGACGACCGTCGCGAACACGAACGTGTAGCGGGTGCCCTCAGTTTTCGGCACGGCGCTTCATCCGACGTTTGATGTTGGCTTTCACGAGCGCGTAGTCGATGATCGGCGCGACGACGTTCATGAACAGGATCACCAGCATCATGCATTCGGGGTACGCGGGGTTCGTCACGCGGATGAACACGACCAGCGCCCCGATCATCAGTCCGTAGACCCATTTTCCTCGCTCGGAGAACGGCGAGGTGACCGGATCGGTGGCCATGAACACGGTGCCGAACGCCCAGCCGCCGGCGACCATGTGCCACCAGAACGGCACGGCGAACCACGGGTTGGTCGCCGAGCCGACGAGGTTGAGCAGGCTCGCCATCGCGATCGTGCCCAGCGTCACGCCCGCCATCGTCCGCCACGAGCCGATGCCGGTGCCGATCAGCACGACCGCGCCGAGGAGACACGCCAGCGCCGAGGTCTCGCCCATCGATCCGGGCTCGAGGCCGAGGAACGCGCGCATCCATGCGAAATGCTGATCCCCGAACGGGCCGGTCATCCCGCGCATCTGCGCGAGCAGCGTGGCGCCCGAAAAGCCGTCGATGGCGGCGCCCGGCGGAATCGCGGTCCACACCTTGTCGCCCGAGATCTCGGCGGGATACGCGAAGAACAGGAACGCCCTTGCCGCGAGCGCCGGGTTGACGAAATTCATCCCGGTGCCGCCGAACACCTCCTTCGCGAGCACGACGCCGAAGCTGATGCCGAGCGCCGCCTGCCACAGCGGCGTGGTCGGCGGCAGGATCAGCGGAAACAGGATGCCCGTGACGAAGAAGCCCTCGTTGACCTCGAGCTTGCGGATCGTCGCGAACAGCACCTCCCACGACAGGCCGACGACCATCGTCACGGCATAGAGCGGCAGGAAATACAGCGCGCCGTGGACCACACAGGCGATCCAGCTGTCGGGCGAGTAGCCGACGCCCAGCCAGCGGATCACGTCGTGCCGCCACCCGGTGAGACCGGCGGCCCTGGCCGGATCGAGCGCGAGGTTGGCCTGCAGCCCCGTGTTCCACAGTGCCATGTAGACGCAGGGCAGCGCCGCGATGACGACGAGCATCATCATCCGCTTGAGGTCCAGCGCATCGCGCACGTGCGCGCCGGTCTTCGTCACGCTCGCCGGCGAGTAGAAGAAGGTGTCCGCCGCCTCCCACAGCGGATAGAGCTTCTCGAGACGACCGCCTTTCTCGAAGTTCGGGGCGACGCGGTCGAGCAGCGCGCGCAGCGATTTCATGCGCCCGCCTCACCTGTTCTGTCGACGCGAAAGGCAGGGTGTCGGGCGCGGGCAATCGCGCGGCGACGCGCCCTCCGGGGCTGGGCTACGCCCGCCGCGCTCATGCCCCATGCTCCTTCGCGAGGCCGGCGAGCATCGAGCGCAGCAGCGGTCCATATTCCATCTTGCCGGGGCAGACGAACGTGCACAGCGCGAGGTCTTCCTCGTCGAGCTCGAGACAGCCGAGCGCTTCGGCGCGCTCGGCGTCGCCGGTGAGGAGTGCGCGCAGAAGGAACGTCGGCATGAGGTCGAACGGCATCACCCGTTCGTAGGCGCCGATCGGCACCATCGCCCGACGTCCGCCGTTGGTCGACGTGGTCAGCGGCAGCCGCCGCCCCTTCGTCCATGCGCCGAGCGTCACGCCCCAGATCGAGAACTTGTCGCGTGCGGGCGCAATCCAGCCGAAGAGCTCGCGCGTGCGTCCCTCCGGGACCACCGCGATCTGCTGGTGATAGCGGCCGAGGTAGCCGAAAATCTCGCCGGCTGCCGCGCGGCCGTCGAGCGCCGATCCGGAGATCACGCGCTGCTCGCCTGGCGCGAGTTCGCCATGCGTCAGCGTGTCGAGCGCGGCGCCGAGGCGCGTGCGCAGCAGTCGCGGCCGCACGACACCGGGGCCGGCGAGCGAGACGACGCGTTCGACGTCGAGCTTGCCGGTCGCGAACAGCCGGCCGATCGCCGCGACGTCCTGGTAGCCGATGTGCCAGACGGTCCGCTCGACGTGGACCGGGCTCAACAGATGGATGTGCAACCCGGCGGTGCCCGCCGGATGCGGTCCGCCGAACTCCTCGGTGGCGATCGGGAGACCGGACGGCGCGGTGATGCCGGAGCCTTCCGCTTTGCAAAGCCAGGTCCGATTCGGGCAAAGACGCGCGATCGCGGCGAGTCCGGTGTGGAAGTCGGTCTCGCGTCCCGCGAGCACGGCCTCGACGGCAGGCGCGTGGGGCCGGGTATCCATTGCCGTGACGAAGATGGCATGGGGCGTGGTGTCCGGCGACGGCACCTTGCTGAAGGGCCGCGTGCGAAACGCGGTCCAAAGTCCGGTCTCGACGAGGAGCGCGCGCACGGCGGCGGCGTCGAGTTCGGCGGGAGGGCGCCCGGTGAAGCTCGCGAATGCGACCTGCGCGTCCGGACCGTCGCGGTCGTCGACGTCGATGACGAGCGACTCGAAGGCGCGCATCTCGCCGCGATTGACGGCACGCACCGTGCCTGCGGCCGGCGCCGTGTGGACGACACCCGGTGTCTTCTTGTCGGCGAATAGCGGCTGCCCGCGTCGCACGACGTCGCCCGGCTGCACCAGCAGCGATGGCTTGAGGCCGATGAAGTCGGCGCCGACGACGCCAACCAGCGTCGAGGGCGCCCCCGGCGTGATGGCCTGCACGGGCTCGCCGCCGAGCGGGATGTCGAGGCCCTTCGTCGTTCGATGCACTGCCACTGCGCCGGCTCCTTGCGGGGCGTCGTTATCCGACGGGGGGCGCCCGGCGGCCAGCGCCGAGGCCGGTGCCGCTCGATGCGACTTCGCGCGTGCGCTGCCGCGGCGCAGGTGCGCAGGCATGGCCGCCGCACGGCGCCGGGAGCAAACCGATGTGCGGACCGTGCCTCACGCGTAGGTCACGTAACTCGGTTCGTACATCTGCGCCCGGACGTAGGCGGCCAGGTCGGCCGGCTTCGGCACCGTCGCGTGACCCTGCTCGTACGCCACCCGCGCGACCGCGGTCGCGATGTGCGCCGAGACGTCGCGCACGCGTGACAGCGGCGGATACAGGCTGCCCTGCGCGAGATCCGTGCCCGACACCTGCTCGGCGAGCGCATGGACCGCGGCCATGAACATCTCGTCGGTGATGCGCCGCGACCGCGTCGCGATGGCCCCCAGGCCGACGCCCGGGAAGATGTACGAATTGTTGCCCTGCCGCGGAACGAACGTCCGGCCGGCCAGCGTGACCGGATCGAACGGGCTGCCGCTCGCGAACAGCGCGCGGCCACCGCTCCACTCGTAGGCCTGTATCGCCGTGCACTCCGATTTCGACGTCGGGTTCGACAGCGCGAACACGATCGGGCGGGGATTGAGACGCGTCATCTCCTCGATGACCTCGCGCGTGAACGTGCCTGCGGTCGCGGCGACGCCGATGATGGCCGTCGGCTGCAGCGCCTTGACCGCGGCGAGGAAGTCACCGGTGGGCGAATGCGGGTGCGCATAGGGCCGCTTGTGCGCGGCGAGGTCGGTGCGGCTCTCGACGACCAGACCCTTCGAGTCGACCAGCCAGCAGCGGCTGCGGGCCGCGGCCGGGGACATGCCCTGCCCGATCATCGCGGTGACGGCGAGATCGGCGATGCCGGTCGCAGCTTCGCCCGCGCCCATGAAGAGCAGCTTCTGGTCGGGCAGCTTGCCGCCGGTCACGCGCAGCGCGGAGAGCACGCCGGCCAGCGCGACGGCGGCGGTGCCCTGGATGTCGTCGTTGAACGAAGGGATGCGGTCGCGATACTTGTGCAGCAGACGGAACGCGTTGTGGTTGGCGAAGTCCTCGAACTGCACAATGACTCCCGGGAACACCTCCTGGGTCGCGGCGATGAACTCCTCGACCAGTTCGTCGTAGGCGGCACCGGTAAGCCGCGGCTGCCGGACGCCGAGGTACATCGTGTCGTGGCGCAGCGCCTCGTTGTTGGTGCCCACGTCGAGCAGGACCGGCAGGCATTGCGTCGGGTGGACGCCGGCGCACGCCGTGTAGAGCGAGAGCTTGCCGACGGGGATGCCCATGCCGTTGCTGCCGAGGTCGCCCAGGCCGAGTATCCGCTCGCCGTCGGTGACCACGATGATCGCCACCTCGCGGTAGGGCCAGTTGCGCAGCACGCTGGCGATGCGCCCGCGATCGGCCGCGCTGACGAACAGCCCGCGCGGCCGCTGGAAGATGTGACCGAACTGCTGGCACGCGAGACCCACGGTCGGCGTGTAGATGATCGGCATCATCTCGTCCGGGTTGTCGATAACGAGCCGGAAGAACAGCGCCTCGTTGCGATCGTGCAGCGCAGTGAGGTTGATGTACTTCTCCAGGCTGTCGGTCTTGCGCCGGAAGCTCGCGAGCACGCGCGCGAGTTGCTCCTCCTGCGAACACACGTGCGGCGGCAGGAGCCCCCGGATGCCCAGCGCATCGCGCTCCGCCGCGGTGAACGCCGTGCCCTTGTTGAGCGTCGGATCGCGCAGCAGGGACACCCCCCGCGGGAACCAGGCGGGGACCGGGGTGGTTACGCCGGCCGGTTTTTCGTGCAGCATCGTCTTCCTCCTCCAGATTCGGGCGCGGCAGCCGGTTCGACGCCGGTTCCGTCGCGGGCCGCGGCCGGCGTCAGATGGTCTCGGGGACCATCCGGATCGCGCCGCAGGGGCATTCCGCGACGCAGATGCCGCAGCCCTTGCAGTAGTCGTAATTGAATTCGAAGCGCTTGCCCGGTCCCAGCTTGATCACCGCGTTGTCGGGGCACACGCCGTAGCAGTTGTCGCATTCGAAGCAGTTGCCGCAGGACAGGCAGCGCCGCGCCTCGAACAGCGCATTCGTCTCGTCCAGGCCCTTGACCACCTCGTCGAACGTCGACGTGCGCCGCGCGATGTCGAGCAGCGGGCGCACGGTCTTCGGCGCGTCCGAGTAATACCAGGGGTTGAGCTTGTCGAAGCTCGCGAGCTCGTGCTTGGGCGGCGGCGCGTATGTCGCGCCGTGGAGCCAGGCGTCGATGTGGCGCGCGGCCTTCTTGCCGTGACCGACGGCCACCGTGACGGTGCGCTCCGACGGCACCATGTCGCCGCCGGCGAAGATGCCCGCGTACCCGGTCATCATGTTCGGGGCGACCTGCACGGTGCCGTCCTTGATCGCGAGCCCGGGCACGCCGTCGAGGAGCGACAGATCGACGTCCTGGCCCAGCGCCAGCACCAGCGAGTCCGCCTCGAGGGTCTCGAACTCGCCGGTCGGCTGCGGAAAGCCCTTGGCGTCGAGCGCCATCTTCTCCACCGTCAGCGTGCCGGCGTCCGCCATGTTCTTGATCGTCGACAGCCACTTGATCATGACGCCTTCCTGCAGCGCCTCCTCGACCTCGAAGTCGTGCGCGGGCATCTTCTCGCGCGTGCGCCGGTAGACGATGATCGATTCGGTGGCGCCCAGGCGCTTGGCGGTGCGGGCGACGTCGAGCGCCGTATTGCCGCCGCCGTAGACGACCACACGGCGGCCCAGCAGCGGCTTTTCCTCGCCTTCCATGCTGCGCAGCACCTGGACCGCGTCGAGCATCCGCGCCGCCTCGCCGGCCGGAATGTACGCGCGCTTGGCGATGTGCGCGCCGACGGCGAGGAAGGCGGCGTCGAACCTGCCGTCCTGCATGGTCGCGAGGATGTTATCGACCTTGCGGTTGTACTCGATCTCGACGCCGAGATCGACGATCCGCTGCACCTCGGCGTCGAGCACGTCGCGCGGCAGCCGGTACTTCGGGATGCCGAAGCGCATCATGCCGCCGGCAAGCGGTCCCGCCTCGACGATCCTGACCGCGTGGCCGAGCCGGCGCAGGTGATAGGCGGCCGAGAGCCCGGACGGCCCCGCGCCGACGACCAGCACGCGCTTGCCCGACTCCTTCGCCGGCGGTGCGAATTTCCACCCGCGCTTGATGGCCTCGTCGCCGAGAAAGCGCTCGACGGAGTTGATGCCGACCGCTTCATCCAGCTGGCCGCGATTGCACGCGCCCTCGCACGGGTGGTAGCACACGCGCCCCATGATCGCCGGCAGCGGATTGTTGGCCGTCAGCGCGCGCCAGGCGGCTTGGTAATCGCCGCCCTCGGCATGAAAGAGCCAGCCCTGGATGTCCTCGCCCGCCGGGCAGGCGTGATTGCACGGCGGCAGCCGGTCGACGTACACCGGCCGCAGCGTGCGCCACGAGCCGGTCTTGTTGGCGAGGCTCGAGCCGACGTCGAGCGTGATTGCAAAAGGCTTTTCCATGGGCGGGCTACTCGGGCAGAAGGCCGAAGGTCCGGATGTTCTTGTCGGCGATCGCCTGGATCTGCGCGAGCCGCGCCGTGTCCGGCGTCTTGCCGAACAGGTGCGCGAAGCGCTTCTGCAGCGACAGATAGTCGTCGACCGGCACCTTGCGCCGGATGGTCGTGCGGCCGGTCAGCTCGCCGTGCTCGGCTTCGAAGAGCGGGAACAGGCCCGATTCGACGGCCATCCGCGCCACCTTGATCGTGTCCTCGGGCAGCGAGCCCCAGCCCAGCGGGCAGGGCACATGGATGTGGATGTACCGCGCGCCGCGGATCCCCATCGCCTTGGTCACCTTGAACTCGAGGTCGCGCAGGTTCGCGACACTCGCCGTCGCGACGTAGGGAATGTGGTGCGCCATCGCGATCAGCGGCACGTTCTTGCCGGTGCCGAACACGTTGCCCGGCTCGCGGCCGACGGCCATCGTCGTCGCCGTGCGTGCGGCGGGCGGCGTCGCGCTCGAGCGCTGGACGCCGGTGTTCATGTAGGCCTCGTTGTCGTAGCAGACGTAGAGGACGTCGTCGTTGCGCTCGAACATCCCGGACAGGCAGCCGAAGCCGATGTCGGTGGTTCCGCCGTCGCCGCCCTGGGCGACCACGCGGACGTCGGGCCGCCCCTTCATCCGCATCGCCGCCGCGACGCCGGACGCGACCGCGGCGGCGTTGCCGAACAGCGAATGGATCCACGGGATCTGCCACGACGTCTCCGGATAGGGTGTCGAGAACACCTCGAGGCAGCCGGTGGCGTTGACGGCGATCAGCTTGTTGTCGGCGGCGCGCATCGCCGCATCGATTGCGTAGCGGGCGCCCAGCGCCTCGCCGCAGCCCTGGCACGCGCGGTGCCCCGAGTTGAGCGAGTTGGTGCGCTGCATGTTCGCCTGCACCGAGCGCTCGTTCTCGGCGAGCAGCCGGTTGCCGACGGTGAACGTCCCCGTCTGGTAGAACTTGACGGACTGCATCGGCGTCACGCTGGCGCCGGCCTTCGATTTCGGTTGGCTCATCACGCGCTCCTGCCGCTATCCGATGCTCGAGCCGACGGTGCCCAGCCGACGCAGGATCGCCTCCGCCGTCGGACCGGTACGCCGGGCGCGCGACTCGCGCTCCAGTTCGTGCGCGACGACGTCGGCATTCAGATCGAGGAACGTCACCTGCTCCAACTCGTCGGTGCCGGCATCCTCGAACAACTGCTTAAGCGACGCGCGGGTGATCGCGCGGCCGCCCAAGCCGGCGATCACCGTGTAACCCCTCAACTGAACTCCCGACAGCGCCTTGCGCACGCCGTCCGAGACGATCCCGCCCAGGCCGACGGCGAGGCACTTCTCGAGCACGACGACGCGTTTCGCGTGCTGCAGCGCTTCGCGCAGCGCGGTGAGCGGAAACGGCCGGAACGAGCAGATGCCGACCGAGCCGATCTTCGCACCTTCGGCGCGCATCTCGTCGACGACTTCCTGCACCGTGCCGTTGACCGAGCCCAGCGCGACGACGATCGTCTCGGCGTCCGCGGTGCGGTACGGACGGATGAGGCCGCCCGAGTCGCGCCCGAACTGCGCCTTGAACGTGGCCGACAGCTGCGGAATCAGGGTCAGCGCGCGCAGCTGCTTGTGGTGCGCGAGGTAGCGGACCTCGGTGAACGCCTCCGGCCCGACCATCGCCCCGATCGTCACCGGCTCGGCGGGATCGAGAATCTGGCGCGGCTCGAACGGTGGCAGGAACGCGTCGACCTGCGCCTGCGTGGGCACGTCGACTCGCTCGTAGGCGTGGGTGAGCAGGAACCCGTCCACGCACACCATCACCGGGCACGACAGTTCCTCGGCGAGCCGGAACGCCTGGATGTGGAGGTCGACGGCCTCCTGGTTGGTCTCGGCGAAGATCTGGATCCAGCCGGCGTCGCGCATGGACATGCTGTCGGAATGGTCGTTCCAGATGTTGATCGGCGCGCCGATCGCGCGGTTGCCGATCGTCATCACGATCGGCAGGCCGAGTCCGGCGGCGTTGTAGACCGCCTCGGCCATGAACAGCAGGCCCTGGCTGCTGGTCGCCGTGTACGTGCGCGCCCCGGCTGCCGAGGCGCCGATGGCGACCGACAGCGCGGCGAACTCGGACTCGACGTTGATGAACTCGCAGCCGGCGAGCGCGCCGGATTTCACCATCTCGCCCACGCCTTCGACGATGTGCGTCTGCGGCGTGATCGGGTAGGCGCAGATCACCTGCGGCCGGCACAGCGCCACGGCCTCGGCGACCGCGTGCGAGCCTTCGCATTGTTTAAGCATGGACCGCCTCCCGCGACCGGCTGACGATGTCGAATGCCTCGGCGGCGGCCGCCACGTTCTTCTCGGCGATCGCGTACGGGAATTTCTCCCGGATCGCAGCGACCACCGACTCCAGTTTCACCTGTCCCGTGACCGCGGCAAATCCGCCCAGCAGCGGCACGTTGGGCACCGCCCGGCCGACGTGCTTCAACGCGATCTCCGTCGCCGGCACCGAACACAGCCGGTAGTGCTGGAAATCGCGCGTGAACTCGCCCAGGCCCAGCTCCTCGAAGCTGCGGGTCGAGTTGATCAGGATGTACCCGCTGGTGTGCAAGCCCTTGAACAGGTCGACCTGATGCAGCAGCGTCGGATCCTGGATGATCAGCGCGTTGGGTTCCATCACCGGCTCGCGCAGACGGATCTCCTTGTCGTCGATCCGGCAGAACGCCATCACCGGCGCGCCCATGCGCTCCGAGCCGAAGCTCGGCACCGCCTGCGCGTAGCGCCCTTCGAGAAACGCCGCGACCGACAGCAGTTCGGCGCCCGACACGACGCCCTGCCCCCCGCGGCCATGGATGCGAACCTGGAACATCCTCGTACTCCTTCCGTACCTTGGCCGGCGTACCGCGCGCGGAGTCCCGGCCTGTGTTGCGCAATCGTGCGCGAACCGGTGCCGGCCCCATTGACGCAAGTCAAGACGGATGCGCGCGTGCGCGGCGAGCCCATTTTGCCGCTGTGGACTTGGCGCGGGATTGCAGTGCAACACGTCGGACGCGGCAGCGGCGTTTGACACACATCAACCGCGCCGCAGCGCAACGCAGGACAATGGGACCCGGCGTCGACCGCATCCGCGGCCGGCGCGGTCGTTTTACGGGGGGAAAGCGGATGAACCCGACCACCGACGTCATTGCCGGCGTCGGGCTTGCCGACGCGACGGCCAAGAGCCGCCTGCCGGCGCGCCTCGACTGGCTCCAGAGCGCGAGCGGACTGCTGCTGGCGCTGTTCATGTGGGGCCACATGTTCTTCGTATCGTCGATCCTCATCAGCAAGGACGCGATGTGGACGATCACGAAGATGTTCGAGGGCTACTTCGTGTTCGGGCGCTCCTACCCCGGCATCGTGTCGGTCGTGGTCGCCGCGATCATCGGGATGCTCGTGCTGCACGCCGCGCTCGCGGTGCGCAAGTTCCCGATCAACTGGCGGCAGTACAAGCTCTTCCGCGGCCACATGAAGATGATGCGGCACGAGGACACCACGCTCTGGTTCTGGCAGGTGTTCACCGGGTTCGCGCTGTTCTTCCTCGCCACCGTCCACCTGTACGTGATGCTGACCCGACCGCACCTGATCGGGCCGTTCGAGTCGGCCGACCGCGTCTGGAGCGACCGCTACTGGCCGCTGTACATCCTGCTGCTGCTCGCCGTCGAGATGCACGGCGGCATCGGACTCTACCGGCTATGCGTCAAATGGCAGTGGTTCGCGGGCAGCGACCCGAATGCCACGCGCAAGCGCCTGAAAGTCGTGAAGTGGGCGATCACCGTGTTCTTCCTCGTGCTCGGCTTCGCGACGCTCGCGGCCTACATCAAGATCGGCATCGAGCACGCGCCGAACTACGGCCAGCCCTACGTGCCCGCGGCGATGGCTGCACCAGGGAGCGCCAAATGAAGATCGTCTATACCGACGTGCTGGTCATCGGCGGCGGCCTCGCGGGCCTGCGCATGGCCATCGGCGCCAAGCGCCGCGGCCACGACGTGATCATCCTGTCGCTGGTCCCGCCCAAGCGCTCGCACTCGGCGGCCGCGCAGGGCGGCATGCAGGCCTCGCTCGGCAACGTGATCAAGGGGCAGGGCGACAACGAGGACATCCACTTCGAGGACACGGTCCGCGGCAGCGACTGGGGCGCCGACCAGCAGGTGGTGCGGATGTTCGTCAACACGGCGCCGAAGGCGGTGCGCGAACTTGCCGCATGGGGCTTGCCGTGGAGCCGCGTGCGCAAGGGCGACCGCGACGTCATCATCAACAGCCAGAAGGTCACGATCACCGAGCGCGACGAGGCGCACGGGCTCGTCGCGCAGCGCGATTTCGGCGGCACCAAGAAGTGGCGCACCTGCTACGTGTCCGACGGCACGGGCCACGCGATGCTGCAGACGATGAGCGATCAGGCGATCGGTGCGGCCATTCCCGTCCACGAGCGCACCGAGGCGATCGCGCTGATCCACGATGCCGGCCGCTGCTACGGCGCGATCGTCCGCGACCTCGTCACCGGCGAACTGTCGGCCTACGTGGCCAAGGCGACGGCGATCGCCAGCGGCGGCGCCGGCCGGATGTACCGGGTCACCACCAATGCGGTGATCTGCGAAGGCATCGGCAACGCGATCGCGCTCGAAACCGGCATCGCCACGCTGGGCAACATGGAGGCGATCCAGTTCCACCCGACGGCCATCGTCCCCGCCGGCATCCTCGTCACCGAGGGCTGCCGCGGCGACGGCGGCCTGCTCAAGGACGTCGACGGCCACCGCTTCATGCCGGATTACGAGCCGGAGAAGAAGGAGCTTGCCTCGCGCGACGTCGTCAGCCGGCGGATGGAAGAGCACATCGCGAAGGGCAAGGGGGTGAAGGGTCGCTTCGGCGACCACCTCTGGCTCGACATCACGCTGCTCGGTGAGAAGCACATCAAGAAGAATCTGCGCGAGGTGTGGGAGATCTGCCACTACTTCATGGGCGTGGATCCGGTGAAGGACTGGATCCCGGTGCGCCCGGCGCACCACTACACGATGGGCGGGGTGCGGACCAACCACACCGGCGAGAGCCCGACGTTGAAGGGCCTGTTCGCGGCGGGGGAGGCCGCGTGCTGGGACATGCACGGGTTCAACCGGCTGGGCGGCAACTCGGTCGCCGAGACGGTCGTCGCCGGGATGATCGTCGGCGAGTTCATCGCCGATTACTGCGACCGGATCGAGAACGAGGTCGACATCCCGACCTCGCTCGTGCACGAGTTCCTGCGCCGCGAGCAGGCGCGCATCGACGGCCTGGTCACCGGCCGCGGCAGCGAGGACGCCTCGGCGCTCAAGGCGCGGATGCAGGAGATCATGACCGCCAAGGTCGGCATCTTCCGCCGCGGCGAGGACCTCCAGGCGGCGGTCGACGAGCTGCAGCAGCTGCTGGTACGGAGCCGCAACATCGGACTCAAATACAAGGTCCGCGGCGCCAATCCCGAACTCGTCACCGCGTATCGGGTGCAGAAGATGCTGAAGCTCGCGCTGTGTGTCGCGTACGGCGCGCTGACGCGCACCGAAAGCCGCGGCGCGCACTACCGCCAGGACTTCCCGCGCCGCAACGACGCCGAGTGGCTGAAGCGCACGCTGGCGACCTGGAAGGGCGAATCCGACACCCTGCCGTCGCTCGCCTACGAGGCGCTCGACGTGGCGAAGATGGAGCTGCCGCCGGGCTGGCGCGGTTACGGGGCGAAGGACTACGTCGACCATCCGGCGACCGCGGCACGGGCGGCCGAGGTGGAGGCGCTGAAGCAGAAGATGGCCGGCGCGTCGCGTTTCGCGGTGCAGGAGGCGCTGATGCCGTACGACACGCTGCTCCCCGAGCGCATCCGCGGGCGCAACGAGAGGATCGACGAACGGTTCGAGGGGGCGCGATGAGCGACGCTGCCGTCATCAAGGTGGTACCGGCGCCCGCCGCGGGCAACGGGGGCAACGGCGCGGGCGGGCCCCGCCGCGCGCTGAAGATCAGCGTCCTTCGCCACAATCCGCAGGATCCGGCGAGCGTGCCGCGGATGCAGACCTACGAGCTCGAGGAAGCGGACGGGATGACATTGTTCATCGCGTTGAACGAGATCCGCGAGAAACAGGACCCGTCGCTGCAGTTCGACTTCGTCTGCCGTGCCGGGATCTGCGGCAGCTGCGCAATGGTGATCAACGGCCGGCCCACGCTCGCGTGCCGCACGCTGACCAAGAACCTCGGCACCGAGATCACGCTGGCGCCGCTGCCGTTCTTCGAGCTGATCGGCGACCTGTCGGTGAACACCGGCAAGTGGATGCGCGGGATGAGCGAGCGGCTGCGCGGCTGGCTGCACATGAAGGACCCCAACCCCGATCTCACGCGGATCGAGGAGCGGATGGATCCGGACCTCGCCGACAAGATCTACGAGCTCGACCGCTGCATCGAGTGCGGCTGCTGCGTGGCGGCCTGCGGCACGGCGCGGATGCGCGAGGACTTCGTCGGCGCGGTCGGGTTGAATCGCATCGCGCGCTTCCGGCTCGACCCGCGCGACAGGCGCACCGACGCCGACTACTACGACGTGATCGGCGACGACGACGGGGTGTTCGGCTGCATGTCGCTGCTCGCCTGCCACGACGTCTGCCCGAAGGAGCTGCCGCTCGCGACGCAGATCGCGTTCATGCGGCGCAAGATGGTGAAAATGGGGTGGAGCTGACGCTCACGGTAGCGCGCCCGCGCGCGCCCCGTCGCTGAGCGGCGCCGCCGGCGCGCGGGCGGCCTGGTCCGCCCCTGCAGGAGTGCCGGTGGCGCAAGCAAAACCCGTCGTCTTCGTCGCCCGGGGTCTTTCCAAGACCTACCGGATGGGCGAAGTGGCGGTTCAGGCGCTGTCCGACCTCGCGCTCGAAATCTACGAGGGCGAATTCGTCGTCCTGCTGGGACCCTCGGGCAGTGGCAAGTCGACGCTGCTCAACATCCTCGGCGGCCTCGACACACCGACCGCGGGCGAAGCGTTCTGGCGCGACCACAACCTCGCCACCGCCGGAGAGGCCGAACTCACGCGCTATCGCCGCGAGCACGTCGGGTTCGTGTTCCAGTTCTACAACCTGATCCCGAGCCTGACGGTGCGCGAGAACGTCGCCCTCGTCACCGACATCGCCACGAACCCGATGCACGCGGACGAGGCGATCGCGCTCGTGGGTCTGACGTCCCGTGCCGATCATTTCCCGTCGCAGCTCTCCGGCGGCGAGCAGCAGCGCGTCGCGATCGCGCGGGCGATCGCCAAGCGGCCCGACGTGCTGCTGTGCGACGAACCGACGGGCGCGCTCGATTACGTGACCGGCAAGGTCGTGCTGGAGGCGATCGCCCGGATCAACGTCGAGCTCGGTACCACGGCGGTCGTGATCACGCACAACGCGTCGATCGCGGGGATGGCGGACCGCGTGCTGCACCTCGCCGACGGTCGCATCGCCAAGGTCGACGTCAACGCGCGGCGCCTGACGCCGTCGGAGCTCTCCTGGTGAAAGCGCTCGACCGCAAGCTGCTGCGTGACCTCTGGCATCTCAAGAGCCAGGTCGTCACCGTCGCGCTGGTTGTCGGCAGCGCGGTGGCGGGGTTCGCCGGCTCGATTGCGACCTACGAGTCGCTGATCGACGCCCGGGAGTCGTTCTACGAGAGCGCGCACTTCGCGCAGGTGTTCGCGGAGCTCAAGCGCGGGCCGCGCACCCTCGAGCAACGTATCGCTGAAATTCCCGGCGTCGCGGACGCCGAGACCACCGTCGCGTTCGACGCGACGCTCGACGTCCCGGGAGTGGCCGAGCCGGTGATCGGTCGGCTGATCGGATTGCCAGCGGGCGAGCCGCCACGACTGAATCGGCTCGTCATCCGCCGCGGACGCGCGCCGGAAGCAGCACAGGGCGAGGCCGTCGTGTCGGAGGGCTTCGCCGGCGCGCGAGGGATCAAACCCGGGGACACGCTGGGCGCGCTCGTCAACGGCAAGCGCGAGACGCTGTCGATCGTCGGCATCGGATTGTCGCCCGATTACATCTACGCGACGTCGGGCGGCGCGTTCCCGGACGATCGCAACTTCGGCGTCCTGTGGGTCGACCGCACGCGGCTCGCCACCGCCTACGACATGGAAGGCGCGTTCAACCGCGTCGCGGCGCGCCTCGCTCCCGGCGCCTCGGAGCGTGCGGTCATCGCCGCGCTCGACGCGCTGCTCGAACCGTACGGCGGGCTCAACGCGTACGGCCGCGACGAGCAGCTGTCGCACCGGATCCTTTCGCAGGAGATCAACCAGTGGCAGGTCATCGGGACGATGATCCCGTCGATCTTCCTCGCGGTCGCCGCGTTCCTGCTCAACGTGGTCCTCGGCCGCCAGGTCGCCACGCAGCGCGAGCAGATCGCGGCGCTGAAGGCGCTCGGTTACGACAACGCGACGCTCGTCCGCCACTACCTGCTGCAGGTCGGCGTCATCGTCGTATTGGGCATCCTGTTCGGAATCGGCGCCGGCATCTGGTTCGGCGAGGCGGTGACCGGTCTCTATGCCGAGTTCTTCCACTTTCCGTCGTACCGCTTCCGCCTGCCGCCGTGGGTGGTCGGCGTCGCGTCGGCGATCACGCTCGGCGCCGCGGCCGCCGGCACGCTCGGGGCCGTGCAGCGAGCCGTCGGCATCGCCCCGGCCGAAGCGATGCGGCCGCCCTTTCCGGGACGTTTCGGCCCGACGTTGATGGAGCGGCTGGGGCTCGGCCGGCTGCTCACGCCCGCGATGCGGATGACGGTGCGCAACATGGAGCGACGTCCCGGCCGTGCGCTGCTGACGACGGTGGGAATCGCCGCCGCGATGGCGATCGTCATTTCCGGGATGTTCTGGCGCGATGCGCTCGACTACATGATCGACGTGCAGTTCGT
This sequence comes from uncultured beta proteobacterium, assembly GCA_963843595.1. Lineage (GTDB taxonomy): Bacteria > Pseudomonadota > Gammaproteobacteria > Burkholderiales > Casimicrobiaceae > CAIWHR01. The sequence goes on along the minus strand of CAWJLG010000014.1, from coordinate 105,522 downwards.
CGCCGCCCAGCGTGCCGATGTGGAGATCGCCCTGGTCGAGCCGACGGCCCCGCGGGCCGTGCGCGAGATCGGGCGCCTGCCGGGCGTGACGATGGCCGAAGGCGCGCGCGCCGTCCCGGTGCGCCTCGTCGCCGGCCACCACGCGTATCGAACGGCCATCCAGGGTATCGCGCGCGGCGGCGAGCTACATCGGCCGCTCGACGCCGACGTCCGGCCGATTCCGGTTCCCGCCGAGGGCCTGCTGCTGACCGACCGGCTCGCGGAGCGACTTGACGTGCGCGCCGGAGACACCCTTCGCGTCGAGGTGCTCACGGGCGAGCGCCGCCAGCGCGATGTCGCGGTGGCGGGCACCGTGCGCGACTTGATCGGCCTCTTCGCCTACATGGATCTCGCCGCGCTGAACCGTCTCGCCGGCGACGGCGACACCGTCTCGACGGTGTCGGCGAAACTCGACTCGGAGCTGGCGGAGGCGCTGTTCGGGCGGCTGAAGGAGTTCCCGCGCGTCGCCATCGCCGCCAGCAAGACGGCGATGCTCGCCAACTTCCGCGAGACCTCCGCCCGCAACGTGCTCTTCTTCACGGCGATCCTGACCGGATTCGCGGCGATGATCGCGATCGGCGTCGTGTACAACCATGCGCGGATCGCGCTGCAGGAGCGCACCTGGGAGCTCGCGAGCCTGCGCGTGCTGGGTTTCACCCGCGGCGAGGTGTCGACGTTCCTGCTGGGCGAACTGGCGCTCGAGGTCGCGGCCGCGCTGCCGCTGGGGTGCGTGCTCGGCTACGCGCTGTCGTGGACCATCGTCCGGATGAGCCACACCGACATGATCGCGATCCCGATCGTCATCGCGCCGCGGACGTATGCATTCGCGGCGCTGGCGATTGCCGCGGCCGGCGTGGCAAGCGCGCTGATCGTGCGCCGGCGGATCGACCGCCTCGACATGGTCGGGGCACTGAAGACGAGAGAGTAGCGATGGACGCAATAGAGTGGTGGAAGCACTGGCCGTGGCTCGCGGCGATCGTGGCGGCGGCCGCGCTGCTGGCGTGGGCGTTCGCACCCCGCGCCGTCGAGGTCGACGTGGCACCGGTGGTTCGCGGACCGTTCGAGAAGACCGTCGACGAGGACGGCAAGACCCGCGTACGCGAGCGTTACGTCGTCTCGGCGCCGCTGGCCGGAAGGCTGCTGCGTGTGGCGCTCAAGGCCGGTGACAACGTGGAACGCGGCACGCTGGTCGCGACGCTGGTCCCGGCCGCACCGTCGCTGCTGGACGCGCGCACCGTTCAGGAGCTGGCCGAACGCGTCGGCGCCGCCGAGGCCGGGCGCGCCAGCGCGACTGCCGGCGTAGAGCGCGCGCAGGTCGCGCTCGATCTCGCGCGCTCCGAGCTCGAGCGCGGCCGCAGCCTCGCCGGGCAGGGCTTCACGTCGAAGCAGGCGCTGGAACGCGCCGAGCGCGAGGTGGAGCTGAAGACCAAGGAGCTCGCGGCGGCCCGGTTCGACGATCATGCGGCCGAGCATCAGCTGGCCCTCGCGCGCGCGGCACTGTCGCGGGCGCGCACCGGGACCGGCGACCGCGTCACCGGCGAGCGCTGGGAAATCCGTTCGCCGGTACCCGGGCGCGTGCTGCGCGTCGCGCAGGAGAGCGAGGCCGTCGTCACGGTCGGAACGCCGATCGTCGAACTGGGTGACCCGCGCAATCTCGAAGTCGTCGTCGACGTTCTGTCCGCCGACGCGTCGCTGATCCGACCCGGCGCCGAGGCGCGGCTCGACCGCGGTGCCGGGACGCCGCCGCTTGCGGGGCGGGTGCGGCTGGTCGAGCCATCGGCGTTCACGAAGGTGTCCGCGCTGGGGGTGGAGGAGCAGCGGGTGAACGTCGTGATCGACTTCGTGTCGCCCGCGGCGGAATGGCAGGACCTGGGTGACGCGTACCGGATCGACGCCCGCATCGCCATCGAGCGGCGCGCGGACGCCGTCGTGGTTCCGACCGGTGCATTGTTCCGCCACGGCAGCGAGTGGAGCGTCTTCGTCGCGGACGGCAATCGCGCACGGCTGCGCGTCGTCGAGCCCGGACCGCGCAGCGGCGCCCGGACCGTCGTGACGGCCGGGCTTCAGCCCGGCGAACAGGTCGTCGTCTACCCGGCGGACACGGTGCGCGACGGTGCGCGCATCCGCGCGCGCGAGGACCGGAGCGCGCTGAGCCGGGGCCGCGGCACGCATGTCCGTATCGGAGCGTCCGTTGCGCCGGATCAAGACGCCCATGCAGCGTCGGCGGAAAATTTGTCTGACGAATCCGGGCGATAGCGACGCATTGTCGCAGCGAAGCAGTCGTGCGGCCCCGAATGCAGGGATGATCCGGACCAACGGAAGGAGCGCCCTGCGGCGTAACCCCATCTCCGTCTCGCCGGGCGGCCGGAGTTCGAAGACAAGGAGCGAAACCATGGCCACGCGCATCGAAAAAGACTTTCTCGGCGAGAAGGAACTTCCTGACACCGCGTACTACGGCGTGCAGACGCTGCGGGGAAAGGAGAACTTCCACATCACCGGCATCCCGATGTCACTGGAGCCGAACTTCGTCAAGGCGTTCGGCTATGTGAAGAAGGCCGCCGCGCTCGCGAACCGTGACCTCGGCGTGATCGATGCGAAAGTCGCCGACGCGATCGCGAAGGCGTGCGACCGGCTGATCGCGGGCGAGATGCGCGACCAGTTCGTCACCGACTTCATCCAGGGCGGCGCCGGTACGTCGACCAACATGAATGCGAACGAGGTGATCGCGAACCTCGCGCTCGAGTCGATGGGCCACAAGAAGGGCGAATACCAGTACGTCAATCCGAACGACCACGTCAACTTCGGGCAGTCGACCAACGACATGTACCCGTGCGCGTTCCGTCTCGCGCTGATCCTGCGGCTCGAGAGCTACCTGCAGGCGCTGACCGCGCTGCAGAACGCGTTCTTCGCCAAGGCGAAGGAGTTCGACCGCGTGCTGAAGATGGGACGGACGCACCTGCAGGACGCGGTGCCGATGTCGCTCGGGCAGGAGTTCCACGGCTGGGGCACGACCATCGGCGAGGAGGTGCAGCGCATCGCCGAGGTCCGGCAGTTCCTGCACGAGATCAACCTCGGCGCGACCGCGATCGGCACGACCGTGACCGCCGCGCCGGGCTACCCCGAACTCGCGACCAAGTACCTGTCCGAGCTCACCGGCCGCAAGTTCATCCTCGCCGGCGACCTGATCGAGGCGACCTCCGACACCGGCGCCTACGTGCTGCTCTCCGGCGTCCTGAAGCGCACGTCGTCGAAGCTCACCAAGATCTGCAACGACATCCGGCTGCTCGCCAGCGGGCCGCGCTGCGGCTTCAACGAGATCAACCTGCCGCAGATGCAGCCCGGCAGTTCGATCATGCCCGGCAAGGTGAACCCGGTGATACCGGAGGTCGTGAACCAGGTCGGCTTCCTCGTGATCGGCCTCGACCTCACGGTGACGCTCGCGGCGTCGGCCGGGCAGCTCCAGCTCAACGTGATGGAGCCGGTGATCACGTTCGCGCTGTTCACGTCGATCGCGACGATGGAGAACGCGGTCAACAGCCTGCGGGTCAACTGCATCGACGGCATCACTGCCAACGCCGAGCGCACGCGCGACATGGTGCTGAATTCGCTCGGTATCGTCACGGTGCTGAAGCCATCGCTCGGCTACAAGCAGTGCGCCGAGCTCGCGCGCGAGGGCTACGAGACCGGCAAGTCGCTGCACGACATCGTCGTCAAGGAACGCAAGCTGATGACGCAGCAAAAATGGGACGAGGTCTTCTCGTTCGAAAACCTGATCAGCCCCAAGTTCGAGCAGTAGGCGATCCCGCGGGGACCGTCGGCAAGGGAGAGAGACCATGACACTATCGATCGTTCTGCAATTCGTCGTCGTGCTCGCCGCGATCTGGATGGGCGCGCGCTTTTCCGGCGTCGGCCTCGGCCTTTGGGGCGCGGTTGGACTGCTGGTGCTGGTCGTCGCGTTCGGCGTCAACCCGACGTCGCCGCCGGTCGACGTGATGCTGATCATCCTCGCGGTCATCATGGCCGCGTCGGTGATGGATGCCGCCGGCGGGATCGACTTCCTGGTCCGCGTCGCCGAGCGCATCATCCGCGCCAATCCGAAGTACGTGACGATCGTCGCGCCGCTCACCACGTGGAGTTTCACCTTCGTGGCGGGTACGGGGCACATCGTCTATCCGCTGCTCCCGGTGATCTACGAGACGGCGCACCAGAACGGCATCCGTCCCGAGCGGCCGATGGCCGTGGCGACGATCGCCTCGCAGCAGGCGATCACCGCGAGCCCGGTCGCCGCCGCCACCGCGGCGATGATCGGCCTGTTCTCCGAGAAGGGCATGACCCAGTGGGGACTGCCGGAGATCCTGATGGTGTGCGTGCCGGCCACGCTCACCGGTGTCCTCGCCGCGGCGATCGTCTCGATGTTCATCGGCAAGGACCTGAAGGACGATCCGGAATACCAGGCGCGGCTCGCGGCCGGCGCGGTGCCGGCGCCCGTGTCGGCCGCCGACCGTCCGCCGCTGAAGCCCGCCGCCAAGGCCTCGGCGTTCATATTCCTGGCCGGCGTCGCGCTGGTCGTGCTGTTCGGCTTCTTCCCCAGCCTGCGCACGCTGCCCGGCGCCAAGGCTGCGCTGCAGATGCCGATCGTCATCGAGATCGTGATGATGTCGGTCGCGGCGGCGATGCTGCTGGTGACGAAGATCAATGTCGATGAGGTGCCGAAGACGCCGACGCTGCGCGCAGGCGTGGTCGCGGTGATCGGCATTTTCGGGCTGGCGTGGCTGGGCGACAGCTTCATCGCCGCGCACAAGGACGTGATCGTGCCGGCAATCGGCGACTGGGCGAAGGTCGCGCCATGGACATTCGCCTTCGGCCTGTTCTTCGCCTCGGTGCTGCTGTACAGCCAGGCGGCGACGACGCGGGCACTGATGCCGCTGGGCATCGCGCTGGGCATCCCGCCGCAGTTCCTGATCGCGATGTTCCCGTCGGTCAACGGCTACTTCTTCATCCCGACCTACGGCTCGCTGATCGCGGCGATCAACTTCGACCTGTCCGGAACGACGAAGATCGGCAAGTACGTGCTCAACCACTCGTTCATGATCCCGGGGATCGTGGCGACGTCCGTGGCGGTCATCACCGGGCTGGCGCTCGCGCGGGTCATGTTCTGACCAGAGAGGCGACGTTATGGAATTCTTCCTGCAGATCGTACTGATCCTCGCGTGCCTGTTCTACGGGGCGCGCAAGGGCGGTGTCGCGCTCGGTCTTCTCGGCGGCATCGGCATCGTCATCCTGGTGTTCGCGTTCAGGCTGCCTCCCGGCAAGCCCCCGGTGGACGTCATGCTCACCATCGTTGCGGTGGTGGCCGCCTCCGCCACGCTTCAGGCCTCGGGCGGCCTCGACGTGCTGCTGCAGCTGGCCGAGAAGATCCTGCGGCGCAATCCGAAGTATGTGTCGATCCTCGCGCCGTTCACGACCTGCACGCTGACGATGCTGTGCGGGACGGGGCACGTCGTGTACACGATGCTGCCGATCATCTACGACGTGGCGATCAAGAACAACATCCGGCCCGAGCGGCCCATGGCGGCATCCTCGATCGCGAGCCAGATGGGCATCATCGCGAGTCCGGTGTCCGTTGCCGTGGTGTCGCTCGTGGCCTTCCTCGCCAAGGCGCCTGCGGGCAGCCCGATCATCGATTTCGTCACGCTGCTGTCGGTCACCATTCCCTCCACGCTGGTCGGCGTGCTGATGATCGGCATCTTCAGCTGGTTCCGCGGCAAGGATCTCGACAAGGACGAGGCGTTCCAGCAGCTCATCGCCGACCCGGAAAGCCGCAAGTTCGTGTACGGGGAGTCCGCCACGCTGCTCGACAAGAAGCTGTCGACGAACCAGTGGACCGCGATGTGGATCTTCGTCGGCGCGATTGCGGTGGTTGCGGCGCTCGGTGCCGTCGAGCCGATCCGGCCGACTGGTGAACGACAAGCCGCTGTCGATGGTGCTGACGATCCAGATGTTCATGCTGATGGCTGGCGCCCTGATCATCATCTTCACCAAGACCAATCCGATGTCGATCGCCAAGAACGAGGTGTTTCGTGCCGGCATGATCGCGGTGGTCGCGGTGTTCGGCGTCGCGTGGATGGCCGATACGGTATTCGAGGCGAACCTGCCGGGCATCAAGTCCGCATTGGCGGGCGTGGTGAAGACCCAGCCGTGGACCTACGGGCTCGCGCTGTTGATCGTGTCCAAGCTCGTCAACTCGCAGGCGGCCGCCATCGCCGCCATGGTGCCCGTCGCCCTCTCGATCGGCGTGCCGCCGGGCTACGTGGTCGCCTTCGCAGCTGCCTCCTACGGCTACTACATCCTGCCGACGTATCCGAGCGACCTCGCGACGATCCAGTTCGACCGCTCGGGCACGACCCGCATCGGCAAGTATGTGATCAACCACAGCTTCATCCTGCCGGGGCTCATCGGGGTGTTCTCGTCGTGCGTGTTCGGATATCTGTTGGCGAGCGCGCGCGGACTGGTGTAACGCGAACGGGGTGCGGCGCACGGGACGGCGCGGCGGCGATGCGGCGCGAACGGCGTCAAGAGTGGACTGACGCCGGTCGCGGCCAGCCTGCGCCGTCCGTTGCGGCGCGGGCCGGATGACGATGAACCTGCAGCAACGGGTGCGCCGGTTCGGGCTGGTTGCGGGGCCCGTTCTCGCACTCGTCCTCTATTTCGTGCTCCCCGCCGAGTACCGCGACGCGGCGGGCAAGGCCGTGCCGCTCGGACACGCCACGCGGGCGACGCTCGCGATGATGGTGTGGATGGCGACCTGGTGGATGACCGAGGCCGTCGAGATCGAGGTCACCTCGCTGCTCCCCATCGTCGCTTTTCCGCTGCTGGGCGTCATGCCGCTCGGCAAGACGACGGCGAACTACGGCGCCGACGTCATCTACCTCTTCCTTGGCGGATTCGTCCTCGCCCTCGCGATCCAGCGCTGGGGACTCGACCGGCGGATCGCGTTCCAGGCGCTGAAGTGGGTCGGTACGCGGCCGGCGGCGATCGTCGCCGGCATCATGGGCGCCACGGCGTTCGTCAGCATGTGGGTGTCGAACACGGCGACGGCGGCGATGATGGTGCCGATCGCGCTGTCGATCGTCGATTTGTCGCTTGTCCGGCGCACGGGAAAGACGGTCGCCGAACACGGTGGCATTCCACAGGAGAACACCGACGACCGGAACCTCGCGCTGTCGCTGCTGCTGGGCGTCGCGTACGCGGCGTCGATCGGCGGGCTGGGCACGATCATCGGCTCGCCGCCCAACGGTATCTTCGTCCGGTTCTTCGAGCAGACGTACGGCGTCGAGATTTCGTTCCTGAAGTGGATGCTGGTGGGAGTCCCCGCGATGCTGTTGTTCCTGCCGCTCGCGTGGCTCCTCAACACGCGTGTGCTGTTTCCGACGCGGATCCGCGAGATCGAGGGCGGGCGCGCGTGGGTCAACGACGAGATCGGCAAGCTCGGCCCCCTGAACCGCGGTGAGCGCGCGACGATGGCAGTGTTCGCCGTCACCGTGTTCCTGTGGGTGTTCCGGCCGCTGCTGGCCGGCATAGAGATCGGCGGCATCGCCCCCCTGGCCAACCTTTCGGATCCGGTGATCGCCGTCGCGGCGGCGATCGCGCTGTTCATCATCCCGGTCGATCGCAAGCGGGGCCTGTTCGTCAGCGACTGGGATACCGCCGTCAAGCTGCCGTGGGGTGTGCTGATCCTGTTCGGCGGTGGCCTGGCGCTCGCCGCGGCGACGGAGGCGAACGGCGTGGGCGAGTTCATCGGCAGCCTCGCCCGCGGCTTCTCCGGCTGGCCGGTGATGGCCGTCGTGTTCGTCGTCATCGCGCTGATGGTGTTCATGTCCGAGCTGACGTCGAACACAGCGCAGGTGGCGACGATGCTGCCGATCCTCGCCGCGCTGGCGCCGGTGCTGGGCGTGCCGCCGGCGCTTCTGCTCCTGCCCTCGACGATCGCCGCGAGCTGCGCGTTCATGATGCCGGTGGGCACGCCGCCCAATGCCATCGTCTTCGGCACCGGGCTCGTTCGGATGCCGCAGATGATGAAAGCCGGCTTCTGGCTCAACGTCAGCGGCATCCTGCTCATCACCGCGCTCACGTATCTGCTCATCGGTCCGCTGCTGGCGGTGGCACGGTAGGCCGCGCGGGCCGGCTGGCCGGTTCGCCTCGGCGCCCGAGACATGCCGTCGAATACCTACCGGCGCTTGACGACAAGCTTCGCGCTCTTCGTCACGCCGGCCGCGGCCGCCGTGATCGTCACCGAAGTCTTGGTGCGTGTCGTCGCGGTGGCCACGGTGAACGTCGCGGCCTTCGCGCCGGTGGGCACGAGCACGACGGCGGGCACGGTGACCAGCGCAGAGTTCGAGCTGGCGAGCGTCACGGTGACCCCGCCGGCGGGCGCCGCGGCGCTCAGCGCCACGGTTCCCGTGGTCGGCCGTCCGCCGGCGACGCTCGTCGGGCTGAGCGTGAGTCCGGTGAGCGCGGGCGGCGGGGCGCTCGGCGGCTGGACGGTGAGCGTCGTCGTCTTCGTGATGCCGCCGTAGCTCGCCGACACCGTGGTCGAAGTCGGCAGCGGAACGGCCGCGGTGACGACGCCGAACGTCGCGGCATTGGCGCCGGCGCCGACCGTCACGCTGGCCGGAACCGTGACCGCCGCGCTGGCGCTGACGAGCGCGACGAGCGCACCTCCCGCGGGTGCCGCGCTGGTGAGATTCACGGTTCCGGTCGCCGTGCCGCCGCCGACCACCGAGCTCGGGCTCACGCTCAGCGAACCGAGCGCCGGCGTGGTCGGCGTGGCGGGCTTCCAGCCCAGCTGCACCACCTCGAAGTCGCTCGCGGTGAGCAATGCGAACGCCGGGTTGAGAATGTCGTTGTTCCAGCGCGTGTCGAACGTGCCCGTGACGTACAGGTCGGAGCCGTTGTCGGCGACGATGAGCCCGTACTTCTGCATGGCGCGGAAGATCTTCTGCACGTTCGGATCGGCGGTGCGCAACGCGGGATCCTGCCCGCCCGCGCTGGACTTCAGGCGCAGTCGCGCGCCCATGGGCAGCGCGCCGACGGTCGACCCGGCGCGATGCGACGCGGGCCAGACGTAGCCGTTCGTCGCGCGGACGGTGACGCGGAACGCGTGTCCGATGTCGGTGATCGCGGCGTTCCACGCCTCGTCGTAGCGGACGAGGCCGGGAAAGATCGCGAGGCCCGCCGCGTCGGCGGACGTCCACGTCTCGGGCCGGCGGTCGTTCGTGTTCATGTCGAAGAAGGCGCCGGAGCCGGCATACCACTTCGCGGCCGCCGTGTCGTAGTAGACGTTGTAGAGCTCGTAGAGGTGGCGGTTCGTGCAGTCGATGACAAGGAGGTGGCGGTCGGACTGGCTGCGCTGATCGACGTTGCCGGGCGCTCCGCCCTCGATCCAGTGCGGCTGCGTGATCGCCTGCGCCGGAATCGGGTAGAACGGAACTCCCTGGCCGGTCGCCATGTCGACGCCGTCGCTCTCGTCCCAGTACTGGAACGTCACCGCCTTTTTCGCCTGCGCCCCGTCGACGGTCGCCCACGGCATGCCGTAGATGTCGACGCTTCCGGGCGCGGCCTCGCCGCCGAAGTCGGGATGCAGGCGTCGCGTGCCGCCGTTGTTGATGAACGCGATGTACGCCGCCGAACCCGTATCGACGGGGGCGGCGGAGATGTCGAGGTTCCACCAGTTGTCCGCAGCGAAGAGCGGCAGCGGGGCGGGAGGGATGGCCCCCAATGCCGGCAGCGACGCCGGGCACTGGGCGAATCCGGCGGTCGCCGCCGGAAACGCGAGGAAAAAGACCAGCAGGAGGTGTACGAAAGGCGGGCGCATGAACGAGGGTCTCCGGGCGGCAACGGGACGGGGCCGCGCCCGCGAACCGCCTTGAGCCGGTCGCTGCGCGATTTATGCCATTGTCATGGTAATTGCGGCGGACGGTCGCCACAAGAACCGGCCGTCGGTCGGCGCCGGACGCCGGGCCGGTGGTCGCCGACGCGCTGGCGGGCGGAAAGGGTGGATGTTCCGTGCGGAACATGGCAGATTCGTCGCGGGAGATCGCGGGGTGAACATCGACTTACACGGACCGGACTACGCCGCCTTGCTGGTGTTCGTGGCATGCTGGTTGGGCACCGATTGGCTGATCGCGCATCGCAGCGCGCGGCATCCGGGTGTGCATGACCTCATCCGGCCCGTGCGCTCGGCGTGGATGCGCGAGGCCCAACGACGCGACATTCGCATCGCCGACGCCGGCCTCATCGGCCACCTGATCCACAGCGCGACTTTCTTCTCGTCGACGACCGCGCTGATCCTCGGAGGGCTGCTGGCGCTGCTCGGCACCGCGCTGAAGAGCGTCGAGGCCGTCAAGAACCTACCTTTCGCGATCGAGGCCTCGCAGCAGGCGCTTGAAATCAAGGTGCTGGTCGCGATCCTCGTCTTCGTCGTGGCGTTCTTTCGCTTCACGTGGTCGCTGCGCCAGTTCAACCTGGTGACCATCTACATGGGCGCCATGCCGAATCCCGCGCGCAGCGATCCGGAAACGGACCGGGCGACGGCGGTGGCGGGACGGCTGATGAGTCTTGCCGGCGAAAACTTCATCAAGGGCCTGCGCTGCTACTACTTCGCCATTCCGGTCGTCTGCTGGCTGGCGCAGCCCTGGATCTTCATTGCCGCGAGCGTCGTCGTCGCGGGGGTGATCTACTGGATGGACTTTCACTCCAGGACGCTTGACGCGATGCGCGTCGGCGACGAAGGCGGGGCATAGTCGCGCCAACGTGCCCGAGCCAGCCGGCGGCCCCGGCGCTTGCCGCAGCGTCGGGAACGCATTTGCCTGGTCCTGGCCCGGACTCGGCGTCGCGCGGGACCGGCGTCGGTTACCATCGCCCGCGCGCGCCGCGCGGTGCAACGCGACGAGTGCATTGGACCCCAAACGCGACGCAGCCGCCGCTGAAGACGGCGCGAGGTCGCTCACGGCGCGCCGAGCAGCAGGTACAGACTCCAGTTTCCGGATTCGCCGAAACCGAGGCCCAGGTAGGCGGGGCCGGCAAAGGTGTTCGCGCCCAGGAAGAGGGACCCGGACCACAGCGTGCCCGCCGAGGGAAGACCGTCGAACCGGTCGTTCATGCGCCCGACTTCGGCCGAAGCGCCGGCGAAGACTCCGCTTCCCAGGAGGTCCGGCAACGGGAAAATGCGGTTGTAGTACATCATTCGGGCGAATGCATATTCGCGGCCGGCGAACTGGTTGACGCGGTAAGCCGACAGACGCAGCGGGCCGCCCAGCGTGAAGGATTCGTACGCCGGCATGTCCGAACCCAGGTCGGTGCCGCCGTTAACCGCGTAGCTCAGCGTGTGGGGTCCCCAGCTCCACGCTCCGCGGAAGATGCCTTCGAGCCGCTGGTAATTGCTGGCCGATCCGAACGACTCCATGGCGGCATAAGCGGACCCTCCCACCGCAAAGCCGTGAGTCGGAAAATAGGCTTGATCGGTCTGGTCGACGAACAGCGCCGCCCGAAGCCCCGCGGTGGTTTCCTTGACCGACGGCAGGAGCGGAGAACCCGTGTCGACACGCGCATCGACGCGCGACCATACCGGACCCACGCGTAACTGCCCCCACGTGCCGAGAACCGCTCCCCCGTCGAGTCCGACCTGTCCCAGGCTGACCCGGTAGTCGGCGACCTTGTCCTCGCCGGCAAAGACGGCGCGCGATTGCCGGCCGATCAGGCCGTAGGGAGCCACGAACCAGTTGCCCGCCTCGTTCAAGGGCTGATAGAACTCGCTGAACAGATGCGTGTTCTGCCCGACTTGGCCTTCGGTCAGCCACTCGCCGCCCAGGCGGTTCAGCCAGGTCCTGCGGTACTGAACCAGCACGTTGAACATGTTGTCGCCCTGGAAGTCGCTCGCGAGTCCCAGGCCGAACCTCAGGTAATCGGGTCCCCACGACTGCTCACGCGGCTCGATGACCATGGCGCGCGGGCCGCCATCCCCGGCGAGGTGGTAGGTGATGCTCTCTATGCCGCCGCGGCCGTAGATGCGCCGCAGATCGGCGCCGATCTTCTCCTCGGAGAGCGGCTCGCCGGGCTTGCTCTCGACTTGCGCGCGAACCATCTCAGGATTCATGCGCTCCAGCCCTTCGACGCGGATCTCGTCGACGGTGCCCAGCGCCTTGCGCTCGGCCACCTGCGTCGCGCGCAACGCCGCGTACTGCGCCGGCGGCAGGCTGTAGCGTTTGAGCGAATCGGCCATCGCGCGCGTCGCCTGCTCGCCGACCCTGATGGCATCCGCCGAGCGTTCGAACGTGGCCGCGGAGATGTCGCCGAGATCCGGCGCAATGAGCACGTCCTTCGGGCCGAGGCTCTTCAGCTGCTCGTCGACCGTCTGCATGCCCAGAAAATTGATGAGCTGCCCGACGACGGACAGCGCGGATGTGATCTCCTTGCGCTTCAGCGGTGGCGTGGAAATGTTGACCGCGATCACGACGTCGGCGCACATCTTGCGCGCCTCGTCGATCGGAAGGTTGTTGGCGATGCCACCGTCGACCAGCAGTCGCCCGTCGATCTCGACCGGCGCGATGGCGCCGGGAACCGACATACTGGCGCGCATCGCCTGCGCGATGTTGCCGTGATCGAGCACGACGGATTGACCGGTCTCGATGTCGGTGGCCATCGCGTGGAACGGGATCGGCAGCTTGTTGAAATCGGTGACGCCGAACGCCGGCTCGGCGAGCACCCGGAAGAACGATTCGATCGAGATGCCGGCGATGACGCCCTTCGGCAACGCCAGGCCGCCGTCCTTGACGCCGAATTCGGGCGCAAACAACGTCTTGTAGTCGTCGATCTTGCGCCGGACGGCGATCTCGTCGCGGGGAGGGCGGTCGCGGAAGATCTCGTCCCAGTTGGCGGCGAGGACCATCTTCTCCATTTCCGCCGGCGGCGTTCCCGCGGCGAAGGTGGCGCCGACGATCGCGCCCATGCTGGTGCCGGTCACGCAGCTGATCGGCACCCGGAGTTCCTCCAGGACCTTGAGCACCCCGACGTGCGCGATGCCGCGCGCACCGCCACCCGACAGGGCGAGGCCGATGCGCGGCGGGTTGCCTGGTGCTCGTGCGGGCACGGCTTCAGCGGCGAATGTGGCGTGGTGGCCGGCGAGCGATGCGAGCGTCAGCGCCGCGAAGAGACCGCGATGCAGGATTTTCGATGTTGACTTTGGCATGACGGTCTCCTCCTGCGGCTCCGGCATCGCAGGTGAACGGCGGGTGTACGGGTGGGGCAGGCTCCAGCAATCCGGATCACCGCTTTCCGTGGACGGCGCGAACGCGGCGCCAGCGCGGCAACCGGTCGATCACGTCCAGAGAGGTGTCGAATCCGCCCCCTGATCACGGAATCCCGGCGGAGAGCTACTTGGCGAGCCGCGTGATCTTGTTGCCCTGCAGGCCGACGCCTCCCATCAGCCCCTTCTGGCCGAAGACGAACGCGTAGACGTCCCCCTTGGCGTTCATCGTGGTCAGCGACTTGCCCATCCCTTCGTCGACCACGACGACACTGGGGCCGACCCCGACTTCGAAGCCGTCGGCCTCGGTCAGGGCCTTGAGGGCACGTTCGTTCATGAAGAACATCGCGTAGCCGAACTGCTGGGCGCCGGCCTGCAGCCCATAGGAAGCGCCGGAGGTGTTGTAATAACCCGCGGGCTTGCCGCCCCGGAGCAGCACGCCGTCGCCATACTGGCCGCCGACCATCAACCCGGCCTTGGTGATCTTCGGGAACACCAGGACCGCGACTGCGTCGTTGCCGAGTGCCTTGGCGGCGGGCACCGACGCGACCAGCCGGTTGTAGGCAGCGCGCGCGTCCGCGTCGAGGGCGGCGTCACCGGCGGCGGCGGCCGGCAATGCGGTCGCGGCCAGCGTCATGGCGGCAACCGGCAGAAGGACCGCTCGGGACAGGACAACTCCGCGCATGGCGATTCCCCGAAACACTGCAAGCGCGCTCGACGAGCGCACGGTGCGAATTATAGAAGATCCGCGAGCGCGCCGCGGCGCTGTACCGCTCGTCGGTCGTCATCGCTTTAGACCGGAACGCGAAGTCCGGGACCTCCGGGGCGAACAGGCGCGACGGGCCGGTCTACATCGGCCCTTCCTGCGCACCGGTCGATCGGTGCTGTTCGACGATGACACAGTCGGTGGTCAGGATCAGGCTCGCGATCGACGCCGCGTTCTGAAGGCCCAGCCGGGTGACCTTGGTCGGGTCGATGATGCCCATCTCCACCAGGTCGCCGTAGGTATCGTTCGCGGCGTTGTAGCCGAAGTTGCCGGTGCCCGAGACCACCCGCTCGAGCACGACCGACGGCTCGCCGCCCGCATTGGCGACGATCTGGCGCAACGGTTCCTCGAGCGCACGCCGGACGATTCGGAGGCCCGCGTCCTGCGCGAGCGATCTCCCCGGGGACACGTCGAGCACCCGCCGCGCACGTAGCAGCGCGACACCGCCGCCCGGGCCGATGCCTTCCGCGACCGCCGCGCGCGTGGCGTGCACCGCGTCCTCGACCCGCGACTTCTTTTCCCGCATCTCGGTTTCCGTCGATGCGCCGATCTTGATCAACGCCACGCCTCCCGCGAGACGCGCCGCACGCTCCTCGAGTTGCTTCCGGTCGTACTCGCTGGTCGCCTCGTCGATGGCCGTGCGGATCTGCGCAATGCGTGCGTTGATCCGGTCGGGCGCGCCGGCGCTGCCGATCAGCGTGGTGTCGTCCTTGTCCACCTCGATCCGGCGCACCCGCCCGAGCTGCGCAAGGGTCGCGCTCTCGAGCTTGAGCCCGGTTTCGTCCGATATGACCGTGGCGCCGGTGATAATCGCGATGTCCTCGAGCATCGCCTTGCGCCGATCGCCGAATCCCGGCGCCTTGACGGCGCAAGCCTTGAGGGTGCCGCGCATCGCGTTGACGACGAGCGTGGCCAGCGCTTCGCCGGTGACGTCCTCGGCGATGACCAGCAATGGACGGTTCTCGCTCGAGATCTGCTCGAGCAGCGGCAGCAGATCGCGGATGCTCGAGATCGGCTTGTCGTGGACGAGTACGTAGAGATCTTCAAGCACGACACGCTGCTTCTCCGGATCGTTGATGAAGTAGGGGGACAGGAAGCCCCGATCGAACTGCATGCCCTCGACGACGTCGAGCTCGTTGGCGGTTCCTCTCCCGTCCTCGGTCTTGATCACGCCGTTGTCGCCGACCTTGGCCATCGCCTTGGCGATCATCTCGCCGATCGAGACGTCGCCATTCGCCGAGATCGTGCCGACCTGCGCAATGGCCTCGGTCCCGCTGCACGGCATGGAGTTGCGCTTGAGCTCGGCGATCACGGCCTCGACGGACGCGTCGATGCCGCGCTTGAGTTCCATCGGATCGAGTCCGGCCGCGACGTATTTCATGCCTTCGTTCACCATGGCCTGGGCGAGGATCGTCGCCGTCGTCGTCCCGTCGCCGGCCGTTTCGGACGTCTTCGCGGCGACCTCGCGCGCCATCTGCGCGCCCAGATTCTCGAACGGATCTTCGAGCTCGATCTCCCTCGCGACGATGACGCCGGAGTTGATCACCGTGGGTGCGCCGAACGGCCGCTCGAGCATCACCAGTCGCCCCTTGGGGCCGAGCGTCACCTTCACCGCGGCCGCAAGGATGTTCAATCCCGCGCAGACCTTCTCCCGGGCTTCCTGATGAAATAGCAAGACCTTGGCTGCCATGTGCGCTCCGCTGCCGACCGACACGTTTGAAACGGGGTGGCGCCGGGCGGGCAAGGTGCCGGGACGGACTGCGCCCTATCCCCCCGCTTTGCGCCGACTCAATGGAATGTCTAGCGCCAATGCGAACCGCGGGTGATGACGCGGATCAAGAAGCGTGCTCGGGCAGGACGAGGAGCGGGCAAGGCAGGGCGTCGAGCAGTGCGTCGCGCGAGGCCGCCTCGTACGCCAGCGCCACGACGAGCGGCGGCTTTTCCTCGGCGAGGATGCGGCCGAGGGCGGCCCGGTCGACGCTGGCCAGGGCCCGAAAGCGGCTGCCGATCGCGTGGCCGGCGAGGAGGCCGCGCATCTCGCGTTGCCATGCTTCCCAGTGCGGCGGGTGGGCGTCGACCAGCATGAACAGCACCTCGCGGCCGTAGTAGGGCGCGAGCGTCGCGATGACGTCCGCGACCTCGGCCGGAGCGGCGCGTGGAGACGCCACGATGCCGATCCATGCGCTGCCCCGCGGCGAATCGCCGACAAGGAGCAGCGGTGCGGCGAGACCCGCGAAGGCGCGCATGGCCTGCGCGCGCGTGCCGCCGGTTCCGTGCGCCGCCGCAGGGGCCGAAATGATCAGGAGGTCGCGCGCCTCGGTGGCCGCGCGGAGCTCGGCGACGGCGCGGCCGCGCACGACCTCGAACGTCCACTTCATCGGCAGGCTGGCCATGCGTGCCGAGAGGTCACGCTGCAGCCGCAGCGCCTGCGCGCGCAAGCTGCGCTCCATCGCGGCCACGTCGAGAGTGCGGCGCACGGCCGACGGAAAGCCGACTTCGCCGGCGAACGGAAACGCGGCGAGACTGAACAGTTCGACGTCCTCGACGAACAGACCCAGCAGCTCGGCCTCGAGCGCCTGCGCGAGATCGACCGCGGTGGTCATCGCCGTCGAATTCGGCGTGCCGAGCGCGACGACGACGCGGCGGAACCTCATCTCGACTCGTTCCGTTGACGCTTCCGGCGCGGCGGCGACGGCGTCGCAAAGGACCGGATGCGTTCGGCAAGATCGGTGAGCCGCTCATCGATCCGCGCGTTCAGCGATCCGGACGGGAACCGGCCGAGCGCGTCGCGGCTTCCCGCCGTCACGCCGGCGAGGACTTCCAGTCCCTGGTCCACCGACTGCACGGCGTGAACCGAGAACCGGCCCGCCGCCACCGCGTCGATGATGTCGCGACGCAGCATCAGCTGGCTGACGTTGGCCGACGGGATGATCACGCCCTGCTCGCCGGTCAGTCCGCGCATCTTGCAGAGGTCGAAAAAGCCCTCGATCTTCTCGTTGACGGCGCCGATCGCTTGCACGTCTCCGTGCTGGTTCACCGATCCCGTGATCGCGATCGACTGCCGCAGCGGCGCGTCGGCGAGCGCGGAGAGCAGCGCGTAGAGCTCGGCCAGCGACGCACTGTCGCCCTCGACGGTTCCGTACGTCTGCTCGAAGACGAGCGTTGCCGTGAGCGAAAGCGGCTTGTTGGACGCGTAGTGTGCGGTCAGGTAGCCGGCGAGAATCAGCACGCCCTTGGAGTGAATCGGGCCGCCAAGCTGCGATTCGCGCTCGATGTCCACGACGCTGCCGCTTCCCAGCCGGACGCGCGCGGTGATACGGACGGGAATGCCGATGCGGATTCCGCCGAGTTCGGCGACCGAAAGGCCGTTGACCTGGCCGCTGCGTTCGCCGTCGGTCGCCACCAGCAGCCGGCCGCGCAGCATCTCGTCGCGCACGCGGACCGGCACCCGATCGGCCCGCCGCAACTGGGCATCGAGCGCCTGCTGCACGTCTTCGGCCGTCGCGACGTCACGGTGGTGGGTGCCCGTCCAGTAGTTCGTTTCCTGCAGCAGCGAAAGAAGCGGGCCCATCTCGACGGAAAGCCGCTCCGCGTTGCCGCACGCCCGCGACGCCTGCTCGATCACGCGTCCCACGGCGGCGCGCTCCAGCGGGCGTAGTTTGTTCCTGCGGGCCATGCGCGCGATCAGCCGCGCAAAAGCCAGCTCCGAGTCGGCGGTGCGCTCCATGTCGTCGTCGAAATCGACGGCGACCTTGAACAGCTTGGCGAACTCCGGGTCGTACCTGTGGAGCAGGTAATAGATCTCGCGCTGCCCGACGAGGACGACCTTGAGGTCCATCGGAATCGGCTCGGGTTCCAGCGATTGGGTGCTGAACAGGCCCAGCGCCTGACCGAGCGGCTCGGTGTGGATTTCACGCGACCGCAACGCGCGCTTGAGCGCATCCCAGGCGAACGGCTGCGTGAGCAGCTTCTGCGCGTCGAGAATCAGGTAGCCGCCGTTGGCGCGATGCAGCGCGCCCGACTTGATCAGCGTGAAGTCGGTCGTGAGCGCACCCATGTGCGACACGTGCTCGATGCGTCCGACCAGATTGTCGTGGTTCGGGTTGTCCTCGTAGACGATCGGCGCGCCCGTGCCTGCGCCGTGGTCGACCAGGAGGTTGACGTGGTAGCGGCGCAGCGCCGATTCGCCCGCCTCGGGTCGCCCCAGAAGGAGCCCGAGCGGGCCGACGCCTTCGCCGTCCTTCGGCTGCATGAAGAATTGCGCGTGGTCGAGGACGTCTTCCTGCACTTCGCCGAGATACTGCTGGATTGCCGGCAACGCCTGGTACGCCGACTTGATCTCCTCGATCAGGCTGTTGATCGCGCCGCGCGTCACCTGCCGATCGAGTTCGCGCAGCTTGTGCTGCGCCTCGCGCCGCCACTTCGGCAGTTTCTGGATGACGCGCTCGAGCTCGTTCTGCAGCGCCGCGATTGCCGCTTCGATACGCTTGCGTTCCTCCTCCGGGAGCTCCTGGAATTTCTCCGTGGGCATGACTTCATCGCCCTGAAGCGGGGCGAAGCCGAATCCGCCGGGTGTGCGCAGCAACCCGATCTTCTGCTGCCCCGCATGCTCGCCGACTTCCTGGATCGCGTGCTCCTGTCGTTCGGACAGCTCGCTCTCGATCTCCTGTTTGTGGGTACGGTATTCGTCGGCCTCGAATGCGGCCGGGATGCCGGCGGACAGGTCCTCGACGAGCCGCTCCATGTCGTGCTTGAACGCGGAGCCGCGCCCGGACGGCAACGCGATCGCGCGCGGCCGATGCGGCGTACGGAAATTGAACACGTAGCACCAGTCGGACGGGACCGGACGGGAAACCGCCGCATGGTCGAGGAAGCGCTTCGCAATCGTCCGCCTGCCGACCCCTTCGGCGCCCATCGCGAACAGGTTGTAGCCATCCTCGCGAATGCCGATGCCGAAGCCGATTGCATCGACCGCCCGCGGCTGACCGACGATGTCGTCGCCGTCGTCGAGCTGGTCCGTGGTGGCAAACGGGAGCGTATCGATCGCACAGAGGCGTGCCAGCCGGTCCGGGCCCAGACGACCGATCGGACCCGCGACTTCGAGCTTCGTATCTCCATCCGCCACGTCAATCTCCCCATGGTTGCGTGCACTGCGGGCAGTGCTCCGCGTCGAGGTCGGATCAGTCTGCGACGCAGGGGACGACGGCGTGTTGACTGCAATCAAGCGCAGGCGGATTTCGCGCTGCGTCGCAGGCGACAGCGATCGGGCGGGCGCGCTAGAATGCGCCTCGTTCTCCGGCGTCACCAGTGCCGCGAATGCGCCGGAGGGCCCACCCGCCGGTTCGCTCCGCTTCCCGGTCGCCGCATCCCCGCCATGACCACCGGATTCGATTTCGCGCTTCGGCCGTCCCGATCCGACGAGCCGCTCGACCCGCTGCGCGACCGCATCGCCCGGGCCGTTCGCACGGACGAAGCCGAAGCCGTCCGTGCCCTCGTCACCGAGGCCCGCTTCGATCCTGCGGCCCTCGAGGCAACGCAGGTCCTCGCGACAAGGCTCGCCGCGGCGGTGCGTGCCGAGCGCTCGCAGGCGGGTGGCGTGGATGCGCTGATGCTCGAGTTCTCGCTCGAAAGCCGCGAGGGCATCGCGTTGATGTGCCTTGCCGAGGCGTTGCTGCGGATCCCGGACGCGGCGACGCGCGACCGCCTCATTCGCGACAAGATCGGTCGCGGCGACTGGCTCGCGCACGCAGGCGCCTCTCCGTCGCTGTTCGTCAACGCCGCCGCGTGGGGGCTGGTCGTCACCGGCAGGCTCGTGGCGTCGCGCAGCGAGGGCCAGCTCGCGGATGCACTCGCCTCGCTGCTGCGCAAGGGCGGCGAGCCGCTGATCCGGAAGGCGGTGGATCTCGCGATGTGGCTCCTCGGCCGCCAGTTCGTCACCGGGCGCACGATCGCGGAAGCGCTCGACAACGCGCGCGTGCGCGAGGCGCGTGGCTATACGTACTCGTTCGACATGCTGGGCGAGGCGGCGCTCACCGCGTCCGATGCGACGCGCTACTACGCCGCCTACGAGGATGCGATCCACGCCATCGGACGCGCGGCGAAGGGAGCGGGTCCGATCGCGGGCCCCGGGATCTCGGTCAAGCTCTCGGCACTGCATCCGCGCTTTTCTCGCGCCCAGCGCGAGCGCGTTCACGCCGAGCTTCTGCCGCGCGTCGCGGAGCTTGCCAAACTCGCCTGCCATTACGACATCGGCCTCAACATCGACGCCGAAGAAGCCGACCGCTTCGATCTCTCGCTCGATCTCGTCGCGGAGGTCCTCGCGGAATCGATGCTCAAGCCGTGGCAGGGGCTGGGGTTCGTCGTCCAGGCGTATCAGAAACGCGCGCGCCCGGCGATCGACTGGATCGTCGCGCTGGCACGACGACACCGGCGACGGCTGATGATCCGGCTCGTCAAGGGCGCGTACTGGGACACCGAAATCAAGCGCGCGCAGGTCGACGGCCTGGCCGGCTATCCGGTCTTCACGCGCAAGGTGCACACGGACGTTTCCTACCTCGCGTGCGCGAAGGCGATGCTCGCCGCGCCCGACGCCATCTATCCGCAGTTCGCGAGCCACAACGCGTTCACCATCGCGGCGATTCACACGCTCGCCGGCGCCGCGCAGTACGAATTCCAGTGCCTGCACGGCATGGGCGAGAGCGTCTACGATCACGTCGTCGGCCCCGCAAATCTCGATCGGCCATGCCGCATCTACGCGCCGGTCGGCTCGCACGAGACGCTCCTCGCGTACCTCGTCCGGCGGCTGCTCGAGAACGGCGCCAATTCGTCGTTCGTGAACCGCATCGTCGACCCGGACGTCAGCATCGCAGCGCTGGTCGCAGACCCTGTCGCCGTTGCGCTGGAAACGGGGGGCGCGCCGCACGCGAGCATCCCGCTGCCGTCGATGCTGCTGCCCGGGCGGCGCAACGCGCAGGGCCTCGATCTTTCTGACGACGCGGTGCTCGCGCCGCTGGCGGCCGCGCTCGCGGCGACGCCGGAGCGGTACGCCGCGACGCCGCTGGTCGCGTTCGCCCGGCAATCGTTCGCGGCGCCGGTCGAGATTCGCAATCCGGCCGATCGTGGAGAGGTCGTCGGCACCGTCGTCGAGGCGACCGCGGAGGACGTCACGCGTGCCGTTGCCGCGGCGGTCGATGTCGGCGGCGCGTGGTCGGCGACCCGCGCTGCCGAGCGTGCCGGCTGTCTCGAACGCGCAGCCGATCTCCTCGAGGCGGAGCGCGCGACGTTCTGCGCGCTCGCCGTGCGCGAAGCCGGCAAGACGCTGGCCAATGCGCACGCCGAGGTGCGCGAGGCGGTCGATTTCTGCCGTTACTACGCCGCGCAGATCCGCGGCGATCCCGGCACGCCCGCGATCGCGGCGATCGGTCCGGTGGCCGCCATCGCGCCGTGGAACTTTCCGCTCGCGATCTTCGCCGGCCAGGTCGCGGCGGCGCTGGCGGCCGGCAATCCCGTAATCGCGAAGCCCGCCGAGCAGACGCCGCTGATCGCGCACGAGGCGGTACGCCTCTTCCACCGCGCCGGTGTGCCGACGACGGCGCTGCAACTGCTGCCCGGGCGTGGCGAAACGGTCGGGGCGGCGCTCGTCGCCGACCCGCGCATCGCCGGTGTGCTGTTCACGGGCTCCACCGAGGTCGCCCGGCGCATCCATCGCGTGCTCGCCGCGCGCGACGACGATCCGGTGCTGATCGCCGAGACCGGAGGACAGAACGCGATGATCGTCGACAGTTCGGCACTGGCCGAGCAGGTCGTCGCCGACGCACTGACCTCGGCATTCGACAGCGCGGGCCAGCGCTGCTCGGCGTTGCGGATCCTGTGCCTGCAGGACGACATCGCCGATCCGATGCTGACGATGCTCGAGGGGGCACTGCGCGAGCTCGCGATCGGCGACCCGCGGCGTCTCGCCACCGACGTCGGTCCGGTGATCGACGAGGAGGCGCGCGCGGCACTGGTCGCGCACGTCGCACATCTCTCGGCCGCCGGCTGCCGCGTCGTCGAAGTGCCGCTGACCGACGAATGCGCGCGCGGCACGTTCGTCGCGCCGACGCTGATCGACATGGGGGATGCCGGGAACATCGCCCGGCTCGAACGCGAGGTGTTCGGTCCGGTTCTGCACGTCGTGCGCTGGCGGCCCGACGAGCTTCCCGCGCTGGTCGCGCGGATCAACGCGCTGGGCTACGGATTGACGCACGGCATCCACACCCGCATCGACGAGACGGCCGACCTCGTCCTCGCACGCGTGCGGGCGGGCAACGTCTACGTCAACCGCAACATCGTCGGTGCGGTCGTGGGGGTGCAGCCGTTCGGCGGCTGCGGGCTCTCGGGCACGGGACCGAAAGCGGGCGGCCCGCTGTATCTGCGGCGGCTCGTCGCTGCCGTCGGCGGCGACACGACGCCCCTGCGGAGGGAGCCCGGGTGGGCGCCGGGGCAGTCGCCGGACGATCTTGCCGCCGGCCTCAACGCCATCGCCCGCGTGCTCGGCGCCGCGACCGGGCTGTCGGCGATGGACCGTCGCGATCTCGACGCGATGCTCGCGCGGGCGCGACTCGGACTCGGAATCGTACCGGCGCGGATCACGTTGCCGGGGCCGACCGGCGAATCCAACACGCTCGAAGTGACCGCTCGCGGAAGCGTGGCGTGCATCGCGGCGAACGCGCGGGGGCTGCTCGCGCAGGCGATCGCGGCCGTCGCGACGGGAAACCGCCTGGTCTTGCCGTCGTCGGCGCTGGGGAAGGCCCTGCGAGCGGCCGTCGGGGAGTCGCGATGCGTCCTTGCCGAAGGCGACGGCTACGACGCTGCGCTGGCGGTCGGCGCGCCGCCGATCGACGCCGTGTTGCTCGATATGGCGCCGGCGCACGCGCGAGCCGTTCGCACCGCCCTCGCCGCGCGCGAGGGACCGATCGTGCCCGTCGTCACGCCGGGCGTGGACGGGGGCTACGACTGGCTGCGACTCGTCGGCGAGCGGACCGTGACGATCAACACCGCCGCTGCGGGAGGCAATGCGGCGCTACTCTCGCTCGCCGAGGATGCGCCGGCACGTTGATCGTGCCGACGCAGCCGGCCTCGCCTTGTGCGGCCTTGCTCAACCGAAGCGACCGTGCGCCTTCATCCGCTCGCACACGTCGCCGCGCGGGCCGGGCGGCGGGGCGGTGAGCCCGCGTTCCTTTGCGCGCGCTTCCATCTGGTTGCGGAATTCGGCGACATACGCGTTGCACTCGTCGACCGACTTCAGGCTTTGCATCTTCGACATGTGCTCGGTGCGCTCTTCGGGGGTCATCAACGGGTCGCCACCGCCGGGGCCGTATCCCATGCCGTGCCCGTAACCGGGGCCATGACCCGGACCGCGTCCGCTACCCGGACCCGCGCCGCAGCCTTGTCCCGCCCCGTAGCCGGCCCCCGGGCCCATGCCGCAGCCCCCTGCACCCGGACCGGGTCCGGCACCGCAGCCGGCGCCTGCACCATAGCCGCCGCCCGGGCCCATGCCCATGCCGCAGGGTCCGGCACCGCTGCCCGGCGTCACCGGGTCGGCAAAGGCGAGCGTTGCCCCGATCGCGGTTGCGATGAGGGTGGTTACCAGCGTGAATCTCTTCATGGTCGTCTCCGTCGAAATCGTTCCGGGCATCTGCCCGAGCTGCGAATCGTTGCTTCGATTCGTACTCATTAGAGCGCGGCGCGACCGCGACGGCCATCGCGCGGATTGACCTCGATCAAAGCGGCCCTCGGCCGCGCGCGACGAGTGTGTAACGATCTGTTGCGACGGCAACGTTCATGCTCGAAATGTCGTTGCGCGTGCAACGAGGCACGCGCACCGCGGATACGTCACTTGATCTGACCGCGGGCCTTCATCTGGTCGCAGGTGTCCGCATGCGGCCCGACGAAGGGGCCGGTCACGTTCTTCTCCTTGGCGCGCTTGTCGATGTCTTGCCAGAACGCGTCGATGTAGGACTTGCATTCGGCGACGGTCTTGAAGCTGACCATCTTCGCGCGGTGCTCTTTGCGCTCCTCGAACGTCAGCAGCGACATTGCCCGCTTTTCTTCGCTCTTGGCGCCTTCGCTGCCTTTGCGGCGGGCTGGCTCCGCAGCGGGGGAACCGGTCGTCGCGGGGGCGGTATTCGTCGTGGCCGGAGCGGCGGGCGGTGTCACCGGCGACGGCGCCGGGGTCTGGGCGAATGCGGGGACGGTTGCCATGATGCCGGCCAGCAGCGCGCCGACGAGAATCTTCGTCTGCATCGAATGCTCCATTTCGGTCGAATTGAGGGAGACTGCGGTCGCGGATTCGTCGCGCAGGCCATGTTGACCGCTGAATTGCCGCGCAGGTTCACTTTTTCGGATCGCCGTGACCACGCAGTTCGGGTCGCTCGGCTTCGCGCGGGTGGATTTCGATGCGGCGAAGACTGGGTGCCCACGCCGGCAACGATGCGTCCGCGTCGGCACGCGTCGGAAGCGAACGCGGGGCGACCGGTCAGAGCGCGAATCGTTCCGGCAGCAGCGCGTGCGTCTCCGGATGACGCTTCATGTAGGTGCGAACGTACGAGCACCAGGGCTCGACCTTGAGCCCGTTCGCCGCGGCATGGGCGAATGCGGCCTTGACCAGCGCAGCGGCGATGCCACGGCCCTCGAGTGCCGCCGGCACCTCGGTGTGGTGCATCCTCAACACGCCGTCGACGAGATGGTAGTTGGCGCGACACAACAGGCCATCGACGGTCGCCTCGAAGCGTGATGCGGCCGGGTTGTGACGGACGTCGATGGGGGAACGTTCGGGGGTCATGGACGCGAGTCTGCATCGGGCGAAGACGGGCCCATGTTACCGCAGCGGGCGGCGGCAGGATCCGCGCGGCGTCAATGCGGACCGTCGAAGCGCCACGCGTCCATCGACAATGCCGCGCCGTCCTGCCCGTGGTGGACGCGCACCGCGTCCGCCTGCGCGCCGGCGGCGCCCCAGGCCGTCAGCAGCGGCACGAAGTGCTCTTCGGTCGGATGCGCGCGCGCGGCATCGGGCGCGCGCTCGCGGTAGGCGATCACGGCATCGCGGTCGTGCGCGGCGAAGCGTCCCGCAAGCCACTCGGCGAACTGTCCCACGTACGGCAGCGGCGCGGGGTGGCGCATGTTCATCATCCAGTCGCGCAGATTGTGCGTGACGTGGCCGGAGCCCACGAT
This sequence comes from uncultured beta proteobacterium, assembly GCA_963843595.1. Taxonomy (GTDB): domain Bacteria; phylum Pseudomonadota; class Gammaproteobacteria; order Burkholderiales; family Casimicrobiaceae; genus CAIWHR01. The sequence goes on along the minus strand of CAWJLG010000014.1, from coordinate 80,203 downwards.
CAGCACGCCCTCGTCGGCGAGAGGCGCGATCGCCTCGCCCAGATGCCAGTGATGCGCGACGCCGCGCTCGGTCTGCACCGAGAGCTGGACGACGGGTACGTCCGCATCCGGGTACATCCGCAGGAGCGGCACCCAGGCGCCGTGGTCGATGCCGCGGCAGCCATCGATGCCGGCGGTGAGTCCTGCCGCCTTGAGCAGCGCGGCAGCGCGGGCGGCGATCTCGGGCGCCCCCGGGGAGTGGTACTGGATCTTGTAGAGCTCCTCCGGAAAGCCTCCGAAGTCGTGGATCGTCTGCGGCCTGGGGTTGCCGGTGAGCATCGGCAGCGCCGTGTCCCAATGCGCCGACACCATCAGCACGGCCTTCGGCCGCGGCAGTTCGCGCGCCATCTTCGCCCACGCGATGCCGGCGGGACCGGGCTCGAGCGCGTGCATCGGTGAACCGTGGGAGAGAAAGAGGGTCGGCAGACGGGACATGGCAGATGGGTGATTCCTCGGTTCGAAGCACGGTGCGAGTACGGGAGCCGCGCCGGCCACACGCCCGCGATGCTACCGCGGACGCGGGCAATGGGTGATCAAGCCGCGCGCGTTCCCGGGTGTTACTTGATCAGGTGCTCGGCCTTGAGCGCCACCTGCACCGCCGGGCGTGCGGCGACCCGGGCCTGGAACTGCGTCAGCGCGGGCCGCGGCGCGAGATCGACTTTCAGCATCGGCGCCCGTTGAGCATCGTGAAGAGGTACGCATCGGCCACGGTGAACGTGTCGCCGGTCAGCTACGGCTGCGTCGTGAATGTCCGTTCGCGGCAGTCGCCCGCGACGCGTCACGCCACGCGATACGCGGGAGCCGGTTCCGAGCGCTTCAGCGCATACGCGCCGTCGCCGAGCAGCGCCTGCACGATCAGCGTCACCGTCCAGAACGCCGGGTATTCCCAGCCGCCGTTGGTCGCGCTGAACAGCCAGCCGTTGCCGCTATGCACCCACAAGGCACCGAGCAGGACCGGCACCAGCGCCAGCGACACGTAGCGCGTGTACACGCCGGCGATGAGCAATGCGCCGCCGATGAGCTCGGCTGCGGCGGTGAGATAGGCCAGCTCGCCCGGAAGGCCGAGCGACTGGAAGAACTTCACGGTACCGGGCAGCGTGAACACCGTGATCTTGAGCAGCGCGTGGGCGATGAACATCACGCCCAGGGAAAGCCGCAGCACCAGTGCGGCGACGGCGGAACGTGGGTCTTGCATGGTCGACTCCTCTTTCGGGTTGAGCGCCGGTGGCGCGATGGGCGAATAGTGAGCCTTGATCGGATCGGGATAAAGACGATAATAAGACATAGATTGTGCCAATATTCGGGATAATGTAATGGACCGGTTCCTCGCACTCACGGTCTTCGCCAAGGTCGTCGAGCAGGGCAGCTTCGCGCGCGCCGCGGACCGGCTCGAGATGTCCACCTCGGCCGTGTCGCGGCGCGTCGGCGAGCTGGAAGCGCATCTGGACGTGCGCCTGCTCAACCGGACGACACGCCGGCTGTCGCTGACGGAGAGCGGGCAGGCCTTCTACGAGCGCTGCGTTCAGCTCCTCGCCGACCTCGAGGAGGCCGAGGAAGCGGTCCTGGCCACCGCGATCGTCCCGCGCGGGACGTTGAAGCTCACCTGCGCCGTCACGTTCGGCATCCGGCACCTCGCGCCTGCGCTCGCCGAGTTCGCCGCGCGCCACCCCCAATTGCGTTTCGACGTCGAGCTATCCGACCGCGCGGTCGACATCGTCGACGAGGGGCTCGATCTCGCGATCCGGATCGGCGACATCGGCAGCCAGGCGCTGATCGGACGGCGGATCGGTGCGATGCGTCTCGTGCCGTGCGCGGCGCCGGCCTATCTTGCCGCACGCGGCACGCCGACGGCACCCGAGGATCTGGCGCGGCATGCCTGCCTGACGTACGAATACTCGTCCGGCGCCGATACGTGGCGCTTCGCAGACGCCGACCGCCGCGAGCACGCGGTGAAGGTTGCCGGTCCGGCGCACGCCAACAACGGCCGGATGCTTGTCGCGCTCGCCGTCGCCGGTCTCGGCATCGTGATGGAGCCCGACTTCATCGTCGCCCCGGAAGTCCGCTCGGGGCGACTCGTCCGCGTGCTGCCGGGGTACACGCCGGCATCGGCGGGCATCTATGCCGTCTATCCGAGTCGGCGCCACCTGTCGGCGAAGGTGCGGACGTTCGTCGACTTTCTTGCCGAGCGTTTCGCGCAGGCTGCGCCCTGGGTGCTCGACGAAGCGAAGGCCTCGGCGCGTGGGCGCGGGAATTCGCCCGCGTAGCGATTGCGTCTCGTGGACGTGGCCCGGCGCAGGCCGGCGCGGTGGCATGGCGCGAGGCCGCGCGTCCACGCCCTGCCCGCCGCGGGCTTCAAGGCATCTGGATCTTGCCGCCGCCGGGGAGGCCGCCGACCGGGGGCAGCGATCCGGCCTGCGGGATGACGATCGACGACGACGCCTGCCGTCGCAGCTCCTGCAGTTCGTGCATCGCGCGCTCGACGCCGGTCTTCGCCGCATCGGCGTAACCGGCGATGGCGGCCGCGAGGTTCGGCGCCGGAATGTCGAAGCTGATCGGCAGCGGACCGACGTTGGTCATGAGCTGCGCTTCACCGGTGTAGATCGTTTCGCGCGCGGGATCGGGCGAACCGTCGGACTTGATCGGCACCATCACGCGCAAGAGGCCCAGCTTGCGGTCGGTGACCATCTCCTCGCGGTAGAGCGAGGCGGCGTCCATTGTCATCTCGCTGCCGCGGGTCGGGGCGTCGGCGGGCATCGTGGAATCCTTTCAGGTAAGGCGGAAAAGCGCAATTCTACGGGGCGGCGCTCGCAACGGCCATGAACGTCGCACGCCTGCGTCGCGCGCGATCGCGACGGGGAACACCGATCCCACCGGCCCCACCCGTCACGTTCAACGCTGCCGCTCCGGGACCACTTCATGTACATTGGGTCGACGATCCCACCATCAAGTCGCTCCCAGGAGGAACCATGCTGCGTGTTGTCACAAGATCGATCGCAGCAGCGGCGTTGGCACTCGTCGCTGCCCACGTCGCCGCGCAGGACTATCCCGCGAAGCCGGTGAAGATCGTCGTGCCCTTCGCGGCCGGCGGCCCTGCCGACGTCTATGCACGCTTCCTCGGCCAGCGCCTGTCCGATGCCCTCGGCCAACCGTTCGTCGTCGAGGATCGCCCGGGCGCAGGGTCGGTGATCGGGACCGATGCGGTCGCCAAGAGCGCGCCGGATGGCTACACGCTGCTGATGATGTCCAATGCGCAGACGGTCAACGAGTCGCTGATCCCGAACAAGCCGTACGCGCTGCTGCGCGACTTCGCCCCCATTGCGCCGGTGAACTACTCGGACCTGGTCCTCGTCGTCCATCCGTCGGTGCCGGCCGCCACGCTCGGTGATCTCATCAAGCTCGCCAAGGCGAACCCGGGCAAGCTCAACTACGCGTCGTCGGGCCCGGGTACGCCGTACCACATGGCCGGCGAGCTGTTCAAGGCGATGGCCGGCGTCGACATCGTGCATATTCCGTACAAGGGCAGCTCCGGCGCGCGCACCGACGTTCTCGGGGGGCAGGTGCAGATGATGTTCGACGCGGTGACGACGATGAGCGAGCACGCGCGCGCCGGTACCGTGCGTGCGCTCGCCACCACGGGCAAGGTCCGCTCGACGACGCTGCCGAACGTGCCGACGATGAGCGAGGCCGGCGTCCCCGGCTACGAGGCGGTGATCTGGCTGGGCATCATGGCGCCCCGGGGCACGCCGCCCGCGATCGTGGCGAAGCTCAACGCGGAGATCACGAAGGTCGTCAATCGGGCCGACGTGAAGGCGGAGTGGGCGAAGCAGGGCGCGGTGCCGATGACGATGACGCCCGAGGAATTCGCGCGCTACACCGCCGACGACATCACGAAATGGGAGCGCGTCGTGAGGATCTCCGGCGCGAAGCCCGACCAGTGATGGCGCTGACGATTCTTTCCGCCGGTGCGGCGAAGGGTCTCGTCACGGCGGTGGCGAAGCCGTTCGAAGTCGAGACCGGCGTCGAAGTGATCGGAGAATTCGGCGCCGTCGGGGCGATGAAGGAGAAGCTCCTGGCCGGCGCGCCGTGCGACGTCATCATCCTGACCGCGGCAATGATCGCGGCGCTGGAGCAGGCGGGCGTCGTCGCGCCGGGTACGTCCGCCCCGCTGGGGCGCGTGCGTACGGGGATCGCCGTACGGGCTGGAGACCGCCGGCCGGACATTGCCGACGGTGCCGGCCTTGCCCGAGCGCTCACCGCCGCCGCGGCCATCCTGTTCCCGGATCCGCAGCGTGCGACGGCCGGCATCCATTTCGTCGACGTGCTGAAGCGGCTGGGCATCCACGAGACCGTTGCGGCACGACTGCGGCCGTATCCGAACGGCGCGACGGCGATGCGGGAGCTTGCACAATCGTCGGAGTCGGGCCTCATCGGTTGCACGCAGATCACCGAAATCCGGTACACGCCGGGGGTGACGCTGGTCGGTCCGCTGCCACCGGGATTCGAGCTCGCGACCGTCTACTCGGTGGCCGTGTGCGCGCAGGCGGCCGATCCCGTGCAGGCGCGCGCATTCGCCCACCGTCTTGCGGGGCCCGAAACGCGTGCTTTGCGGCGCGACGGCGGTTTCGAGGACTGATCACTACAACTGCGGCGCGGCGCGGGCGGGCGCCGAAAGCCACTTGCGGACCGCGAGCCGGCGTTTTAGTCTGGACGAGTTGCGACGTTCGACTGCCGGGGAATCGAGCCATGTGCCACGTATGCGCAGACGCCACCGCCGTTCATCCCTCGCGCAGGACGTTCCTGCATTCGGCTGCCGGGGCCGCGCTCGCGGCGTTCGTGCCGGCGCTGGCAGGGGCCGCCGCTCCGCCGAGCACGTCGCCGGCGGCCAGGGCGCCGAACGCGATCAGCCCCGCCGATGCCCTGAAGCGCCTGCTCGAGGGCAACGCCCGTTATGCGGCCAATCAGCCCACCGAGCGCGACTTTTCCTCCGGCCGGGCGGCGCGGGCACAGAAGCAGCACCCGATTGCGGCGATTCTGGGCTGCGCGGATTCGCGCGTCGCGCCCGAGTTCGCTTTCGATCAGGGTCCCGGCGACCTCTTCGCGGTGCGCGTCGCCGGCAACTTCGTCAACGATGATGGTCTCGCGAGCTTCGAGTATGCGGTGAAGTATCTCGGCGTCCCGCTGGTGATGGTGCTCGGCCACTCGTCCTGCGGCGCCGTCGACGCGGCGATCCGCGCGCTCAAGAACAAGGACAAGCTGCCCGGGCGTCTCCCCGACCTCGTCAAGTGGATCAAGCCGGCGGTCACCTACGCTGAAAAGCACCGCCACGGCCGCGACCTCCTTACCGATGCGATCGCGGAGAACGTCCGGCTCAACGTATCGCGGCTGAAAACGACGGGACCGATCCTCAAGCAGATGGTCACCGAAGGTCGCATCGACGTCGTCGGCGCGACCTACGATCTCGCCACGGGGCGGGTGTCACTCGTTTAGCGCGGCGGGGGCGCCGGGCGCAGCGTCAGAGCAGGCGCTCGGCGTCTGCGACCAGATCGCGCTCGGGCAGGAGGTCGCTGCGCGGGAAGCGCGCCAGCATCATCGCGAACGGCCCCCTGTCGTCGAGCCAGAGGTCCTGGATGGCCAACCGGGTTCCACCTGCCTCGCCGTCGGCGACCTTGAAATTCATCGCGTCGAGGGTCATCGGCGATGTGGCGAACCGCAGATGCGCGCCGGGGTCCATCAGCACGCCGCGCACGATGTCGACGAACTTCGCCATCAGCCCCGTCGCCGCGTACGCGGCGAGCGAGCGCTGGTTTGCGGCGAGTTCGCCCTTCAATGCCGTGGAATCCGACGCCGTGAGAGTGCCGGTCGACGAGAGCGCCGACAGCCCGCGGCCGCCGCGCATGGCGAGGTCGTGGCGCATCTTGAGGAGCGCGCGCTCGTCCTCCAGTTCCTTTTTCCGCTCGTGCACGGCGGTGATCTCGTCGAGGGCGCGCAACGCGAGATAGTCGATGGCTCGCTTCCCGAGGTCGATGCGGACCGCGCGAAGCTCGTTGCCCGTCGCGATGAACCGCGGACGCTCGAAACTCACCGTCGTCCGCGCGACTTCGCACTGCACGCCTTCCCCGCGCTGCACCGGCGCGAACACCTGGCGCTCGACATGCTCGAAGCCGACGGACGCGATGCAATCGGGCGCGCCGCTGTCGGCAAAGAACTTGCGCACCTCTCGGCTGCGACTGAACGCGATCGGCGCATCCCGGGCGTTCGCGAAGAACGGACGCAGCGCCGGATCGGCCGCCCACGACGTGGCACTCGCGTCGAACGGCCCGGGGATCGCGAGCACGAGGCGACGGACGTGGTCGAAGGTGACGAGGGCGGCTTCGTGCAGCGACTTCTCGTACCCGGAGACCAGCTTCAGCCGCTTGTCGGTCGCGTCGACGACGCGATCGACGATGGTCCTGGCCACCGCATCGTCCGTACCGGGTGCCGCGTTCTTTGCCCCGCCGCCGAAGATTCGTTCGAGCAGTCCCATCGCACGATCGCCTTCGGCCGCCGTTTCCGGCCGGCACCAGGCGCCCTGCCTCTAGTTCGCGACGAAGCAGTAGAGAAGGCCTGCTCCGCCCGTGGATTTTAGCCCATCGTCGCTGCATCCGCGGGTCGCATGCGACGAGTTCCAGGACAGCGACGGGGGAGTCGTGTCGAGGCCGGTGCGGTCATGGTGGCCGACGATGGCAGAACCCTCCCCGCTCTTCGTCCAGTTGCCGCAGGTCTTGTCCTCGCTGCCCGTGAACGCGGTGCCGTCCGGCTGCGATCCCGTCAGGATGTCGTGCTGGTTCGGCGTGTCGCCGCGGCCGTTGACGATGGCGCCTTTCTCGTTGACGGCGGTCTGTTTCGTGATGTTGTTGGCCGTGTGCAGATCGTTGACGTCCTTGGCGATGACCACGCCGTTCGCGTTCTGCCAGGGTCCCTTGCCGATGCGGTCGCGCGCGTTGACCGCCGGGGACGATCCCGACGCCGACGCACTCAGATAGGCGCGCCACGGCTTGTTGCCGGCGCCGACGGCGGCGGCGAGCGTCTGGCAGTGCTTGTCGGCGCCCGCGAGGCCGCCGAAGTCGGCACCCTTGCCCGAGCCGACACTCGAGACGAAGAAGGTCATGTTCGCCTGCTGTGCCAGCGCGCCGCCGCACATTGCGGCTGCTGCGAGCGAAACCGAGGCAAGGACGACATGGGTTCGGACTTTCATCGTTTTCCTCCGTGAGATGCGCGGCCGGTCGGCGCGAGAGTTCGGGCAACACCCGGCCCAACAGGGTACTGACCGAAGTTATTCCCGGCCGCATCCTCCGCTTTCTGCCGCGACATGGCAATCCCGCGGCTCGGGATCGCGCCTGTACAATGCGCGCGACCCCGTCTCGCCGCCCACCCACCGCCGTGACCGACCCCGCCCGGAACACCGCCGACGCCCTGGCCAGCGTCCATGCCGGCAACTTTCCGGGACTGCTGCAGGCACTCAGGGGATCGCTGCTCGCGACCACGTTCCAGAAGAACATGCTGATCGTCGTGCGCAGCGAGGCGGGCGCGCTGCACACGCATTTCGTCGCGCTGGAGCGGCCGATGGGGCTTGCGGCGGATGCCCGGCGGCTCTACGTGGGCACCAGTCACAGCGTGTGCGAATTCCGCAACCTGCCGGCGATCGCCTCGCGCTTCGACCCGTCGGCGGGCCACGACGCCGTCTATCTGAAACGCAACGAGCACGTCACCGGCAGCATCGACGTCCACGAGATCGCGTTCGCCGGCGACGAGTGCTGGTACGTCAACACGCTCTTCTCCTGCCTGTGCACGCTCGACGCCGAGCACAGCTTCGTGCCGCGCTGGCGGCCGCCGTTCATCACCGGCTACGCCCCCGAGGACCGCTGCCACCTCAACGGCATGGCCATCGTCGATGGCCGTCCCCGGTACGTCACCGCGCTCGGTGCGAGCAACGCGGCGCAGGGTTGGCGCGACAACAAGCGCGACGGTGGCGTACTGATCGACGTCGACAGCGGACGGACGATCGTGCACGGGCTGTCGATGCCCCACTCGCCGCGGTGGTACCGCGGCCGGCTTTGGCTGCTCGAATCCGGCCGCGGCAGCCTCGCGACCGTGGACCTGGCGACGGGCAAGGTCGACACGGTGATCCAGCTTCCCGGATTTACCCGCGGGCTGGATTTCTACGGACCGCTCGCCTTCGTCGGGCTCTCGCAGCTGCGCGCGAGCAACCCGTTCACCGACATTCCACTGACCGACCAGAATCCGGACCGCGCCAGCGGCATCTGGGTCGTCAACATCGAATCGGGCCAGACGGTCGCCTTCCTGCGGTTCTCGGCTGCGGTCGAGGAGATCTTCGCGGTGCAACTGCTACGCGGCGTGAGGTTCCCGCACATCGTCGAGCGTGATGCCGGGCTCCTCGGTTCGACGTGGGCGCTGCCGCCCGCCGCAATGGCGAACGTCGAATTCTCGCCGGAGAAGAGCGCGCTCTGAAGCGCACGCCGGCGACGGGCTTTCGGCGGCGCGATCGAGGTCAGTCGGTGCGCTCGACCGCGGCACGCGCCAACGCGTCCGGGGTGAGCGAATGCGCCCGGGCGAAACCCAGCACTGCGCGGACCGCGAGTGGCGTCAGTCCGAACAGCGTGAAGTCTCCAAGCTCGAACAGCATTGCCATGTCGGGAAAGCGCGCGACGTAGCGCCCACGCGCTTCGTCATGGCCCGGATCCCCCGCGGCCAGCGGCCTTGCGATGGCCTCGAGCGACACGCGCGCCAGGGTATGGGCGGGGACGCCCTCGCGCTCGGCCTCCATCACCAGCAATCCGACCTGCGGTTGCGCGAGCATGTCCTTCGTGTGTGCGGACAACGCGCTGACCAGCACGATCAGCGCAAATGGGTCCGGTCGGATCGCGTACGGAACCATCGACACCGCGGGCACGCCCGCGTGGATCGTACCCAGCGCGGCGACACGTCGGTCGCGCAGCAGCGCTGCGGCGACGGTGGCGGCTTCGGTCTTCATGGGACGGCGGGAGGATCGGGGAGAAATGCGTCGCGTGACGGTCAACATGATAGTACGGGGCATTGCGCGCGAAGGCTGCGGATGGATACGAACGATGCAGCCTCCTTTTCGTGGGTCAACGGGAATGCGGCGCCGGACGTTTCCTGAGCTGATACGCCGGTTGGCACGTCCAGGCAGTCCGGCAGTGAGCGAACTGGCATGGACAGACGGGGTCCAATTGAGGTATCCGGAAAAGGAGGGACCTCCGGTGAAGAAGATCGTGCTGGGATTGATCGTCGCCGTTGCGGTGGCGCTGTGGGGGGATGTGTCGTTTGCTCAATCGCGCGGTGCCGCCGGGAGGGGGCGGGGCGGGTCGCGGCGGCGCACCGGGCGGTGGCGGCAGTTGGCATGGTGGTGGCGCGCCCGGCGGCGGCAGTTGGCATGGTGGTGGCACGCCCGGCGGTGGCAGTTGGCACGGCGGTGGCAATTGGCAGGGCGGTCATAACTGGCACGGTGGCGGCAGCTGGCGCGGCGGATACTACGGCGGTTATTACGGCGGGGGTTACTACGGCGGCTATTGGGGTCCGGGCGTTGGCGTCTATCTCGGAGGGCCGTGGTATTGGGGCGCGTGGCCTTACGCGTGGTACGACGCGTATCCCTACACGTACGGCTACCGCTACGCGCCGTATCCGGTCTACGTGCCACAGGATTCGGCGTACGTGGAACAGGTGCCTTCGCCGGCGGAGCCGCAAACGCAGTCCGCAGCCCCCGGCCCGACGAATTACTGGTACTACTGCACCGACCCGGCCGGCTATTACCCGTACGTGCAGAGTTGCACCAAGGCGTGGATGCAGGTCGTGCCACAGTCGGTGCCCGCGCCCAAATGACCTCGCGAGGACGGCAATGAAGATGCGATCCGCAGGGTTGGCGGTGGTGGCCAGCGCGTTGTTGTGCGCGTGCGTGACGGTGCCCACCGGGCCCAGCGTCATGGTGCTGCCGGGCCCGACGAAGAGCATCGACCAGTTCAATGCCGACAACTGGAACTGTCAGCAGTACGCGCGGGCGATCTTCGACGGTTCGGCACCCGCCCAGGCAGCCGCGAACAGTGCGGCCGCCGGCACCCTGCTGGGCGCGGCCGCAGGCGCGATCATCGGCTCGGCCACCGGGCAGGCCGGACAGGGCGCCGCGATCGGGGCAGGAACGGGATTGCTGTTCGGCAGTGCGGCGGGCAGCAATGCGGCCGGCTATAGCTATTACGAGGGACAGCGTCAGTACGACATCGCCTACATGCAGTGCATGTATGCGCGGGGGCATCAGATCCCGGGCCGCCGCACGGTCTACACGGGTCCGGCGTCGAATTACCCGCCGCCGAACACGCCGGCGCCTTCCTACCCGCCGCCGAACACACCGCCCCCGCCGGGCGTGACGGTACCGCCGCGCGGTTGACGTCGCGCGTTCGCCGGCCCGATCACGCGCGTACGACCGCCGTCTTCGCACCTCGACGCGGGCAACCCCCGCCGTGGACCGGCCGCCCGCGCGGTGCCAGCCTCACATCACCGCGCAGTGTGCGGCGAGCGTCGTGCGGCAGCGCTCCCAAGCCGCCCGACACGCGCGCGCCGCATCTTCGGGTATCGCGACCGCGGCCGGAAGCGGCGGCTCGACAGGACTGATCACGGTCCCCGCGCGAATCGATTCCGAAGGATCGCCGTGCCCCGGCACCCCCGTGAAGCGAAAGGTCCGATAGTGGGCGGTGAGGGGTTCGTTCAATCCGAGCCAGCGTGTCAACGCGGACAGCACGTCGACGGTGTCCGCCATCAATCGCTCGGACGCGACGAAGGCCGCCCGTCCGGCCCCGAACCGGCAATAGCGCTCGAGCGTGGCAAGCCGCGTGCAGTAGTACGCGGCGACGCTCGCCGGATCCGAGTACCAGGGAATGGCTGGCGTCAGCTGGCCAAGCCGGAGCAGGCTCCCGATCGTCTGGTCGGGATGGCGCAACAGAAAGAGGACGCGGACGTCCTCGCGCTCGAACACGCTCTGGGCGATCTCGAATTGGTCGTGCAGCAGCTTGTCGAGGGTGATCCTGCCGGCGGCCGGGCTCCCCGTGGTGTCCTCGACCCTGCGCTGCAGTCGACGCAGATCGATGCGGCCGAGGTAGCTCATGTGCAGCTCGGAATAGCCGGCGATTCCGGGATTGCTGCCCAGAATGTGGGCGAGCAGGCTCGAGTGGCTGCGCATGTGGCTGACGACGAGCAGGCTGCCTTTCGCGCCGCTTGTCGCGCCGGCGTTCCGATCGAGGAAGTAGTCCAAGGCCCGGTCGTCCTTCGGTACGGCGCACCGACGCCTACGCGTGCGCCATCCGCTGCCCGTGCTCGCGGGTGGCATGGAAGCCGACCTTCGTCCACCGTTCCATCGTCACCTGCAGGTTGTACTTGTTCGTCGCGAGGAACACCGGATTGCCGTCGACGTCGGTGGCCAGCGAGGCGACCTGCTCGCGCTCGAACAGGCGCCGCGTCGCCTCGTCGGGAAACGTGAGCCAGCGCGCAGTGGCGATGCCGGAGGCGTCGTAGATCGCGTCGACCTTGTATTCGCGTGCCAGGCGGTCGGCGACGACCTCGAACTGCAGCTGCCCGACGGCGCCGAGCATCAGCGTGTGGCCGGACGTCGTCTCGAACACCTGGATCGCACCTTCCTCGCCCAATTCCTGCAGGCCCTTCTGCAGCTGCTTCGCCTTGAACGGATCGCGTGGGCGCGCGACGCGGAAGAGCTCCGGCGCGAAATAGGGAATGCCCTTGTAGCCGAGTGTCTCGCCCTCGGTCAGCGTGTCGCCGATCTGCAGCTGGCCGTGGTTGTGGATGCCGATGATGTCGCCGGCCACCGCGTCCTGGCTGGCGACGCGCTCGTTGGCCATGAACGTCAGCACGTTGCCGAGCTTCATCTCGCGGCCGGCCCGCTGGTGCTGCACCTTCATCCCCGGCGTGTAGCGTCCGGAGCACACGCGGAAGAACGCGATCCGGTCGCGGTGCTTCGGGTCCATGTTCGCCTGGATCTTGAACACGAAGCCGGTGAACGCGGGCTCGGCCGGATACACGACGCGGGCACCGCCGTCGCGCGGCTGCGGCGGCGGCGCCCATTCGACGAGCGCCTGCAGGATCTCCTGCACGCCGAAATTGTTGATCCCGGACCCGAAGAACACGGGCGTCTGCCTGCCGGCGAGGAAGCGCGCGAGGTCGAACGGCGAGCTGGCGCTGCGGATCAGGTCGACGTCGTGCCGCAGCGCCGGCATTTCCTGCGGAAAGAGTTCGTCGAGACGGGGGTTGCCCAGCCCCTCGATGCGCTCCTGCTCGTCGCTCCTGCGCTCCTCGCCCGGCGTGAAGCGGACGAGACGGTCGTGGATGAGGTCGAACACACCGCGAAACGCCTTCCCCATGCCGACGGGCCAGCTGATCGGCGCGCAGTCGATCTTCAGCACCGACTCGATCTCCTCGAGCAGCGCGAGCGGCTCGCGTACCTCGCGGTCCATCTTGTTGACGAAGGTGATGATCGGCGTGTCGCGCAGCCGGCAGACCTCGAGCAGCTTGATCGTCTGTTCTTCCACCCCCTTCGCGGCATCGATCACCATCACCGCGGCGTCGACGGCGGTGAGCACGCGGTAGGTGTCCTCGGAGAAGTCCTGGTGTCCGGGGGTGTCGAGCAGGTTGATCGTATGGCCCGCGTACTCGAACTGCATCACCGAGCTCGTCACCGAGATGCCGCGCTGCTTCTCCACCTCCATCCAGTCCGAGGTCGCGTGGCGCGAGCTCTTGCGCGCCTTGACGGTGCCGGCCATCTGGATCGCGCCGCCGTACAGCAGCAGCTTCTCGGTGAGCGTCGTCTTGCCCGCATCGGGGTGGGAAATGATCGCGAACGTCCGCCGGCTGGCGACGTCGCGCAGCAGGTCGGCGGGATAGGACGCGGCGGCGGGCGTGGCGGTCATGGGTCCGGGGAACTCGGCGCCTGCGGAACGGCGGGCGCCAACGAAAAGCCGCCGCCCAGGACGGGCAGGCGGCGATAGGGGCAAATTATAGCAGTCCCGCGGGATGGCATCCTTTGCTGGCCGCCTTTCACCGCGAGTCCTGAGCCTTGTCAAACACCGGCGGCGGTGCCTGCGGCACAATGCGGGCATCTCCGTCAGCTGCGAGGCCACCATGACATTCCGGTCCATTTTCGTTCACGTCGACGACACCGAGCCCTGCGACCGGCGATTGGGCGTTGCCGCGCGCCTCGCGCGCGCCTATCCCGCCGAGCTCCTGGGAGCGTATATCGCGCCGTCCGCCAATCTCGGCGGTTTCGCCTCGATGATGCTGCCGGGCGACGTCAAGGCCCGGCAGATCCGGGAAACGGGGGTAGCGCAGGACACCGCCGAGGCACGGCTCCGGGCGGCGGCAGCGGCGGCCGGCGTGACGTCGATCACCTGGCACGCACCGGCAGGCGATCCGATCGAGGCCGCCGTCATGCACGCGCGCTACGCCGACCTTGCGGTGGTCGGCCAGCCGCCCCGCGACGAGCCCTCGGCCGGGTTTTCCGCCGAACTCGCCCAAGCGGTGGTGATGGATTCCGGACGCCCGGTGCTGTTCGTGCCCTCCGCCGGCGAGTACCCGAAGCTCGGCGAACGGGTGCTGATCGCGTGGAAGGACTCGCGCGAGTCGGCGCGCGCGGTGTCCGACGCCCTTCCGTTGCTCAAGGATGCGAAAAAGGTGTGTGCGGTCGCGATCACGCCGAATGTCGACGACAGCGTCCACGAGATGCTCACCGACGCGGCCGTCTCCGCATTCCTGCGCCGGCATGCGGTGGACGCGACAGTGCGCCGGCTTGTCGCGCCGGACAAGGATTCCGGCGAGCTCCTGCTGTCGCAGGCGGCCGACTTCGGCGCCGACCTCATCGTGATGGGCGGCTTCTCACGGTCGCGCGTCGCCGATCTCGTATGGGGCAGCGTGACCCGCGTCATGCTGCAGTCGATGACGGCGCCGGTGCTGATGTCGCGCTGAACGGCGTTCCGGGTGCGGCGCGGCAACGCGGGTTCCGCGCCGCGGGCAATCGCAGGTGATCAGGTCGCCGCGCCTTTGGTCGCTGCGTAGAGCGATGGCGTGACGCGTGCATGCGCGAGGTACTCGCGCAGGTGCTGGATGTCCTGCCGGCCCAGCTCCTTGCCGTGGTGCGGCCGGTGCAGGGTTCCTTCGACCCCGTTGAGCTTCACGTGGACGCGCGTGCCCGCGAGCGATTCGACGGTCGCGCCCAGGTGGCTCAGCAGCGACTCGACCTCGCGCCATTGGATGTTGCCGCTGATCGGGTCGTGGAAGATGGCGCGGAGCAGGTTCTCGTGCTTGTGGCTCATGGCGGCGGAGGGGGTCGGTCGGATCGATGGGACGCCGGCCCTTGCCGGCGTCGGGTACCATTTTCGCGCGATTTCGCCCGCCGCGTCTGATCTGCCGCAAAACCGTGTCCGTCGCCCCGCCCCGACTCGTCGCGCACCTCGACATGGACGCCTTCTACGCGTCGGTGGAGCTCCTGCGCTACCCCGAGCTCCTGGGCCGGGCGGTGGTGATCGGCGGCGGCCGCCGGCACCAGCCGGTCGAGACGACGGACCCTGCGACCGGCGCCGTCGTCCGCACGTTCGCGACGCTGCGCGGGTATGCGGGACGCGGGGTGATCACCACCGCCACATACGAAGCGCGCGCGCTGGGACTGCATTCGGCGCTCGGCATCATGAAGGCCGCCGCGCTGGCCCCCGACGCGATCCTGCTGCCCACCGACTTCGACGCGTATCGACGCTACTCGCGCATGTTCAAGGCCGCCGTCGCCGCGATCGCACCGCGGATCGAGGACCGGGGAATCGACGAGATCTACATCGACCTCACCGGCGTGCGCCTGCCCGGACACGACGCGGGGGCGGTCGCCGCCGACGAGGCGTGGTGGCGCGCGCGCGACGTGGCCAAGGCGATCAAGGAGGCGGTGCGCGAGGCGACGGGGCTGTCGTGCTCGATCGCCGTCGCGCCGAACAAGCTGCTCGCGAAGATCGCCTCCGAACTCGACAAGCCGGATGGCCTCACGATGCTCGGCGAAGCCGACGTCCCGCGGCGGATCTGGCCGCTGCCCGCGCGCCGGATCAACGGCATCGGCCCGAAGGCAGGCGCGAAGCTCGACGCGCTGGGGATCCGCACGATCGGCGAACTCGCCCATGCCGACGTCGCGTTCCTGATCGCGCATTTCGGCCGTCATCACGGCGCGTGGATGCACGAGGCCGCGCAGGGTCGCGACGATCGCGATGTGGTGACGCACAGCGAGCCGAAATCGATCAGCCGCGAGACGACCTTCGAACGCGACCTCCACGCGAAGCGCGACCGGGAGGAGCTGTCGCGGATCTTCACCGACCTCTGTACCGGCGTCGCGGCCGATCTCGCACGCAAGGGCTACGCGGGCCGCACCATCGGTCTCAAGCTGCGCTACGACAATTTCAGGACCGTCACCCGCGACCACACGATCGAGGCACCGACGCAGGACGCGAAGGAAATCCGCCGCGCCGCGGGCGAGTGCCTGAAGCGCGTCGCGCTCGACCGGCGGATCCGGCTGTTGGGCGTGCGGGTCGGCGCGCTGGTGCCGACGGACAGGCGTTCGATGCCGGGGGCTGCGGCGACGCCCTCGCTGTTCGCGCCGTGAGGCTCGAGGACGCGGGCGCGGTCACCCGTCGCGGATACCCGGCGGGGAAACCCGCCGGGGCCGTGGCGAAAACGGTCTCCGAGGCCCTGGAAATCGTGGCCGGCCGGCCGACTTGGCGACGCCCGACGGGCGCACGGGCCGCTTCGGAGCGCGGTCTACAATGCGCCTGCGATGACGCTCCTCACTCTCGTCGAGGCCGAGCTGGCCTTCGGCCTGCATCCACTGCTCGACCGCGCCGGGCTGGTGCTTCAGGACGGCGAACGCGTCGGACTGATCGGTCGCAACGGCACCGGAAAGTCGTCGCTGCTCAAGGTGATTGCCGGGCAGATCGCGCTGGACGATGGCGAGTGCAAGCGCCGCGACGGGCTCACGGTAACGCTGGTCGAACAGGAACCGGAGCTGCCGCCGGCGTCCTCGCTGCGCGAGAGCCTCGCGCTGCGTGCAAAGCTCGACGCCATTCACGACGACCGGGAGCGCTGGCGCGCCGAGGCGCGCCTGGTCGAATACATGCACCGGTTCGGTCTCGACGAGTCCCGTGCGCCCGAATCGGCGTCCGGCGGCGAGCGCAAGCGCGCGGCGCTGGCACTCGCGTTCGCGCTGCAGCCGGATCTCCTGCTGCTCGACGAACCGACGAACCACCTCGACCTCGACGGGATCCTGCTGGTCGAGGAACTGCTGCTGAAGGGCAGCGCGTCCATCGTCATCACCCACGACCGGGCGTTCCTCGACCGCGTCGCGACCCGGATCGTCGAGCTCGATCGCGGCCTCCTGCGTTCGTGGCCGGGGAACTTCGCCGCCTGGGAGGCACGCAAGGCCGACGCGCTTGCCGCCGAAGCTCAGGCGAACCGGAAATTCGACAAGTTCTGGCAGCAGGAAGAGGCGTGGATCCGCAAGGGCGTCGAGGCCCGCCGCACGCGGGACATGGGGCGAGTGCGGCGGCTCGCGCGGCTGCGCGCCGAGCGCACGCTGCGGCGCGAGCGCCTCGGCAACGTCAGACTGGCGCTCGATGCCGGCGAACGTTCGGGAAAGCTCGTCGCCGAGCTCACCCGCGTTACCAAGGGGTTTGGCGACCGAACGCTGGTGCGCGACCTGACGATGCGCGTGATGCGCGGCGACCGGCTGGGACTGATCGGCCCGAACGGCGCGGGCAAGACGACACTGCTGAAGCTCATCCTCGCGGAACTGACGCCGGATTCGGGCACGGTGCGGCTCGGTACGAAACTGCAGGTTGCGTACTTCGATCAGATGCGCGCCCAGCTCGATCCCGAAAAGACCCTTGCCGACACGATCACGCCCGGCGGCGAGTGGGTCGAGACCGCGAACGGGCGCAAGCACGTGCTCTCGTATCTGGGCGATTTCCTGTTTCCTCCGCAGCGCGCGAATGCGCCGGTGGCGACGCTTTCGGGCGGCGAGCGCAATCGTCTGCTGCTGGCGCGGCTGTTCGCGCAGCCGGCCAACCTTCTCGTCCTCGACGAGCCGACCAACGACCTCGACATCGAGTCGCTGGAGCTCCTCGAGGAAACGCTGCAGACATACCCAGGCACGCTGCTGCTGGTGAGCCACGATCGCGCGTTCCTCGACAACGTGGTCACCCAGACGCTGGTCGCCGAGGGCGGCGGGAAGTGGAGGGAGTACGTCGGCGGCTACAGCGACTGGGTCGCGCAGCGGCCGGCCGACCGGCGGCCTGCGACCTCGTCGCCCTCCGCTGCGCCTGCCGCGCCTGCCGCCGACCTGCCGACACCTCCGCCACGGCCGGGGCGCGCGAGGCTGTCGTTCAAGGAGCAACGCGAGCTCGACGCGCTCCCCGGCGAGCTGGAGGCGCTGGAGCGCGAGCAACACGACCTGACGGCGCGCATGTGCGCGCCCGATTATCACCGGCAGAGTCCCGACCGGCTCAGGGCCGACCGCCTCCGCGCCGAGACGATCGAGCGGCTGCTCGCCGAGAAATTCGCGCGCTGGGGCGAGCTCGACGGGCGGGCGGAGGCGGCGCAGGCGTCGTCGCGCGGTACCTAGCTTCGCTACTGCGCTGCCCGGTTCAGCCGTAGGGCCGGACGCCGATGAGCGCGCCGTGCAGCCAGAACGCGAAGACGGCCCACGCGACGACGCCGATCGCCACCGCGGCCACGTCGCGCGAGACAGGTCCCGCCGTGTAGGTGCGGCCGGCGACGCGATCGCGTCGCCGCGACGATGCGTAATCGGCGATCGCCCACACCAGAAACGCCCCGAACAGCACGACGTCGGCAAGACGTCCGTTGGCGAAGAGGTGCGCGAGCGCCCAGGTCTTCACGCCGAGGATCATCGGGTGTCCGACGGCGGCCTTGATCCGGGTGCCGGGCACATAGGCGGCGGCGACCAGAACGAACGCGGCGAGCGTCAGCAGCCCGGCGAGATGCCGCAGCCACGGCGGCGGCGACCAGAGCAAGACAGGATCGAGCCGCGCCTGTCCGAAGCCCCAGACGAGCAGGACGAACCCGGCGAGCGACGCGGCCGAGTAAAGGCCCTTCCAGGTGCCCTCGCCCAGACGTGCGACCTGCGCACTGCGCCAGCCGTCGGCGACGATGCGCACCGAGTGGGTGCCGAGAAAGACGACGAGGCCGAGGATCAGGTAGCGCATTGGAACTCCGCGGAGAAGGGCGATCGCGGGAGCGTAGCATCATCCGTCGGTCCCGGTCCCGGTCGCGGTCCCGGTCGCGGCGCGCGGCCGCAGAACCGCGCGGCGAACGCTACGTCGGCGGTTGCGTCGCCACGAGCTTGCGAATCTGCGCCAGCTTCGCCTTGACGCGGGCTGCGTTCTCCGCCCCGATGCGCAGCATGATCTTCTGGCCCGCGGGCAGCGCTTCCTGCGCCGGGTCGGCGAACTCATAGAGCACCCTGGGCTGCGCGAGCGCGATGGGTCCGGGGGGCGCGGGCGCGGCGAGCATCACGTCGAGCGCTTCGACCAGCCGGTCATTGAAGTATCCGCTCGGGTAGCCCTGCTCGCGGTATGCCTCCTGGAACAGCGGGTACCAGCGGACGTAGAGCGCGACGGCCTTGTCTGCATCGACGGACTCGAGCATGCGAACCAGTGGTGCGTAGCGCGCGGCGTTTTCCGCAGCGATCGTGCGCTGTCCGTCCTGCCCGGCAACGCCGAACGCGCCAGGCACCGCTTTGAGCGGCGCGAGGCGCTGCGGCAGTGTCTTTCGCGGCAGGTTGTCCACGGTGACGACGATGCGGCGCACCACGTCCGACGTCAGCAGCCAGCGGCCGACCGCCTCGCGCCCCAGAAGGTTCATCAGCTCGTCGATGAGCGGGACGTCGCTTTCGTTCAACGCGGGCAGCGCCGCCGATCCGGGCACCGCTGCGTTGGTGTCGAGCGGATGGCGAATCACCGGTTCGAGCGCAGGCGACGCCGGTGGGGACGACGGCGCCACGGTCGGCTGCTCCGGCGCCGTCGCGGGTGCGCGCACCGGGAACAGCTGGGTGAACGCGAAATAGCCGAGGGCTCCCAGCGCCGTGGCGACGGCGAGCAGTACCAGGAACAGCCGGACTCCATTCGAGGATGAGGGCGGGGTCGGCGACCGCTCATCGCGATCGTCGTCCGGAAGTCCGGTCACGACGGGATCGGCGCGAAAGCCGGCATGGGTCGACGTGGTATCGGTCATGGCTCCTCCTCTGCGGCACTGGGCAATCATCTTCGACCGCGTCCCGCCCGCGGCGTTCGCGTCGCGGCGTGAGGCAGCGAATGCAAGCCGAATGGGACGAACTACGGACGCCGCGCGTAGGCGTCGTCGAACAGCGCCTCAAGACGCGGGTGGGCGCCGCGCAGGCCCTCGACGACGCGCTTCGCCCAGTCGAAGTACGCTCGCTGCCTGCGCAGCGGCCAGCCTCTTGGCGGGCTCGCGGCCACGTCGCGCAGGTTGCAGATCTTGTCCGCGAGCTTCACCGCCTTCGCGCGCCGCGAAAGCTGCGGGGCGTGCTCGACCTGCAATGCCTTGCGGTGGTGCTTCCTCAAGCTCGTGTCGTCGGTGACCTCGGCGACCACGCCCGCGATGGCGCGGCCGAAGCGCCGGCGCAATTCCTCCGGCGTGGTCTCGGTGTCCTCGACGGTGTCATGGAGGATCGCCGCGATCAGCGTCTTCTCGTCGCGGACCCCGGCTTCGACGGCGAGCACGCGCGCCAGCGCGATCGGATGGTTGATGTACGGGCTCGCCTCGACGTCCTTGCGCCGCTGGTTGCGGTGCTTGTAGGCGGCAAAGGCGAGCGCATCCAGGAGCGCAGCGGGCGGAGTGCTTATCATGGCTTTTCACATCGGGCCATCGTCGCGCCATTGCAAGTGGCCCCTGCCGGTCCCCGGCGTTCCGCGTCCCCGTCTGCCCGCCGGGCCGCGAACCGGGTCGGAAATCGTCGGCCGATCAAAGCGAGGCGGCGGCGACCGGCACGTCGGCGTTGCGCCACGCGTGCTCCAGGCGCTTCCCGATCAGCGCGGCGTCGCGCTCGCGTCCTTGCGCGGCCAGCGCCGCGCGCAATCCGTCGAGCGCGCGGCCGCTTTCGACGTTGCGGGCGAGATCGTCGCGGAACACCTGTTCGGCCGCAGGGAAGTCGCGGGCCGCGAGCAACGCCTGGCCCAGCGCCTCCCGCGACGACAGGTACCATGCGGGCGGCTCGTCGTACACGAGAGCATCCTCGGCGGCGACCGCCTCGCGCAGGTGGGTGATCGCGCCGGTGATGTTGCCCTCGGCCAGGGCGAGCCGGCCGTCGAGATAGGGCACGGCGACGGCGAGCACCGCGCTCGCGCTGTTGTTGCCGAGATCGAGCGATTTCGGCAGCGTGGCCACCGCCTGCACGAAAATGGCCTGCTCGTCGCGTGCGGCATCGGCGCGGCCCTGGCCCGAAAGCGCGAGCGCGCGGGCGAAACGCCACAGCGCCCCCGTCACCGGCGCTTCGAAAGCCGGCTCCGGCAGCGCGAGGATGTCGTCCCAGCGTCCGAAACTGGCGCGCACCAGCTCGGGCGTGCACAGGAAGCCGTCGACGAATGGCGCTTCGCTGAGCTTCGGCGCCACGTAGGCGGCGAGCTTGTCGGCGGCGGCGAGCGCCTTGGCCGAGTTGCCCTCCAGCGCGCTGCTGATCGCGATGAAGTGCAGATTGTGGCCATAGTAGCCGACCAGATACAGCGTTCGCTCACCGGAGGCGATCAGCCGCTCGTCGGCGCGGGCGGCGATCTCGTTGACCGCAACCGCCTCGGCGTACGCGCCGGTCCGGATGTAGGTGTGCGCAGGCATGTGGACGAGATGCCCCGCGGAGGGCGCGAGCGCCGGCAGCCGCTTCGCGTGCGCGAGCGCCTTTTCCGGGTGGGGCGAGGCCTCGACCGCGTGGATGTAGTAGTGGATGGCGCCGATGTGGTTCGGCGACCGGGCAAGCGCCCGCTCCAGAACCGCGACGATCTCGAGCGTGCCTTCCCGCGGCGTGCCGTCGGGCGCCCAGAGCTTCCACGGATTGAGGTCCATCAGGCTTTCGGCATAGAGCACTGCGGCGTCCACGTCGTCCGGGTAGCGCCGCACCAGGGCGGCCATCGCGTCCTTGTATGCGACCGCCAGCGGCGCCTGGTCCGCGTCGGGCCTGGCGCTGTACCGCTTCGCCAGCGCGTCGATGTACGCACGCTCGGCGGGTGAGGCCCGGGGCTTGCGCGCGATCGCTTCCTGCAGTGCCGCATACGCCTTGGCGTGCGCATCGGCGGACATCGGCAGGTTGTAGTTGGGCCCCAGCGCGTAGGCAATCCCCCAGTGCGCCATCGCGAGACCGGGGTCGAGCTCCGCCGCGCGTGCGAACGACTTGATCGCGGCCTCGTGGTTGAACGCGAAGACGAGCTTCAGGCCCTGATCGAAATACGCCTGCGCCTGCCGGTTGCGTGTGGACACCGGGTGGTGCAACGGGCCGAGCCCCGGATCGAGCGCGACGGCGGGTGACGTCCCGGATGGGGCAGCAGCGTCGTGCGCAGACGCGCCGCCGACGAACAGCGCGAACAATGCGCTCAGGAAGACGACCACGGACGTTGGCATGTCGCACCTCCCGGTCGGTGGTGGAGAAGGACGTCGACAATACGCCGCTTGGCGCGATTTCGCGACCCGGCGCGATCCGGGAGGCGGCTTGCGCCCGCGCGAGCCCGGAGGGATCCGTCGGCGCGGGCGTTCGCACGGGTCCCTCCGCGGCGAGCCGGCCCCGAACCTTGAGGTCGGTCAAGCGCCAGCATCGAGCGTCGTTCACGGCGAACCCCGATCGCGTGCTGCGCGCTAGACTGCACGGGCCCGTGCGCGTGCGCCGCCGTTGGCGCCGGCCCCTTATCGAGACCCCCATGAACGACACCGTCAAATATCTGCTCGACGAATCCCGGATTCCGAAGACCTGGTACAACCTGCAGGCCGATCTCCCCAGGCCGCTGCCCCCGGTGCTGCACCCGGGTACCCAGAAGCCCGTCGGCCCCGACGATCTGGCGCCGCTGTTTCCGATGGCGTTGATCATGCAGGAGGTCACGACCGAGCGCGACATCGAGATCCCGGACCCGGTGCGCGACGTCTATCGCCAGTGGCGGCCGACGCCGCTGTTTCGCGCCCGGCGCCTCGAGAAGGTGCTGCAGACGCCGGCACGGATCTACTACAAGTATGAAGGCGTGTCCCCGGCGGGCAGCCACAAGCCCAACACCGCCGTGGCGCAGGCGTTCTACAACCGCGAAGCGGGCGTGCGCAAGCTCGTCACCGAGACGGGCGCGGGCCAGTGGGGCAGTTCGCTCGCCTTCGCCGGCGCACTGTTCGGCATCGAGGTCGAGGTGTTCATGGTCCGCGTGTCGTACGACCAGAAGCCGTACCGGCGGGCGCTGATGGAGACCTACGGTGCACGCTGCGTCGCCTCCCCGTCGAACGAAACGCAATCCGGACGCGCGATCCTCGCCAAGCGCGCCGATCACCCGGGCAGCCTGGGCATCGCGATCTCCGAGGCGGTCGAGGTCGCGGCGCAGCGCAGCGACACCAAGTACGCGCTGGGCAGCGTGCTCAACCATGTGCTGCTGCACCAGACCGTCATCGGCCAAGAGGCGATGGCGCAGCTCGAGATGGCCGACGACTATCCGGACGTGATCGTCGGCTGCACCGGCGGCGGCTCGAACTTCGCCGGAATCGCGTTTCCGTTCATCGGCGCGCAGCTGCGCGGGGGACGGAAGGTGAAGGTCGTAGCGATCGAGCCGGCCGCGTGCCCGAGCCTCACGCGCGGCCGCTACGCCTACGACTTCGGCGACACCGCGCACCTCACGCCGCTCACCAAGATGCACACATTGGGCTCGACCTTCACCCCACCCGGCTTCCACGCGGGTGGTCTTCGCTACCACGGCATGGCACCAATGGTGTCGCACCTGCAGGAACTCGGGCTCATCACGTCGTCGGCCTATCACCAGTCGACGGTGTTCGACGCCGGCGTCCAGTTCGCGCGTGCCGAGGGCATCCTCCCCGCGCCGGAGGCGAACCACGCGGTCAAGGGCGCGATCGACGAAGCGATCCGCTGCCGCGAGGAAGGGGTCTCGCGCGCGATTCTGTTCAACCTCTGCGGTCACGGCCACTTCGACATGCAGGCGTACATCGACTACTTCAGCGGCAAGCTGCAGGACCTCGACTACGACGAGGCGGAGCTCGCGATGGCCCTCGCCGGACTGCCGTCGGTGGCGGAGCCGGCGTAGGGCCCGGGCTGCGGCGGCCACCCTGCCCGGGAGCGGTCGGCCGCGCGCCGATGCGCAGCAGGGGCCCGCCTCAGCGGACGAACGCCTGCTCCACACGCGCCCGCAACATGCGCACCGCGCTGCCGACGGTGGTCAGCACGGGGACGCGGACGAGGCGCTCGAGCTCGGGGCCGGCCCGGGCGAGGCTGAACTGCGCGAGCGCGACGACGTCGCATCCCTGCTCGACCGCGGTCTGCGCGGCGCGCAGCGCCAGACGGTCGTGGGTGGCGGCGTCGCCGCGGTTCAGCGCATCGAGTGCGCCCTCGGCGAGGAACGGTACCACCGTGACGCTGGCCGGGAATTCGGCGGGCATCGAGGCCAGCGTCGGCGCAAAGGTGGCGACGAGTCCGATGCGCCGGCCGAGGCGCACCGCGTCGGCGATCATCGCCTCGTTCGGCTTCAGCACGGGCACTGCGGGCCAGCGCTGCGCGACGGCTTCGATGCAGGGTCCGAACGCCGAGCACGTGAACAGGATGCCGTGGGCCCCGGTCTGGATCGCGTAGGCGCCCAGCGCCAGGAAGCGCGCCGTCATCGCCTCGTCGAGACCCTCGAGGCTCGCGGCGAGGTCGTTCGACAGACTGTCGTCGAGCAGGTTCATCCGCGTGCAGCCGGGCCACGCGCGGTCGAGTTCGGTGTTGACCGGCGCGATCGAATGGGCGAGGGCGTGGATCAGCGCGATACGCGCACGCGAGATGTTCATGCGGCGCCTCCCTTCGTCATGCGTCGTCCCTGCGTCCACCAGACGATCCCGATCAGCAGCAGTGCCGGAAGATAGAACCAGTGCGGTGTCGGCCGGCCGGACGGCACTTCGATCCGCGCGACGTCCCAGCCCTGCTCGAAGCCCGACTTCTTCGCCCGCGAGCCGAACTTGACGGCCGAGATCTCCGTCGCATCGCCCAGCGTGGTGAGCGTGAGCCCGGCTTCGGCGAGCCGCTTGCGCCCGTCCTCGCCCGCCGGGCCCAGCCGCACGGCGACGGTCTTGGTCACGTCGTCGCCTTCGATCGTCGCGCCCTTGATGACCATGACGAGGCGTCCGCCCTCCGGGAGGTCCTTCGCCACTTCGACGGCCTTCGCCGCCGGAAGGTGCGTGTACTCGGGGACAAGATAATCCATGAAGAAGTCCGGCCGGAACAGGAGAACGCAGGCGATCGCCAGCAGCAGCGTCTCCCACAGCCGGCACTTTACCCGGAACCAGTTCATCGTCACCGCGGCGAACACGAGCATGGCAAGGGTGGAGGCGACGATCACGCTGATCAGGCTCCAGTAGTTGTCGATGTCGATCAGCAGCAGTTGCGGGTTGAAGATCCAGATGAACGGCAGGATCACGGTGCGCAGCGCGTACACCGAGCCCTGGATGCCGGTCGCGATCGCGTCCTCGCCCGAGATCGCCGCCGCCGCGAACGTCGCGAGCCCCACCGGCGGCGTGATGTCGCCCATGATCCCGTAGTAGAAGACGAACAGGTGCACGGCGATCAGCGGAATCACGAGCCCGGCCTGCGCGCCGAGCTCGACGACCACCGGCGCCATCAGCGTGGCGACCAGCACGTAGTTGGCCGTCGTCGGAACGCCCAGTCCCAGCACCAGGCAGACGAAGGCGATGAACAGCAGCATCGCCATCACGTTGCCCTGCGACACGAACTCGACGAATTCGGTCATCCGCAGACCGAGGCCCGTCAACGTGATCGCGCCGACGATGACGCCCGCGGTTGCCGTGGCGACGCCGATGCCGATCATGTTGCGCGAACCGTCGTTGAAGCCCTGCACGACGTCATCGAGGCCGCTCGTCCACGCGGCGGGCGTTCGCGTCTTGCGGAAGAAATCGATCAACGGCCGTTGCGTGACCATCAGCACGATCAGCATGACGATGGCCCAGAACGCGGAGAGCGACGGTGACATCTCCTCGACCATCAGGCACCAGATCAGCATGCCGATCGGCAGCATGAAGTGCAGCCCCGCCTTGACCGCGGGCCAGGTTTCGAGGGGCTTGGGGTTGTCGACGTCGATGTCCAGCGGCAGGTCGGGGCTTTTCGCCGCTGCCCACACGCAGAAGAGGTAGAGCGCCAGCACGATCGTCCCGACCGCCCACGACGCCGCGTCGCCGAGCAGGCTCTTCGCCGCGGCCAATACCCAGTAGAGCCCGGACATCACGATGAATGTGCCGGAAATGCCCGAGGCCGAAGCGCAGCAGCGTGCGCTTCCACGGACGCGATTCGCGCCGCGACCAGCGGCTGCATGCGGAGCTTCAACGCCTCGAGGTGCACGATGTAGAAGAGGCCGATGTAGGAGAGCGTGGCCGGCAGGATCGCGTTCTTGACGATCTCCGAGTAGGGGATGCCCACGTACTCGACCATCAGGAACGCGGCGGCACCCATCACCGGCGGCATGATCTGGCCGTTGACCGACGACATCGTCTCGATCGCGCCGGCCTTGACGCCGCCGTAGCCGGCCTTCTTCATCAGCGGGATGGTGAAGATGCCGCCGGACACGACGTTCGACACCGACGATCCGGAAATCAGCCCGTTCAGCGCCGACGACACGACGGCGACCTTGGCCGGCCCCCCGCGCAGGTGCCCGAGTGCCGCGAAGGAGACCTGCATCATGTAGTTGCCGCCGCCGGCGCGGTCGAGCATCGTGCCGAACAGCACGTAGACGAAGATGGTCCCCGTGGACACGCCGAGCGCGATGCCGAACACGCCCTCGGTCGTGAGCCACATGTGCGACATCAGCCGCTGACAGCGACGCGCCCTTGTGGGAAATGAGATC
Source organism: uncultured beta proteobacterium (assembly GCA_963843595.1). GTDB lineage: Bacteria > Pseudomonadota > Gammaproteobacteria > Burkholderiales > Casimicrobiaceae > CAIWHR01. Next base: position 53,960 of record CAWJLG010000014.1, on the reverse strand, counting down.
CGGCAGTTGCGCGCCCCCGACGCTGTAGGCGATGAACAGCAGCGCCAGCACCGCCATCGGCCAGCCGACCGCGCGCCGCGTGGCTTCGAGCAGCAAGCATGATGCCCGTCAGCGCGACGACGATGTCCATCGTCGTCGGCTGTCCGGGGCGCGGCGCGAGCTCGCGGTAGAAGAGCAGCAGATAGGCGCCGGCGAACGCGCCGGCCAGCGCGAGCGCCCAGTCGACCAGCGGCACCCGGTCGCGCGGCGACCTGCTGCACGCCGGCCAGCGCGGTGAAGGCGAGGAACAGCGCGAACGCGAGGTGGAGCGAGCGCGCCTCGGTGTCGTTGAGGATGCCGATGCCGAACGTGAACGGCAGCGGCGACGCGTACCAGAACTGAAACAGCGCCCATGCGAGGGCGACGCCGAAGATCACCTTGGCGGTGGGCCCCTTGGGCTTGCGCGCACCGGTGTCGGCCTTGGCCACCAGTTCCTGCAGCGCTTCGGGTGCTTTTTCGATTTCGGTAGCCACGCCTTCTCCCGGTACTTCAACCCCCGAACAACAGGGGCGAAGTTGCCTTCGCCCCTCGTCGTGCGTCTTGCCCTGCGTGCCGCGACCACGGCCAGCCGGGCGGGCTCGCGTTACTTGATCCAGCCCTTTTCGCGGTAGTAGCGCGCGGCACCTTCGTGCAGGGGCGCCGACAGGCCGTCCTTGACCATGTTCTCGGGCTTCAGGTTGGCGAGCGCAGGATGGAGCTTCTTGAACTCGTCGAAGTTGTCGAACACGGCCTTGACCACCTGATACACGGTTTCGGACGGGACCTTCGACGAGGAAACCACGGTGGCCAGCACGCCGTAGGTCGTCGTCGCCTCCGGATTGTTCGGATACAGGCCGGCAGGGATCGTCGCCTTCGCGTAGTACGGCTTGTCGGCGATCAGCTTGTCGATGGCGGGACCGGTCAGCGACACGAGCTTCGCGCCGCAGGTGGTCGTCGGGTCCTGGATGTTGGCCGACGGGTGGCCGACGCCGTAGAAGAAGCCGTCGATCTTGCCGTCGCACAGCGCGGGGCCGTGCTCGTCGGCCTTGAGCTCGGAGGCGAGCGCGAAGTCGCTCATCTTCCAGTCCGAGCGCGACCAGCAGCTCCTCCATCGAGGCGCGCGTGCCGGAGCCGGGGTTGCCGACGTTGAAGCGCTTGCCCTTGAAGTCGGCGAACGTCTTGATGTTGGCTTCCTTGCGCGCGAGCACGGTGAACGGCTCCGGGTGCACCGAGAACACGGCGCGCAGATCGCCGTATGCGCCGCGCGTCCTTGAACTGGCCCTGGCCCTTGGCGGCGTTGTACTGCACGTCCGACTGCGCGAAGCCGAAGTCGAGCTCGCCGGCCTTGATCGTGTTGACGTTGAACACCGAGCCGCCGGTGGACTCGACCGAGCAGCGGATCCCGTGCTTGGCGCGATCCTTGTTGACCAGGCGGCAGATGGCGCCGCCCGCCGCGTAGTAGACGCCGGTGACGCCGCCGGTGCCGATGGTGACGAACTTCTGCTGCGCGACCGCGGGCGCGCTCAATGCCCCGACGGCGAGCGCGGCGGTCGCCGCGGCGATGCTGATCGAACGAAAGCCTTTCATGGACTCCTCCTTGCTGGGTTCATCGGACAAGCCGACATGGGGCAAGCTCGAAACGACGGTGCATGACTCCGTCGCACTCGGATCGGTCACAGCGACTGGATTGCAGCGTCGATGGCCTGCGCGAGCCGGTCGACGATGATGTCGAGATGCTCCTCCTCGACGATGAACGGCGGTGCCAGCAGCACGTGGTCGCCGGCGCGTCCGTCGATCGTGCCGCCCATCGGATACACCATGAGCCCGCGCGCCATCGCTTCGCGCTTGATCCGGGCGTGCAGCGTCAGCGCCGGGTCGAACGTGGCCTTGGTCGCACGGTCGCGCGACGAGCTCGAGCGCGAGGAAGAGGCCGCGGCCGCGAATGTCGCCGACGTGCGGGTGGCCGCCGAAGCGCCGCGGCGAGCCGCGCCGCGAACGACGCCCCGCGCTCGCGCACCCTGGCGAGAAGACCGTCGCGCTCGATCACCTGCTGGACCGCGAGCGCCGCCGCGCAGGCGACCGGATGACCGAGATAGGTGTGGCCGTGCTGGAAGAATCCCGCTGCCCGCCGACATCGCGTCGACGATCCGCTGCTGCGCGAGCACGGCGCCGATCGGCTGGTAGCCGCCGCCGAGGCCCTTCGCGATCGTCATCAGGTCCGGCACGATGCCTTCCTGCTCGCACGCGTGCAGCGTGCCGGTGCGCCCCATCCCGCACATCACCTCGTCGAGGATCAGCAGCACGCCGTGGCGGTCGCAGACCTCGCGCACGCGCCTTGAAGTAGCCGGGCACGGGCGTCAGCGCGCCGGCCGTGGCGCCGCCGACCGTCTCGGCGACGAAGGCGATGCACGCGGCGCTCGCCGCAGGCGCGGATCGTCGCATCGAGTTCGGCGGCGAGCCGCGCGCCGTAGGCCTCGGCCGTCTCGCCGGCGCGCTGGTCGCGGTAGGCGTAGCAGGGCGCGACGTGCTTGACGTCGATGAGCAGCGGCGCGAACTGCGCGACGGCGCCACTCGTTGCCGCCGACGGCGAGCGCGCCGAGCGTGTTGCCGTGGTAGCTCTGGCGCCGGCGCGACGAACACGCTGCGCTCCGGCTGACCGATCTCGACGAAATACTGGCGCGCCATCTTGAGCGCCGCCTCGACGGCCTCGGAGCCGCCGCTCACGAAATAGGCGCGGCTCATTCCCGCCGGCGCCGTGCGGATCAGCTGGTCGGCGAGCGTCTTCGGCGACCTCGGTGGTGAAGAAGCTCGTGTGTGCATAGGCGATGCGATCGATCTGTGCGTGCATTGCCGCCAGCACGTCCGGATGTCCGTGGCCGAGGCACGACACCGCCGCGCCGCCCGAGGCGTCGAGGTACTGCTTGCCCGAGGCATCGGTGACGAAGACGCCGCGACCTGCAACCGCCGCCGGCGGCGTCACGCGAAGATGGCGATGGAAGACGTGGGTCATGACGGACGGTGACGCGAAAGCGGGGGGTGCTGGACGGTGTCCACGATCACCCGGCGGCAGCCTCGCCTCCCGCGGCGCCCGCGCCTTCGGCCCGACGCGGCGTCGCGAGAGTGGCGGCTCTTTCCCGACCGATGAATGTTACGCCAACGGAGGTCGCTCCGCGACGGTTTGCGGCCCCCGGGACCGGCGGCGAATGGCCGCCGCCGGCGATGTCGCGCTGCGGGCGCGACGCGGGCACGGTGCGATAATCCGGCGACGGGAAGGCATCAGTCGTCGCGGCGCCGCGCCGCACCCGCCTTCCCCGAAGGACCCGTCACTTCGCCCTGCGAAAGCTCCGCATGACCGACTACCCCAAGCTGCGTTTCGCCGCGATCGGACTCGATCACCGGCACATCTACGATCAGGTCAAGAGCCTGCAGGACATCGGCGCGGAATGCGCCGGATACTGGACGCGCGACGACGCGATGCCCCTGAAGGGGTTCGTCGAGCGCTTCCCCTCGATTCCACGCGTTGCCGACCGGCGCCAGTTGCTGGAGGATCCGACGATCCGGCTCGTCACCAGTGCGGCGATCCCCGCGGAGCGGGCAGGCGTCGCCGTCGAGGCAATGCGCCACGGCAAGGATGTGATGGTCGACAAGCCGGGCGTGACCACGTTCGAGCAGCTCGAACTCGTGCGCCGCGTCCAGCGCGAAACCGGGCGGATCTTCTCGGTCAACTTCACCGAGCGCTTCGAGGTGCGTGCCGTCACCCGCGCCGCCGAGTTCGTGCAGGCGGGCGCCATCGGCCGTGTCGTGCAGACGATCGGACTGGGACCGCATCGCCTCAATCGGCACACGCGCCCGCCATGGTTCTTCGACGCGAAGTCCTACGGCGGGATTCTGGCCGACGTCGGCTCGCACCAGATCGACCAGTTCCTGTTCTTCACCGGCTCGACCGATGCACGGATCGTCGCCTCGCGCGCCGGAAACGTGGGCCATCCGGCCGATCCGGGGCTCGAGGATTTCGGCGAAATGATGCTCGCCAGCGACCGCGGCAGCGGCTACATCCGCGTCGACTGGTTCACGCCGGACGGCCTCGACACCTGGGGCGACGGGCGCCTGACGATCCTGGGCACCGAGGGCTACATCGAACTGCGCAAGTACACCGACATCGCCGGCCGGCCCGGCAAGGACCATCTCTTCCTCGTCGACAACAAGGGCATGCGCCACGTCGACTGTTCCGACGCCGAGCTGCCGTATTACCCGAACCTGCGCCGCGACATTCTCGAGCGGACCGAAACGGCGATGACGCACGATCATTGCTACAAGGTCTGCGAGCTGGCACTCGAGGCGCAGGCGAAGGCGGAGCGCGTCCGTGCGCCGCGGGACTGACGATTGTCGGGCCGCAATCGGCGCGAGCGGCTCTGCGCACGGGCGGGGCAGGTCGATGACATCTGCGCGTGACGCTGCCGCGCGCACGCGGACGCGTTGTCGTCCGGCGACTGCACGGGCGCGCCCATGCCACTGCGACCGACGCGGTGTGCGCCGACCACGACCGTGAAGCTCTCCGTACTCGACCAGTCGACAGCGGCGCAGGGCCGCAGCCAGGACGAAGCAATCCGCGAGACGCTCGACCTCGCGCGTCGCTGCGACGCGCTGGGATACCACCGTTACTGGGTCTCCGAGCACCACAACAGCGACAGCATCGTCGGCACGGCGCCCGAGGTGCTGATGGCGGCGATCGCCGCCACGACGCAACGCATCCGCGTCGGCAGCGCCGGGGTGATGCTGCCGCACTATTCGGCGCTCAAGGTCGCCGAGCAGTTCCGCGTCCTCGAAGGCATCGCGCCGGGCCGCATCGATCTCGGTGTAGGACGCGCGCCGGGCACCGACCGGCTGACGGCGATGGCGCTCAATCCCCATGCGAACGCGGCCGACGAATTTCCGCAGCAGGTGCACGACCTTCGGGCATGGGTGACCGGCACGCCGCTGCCGGACGATCACCCGTTTCACGCCATCGGCGCGCATCCGACCGGTCCGACGAGCCCCGAGTTGTGGATCCTTGGCAGCTCCGACTACGGCGCCCGGCTCGCGGCGCATTTCGGGCTGCCCTACGCGTTCGCCTACTTCTTCAGCGATGGACGGGGGGTCGAGGAGGCTCTCGACCTGTATCGGCGACACTACCGTCCGAGCGCGCGCCATCCACAACCGCAGGCGACGATCTGCGTCTGGGCGCTGGCCGCCGATACCGAAGCGGAGGCGCGCCGACTGCTGATGACGCGCGAGCACTGGCGCGCCGGATTCGAGCAGGGGATCCGCCGGCCGCTGGTCACGCCGGAAGCCGCCGCGGCATATCCCTACAGCGAGGTCGAGCGGAGGATCGTCGAAGCGCTGCGCCGCAAGTCCTTCGTCGGGACGGGCGAGCAGGTCGCGGAGCGGCTTACCGGGCTCGCGCAACGCCTGGCACTCGACGAACTCGTGATCGTGACCTGGACCTACGATCCGGCGCCACGGCATCGCTCGTACGAGCTGCTGGCGCAGGCGATGCTCGCGTAGCGATTCCGGCAGCCGGAACGAGCGGCGTGCCGTCCGTGGCGCGAACCTCGATCCGGCCGTAGTATTCCGTCCATCGTGCGTTTCGCCGGCTGACTGGCGATGCGCCGCCCTCCCGCGTCGACTCCGAGGATTCCCATGACCGCAGAATCGTCGCAAGCCCGCTTCGGCTCCGGCAAGTCCGTGCGCCGCGTCGAGGACGACAGCCTGCTGACCGGCGGCGACCAGTTCGCCGACAATTTTTCGCTGCCCGGGCAGACCCGCCTCCTGTTCCTGCGCTCGCCGCATCCCCACGCGCGCATCACCGCGATCGACACGTCCGCCGCGAAGGCGCTTCCCGGCGTCGTGGCGATCCTCACCGGCGAGGATCTGGTGCGCGCGGGCGTGAAGCCGTTGCCGCAATCCGCGGACTTCAGGCAGCGCGACGGTGCGACAGACCGCGGCACCCCCGCAGCACGCGCTCGCGGTGGGCGCGGTGCGTTTCGTCGGCGAGGCTGTCGCGGCGGTGATCGCGGAAACCGTCGAGCAGGCTCGCGATGCGATGGAGGCGATCGAGGTCCGTTACGAGCCGCTGCCGATGGTCGCCGACCTCATCGACGCGCTCGCGCCGGGCGCGACCGCTCGTCTGGCCGGCGGCGAAGGGGAATGTCGCGTGCGAGGCGCGCCACGGCGACCGCGCCGCCACCGATGCCGCCTTCGCCCGTGCGGCGCACGTGGTCACGCTGGACCTCGTCAACCAACGCCTCGCCCCGGCGCCCATCGAGCCGCGCGCCACGCTGGCGAGCTACGATCCGGCGACCGACCGCATCACGATGCGCGTCTCCTGCCAGACGCCGACGGGCCTGCGCGACGATCTGTGCAAGGTGGTGCTCGGCATCGATCCGGCGAAGATGCGCGTCGTCGTCGGCGACGTCGGCGGCGGCTTCGGGATGAAGACCACGCTCTACGCCGAGGACGTGCTTGCCGCGTACGGCACGCGCCTGCTGAAGCGGCCGGTGAAGTGGTGCGCCGAGCGGGTCGAGGAAATGTTGGCCGCCTCGCACGGCCGCGATCTCAACAGCAAGGCGGAGTTCGCGCTCGACGCGAACGGCAAGATCCTCGCGCTGCGCATCCACTCGCACGCCAACCTCGGCGCCTACGCCACGCCTGCAGGTGTGGTGATCCAGCTGCTGATCGGGCCCTGGGTGTCGACCGGCGTCTACGACATCCAGACCATCGACATCCTGATCGAAGGCGTGCTGACGAACACCAATCCGACCGGGCCCTATCGTGGCGCCGGCCGACCCGAGGCGATCTACACGATCGAGCGGCTGATGGACGCCGCGGCGCGGCAGACGGGCATCGACCCGGTGGCGCTGCGCCGGCGCAACATGATCCGGCCCGAGCAGATGCCGTACACGAACCCGATGGGCAAGACCTACGACACGGGGAAGTTCGAGTCGGTGATGGATCAGGGCCTCGCGCTGGCCGACTGGAAGGGGTTCGACGCGCGCGCGGCGGAGTCGCGGAGGCGCGGTCGCATTCGCGGGCGCGGGATGGCGACGTTCATCGAGTGGACCGGCGCCGAGATCTTCACCGAGCGCGTGACGGTGACCGTGTCCGGCGACGACGACATCGAGATCTTCTCGGCGACGCAGGCGATGGGGCAGGGCCTCGCGACGACGTTCGCGCAGCTCGCCGTCGACGTCTTCGGGGTGCCGATCGAGAAGATCCGCATCGTGCTCGGCGACACCGACCGCGTCACCGGCTTCGGCAGCGCCGGCTCGCGCTCGCTCTTCGTCGGCGGCACGGCCGTGCACGTCGCCTCCGAGCGCACGGTGAAGAAGGCGCAGGAGCTCGCCGCCGAGGTGTTGGAGGCAGCCGTCGCGGACCTCGAGTACCGCGACGGCGTGTTCCGCATCGCCGGCACCGACCGCCGTATCGGTCTGTTCGAACTGGCCCGCAAGCAGCCGGAACGGCGCATCTTCCTCGACTCGACGAGCAGCGTGGGTGGCGCCACCTGGCCCAACGGCTGCCACATCTGCGAAGTCGAGATCGATCCGGACACCGGGGCGGTCGCGGTCGAGCGCTACTGGTCGGTCAACGACGTCGGTCGCGTCGTCAATCCGATGATCGTCGTCGGCCAGCTCGAGGGCGGCGCGGTGCAGGGCATCGGCCAGGCGCTCACCGAGCGCTTCGTCTACGATCGCGAGACCGGCCAGGCGCTGACCGCGAGCTTCCTCGACTACGCGCTCCCCTACGCGGGGATGATCCGCCACTTCGACATGCGGATGGACCAGTCGTCGCCATCGGTCAACAACCTTCTCGGCGTCAAAGGCGTGGGCGAGCTCGGCACGATCGGCGCCACGCCGGCCGTCGCCAATGCGGTGATCGACGCGCTGGTGCGTGGCGGCGTCGGCGCGCGCGCGGGGACGCTGCAGATGCCGTTCACACCCGATCGGGTGTGGCGGGCACTGGCCGCGCGTTAGCACGATCGGCGCCCGCTATTTCGCGTCAGCCTGCGTCCTGCGGCATTCGTTGATGAGGAATTCCTCGTCGATGGGGGCGAGGTCGAAGCGCCGGCACGCCTCCTCGACGAGCGCAGGAGTCCACGCGCCATGCCCGGCGAGCCAGGCGACGGCGTGGCGCAGCGCGTCGCCTTTGGGAACGATGGGCGCGACCGACATCGGGAGCGGGGACGGCGTGATCCGGATTCGGGTCGGAAAATTCGTGCGGACCGGGAGCGACTATCTGCCCCACGACAGCGCCAGCGGCTTGACGTCCCGTGCGAGCTCCAGCAATCCCGCGCGGGTGGCCGGATGCAGCGGTTCCAGCGGATGGCGCACGGCGTCACTCGCGATCACGCCGCCTTCCATCATCACCGTCTTCGTCGCGCGCAGCCCGCACTGGCGGTTTTCGTAGTTGATCAGCGGCAGGATGCGGGCATAGGCGGCAGCGGCTTCGCTGCGCCGTCCCGCGCGATGGTGGACGAGCACCGGCCGGATGAGGTCGGGCAGCAGTGCGCTCGGCATCGTGCCGGTGGCGCCGGCGTCGAGGTCGGCCATCAGCGTGATCGATTCCTCGCCGTCGAACGGTCCCGCGATGGCGCTGCCGCCGGCCTCGATCAGCGCGCGCAGCTTGGCCGCGGCCTGCGGCACCTCGATCTTGAAGTAGCGCACCAGCGGCACCTCGCGGGCGAGGCGGGCGAGAAATGGGACGGACAGCGTCACCCCGGAAAGCGGCGCGTCCTGCACCATCAGCGGGATCGCGGCGGCCTCGGCCACGCGCGCGAATTGCTCGAGCGTGCCCTTCTCGTCGGCGCGCAGCGTCGCGCCGTGGTAGGGCGGCATCAGCATCAGCATCTTCGCGCCGCCGCCGGCGGCTCGACGCGCGCGCTCGGTGGCGATGCGTGTGCTGTAGTGGCTCACGGTGACGATGACCGGCACGCGGCCGGCGACGTGCGCGAGGCACAGATCGGTCAACGTGTCGCGCTCGGCGTCGGTGAGCAGGAATTGTTCGGAGTAGTTGGCGAGGATGCAGATGCCGTCCACGCCCTGGTCCACCATGCAGTCGAGCACGCGTCGCTGGCCGTCGAAGTCGACGTCGCCGTTCGGGTGGAACGGCGTCGGGGCGATGGGATAGATACCGGTGTACGGCGGCACGGGCGTGGCGGGCATGCGGTGCTCCTGGCGTCGGTCTGCGGGCGCGGGTCCACCGCGAGCGTGAACCGGTCGGCGCCGGGCAAGTATACGGCCGGGAACCGCGGCCGCGAGGTCGTCGCCCTCGCGTCCGTCCCTGCCCGTCGCTTCGTCAGTCCGCGCGCACCGCCGCCACCGCCGCAGGCGGCGAGCGCAAGTGCGCCGAGCGCGATGGCGGCGTAGCGGGCGCAGTGGCGAGCGATGGCAATCACGCGGATCCATCCCCGCGGATGGGGGCGCGGTAAAATTCGCCGCATGGTGACCCAACGTTCCGTGATGAAGAGGGAATCGTGATGTCCTCGACGCTGCGCGGCGTTCTCGCTCCCGTCGTCACACCGTTCGACGCCGACCTGCAACCCGATACCGGGCGACTCGTGCGCCATTGCCGCTGGCTTGTCGATCGCGACGTTGGCCTTGCCGTGTTCGGCACGAACTCCGAGGGCAATTCACTGGCGGTTCGCGAAAAGATCGTGCTGCTCGACGCGCTCGTCGCGGCAGGATTGACGCCGGCGCGGATGATGCCGGGCACCGGTTGCTGCGCGCTCACCGACACCGTGGACCTCACGCGCCGCGCCGTGGCGCTCGGCTGTGCAGGGGTGCTGATGCTGCCGCCGTTCTACTACAAGGGCGTCTCCGACGACGGCCTGTTCGCAAGCTACTCCGAAGTGATCCAGCGCGTGGGCGATGCACGTCTGCGCATTTATCTCTATCACATCCCCCAGGTGTCGCAGGTGCCGATCACGCTGCCGTTGATCGAGCGGCTGCTCGTCGCATACCCCGGCACGATCGCAGGCGTGAAGGACAGCTCCGGCGACATGGCGAACACGCGCGCTATGCTGGAGCAATTCCAGCCGCGCGGCTTCGACGTGTTTGCGGGGAGCGAGAATTACCTCCTCGCGACATTGCGCGGCGGCGGCGCGGGCTGCATCAGCGCGACGGCGAACGTCAATCCTGCGGCGATCGCGGAGCTCGCACAGGCGTGGGCGCAGCCCGATGCCGACGCGCGGCAGGCAGCGCTCGATGCCGTGCGCGCCGTGTTCCAGAAGCTCCCGATGATCCCGGCGCTCAAGGCGGCGATCGCGCACTACGGCGGCGACGAGGGCTGGGCGACCGTGCGCCCGCCCCTCGTGCGGCTCAGCTCCGATCAGCGGGCCTCGCTGGTCGCGGCGCTGCGGCCGACCGGATTCGCGATGCCGGGCGTCTGAGGTAAAGGGGTCAGGTTCGCGAAAGGTCGGCGGTGCGCGCGGCCGGGCCGCGCGGTGCCGTGGCGGCGTCGGGCGCGGACGACGCGCCGGCGGACGTCAACGCGTCGCGGCCATCGGGCTCGTAGTGCGCGAACCAGCGGCGGAATTCCGCCAGTTCGGCGGGCGAAAGCCCCTCGACCATGTGCGCGAGCGCGCTCAGTTTGATGCTCATGTTGCTCCTTCAGCAGGCGCGCGCTTCACCGCGTGCCCTCGATGACTACGCCGCGAGCGCGGGCCAGGAACCCTTCGTTGGCACGGTGCCCGGCAATCGATGGCCGGGTTGGCGACGCGGAAAAATGCGGCGGGCCGAGCGGAGTGAAGGCTCGGCGAGCCGGTCTGGCTTGTCTTGCTGCAACGCAGCATACGCCTTTCCCACGGCATGGAGAATCGCGTTTGCCGGCCAGGGCCACCGCCCCCGGAGGGTAGCAATGCTTCCGAGCGCTGCAACATCATGGTCATCGACTGCGAATATTTCAAACGTTTGGTTTCTTAAACGTTTGATCGGCAGATTGGCTGACGGACGGTCGGCAACAATGATCTATCTTTGTATATCAATAGGTTATACGCGGCCGTATCAGGCTGTCGCGATCGACCCACGGGTCGCCGATCCAACAAACGCTTGTTTTCTGGTGCCAACTGACTTATGTTGCAGTGCATCAATCCAATGTTGCCACGGAGTCACCGATGAAACCACAGCCCCATCCCGGCGTGGGCAGGATCGGCGGCGCCACCCCGAACCCCGGGGACGCGCTGGCAAGCGAGTCGGCCGGTAAGTGGCCGCTCACCCCCGACCTTCCTGCCCTGTTCTCGCCGGACGCCGCGATGGCCATGCTGGCGTTCAACACCAACCAGGCGCTGACCTGCCAGGTCAGCGTGGCGCACGTGCTTGCCCATCTTGCCGAGGAGCAGTCCAGGACCCTTGCCCAGACGAGTGCAGACGTGCTCCCCGCGGGCCCGGTCCGCGATGCGATGCAGCACACCGCCGCGATGCAGGCACGCTTCGCCCGGGAACTGGCCGCGGCGGCCTCCCGCTTCGGCCGCAGTTTCGGTCACATGGCGTTCGCCTTTCCACCGGCGGACCATGGTTGCCACTAGGACCCGTGCACGCTGAAGGCGGTCTCGCGCCCGACCTACACGGGGTGACGCCTTCACGGCCGGTGCGGTCTTGCGGCAGCCACCGCGCACGCCGCATCAAGGCGACGTGTCGCGTTCCAGGGCCGCGAGGTCGGGGCGGCGCCGATGCCAGTCGGTGGCGCGCTGGAATGCGCGTCCGATGCGCACGAGGCTCGCGTCGGCATAGGGCGCGGCAACGAACTGCATCCCGATCGGCAGCCCTTCCGCGGACGTCCCGGCGGGCAGCGTCACTGCGCATCCCTCGAGGTAGTTGACCGCGCGCGAGAACGACGCGAGCGGGAAGGTTTCCTCGTCGGCCTGAGCGACCGGCGTAGCCACGATCGGCAGCATCGGGGTCAGCAGCAGATCACGTCCGCGCATCCAGTCGACGAATGCGGCTGCCGTGCGTTCGCGCTCCGCGCGTGCCGCGAGGTAGTCCGCCGCCGTGACGCCCTTCGCGGCGACGATGCGCTTGCGCACGGCGGGATCGATCTCGAGACGCTCGTCCTCGATGTATGCGCGGTGGAACGCGTAGGCCTCGATCCCGATGAGGCGGCCGTTCTTCGCGCCGAGGGCGCCGAAGTCGAAGGGAACCCGCGCCTCGTCGACGATCGCACCCAGCGCGCGCAAGGCGGCGATCGTGTCGTCGCGTGCGCGCAGGACGTCGGCCTGCGTCTCCGGCGGGAACTGCTCGGCCGCCATGCACGTGACGCGCATCCCGCGCACGTCGGCATTGCCCGCGAGCGCCGCCTCGAGATCGATGCGCGGCGCCGCGAGGGTCGCGGCATCGCGCCTGTCGGGGCCGGCCATCGCCGCGGTGAGCAACGTTGCGTCTTCGATCGAGTGCGCAAGCGGGCCGATCGAATCGAGCGTCGGCGATAACGGCACGACGTCGGCGAGGCTGACGAGCCCGTAGGTCGGCTTGAATCCGGTGAGGCCGCACAGCGCGGAGGGAATGCGCACCGAGCCGCCGGTGTCGGAGCCCAGCGCGGCGGGGGCCATGCCGGCCGCCACCGCGACGGCCGAGCCGCTCGACGAGCCTCCGGCCACGCGGTGCGTGGCGAGATCCCAGGGGTTCCACGGCGCGCCCATCGGTTGGTTGAGGCCCCACGTGCCGTAGGCGAACTCGACCATGTGCGTCTTGCCGAGCGGAATCATTCCGGCCGCGATCAGTCGCGCGACGCACGTCGCCGTGCGCTCGGAGCGGCGGCCGAGCCAGCTCTTCGCTCCGGCGGTCGTCTGCCGGCCCGCGACGTGGAACAGGTCCTTGAGTGCGATCGGCAGCCCGTGCAGCGGCCCGCGCGCGAAGCCGGCCGCGCGCTCCAGATCGGCGGCCTCCGCGGCGGCGATCGCGTCGTCGGCATAGACGTCGACGAACGCGTGCAGCTTGTCGTCGAGCGCGGCGATGCGCGTGAGGCAGCCGGCGACGATCTTGCGCGACGTCGTCGCGCCGGTGGCCAGCTGCTGCGACAACTCCGTCAGCGATGGGAAAGGCGAATCTTCGTTCATGGCGAGTCCAGTCCTCGAGCACGTCGGGGCGATTGCGGTCCGGCGGGACCATGATGCCGACCGGACGCGCGGGGTTCGGTGGCGAGGCGTTCGTTCGAACGTGGCGGCCGCCGCGTGCGCCGCGGCGACGGTTACAGGAACCCGATCGACAGCCAGGGCACGGCGGCGATGATCACCAGCGCGACGAACAGCGCGCCCAGATAGACCCAGACGCGGCGCATCGCAAGGTCCGGCGACACCTTGCCGATCGCGCACGCGGCGTAGAACCCGACGCCGAACGGCGGTGCGAACAGGCCCAGGCCCATCGCGAAAATCACCACCATCGCGTAGTGGACCTCGTGCACACCGAGCGCGCGCGCGACGGGGAAGAGCAGCGGTCCGAACAGCACGATCGCGGGGATCCCTTCCAGCACGCTGCCCAGGATCACGAACGCGACGACCGAGACCGCCATGAAGCCGGCCTGCCCGCCCGGCATCGCCTGCATGATGGCGACGAGCTGTCGCGAGAAGCCGGATTGAGTGAGCGCCCAGGCCATTCCCGTCGCGCAGCCGATGATGAGCAGGATCGCGCCCGACAGCGCCGCCGTGTCGACCAGCATCGGCAGGAGGCGCTTGACGTCGAACTGGCGGTAGATCACCAGGCCGACGATCACCGTGTAGACGATGCCCACGGTCGAGACCTCGGTCGCGGTGGCGACCCCTTCGACGACAACGGTCCGGATCACGAACGGCAGCGCCAGCGCGGGCAGGGCGACCGCCAGCGACTTCGCGATGGTGCGGCCGGAGGCCTTCGCGATCTGCGAAGTGTCCTCGCGGCGGGTGCGGAAGAACACGACCACGCCCAGCGCGATCATCCCGACCAGCGCCGGCAGCAGTCCACCGGTGAACAGCGCCGCGATCGACACGCCGGTGACCGAGCCGATCGTGATCAGCACCAGCGAGGGCGGGATCGTCTCCGACATCGCGCCGGAGGACGACAGCAGCGCGATCAGGTCGCCCTCGTGCGCGCCGCGACGCTTCATCTCGGGAAACAGCGCCGGCGCGACCGCCGCCATGTCGGCCGCCTTCGAGCCCGAGATGCCGGAGACGAGGTACATCGCGCCCAGCAGCACGTACTGCAGGCCGCCGCGCACGTGGCCCAGCAGCGAGGCGAGGAAGTCGACCATCGCCCGCGCGAGCCCGGTCATCTCGATCAGCACGCCGAGAAACACGAACAGCGGCACCGAGAGCAGGATCAGCGTCGACATCCCCTCGTCCATCCGGCTCGTCACGATCGTGAGCGGCGTGCGCGTGGTGAGCGCGAGATAGGACAGCGTGGCCACGCCGAACACGAACGCGATCGGCACCCCCATCGCCACCAGCACCGCGACCAGCAGCACGAAGAACAGGACGAGGTTGACGTTGCCCAGCGTGGAGAGCGCCGGCCGCGCCAGCCAGAGCGCGGCGACGATCACGGCCAGCAGCGCGAGGGCCGACACGACGTGACGCAACTGTGCGCGATCGGCAAGTCGCGCCAGCGCGATCACCATCATCAGCACCGCGCCGACACCGATGGCGGCCACGCGGAGCGCGTCGTGCAGCTCCAGCGCCGGTGTCACGATGGCCCACTGGTCCTCGATGTAGGTCCACGCGGGTCCGAGCAGCAGCAGCACGAACACGATGACGACCAGCGCGCCGAAGGTCTCGACCCAGGCACGCCATTCGGGCTTCAGCAGGTTGACGAACGTGGTGAGGCGCATGTGCTCGCCGCGCCGCAGCGCGATCACCGCGCCCAGCATCGCCAGCCACAGGAACAGGATCGACGCGAGCTCGTCCGACCAGGTCAGCGGTTTGTTGAACACGTAGCGCGAGACGACGCCGGCGAACAGGATCACGATCTCGAGCACGACGAGCACCGCCGCCGGGATCTCGGTGACGAGCGCAAGCACGCGGTCGAGCCGCGGGAAGCGGACGCTGGCGGCGGCGGGGGCGGCTTGCATGGATTTGGGTCGGGGCGCGGTGCGGACGCCGCGGACCGCGCGAGAAGGGGACGCGCAGCCGGCCGGGGCCTTCGCGCGTGACGCGGTCGCCGGCACGGAGATGCCCCGCCGGCAGCGGTCCGCTACGGCGTCAGGCGAGCTTGCCCGAGTACTTCTCGAGCTTCGCCCAGGCCTCGGCGCCGAACTTGCCCTTCCACTCCTCGTAGAAGCCAGCCTTCGTGAGCACGGCCCGGAACGCGGCCTTGTCCGGGTAGTTGAAGACCATGCCCTTCGGCTTCAGTGTCGGCTTCGACGTCGATCGTTCAGCTTCGCCATGTCCTCGCGCTGCTTCAGGACCGCCGCCGTTACGTTCTTCGTCGACGATCGCCTGCAAGTCCTTCGGGCAGGCCCGCCCACACTTGCCGTTGGCGAGCACCCACTGCCCGTCCCACATGTGGTCGGTCATCGAGCAGTACTTCTGCACTTCGTAGAGCTTGGCGATCTGGAGCATCGACAGCGCGTTCTCCTGGCCCTCGACCACCTTGGTCTGCAGTGCCGAATACACCTCGCTGAAGTTGATGCTGGTCGGCGAGGCGCCGAGCGCCTTGAACAGCGACGTCCACAGCGGGCTCGACCGGGAACGCGGATCTTGAAGCCCTTGAGGTCGTCGGGCGTGTTGATCGGCTTGGTGCTGCTGGTGATCTGGCGATAGCCGTTGTCGAGGCACTTGTCGAACGTGTAGAGACCGACCTTGGCGATCGGCTTCGCGGACGAACGCGCCGAGGTCGCCGTCCATCGCCGCCCAGACCGTGGCGTAGTCCTTGAACGCGAACGCGACGCCGTTGATGCCGGCCAGCGGCACCAGCGTCTGCAGGATCAGTCCCGACAGCGGGAAGAAGTCGATCGCGCCGGAACGGACCTGCGACAGCATGTCGGTGTCGCCGCCCAGCTGGTTGTTCGGGAACACCTGGATGTCGACGCGGCCCTTCGTCTCGGCCTTGATCTTCTCGGCCGCTTCCCTGACCGCAACGTGCTGGGGTGCGTAGCAGGAATGTTGTTCGCCCATTTCAACTGGAACTCGGCGGCCTGGCCGAAGCGCGGGGCGGATGCCGGTGGCGGCGAGCGCGGCGGAGCCGCCGATGGTCTGCACGAACTTGCGACGGTCGAATGTCATGGTGCTGTCTCCTCGTGGTGATTGTCGGGGCCGGATGATCGGCTAAGGGAAGGAATCGCGACGTCCGTCGCCGCGCACCGGTCAGTACATGCACAGTCCACCGTCGGCGACCAGCGTGGCGCCGTCGATGTACGAGCTTTCGGGCGAGACGAGGAATGCGATCGCGCGGGCGATTTCCGCGGGCTCGGCCGCGCGGTTCATCACGCTCATCGATTCCACGCGCTTGCGGTGCGCCTCGTTGGCGAACACGTGCGCGATCATCGGTGTCCACGTCGCGCCGGGGGCGATGGTGTTGACGGCGATGCCGCGTTCGGCGAGCGCGCGCGCGGCGTTCTTGGTGAGGGCCAGCACTGCGCCCTTGCTCGCGGCGTAGGCGGCGGTGCCGGAGAGGCCCCCGCCGCGCAGCCCGGCGACGCTGGCAACGGTACAGATCCGCGCGCCGGGCGCCATGTGTTTCGCGGCCTCGCGGATCGACAGAAAGGTGCCGACGACGTTGTCGTCGTAGACGCGGCGGAAGGTCGCGGCGTCGAGGTCCATGAACGGCGTCATGTCGGCCACGCCCGCGCTCGTCACCAGCGCGTCGAGCCCGCCCAGCGTCTGCGCCGCGTCGGCGAAGGCACCGACAATCGCCCCTTCGTCGGCAACGTCGAGCTCGACCGCGAGGTGCTGCGCACCGGCGGCGGCCGCGACGGCGCGCACGCCCGGACCGTTGCGGTCCACACACGCGACCCGGTAGCCGCGGGCACTGAGCTCGTGCACCGTGGCGGCACCGATCCCGCTCGCTGCGCCCGTGACGATTGCCGCTTTCTGCCGGGTCATTCTCGTGTCCTCATCCACCGACCAGTGTAGCCATTCAGCGGATGCCGGGCTATCGCCGCAGCAGCGTCTTCGCCGCGCCGACCACGCCGGCGGCGGTGACGCGTGATTCGTCCTCGAGCGGCTTCGCGTAGCCCGAGGGAATCCGCGGTGCGCCCAGCCGGCGCACGCGGCAGCCGGTGGCCTCGGCCGCCGCGGCGGCAATCTCCGCGCCGAAGCCGCCGACCTGCACGGCCTCGTGCACGACCAGCAGGTGACCGGTGCGGCCCGCGGAGCCCAGCACCGTCTCCCGGTCCCACGGCCACAGCGTGCGCAGGTCGATCACCTCGGTGTCGATGCCGGCGGCCGCGAGTTCCTCCGCGGCGGCCACACAGGTCGCGACGGCCTTCGACCAGCAGACGATGGTCACGTCGCCGCCGTGACGCAGGCGACGTGCGCTGCCGAGCGGCACGCGGGTGCCGGTCGCCACCTCGCCTTCGAGGCCCCACAGCTCCTTGTGCTCGAGATAGACGACCGGGTCGCCGGATTCGAGCGCGCTCGCCAGCAACCCGTAGTTGTCGTCGGGGGCTGCCGGCGCGACGACGACCAGTCCCGGAATGTGCGCGAACCATGCTTCGAGCGACTGCGAATGCTGCGCGGCCGACGCGGTCCACAGGCCGATCGGCATCCGCACGATCACCGGCACCCGGCCCTGCCCGCCGAACATGAACCGGTTCTTCGCCGCCTGGTTGACCAGCTCGTCCATCGCGCACAGCGCGAAGTCGACGACGCGCATTTCGACGACGGGGCGCAGGCCGGCCAGCGCCATGCCGACGGCTGCCCCCATGATCGTCGACTCCGAAATCGGTGTGTCGATCACGCGATCGGCGCCGAACGTCTGCTGCAGACCGCGGTACTGCGCGAAAATGCCGCCGCGCCCCAGATCCTCACCGAGCGCGACGACCGACGGGTCCGCCTGCATCGCCTCGGACAGCGCCGCGGCCGCCGCCTGCGCGTAGTTCATCACCGCCACTGGCCGGCTCCGGTATTCTGGACATCGGTGTAGGCGTCTGCTGGATCGGGCCAGGGCGCCGCTTCCGCCTGCGCGAGCGCGGCGTCGATTTCCGCCTTTGCCGCGGCGTCGATGGCGTCGACCTCGGCGGAGGCGACCCCGCGCGCGACGAGCTTGTCGCGCGCGATGCGCAGCGGATCGGATTCCATCGCGCGCGCCACTTCGGCCGGGTCGCGGTACGCGCCAGGATCGACGGACACGTGGCCCTTGAAGCGATACGTCACCGCATGCAGGAAGCGCGGCCCCGCTCCTGCGCGCACCTCGCTGACGAAGCGCGCGGCGGTCGCGTCGACGGCCTCGACATCGTTCCCGTCGACCTTGCTTCCGGGCACGCCGATACTGTCGGCGCGAGCGCTGGCGCCGGCGCCACCGGTCATCGGGCCGGTCGGCGTGGTGGCCGAGATCCGGTTGTCCTCGCAGACGAACAGCACCGGCAGGTGGTAGACGACCGCCCAGTTCAGCGCTTCGAGGAACGGGCCGCGATTGACGGCCCCATCACCGAAGAAACACGCCACGATTTCGGGCCGCTGGCGAATCTTCAGTGCATGCGCGGCGCCGACGGCGATCGGCATTCCGGCGGCAACCACGCCGTTGGCGCCCAGCATGCCCACGCCGAAGTCAGCGATGTGCATCGAGCCGCCCTTGCCCTTGTTCGTGCCCGTCGCGCGGCCGAAGAGCTCCGCCATCATCCGATTCACGTCGGCGCCCTTGGCGAGCGTGTGGCCGTGGCCACGATGCGTCGACGTCAAGAGATCGGAGCGCTCGAGGTTGGCGCACACGCCGACCGCGACGGCTTCCTGGCCGGTCGAAAGATGCAGCGGGCCGCGCACCAGCGCCGGCTTTGCGGAAGTGGAAAGGCCCCACGCCTGCACGCCACCCTGGCTCGCGATCTCGGCCGCATTCTCGAACGCGCGGACGCGCGCCATCGTGCGGTAGAGGGCGAGGAGGCGGTTGGCTTGCGCAGGTGCTGCGGAATGCGGATCCTGCGGGACTGCCGCGGACCCGGCGTTGGCGAGATGCTGCATCGTGGCGGGCGAAAGTCGAGGGCGAATCTTAGCGCATCCGTGTCGTCGACGCAGCCGGACGGAACGACCGGCGCAGCTCAGGCCGCCGGCCGCCGCAGCCGAAGGTGGATGTTCTTCTCGCGCGTGAACTGCATGAGTTCACCCAGACATTCCTCGCGCCCGAAGCCGGACTGCTTGACGCCACCGAACGGCGCGCCGAGGAAGTGCTTGCCGACCTCGTTGATCCACACGTAGCCCGCGTCGACGGCGGCGGCGGTGCGATGCGCCGTGTCGAGATCGTGGGTCCAGATCGAGCAGGTGAGGCCGTAGGGGACCGCGTTGACGTCGGCGAGCATCGCAGTCTCGTCGGACCACGGCAGGATGGCGAGCACCGGTCCGAAGATCTCTTCGCGGGCAATGCGCATCGCCGGCGTCACATCGCAGAACACGGTCGGCTCGACGAAGAAACCACCGGCGAGCGCCGGATCGGCAGGTCGCGCGCCGCCGTACAGCAGCCGCGCGCCTTCGCGTCGCGCCGAGTCGATGTAGCCCAGAACGCGGTCGAGCTGTGCGCGGCTCACGATCGCGCCCATCGTCGTGGCGTCGTCGGTGGCGATGCCGGGACGGAACGCCGCGATCCTGATCTTCACGCGTTCCAGGACGGCGTCGTAGATCGCCCGGTGGACGAACGCACGGCTGGTCGAGCCGCAGGACTGGCCGCACCACGTGAAGTTCATGCCGCCGACCACGCCGGCGGCGACGTCGTCGGGGTCGGCGTCGGGATATGCGATCAGCGCGTTCTTGCCGCCCAGTTCGAGCAGCACCGGCTTCACCGTGTCGCTCGCCGCGCGCATCACCGCCGCGCCGGCGGCCACGCTGCCGATGATCGCCACCATCGCGACGTCCGGATGCGCGGCCAGCGCGGCGCCGGTCGCACGATCGCCCGGTACGACGTTGAACACCCCCGGAGGCAGCACGCCGTCGAGCAACTCGGCGAGCCGCAGCGACGACAGCGGTGCCTGGTCAGGCGGCTTGACGACGATGCTGTTGCCTGCGGCGAGCGGCGCGGCCGACTTGCCGGCGGCGAACATGAACGGATGGTTGAACGGCACGATGCGCGCCACTACGCCGACCGGTTCGCGCACCGAGAAATTGACGACATCCGGTCCCATCGGAATCGACGCGCCCTTCATTTCGGTGACGAGACCGGCGAAGAAATCGAGTTGGGTGGCGGCGATGTTGGCGTCGCTGACCATTTCGCGCACGGGATTGCCGCAGTTGGCGGCGTCGATCAGCGCGAGCTCGCGGGCATTCCGGCGCAGCAGATCGGCGACGTGCCGCAGGATGCGCGCCCGCTCGAGCGGCGCGACGGCACGCCACTCGGCGAACCCGCGCTTCGCGTCGGCAACCGCGGCGTCGACATCGGCAAGGGAGGCGTTCGCCACCGGTCCGAGCGATCCGCCGGTGCTCGGATTGATCGTGTCGACCGAGGCTCCCGACGCAGGGTCGTGCCATGCCCCGCCGCGGTAGATGCCGCGATGCGCGGGCAGCGGAAGCGTGCGGTCGGGTCCGGATGCGGAGGCGGTCATGGGCTTTGGTCGTGCGGCATCAGAGTGGCGCGAGCGACGAACGACACTCAGGTCGACAGCGTGGTTCGACCGCGCCCGAGATGGCCGATGAGCGCATTGGCGCCGATCGCCAGGACGAACAGCACGATCAGCAGCGCATACATCCGCGGCATGTCGAACGTCGCGTAGGCCTGGATGATGAGATAGCCGAGACCCCGGTTCGACAGCTTGGTCTCGGCGAGCAGCGTGCCGATGACGGCCACGCCGAGCCCCAGACGGATGCCGTTGACGACGGGCGCGCGCATGGCCGGGAGGTAGATGCGCGTGACCATCTGCCAGGGCGTCGCGCGAAAGCTCAGGCCGACGCGGATCAGCACCTTGTCGATCTCGCGCATGCCCGCCGCGGCGCTGATCGCGACGGGGAAGAAACAGGACACGGCCCCCATCGCGATCTTCGATCCGGCGCCGACGCCGAACCACATCAGCATCACCGGGAAGAAGATGATCTTGGGCGTGGGACCGAGATAGAGGAGCAGCGACTCGAACGCGCGCGACAGGAAGCGGTTGGCGCCGAATACGATGCCGACCGCGAGCCCGAGCACGGTGCCGATGATCATCGCGACACCGATCTCCATCGCGGTCGCGCCGAGGTTGGCGTAGAAATCCGGATGGACGAGCAGGCGTCCGACCGCCTTGCCGATCGCCGTGAGTGACGGGACCACGTCGCGGAACAGTAGGCCGGACGCGGCGAGCGCCTCCCACGCGGCGAGCACGGTGGCGACGATGGCCAACCGGAGCAACCAGACGTTGCGGCGCAGACGCCCGGGATCGTGCGCGGCGGCGGTGCTCATTGGTGCGGCCGCAGCCGGCGTTCGATCTTGCCGGTCAGCACGTAGAAGACGATGCTGACCAGGATCACGAAGCAGATCGCGGCGTAGGTACCGGGGAGATCGTAGCGCTCGGCCAGTTCGTTGATGAGCTGGCCCAGGCCGCCGAAGTTGATCAGGAACTCGACGCCGACGATGTTGATCATCGCGAAGATGAGGCCGAGGCGCAGCCCGACGAACACCGACGGCAGCGCGGCCGGCAGCAGGATCATCCGGAACTGCTGCGTTCGCGTGAGCTTGAACGTGCGCCCGACGTTGATCAGCACGGGCCGCACGCCGGCCAGGCCCTCGACGGTCTTCAGGATCACGGGCGCCAGTCCGGCGGCGAAGCCGATCATCACGATCGTCGTCGCGCTGCGTCCGAAGATCACGAGAAAGAGCGGGTACATGAGCACGATCGGCGCCGCGGCAAGGGCACCCACCCAGGTCTCGCAGGCGAGCCGCAGCGTCCGGAAGCGGTAGAGCAGCATGCCCAGCGCAATGCCGACGACGACGAGCAGCACGCTCGCCCAGAGCACCTCCTGCGTCGTCTGCCAGAAGCGATGCACGACGTTCTCCTCGGCGACGATCCGCGGAATCGCGGCCAGGATCTGCGTGGGCAGCGGCACGATGAAGGGGTTGATGACGTTCGCGCGGATCGCCGCCTCCACCAGCGCGATCACGGCCACCGTGGTCACCACGCCGAAGAGACGGGCGCCGGGCGTCGATACCGCGAAGCTCCTGGCCGTCATCGCCGCGGCGTCCGGTGCAGCGCCTGCGCCTCGGCATCCTCAATGCCGCGACTGGCCTCCTCGCGCAGGTCGTGCCAGATCTGGGCGACGTAGTGGCCGAACGCGTCGCTGCCGACCACCTCCGAATCGCGTGGGTGCGGCAGGTCGATGTTCACGACGCGCTTCAGCCGCCCGGGCCGGTAGGTCATCACCAGCACGCGGTCGGACAGCTGCACCGCTTCGGTGAGGTTGTGCGTGATCAGCAGCGTGGTCTGCTTGAGCTCCTGCTGGATCTGCAGCACCTTGTCGCCCAGCAGCACCCGCGTCTGCTCGTCGAGGGCGGCGAAAGGCTCGTCCATCAGCAGGATCTGCGGCTGCGAGGCGAGCGTGCGGGCGATGGCCACGCGCTGGCGCATGCCGCCGGACAGCTCGCTCGGATAGCGGCGCTCGAAGCCCGCGAGCCCGACGAGTCTCACGAAGTGCAAGGCGCGCTCCGCGCGCTCGGCCCGGGCCACGCCCGCGAGCTCCAGCGGAAAGGCGACGTTATCCATCACGTTGCGCCAGGGAAACGTCGACTCCTCCTGGAACACCATGCCGATCGACGGATGCGTGCCGGAGATCGTGCGGCCGGCCACCGTGACGCGGCCCTCGTACTCGCCGACGAGGCCGCCGATGATGTTGAACAGCGTCGACTTGCCGCAGCCCGACGGCCCGATGATGGACACGAATTCGCCGGGTGCGACCGCGAACGACATGTCGTCGACGGCGAGGATCGTGCCCTCCCCGGTGACGAAGCGCTTGGTGATGTTGTGGACCTGGAGCGGTGCCGGGCCCGATGGCGCGGCGGCCGCGGCGCTGGCCGCGGCGCCGGCTGAGGCGGACGGGATGTCGTGCGGCATGGGTCAGCGATGATGGCCGGGATGGAGGGCGAGCGCGGACGTCATGGCCGGTGTGTAGCCCGGCTGGGTACGAACGTCGACGACGGCGACAGCGCCGGCGACGACGGCCGCCACCGCCTTGGCGAGCACCGCGGCGAGGTCGGCGCGGTGCAGGACGGGGCCGAATCCCTGCGCGCCCTGTGCGCGGCCGAGTGCGGCGAGGTCGATGTCCGGGTCGGCAATGCGCTGGCCGATCCACTTGTTCGCGACGGGCCGCCCGCGGCTCACCGCCACGCGCTCCTGGTGCACTTCGTCGTTGTAGAACGAGCGGTTGTTGGTCACGACAATCAGCAGCGGTATGCGGTAATGCACCGCGGTCCACAGCGCGGTCGCGCCCATCAGGTAGTCGCCGTCGCCGCACACCGCGACAGGCAGGACTTCGGAGCCCTTGAGTGCCAGCGCCGCGCCCACGCCGATGGCAGGACCGGCGCCGATGCCGCCGCCTCCGTCCGAGCCCAGGAAATCGAGCGGCTGGCGGAACGGCCAGCAGGCGCCATTCCACGACAGCGGCAGATGCGCGAGCGCTACCGCGCGCGTGCCGACGGCGGCCCGCAGCGCGACGGCGACATCGTCGGTCGTGATGAGGCCGTCGGGCGTCGGCGGTGGCGCGTAGCGATGCGGACGCGGCTTGAACGCTTTTCCACGCTTCGGGCCCAGAGCGTCGAGCAACGCCGGAATCGCGCCATCCGGTTCGGCGGCGAGGTGGACGTCGACCGGCGGCAGACCCTGATGGTCCATGCTCCAGCCGTTGTGGACGACGTGATCGAGCGAGACGTGGACGATCTTCGCCGCAGGCTCGCCGCCACAGGCCGTCTTCAGCGTACCGGCGAGATCGACCCAGTCGAGGCTCAATATCGCATCGGCAGCGGCGATCGCCTGCGCCGCCTCGGGTCCGAGCAGCACGCCAGGTCCGCCGACGTGCAGCGGATGCTCGGTGGGAAATGCCGCGCCGACCTTGAGATCGGTGACCACGCGCGCCCCGAGCCGTTCGGCAAGGCGCACGCGCGCATCCCACGCGGTGCGACTGCGCGAGACGCGTCCGGCAAGGATCAGCGGCGACTTCGCAGCACGGAGGACCTTTGCCGCGTCGCGCACCGCGTCGGCGTCCGGCGCCGTAACGACCGCTGGTGTGTACCGTGCCGGATCGATCGCAGGCAGCGGTGCCGCGAGCGGCGCCTCCTGCATGCCGGCATCGAGGTTCACGTATACCGGCCCCCTCGGCGCCGTCTGCGCATGCCAGGCTGCGCGCAGCAGCGCCTCGCGTGCGGCGGCCGGCGACGCGGGCTGATCGTCCCACTTGACGTAGGGCCGGACGACGGCGCCCTGGTCGCGCGCCGTGTGGATCCAGTCGATCCAAGGCCGGCGCTTCGCCGCGTCCACGGGCCCCGTCGCGCCGAGGATCAGCACCGGCATCCGGTCGCACCACGCGTTGAAGATCGCCATCGTCGCGTGGAAGAGTCCGACGTTCGAGTGAACGGCGACGGCGAGCGGACGGCCGGTGACCTTGGCGTAGCCGTGTGCGATCGCGACCGCGTGCTCCTCGTGCAGGCACACGAGCAGCTGCGGGGCGCGGTTGCCCAGGTGATTGACGAGACTGTCGTGGAGCCCGCGGAAGCTGGCGCCCGGATTGAGCGCGATGTACGGGATCGCGAGTGCGCGCAGCGTGTCGGCGACGACGTCGCTGCCGAACGCCGCCGCGGTCGCGAGCGGTCCGGCGGGGCGCTCGAGCGACTCCGACGCGTCGGCGGCGGCGCTGGCTGGTCGCACCACGGTGGCGGCGAGGTGAATGCGCGCGCCTACCGCGGCGGGATCTGGATCAGTTGTCCGAGCTGTTCCTTCGTCAGCGGCGTCGCCGTGAACTTGAGCGCGACGGCGTCCTGCACGATCACGTCGAGCCCGACAATCTTGTCCGGATCGACTGCGGCCCGGGGAAAGAAATCGTCGCGCGTGCGCTTGGCCATGGCGACCGAGATGCCGACGAAATCGGCGTAGGTCTTGAGTGCCGCCGGATCGTCCGAGTACAGCCAATCGATCGTCTCGCGGTAGGCCTTCATGAACCGGTCGACGACGGCCTTGCGGTTCTGCAACGTCTGCACGTTGGTGATCAACAGGCGCACGGTCTGGCCCTTGAACACGGCTGCGTCGTTGCCGCTGGCGATGATCCGGATCTTGCCTTCGTCGAGCTGCTGCAGCCCGAACGGTGGCGCCGACCAGCCGATGTCGATCTGGCCGGACATCACTTGTGTCAACGTCGGGGCCGGCCCGCCGGTGGCCGTCGGCTTCGCCTTGAGCTCGTACTGCTTCATGAACGCCGTGACGATACCGTGCGTCGACGAGCCGTTGGTCGAATAGGCGATCGTCTTGCCCTCGGTGTCCTTGAGCGACTTGATCGGCGAATTCGACGGCACGTACCAGTAGAGGTCGGACGCGCCGGTGGTCTCCGCGCCGATGATGCGCACCGGCGCGCCCTTCGAGAACGCCGACAGCACGCCCATGATGCCGGGCGCGACGCCGATGTCGACGCTGCCGGAGATCACCGCCTGCTGCGTCTCGCCGCCGCCCTGCGTCCACAGGATCTCGAGGCTGATCCCGTGCTTCTTGAAGATCCCGGCGCGCTGGCCGACCTCGGCGATCGTCGTGTCCCAGTTGCCGCGCTGCCCGGCGGCGACCTTGAGCATGTCCTGCGCGAGCGCTGACGTGAACGGTGACGCGAGTGCAATCGCGGCGAGCAAGACCAGGCTGCGACGCACGAGTGAGCGGTGAGTCATCGATTCCTCCGGTTCGGGGTCGCGCCTGCGGCAGGCGCGGCGCGATCGTGGTATGGACTGCCTCGCGGGCAGCGCCGGCGAAGTGTCGCGTGCCGGTGCGGATTCGTCAATGCATGCTTGCCGCGATCCGATTCACCGGCGACCGGGGCGTGCTGCGGCCGGCATGACACGGAAACGACACCGCGCCCGGCTCGACCGGGCTTTCGTGGTCAAGGATCGTGCGCGCGGGGCTTGCCAGGAAAACACTTAGCTTCCTAAGCTAGCGGTCGCGGCGACCTGCGGCGACTCGAGCCGGGACGGTCGGCCGCGGCGCAGGGACGGTGCGCGCACCGCAAGGGAGCGGACAGGCATGGCAGCGGAGGGGACACCGAGGGCGCTCACGATCGCACGGGCGGTCGACGTCGCGGAGGGCGTGCGCCTGTTCGAGTTCCGCGACGCCGCGGGCGGCGCCCTGCCGCCCTTCACCGCCGGATCGCACGTCACGCTGCGCGTGCCGAATGGCGCGGTGCGCAAGTATTCGCTGTGCAACGACCCGGCCGAGCGCGACCGCTACGTGATCGCGGTCAAGCGCGATGCCGGCGGACGTGGTGGCTCGATGAGCCTCGTCGACGAGGCGAAGCCGGGCGACGTGCTCGAGGTCGGCGCGCCCGAGAACGCGTTCCCGCTCGTTGCCGATGCGCCGGCGTACGTATTCGTCGCCGGCGGCATCGGCATCACGCCCATCCTCGCGATGATCCGGGCGCTCGAGGCGCAGGGTGTCGCGTCGTGGAAGCTCTATTACCTCGCGCGCACGCCCGACGCCACGCCCTTCGTCGACGAACTCGGCGCTCCGGAGTTCGCCGGTCGGGTGCGCATCCACTACGACCACGGCGATCCCGCCCGATCGTTCGATCTGTGGCCGGCATTCGAGAAGCCCGGCAGGGCGCACGTCTATTGCTGCGGGCCGCGGGCGCTGATGGACGCGGTGCGCGACATGACCGGCCATTGGCCGGCGAAGGCCATCCACTTCGAGAGTTTCGTCGACGGCGTCGCGATGGCGCGGCCCGAAGACCGGCCGTTCGTCGTCCGCCTCGCCCGCGCCGGCGCCGAGGTCTCGGTGCCGGCGGGCGTCACGATACTCGAGGCACTGCGCACGGCGGGCCACCGCGTACCCTCGTCGTGCGAGGCCGGCACCTGCGGGTCGTGCCGGACCGCGCTCCTTGCCGGCGAGGCGGAGCACCGCGATCTCGTGCTGACCCCGGACGAGCAGGCCGGCCACATCATGGTGTGCGTGTCGCGCGCGCGCTCCGACCTGCTGGTGCTCGACCTGTGAGGCGCCGCCCCCCGCGCGGAGGTCCCGGCCGGCGCGCCTTCGCTCTCCGGGGGTGGTCACGAGGGAGGGTGCGATGAGCGAGCGCGCGTTGCGGATCGGCGTCGCCGGCCTGGGCCGGGCGTTCACGCTGATGCTGCCGACATTCCGTGCGGACCCGCGCGTCGAGCTCGTCGCCGCCGCCGACCCGCGGCCCGAGGCGCGCACGCGTTTCGCGGAGGAGTTCGGCGCCCGCGCGTACGCGTCGGTCGACGCGCTCGCCGTCGATCCGGCCGTGGAGGTCGTCTACGTCGCGTCGCCGCACCAGTTCCACGCGCCGCAGGTCATGCTCGCCGCCGCGCGGGGCAAGCACGTGCTGGTCGAGAAGCCGATGGCGCTGTCGCTCGCCGAGTGCGAGGCGATGATCGCCGCATGCCGCGCGTCGGGCGTGCACCTCGTCGTCGGTCACAGCCACAGCTTCGACGCTCCGATCATGGCCGCGCGCCGGATCGTCGCCAGCGGCAAGTTTGGCCGGGTGAGGATGATCACGGCGTTCAACTTCACCGACTACCTCTATCGTCCGCGGCGCCCGGAGGAGCTCGCGACCGCGCCTGGCGGCGGCGCCGTCTACAACCAGGCGGCGCATCACGTCGACATCGTGCGCTTGCTCGCGGGCGCACGGGCCGTCGCGGTGCGCGCCGAGGTCGGCAACTGGGATCCCGCGCGGTCGACCGAGGGCGCGTACTCGGCGCTCCTGCGTTTCGAGGGCGGTGCCTTCGCCTCGCTTGTCTACAGCGGCTACGCGCACTTCGATTCCGACGAATTCTGCGGCTGGATCGGCGAAATGGGCGCAGCGAAGAACCCGGACGACTACGGCGCGGCGCGCCGGCGGCTCGCGGCCGTGCAGACGCGCGAGGAGGAGGAGCGGATGAAGGCCGCGGCGAATTACGGCGGCGCCGCCGCGGCCGTGGCGCGGGACGCGGGCCGCGTGCAGCATCAGCACTTCGGCCCGCTCCTCGTGTCCTGCGAACATGCCGACCTGCGGCCGTTGCCGGGTGGGGTGGCGATCTATGCCGACGGCGAGCGGCGGTTCCATCCGCTGCTGCCGCCCGCGGTGCCGCGCGTGGAAGTCATCGACGAGCTGTATGCGGCGGTGGTGCACGGCCGGACCCCGCTCCACGATGGCGCGTCGGCGATGGCGACGGTCGAGGTGTGTCTCGCGATGCTGCAATCGGCGCACGAGCAGCGGGAGGTGGCGTTGGTGCACCAGGCCGACCTGCCGCCGGCGGCGATGGAGGACGCGTAGTGGCCGCACGGGACCGCAAGCCCTACGAACTCGAAGTCTCGCACGCGATCCTGCGGCGCTGGCACGAGGCGGTGCCCAACGACCGGCTCGCGCACCTCGTCAAGGACGCGACCCGCGCGTTCTTCCGTGCGCTGCAGGAACGGCTCGCCCCCTACGACGTGCCGCACGGCTCCTGGACGTTTCTGCGCGTCCTGTGGGAACGCGATGGCCTCACCCAGCGTGAGCTCAGCATCGAGGCCGGCGTCATGGAACCGACGACGTTCGCGGCACTGCGCGCCATGGAGGAAGCCGGCTGGGTCACCCGCCGGCAGCAGGCGGGCAATCGCAAGAACGTCTACGTGTTCCTGACGGCGCGCGGGAAGGCGCTCAAGAGAACGCTCGTTCCCCGGGCGGAGGACGTGAATGCGATCGCGATCAAGGGCGTGAGCGCCACCGAGGTTGCCATAGCGCGGCGGGTGCTGCTCGCGATCATCGACAATCTTGCGCGCGACGAGCTGGCGCAGGCTGCGCTCCGGCGCGCCGACGAGGTTGCCGCGGCGCGGCCCGGACCACGGCGCAGCGGGAAGGTTGCCGCGCCCCGTCGGCCCCGTGTCGCGTCCGCCGCGTCGACGGCGCGCAAGGGCCGGTCGACGCGCACGGGACGTCGGTAGCACCACCGGGCGTCCGCTCCGCCGGTCAAGGAACGCGTGAATTGCGCTCGACACGCCGTCGGGTCGCGGTTTACGATAAATCATTAGGCGCCTAAGTATGACCGGCGAGTGGGGCGATCGACGCCCCCGCTTGTCGCCGACCCGGCAGCGCCGGTCGCAGGAGGAAACGCCGATGCTCACCCGCGAAGAGAACGACCTGCTGTGCCGTGTCGAAGGCGACGCGCCGATGGGCCAGATCGCACGCCGGCACTGGATTCCGGCGTGCCTCACCGAGGAGGTGGCCGAGCCCGACGGCGCGCCGGTGCCGGTGCGCCTGCTCGGCGAGGATCTGGTCGCCTTCCGCGACACCGACGGCAAGGTCGGCCTCCTGGGGCGCCATTGCCCGCACCGCGGCGCGTCGCTGGTGTTCGGGCGCAACGAGGACTGCGGGCTGCGCTGCCTCTATCACGGCTGGAAGATGGACACCGCCGGCAACGTGCTCGAAATGGCGTCGGAGCCGGCGGGCGGCCCGATGAAGGACAAGGTGAAGCAGAAGGCCTACCCGACCGTCGAGTGGGGTGGCGTGGTCTGGACGTACATGGGACCGAACGATCAAACGCCGGAATTCCAGCCGCCGCCCTGGGCGCCCAACGCCGGGACCAAGGTGGCGATGGCGAAGATCATCGTCCCCTGCAACTGGGCGCAGATCCTCGAAGGCGCGATCGACTCCGCCCACAGTTCCACCCTGCACTCGTCGGACATGGTGCCCGCGCGCGTGACGAGCGCGAAGGCCACGGCAACCCACTGGCTGCGGCCGTCGACCGACAAGGCGCCGCGGCTGCAGGTGCAGCGCACCGGGTACGGCTTCCGCTACGCGGCGCTGCGCCGGCCGATCACGGACTCCGCGAACAACGACTACGTGCGTCTCACCGTGTTCGTCGCACCGTTCACCGTGCTGATCCCGCCCAACGACTCGTACAACGTCGCCAACGTCAACGTCCCGGTCGACGACACGCACACGGCGTTCCACTTCATCGGCTGGAGCGACGATCCGGCGAGCGTCCCGGATACCGAGTCGTGGCGCAAGTTCCTCGGCGCGCAGGTCGGCGTCGACCTCGATGCCGAGTACGGGATGCAGCGCAATGTCGACAACCGCTTCTGGCAGGACCGCGCGGCGATGAAGGCCGGCAACTTCACCGGCATCCGCGGCATCCCGAACCAGGACATCGCGATGTGGGTGACGATGGGGCCGATCGCCGACCGCACGCGCGACGTGCTGGGCGCGAGCGACGTCGCGATCGTCGAGTTCCGGCGGCAGATGGTCGACGCGGCCAAGGCGTTTGCGGCGGGCAAGCCGGCGATCGGGGCCGGCGCATCCCGGATTCCGCGCAATGTGCGCAGCTACCAGCGAATCGTGCCCAAGACCACCGACTGGCGTTCGCTGGGATTGGACTGACGTGGCCAAATTGCAGCTATCGATCGCCCTGGGCGATTACGACCGCACGCGGGCGTTGCTCGACGGCGACCGTGCAGATCGACGGCGTCGACCCGGTCTACATGACGCTCTCGCCCGAGGAGAGCTTCTTCCGCGCCTTCCGGCACGCCGAATTCGACGTCGCGGAGCTCTCGCTGTCGAGCCAGACGGTCAAGGTCGCGCGCGGCGAGAACGCGTACGTCGCGGTGCCGGCATTCCTGTCGCGCGCCTTCCGCCACACGTCGATCTACGTGCGCACCGATCGCATCCGCCGCCCCCAGGACCTCGTCGGTCGCCGCATCGGCGTGCCCGAGTACCAGCTCACCGCGATCGTCTGGGCGCGCGCGCTGCTCGAGGACGACTACGGCGTGAAGCCTTCCGACGTGATCTGGATTCGCGGCGGCATCGACGAGCCGGGGCGTCCGGAGAAGATCCCGCTGCAGCTGCCGCCGGCGATCCGGCTCGAACAGGCGCCCGAGGGCGAAACGCTGTCGGGCATGCTCGACCGCGGCGATCTCGACGGCTTCATCGCGCCGCGTCCGCCGGGATGCGCCGGCCGCAATCCGGACGTCGGCTGGCTGTTTCCGGATCCGACCGCCGTCGCGAAGGACTATTACCGGCGCACGCGGATCTTCCCCATCATGCACGTCGTCGGCGTCCGGCGAACGCTTGTCGACCGCCATCCCTGGCTGCCCGCCGCGGTGCTGAAGGCGTTCACGCAGGCGAAGGCTGTCGCGCTGGCGAAGCTTGGCGACACGTCGGCGACCAAGGTGACGCTGCCTTTCGTCGAGGAACAGCTGAAGGCGGCGCGCGAACTTCTGGGCGAGGACTTCTGGTCCTACGGTGTCGCGCCCAACCGGCACACGCTCGAAGCATTCCTGGCGCACCATCATCGGCAGGGTCTGTCGTCGCGGCAGGTGACCGTCGACGAGCTCTTCCACCCCACCACGTTCGAGGTCGCGCAGATCTGAGCGAGGCGAGCGGGCCGCGGTTCCAACGGCCAACCGCGAGTGTCAGAGCTCGGCGACTCTGGCGACCACCGCCGCCACGACGCTCGCCCAGTCGCCCGGCCGCGGCTGCCGGAACAAGCGCACCGTCGGATACCACGGACTGTCCTCGCGGGCGGTCAGCCAGCGGAAGTCGGGCGCGAAGGGCAGCATGATCCACGTCGGCCGGCCGAGTGCACCCGCGAGATGGGCGACCGACGTGTCGACCGACAGCACGATGTCCATCGCATCGACGAGCGCTGCAGTGTCGGTGAAGTCGCGAAGTTCGGCGTCGTGCAGCCGCAGATGGGGAAACGCGGCGAGCGTCTGCCGGTCCGTCGGGCGAATGTCCTTTTGCAGGCAGTGAAACTCGGCGTCGAGGCCGAGGATCGGTGTCAGGGTGTCGGGCTCGACGCTGCGATTGCGGTCGTTCCTGTGCGTCGGGCGGCCGGACCATGCGAGGCCGATTCGCGGCCGCGTTCGCTCGCCCAGTCGCGCCTGCCATTGCGTCCGCCTCTGCGGGTCGACGGCGAGGTAGGGAATGGCGGCCGGGACGGTGTCGAGCGTGGTGCGGAAGGCGCGCGGCAGGCTGGGCAGCGGGCACTGATAGTCGAACTCGGGCAGCGCCCCACCTTCGCGGACGAGCTCGAACGGACCCGCGAGCGTGGCCAGCAGGCCTTCGAGCGGCGCCGGGGCTTCGAGGACGATCCGGGCCCCGCGTTCGGCAAGCAGCGGCACGTAGCGGCAGAACTGGATCGTGTCGCCCAGCCCCTGCTCCGCGTGCAGCAGGATCGTCTTGCCGGCGAGGCTTTCCTCTCCGAGCCATAGCGGTTGGCGGAACCGGCGCGGAGGGTGCGGGAGATCGCTGCGCTTCCAGCGCCACTCGTAGAGCTTCCAACCCTCGTCGAAGCGCCCGAGCCGCAGCAACAGCAGTCCCTTGTTCCAGTGCGCGTCGCCGTGTTCGGGGTCGAGCGCGATGGCCTCGTCGTAGCTCGCGAGCGCCTCGGCGTCACGACCGAGGTCGGCGAGCGCGTTGCCGCGGTTGCTGAAGGCGTCGGCGTAGCCGTGCTCCTGGTGGATCGCCTCGTCGAAACTCGCGAGCGCCTCGGCGTGACGGCCGAGATCGACGAGCGCGTTGCCGCGGTTGCTCAACGCGTCGGCATAGCCCCGCCGCGACGCGATCGCGCGGTCGTAGCTTGCGATCGCCTCGTCGTGGCGCCGCATGTCGTTCAGCGCGTTGCCGCGATTGCACCACGCCTCGGCGTGGTCGGGCTTCAACGCGATCGCCCGGTCGCAACTCGCCACCGCCTCGGCGTAGCGCCTGGCGTCGCGCAGCGCCGCGCCGCGGTTGCTCCAGGCCTCGGCGAGATCCGGTTTGAGGGCGACGGCACGATCG
The DNA here is from genome assembly GCA_963843595.1 of uncultured beta proteobacterium. Lineage (GTDB taxonomy): Bacteria > Pseudomonadota > Gammaproteobacteria > Burkholderiales > Casimicrobiaceae > CAIWHR01. The sequence goes on along the minus strand of CAWJLG010000014.1, from coordinate 20,905 downwards.
AGGCTGGCGATCGCCTCGTCGCAGCGCTTCAGGTCGCGCAGCGCGACGCCGCGATTGCTCCAGGCCTCGGCGTAGTCGGCACGCAGCGCGAGCGCGCGATCGAAGCTCGCGACGGCCTCGGCGTGGCGCCCGAGATCGACGAGCGCGTTGCCGCGGTTGCTGTGCGCTTCCGCGTAGTCCGGCGCGACGGCGAGTGCCCGGTCGAAGCTCGCCAGCGCCTCCTCGTGCCGTCCGAGCCCGCTCGCGGCAATTCCGCGATTGCAGTGCAGCTCCGGATCGTCCGGATTGACGGCGAGTGCCTGATCGTAACTGGCGATGGCTTCGGCGAAGCGACCGAGGTCGGCGAGCGCATTGCCGCGGTTGCCCAGCGCGCGGGCGTAGCGGGGCCGCGCCGCAACGGCCCGGTCGAAGCTCGCGATCGCGTCGGCGTGGCGTCCCTGCGCGTGCAGCGCGTTACCGCGATTGCAGTGCGCCTCCGCGTAGTCGGGCCTGAGTGCCAACGCGCGGTCGAAGCTCGCGATCGACTCGTCGTACCGGGCCATGTCCTTGAGCGCGATGCCGCGATTGTTCCAGGCATCGGGCTGGCGGGGATTGCGCTGCAGCGTGGCATCGAAAAGCCGGACCGCCTCCCCCCCGTTGCCGCGTTGCATCTCGACGGTGCCGAGCAGCCTCAACGCTTCGATCTGGCCGGGATCGCGGCCGAGGACGGCGGTGTAGATGCGCGCAGCCTCCTCGAGCCTGCCGGCCTGATGCAGCGCGATGCCCTGATCGAGCAGCGTCGAGAGGTCGGGCGCGGCTCGGGAGCTCATCGACTTCGTTGTCCCGGGACCGGGTCGCGCGTCGACCCCGACAAGTTCCCCGCGGACACATTCCGGCTCGTTGCGTGCTTCGCCGCCAGGTAGCCGAACGTCATCGCGATGCCGATCTGCGCGCCCGGTCCGGGATACTCGCCGCCCATGATCGACTGCATGTCGTTCCCGCAGGCATAGAGACCCGGGATGGGGCGTTCGCCGGCAGCATCGAGCACCCGGCCCGCGGCATCGGTGCGCACGCCGAGGCTCGTGCCCAACGGCGTGGGGAAGCACCTTGACCGCGTAGAAGGGCGCCTTGTCGATGGGGCCGAGGCACGGGTTGGGTGCATGGGACGCGTCGCCGTTGAAGCGGTCATAGCTGTTGCCGCCCTTGCCGAACTCGGTGTCCACGCCGGTACGCGCGTACTCGTTGGCCGCATTGATGGTCTGCGCGAGTCCGGCGGGATCGACGCCGACCTTCCGCGCGAGATCCTCGATCGTCTCGCCGGCATGGAGATAGCCCTGGTCGAGGTAGGCCTGCAGCGAGGGCGTCAGTGGCCGGATCATCCCCAGCCCGTACTTCCACACGAATCGCCGATCGCACACGAGGACGGCGGGAATGCTCGGCACCGTGCGGTGCGAGCGGTACATCGCGCGCGTGAACTCGTGGTACGACGATGCCTCGTCCACGAAACGACGCCCTGCGGCATTGACGGCGACCAGGCCCGGTTTGGAGCGGTCGAGCGCGATGTGCGGGTAGACCGCGGTCGTGCCGTCGGCGCGCGTGGCGATCGAACTCGGGAACCAGAGCGCGTTGTCCTCGCCCGGGGGGCCGATCGCGGCACCGACCTCCTGCGCGAGCGAGAGGGTCTCGCCGACGCAGCTCTCGTAGGCCGCCGTGTATTCGGCCACAGGCTGAGGCAGGTATTGTCGCCGCATCGTCGCGCTGGCGGGGAAGCCTCCGCCGGCGAGCACGACACCGCACGTCGCCCGCACCCGGCGCTCGCCGTCGGGCGTCTTCACGACGAGGCCGCGCAGTTCGCCATCCTCCAGCACCAGGTGCTGCGTCTGCGCGCCGAACCAGATGGGCACCTGGCGGTCGAGCAGGTTGCGGTAGAGCCGCGCCGCCAGCGCGTTGCCGAGCACCAGCCTTGTTCCGCGCTTGTAGCGCAGGCGATCGGCGACATAGCGCGTGACGAGCCTTGCGCCGAGCAGAAAGGCGTCGAGCGACCTCGCAATCCGCAGCAGGCGCACCGCCTCGCCGCGGGTGACCATCATTCCGCCGAACAGCATCAGCTCGCGCAGGGGCCAGGCCACGCGATCGAACTCCTTTCCCAGGGTCCGCCCGTCGAACGGCAGGGGTTCCAGCGGACGCCCGCCATTTGCCGCGCCCGGCAAGTCCTGGCGGTAGTCGGGACTGCTCGCGTACGCCTGGAAGCGGACATCGGCGCGCGCCTCGAGATACTCGATCATGGCCGGCCCCGCGTCGACGAAGGCGTCGCGCAGCGACCGGTCGGCGCGGTCCCCGACGAGGGCGTCGAGATAGCTGCGCGCGACCGCTGAATCGTCTGTCGGATCGAGTCGCCGCTGGTGCGGGTTGTTCGGAATCCAGACCGTCCCCGACGAGCGTGCCGTGGTGCCGCCGATCTGCTCGCTCTTCTCCAGCAGCAGCGTGTGCCGGCCTTCGAGCGAGGACACCAGCGCCGCGGTCATGCCACCCGCGCCGGCGCCAAGCACCACGACGTCGCAGGTCTCGTCCCAACGCGTCTCGCCGTTCATGCCACCCCCTTGCCGGACCTTCCGACGGCGCGGATTGTCGTTCGGCCTTCAGGTTGTCGGATTGGCTGCGTCTTCCGCGTCGAGCGCCGCGAACGCTTCCTTTGCGGTTCGGAACGCGTCCATCGCAGCGGGAACGCCGCAGTAGATCGCTGCCTGGAGCAGCACTTCCCGGACTTCCTCTCGCGTGCAGCCGTTGCGCAGCGCGCCCCGGATGTGGAGCTTCAGCTCGTGCGGGCGATTAAGTGCCGTCAGCATCGCCACATTGAGCAGGCTGCGCGTCCTGCGCGGCAATCCCTCCCGGCTCCAGACCGCGCCCCAGCAGTAGCTCGTGACGAGCTCCTGCAGCGGCAGGGAAAATGCGTCGGCGTTGCGCATCGACGCCTCCACGTGCTCCGCGCCCAGCACGGCCTTGCGAATCGCCATGCCCTTGTCGAAATTCGGGTCCTTCATGTCGTCCTCCGGAATGACAGGCACGAAGCCTGGTGAGTTCGGGTCACGTCGGCCGGACGAGAACCCGGGCGCCGACCGCCCGCGCGGCCGAGCACGGCGCGAGAGTCGCGCAGCAGCGCGGGTCGCGCACGAACCTGCCGTACGGCGATCGGCCGGGTGCGGGGCGGTGTCTACGCGTCCCGGGCTTTCGGATCTCCGCGATACCCGAGTTCCGCCGAGAATTCCGCCGCCGACTGGCGCACGAGCTTCGATTTCTCGTGCAGCGACTGCAGCGAGAGCCGCCACATCGGCCCCGAGATGCCGATCGCGCCGGCCACGCGACCGAAGAAATCGTGGACCGGCACCGCAACGCAGCGGACTTCCGCGTCGAATTCGCCGTCGTCGAAGGCGATGCCGTTGCGGCGCACCTGCAGGAGCTCGGCGAGCAGCGCTTCACGCTCGACGATCGTCTTTGGCGTGAAGCGCGCAAGCTCGCGCTTTTCCAGATAGCGCTCGAGCTGCGCCGGCGTCAGCGCAGCGAGCAGCACCTTTCCGAGCGCCGTGGCATTGGGCGGACGCACGGCGCCCGCGCGGTCGACCAGCTGGAACATGCCGGCGCCGCCGGTCTTGGCGATGATGACGACGTCGTCGCCCGAGCGGATCGCGAAGTGCGAGCTCTCGCCGGTCCGGTCGGTGAGGAGCTCGAGGGCCGGCACGACGCGGTTGGCGAGCTCGTTCTCGTCGAGGGCGCCGGCGGCGAGCGAGAACACCTTGCGACCGATCCTGTACTTCTTCGAGTCGGCGTCCTGGCTCGCGTATCCCTGCTGCACCATCGTCCTGACGAGATGGAACGTCGTGCTGCTGTGCAGGCCGACGCTCTTGCACAGCTCGGCGAGCGTGATGCCCTCGCGGTGGCGCGCGACCTGCTCGAGAATGGCAAAGGCCCGTTCGAGCGACTGGATGCCGCCGCGTTCCTTTTCCTTGCCTGCCTTCCGTTCGGCGACTGCTTCGACGACTGCGACTGCTGCGCTCGCGCGCGCGCGCCCGGGCATTCCGGTCCCCTTCTTGGCAGTTCCCCGCCGTTTCGTTGTTCCGGTTCCCGCGGTCTTGGTCACTGGGCAGGGGGCCGAGTCGTCGTTTGCGACGGCAGGTCTAGTTACCGGCGACGTACTTGGTGCCGAACACCGGCTCCTTGTGCTGCAGCGGGGGCAGTTGCCACGCGCCGGTGGACGGTGGCCGGATATTGGCGTCGACGTGAACGTCGATCAGGCAGGGCTTGTTGAGGCGCACCGCGTGGTCCAGCGCTCCCTTGAAGTTTTCCGAACGGGTGACGGTGATTCCTTCCACGCCCGCGGCGCGCGCCCAGGCGGCGAAGTCCGGGTTGTACGGCTTGCCGCCGGCGCCGTGGTAGAACGCGGTACCGATCTCGCGTCCGTCGAAATAGCCGTACTGCAGGTCGCGGATCGCCGCCCACGCGAAGTTGTTCCAGACGACCCAGACGACCGGGATGTTGTATTCGACCGCCGTGCACAGCACGTGCGGGACCATCGTGAAGCCGCCGTCGCCGCAGATCGAGACGCAGGGCTTGTCCGGCGCAGCGAGCTTCGCGCCGAGGATCGAGCTCGGGCCGAAGCCCATCCCCGAGAAGCCCCAGGTGTTCAGCATCGTCTGCGGACGGCGCGCCTTCCAGAACTGCATGAACCAGTTGTGGTGGATGCCCGAGTCGAGGGAGATGATCGCGTCGTCGGGAAGCACCCGCCGACAGTCGGCCACGATGCGCTCGGGTCGGATCGGCGAGGTGTGCAGTTCGAAGCTGGGGCTGACGAAGGCATCCCATTCCGCGCGCCACTTCTCGATCTCCGCGTGCCACGCCTCGATCCCGGCGCCGGACTTGAGCGTGCCGCGGCCGACCTGCTCGAGCAGCTGGACCAGGAACGTCCGCGCGTCGGCGAGGATGCCGAGGTCGGGCGCGTAGTTGCGGCCGATCTCGGCGTGGTCGACGTCGACCTGGATCAGCTTGCAGTGCGGGAAGTTCCACGAATAGCCCGGCAGCCAGGAGGACGCCGAGCGGTCGTCGAAGCGCCCGCCGATCGCGATGACGAGGTCAGCATAGCGCCCGGCCTGGTTCGCCGGATACGCGCCGTTGCGGCCGATGAAGCCGAGCGACAGCGGATCGTCCATGTCGAGGCAGCCCATGCCGTTGGGCGAGCTGATGACCGGGATGCGCAGCCGGTGGACGAGCTCGGTCAGCTGCGGGCCCGCCTCGGACAGCGTGACGCCGTGGCCGATGAAGAGCACCGGGCGCTTCGCGGCCGAGATCATGGCCGCGGCCGTCTCGATGTCGGCCGGCGAGGCGCCGCTCCGGCGGAGGTTGACGCCCTCCCAGGCGGGTTCGAGGCCGACCTCGGCCTCCTCCTGAAAGAGATTGTAGGGCACGTCGAGGTTGACCGGACCGGGACGACCGCTCGTCATCGTCGTGACCGCCTGCCGCAGCGCCAGCGGGAGCATGTCGACCCGGCTCGGCTGGAAGCTGTGCTTGACGACCGGGCGGATGACGTTCGGGAAGTCGGCCTGATTGTGCCGGTTGATCTCCTGGAACGGCCCGCGGTTGAACTGGGAGGTGGGCACATTGGCCGTGATCGCGAGCAGCGCGGACGAATCCGTCTGCGCGACGGCCAGCGCCATGATCAGGTTCGCCGACCCCGGGCCCGTCGACGTGAGCGTCGCGACCGGCTGGTGCCGGACCCGGAAAAAGCCGTCCGCCATGTGGGCGGCGGTCTGCTCGTGGCGCGGCGACACGAGCTTCACCTTGTCGCGCACGTCGTAGAGGGCGTCGAGCATCCCGACATTGCCGTGGCCGCAGATCCCGAACACGTAGGGGATCTTCTCCTGCACCAGGAAGCTGGCGATGAGTTCCGCGCCTTTCATGCGAGCCATGTCGTGCGGGCCTTTCGAAAGTGGTGGCGGCGGGTGACGGCGGGACGCGCAGTGCGAGGCAGGAACGGTGCACCGGCGATGCAGAACGGTGCACCGGAGCCGTTCCGGTGTTTATAATCCTTCACATAGTCGAATGTCAACCGACAATGTAGGATGATGGTCAACGAAGGTGCCGATCGATGACGACCAACGACGTCGCGCCGCGGGAACGTTCGCAGGGACCCCGCGGGACCCGGAGCACGCAGGGGCTTCTCGCCATCTGGCATGACGTCGACGCGGGATTCGAACCTTCATTCGACGACTGGTACGACCGCCAGCACCACCTGGAGCGGGTGAGCGTCTCCGGTTTCGCGTGCGCCCGCCGGTACCTCAACCTCGACGCCGGCCCTCGCTACTTTTCCCGTTACGACGTGGACGATGCCCGGGTGCTCGCATCGACACCTTATCTCGATGCGCTCAACCGCCCGACCGAGTGGACGCGCAGGCTGATGCCGCACTACCGGAACACGACACGCGCCGTGTTCCATTTCGTCGCGGGGGCGGGCGACGCCGATGGCGGGGAGCTGGTCACGCTGCGCCTTTGGGACGACGACCCGGACGCGTCGCGCGCATTCGGCAATGCTGAAATGTCGGCGCTGGTGGCGGCACCGGGCGTGCTGCGCGTCGACGTCTGGAAAGCGGACACCGCGGTCTCCACGCTGCGCACCGAGGAGAAGAAGCTGCGCGGCGGTGCCGACAAGGTCGTCGCGCAGGCGATCCTCGTCGAGGGCAGCAACATCGAGCGGCTGACCGACGCCGTGGCGAGGCATGTGCTGCCGTTCCTTGCCGCCGCGGCGACCGTCGACCGGTACCGGCTCGTCTATCAGCTTCAGAAGCACTGAGCTCGCATCACCACGCTCGTCGCGCCGATCGCCTACCTGCTTCGATCACCGGACGGACACCGACGACCATGGCAATCCTCATCACCGGCGGCATGGGGCACGTGGGCTACGAGACCGTGCGCCAGGCGCTCGCGGCCGGCCACGACGTGGTTGCGCAATACCGCAGCGTCTTTCGCGAGACGGATGCCGAGGCGCTGCGCGGGCCCGTGACCTGGGTGCGCTGCGACCTGGCGGTTCCCGCCGAGGTTGCCGCACTCGTCGATCAGCATCCGGTCGACGGCTGCATCCATACGGCGGCCGTGCCCAACGACCAGTTTGCCCGCATGGATCCGGTGGGGGCCGTGGACGCGAACGTCGGCGCCGTGTGCCGGCTGCTCGACGCCGCGCGCGTCCGCGGCTGGCGACGCTTCCTGTACACGAGCACGGGCTCGGTGTTCCAGAACGCGGTCGACCCGGCAGCGCCGATCTTCGAGGACGCGCCGACGAAGGCGACCAACACCTACAGCACCACCAAGCTCGCAGGCGAGCTGCTGACGAGCATGTACCGGTCGCAGTTCGGCGTTCCCGCGGCAACCGTTCGCATTTCGTGGGTCTACGGGCCGCCGCTGGTGCCGCGTGTGCGCGAGAACCCGCGCGGGCCCATCCCGGTCTTCCTCAAGCTCGCGCTCGCGGGCAAGCCGGTGCGCGAGCCCAGTGGCGCGGCATTTGCCGCAAGCTACACCTACGTCGGTGACGTCGCCGCCGGGCTGCTTGCAGCGTACCGCGCGCCGGCGCTGGCGCACGACGTCTATCACCTGGGCTCGGGGCGCAATTTCGACACGGGCGAAGTTGCCGCTGCCGTCCGCGCGGCCGTGCCCGGAGCGGACATCGAGGTCGGTCCGGGGACGGCACCCTGGACCGACCACACGCGGATGCGCGGCCCGCTGTCCGGCGGCCGGCTCTCCGCCGACACCGGATTTGTCCCCGCGCACAGCCTCGAGGCGGGCGTTGCCGCGTTCGCCGACTGGATGCGCGCGCATCCGGAGAGCTATCGCGACTGAGGCCGCCGCCTGCACGATCGGCGCCCTGCAACGCAAGGAGGAACGGAACATGAAGTTCAAGAACGTGCTCGTCACCGGCTCAGGGGGGCTGCTCGGACGCCATGTGGTGCGCGAGCTGCAGTCGTGCTGCAGCGTTTCCGGATTCGACCAGAAGCGCTGCCCGGAAGACGTGCCGCAAACCATCGGCGACGTGACGGAGACTCGCCGCGATACGGGCCGCGTGCGCCGGCAAGGACGCGGTCGTCCACATCGCGGCGATGCCGAACATCTGGAGCGGCACCGGGGAACGGATCCTCCACGTCAACGTGATGGGCACCTGGAACGTGCTGCAGGCTGCGGAGGCGGCGGGGGCGAAGCGGGTGATCCTCTGCAGCAGCGACTCGGTGGTCGGATTCACCGTGATGTCCGGCAGCATGCGCGCGCCCGAGTACGCGCCGGTCGACGCGGCCCATCCGCTGCGACCCACCGATCCCTATGCACTGAGCAAGCTGCTGGGCGAAGAGATCGGACGCAGCTTCGTCGAGCGCGGCACGCTGGAGGTGATCGCGCTGCGTCCGGTCTTCGTGCTCTACGAGGAGATGTATGGCGAAGTGAAGGCGCGGGCGAAGGATCCGGCGAACTACAGGGGTCCGGCCGTGGGCGGGCCGAGCTCGGCCGGTGGCGGCCCGCTGTGGCATTACGTCGACCCGCGTGACGCGGCGCGGGCGTTCCGGCTTGGGCTCGAAGCGCCGGCGCTGCCGCGGTTCGAGGGACTGTTCATCTCGGCGAAATCCACGCTGGCCCCGAACCCGACGATCGAGCGACTGGAGCGGTACCTCGAGCGGAAGGTCGAGGTCCGCGCACCTGGCGTCTATGCGAGGAACCCGCACGCGCCGCTGTACGACCTGTCCCGCGCCCGCGACGTCATCGGATACGAGGCCGAGGTCGATCTGCGGCATCTGATCAACTGATCGGCATCCACGCCGGATAGGGGCGGCATGATCGTCTTCCACACTGCGCACCTGCGCGTCCGCGCCGACGTCGTCGAGCCGTTCAAGGCGCGACTGCTGCGGCATGCGCGCATCAGCGTGACGCAGGAGCCGGGCTGCAGCCGGTTCGACGTGCATCAGGAACGCGGCGATCCGACGCTGTTCCTGCTGGTCGAGTCCTACGCCGACGAGGCCGCGTTCGAGGCACACCGGACGTCGCTGCACTACCTCGCCTTCCGCGAGGACGTGAAGGAGTGGGTCGTCGAGCGAACCTGGTGGTACTGGGAACCGCTCACTCCCGGAAGCTGAACGCCATTGCCGCCAAGACGTGACCGGCGCATCGCCGGTAGCCTGCGCGATGCCCGGCATCGCGTTGGTTGACAGTCGCAGGACGCGGTGGTTATAGTGACTTTTCACAACGTCGCATCGGTTCCGACAATAATAAAACCGACGGCGCAACGAGGAGAAACTTCGACGATGTCCGTTGCCGCGGAGACGGCTCCGCCGGCGTGCGCGCCGGCATCGGCGCGCCTTGGCGTCGGGATTTGCCGCGACCGGCGCGACGGCGCCGACGATCGGCCGCCTCGACGCCGATCGCGGAAAGGAACCCGCAGCATGGTGAAACGCAATGCCCGGCGGGCGGTTGTTCCTGCGGCTGCCTGCGCTGTCGTCGCCTTGCCCTGACCTTGCGGCGCGAGCCACGGAAGGAACCCCCCATGCGATTCGAGAGAGTGCTGTGCACCGGCGGCAGCGGCCGGCTCGGAAGCTACGTGACGGAGGATCTTCGCAGCCGCTGCGCGCTGACGGTGCTGGATGTGAAGCCCGCGCAGGTGCCCGGCGTGCATTACGTGAACGCGAGCATCACCGACTTCGCCGCGTTGAAGAAGGCGTTCCAGGGACAGGACGCCGTCGTCCACCTCGCCGCCATCCCCAACCCGCGCACGGCCCCCGCCGACGTGACGTTCAACACGAACGTGCAGGGCACGTGGAACGTGCTGCAGGCGGCGGAGGAAGCGGGTGTGCGCCGGGTGGTCGTCGCGTCGAGCGACGCCGCGCTCGGCCTGCATTACAACCCGCCGGGCTACGGCCCCCAGTACCTGCCGATCGACGAGAGCCACCCGCTGCGCCCGGTCGAGTTCTACTCGCTCAGCAAGGAAGTGACGGAGACGATCTGCCGCAGCTACGCCAACCGCGGCAAGCTCGAGGTGCTCGCCATCCGGCCGACGCACATCGTCTTCCCGCCCGAATACCCCGAGCTGGAGACGCGCGGCGCCGACGTGCAGAACTATCACATCTGGACCTACGTCTCGCCGGAGGACGTCGCGCAGGGCTTCCGGCTCGCGCTCGGCGCGGCGAAGGCGCCGTTCCAGGCGTTCTACATCTCCGCGGCCGACGGACTCAATACCCGGCCCACGCTCGACATGCTGCGCGAGCGCTACGGGACGCTGCCGGAGATCCGCAACCCCGACTACTTTCGCCGGAACCCGCTGGCCTCGGTGCTCGACATCTCGCGGGCGCAGGATGTGCTGGGCTTCGAGCCGACGAGCGACTGGCGGCGCATGGCCGCCGCCGTGAAGGCGGCCTAGCGGCCACGCGACAATCGACGCGGCGGGCCCGGCAGCGCGCCGCCTGCGTGTTTGCGCAAGAGCGCTGCGAACGGGCCGGAAGCCCGCGGCAGATCATCTTCAGGAATCCATGCGATGAACCGTACCCCCTCTCCCTTCGCCGTCAACACTTACTCGTACACGCTGAGCCACGCGGCGCGGGACTGCGTGGAATCGCTCGCGTCGCGCGGCTATACCGAGTTCGAGCTGATGATGTACCCCGGCCACCTGTGGCCCGCCGATTTCGACCAGGCGTCCCGCCGCGACCTGCGCAAGTTCATCGCTTCGAACGGCCTCGGGGTCACGACGCTGAACATGCCCAACATCGATCTCAACGTCGCGGGTGCCGCCGCGGAGATGCGCGCCTACACGCTGGCGAACCTGCGCGGCGTGGTCGAGCTCGCGGGCGATCTCGGCGTGCCGGGCGTGGTGATCGGTCCGGGCAAGGCGAACCCCCTGTTCCCGGCGCCGATGGAGCGCCTCATGGGCTACTTCTACGCGGCGCTCGACGAGCTCGAGCCGCTGGCGCAGAAGGTCGGCACCGCGCTCTTCGTCGAGAACATGCCGTTCGCCTTCCTGCCGGGCATCGATGCGCTGATGCACGCGCTCGAACGTTACGGCAACGACCGGATCGGTATCGTCTACGACGTCGCCAACGGTCACTTCATCAACGAAGACGTCGGTGCTGCGCTGCGCAAGTGCCGCAGTCGCCTCAAGGTGGTCCACCTGTCCGACACGAATCAGAAGGTGTATCGCCACGACACGATCGGCCTCGGGACCGTCGACTTCGCGCCTATCCCGGCCGTGCTGGCGGAGATCGGCTTCACGAAGAGGCCGGTTTTCGAGATCATCTCGACCAACGCAGACCGCGACATCGAGGACAGTGCGGCGAAGCTGCTGGCGATGGGGTGGGGCAGGACTTCGCACTGATCCCTTGCAGATTGTCCGCGCCGGGTTCCATGACTGAAACCACCCTGCACCCGCAGCTGATCCGGCGTTCCGCGACGCTCGATCTCGTCAGTAGGGCGCCGGGAGCGTTCTATCTTCTCGCCTTCATGGGCGTCGTGCTCACGATCTGGACGCCGGGCTTCTTCACCACCGCGAACCTGACCAACGTCGCGCTGCAGGTAGCCGTGCTGACCATCGTCGCGCTCGGCATGACGCTCGTCATCCTGACCGAGGGAATCGACCTGAGCCTCGGGCCCATGCTGGGGCTGTGCGGTGTGGCGGCGAGCCTGATGGTCGTCAACGGCTATCCGCTGGTTGCCGCGGTGGCGGTGGCCATCGGGATCGGTGTCGCGCTCGGGTCGCTCAACGGCGCGCTGATTGCGGTTGCCGGGATGCCGCCCTTCATCGTGACGCTCGGCACGTTCGGAATCGCGCAGAGCATCGCCACCGTGCTGACGGGCGGCGATTCGGTCGTACGCCTGCCGGACTACTACCGCTGGTTCAACGATGGCGTCTTCCTCGCGATACCGGTTCCCATCTGGGCGACGGCCGCCGTGTTCGCGGTCACGTGGATCCTGCTCTACCAGACCCGGTTCGGCCGCTACGTGTTCGCCATCGGCGGCAATCGCCAGGCGCTCAAGCTCGCCGGGACACGCGTCAGCCTGTATCACATCGCGGTGTACGTTTACGCCGGCGTTCTCACCGCGATCGCATCGTTCATCATGACCGCGCGAATGAACGCCGCCCACCCGACCATCGGCGTCGGGCTCGAGTTCGACGCCATCGCCGCGGTGATTCTCGGCGGCACGTCGTTCGAGAAGGGAAACGGGGGGATCGCGGGAACGATCGTCGGCGCACTTGCGGTCGGCGTGCTGCGCAACGGCTTGAACCTCCTCGGCGTGGGGACCGAGTGGCAGGTGGCGATCGTCGGCGTGGTGATCATCACCGCCGTCGGGCTCGATTCGATGCGGGGTCTCAATTCGTGAATGCGCAGACCACGCTCCTGCCGGCTGGCATCGCCCGGCGCATCGACTACGCAGCGTTCGTCGTCCTGTCTCGCCTGCTGGCGATCATCGTGATCGTCGTGGTGCTGGCGATCCTGAGTCCGCAGTTCCTCTCCTGGGGAAACTTCATCAACGTGATGCGCCAGGCCTCGCTGCAGTTCCTGATGGCGGCGGGGCTCACCATCGTCGTTCTGACGGGCGGCATCGACCTCGCGATCGGCGCGATTCTCGGTCTCGCGGCCTGTCTGTCGGCGTCGATGATGAGCCAGGGTTACCTGGCGTGGGGAATCGTCTCCGCCCTCGCGGCAGGGCTCGCGGCCGGCAGCGTGAACGGGTTGCTCGTCACCTTCGGCCGCATTCCACCGTTCATCGCCACCTACGGCATGCTGTGGATCGCGCACGGGCTGGGCTACGTCTTCATGAAGGGTGAGGTGATCTACGGCCTGCCCGAGGGCTTCCGGTTCATCGGCGCCGGATTCCTCTGGGGCATTCCCGTGCCGGTCATCATCGCGCTGGTGCTCCTCGTCGTGCTCCACGTCATGCTGCACGGCACGGTGCTCGGCCGGGCGATCTACGCGATCGGCGGCAACCCGAGCGCCGCGCGGCTGTCCGGCATGCCGGTGCGGGCGCGCCTCATTCTGGTCTACGCGTTGAGCGGCCTGCTGTCCGGATTTGCGGCGCTCGTGGTGATCGCGCGCGTCAACGCCGCGGACTCGAGCCTCGGCGAGGATCTGCTGCTGCCCGCGATCGCCACCGTCTGCCTCGGTGGCACGTCGCTGTTCGGCGGGGTCGGGGGGATCGCGGGCACCGCGATCGGCGCGGTGATCCTCGCGCTGGTCGTCAATGGCATGAACCTTCTCGGCGTGCAGACGTTCTGGCAGAGCGGGGTGATGGGTGCGATCATTCTCGTCTCGGTCCTCGCGGACCAGGTGGGCGGATCGAGGTTGATCGGCAAGCGTTCGTAGACGGTCGCAAGATAACGGAAACCGAAGGAGGAACAGCTATGGATCGCAGGACATTTATTAAGGTATCGCTCGCTGCGTCGACGTCGGCGACGGCGCTCGGAACGGCATCGCAGCAGGCGTTCGCGCAGGCGGGCAAGACGCCCACCATCGCGTTTTTCGTGAAGAACGTGACCAATCCCTTCTGGAAGGGCTGCCGGATCGGGGCGGAAAAGGCGGCCAAGGACCTCGGCGTCAACCTCGAGGTCGTCGCGCCGACCAAACCGGACAACATCGAGGAGCAGACGCGTCTGGTCGAGGACTGGATCGTCAAGAAGCCCGATGCATTCGTGTTCGTCCCCGTCGACTACAAGGCACTGGTGCCGTCGATCCAGAAGGCGAACAAGGCCGGCATCCCGATCGTCAACTACAACAACCGGATGACCGACGTCGATGTCGTCAGCTACATCGGCTCGGACGACGAGATGATCGAGTACGAGGTCGCCACCTATCTCTTCAAGTCGATGGGCGGCAAGGGCAAGATCGTCCACATCGACGGCGTCCCGGCCGCGAGCACCGCGCAGGCCCGGAAGAAGGGGCTCGAACGGGCGCTGAAGGAGTACCCGGGCATCGAGCTGCTCACCTCGCAGCCGGGCCAGTACCGTCGTCTGCCGGCCGTGCAGGTGTTCGAGAATCTGATGCAGCGCTATCCGGAAATCGACGCTGTCGTCAGCGCCAACGACGACATGGCGGTCGGCATCGCCGAAGCGCTGGCAGCCGCAGGCCGCGGCGGCAAGACCAAAGTGACCGGCGTGGATGGCATCCCGGATGCGACCGCCGCGATCGCCGCGGGCAAGATGTTCGCGACGGCGGACTTCAGCGGCCACGATCAGTCCTACCTTGCCGTGACGGCCGCCGTGCGCCACCTGCGCAAGCAGCCGGTGCCGAAGGAGATCATGCTGCCGATCGTGATCATCGACAAGCAGAACGTGGCCTCGTTCGCCAAGACGCCGGAAGAGCGTGCCGTGCCGAGCTGGGACAAGGCGGTCGCAGCGCAGAAGAGCTGATTCGCCGGCCGTTCCGGGAGGCGGACGGACGCCGTCTCCCGGTCGACGAATGCAACCGGGCGTTGATCATGGCTGAAGAGAAAGCACCGCTGGTGCAGCTGCGCGGGATCTGCAAGGCCTATGGAGGCGTGCAGGCGCTCAAGGACGTGGATCTCGATCTGTACGTCGGCGAGACCCATGCCCTGGTCGGGGACAACGCCGCCGGCAAGTCGACCCTCATCAAGACGCTGGCGGGCGCGGTACACATGGATGCCGGCACGATCTCCTTCGAGGGCCGTGAAGTCGAGATCAGCGATCCGCGGGACGCCAAGGCGCTCGGCGTGGAAACGGTGTATCAGGATCTGGCCCTTGCCGACAACCTCGACGTGCCGGCCAACGTCTTCCTCGGGCGCGAGATCACGCGGCCGGCGCCGCTCAAGTGGTTTCTGGACAACCGGAGCATGGCGGAGCAGGCGCGCGAGCTCCTGAACCGGCTCAAGATCAACATCCCGAACCCCCGGCAGAAGGTGCGGGCGATGTCGGGCGGGCAGCGGCAGTCGATCGCGATCGCCCGTTGCGTGTGCTTCAACGCCCGGGTCATCATCCTCGACGAGCCGACCGCCGCGCTCGGCGTCGAGGAGACGCGCAAGGTCTATGCGCTCATCCGCGAGATGCGCGACCACGGCCGCGCGGTGCTCATCATCAGCCACAACATGAACCACGTGTTCGAGAACTGCGATCGGATCACCGTGATGAAGACGGGGCGCTCGATCGGTTCGCGCCTTGTGGCCGACACGAACCAGGACGAGGTCGTGCGGATGATCGTCAGCGGTTCGGCGGAGGCTCGCGCTCCGGGCCGCGACACCGTCGGCGCGGGCGCGGCCTGACGCACGATCGACGGTTGCGTCGCCGAAGGAAACACCAACCGTGGCTTTCACCGCGCTGATCGCGGGAGCGACCGGCGCGTCTGCGAAGCGTCTGGTCGAAGTCCTGCTCGCCGATCCGGGCTGCAGGGTGATCGGCCTGTCCCGCAATCCGCCGCCCGCCGCGTCCACGAGCCGGTTGACATTCGTGCGCGCCGACCTCCTCGACGCCGCCGGCGCCGCGCGTGCGCTGCGCGATTGCACCGGCGTGACGCACCTTTTCTACACGGCGCGCGCGAAGCACGGTGAGGGCGGCCACGAAAGCGTCGCGGAGAACGTGGCGATGCTGCGCAACCTGCTCGACGCGCTGCTGCCGGTCGCGCAGGGCCTGCAGCACGTGCACCTCGTGGAAGGCGGGAAATACTACGGACTGCATCTCGGGCCGTATCCGACGCCCGCGCGGGAAGACGACCCGCGTCCCGCGACGCCGAATTTCTACTACGATCAGGAGGACATGCTGCGGGCGCGTCAGCGCGGGCAGCGCTGGACCTGGTCGGCGTCGCGGCCCAACGTGATCTGCGACTTCGCGCCCGAACGGGCACGCAACCTCGTGCCGTTGCTCGGAGCCTACGCGGCGGTGATGGCAGAACTTTCGCTGCCGCTGCATTTTCCCGGGCGCCCGGGCTGCTGGGAAGCGCTGACCGAAGTGACCGATGCGACCCACCTGGCGCGGGCGATGGTCTTCATGGCGACCGATCCGCGGGCGGCAAACCAGGCGTTCAACGTGTCCAACGGCGACCTGTTTCGCTGGAAAAGGCTGTGGCCCGCCCTTGCGGACCATTTCGGCATCGCGATGGGCGAGGTCCGCCCGTGCACGCTCAAGGAACTCATGGCCGACAAGGATCCGGTGTGGCAGCGCGTCGTGCGACGGCATGGGCTCGTCGCGTCACGGCTGGACGAGATCGCGGTCTGGGGATTCGGCGACTTCCTGTTTCACCAGGACTACGACGTCGTTTCCTCCACGACCCGGTTGCGACAGGCAGGTTTTCACGACATCGTCGACACCGAGGCGATGTTCCTCGGCCACCTCGCGCGGTACCGCGAGGCGCGGCGCTTGCCCTGAAGCTCGGCGGGCGCGAACGGAGCGCCCGGCCGCGCGCTCTACTTCATCATCTGCACGTCGCCGCAGACGCTGATCGCCTGCCCCGTGATGCTGGCGCCGAAGGGGGACGCGAGGTAGAGCGCCATGTTGGCGATGTCCTCGGCCTCGACGTTGCGCTTCAGCGAGACCACGTCGAGGTACTGGCGGCGCATCTCCTCGAACCCGAGGCCGAGCGCCTCGGCCTTCGCTCTCACCACACGCCGGAACCGCTCGGAATTCACGTGCCCCGGCAGGATCGCGTTGACCCGGATGTTGCTTTCGCCGAGTTCCACGGCGAGGCTCTTGGTGAAGCCGATCACGGCCCATTTGGACGCCGAATAGGGGCTGCGCATCGTGAATCCGAGCCGGCCCGCGATCGAGCTCAAGTTGATGATCGAGCCGCCTCCGGACGCCTTCAGCATCGGCACGGCGTGCCGCGCGCAATGGAACTGGCTGGAGACGTTGACCGCGAGTGTTTCCTCGAGCGCCTCGGGTGTCACGTTCTCCACCCGCGCCGTCGGGCCCGCGATCCCGGCGTTGTTGACGAGCACGTCGAGGCCGCCGAACGCCCGCTCGACCGCGGCGAAGAGGGCGGCCACGGCGGCCGGATCGGCGACGTCGACACGTTCGCCGGGCACGTCGGGATGCAGGACGCGCATCTCGTCCAGCGCGTCTTGCGCCACGTCGCAGACGAAGACGCGCGCGCCGCGCGCGCAGAATCCCGCGGCGATGGTGCGGCCGATGCCGGCGCCGCCGGCGGTGACGAGCACGCGCATGCCCGCCATGTCGACCGGAAGGAAGCTCTGGGCCATGGGGCTGCCGAAATCAGGGCGCCGGCGCGCGGCCGACGTCCCCATGGGACGCCGCGAACGCCGTGCAGCGGCGGCGGCTATTCGTCATCGACCGGCGTGGTGACGACGATGAACGTGAGGTCGGAGAGGCCGGCGTTGGTGATCCCGTGCTCGACGCCGGGCGGAATGAAGATGACGTCGTGCCTGCGCACCACGCGGCGCTCGCCGTCCATCTCCATCAGGCCCTCGCCGTCGAGGATGTGGTAGACCTGCTCCTGCACCTTGTGCGTGTGCAGCTCGACGTACCCCATCGGCTGGTAGGTCGAAATGCGATAGTCCATCAGCTGGGCGCCGGCCGTCTCCGGCCGCACGAGCGGCTTCGACAGCGCGCTGCCGAAGTGCCCCGGAAACTGCTGCCACGGAATCTCGGCGACGTTGTGCACCACCGGACCGCGCTTCTGCTTCGCTTTGCCTTTTTTCACGGGGAGCTCTCTCTCGAACGTTGGGGTGGACCGTTGCGTGCCGGTCGCGGCGATCGCTATTTCAGCTCCGCGCGGCGCGCCGCGACGTAGGCCGCGAGGCCCTGCCGGATCCCGTAGCGCGGCACGTACCCGAGCTCGGCCCGCGACCGGCCGGTGTCCAGCGCGCCTTTGCGCACGACCTCTATGCGGTCGCCGAACTTGTACTGGCCCGGGCCGATCGAAACGTCGCAGCCGGGAACCAGCTCCCGGACGATGTCGACGATCTCGAACAGCGACGGGGCTTCTCCCGACGACAGGTGATAGACGTCGTAGCGGTGCTCCGGCTTGTCGAGTGCGGCAAGGATCCCCGTGACGAGGTCGTCGATGTAGACGTGGTCGACCCGGAAGTCGCCGCCCGACGCGACGTGCAGCGGCCGCCCTTCGACGGCGGCGTCGACGAGCGTCTTGGGCACCCGGGCCCGCGGCAGTCCCGGCCCGTAGACCCAGCAGGTGCGCACGTTGATCGCGTCGATGCCGTGATTGCGCCGGTAGTCGCGACCGAGCTGCTCGACCGCGAACTTCGATATCCCGTAGGGCATCACCGGAAAGCACGGGTGGTCCTCGGTGATGCGGTCCGCGGTGAAGTTGCCGTAGACCTCTTCGGTGCTGATGTTCACGACCCGCTTCACGCCGAAGAGGCGCATCGCCTCGAACAGGTTGAGCGCGCCTTCGATGTTGACGCGCATCGTCGCGAAGGGTGCGTCGGCGGAGGCGATCACCCCGACGATGGCCGCGCAGTGCACGATCCCGTCCGGCTTCGCGTCGCGGATCAGGTGGGCGATGTGATGCCACTCGGTGATTTCGCCGGGGACCACGCGGACGTTGGCGTGCTTTTCCTGCAGTGCGCGCAGCACGGGCCCCACGACGATGTCGAGGCCGACCACCTCGTCGCCGCGTGCGGCAAGTGCCCTGACGACTTCGGCGCCGATGAACCCGTTGGCCCCGGTGACGACGATTCGTGCCATATCCGTACTTTCGGTCGCAGGCCGGCGGGCGTTGCAGCGCCCGCGCGATCATGATGGGTCGGGAATCTTTATAGAACACCACAATGAGAAATGTCAACCGACAATATCAAATGACTGCGAGGCCTTCCGCGCCACCCCCACTCGTGCCCGGCATCAAAATTGCAGCATCTGTGCGATCGCCGCCGGCAATCGGCTCGGCTTGCATGGGATTGCGATGAACGAATTGACGCTGCCGCTCCAGCAACATCTGAATGCGCTGCACGCGAAGTACGCGGCGCGTACCGACGGCCGCGTCGCGACCTACATCCCGGAACTCGCCAAGTGCGATCCGCAGTGGTTCGGGATCTGCGTCGTCACCGCCGATGGCTATGCCTACAGCGTCGGCGATTGCGACCGGCCGTTCACGATGCAGTCGATCTCCAAGCCCGTCGTGTACGCGGCCGCACTGGCCGACCGGGGCCGCGAACAGGTGCTGCGGAAAGTCGGCGTCGAGCCCAGCGGCGAGGCGTTCAACTCGATCAGCCTCGATCCCCAATCCGGTGCGCCGCTCAATCCGATGATCAATGCTGGTGCAATTGCCACGACCGGGCTCGTGGCGGGGGCGACACCCGCGGAGCAATGGAAGCGCATCACCGACGTGATGGCCCTGTTCTTCGGCCGTGACATCGCGGTCGACGAGGCCGTGTATCGCTCCGAAAGCGAAACGGGCTTTCGCAATCGCGCCATCGCCTGGCTGCTCAAGAATTTCGGCATTCTCGACGGCGACCCGATGGCGGTGCTCGAGAACTATTTCCGCCAATGCTCGATCAGCGTCACGTGCCGCGACCTCGCCTTCATGGCAGCGACCCTGGCGAACAACGGCGTGCATCCGGTAACCCACCGGCGCGCCGTTCCCGCGGAGGAGGTGGAGGCCGTGCTCAGCATCATGGCGTCCTGCGGAATGTACGACTACTCGGGCAGCTGGCTCTACGACGTCGGCCTGCCGGCCAAGAGCGGCGTGAGCGGCGGCGTCATCGCGGTGATGCCCGGGCGCTTCGGCATCGCGGTGTATTCACCGCCGCTCGACGAGAATGGCAACAGCGTGCGCGGGCTCGCCGTCTGCAGGGAACTCTCCCGCCATTTCCACCTGCATGCGTTCGGCATGTCGATCTCACCGTCGCTCGTCCTCGGGCGCACCTATTCGGCCCTCGAAGCGCCGTCGCGGCGGATGCGCTCGGCGTCGGCGACGGCGCGACTGCGCGAGGCGGCCGTGCGCATCAAGTGCCTGAGCCTGCAGGGCCACGTCGCATTCGACGGCGCGGAGTTCGTCGTTCGCCACCTGATACAGCTGGCAAGCGCAGCCGACAGTTTCATCCTCGACATGAACCGCGTCACCCATCTCACCGACAGCGCCGCGACGCTCCTCCACGCTACGCGCAGGCGCCTGGCAGATCAGGGCAAGGCGCTCGTGTACTCACGGATCCGCGGGAACACCACGATCGAAGATGCGCTGCGGCGGACGCTGAGCGGCGACGACCGGGGCTTCCTGAGCTTCGAAGACAACGACGTCGCCACCGAGTGGTGCGAGAACCGTCTGCTCGAGGCCGAGACGGGCGAAACGGTACTGCCGCTCTCCATCAGGTCACTGGCCGATTTTCCGCTCTTCGCCGAAATGAGCGCAGCGATGCTCGCACAGCTCGATGATCTGGTCGAAGCTGGGGAGTTTCGAGCCGGGGCACTGATCATTGCAGCGGGCGAGTCAAGCGACGATCGCGTGTTCTTCGTCATCGACGGCGAGGCCAGCGTCGTGCTGGCGCTGGAGGACGGCTCGCATCAGCGCATCGCGACGCTTTCGCCGGGCATGTGCTTCGGAGAGATGGCGCTGCTCGGCGGCAGTGTGCGCAGCGCCTCGGTCTACGCCGACAGCTCGGTACGCGCGTGGACGCTGAGCGCAAGTGCGCTGGACCGGCTCGCCGCCGAACGCCCGGCACTGTTGATCTACGTGCTCAAGAATCTGTCGCGCGACCTGGCGGAGAAGCTGCGCAAGGCCAATCAACTGATCGGGGCGCTGGCCGCGTAGTGCGCGACGCGGGCGGCGATGGCATCGATGTCAGCCAGCAGGCGCGTGTCCTCGCGCAGCGGTTCGGCACCGGGCCCGGCGAGACGGGCATGACGCAGGTTGCGATCGAACAACGTCTGAGCACGCGGCGCGCGAGCGCGCGCAGTCGGAACGCGCAGGCTCAGTCACGAAGCGCGTTGCGGTTCGCTTGCGGCCGT
>CAWJLG010000013.1:0-35025 GCA_963843595.1 uncultured beta proteobacterium | reverse complement strand
ACCGTCATGATCAATGACCGCTCCGCGGCAGCCCAATCCTCACCTAGACAGCTGCTGCAACCTTCGCGTTTTTGCACAGGCTCGGCCAAGTTTAGACAGTCGGCGTTGCCGCCCAAGTTGCCAGGAAGCCGTTCGGCCTGATCCTGATTCGTCCGGAAGCGCGGGCGAAGCGCCGCGAGTTTGCCCTGGATCAAGGACCGCGGGCCAAGTCTCACAGGGTGGAGTAGGATTGTTCACGCGCGCCGCAGCGTGCGACGCGCATCTTTCACCTACAGGAGGCGACCCATGAAGAATAGCGCAGCGCGCGTTTCGGCGGTCGCGATGGCGGCAATCCTTGCGGCATGCGCCACCACGGCGCCGACGCCTTCCGGCAAGCCGGAATTCATGCTCGTGGGCGTCGACACCAAGGTGGTGTTCGCCGACGACGGAAGCCTGCAGCTTCTTCCGCCCGGCAAGGACTCGATCGTGATCATCGACATCGGCACCGATCCGGCCAAGCCGCGGATCGTGACCAGCTTGCCGCTGATGAACTCGGTGGTCGGACCGCCCACCAACCTCGCCATCACTCCCGATGGCACGCTCGCGATCGTGGCGAACTCGCTGGACTGGGTGCCGGATGGCGCCAACTGGAAGTTCGTGCCCGACAACAAGCTCTACGTGATCGACCTTACCCGCAGCCCGCCCGCGCTGATCGACACGGTCGCGATCGGCAAGCAGCCGTCGGGGCTTTCGATCAATCGCGCCGGTGATCTCGCGCTCGTCGCGAATCGTGCCGACAACTCGATCAGCGTGCTGTCGATCCAGGGCAAGCAGGTGAAGCTGATCGATACCGTGGCGATGGGCGAAATGGTTGCGGCTGTCGTGTTCACGCCCGACGGCAAGCGCGCGCTCGCGGCGAAGTTTCCGGGCCACAAAGTGGCGTTCCTCGACGTGGACGGCCAGAAGGTGACCTACAACAAGCGCGACGTGTCGGTGGGCCTGTGGCCGTACAACCTCGCCGTCTCGGCGGATGGCAAGCTCGCGCTGACGGGGGACAACGGCAACGCCGGGCGCTCGGACGGCAATGTCGACACGGTCACGGTCATCGACATCGAGGCGAACCCGCCGCGGGTGATCGACAAGGTCGTCGTCGGCGATGGACCTGAGGGTTTCGCGGTGAGCCCGGCCGGGCGCATTGCCGTCCCCATCCTATTGGGCGGCTCGGATGGCCCGAAGAACAGCTGGTTCTACAACCGCAATGGCAGCGTCGCGATCCTGAAGCTCGACGGCAAGAAGGTGCAAAGTTGGCGAGGTCCCGGTGGGCGGCATCCCCGAGGGCGCGGTGTTCAGTCCGGACGGCAAGTGGCTCTACGTCGGAAACTACGTGGACCGAAACATCTCGGTGCTTCGGGTCGACGGCGACACGGTCGTGGACACGGGCACCGTCGTCGCGCTGCCCGGCAGCCCGGCATCGATGCGGGGAAGAGTTCAGTAATCTATCCGTAGATTTGAACCAGATCGCGGGGATTGTCGACGTGCAGCCATCGCCCGCAAGGGTAGGAAATCCAAGCGTACGTGGAGCGCACCGAGGCAACGCATCACAGGTTCACGCGACTGCCGATCGGCCAACTGCGGTCGCAGCGCGTCGCAATGCATAGCAGTCGCCAATGTGCCGTCGTCGGCGACGCGCTGCCATTGACGTGTGTCAATGCTGACTCGCACGCAAGGCATACCGTTCTTGGTTGGGGACGCGTGAGTGGCGAACCAACGGGCTGCACGGTGCAACCTGCAACGCAGCAGCCGCAGGCTGCGTTCGCCAAAGCGCGCGGCGCATGCCTCGAGGGCCGTGGGTACACGGTCAGGTGAGCAATCACAAAACGCAAGAGCGAATCTCTTTTCTGTCAGCCCGGTGGCACATCGCAGCCGGCGTGCTCGCAGCGCATTCCGCTTCGGAGCAGACCTGCGCTGATATTTGTGGGCCACATGCTATCCCTGCACTACGTCAAATCGAGAATGCGTGTGACGCATAGCAACTTTCTCTCGAGGGGGCGAGGTCGCAAAGGAAAGGCGGTGCACGGTTCAAACAGCCAGAGAGGGGTAATCCCATGACCAAGACCAGCAAGACACCCCAAAGACCATCCGAGGGCAAATCGGCCAAAGCTTGGCTGTCGGAATTTCTCTCGCGGAAAGGGCGTTTGGCTGCTGGCAAAGCGCTACGCGAGACGTTGCCACGGGAGCGCCACGCGTCTTGGAAGCCGCCGGCCAAGTGCCGCGGCCCCATCGATGTGCTGGAGGAATCCAGTCGGGATCGGCTGTCAATGATCATCGAAACCAGAGCAGGTGTGATCACGCAAAACTGAGCAGGGTCGGATGCGGTTTTAGGGGTTGGTCTTGATGGTTCTCTCCTTGGATTTGCGGTTGACGGGCACGGGTTGGTTGCGTGTCTTCAGTCGATTGCTGTCGTTGCCGCTCTCGATGATGTCGCAGCGGTGGGTGACACGGTCGAGCAGTGCCGTGGTCATCTTGGCCATGGAACGAGATCGCGGGGCGCTTGCTCTTCGTTCTTCCGGCCGCGTGGTTGGGCAGTGGCCATACACGAACAGGTTCCGACGGCAATGCTCCACTGATCAGCGTGGGAGAGAAACCGCGCGCTCGGAGCAGGATGCCTGCACGGCACCGGCTATCATTTCACCGAAGATCGAACTCTAAGGGATTCGCGAGTCGTGACCAACCACTTGAAACCCGTCTACACCGCGGAGGAGGCGCTGAATCGTCTAAGGGAAGGCAATGCGCGCTTCGTCAGCGGCCGCGCGCGGTTCCCGACGGTGCAGAAGGAAGTCCTAGCGGAGCTCGCCAAGGGCCAGCAACCCTACGCCACCGTGCTTGGGTGCAGCGACAGCAGGGTGCCGCCGGAGCTCGTGTTCGATGCCGGATTCGGCGACTTGTTCGTAATACGAGTGGCAGGAAATGTCCTCGGCCCCTCGATAGCGGGGACGCTGCAGTACGCTGGCACGCACTTGCACACACCGCTGTTCATAGTGTTGGGGCATGAGGGTTGCGGGGCTGTGGAGGCCGCGATCGCCGAAAGGTACCACGGCGCTCGCCACCGTAGCCGTATCGCTATCCTCCTCGAGAACATCGATCCCGCTCTGGGCAATCTCGATCCGACCATGCCTCCCGCGGCGTTACTTAGCGCGGCAGTCGAAGCCAACGTGCGGTGGACCGTTCGGCAACTACTCGAAACGCCGGAAGGGAAGGCCCGCGTGGAGCAGGGCGACGTGAAATTGGTGGGTGCCGTATACGACCTCGCCACGGGCCGCGTTCGATTCCTGGAGTAGCGCGACACGCCATATCGATCCTCGGTCGTTCAATCACCGCCGCGTCTTGGCGGACCGAAGGGGACTGTGCAGAGTCGCCTTCTCTCCAGCCCGGGAGTCTGCAGCGGTCGAACTCGGTCATAGGCGTGTAAGCCCGAGATCGGACGAGTGCAGTCCGTCGTCGCTGTCTTCCATTTCGCTTGAAAGCGGTCGTACTGACACTACGAACGCCTGATGGACACCCTGAAAGTGCATTCTGACTCTTGACGGAAGGCTCCGTGAAACGCTAGAAATGCCCGATCGACTGTTTCGTCAGAGGAGATGGTTCGTGCCGTCGCGTCAATCGAGCGGTCGTTCGCTACGTTCAGCGCGAGCGCAGCAGGGGAAGGCTTTGCGTCAACAGGTGCCACGGTCTGCGCATGCTGACTGGACGGTGCAGGAGAAGGGGCGCGATCCGGTCGCGATTATTAGTGAGACCGATCGCGACCGAATACCGACTTTAGTACCGATCCGCTACGCGCGCATGCTCCAATCGCCGTTCGCCTTCCTGCGCGGATCGGCCTCCGTGATGGCGTTCGATCTCGCGCAAGGCCCAGCGACTGGCATCCGCGTCCAAGCGTGTGGTGACTGCCACTTGATGAACTTTGGGGCCTTCGCCACGCCGGAGCGACACGTCATTTTCGATATCAATGACTTTGATGAGACGCTGCCCGCGCCTTGGGAATGGGACGTCAAGCGGCTGGCGGCGAGCATTATGGTGGCGGGCCGCTATCGCGGCTTCGCCGAGCGCCAGTGCTCTGAGGCGGTGCTCGTAGCGGTGCGCGCGTATCGCGAGAACCTAGCCGAGTACGCTACTTGGCCAGAGCTCCAAGTCTGGTATGCACGCATCGATGCGGAGCAGATGGTTGCGAAAGCTTCCAAGGCCAAGCCGTCGCGGCCAGGAGCTGACACTGACGCCCGTGCGGCAGCCCACATGTCGGCGCACCTACTGCCGAAGTTAACCGAGGTAATAGCCGGTAAGCGGCGCATCAGAGACGAGCCCCCCCTCGTCTACCACCCTCGACGCGAGCAAGCGTTCTCACGACAAGTTCGGGCGGCAATCCAGCAGTATCGGCGAAGTCTGCCAGCGGAGCGGCGAGCCTTGGTCGACCGCTACGAGGTGATCGACGTCGCGATGAAGGTGGTCGGGGTGGGCAGCGTGGGCAGTTTTTGCGCGGTGGCCTTGCTGCAGGCCGACACGGACGATCCGCTCTTCCTGCAGCTCAAGCAGGCGCGGTCGTCCGTCCTTGAGCCGTATGCCGGAAAGAGTGTCTACCGCAATCAGGGCGAGCGCGTGGTCGTCGGGCAACGCCTGATGCAGTCAGCCAGCGACATGTTTCTGGGGTGGTCCCGGATCGGCAAGCCACCGGTTGATTTTTACTTCCGGCAACTGCGTGACATGAAGGTAACGGTGAATCTGGACACGCTGCCACTTGTCGGGTTCATTAACTATGCGCACTACTGCGGCTGGGCCGTGGCGCGGGCGCACGCCAAGGCCGGCGACGCGGCCATGATCAGTGGCTACCTGGGCAGCAATGATGCCGTCGACGAAGCCCTAAGGCGCTTCGCGCGCGCTTATGCGGATCAGACGGAGCAAGACCACGCCGCCTTGGTCAAGGCGGTCAAGTCTGGGCGAATTCGCACAGCGACTGAGGGCACCGTGTAACGTCTGCGTGACCTCGAACGGCTATTGCGGAACCAAAGCGAAGTGATTGCCTACGTGAATGGCAGTCAACCCGGGGTGGGATGCCCGCAATCGATTGATCGCCAGTTCGGCCAATGCCTGCCGTTCGCGTCTATTCCCGAGAGCGGCCCTCGGTCCTTAGCCCAATCCCGTAGGCCGTGGCGTGCGTCTGAATTGCGGACTGAAGCGATGTCGCCCAACAGGACGTTCCAGCCAACCAGACTGCCCCCGCCGATACTGGCGCCCCGCACCGATTCCGGAAAACGATTCCCGCTGTAGCCGGCGGTTTGACTCGCGGCAGGAACTCAGACCCACGGGCCATTCCACGATGTACCGCCGTCTGCCAGGAATACGCCGATCAGTAAGCTCAGCACGGCGATGAATATGCTGGCGAAGAAGGCCGTCCAAAACCCCGAAATCGTGAAGCCGCGAACCAACGACGAAACCAGCAGTAGCATCAGGGCATTGATCACCAGCAGAAAAAAGCCCAGGGTCACCAAGGTTAACGGCAGGGTGAGGAGGACAAATAGCGGCCTCACGATGGCGTTGGCAAAGCCGAGCAGCAGCGCGGAAACAATCAGCGATGAGGTATCGGCAAACCGAATGCCGCTGAATACGTAGCTCGCCACCCAAAGCGCCAGGGACGTAACGCCCCACTGGAGGAGAAAGGGCATTAGGTTGTCGAGCATGCGTGGCGTCCTTGGCTATGGTCCGGTAGGGTCATGATAGCAACACGCACTCCGGGGTCGAATGGGCGGCGCCAATCGACCGGATCGGACAATCGCAGACCGTTGGCGTCGCCATTGACGCCGGTCTCGATTTGCCCACGAACCGAGACACATATCAAGCCGATTTGGCCAGGACACTGACAGTCCGCAATCAACTTGCGATCGCTTTGCCGGACGATGAAGAATGGGTTCGCGGGGTTATGCTGGCGCCGACGGACATCGCAAGGCGATTACGAAGAAGCGAGGGTCAACGATGAAACGAGTATTGCTGCTGACGATCATGTGGTTCGCTGCCGTCGCCATCGCGGAGGCAGCCAACCCATGGCAGAGCAGTTGCATTCAGCCCATAACCGTCGGGCAGACGATCAACGGAACGCTGACCACCGGCAGTTGTTACTACTACTTCGGCACCGACACGACACAGCTCTATTACGAGGACGTCTATTCGTTCAGCGGGACGGCAGGCCAGCAAATCAGCATTTCGATGTCATCGGCCGCGGTCGATGCCTGGCTCGATCTCTACGATGTCAACGACACGTCCGCCACGCCGCTGATCAGCGACGATGACGGCGGAGGTGGAACCAATGCCCGCATTCCACGGGCCGGCGGCTACTACACGCTGCCGGCAACCGGCACGTACTACATTTCGGCCAATACGGCGAGCGCTAACCAGACGGGCCCGTACACGATCACCGTCGCGGAGGCAGCCAACCCATGGCAGAGCAGTTGCATTCAGCCCATAACCGTCGGGCAGACGATCAACGGAACGCTGACCACCGGCAGTTGTTACTACTACTTCGGCACCGACACGACACAGCTCTATTACGAGGACGTCTATTCGTTCAGCGGGACGGCAGGCCAGCAAATCAGCATTTCGATGTCATCGGCCGCGGTCGATGCCTGGCTCGATCTCTACGATGTCAACGACACGTCCGCCACGCCGCTGATCAGCGACGATGACGGCGGAGGTGGAACCAATGCCCGCATTCCACGGGCCGGCGGCTACTACACGCTGCCGGCAACCGGCACGTACTACATTTCGGCCAATACGGCGAGCGCTAACCAGACGGGCCCGTACACGATCACCCTTGCGGCGTCCACGGGTGGCGGCGCAATCACCACGGCAACCGAGTTCTATCATCCGATATTCGACCACTACTTCATCACCGCCTATCAGGATGAGGCGGCGAATTTGGCCGCGGGCAACCTGCCCCCCTGGGTTCCCACGGGCAAGAAGTTCAACGTCTGGACCGGGCCCGCCACGAATATCACCAACGTGTGGCGATTCTTCAGCGCTTCCTTCGCGCCCAAGAGTGGCCACTTCTACACCAACAATCCGATCGAGGCCCAGTCGTTGCTCACTGGCAATGTTTGGAGCCTCGAAGCCTCCGACGCCTTCTACATGATGGCAGCGCCGGCAGGAACCTGCGCGGCCGGCACCATTCCGCTGTACAGGCTATACAACAACGGTCAGGGCGGTGCGCCGAATCACCGGTACACCATCGACCCCGCGATGCGGTCGTCGATGATCGCAGCCAACTGGATACCCGAAGGGAACGGCGCGGATGGTGTCTTCGCTTGCGTGCCTCCGTAAGCCGTTTCGACCTGCCCCGCAGATCGCTGCCCAGCGCGCATTGCGGGTTGGGACGGGCTAGACTACCGCCGGTAGCAGGTGGTAACCGTAAAGCAATGTAGCGCGCGGCGAAAGCTCGATGCCATCGCACTCGGGGGGGACAACCGGTAGTGGTCCGTTGGCATTGGTGCCGCCATCGCCATCGCAGGTTCTATGGCGACGCGCTCGGCAGTCCACGTTTGCGTCAACCTGTCATCTTGACCGGTGAATGTGCTTCGGAGAGGCTCGACCGTCTGCAGAGGTCGACTACGGCCTGTCGTTCATCCCGAATGCGGACGCTCGCCATGACGTCTGCTAACCGGAAGCTCTTCCGTCTCAGTGCGGCCAAATCCGGTCGTAGCGCCTCGTCCCCGATGCGGTTGATCGCCGGCAACGGTTGGCCAGATCCAGGCACTCGACCTCGCCAGCAGCGGGCGTAAGGCGCAGGTGATCGCATCAGGTGCATGAACCGATGTTGTCGTGCACACGACACGCCCGGCAATAATTCTCATTGCGTTGTCGGGACAATGAGCCCAAAACTCCAATCAAGCGTCAAGTAACCGCGGGTCTTGGCGCCCCACCCCGTAAGAAAAGGCGCATAGCGCCACAACAGGGTCCTGCGTGCGAAGCGCAGACAGATCCTGTCGACAAGACCATCTATCGGGGAACTCATTCATGTTGCGCATTCGCAGGCTGGTTGCCGCCTTTGCGCTCGCTTTGACTGCCGTCGCTCTGCTTGCCAAGGGCAACCTGCAAGCGGAGGAGCGGTTATGAAGCGAGTCTCGTCGTCGTCGGCCGTTGCTGCACGCAGCGCCGCTGCCGCAGTGGCTTACGGGGAGACGATCACCACCGGCACGGAGTGTGCTACCTCCCACAGGCAGTGAAACGAATCCCGGCCTCAGTCATTCTGGAGCTGGGCCCGTCCTATCAGACTGGATCTGGGAGATTCGCATGAACATAGTTCCGACACTCTATTTGGCCGCAGTCTTGGCCGGACCCGTGCATGCCCAAGTGTGTTCGGGTGGCAACGGTGGCGGCATCGACGCCACCGGCAATCAGTGCAGCACGCCGAACAACGTCGCGGCGTACACAACCGGATCGGGGATCACCCCGCCGGCACAAGCCGCCAAAATGGGCGGCGTTCAGGCATCGACCTCGGCAGCGCGTCCCTCGGTTCGTTCGGCGAAGATGTCGGCCCCACCATCTACGCCGACCGTCGTCGCGGAGCCGGCAAGCCGGATGGCAAGGGCTGCGGAGCGGCCCAGCGTGCCTGTGAAAACTGCAAAGATCGAAATCGGATCGGCATCGCCGTGCTCGGGCGGCGCGGACGGTGGAATGGACGTCACCGGCAATCAGTGCGGGGAAGCACCGGCGGCTGCGGGAATCAACCTCGTTGCCCAGCGCATTACGCGCTAGGCAGACGACAGATCCTTCCAATTCCTGAATTTGGGGCAGCCGGCGCCACTAAGATAGTGAACCCGGCGCCCCGAAAACTCGGGTGGCGCCTCCAAGTTTGAGCAAAGCCCATAGACGGTGAAGCCAACGGTCGTGTTGACGGAGTTCCGAACGCGCTCGCCGGTCCACCAAGCGCAGCGCCCGCAGCGCGACATAGTCGCGAGAGTATCGGCAACCGAATGCTTGGAATCTTCCACAGGCGTAGACCGAGCAAGCGCCATGCCAGTCTCCGCACACGCACATTGCGTGGCCTACAGCCTCCGCCGGCTGGACTTCCGCTGGTTTCGTGGGAAGCCCAGCCACAACCCGCCGCTCGCGGTGCCGACGAGCGTGGAACGGCATCGATGCGTCGACCGCGTTGCGCCGTCGCAGCGATGAGACGGACGAACTCCTCAGAGCACGCGGTACTTGGCGAAGACGTCGGCGAGCTTGGCGCCCGCCGCCAGCTCGTCGCGCGTGGTGTTCTCCCCGGCGACTTTGTCGAACGCCCGGCGCAACGCCTCGTCTTCGACGGCCTGCGGCACGACGATGACGCCGTCGGCATCGCCGACAACCAGGTCTCCGGGGGCGACGGCGACGCCACCGCAGCGGATCGGCGTATCGATCTCCGCGACCTTGCCGCGGCCTTTCGAATCGAGCGGTGCGATGCCGCCGTGAAAGACCGGGAAGCGCAGCGCCCGGATGGCGCGGATATCGCGGACCATGCCGTCGGTCACGCAGCCGACCGCACCGCGGGCGCGGGACGCGGTCGACAGCAGCTCGCCCCAGGGCGCGATTCGGCGCGAGCCGCAACACGCGAAGACCGCAACTTCGTCGGGCTTGAGGTCGTCGACCAGCGCAATTTCGAGCTCGTAGGGGTTCTCGCCGGCGACGACGTCGAACACCTCGCGATACAGGCCGGTCCGGGCGAAGCCGGCGAGCGTCAGGTCCTCGTCGAGTGGCCGGATCGAGAACGGCATCGCCTGATCGCGGAAACCGAGCTCGTCCAGCACGTCGGACAGGACTGCCGTGTAAAGGGACTGCCGGATTTCGTGCAGGAATCGGGGGGCATTCCGCTGCAGCATGCGTCACTCCTCGCCGGATCTGCGGGCGGTTGCGTGATGGAGGGTATCGATCGGGGCGTTCATTTCGCCACGTCCGCAACGCGCCGCATCTCGGCGTAGCTCTCGCTGTCCCCCCAATTCGGCTCCTTCTCGACGCCGTGGAAATTGAGTTCGATCATCAGGCCGTCCGGGTCTCTGATAAAGCTCTGGTCCAGCTTGAACTCCGGAAAATAGCGGTTGCGTGGCTTGATGCCGAGGCGGTCGAAACGCTGCGCGAACGCTTCCGGGTCGGTGGCGAGGAACGGCCAGTCACCGGGGAAGGGGAAGCCGGGCCGCGGCATCACCTCGAAGCCGAGGACTTCGCAGTAGAAATCCTTGGTGCGCTCGAGATCGTTGGCGCGGACGAAGTAGTGGTTGAGCTCGGTGACCGGCACGGCGTCCTCCCGTTCGGGTTCGCAGGCACGACGATTCTACAGTGGCCTCGTGACCGCTTCGGGGCGAGGCTGCGCAAGAAACTCCGCGCGACACCCACCAGCGAAGAATCATCCAATGACGGATTGCCTTCGCCGACGGTGCGGGGTGGAACGTTCCGTCCGTTGACGATTGTCAACGTGCTTGCCTGGAAACCAGCGGACGATGCCCGGAACCCCCGGGTTTAGCGAAACGCGGAGGAGGGCGTCGCATGCAGCGACCCCCGGTTCTTGAAGGAGCAACTGGGATGAGGGCCACGGTTTGGTGCGTGGTGACGGCGCTCATGTTCGCCGCGGATGTGGCAGCCGCCGACTTCGGAACCAAGGGCGGGCCGGAGCCTGCCAACATCGACGGGATTGCGGACGTTCTGCGGCAGGACCCGTACGACATGGAGTTGCTGATCAGCTTCGGCACCTCCAAGGGCGGCTCGGCGGGCCACCTGGCCCTGGCCATCCGCGACCAGGCGCCCGGCGACGACATGGTGTACTCGGCCAATTTCTACGCCGACCGGAAGCCCGAGCACGAGGGGCGTTTCTATACCGACGATCTCATGGTCAGGATCCCGAAGAAGGAATATCTGTTCAGGACGGCCTCGTCGCTCGGCGAAAAGGCCTCGTTCGGCCTCGATTTCGGCGAGATCTACAAGCGATCGGTCATCGGCGTGCGCATCTACGGCGTGCCGGCCGGGGAGAAGGAGGCGCTGGCCGCGTTCTTCAAGCGCATCAACGACGACTATCACCACCGGGCCAAGAGGACCGAGTACCACGACGACGAGATCAGGTACGACTACCTGCGCCTCAACTGCGCCAAGACCATCGGCATGGGATTCAAGCTCGGCGCCGGGTACAAGGACCTCGACGTTACGAGCGCGAGGCTTCTGTCCGGTCGGAGAGTGGTGGCGGCTGCCAACGCCAACATTCCCACCGAGATGGCGATGAAGCTCCTCCAGGAGTGGAACGCGCGGGGATACGGGTTGGACGTGGTGCTGTACAGGAAGTACGAGGGCTCCACCTACGTGGATCCGCACGAAGAGGAGAAGGTGGCGTTCAAGGACCTGCCCAACCGGTTCCCCTCCGTCCTGTCCCGCGACTTCCGGAAGGAGCAGGGTCATTACGAGGACTTCGACAATCTCTTCGCGATGTACGTCCTCTACAACCTGGGCAAGTACAGCGTGCGGGTGAACGACGAGACGAAGCTGCTCGTGATCGCGAAGAGCAAGAACCCCATGGCCTACCCGGAGGCCGCCGAGCTCGCCACTCAGAGCGCCAAGTCGGACAGCAAGAACTTCCGTCGGCGCCTGCCGTTCCGGCCGAGGGGAACGGAGATCGGGGAACCCACGGACAACACGCACTTCCACGATTTGAGCGACGAGGGCAACAAGGGGACCGTGCCTTAGGCGCGGTGCGCGGCGACATCCGATTGCCGCGCCTCCGCGCGGCGATAACCGGCGATGTGCGCGGCAATGAGCCGCCGCGCACGCGTGCGTATCAGCGCGCCGGCGTCGTCAAGCAGCCACAGCCGCATCAACCCCGCCACGAACACGCACGTATCGAGCGCCGCCATCGCCGGCGCGAGACCGGTGCGCAATGTCCCCGCGCGCTGAGCGCGCGCATAGACCTTCCGGAGCTTCCCTTCGAGCTCGCGCCAGTGCTCCGTCTGGCGTGCGAGCTCCGGCTCGAACTCGTCGACGTACTCGCATTTGAGCATCATGATCCGGAACGTTTCGCGCGTGTCGCTGTCACTCACCACGCTGTCCAGCAGGTTGCAGAGGAATTGCTCCGCCGCGGACAGCGGGTCCGGCACCCGCGTGGCGAGCAGGGTGTAATCGGTGCGATCGATGAGCGGCACCGAAACCTGCTCCCGCATCGCGTCGAACAGTGTGGCCTTGTTGG
The DNA here is from genome assembly GCA_963843595.1 of uncultured beta proteobacterium. Taxonomy (GTDB): domain Bacteria; phylum Pseudomonadota; class Gammaproteobacteria; order Burkholderiales; family Casimicrobiaceae; genus CAIWHR01. The sequence goes on along the minus strand of CAWJLG010000013.1, from coordinate 22,805 downwards.
CGAAGTGCCAGTAGATGGCGCCCCGCGACACGCCGGCCTCCGTAGCGACGTGCTCGAACGTGGTGCGGTTCACGCCTCGGCGAGCGAACACGCGACGCGCGGCCGCCAGGATGCTGTGGCGGGTCGCTTCCGATGCCTCTTTGGTTCGGCGCATGGCTGAAAGACCCGTTGCCTCGAATAGTTTACATACAGCCGTGATTGTATAGAATGGCGATCGGCAACACCACTGCGTTGCGTTCGGGGATTGCGTGCTCATGGCGTCGTTCATCCGTGTTGGATCCGCAGGCAATCGTGTTCGAGGTCGGGGACGCCTGTCCCGCACTCTCCTCGCGGCAATCCCTGCACTGGTCCTGGCGCTGTCGCTCGGCGGATGCGGCAAGGAAGCGGGCGCGCCCGGGTCGGGCGCCTCGGCGGCGCCGCCCCCGATCGGCGTCACCGTGCTCGCCGTCGCGCCGCAGCGCGTCCCCATCATCATCGACACGGTGGGTCAGACCGAAGGCGCGAAGCAGGTCGAGGTGCGCGCGCGCGTTTCGGGCATCCTCGAGAAGCAGCTGTACAAGGAGGGCGATCCGGTCAGCGCCGGTTCGCCGCTGTTCCAGATCGACCGCGCACCGTTCGAGATCGCGGTCGCGCAGGCCCGGGCACAGCTCGAGCAGGACAAGGCGCGCACCGAGCAGACGCAGCGGGAGGAAGCGCGGCTGAAACCTCTGGCGCAGGACCGCGCCGTCAGCCGCAAGGAATACGACGATGCGCTGTCGGCGGCGCAGCTCGCGGCGGCGGCACAGCAGCAGAGCGCCGCAAAGGTGCGCGAAGCCGAGCTCAATCTGTCCTACACGCTGGTCGGCGCGCCGCTGGCGGGCGTCACCGGTCGCGCCGAGCGCTCGGTAGGCACGCTGATCACGACCGATGCGGCCGGCAGCCTGCTCACCACCATCAACCAGGTCAACCCGATCTGGGTGCGCTTCAGCCTCGCCGAATCGGATCTGGCCAAGATACCTTCCGGCCGGCTGGGCGGCGCCGGGCCGGTCGAGGTGCGGCTCATCCTGCCCGACGGCACGCCGTATCCGGGCAAGGGCAGGCTCAACTTCGAAGCCACCGCCATCGACACGAAGCTCGGCACGCAGCAGCTGCGCGCGGAGTTCGACAACCCGAAGCAGCAGCTCCTGCCCGGGCAGTTCGTGCGCGTGGCGATCACCGCCGGCGATCGCGACAACGTGTTCCTCGTTCCGCAGGCGGCAGTGATGCAGACGGAGAAGTCCTTTCTCGTGTTCGTAGTCGACGCCGACAACAAGGCCGCGCTGCGCACCGTGCAAATGGGCGACTGGGTCGGAGTCCGACTGGATGGTGCTGTCGGGCCTTGGCGCGGGCGATCGTGTCATCGTCGACAACCTGCTCAAGGTCCGTCCCGGCGCACCGGTGACGCCCGCTGCACCGGCCGCGATGCGCCCGCGCCGGCGGGGGCCGACGCCAAGGCGCCGGCCACCGCCACCGCACGCGCGCCGCCCGCGAAGTAGCCGATCGCCATGTCGAAATTCTTCATCGAGCGGCCGATCTTCTCGGGCGTCATCGCGATCCTGTTCGTGCTGGCGGGATTGATCGCGGCCAAGGTGCTGCCGATCGCGCAGTATCCCGAGATCTCGCCGCCAACCGTGACCATCACCGCGAACTACCCCGGCGCCAGTGCGGAGACGCTCGCGCGGACCGTTGCCGCGCCGATCGAGGAACAGCTGTCCGGGGTCGAGAATCTCGCTCTACTTCAGCTCCAGCTCGGCGTCCAACGGCGCGCTGACGATCACCGCCACCTTCGAGGTCGGCGCCGACGTCAACAAGGCGGTGATCGACGTCAACAACCGCATCGCCCTTGCGCTGCCGCGCCTTCCCGACGACGTCCGCCGCAACGGCGTCGTCGCGCAGAAGCGCTCGACGGACATCCTGTTCGTCGTCGCGCTGAGCTCGAACGATCCGCGCTACGACACGTTGTTCCTGTCGAACTACGCCACGATCAACGTCCTCGACGACCTCAAGCGCGTTCCCGGCGTCGCCGACGCCACCATCTTCGGCGCCCGCGACTACTCGATGCGCATCTGGCTGCGGCCCGACAAGATGGCGCCGCTCGGCATCACCACCGCCGACATCGCCAACGCGATCCGGGTCCAGAACAACCAGTACGCCGCCGGCAAGATCGGCCAGGAGCCGGCGCCGGATGATCAGTCGCTGGTGTACACGGTCACGGCACGCGGGCGGATGATCGAGCCGGAGGAGTTCGGCAACATCGTCCTGCGCTCGAGCGGCCCCGGCGGCGCGCTGCGCCTCAAGGACGTCGCCCGGATCGAGCTCGGTGCATTGAGCTACGACGCGTTCACGTCGCTCGACGGCAAGCCCACGATCGGCATCGCCGTGTTCCTGCAGTCGGGCGCCAATGCGCTCGACGTCGCCGCCAGCGCGCGTGCGGCGATGGACCAGCTGGTGAAATCCTTTCCGCAGGGTGTCAGCTATCTCATCCCGTTCGACACGACGCGTTTCGTGCAGGAATCGATCCACGAGGTCATCAAGACCCTGCTGATCGCCGCCGTGCTCGTAATCCTGGTCGTGTTCGCATTCCTGCAAAGCTGGCGCGCGACGCTGATCCCGGTGATCGCCGTGCCCGTGTCGCTGATCGGCGCCTTCGCCGGGCTCTACCTGTTCCATTTTTCGATCAACACGCTGACGCTGTTCGCGATCGTGCTGGCCACGGGCATCGTGGTCGACGATGCCATCGTCGTGCTGGAGAACGTCGAACGGCTGATGGCGGAGCGTGGACTTGTCGCCGAAGGAAGCGGCGATCGAATCGATGCGCGAAGTCACCGGCGCGATCATCGCCATCGAGCTGGTGCTGGTGTCGGTCTTCATCCCGGTCGCCTTCCTCGGCGGACTGGCCGGCAAGCTCTACCAGCAGTTCGCGGTGACCGTCGCGACCGCGGTGGTCATCTCCGGCATCGTCGCGCTGACGCTCACGCCGGCGCTGTGCGCGCTGCTGCTGAAGCCGCAGCACAAGGAACCCGTGCTGTTCCATCCGTTCAACCAGGCCTTCGCGTGGTTCACGCGAAGCTATCTCGGCGGCGTGAAGCTCGCGTTGCGGCAGGTCGTCGGTGCGCTGTTCATCTTCGTCGCGGTGATCGGTGTGTCCGGGCTGCTGTTCAAGGTCATCCCGTTGAGCTTCGTCCCGTCCGAGGATCAGGGCTACATCTTCGGCTCGATCATCCTGCCCGACGGCGCGACGCTTTCACGCACGGGTCAGGTAGGCGCCAAGCTGCAGCAGATGGTCGCCGAGAATCCGGCGGTCGAGCACATGTTCGTCGTCACCGGCTTCGACCTGATCGGCGGCGGCAACAAGACCAACGCGGCTACGATGTTCATTCCGCTGAAGCCGTGGGGCGAACGCAAGACGAGCGCGGAGGACGTCACGCGGGACGTCTTCAAGAAGGGGGCGAGCCTGAGGGAGGGCATCGTGCTCGCGTTCAACCCGCCGCCGATTCGCGGCCTCGGCACGGCGGGCGGGTTCGAAGTCTATGTGCAGGACCGGATCAGCGGCGACCCGAAGAAGCTGAACGGCGTCCTCCAGGATTTCCTCGGCGAGCTGCGCAAGCGTCCGGAGCTGACCGGGCTCAACACCTTCTTCCGGCCCACGGTGCCGCAGATCCTGGTCGAGGTCGATCGGGAGAAGGCGATTGCGCTCGGCGTCTCCGTCAGCGACATCTTCGACGCGCTGCAGAGCACGATGGGCGCGCTGTACGTCAACGACTTCAACAAGTTCGGGCGCACGTATCGCGTGCAGATGCAGGCCGAAGGCGCGTTCCGGGCCAAACCCGAGGATCTCGGCAACGTCTACGTCCGCTCGACCGCGGGCGCGATGCTGCCGTTGAAGAGCCTGCTCACGATTACGCAAATAGTCGGCCCCGAGCAGATCGACCGCTACAACGCCTTCCTCGCCGCCAAGGTGCTGGGCAACGCCGCGCCGGGCTTCAGCTCCGGCCAGGCGATCGCCGCCGTCGAGGAGACCGCCGCCAAATCGCTGCCCAACGGCTACACGGTCGCCTGGACCGGACAGGCCTTCCAGGAAAAGCGCATCGGCGCCGCGTCGATCATCGCGTTCACGTTCGCGGTGATCATGGTCTTCCTGATCCTCTCGGCGAATTACGAACGATGGTCGCTGCCGATCGCGGTGCTGCTCTCGGTGCCGTTCGCGCTGCTCGGCGCGCTGCTTGCGGTGCTGCTGCGCGGGATGAGCAACGACGTCTACTTCCAGATCGGCCTCCTCGTCCTGATCGGGCTGGCCGCGAAGAATGCGATCCTGATCGTCGAATTCGCCGCGCAGGAAATGGCGAAGGGCCTGTCGGCGCGCGACGCGGCGCTGGAAGCCGCGCGGCTGCGATTCCGGCCGATCGTGATGACGTCGCTGGCCTTCGTGCTCGGTGTGGTGCCGCTCGCGTTCGCCACCGGGGCCGGCGCCGCCGCTCGGGAGTCGATGGGCACCGGCGTGTTCGGCGGAATGTTGGTCGCGACGTTCGTCGCCACCCTCTTCATCCCGCTGTTCTTCGTTCTGCTCGCGGGGAGACGCGCGCGCCGCGGCACGGCCGGCGCGCCGATGGTGCCGGCCGTGGACGAGGCGGCGACATGAGCGCGCGTCATTGGCAGACCCTGGGCGCGGCGCTGCTGCTCGGCGGCTGCATGGTCGGCCCGGACTACCAGCGTCCCGCGGTGGAGCTGCCGTCGGCGTATCCGGGCGCGACGGCCGTGCCGGAAGCCGTCGCCGCACCGCGCAGCGACTGGTGGACACTGTTCAACGATCCCGCACTGAACGAACTCGTCGCGACGGCGCTCGCGGACAACACCAGCGTGCAGAGGGCCGTGGCCAGGATCGAGGAAACCGACGCCAATCTGCGCGCGGTCGAACGCGGCCCTGTTCCCCGAGATCGATCTCAATGGTGCGGCGGTGCGGTCGCGCGCGAGCAGCGCGGTGGCATCGCCGCCGCCTGCCGGGACGCCGAGCATCAAGAACGACGTTCGCCTGGCCTTCTCCGCGTCGTTCGAGATCGATTTCTGGGGCAAATTGCGCCGCGGTGCGGAAGCCGCGCGGGCACAGGCGCTGGGCTCGCGCTATGCCAAGGAAGTGGTGAGCTTGTCGCTTGCGAGCCTCACGACGCAGACCTACTTTTCGCTGCGCGCGCTCGATGCGCAGATCGCGACCACGCGCAACACGCTTGCCACGCGCAAGGACGGACTGGCGCTCGTCACCCGTCGCGTCGATGCGGGATATGCATCCGACCTCGACCTGCGGCAGGCGGAAGGTGCCACCACCGACGCGTCGGCGCAGTTGAAGGAACTCGTCCGCCAACGCGCGCTGGCCGAACATCTGCTCGGCGTGCTGACCGGCAAGCTGGATCTCATCGTCCCGCCGGGGGACATCACGCGGCTCCCGCTGCCGGCGCTGCCCCCGCCGGACCTCCCGTCGACCCTGCTCGAGCGCCGTCCGGACGTGCGCGTGGCCGAACAGGCCCTGATCGCGGAGAACGCGCTCGTGGGCGTGGCGGTCGCCGAGCGTTTTCCCACCATTTCCCTGACCGGCAACTACGGCGGCGAGAGCACGGCGCTCGCGTCGCTGTTCAGCGGCCCTGGCCGCATCTGGGCCGCCGGCGTCGGCCTCACCGCGCCCATTTTCGACGCGGGCAAGCTCGCCGCTCTGGCCGACGCCGAGCGGGCGCGCTACAAGCAGGCGCTCGCGACGTACGACCAGACGATCCAGACCTCGTTCCGCGAAGTCGCCGACGCGCTCAACAACGTCGCCCAGTTCGCAGCGACGGAGATCGATCTGCAGGCGAGCGTGAACTCGTCGCGCGAGGCGCTGCGCCTCGCGACCCGCCGCTACGAGGCCGGCTACTCCGGGTATCTGGAAGTGCTGGACTCGCAGCGCTCGGCCAACATCAGCGAGCTTCTGGTGATCCGGAATCGACAGGCGCTGCTCGGTGCCGACGTCGACCTGATGACCGCGTTGGGCGGCGGCTGGCAGCCCGCGGATACGACCGCGGCGAAGTAGAGTTCCGCGGGCCGCTTGCCGGTGAGGACCCTGGCGACGGACCGTTGCAGGGGTTGCCACGGAGAAGGTAGCGGCAGTCGGGAGGGTTGGGGGCGGTTGGCACAATTCCACCCGCGGCGAATCCACACGGATCGTTCAACAGGCCGGCAATCCGACGATGCAGTGGTCGCGGCTTGACGGCGGCGAACGAAGTGATGGCGTGGACGTCAGCGCGAAAGGGCGCCCCTCGAATCAATGCGTGAAGATCAGATCGGCAGACGGTCGCGCCAGCGGTAGAAGCGGATCGAGGGCGCCAGGACCACGGATTGCCGGTACAGAAGGGCCGCGTCGAGAACGGCAGGCCGTCGAACGCCGTGCGTCCTTCGGCCCGCCCCAGCACCTGCTGACCGACCAGGAGGCCGAAATGCTGGCAGCCGGTCCGGGTCGCGCAATGACTCACGATGTGGTTATGAGCTGCGAGGGAGATCCGATTCTCGGGGTCTGTGAACAGTTTCAGGTCGTATCCCAGCTCGGCCAACACCTTCTCCGGATTCGCGTCCAGGCTCCGTAGGATGGCGGAAACGGCCAACGCGGTGCCTATGCGGACGGTCGATTCCGCAGGTTTGCGCTGCGCTGCTGCCTTTCGCAATTCAGCTCACCCGATTAACGCTTTCATTGACGCCGAACAAGAACCGCGCGCTAAATTGTCCGAAATCGTGAAATCCTTGTCTGCATTTGTAAGGTCGATTTTTGGCCTGCTTCGATAATGAGCAAATTCGGGCAGAGTCGGGTCTGGCGGTCATTTCCGGGCCAATAGCGGAGCAGGAGCCGGCGACGATTCGCCGACATCCCGGTGATGTCGAATTGATTTCACCTGCGAGTAACGGAGGCAATGCATGGACCGCGTGATCGTGGATGTGACGGAACAGAAACGTCTGAACGATGCGCGTGAGGCGAAGGTCCCGTGGAAGAAATGGGGGCCTTACCTCAGCGAACGGCAGTGGGGCACCGTGCGCGAGGACTACAGCGACGACGGAAACGCCTGGAATTACTTCACGCACGACCAGGCGCGCTCACGCGCCTACAAGTGGGGCGAGGATGGGCTCGGCGGACTCTGCGACGACAAGCAGCGGCTGTGCTTTGCACTGGCGTTGTGGAACGAGCGCGACCCGATCCTGAAGGAGCGCCTCTACGGCCTTACCAACAGCGAGGGCAACCACGGCGAGGACGTCAAGGAGTACTACTTCTACGTCGACAGCACGCCGACGCACTCGTACATGAAGTACCTGTACAAGTATCCGCAGCGGGAATTTCCGTACCGCGACCTGGTCGAGACCAACCGGAGGCGATCGCGGGAGGAGTTCGAGTACGAGCTGCTCGATACCGGCGTCTTCAATGAGGACCGCTACTTCGACGTGTTCGTCGAATACGCGAAGGAAGGCCCGGAGGATGTGCTGGTCCGCATCACCGTGCACAACCGCGGCCCGGAAGCGGCTCGGCTGCGCGTCCTGCCGACGCTGTGGTTCCGCAACACCTGGTCATGGGGTCAGGACGAGCGCAAGCCTGCGCTGCGCGAAGCGGGGCCTGGCGCCATTCAGGCCTCGCACCCTGAACTGGGCGAGTACTGGCTGCATTGCGATGGGGCGCCGGAGTTGCTCTTTACCGAGAACGAGAGCAATGCGCAGCGCCTGTGGGGCCAGCCCAACGCGTCTCCCTATGTCAAGGATGCGTTCCACGCCTACGTCATTTCGGGGCAGGGCGACGCGGCAAATCCCGCCAAGGTCGGGACCAAGGCTGCGGCCCACTATGTGCTCGAGGTGCCCGGCGGCGGGAGCAAGACCGTTCGGCTGCGTCTGGCGGCCGCCAAGACCAAAGACGCCTTCGGCGACTTCGAGAAGATCTTCAAGAGCCGCATCGCCGACGCCGACGAATTCTACGCACGGATTGCGCCCAATTCGCTGACCGAAGATCAGCGCCGGGTGCACCGCCAGGCGCTGGCGGGAATGCTGTGGGGCAAGCAGTTCTACTACTTTGACCTTGAGCAGTGGCTGCGCGAGCACAAGAGTCATCCGCTGCTCGAGTCCGCACGCCGCGACGTGCGCAACACCGAGTGGTTCCACATGCTCAATGCCGACGTGATCTCCATGCCGGACAAGTGGGAGTATCCATGGTACGCAGCCTGGGACCTGGCCTTCCACACGATCTCCCTGGCCATGGTGGATTTCGACTTCGCCAAGGAGCAGTTGCTGCTGATGCTGCGCAGCCTCTACTTCCACCCGAGCGGTCAGATTCCGGCCTACGAGTGGAATTTCAGCGACGTGAATCCGCCGGTGCATGCCTTTGCCACGCTCTGGCTGTACAAGTACGAGAAGCAGCTGGGCCGGGCTGACCTGCGATTCCTGGAGCGCTCGTTCCAGGGGTTGATGCTCAATTTCAACTGGTGGGTCAATCGCAAGGATCCTGCGGGGCGCAACGTCTTCGCCGGCGGCTTTCTCGGTCTCGACAACATCGGCATCTTCGATCGCAGCGCGCCGCTGCCGACCGGCGGCTCGCTGGAGCAGGCGGACGGGACCGCGTGGATGGCGTTCTATTGCCAGAACATGCTGGAGATGGCCCTGATCCTGACCGAGTACGACCCGATGTACGAGGAGATCGCCTTCAAGTTCATCCAGCATTTCATGTGGATCGCGTATGCGATGGATCGCCGCGGCGAGCATCACGACGAGATGTGGGACGAGCAGGACGGCTTCTTCTACGATCTGCTGCGGCTCCCCGACGGGCAGGCGATGCGGTTGAAGGTGCGGTCGCTGGTGGGGCTGTTGCCGCTGTGCGCGTCGACGGTATTCGAGGCGGATGCTGTCACACGCTATCCGAAGCTGATGGAGCTGATCGCGCAGTTTCGAAAGCGCCACCCCGAGCTGGTTTCCCACGTGGCCCCGATCGACGCGGGCTTCATCGGCTACAAAGAACGGAAGCTGTTGTCGATCCTCAACAAGCAGAAACTCGAGCGCGTGCTCGCCTACATGCTCGACGAGAACGAATTCCTGGGGCCGCACGGCATCCGTTCGCTGTCGCGCTATCACCTGGAACATCCGTTCGTGTTTCACGTCGGTGGCCAGGAGTACAATGTGCAGTACCTGCCGGCGGAATCGAATACCGGCATGTTCGGCGGCAACTCCAACTGGCGCGGCCCGGTGTGGATGCCGGTCAATGCCTTGATCGTCCGGGCGCTGGTGAATCTGTACAGCTTTTACGGGGATGAATTCAAGGTTCAGTGTCCGACCGGCTCCGGTCGATACATGACGCTGTTCGAGGTGGCGCAGGAGATCGTCCGCCGGCTGACGGGCACGTTCCTGCGCGATGCGAACGGCCAGCGGCCGGTGTACGGCGGGACGGCCAAGTTCCAGGACGATCCGCATTGGCGCGACCTGATCCTGTTCTACGAGTATTTCCACGGCGACAACGGCGCGGGCCTCGGGGCCAGCCACCAGACGGGCTGGACCGGTCTGGTCGCCCCCCTCCTGGACTTGTTCGGGCGCGTCGATGCCAAGGATCTCCTGGAGACCGAACATGGGAGCGTCCTGGCCAAGGTCGTCAGGGAACAAGTGGGCGGACAAGTGACCGGTAAGAAGTGAAGGAGCAAACCTGTCCGCTCCGCGCTATCCGGCGCTCTACCAGATCAATACCCGGGTCTGGTTGACCGAGTTGTCTCGCGCGCTGGGCAAGCGCGCGACGCTGGATGACATTTCGGATGCCGAGCTGGACCGCCTGGCCGAGCATGGGCTTCGACTGGGTCTGGTTGCTGAGCGTCTGGCAGACCGGCCCCGCGGCGCAGGCGATCTCGCGCGCGAATCCCGAGTGGCGGCGCGAGTTCGCAGCAACGCTGCCGGATCTCGAGGACGACGACGTCGCCGGCTCCGGATTCGCCATCCAGAGCTACACGGTCCATCGCGATCTGGGTGGCGCTGCGGCGCTGGCACGTTTGCGCCAGCGGCTGCAACAGGCGCGGCCTCAAGCTGATGCTCGACTTCGTTCCGAACCACATGGCACCGGATCACCCATGGATCGACGAGCACCCGGACTACTTTATCCATGGCAGCGAGAGCGACCTCGCTCGCTCACCGCGGAACTACTGCCGCGTGCAGACCAGGAATGGCCCGCTGTTGCTCGCCTACGGTCGCGACCCGTACTTCGACGGCTGGCCCGACACGCTGCAACTCAACTACGGCAACCCGAGCTTGCAGCAGGCGATGATCGGCGAGCTGACGAGAATCGCCGGGCAGTGCGACGGCGTGCGCTGCGACATGGCCATGCTGGTCCTGCCCGACGTGTTCGAACGCACCTGGGCCATTCGGGCCGATCGCTTCTGGCCGAAGGCGACGGAAGCCGTGCGGCGCAAGCATCCCCACTTCCGGTTCATGGCCGAGGTCTACTGGGATCTGGAATGGACGATGCAGCAGCAGGGGTTCGATTACGCCTACGACAAGCGCCTTTACGACCGTTTGCGCGAGGGGCACGCGCGGCCGGTGCGCGAGCATTTCCGCGCCGGGCTCGATTACCAGGACAAGCTCGCACGCTTCCTGGAGAACCACGACGAGCCGCGGGCGGCGGCGACGTTCTCGCCAGGTGTCCATGAAGCCGCGGCCGTCATTACGTTCCTGTCGCCCGGGCTTCGCTTCTTTCACCAGGGTCAGTTCCAGGGGCGCACGAAGCGCATCTCGCCGCACCTGGTGCGCGGTCCGCAGGAAGCGATCGACCAGAGGTTGGAACAGTTCTACGACCGGCTCATGGCCGTGCTGCGCGAGCCGGCGGTTCGCGATGGCCAATGGCAGTTGCTCGACTGCACACCGGCCTGGGAGGGGAACTGGACGTGGGATTGCTTCCTGGTCTTCGCCTGGCAAGGCCCGGGTGACCGGCGACTCTTGGTGACGGTGAACTATGCGCCGAACCAGGCCAGTGTTACACGCGCCTGCCGTTCGCGGACCTCGGCAACGCGCAGTGGCGACTCGAGGACGTGATCGGCGACGCCACGTACGAGCGGGAGGGAAACGACTTGCAATCGCGCGGACTCTTTCTGGACGAGCCGCCGTGGGGAGCGCATATCTTCTCCGCTGACGAAGCGCGACGGAGTGTAGCCGCAGCAACGATGATGGGTGCTGGAGGCGACGCCATGAAAGCCATGGCCGTCGAACCCAAGAAGCCCGGATCCGCGCGATGCGAAGACATTCCGGAGCCCGACGTTCACGAGGGTTCGGTCCTGGTCGAAGCGGTGGCCGTCGGCGTCTGCGGTACCGACGTTGAGATCGTCGAAGATTCCAAGGCTTGCGTCCGTCGGAGACGTATGCCCGCGTCGGCAAGGCAGCGCATTCCGCGCGCCGACCGCCGGCGCCTTCCACGCCTTGAACTTGATCGCCGTGTTGGATTCTCGCCGCAAGCGGCTGAGGAGTCGTGGATGGGCTGCTGCATTGGGAGTCTTGCATTGGCAATGCGGCGGGCGCGTTGGCTGCGTGGGCCGATACCCCCTCTGTAGCGGAAGACACGGATCTTGCTCGTGATCCCGAAGCAATCACGCTGGCTTGCCCGGCTTTCGGCCGTGCTCCTCATCGTCGGGGTCAGCGCTTGCAGCCACACGGTCGCCGCGCGACTCTCGCAGTAAAGGGCCGGGAATGGACAACGATGACCCGTGGACAGTCCGCGGCTCGGTGGAAGTCGGCCCGACCTACGGCAGACCTCAGGGACCGTACAGCGCGAGGCCGTGACGGAGGGCAGGGGGGCGATTCGGAAACGTGTCGCAGTCCCGCGCTTTTCATTGACGCTCGTCAACGGCGCGTCGCACGGCAGGGGCGACACTTTTCGCTGAGCGCCGCGCGGCCAGAACGGACGGCGGAATTCGGCTGCCACCCGGCACGCGCAGCGATAGGCGCGGGTCGCCGCGCAGCAGCCGCAGGAAGCCTTTGCCAAGGCGCGCAGCACGTCTGGCGCGAGGGTTGCGTGTACACTGTCGCGCGAGCCATCGATAGCTTCGGATGGATCGCGCGTGGATCGCCGGGATGCGCAGGGACTGAACAGGACTTGGAGCACGCATGATGAACCGATTTCGTACCACTCGCCGCGGAACGCCGCAGCCTCCTCGGCCTGGCTTGAAATGCTGGCGGGAATCGTACTGCTCGTCTTCGCGATGCATGCCGTCGCGCAGGCGCCGGCGGCTCCGGGGGGCGCTGCGCCCCCGCCACCTGCCGAGGAACTCGCCAAGCTGGTGGGCCCGATCGCGCTTTATCCGGACGATCTGGTCGCGATCATCCTGCCGGCGTCGACCAATCCGCTGCAACTCGTTCAGGCGGATCGCTATCTCGACAAGCGGAAGGCCGATCCCAAGCTTCCCATCGACGAAAAGTGGGACGACGCGGTCAAATCGCTGCTCAACTATCCCGACGTGGTGAAGAAGATGAGCGCCGACCTCGACTGGACGAGTGCCCTCGGCGAGGCGGTCGTCGCCGACCAGGGCGCCGTGATCGAGGCGGTTCAGGCCTTTCGCCGCAAGGCGCAGGCGGCGGGCAACCTCAAGTCCGACGACAAGCAGGTGGTGAAGGTCGAGAAGGAGACCGTCATCATCCAGCCGGCCGATCCGCAGGTGGTCTACGTCCCGCAGTACAACCCGTCGACCGTGGTCGTGTACGGCGCGGCGCCGGTTTACGGTTACTACCCGACGCCCTACCCGTCGTACTACTACCCGTATGCGCCCGGTGCCGCGATGGCCGCCGGGGTGATCTGGGGCGCGGCGATCGGCGCGGCGTGGAGCGGCAACCACTATGGCTGCTGCGGGGACACCAACATCAACGTCAACCGCAACACGAATATCAACACGGGCAACATCAACACCGGCAACGTCAACCGCGCCGGCCAGCAGCCGGCAGGCGGTGGCTCCGCATGGAAGTCCAACAAGCAGCCCGGCCAGGTCAGCAATTCCGTCGGCAAGACCGCCCCATCCGCTCGCGCGGGCGATGCGCGCGCCGGCGGTGCCGGAGCGGCAGGCGGTGGGGCGGCCGACGCGCCTCGGCGCAACCCGCCAGTGCCGGTCGGGGCGGTGCGTCAGGCGGTGACGCTCTCGGCGGCTACGGCTCCGGGCGGCAAACCCAGATGGACAGCTCGCGTGGCGCATCGAGCCGCAGCTCGATGGGCAGTGCAAGCGCCAGTCCAATGTCCAGCGGCAGCGGCGCACGTTCGCCGTCGAGCGGCGGTGCTTCGCGCTCGGCGCCGAGTGGCGGCGCGCGTTCGGCGCCGAGTGGTGGCGGTGCGCGCGGTGGTGGCGGTGGTGGTGGCGGGGCGGGCGTGGTGGTGGCGGACGTCGGTGACGATCGGGAGAGTCCACATGCACCCATCTTCTTCAGTTGAAAGCAAGGCATCAGCCATGAACATCACCCCTCGTCTGGTCATTCCTGCGCCGGCTTGCGCTGGCGCTGATGGTGGCCGTTCCGCTCGCGGCGGCCGCCGCTCCGCAGGAAACCTTCGCGACGCCGGAAGCGGCGGTCGATGCGCTGATGGCCGCACTCAAGGCCGACAGCGATTCGGCGATGGTCGGGATCTTCGGCGACGAGCACAAGAACCTTGTCATCAATTCCGATCGCGCGGCCGCCAGTGCCACCCGGGCGAAGATCCTCGCGGCCATGCAGACGCTGCGCGTGCTGCGGGAGCCGAGCCCCGACCGCCGGGTGCTGGTGATCGGCGATCAGGCGTGGCCGGTGCCCATTCCCATCGTGCGGGCGGGGGAGCGCTGGCGCTTCGCCACCGAGGAAGGCGCGGACGAGCTCGTCAATCGCCGGATCGGCGGCAACGAGCGCAACGCCATCTACGTGCTGCGCGCGTATCTCGATGCCCAGCGTGCGTACGCGGCGAGCGATCGCGACGGCGACGGCGTGCTCCAGTACGCGCAGAAGCTGGCCAGCACATCAGGCAAGCATGACGGGCTGTATTGGCCCGCCGACGCCGCGAAGGGCGAAGAGGAAAGCCCCTTCGGGCCGCTGATCGCCGAAAGCGCCGCCTACCTCAAGGGACACAAGGCGGGCGACCCGTACCGCGGCTACAACTTCCGGATCCTGACGCGGCAGGGCAAGAACGCCCCGGGCGGTGCCTACAGCTACGTGATCAACGGCCGGATGATCGCCGGCTTCGCGATGGTCGCGTATCCCGCCGAGTACGGCAACAGCGGCGTGATGACGTTCATCGTGAGCCACAACGGCAAGGTCTACCAAAAGAACCTCGGCAAGGATTCCACCGCCATCGGCGCCAAGATGACGACGTTCGACCCCGGCGCCGGATGGAAGGAAGTGGCACCCTGAGGATTTCAGTCCGTTCCTGGTTTGCCTTCGCCTTTCAAATGGGGACTGAATCAGCTGTCCCGAAAGTCTCGGTGCTGAAGGACCATTGACGTTTTGATCTGAACCCGTCGAGCCCCCGCTCGGGGCGCGCCGCGATCCGGGGCATCCCGGCCACCCGCCCCGCACTGTTCCAAGGCCCATGGACCATGCTCAGCGGTTCGCAGATTCGCGCCTGAAACCCGCACCGACCTCGAAGCGGCGAACGGTGCCCGCGCCACACTCAACGCGATCTCGCTGGCTCGCGGATTGCGGTATGTCGTGCTTGCCACCCTCGTGGCGGTGGCCGCGTGCTCGCCCTCGAGCGCTCCATCCGACGCGCTCCTTTCCACGACCGAATGGCGCGAGTTTCAGGGAACGTGGACCGCGGCCGGCAGCCGGCACACGATTCGCCTCGGTGCCGAACGGCGGGCCTCCATTGCGAATCTCGACGGCACGTTGCTGCTCGCCGGACCCGCGCGCCCGGGCGTCGGTTTCCGCGCGGAGGCGATCGTGCTCAACGACAGCGCCACCGGCATGGTCGGCCGTGCCGTCTGGACGGATGAGCACGGCGACCAGGTGTACAGCGAGCTGCGCGGCGAAGGCACGGCGACAGGCAACAGGATTGTGGGGACTTTCCTTGGCGGTACCGGGCGTTACGCGGGTGCGACGGGCACCTACGAGTTCTCGTGGCGTTTTGTGCTCGAGGCCGAGGACGGAAGCGTGCAAGGTCAATCCATCGGCCTCAAAGGCCGGGTTCGCATCGGTTCGCCGACCGCCGCGCCCGGCGCGGGAGCTCCGAAGCCATGATCAGGCCCGCTTTGCTGGTCAGGCGCGCGGTGCCGTTCGCGTTGGCGATCGGGGTCTGGTTTACGCCGGTCCCCGCTGGGCTCACGGCACCCGCCTGGCACCTGTTTGCGGTGTTCATCGCGGCGATCGCAGCGGTGCTGATCGGCGCGTTCCCGCTCCTCACGTCGACGATGCTGGCCGTCGCGGCCGTGGTCCTCACCGGCACGATCTCGCCGGCGAAGGCGTTCGCCGGCTTCGCCAACGCGAGCGTGCTGCTGGTGGTCATCGCGTTCCTGGTCGCGCAGGCGGTGGTGAAGTCGGGCCTGGGCCGGCGCATCAGCCTCTTCATGGTGAGCCGTTTCGGCCGGTCATCGCTGGGGCTCGCGTACAGCATCGTCATCACGGACGCGTTGATCGCCCCGGCGTTTCCGAGCAACACCGCGCGCGGCGGCGTTCTCTTTCCGATCGTGCTCTCGGTGGCGCAGGGATCGGATTCGCGGCCCGACGATCCCGAGGGCCGACGGCTCGGCGGCTACCTGATGTTCTGCGCGATGGCGAGCCTTGCCGTCTCGTCCGCCCTCTGGATGACGGCCACCTCGGCCAATCCCATCGGCATCCAGGTGGCGCGGGAGTTCGGGCTGGAAATCGGCTTCGGCAGGTGGCTTATCGCCGCCTCGGTGCCGGCGCTGACTGCGATCTTGCTGCTACCGTGGGTCGTCGCGCGCCTCTTCCCGCCCGGCGTGGGCGAGACGCCGGATGCGCCGGTCGCCGCGCGGAAGGCGCTCGCGACGTTGGGACCGCTGTCGCGCGACGAGTGGATCACCGCCGTGGCGTTCGTACTGATGGTCTCGGGCTGGATCTTTGCCGACACGCTGCAGCTCAACGTGACCAGCGTCGCCTTCGCCGGGCTCGGCCTCTTGCTGATGACCAACGTGCTGACGATGGACGACATCGCGGCGCAGGGCGACACGCTCACCACGTTTCTCTGGCTCGCGGTGCTGTTCGCCCTGAGCGGGCAGTTGAACGAGCTCGGATTCATGGGCTACGCGGGACAGCGGCTGGCATCGCACCTTGGCGGCCTGTCGTGGCCGGTGACGTATGTGACGCTGATCGTGATCTACGTCGCGATCCATTACATGTTCGTGAGCCAGTCGTCGCAGGTCCTCGCGCTACTGGGTGTATTCCTCGACGTGGGCATCCGCGGCGGCGTCCCCGCGCCGCTGATGGCCTTTGCGCTGCTGTTCGCCAGCAGCTACTTCTCCGTGATCACGCCGCAGGGCGGCAGCCAGAACGTCATCTTTGTCGGCAGCGGCTATCTCACGCAGCGCGAGCTGTACCGGCTCGGTTTGGTCATGACGATCTTCTTCCTCGCCGTGTTCCTCGTGGTCGGAACCGCGTGGATACTGCTGATCACCGGTTGACCTGATTGCTGCGCTGAGCAGTGCGACCGGCGCGCGGAATGCGAGTTTTGCCGGCCCGCCTTCCTCAAAGGCCCTTCTGCGCACAAATCAGCACACGACTCGTTGACGGACATCAAAGCGGCCCGCTGGCGCTGGGCGCGTAATGATTCGATGGAATCCTCGGCTCGGCCTGCGCGCTGCCAGAGTGGACCGTCGACCCGGCCGATGACAAGACCGCTTGCCTGTCTCCCGGCGTGACGGGTGATGACGACGCTGTTCGACCCCATTCGCATCGGCGACTTCGACCTCGCCAACCGCATCGTCATGGCGCCGCTGACGCGCGACCGGGCGGCGCCCGGGCAGGTGCCGTCGGACCTCGCCGTCGAGTACTACCGGCAGCGCGCGAGTGCCGGGCTGATCATCACCGAGGCGTCGCAGATCTGCCCCGAGGGTCAGGGCTATCTCGACACGCCCGGCATCTACAACGCCGAGCAGGTCGCCGGCTGGCGGCGGATCACCGACGCCGTGCATGCCGAGGGCGGGCGCATCGCGGTGCAGCTGTGGCACGTGGGGCGCATCTCGCACGTCTCGCCTGCAACCGAACGGCCAGGCGCCGGTGTCGTCGACCGCGCGGCGTGCCGAGGCCAAGACCTTCACCCGCGACGGCTTCGTCCCGGTGTCGGCGCCGCGCGCGCTCTCCACCGGCGAAATCCCTGCCGTCGTCGCGAGCTACCGCGACGCGGCGCGGCGCGCGATGGACGCGGGCTTCGATGGTGTCGAGGTGCACGGCGCGAACGGCTACCTGATCGACCAGTTCCTGCGCGACAGCATCAACGACCGCAGCGACGAATACGGTGGCGCGATCGGGAACCGCGTGCGGCTGCTCGTCGAGGTGATGCAGGCGGTTGCCGGCGCGATCGGCGGCGGCCGCACCGGGCTGCGCCTGTCGCCGGTGACGCCGTCCAACGACGCCGGGCAGGACAGCGACCCCCAGGCGCTGTTCGAGCATGCGGTGGCGAGAGCTCGCGCCGCTGCGGCTCGCCTTCGTCGAAGTGGTCGAAGGCCAGACCGCCGGGGCGCGCGACTATGCTGCGTTCGACTATGCCGCGCTGCGGCGCCGGTTCGACGGCGCCTGGATCGTCAACAACGGCTATCAGCGGCAGATGGCGCTCGAGGCCGTGGCTTCCGGCGCGGCCGATCTCGTCTCGTTCGGGCGACCGTTCATCAGCAACCCCGACCTCGTGCGCCGCCTGCGCGAGAGCGCGCCGCTCAACGCGCGTCGACACCAGCACGCTGTATGGCGGCGGCGCCAGGGGCTACACCGACTACCCGACGCTCGACGAGCACGTGACGGCCTGATCCGCGGCGGCCAAGCACGAGGTGCCTCGCTGCGCCTTGCCAACTGTTCGGAGGAAACGCCCATGCTCAAGTTGACCGTGAATGGTCGCACCCGTACCGTCGACGTCGAGCCCGAGATGCCGCTGCTCTGGGTCCTGCGCGGTCAGCTCGACCTTCCCGGAACCAAGTACGGTTGCGGCATTGCGCTCTGCGGCGCGTGCACGGTGCTCATCGACGGCGAGGCGGTGCGTTCCTGCGCGCTGCCCGTGTCGGCGGCGGTCGGCAAGAAGATCGTCACCATCGAGGGTCTGTCGGCGAAGGGTCTGCACCGCATCCAGAAGGCGTGGATCGAGCATGAAGTCCCGCAATGCGGCTATTGCCAGACGGGCATGATCATGGCGGCGGCCGCGCTGCTCGCGAAGCATCCGCGGCCGACCGACGCGGACATCGACGCGACGATGACCAACCTGTGCCGCTGCGGTACCTACGCCCGCGTGAAGAAGGCGATCCACGCGCTCGCCGCGGATTCCGCCGCGCCCGCGGCGAAGAACGCCTGAGGAGAACGACCATGACGATCGCACTTTCCCGTCGCGAGTTCATCAAGGTATCCACGGCGCTCTCCGGCGGCCTCGCGCTCGAATTCTGGTTCCCGGTCGCGTCCGCGGCCGCCGGCGGCGCGGCCGTCACCGAAGTCAACGCCTGGATCGTCATCCATCCGGACGACCGCGTCGTCATTCGCATCGCCCGCTCCGAGATGGGGCAGGGCACCTACACGGCGCTCGCCCAGCTCGTCGCCGAGGAACTCGACTGCGACTGGGCGAAGGTGAGCGCGGAGTTCGCCTCGCCCAACGAGCACATCCGGCGCAACCGCATCTGGGGTTCGATGTCCACGGGCGGCAGCATGGGTGTGCGCTCGTCGCAGGACTACGTGCGCAAGGCGGGTGCCAGCGCGCGCGAGATGCTGATCGCGGCGGCGGCGGCGCACTGGAAGGTTCCCGCCGCGCAGTGCACGGCGGCGAGCGGAATCATCGCGCACGGACCGACCGGCCGGACGCTTCGCTACGGCGAGGTGGCCGCCGCCGCAGCCAGGCTCGCGCCGCCGAAGGACGTGACGCTGCGCGACCCCGCGGACTGGAAGATCGCGGGCAAGCCGCTGCACCGCCTCGACATTCCCGACAAGGTGGTGGGCAAGCCGGTCTTTGCCGTCGATGTCACCCTGCCCGGGATGCTGCACGCCTCGATCGCGCAGTGCCCGGTGTTCGGCGGCAGGGTGGCGAGCGTCGATGCGCGCGCGGCGCTCGGGATGCGCGGCGTGAAGAAGGTGGTGCGCGAGGAGAATTTCGTCGCCGTCATTGCCGACGACTGGTGGCGTGCCAACGAGGCGTTGAAGAAGGTGAAGATCGAGTGGGACGCGGCCGGCAACGGCCAGGCCGACAACCGGACCATCGCGGCGATGCTGCGCGAAGGGCTCGCCGATGCGAAGCTGCCGCAGGCACGCAAGCTGGGGGACACGCAGGCGGGATTCGCTGCCGCGGCGAAGGTGGTCGAGGCCGAATACCAGTCGCCGTATCTCAACCATGCGACGATGGAGCCGCAGACGTGCACCGCGTGGCTCAAGCCGGAGGGGTTCCTGGAGGTGTGGACCGCCACGCAGAACGGGGAGGCGTCGATGGCGGCCGCGGCGGAAACGGCCGGTCTTCCGCTCGCGCAAGTCGAGGTCCACAAGATGATGCTGGGCGGCGGTTTCGGCCGCCGCGGCGGTCCGCAGGACTTCGTCCGGCAGGGCGTGGCGATCGCCAAGGCCATGCCCGGCGTGCCGGTGAAGATGATGTGGTCGCGCGAAGAGGACATGCAGCACGGCTTCTATCGCCCGGCGAGCATCGTGCGGATGAAGGCGGGCCTCGATGCGCAGGGCAGGGTGATCGCAATGCACACGACGATCGCGTGTCCGTCGATCCTCAAGGTCCTGATGCCGAATGCGCCCATCAAGGACGGCATCGACTTCACCGCCGTGCGCACCTTCAGCGACATGCCCTACGATGTCGCGAACCAGCAGGTGGACTACGCGATGCGCAACGGCCATGTGCCGGTCGGCTTCTGGCGTGCGCCCGGCCAGCAGAATGCGTACTACCGCGAATGCTTCATCGACGAGCTGGCCGTGGCGGCGGGCAAGGACCCGGTCGAATTCCGGCTGGCGATGCTGAAGGAGGGCGACAAGAACCGCCTGGTGCTCGAAGCCGTGGCGAAGGCCGCGGGTTGGGGGTCCGCGTTGCCAGCGGGCGTGCACCGTGGCGTCGCGGTCGCGGACGGCTTCGGCAGCTACGCCGCCATGGTGGCGGAGGTGTCGGTGAGCGCAACGGGGGAGCCCCGGGTGCACCGCATCGTCGTCGCCATCGACTCGGGCTACGTGGTGAATCCCGACACCTGTCGCGCGCAGGCCGAGAGCAACGTGGTGTACGGTCTCGGCAGCATCCTGTACCAGGAGATCAACGTGAAGGACGGGCGCGTCGTGGAATCCAACTTCCACGACTTCCCGCTGCCGCGGATCGCCGAGATGCCGAAGGTCGAAACCGTGCTCGTGCCGACCGGCGGATTCTGGGGCGGTCACGGCGAGCCGGCCATCCTTCCGCTGACGCCCGCCGTGTGCAATGCGATCTTCGCCGCCACCGGCAAGCGCGTCCGCTCGCTGCCGCTCAAGCACCACGACCTGCGCGGAGCCTGAGCTCCGCGACCGGATCTTCGTTGGAGCGTTCAACTTCGACCAACGCTCGGCACGGCTGAATACCGAAATCCGCGACCCCGAAGACCGAAGTCGTGCCGCGTCCGGCGATTCACTGGGCTGGGCGGAACGCCGTGACGCGCGCGGCATGGAAAAGGGTGACGGCGATCGCCCGAACGGTCGTCCGGCCGTCCGGGTCCACCTCGCGAATCAATCGCGGCGAAAGATCGATCCGCCCGGAAGGGCAGCATGCAACGCCGGCGCCTCCGGCGCATCCTTGACGTAGTGATCCAGGAATGCGATCGCGTAGCCGATGATCGCGTCATGGTCGGATATCCCCAGATCGGTCCACGCCATGTGGCTCGCCCAGGCGAACTCCACCAGGTATTTCGGTGTGGGGGTCTGCGCGTACCCTGAAGCTGCTGCGGGCCGCCGGTGCCGGTTGCGGCATGGCATTGCCCGCGGCGTCATTCTGCCCTAACCTCACAACTTTCCTCTTGCGCGCGCATTGCGCGCGATGTTGCGCGGATGCGTTTCGTTTTCCGACTGCTCTCGAAGTTGCCGTTATCGGTGCTCTACCGACTGAGCGATGCGCTCTTCCTCGTTGCCTACCGGTTGATGCGCTGGCGGTGCGACGTCGCGACGGCGAATCTAGAGCGAGCCTTTCCCGAAAAGACCGCGGCCGAGCGGGCGGCGATTCTCGAGCAATCGTACCGCAACCTCGCCGATCTCATTGCCGAGGTCCTTTGGGGTTTTGGCGCAACGCGCGAGCAACTGGCGGAGCGTGTGCGCGTCGAGAATCCGGAACTGGTCAACGACGAGACCCGCGCCGGCCGCTCGGTCCTGCTGATGACGGCGCATTTCTGCAACTGGGAATGGCAGGTTCTTGCCGGGAACCTCCTGCTCGATGAGCCCATGTATCCCGTGTACAAGCCGCAGCGGTTTGCCGCGCTCGATCGCTTCTTGCGCGAGGGCCGAGCGAGATTCGGGGGCGAGCCGATACCCCACAAGGCGCTGACGCGTTTCCTGCTGAAGCGGCGCAGCGAGGCGCACGTCTACGCGATGGTCGCCGACCAGACGCCCACCATCGACGAACCCAAGCACTGGACGACGTTCCTCAACCAGGACTCGACGTTCTTCGTCGGTGCCGATGCGATTGCCCGCATCCTGCAGGCGCCGGTGCTTTTCGTCGAGATGCGCCGCGTCGCCCGCGGGCGGTACACGATGCGTGTTTCGCGTCTTGCCGATCCCCCCTATGCGAAGGGTGCAAGTATCGACGTGATCGAGCGTTATGCCCGGGCGCTCGAGGGACAGATTCGGGCGAGCCCCGCCGATTGGCTGTGGGTGCACCGCAAGTGGAAGTACCCGCGGCCCGCTGCGGACCGCCACGACGCCGTGCGTCGTTGATCGGGCAGAATACGCCCGTTCCGAAACGCAATACGCAAATTTCTCCATGGCAAACTGAAGATCACGGTGTCCATGTTTTCGGTCGTCCTGTCCTGCATCCTGCTGATCGCGTTGACTACGTTGATTCACTACGAAGCATTGAGCGGCCTGACCGCCCGGCTTCCCAACTTGGGTATTCCCTCCCGGACGAAGCTGCTCGTCGTGATCTTCGTCGCCTTCGTCGCCCATGCCCTCGAGATCGCCCTGTACGGTCTGGCGCTCTTTCTTCTGGCGGACTGGGGGGGTGCCGGCAGCCTCAGCGGTCCGGGCGGCCCGTCACTTGGCAATTGCCTGTACTTCTCCGCCGAGACCTACTCGTCGCTCGGATTCGGCGACCTGATACCGGTCGGTCCGGTCCGGCTGCTCGCTGGGGTGGAGGCACTGAACGGGCTGCTCCTGATCGGGTGGTCCGCTTCATACGCCTACATCGCCATGGAGCGGTTCTGGACCGACGCCAACCCGCGTTGACCGGCAGCGGACTGGTAGGCGTTTCGATGCCGCGGCAGTTCGTTGGCGCGATCGACCGCAACCGGCCGGCGCCCTTTCCGAAAGGTGGACGTGCGATAGGATTCCGCAACGCGCACCGGCGCTACGCGAACCTTAGGCAGCCTGGTTCCCGCGGGGCTCGCCAGCGCGCCGGCGTGGTGGCGCTCCAGCGCCGGAATGCCCGCGTGAAGGCACTCGTGTCGGCGCAGTTGATGGCAACGAGT
>CAWJLG010000012.1:0-388099 GCA_963843595.1 uncultured beta proteobacterium | reverse complement strand
CTCTCTTTTTCATTCTGGCGTCGGGTCGGCGTTCGGGCGCTAACGATCCAATTGATCGTACGCAGGGGACCACCGGAGCCGGTAGGTCGGCCCGCGCTGAGTCCGCCGTTCCCAAAGTGTCTTACGCAAACGCGCCCAGCATGCGCGTCCACCGCCCGCTGCGGCAGCTCTACCGCGACCGCACGCTACCTGCCGCGATCCTGGTAACCGTTGCTCCGCTGGCCGTAGCCAGGGTAGTAGCCATCATCCCGGTGGTACCCGTCGCCGCCGTAGTAGCCGTGTCCACGCGAGTAACCGTCGTAACGGTCACGGTAACCATGCCCCAAGGGTACGATCATGCAGCCGCCGAGAAAGGTCGTCAGGAGTGCAAAGACAAGAATGCGCTTCATATCCAGTCCCTTCGTCTGTGACAGCGAATTCGACACGCCGCGGGTGGAAGCGTTGTCGTCCGATAGGTAACGGTTGGCGTCCGGCTGCGTTGACATGCACAACACCCCCTGCTCGCGAGAGGGGCATCCCGATGCACGCCGTGCTCAGCGCGAAGCGCTCAGTGCGGCGGTCTCACCATCGCCTCACAGTACGTCACCACGCCGCCCCGGTTCGTGGAGTGAAATCGAGCTGCTCGGTACGAAGTCCCAAAATCTGGGAACGAGGCTGATGCGAGTCGCTGCCATCGTCGGACTGTGAAGTACACGGGTTTTCATACGCGGCACTTCGACCCTTGTACGAAGAATTAGGCCCCTCGGCAGATCGCGTCGTCGGCAATTTCTCGCCGGTCCACGACATCGTGTCGAACTCGCTCCCGGTGGACGTCGCGGTCGAGACTTGCTAGGCCGGATTCGTGGCCGGCGTCGCGCGCTCGATGCGAATGCGCGACGCCCGGCCGCGATCGACGAAGGCCGGCAAAGCCAATCGCGTGTAGTGCCCGCCGAGGGTGCGCGTCGTGCGTTGATGCGAACGGGTCCTGCGCAAGCCCGTTGCGCCCACCCGGAGTCCCGGGGGACAAGACCGCGCCGCAATTGACGCGGGTCAAGGTAGTTCTCCCGCAGCAGGGATTGAATGGCGCGAACGCCGGTGCGCAACGCACGTGACCTGGGGAGGGACGACGTGACGACATCTACCGCGAGCAAGCAGGGACTCAGCCGCGAGCAGATCTCCGCGCTGACGATGAGCACGCTCGCCTTTGCGGTGAACTTCGCCGTCTGGGTGATGTTCTCCGTCATCGGGATCAAGATCAAGGCCGAGCTCAATCTCAACGAGACCGAATTCGGCCTGTTGGTGGCGACCCCGATCCTGACGGGCTCGCTCGTGCGCCTGCCGTTGGGCATCCTGACCGACCGTTACGGCGGGCGCATCGTGTACTTCCTGCAGATGCTCACGGTCGTGATACCCACCTGGATACTGTCCTACGCGACCGAGTACTGGCAGTACCTGGTGCTGGGATTGTTCATCGGTATGGCAGGCGGCTCGTTCGCGGTCGGCATCGCCTACACGTCGGCCTGGTTCAGCAAGGAGCGGCAGGGCACGGCGATGGGCATCTTCGGGGCCGGCAACGCGGGCTCCTCGCTCACCAAGTTCATCGCCCCGCTGATCATCGCGGCCTCCGCCACGGCGTCGTGGCGAATGGTGCCCAAGGTCTACGCCGTCGCCATGCTGGTGATGGCGGTGCTGTTCTGGTTCCTGACTTCCGAGGACCCGCTGCACCGCAAGGACGCGGCCG
Source organism: uncultured beta proteobacterium (assembly GCA_963843595.1). GTDB lineage: Bacteria > Pseudomonadota > Gammaproteobacteria > Burkholderiales > Casimicrobiaceae > CAIWHR01. Next base: position 386,379 of record CAWJLG010000012.1, on the reverse strand, counting down.
TCCGGCGCCATCCCAAACTGGCCGAGCAGCTGTTGCCGCTGCTCGATCTCCGCGTCTGGCGCTTCGGGCTCGCCTACTACTTCGTATTCGGCGCGTTCGTGGCCATGGCGCTGTGGCTGCCCAAGTACTACGTCGGCCAGTACGGGCTACCACTGGCCGCCGCCGCGTTCCTGACCATCCTGTTCGACCTGCCTTCCGGGGCGATCCGCGCGTTGGGCGGATGGGCGTCGGACAAGTGGGGCGGGAACACGGTCACCTGGTGGGTGATGTGGGTCAGCCTGATCTGCATGGCCCTCCTGAGCTATCCACCCACGACGATGATCGTCCACGCCATCAAGGGCGACGTCGCGATCGACATCGGGGTGGGCGTGGTGACGTTCACCGTCCTGATCTTCATCGTGGGTCTGGCGCAGGGCTTCGGCAAGGCCAGCGTCTACCGCAGCCTGGCGGACCACTACCCGACCCGCATGGGCGTCGTCGGCGGGATCGTCGGCGTCATCGGCGGGCTCGGCGGGTTCTCCCTGCCGATCATGTTCGGTATCGCCGCCGACGTCATCGGCGTGCGCAGCAGCTGTTTCATGCTGATGACCGGAGTGGTGATCGTCACGATGATCTGGATGTGGGTGGCCGAGAGGAACGAGCGCGAGGGGATCCTCGAGCAGCACGCCGACGCGCGTGCGGCGCTAGCAGGCGCCGAGCTCATCGAGCGCGCGCGCACGCGCCGTCATGTTCTCGTCGACTGGCGGCCGGACGACGAGTCCTTCTGGACGACGACCGGCCGGCGCATCGCCAACCGCAACCTCTGGCTGTCGATGCCCCCGCTGCTGCTGGCCTTCGCGGTCTGGGTGGTGTGGAGCGTGATCGTGGTCGAGCTGCCGCACATCGGCTATAAGTTCACAACCAACCAGTTGTTCTGGCTGGCGGCGCTGCCGGGGCTCTCCGGCGCGCTCTTCCGCGCACTGTATTCGTTCGTCGTGCCGATCTTCGGCGGACGCAACTGGACCGTGTTCAGCACGACACTGCTGTTACTGCCCACGCTGTGGATCGGCTTCGCGGTACAGGACCCCAGCACCAACTACGCGGTGTTCGCGGCGATTGCTCTCCTCTGCGGGCTGGGAGCGGGCAACTTCTCCTCGAGCATGGCGAACATCAGCTTCTTCTACCCGAAGCGGCTGCAGGGAACGGCGCTGGGTCTGAACGCCGGCGTGGGCAATCTGGGCGTCGGCTTGGCGCAACTCGTCGCCCCGATCGCGATGTACGGCGGCGCGCTGCTGATCCTCGGCGGAAGCGCGCAGACTCGGGTGGATCAGGGGGCAACGATGTCCATCTGGGTGCAGAACGCCGGCTTCATCTGGGTGCCGCTGATCATCCTGGCCGTGCTTGCCGCCTGGTTCGGCATGGACAACATCGCCACCGTACGCGCCGGTTTCGCGGAGCAGGTGGCGATCATCCGGCACAAGCAGCAATGGCGCATGAGCTGGCTGTACACGGGCACCTTCGGTTCGTTCATTGGCCTCGCGGCCGGCTTCCCGATGCTGGTCAACACCGAGTTCCCGACGGTGGATGCGTTCAAGTTCGCCTTCATCGGGCCCGTGCTCGCGGCGCTGGTGCGCCCCATCGGCGGCTGGCTCGCCGACCGTCTGGGCGGCGCGATGATCACGTTCTGGATCTTCGTGGTGATGGCCGTGTCGCCGCTGGTTGCGGCGTTCTTCCTGCCGGCGGCGGACGGCGGCGGCAGCCTGCTCGGCTTCGTGCTCGCGTTCATGGCGCTGTTCGTCGCGGCCGGCATCGGCAACGGTTCGACCTTCCGCATGATCCCGATCATCTTCCGCACCTTGCGGGAGCGGGCGGTGGCCGACCCGAACGACCAGGCGGCACTGGAGCAGGCGCGGCGCGTGGGCAGCACCGAAGGTGCGGCGACGCTGGGCTTCAGCTCCGCAGTCGCGGCCTTCGGCGGCTTCTTCATCCCGATCGCCTACGGCACCTCGATCAAGCTGACGGGCAGTCCGCAGGGCGCGCTGATCTTCTTCAGCGTGTTCTACCTGAGCTGCGTTCTGGGGACCTGGCGCTGGTATGCGCGCCGCGACGCCGAGGTGGTGTGCTGACGAGCGCGGCCACCGCCGGCACCGTTGAACGTGCCTTGACCATCCACGCTATCGCGAGCCCGCGTTGCCCCCGTGGGCAGTGTATTTCAGCTGGGTAAGGTCGAAACCCTGGCTTGCCGCCGCCTCGAGGGCTCGGTCGAGTTGTTCGCTGGGCAACCGAGGTGTGCGGGACAGCACCCACAGGTACTTCCGGTTCGGATTGCCCACCACCGCCCATTGATAGTCGTCATCCAGGGCAATGACCCAATAGTCGGAACGAAACGGCCAGAAGAACGACACCTTGAGTTGTGAATTTCCGGTCCCGTCCACCGCCCAGGCTTTGCCAACGGCCTCGTCGAATCCGTCTTCGGTCCGACACCGATTGACGACGGCGATGTCGCCGTCGGGTCGAAGCGCGTACTCGGCCGTGGTGTCGCCGATGCACTGGCGCTGAAAGAACATCGGAAAGGCAGCGATCTCGTACCATTTGCCGACGTAGCGACTGAGATGGACCTGGCGAACGCTTTGCACCGGCAAGGGTTCCGAATGGGCCACGGCGCCGCCAAGGGCGAGGGCGCACACAAGCAGTCGATATCGGCTGGCCATTCCTGCGCTTACATTTTCCCGGCGATCGCAACGAGCTGATCGAGCGCCTTCCCCCAACCCTCGTGGAAGCCCATTTGCTGGTGCTTCTTGCGGCTCTCTTCGTCCCCGTGGATGACAAGTGCGGTGTACTTTGTCCCATCCCCGTGCGGTTCGAGCGAAATGACCGCAGTGAAAGCGAACGCATCGCAGGAATCATCGGATGGCCGGCTGGACGGCCGGTAACCAGGGGCAAGGACATTGGTCCAGACGAGCTTTCTGATTCTCGACAACCTCGAGGAAGCAACCGACGTTTGCGAACTCCTTCCCCTCCGGTGAGCGCATCACCGTGCGGAAGATACCGCCGGGGCGAAGGTCGATCTCGCAATCCACTGTGGTCCACGGCGCAGGCGTGAACCACTTCTTCACGTGTTCCGGGACGGTCCAGGCGGTCCAGACGAGTGCTCTCGGCACACCGACGATGCGTTCCAATACGAGGTCGAGCCTGGGGTCTGGTTGGTGAACGAGCGGGCGCGTCATCGCATCGCCTCCTTCATGTCTTTGAGGACATTGTCCAGTTGGTCGAGGCGACGATCCCACGCTTCGCGCTGCCTGACCATCCAATGCTCCGCAATCTTCAGCGGCCTTGGCGCGAGCTGATAGGTTCGCACACGCCCCGCCTTCCGGGACCGGACCAAACCGCAGTTCTCCAGTACATCGAGGTGTTGCGAGAACGACGGCAGCGCCATCTTGAACGGGCGCGCCAATTCGCTCACAGGCGCCGGACCGCTGCTCAGCCGTTCGAGGACAGCCCGTCGCGTAGGGTCAGCCAGGGCCCTGAAGACGCGATCGAGCCGCGCCGCGGGCGCGGCCGTGGCCGGTACCGCGCGTTTCGGCTGCGAGCTGCGCGCTATGCCGTCGGCTTTGCTTTTCGACCCGGGGCTAGCGGCGGGACATAACCCGACACACGGCATTGCCACGCGTCAATCCTCTTGCCGTTTTCGAAACGGGTCAAAGTGCACGTGATGACTGCCCCCGTCGCTGCCAGGTCGGCAAGCTCCTTGCGCACCGTTGCAAGCGGCACGCCCGTCTCTTTGGCAATCTCCAAATCGAGCCGCTGCCCGTATTTCTTCAAGCACTGCAGGGTGTCGATCACGGCTCATATCCTTGGAAGGGCAGCTAGTCTAACAGTGCCCGGGCCGTGCCGGTGACTTGTTCGCTTACCGACCCGTGTTGCGAAGTCCCCAACCTGCAGCCGTCCCGTCGGTCCGGCGGCATGGTCTATGGGTGATGCCACGCGCCGTCTGACATGACAGGCGGCGTCTGTGACGACGGGCAGTGGATGCGCGGCAGATGCATTGAGCCATGCACTCGTTAGCGTGCTGCAGAGGGGGAATAGCTGGCTTGGCCCATTATCGACGCCGTGGCCATCAGTTCGTCGAGCAATGCCATCGAAGCCGTGCCCGAAACGCCGTAGGGATCGAGGGTCGCGCCCTCCGAATACTTGAGCAGCAGAGACGGGTTAACGCGCTCCAGGTTGACCAAGCCCATGGACCAGCCGGCGAACCTCCTTTCGCTGATTTCTTCGTAGGACAGAATCACCACATCGTTGTGGCGGGGATCGGCGGCGATGTGGTTGTACAGCGCATTGACCTGCATGCGTCCGCCTTCCAGCAGCTGCAGAAAAATGCGTCCACTGGAGCAAAGGACGCCCGTGATCCCGCTGCCGGGGTTATTGGCTTTGGACTGCGACAGAATCTTCAGCAGCTCCTCCTGCGAAAAATCATCGACCGCCCGGCTTGCATACAACAGACGCACCAGCATGGAGTTCTCCGTTATTCAGGTGAGGCTCAACTGTTCTTCTTGCTTAGCAGCGAGAGAAACTCGCGCCGCAGGTCGGGATCCTTGAGGAACGAGCCGCGCATCACGCTGTTGGTCATACGAGAATCGGCATCCTTCACGCCGCGCCAGTGCATGCAAAAGTGGTCCGCCTCGATCACGATCGCCAGACCATCCGGCTTGACCTTGTCCTGGAGGATGTTTGCCAGCTGTATGACCGCCTCTTCCTGAATCTGCGGCCGGCTCATCACCCAGTCGCAAATCCGCGCGTACTTGGACAGGCCGATCAGATTGGAATGCTCGTTGGGCATGATGCCGATCCACACCTTGCCGAGAATCGGGCAGAGGTGGTGCGAACAGGCGCTGCGCGCGGTGATCGGGCCGACGATCAGCAGCTCATTGAGCTGTTCGATATTCGGAAACTCCGTCACGGAGGGCATCGCGTGATAGCGGCCCTTGAAGACTTCGGTCAGAAACATCTTGGCCACCCGGCGGGCGGTTTCCTGCGTGTTGTGATCGCTCTCGGTGTCGATGACAAGGCTCCTGAGCACTTCGGCCATTTTCGCCTCTACCTCGGTCCGGAGCGCGTCCACTTCGCCGTCCATCACGTAGGCGGCGATGTTGTCGTTGGCGTGATACCGCTGTTTGGCGCGTATCAGCCGAGAGCGAATGCGCGCTGACAACGCACTTGGCCGCAGGCGCCAACGCTATGGGCACCTGGCCGCAGGCGCCACCGCTTTTGGGCGCGTCAACGGGCGTTGCCCCGAATCAAGATCGACGTGCCGCGTCTGGCCTATCGTTCAATCAATGTGCGGCGCACGCGGTACGGAGCGGTAATGATTGACCGTCGCCAATTCCTCGGGATCTTGCTCATGTCCAAGGCCGTCCTTGCCCAGGGCGGGAGCGCAATCGCGCTGCCGCCGCCCCAAACCACCGGCACCGTGCCGCTGATGCAGGCGCTGCGTTCCCGCCGGAGCACTCGCGAATTCTCGTCACGGCCGCTACCGTTGGATGTGCTGTCGACGCTGCTGTGGAGCGCCTTTGGCGTCAATCGGCCCGACAGCGGCGGGCGCACGGCGCCCTCGGCCCACAACTGGCAGGAGATCGAGGTTTTCGCCGCATTGCCAGACGGCGCGTATCGCTACGACGCGCGCGACCACGCGCTGCGGGCTGTTGTGGCCGCCGATCTGCGCGCGGCGACGGGCACGCAGGACTTCGTTGCGACCGCTCCACTCAACCTCGTGTACGTCGCCGACTTCGGGAAGATGGGCGACGCGAGTGCCGAAGACCGTACGTTCTACGCCGCGGCCGACGCCGGCTTCGTTGCCCAGAACGTGTACCTGTACTGCGCGGCAACCGGCCTCGGCTGCGTGGTGCGCGGCCTGGTCGATCGCCGCAAGTTGGCGCCGGCGCTGCAGTTGCGGATCGATCAGCGGATTGTGATCGCGCAGACGGTGGGGTACATGAGGTAGGCGCGACAGGGAGACTGGACTGCGCTGTCGCGCGCGGTGCGCGGCAGCGTCGACGTCGGGAATTCTTCTCGCGTACGATGTCTGACATGCAACGGATTCTGATTGCCGTCGGGGCAGCGTTCCTGCTGGTCGGGTTGCTATGGCCATGGCTTTCCAGGCTCGGTCTTGGACGCCTGCCGGGAGACATTCGCATCGAGACCGAGAATGGCGTGCTCTGGTTTCCGATCACGACCTGCGTGATCGTCTCCATCGCGCTCTCGGTTGTCATCTGGTTCGTTCGCCGCTGGTGACCCCGGTACGAGGTCTCGGGCCGGATACCGGAACGGGTCGCGTACCAACGTCCGATCGAAGGGCACCCCGAAATGGAAAGGGACCGATGCCTTTGCACCGGCCCCTCGGCTCGCGCCCAACCCGCTACCCGGGAACGGGCTAGCCTTTTTGCTTGCGACTTTCTTCTTCGCGCTTCTGCTCGTCGCTGTCCTTTTTCTTGTCATCCGGCTTGCCCGCGGCAGGCTTGGGCTCTTGACCGCGCCGCTCCGCCTTTGGCGCCGGTTGGGGTTGCGATGGCGGTGATGCAGGCGCCGCAACAGGCGGACGTGGTTCGGCTTGCCTTGCGGCGGGCGCGGGCTCGGGCTTCGCCCGTGGCGCCGGCTGCTGTGCGGCCGGTGCGGGCGGAGCGACTTGCGGTGGTGGGGCCACCTTGGGCTGCGCCGACCGCTGCGGCGGTGGTTGCGTGGCCGGTGCCGGGGGAGCAACTTGCGGCGGGGCGGCCCTCGGCTCGGCCGCGCGTTGTGGTGGCGGTGCCGGCGGCGCGACGCGTTGTTCCCGCTGTCCAGCGTCTCCACGCTGTTCCGACTTGCCGCGCGGCTCCGGAGGCTGCGCTGCCGGTACCGGTGGCGTGGCTGGCGGCGTGGCGACCTGGGGCTGCGCCGCCCGTTGTGGCGGTGTCGGCGGCGGTGCTGCGGGTTGCACGCGCTGCTCTGCCTTTGCAGGTTGCTCGGCCTTTACGCGTTGCTCGGCTTTTCCGCGTTGCTCCTGCGGCGGCGCGGCAGGTGCCGGCGCAGCGACTTGCGGTTGAGCGGCCGGGGCCGGCGTCGCGCGTTGCACCGGCGGGGGCGGCGGCGCGACGGGTTGTCGGCGGTCTTCCGCCTTGCCACGTTGCTCGGCCTTTCGCTGTTCCGGTGTTTGTGCCGCCGGTACCGGTGGCTTGGTTTGCGCTGGCGCAACGCCTTGCGTCGGTGTGCCCGGTGCGCCGGAAATCGCGGGCGCTGCGGGGGCCTTTCGCTCATCGGATTTTCCGCGTGCCTCACCCGGCTTGGCGCCAGGTGCCGCCTGCGGTGGACGTATCGTCGGTGGCGCTTTTTGCGTCTGCTCGACAACTTTGACCACGGGTGACGGCGCGGTCGCTGCGGGCTTTAATTCCCGGCGTGCGGCGTCGTCGAGCGGTCTGCCCGGTTTCGCTGCCAGTTGCTGCTGCTGCGCCGCGAAACCGACGCGTGCCGCCGGCGGCGCGGTGCGAGCGACCACAGGCCGCTCGAACACGCGGGCAGGCGGCTTGTCGCCCGCGGTGGCGCTCCCACGCACGCTTCGCTCGGTCGGCGCGACGGGCGCGACAACCGCTACCGGCGCACTGGCCACCATTTCCCGCGTTGCCCGGACCGCTACCCGCGACACCGGCTGCGCCTGCACGAACGCGGTCGTCGGCACGGCGACGACGGCTCCCGGCACTTGCCGGTTGGCGTAGACGATATTGGTCACGTTCGTGTTGTTGTAGTAGTTGTTGATGACTGTGGTGTTGATGACCGTGTTGCTGCGGTTGACGTTCTCGAAATAGCCGCGGCTCACCGGATAGGACGGTCGATAGACGTCGCGCGGCCCCAGCGGGAACCACGCGATTCCACCGACGATGCCGCTCCCGATCGTGAGCTGGAAGTTGTCGCCGCCCACGAACGCGACCAGTGCCGGGGCATAGTAGGCGCGCGAGCGCACGGGACCGGGTACCCAACCCCACGTTCCACGGAGATTGGTCCAGCGGCCGTAATGGGACACGGCGAAGCCCCAGGGTGCGTCATCCACCCACGTCCATCCCCACGGGTCGACCCATGCCCAGTGTCCGTCGCTGTAAGGCGACCATCCGGCCACCACGCGATTCGGGAACCAGACATTGCCGTAGGTCGGTTCGACGCGCCAGGTGCCGTTCGCATCGAGGTCCTGATAGCCGACTACGTCCGGCGATACATACCGGGCGGAGATCGAATTGTCGTAGCCGCGGTCGCGCTCACTTGCCCAGCGATCGAATTCGTCGGGGCGCGGCGCGTCGACATACTCGTATTCGCGCAAGCCGGTGCCCATGAAGCGATAGGGTTGACGCGAATCGATTACGTACGCCGCGTCTTCGCCGTACACCTCACCCTGACCCTGGCGCACGACGATCGTCGTCGCGTTGCCGTCCGGATCCACCTCGATCCGATATTCGCCGGGTTGTCGAAGGGTAAACGCGAGGTTCGGCGTGTCGACCTCGAACGCCTGGTTGGCCTCGAGACGACGCACGCGGACGTTCAGGGTGCCCTGCGTCAATTGCAGCTGGGCGATGCGATCGTCGAGGTTGAGAACGGATATGCCGGTACTCGCGTTCAGGCGAATCATCGCGCCGCCGACCTGGATTTCGGCCCGCGCACCCTGGTCCGCCCAAAGACGATCGCCCGTGGTCAACGGCCGATTGATCGTGGCCAGTACCCAATCGTTTTCGCCAGCAGGCGAGAAACTGACCGCGCCGGCCATGTAACCCAGGCGCGCGACGCGCGACGGCGGGTCCGCGCTGGCCCAGTTGCTGAAGGCCAAGACCGCAAGGCCGGCCACGAAGGCGAAGAAGCGAAGACGGAGAGGTTGCATTTGCATGGCATTCCTTACGCAAGAGTACGCCGCCTAAACCGGTGGATCGGATAGGGCAGCACAACAACAGGTCAGCTCAACCACCGAGATGCTGCGTGGCGTCGCTGCCCGATTGGGGCGACCCACGGACGAAGACGACGCCAATGCCCCGGACTCAGCTGTACCGGAGCCAGCTCGTCGACGTGCGACTACAACGCGGCGCTGTCTCGTTTCGATGACAGCGCAATCAGCAGATCCCATCACGGGACGACGCACGCGACGACGACTGCCGTATCCGTTTGCACGTACGTACCGCATCGATCTCATCGGTTACGTTCTGTTACAAACATGAATGGCAGCCTATGGAGCGCCAGCTTCATTGTCTGTTCGGTAGCGCACCGATCATGTCGCATTTGCCGGAGAGCGTCCGACGCCAATAAGACACCCGCAGAACGCCACGAACTGCGGCCAGGGCACCCCATTTCACCGAACCGCTTGGCGCAGGCAGTGACGATGCGGTACGGCGGAGCGCCTTTCGGCCGCATCCGTCCATGACGACCGATGCTCGTGGCGTTCGTCGCGGCGAAGACTCGTCGATCTGTGTGCGCCAACGTACCGACTCGCGCGTTCGCTCGGGCTAGCCTCCTCCAACTCACAGGAGTAGCCATGAAACCAAACACGCTTGTCACCTTGCTCTTTGCCGGAACTGCACTCGTCGGCGGCTGCGCGAGCGTCGATTCTCCCCACGAACGCTACGACAATGGCGCTTCGCGTTACAACGAGCCGCGGTCGATGGAAGCCTACTACGGCGTCGTCGACTCGATCGAGTCGACAGGTGGCGGAAGCAACAACAACGCCATCGCCGGGACGATCATTGGCGGCGTCATCGGCGGGGTTCTTGGCCATCAGGTGGGTGGCGGCACAGGCAATTCGGTTGCCACCGTCGCCGGGGCGGTCGGTGGCGCGGTGGTCGGGCACGAGATCGGCCAGGGCAATGCGGAGCGGGACGCCTATAACGTTCGTGTCCGCTTCGACAACGGAAATTATCGGACCGTGACCCAGGCCAGCATCGACGGACTGCGCGTCGGCGACAGCGTGCGCATCGAGAACGGACGCGCGTATCGCTACTGACACCGTTGAAGCGTTCCCGGCGGCGCGTGCCGTCGTCCCGATCCAGATCAGCAGCCGGCGATTTCGCCGGACGCGCCATGAACGAATGGAATTCAATATGAACTGGGAAGCGATCAAAGACAGCTGGAAGCAGCTCACGGGCAGCCAGGGTGAATCGTGGGGCGTCGTCGCCGACGAACCCCTCGACGTCATCGCGGGCGAGAACGACGCCCTGAGCAGCGAGATTCAGAGGGCCTACGGCATCACCAAGGAAGAAGCCGAGACGCAGGTCAGCGCGTTCTAGGGCTGGCACACGGATTGCCAACCGTCGACCACGGCCAGCGCGAACGCCACCGCGCGCATTCCGCATTCTTGACGCGGCCCAAGGCGACGACCGGCGAAGCTGCCCAGCGGCACTCCTCTTGTCCGCGAAGCGATCGCGGCGCGTCAATTCCGTAATCGGGCAGGCGAGTCAGCGGCGCTCGCACGTGTGATGCTGACGCTGTGTACGCCAGCGAACAGACGGCTCAGGTGCCGGCCAATACTCTCGACCCATGCCCGTCCCCTACCGGCATGGTTGGTCGACGTCATGGCGTTGATCGCAATTGTCCGGGGCGTGATGGGTCGCCCGCGAACGAATCTCTCGCCGTGCAGGTTGCGCGCAACGAAAGCGGCGTCAAGTCCGCCAGCAACGACGTGCGCGTCATCATCCGCCGGCCTCGCATGTCGACGAATGCCGCCAACACGTCCGCTCTCGACCGTGAAACGCCGGCGCGCGACCGCGGCAGACGCCAGGCGTGCTGCATCGCCGGCGACGGAAGTCATCGTCGGCACGATCAAACCGCGGTCGGAGGCCGAATTGCTGGGAGAATGGAGGTGCGCGGTGATCCGTATGTTGTCGCGGCTTCGCCGCAAAGAGGAGGATTCCTGAATTGAACGTGAGCGAGCGGACGATTTTTGAACGATTGCTTGCGATCACGGCGCGCTTCGGTCGCGCCGACCCGCTCGGGAAATACGCCGACGAGGAGCCGCCTCTGCGATCGGAGTTGTTGAGCGCCGATCAGATGGAGCAGCACGGCAAGAACCTCGCCGCCGCGCACCGGCTGGCGCCTGGCCGCGCCGACCGGCTCCTGACACGGCTCGCCGAGAACGAACGCTTCCTGGTGGAAGTCTGCGACCTGCTTACCGCGGCAGTCACGGCAAACCGCCGCATTACGCCCGCCGCGGAATGGCTGCTCGACAATTTCTATCTGATCGAAGAGCAGATCCGTACGGCCAAGCGGCACTTGCCCAAGGGGTACAGCCGCGAACTTCCCCGATTGGCGCACGGTCCTTCCGCCAAACTTCCGCGCGTCTATGACATCGCGTTCGAGGCGATCTCCCACGGCGACGGCAGGATCGACGCGGAGGGTCTTTCCCGCTTCGTGGCGGCCTACCAGACGGTGACACCGCTCAAGCTCGGTGAATTGTGGGCCATTCCGATCATGCTGCGATTGGCGCTGATCGAGAATCTGCGCCGCGTCGGGGCCCGGATTGCGGCCGGCACCAATGACCGGAACCGGGCTGACGCGTGGGCGGACCAGATGATGGACGTCGCCGAGCACGATCCGAAGAGCCTGATTCTGGTGATTGCGGACATGGCGCGCTCGAGCCCGCCGATGGTGAGTTCCTTTGTCGCCGAGCTGGCGCGCCGGCTGCAGGGGCAGAGTGCCGCATTGGCCTTGCCGCTCACCTGGATCGAGCAGCGACTTGCCGAGTCCGGCTTCACGATCGAGCAGCTGGTGCAATCGGAAACGCAGGAACAGGCGGGCGACCAGGTCTCGATCAGCAACAGCATCGGCAGTCTTCGCTTTCTGGGATCGATGGACTGGCGCGAGTTCGTGGAGACGATGAGCGTCGTCGAGCACAAGTTGCGCGAAGATCCGGGCGGGCTCTACGGCAGGATGGATTTTGCGACGCGCGACCGTTACCGGCACGTCGTCGAGGAGATCGCGAAAGGCAGCCAGCTGTCCGAAAGCGAGGTGGCGCGCAAGGCGGTCCAGCTGGCACACGAGGGCACCGCCGGCGCTGCCGGCAGGAGCGGCGACGACGATCGGGCCGCCCACGTCGGTTTCTATCTGGTCGACAAGGGGCGGCCGCGCCTCGAACGCGCGGCACGGATGCGCCTATCCCCGGCCGAGGCTTTCCGCAGGATGGGACGGCGGATCCCTTTGCTGCTGTACCTGGGCACGATCGCGGCGATCACCGCGGCCCTCACTGCGGCCCTGCTGGCGAACGCGCATGGCGACGGGGTTGCCGACGAGATGCTCGTGCCGCTCGGGATCCTCCTGCTGGTGGCCACCAGCCAGCTGGCCGTCGGAATGGTGAACTGGCTGGCGACATTGGCGGTGGCCCCGCGTCCCTTGCCGCGAATGGACTTTTCCAAGGGGCTGCCGGCGCAGTCGCGCACGCTGGTCGTCGTCCCGACGATGCTCAGCAGCGCCGAAAGCATCGAAGGCCTGGTCGAGGCGCTGGAAGTCCGGTTTCTCGCCAATCGGGACGACCGGCTGCATTTTGGCCTGTTGACCGATTATCAGGACGCATCCGCGGAAACCCAGCCCGAGGACGAGTCGCTGCTGTGGCTCGCTCGAAAGGGAATCGAGGACCTCAACGAAAAGTACCGGCGTGCGGCGAGCCCAACCGAGGGCGGTGCAACCGCGGACACCTTCTTCCTGTTTCACCGTCCCCGCCGCTGGAATCCGGAGGAGCGCGTATGGATGGGTTACGAGCGCAAGCGTGGAAAGCTTGCGGACCTGAATTCGTTCCTGCGCAGTGGCGCGCGAGACCGCTTCTCGCTCGTCGTCGGCGAGGCGGCGGCGCTGTCGAGCGTGAAGTACGTGATCACGCTCGACACCGACACGCAGCTGCCGCGCGACTCGGCGCGGCAGTTTGTCGGCGTGATGGCGCACCCGCTGAATCGTGCGCGCTTCGATACCGGCGGCAAGCGCAAAGGCAGAGAGCTGGTGACCGAAGGGTACGGGATACTGCAGCCGCGCGTGAGCATCAGCCTCCCCGGCGCCAACCGCTCGTGGTACGCGCGCCTGCACGGGGGTGACCCGGGCATCGACCCCTATACGCGCGCCGTCTCCGACGTGTATCAGGACGTGTTTGGCGAGGGCTCCTTCATCGGCAAGGGGATCTACGACGTCGATGCGTTCGAGCGCGCCCTCCAAGGTCGCTTTCCCGAGAACCGGATCCTGAGTCACGATCTGCTCGAGGGTTGCTACACGCGATCGGGGTTGTTGAGCGACGTGCAGTTGTACGAGGAGCATCCGTCGACCTATGGCGCGGACATCAGCCGCCGGCACCGCTGGATTCGCGGCGACTGGCAACTGGTGGGATGGCTGCTGCCGCTGGTACCCGGTCCCGGCAAACGCCGGCTGAGAAATCCATTGTCGGCGCTCTCGCTGTGGAAGCTCTTCGACAACCTTCGGCGCAGTCTCGTCCCGCCGGCGTTGACGGTGCTGCTGCTGCTCGGGTGGACCGTGCTTCCGCACCCATGGCTGTGGACGTTGTTGGTGATTGCGATTCTTCTGCTTCCGTCGGCGAGTGCCTTCGTCCTGGATCTGTTGCGCACGCCGGACGAGGTGCTGCTGCGGCAGCACCTCGCCGCCACCGCGAGCGTCGCCGGCCGGCACGCCGCCCAAACGGCGCTGACACTCGCATTTCTCCCCTACGAGGCGACGGTCAACCTCGATGCGATCGCACGCACCGTGTGGCGGATGCTCGCTACGCATCGACGGCTGCTCGAGTGGAATCCGTCCGCCGGCGACGAGCCCGATCGTCGGCGCGCCGACGACTCGTCCACGCGCTCCGCACTTGCCGTGTCGGTGAGATCGATGTGGATCGCGCCGGTCATCGCCGCGGCGATGGCGATCCTGTTGACGGTATCGACTCCGTCTTCACTGGCGCAAGCGGGGCCGATCCTTTTGCTGTGGTTCGTCTCGCCCGGCATCGCCTGGTGGATCAGCCGGCCGCTCGCTCGCCGCGAGGCGCGGCTGACGATGGACCAGACGCTCTTCCTTCGGAAGCTTGCGCGAAGGACATGGGCGTTCTTCGAGACCTTCGTCGGTCCGGACGACCAGTGGCTTCCGCCGGACAACAGCCAGGAACATCCGGTCGCGAGCGTCGCGCATCGCACGTCGCCCACGAACATGGGACTCGCACTGCTCGCGAATCTGACCGCCTACGACTTTGGCTACCTCCCGGCCGGACAACTCATCCTGCGCACGGCGAAAGCATTGGACACGATGAGCGCCATGGAGCGGCACGAGGGGCATTTCTACAACTGGTACGACACCCAGTCCCTCAAGCCGCTGCCGCCCCTCTATGTCTCGGCGGTGGACAGCGGAAACCTCGCGGGTCATCTGATGACCTTGCGGCCGGGACTGCTCGCACTTGCCGACGACCGGATCATGGATCTGAAATGGTTCGAAGGCTTGAGCGACACGCTGCGGATCCTCACCGATGCCGTCGGCCGCGCCGCTCCGGCGGCGGCTCTTCGCCTGCAGGGGGAACTGGACACCGCCTTCGACTCCCGGCCCGCGACAATCGCCGCCGCGCGACAGTGCCTCGACCGGCTCGACGCGAGCGTCGCCGAGGTGACCACACGCGTCGTGGGCATTGCCGGCTCCGAATCCGCAGGCGCGCCCGCGCCGGCGAACGAGACGGCCTTTTGGGCGGAGGCCCTCGTCCGCCAATGCCGGATCATGCGCGAAGAGCTGGCGTTTCTCGCTCCGTGGAGCGCGCTGCCGGCCGCGCCGAGCGGGTTCGACGACCTGCCGGGCATAAGCGAGATTCCGACCTTGCGCGAGCTTGCGGCGCTGGAAGTGGAATTGCTGCCGGCCATCGAACGGCGGCGGCGCGCGGACGCGTCACCCGCGGACCAGGCATGGCTCGATGACCTGGGGCGTGCCGTCACCGATGCGAGCCATCGCGCCGGCGCCCGGATAGCGGAGATCGAACGCCTGGCGCTGCAATGCGATGAACTGGCCCGCATGGATTACGACTTTCTGTACGACAAGGCGAGTCACCTGCTGGCCATCGGGTACAACGTCGATGAGCGCAGACGCGACCCGAGTTATTACGATCTGCTCGCCTCGGAGGCGAGGTTTTCCAGCTTCGTGGCGATCTCGCAGGGTGAGCTGCCGCAGGAGAACTGGTTCGCGCTCGGGCGCCTGCTCACGACCGCCGGGGGGCAATCGGTCCTCCTGTCCTGGAGCGGCTCGATGTTCGAGTACCTGATGCCGCTCCTGGTGATGCCTACGTACGACAACACGCTGCTCGACCAGACCTGTCGCGTGACGGTGGAGCGGCAGATCGCCTACGGCAAGCAGCGCGGCGTGCCTTGGGGCATCTCGGAATGCGGCTACAACTCGGTCGATGCGGCCTGAACTACCAGTACCGCGCGTTTGGCGTGCCCGGTCTGGGCTTGAAGCGCGGACTCGCGCAGGATCTCGTCGTTGCGCCCTACGCGTCGGCGCTCGCGCTGATGGTGGCGCCCGAGGAGGCGTGCCTCAACCTGCAGCGGCTCGCAGCCGACGGGCTCGCCGGACGATTCGGCCTTTACGAGGCAATCGACTACACCCCCGCGCGCCTGCCGCGCGGGCAGGCCAGCGCCGTCGTGCGTTCGTTCATGGCGCATCACCAGGGCATGATTCTGCTGTCCCTGGCGCACGTGCTGCTCGGCCGTCCGATTGCAGAAGCGATTCGAGTCGAATCCGCTGTTCAAGGCAACCCTTCTGTTGCTGCAGGAGCGCATTCCAAAGATCGCGGCACTCTTTTCGCACCCTGCCGAGCTTTCCGCGATTCGTGGGATTTCGGGCGGTCCGGAGGCGCCGGTACGCGTAATCGGAAGTCCCGACACGCCGATACCGGAAGTGCAGCTGTTGTCGAACGGCAGATACCACGTCATGGTCACGAACGCGGGCGGCGGGAGCAGCCGATGGAAGGACCTCGCCGTCACCCGCTGGCGCGAAGACAGCACCTGCGACAACTGGGGCACGTTCTGCTACATCCGCGACGTGGCGAGCGGGGACTTCTGGTCGACCGCGCACCAGCCGACGGGGAGGCGCGCAGCGCACTACGAAGCCATATTCACCGAAGCGCGCGCCGAATTTCGCCGGCGCGACAACGACCTCGAATCGCATACCGAGATCGTCGTATCGCCGGAAGACGACATCGAGCTGCGCCGGCTCCGCATCACCAACCGCTCGCGGACGCGGCGGACGATCGAGGTCACGAGTTACGCGGAAGTCGCTCTCGCGTCGCCTGCCGCGGACGCGCTGCATCCGGCGTTTTCCAATCTCTTCGTGCAGACGGAGATCATCCCGCAGCGGCAAGCCATCCTGTGCACCCGTCGGCCCCGCTCGCACGACGAGCAGCCGCCCTGGATGTTTCACCTGATGGCCGTCCACGGGCCGGATTCGCTGGACGTTTCCTACGAGACCGACCGCATGGCGTTCATCGGCCGCGGACGCACGGTCGCCGCTCCGCAGGCGATGACCGATGCCGGAAGGCTGTCCGGTCAGCCAGGGCTCGGTCCTGGATCCGATCGTCGCGATCCGGCATCGGATGACGCTCGATCCGCAACAGACGGCGACGATCGATATCGCGTCCGGGATGGCCGAAACGCGCGACGACCGCGTTGGGCCTCGTCGGAAAATACCAGGATCGGCATCTGGCGGATCGCGTTTTCGACCTGGCGTGGACGCACAGCTGGGTGACGCTGCGGCAGATCAATGCCACCGAATCCGATGCGCAGCTCTATGCGCGCCTCGCCAGTTCCGTCATCTACGCCAATGCCTCGCTGCGCGCGGAGGCGAGCGTCCTGCTCAGGAACCGGCGCGGGCAGTCCGGGCTGTGGAGCTACGCGATCTCCGGCGATCTGCCGATCGTTCTGCTGCAGATCGGCGACTCGGAAAACATCGATCTCGTGCGCCGGCTGGTGCAGGCGCACGCGTACTGGCGCTTGAAGGGATTGGCGGTCGACCTCGTGATCTGGAACGAGGACCGCGGCGGATATCGGCAGGTCCTTCAGGATCAGATCATGGGGCTGATCGCCGCCGGCGTCGAAGCGCACGTGATGGACCGACCGGGCGGGATCTTCGTGCGGCGGGCCGAGCAGATCTGCGGACGAGGACCGCATCCTGCTCCAGTCCGTGGCGCGCGCCATCATCACCGACCGCCGGGGGAGTCTGGTGGAACAGGTCACCCGTCGCGGCCCGGTGGAAGCTGCGGATCCCGCGCCTCGTGCCGACCCGAAATCATCGTGGCGAAACCGCTGCCCGCGGAGCCGCCCGCGCGCGAATTGATCCTGTTCAACGGCCTTGGCGGATTCACGCCCGACGGCAGCGAGTACGTGATCACGACACTCGCGGGCCAGGCAACGCCCGCGCCGTGGGCCAATGTGCTGGCGAATCCGAATTTCGGGACGGTGATCTCCGAGAGCGGACTCGCGTATACGTGGAGCGAGAACGCTCATGAGTTCCGTCTCACGCCCTGGCACAACGACCCCGTCAGCGACGCGAGCGGAGAGGCCTTTTTCCTTCGCGACGAAGAGTCCGGCCATTTCTGGTCGCCCGCGCCGCTGCCCGGCCCGCGGAGTCGGTGCCTATGTCACCCGTCACGGATTCGGCTACAGCGTCTTCGAGCACAGCGAGGATGGAATCAGCTCCGAGCTGTGGGTGTACGTGGCCATCGATGCATCGGTGAAATTCTCGGTGCTGAAGGTTCGCAACACGTCGGGTCGGTCGCGCCGGCTCTCGGCCACCGGCTATGTGGAATGGGTGCTTGGCGATCTGCGGCCCAAGACGACGATGCACGTGATCACCGAGATCGAGGCAAGGAGCGGTGCGCTGCTGGCGCGCAACTCCTACAACACGGAGTTCCCCGACCGCGTCGCGTTCTTCGATGTGGACGACCCGACTCGCAGCGTGAGCGGTGACCGCACCGAATTCCTGGGACGTAACGGCGCGCTCCGCAATCCGGCCGCGATGGTGCGGTCGCGCCTATCCGGCAAGGTCGGCGCGGCGCTCGATCCATGCGCCGCCATCCAGGTCGCGTTCGATCTGGCCGAGGGCCAGGAGCGCGAGATCGTCTTCAGGCTTGGCGTGGGCCGAAATGCCGACGACGCCGGCAGTCTCGTGCAGCGCTTCCGGGGACCGACCGCCGCCCGTGGCGCGCTGGACGTGGTACGGGCGCACTGGAAGCGCACCCTCGGCGCCGTGCAGGTGGAAACGCCGGACGCGTCGCTCAATGTGCTGGCCAACGGCTGGCTTCTGTACCAGACGGTGGCGTGCCGCCTGTGGGCGCGCAGCGGCTACTACCAATCGGGTGGCGCCTTCGGCTTCCGCGACCAGCTGCAGGACGTGATGGCGCTCGTCCACGCCGACACTGCGCTCATGCGCGAGCACCTGCTTCGCTGCGCGGGGCGTCAGTTCGTGGAAGGCGACGTCCAGCATTGGTGGCATCCGCCGTCGGGTCGGGGCGTGCGCACGCGTTGTTCGGACGACTACCTCTGGCTGCCGCTGGCGACGGCACGCTACGTGAAGGCGACCGGTGACAGCGGCGTGCTGGATGAATCGATCCCATTCCTGGAAGGTCGCCCCGTGAACCCGGGGGACGACTCCTATTACGATCTGCCCCGCCGGTCCGGGGAATCGGCCAGCGTTTACCAGCACTGCGTGCGCGCCATCGTGCATGGCCTGCAATACGGTGCGCACGGCCTGCCGCTGATGGGCTCCGGCGACTGGAACGACGGCATGAACCTCGTGGGAATCAAGGGCACGGGCGAAAGCGTCTGGCTGGGCTTCTTCCTTTGCACCGTGCTGAAGCAGTTCGCCGAGCTCGCGCACGTCACGGGTGACTCGTCGTTCGCCGAGCGCTGCGAGGCGGAGGAGACCAAGCTCCGCCAGAACCTCGAGCAGCACGGCTGGGACGGCGAGTGGTATCGGCGCGCTTACTTCGATGATGGATCGCCGCTGGGATCGGCGAGCAACGTCGAATGTCGAATCGATTCCATTGCGCAAAGCTGGTCGGTGCTGTCGGGCGCAGGCGATGCCACGCGGTCGCGGATGGCCATGAAGGCCGTCGATGAACGCCTCGTGCGCCGCGACCACGCGTTGATCCAGCTTCTGGATCCGCCCTTCGACAGATCGGATCTCGACCCCGGCTACATCAGGGGCTACGTCCCGGGCGTGCGGGAGAACGGTGGCCAGTACACGCACGGTGCGATCTGGTCGGCGATGGCCTTCGCGGCCATGGGTGATCGCGAACGCGCCTGGGAACTCACGACGATGATGAATCCGGTGAACCATGCGCGGACGCCGGAGGGCGTGGCGACCTACAAGGTGGAGCCGTACGTGATCGCCGCCGATGTCTACGCGATGGCTCCGCATACCGGCCGCGGCGGATGGAGCTGGTACACCGGCTCGGCCGGATGGATGTACCGGCTCATCGTCGAATCGCTGCTCGGGGTGACGCTCGAGAAGGATCGTCTGCGCTTCACGCCGTGCCTTCCCGCGGACTGGACTGCGTTCACGATGCGCTACCGGTACCGCGAGACCACGTACGACATCGCCGTTCGGCAGACGCTCGCCGGGGCCGGGGCAGCAGTCGACGCGACCGACGTAACGGTGGATGGCGTCGTGCAAATCGACGGGTTAGTACACCTCGTCGACGATCACGCGGAGCATCGCGTGGTGATCGAAGTGCGCGTCGCGCGAGCGTGATCCGGCATTCCCTACGGGCGCATGTTCGTATCGGATCACCGCTGCCAGAGAATTCGATCGGTTTCGAGGGGAACCGCCACGCCGGGGCGTTGTGGTATCACTCGCGCCGTATAGTCCGCGGGCGGGCGGGCCGCCGACACCGCAGCGGTGTAGACGTAGCCGCCCGACGCGCCGGCCAGTGGCCGAACACGCTTCATCTCCTGTCGCACGGGAGGGCCGCCCGGGACACCGTCGGCGTAGAGCTCCAGCGTTACGTCCTTCGGGTCGAGGTCATCGAGATAGACCTGCACTTCAAACACGTGCCGCTCGCCGTCGGTCCCGAGCTTCACTTCGCCGAAGCGCAGCGCGGTCCATTTTTCGTCCAGGGCGCGCCGCCAATGGATCATGTCCATACCGATTGCGCCCTTGTCGACGGCCCGCTCGAGGTAGGCTGAGGCCGCCGGGAGGTAGTGTCGCTCGGTGTATTCGCACAACGCGCGGTTGGTGGAAAACCGCGGCGTCAATTGCGCCATGCTTTCACGCATCCGCGCCACCCAGGCGCCGGGGATGCCCTGCTCGTCGCGGTCATAGAACTCCGGGATCACCTCGCGTTCGAGCAGGTCGTAGAGGGCTTCAGCTTCGACGGCGTCCCAGGCGGGATCGTCGTCATGTTCCTGACCATCCCCCAGCGCCCACCCTACCTCGGGCGTGTAGGCTTCCGCCCACCAACCGTCCAATTCGGACACATTGATGCCGCCATTGACGAGCACCTTCATCCCGCTCGTTCCACACGCCTCCCAGGGGCGTCGCGGCGTGTTGAGCCAGACATCCACGCCCTGCACCAGCTGCTCGGTCAATTGCATGTCGTAGTCGCCGAGGAAGATCACATGGGGGCGCGCCTCGGGCCGACGGATGAATTGCACCCATTCCCGAATCAGCGCCTGTCCGGCCTGGTCGGCCGGATGAGCCTTGCCGGCCATGATGAGCTGTACCGGGCGCTGCGGGTTGCTCAATAGGCGCAGCAGTCGCTCCGGGTCGCGCAGAAGGAGGTTCGGTCGCTTGTAGGTTGCGAAACGGCGCGCAAAACCGAGCGTCAACGCATCGCTGTCGAACAGATGCCTCGCTTCATCAACCGTCGCGCGCGACGCGCCGGATACCGCCAGTTCCCGGGACAGCCGCTCGCGCGCGTATTCGACAAGCGACTTGCGGGCGGCGGCGCGAAATTGCCAGAGACGGGCGGGGGAGAGGCAGCGAATGTCCCGCTCGAGGGTCTCCGCCTTCCCCAGCCAGCGGTCTTTGCCACAGCCTTCCGTCCAGAGATCGTCGGCCGCCACCGAGTCCCAGGTCGGCATGTGGACTCCGTTGGTCACGTGCCCGACCGGGACTTCGTCCTGCGGCCAGTGCGGAAAGAGAGGCAGAAAGATCTGCCGGCTCACCTTCCCGTGCAAGCGACTCACGGCATTGACGGCCCCGCTCCCGCGAATCGCCAGATAGGCCATGTTGAAGGGCTCCGACGAATCGTTCGGGTTCTGGCGGCCCAAGGCCAGCAAGTCGTGGCGGTTGATGCCGAGCTGCGTACGCGCATAGCCAGCGAGGTACGCCTCGATAAGCGCCGGAGCGAAACGATCGAAGCCGGCCGCCACCGCCGTGTGGGTGGTGAAAAGGTTGCCCGCCCGGGTGACGGCGAGCGCGACCTCGAACGTCCGCCCGGATTCCTCCATGAAGCTTCGGGCGCGTTCCAGGACCGCGAGGGCGGCATGCCCTTCATTCAGGTGGCAGACTTCCGGCTTGATACCGAGCGCCTCGAGCAATCGCCATCCGCCCATCCCGAGCAGCATTTCCTGTTTGAGGCGCAATTCCGGCCCGCCTCCGTAGAGCTCACTGGTAATGCCTCGATGCGCGGGATAATTCGCTGCGTCATTGCTGTCCAGCAGGAAAAGCTTCACTCTGCCGACCTGGACCAGCCAGGCGCGCACCCAGACCGAGTAACCGGGTAACGCGACCTCCAGGCGCAACCACTCCCCATTCGGTTTGCGCAGCGGCGTGATCGGCAATTGTCCGGGGTCGTTGTACGGAAACAGGGCCTGTTGCGCTCCGTCCTTGCCGATCACCTGGCGGAAATAGCCTTGCTGGTAGAGCAGCCCCACGCCGACGACGGGGACGCCCAGATCGCTGGCGGCCTTGAGCTGATCACCGGCCACGTTGCCGAGCCCGCCCGAGTAGATGGGCAACGCTTCGCTCAGCATGAATTCCATGCTGAAGTACGCAACACAGCTCAGCGGAGATTGCGGGTAGGTTCGCTGGAACCACGCGGGCGCCTCCGCGGCATCGCCCCTTGCCCGCACCAGATCGTCGACGTTCTTGCGGAACGCGTGATCGGCCAGGACGCGCTGGAGCTTCTCCCGCGAGACGGTCTGGAGGACGACCCAAGGGTTGTGCGTGAGTTCCCATAGCACGGGATCCAGCTGCCGCCATACTTGGTCGGTGGCATGATTCCACGACGAACGCATGTCCAGGGCAAGCCCGGCCAGCGCATCGAATCCCTCGACGTCCGAGGACATAAGCCGCTCCTTCGGGTGACTGACCCGCGTTTGTTCGCTCATTGCCTCTCAAGTCCGTTCCGGCCAACGACCCGTCCGTGGAAGCGGGGCAAGTCCAGCGCCGGTCGTTCTCGCACGACACCATCGCCATCAATCGCAGAACCATTGCGGCGTCAGCCCTGCCATTTCCACTCCCGGATCTCCGGCAGGTCCTCGCCGTATCGGTCGATGTATTGCTTGTGCTCGATCAGCTTGTCCCTGAGCTGCTGCTTCAGGTAGACGCCTCTTTCGCCGGTCTGCGGCAGGCGGTCGATGGTGTCCATCACGAGATGGAAGCGGTCGAGGTCGTTCAGCACCGTCATGTCGAAGGGCGTGGTGATGGTGCCCTCTTCCTTGTAGCCGCGGACGTGAAGGTTGTCGTGGTTGGTGCGGCGGTAGGTCAGCCGGTGGATCAGCCACGGATAGGCATGGAAGGCGAAGATGACCGGCTTGTCCTTGGTGAAGATCTCGTCGAAATCCGTGTCGCACAGGCCGTGCGGATGCTCGCTGGGGGGCTGCAGCGTCATCAGGTCGACGACGTTGACCACGCGGATTCGCAGGTCGGGCAGATGCTCGCGCATGATGGACACGGCGGCGAGCGTCTCGAGCGTCGGCACGTCGCCGCAGCAGGCCATCACCACGTCGGGCGCCGCGCCCTGGTCGTTGCTGGCCCACTGCCAGATGCCGATGCCTTCCGTGCAATGCTTGACGGCGGCGTCCATCGCCAGCCATTGCGGCGCGGGATGTTTGCCCGCGATCACGACGTTGACATAGTGGCGGCTGCGCAGGCAGTGATCCACGACGGACAGCAGGCAGTTCGCATCCGGCGGAAAGTAGACACGCACGACCCCCGCCTTCTTGTTCACGACGACGTCGATGAAGCCCGGATCCTGGTGCGTGAAGCCGTTGTGATCCTGGCGCCAGACATGCGAGGCCAGCAGGTAGTTGAGCGAGGCGATCTTCCGCCGCCACGGCAGGTGCGACGAGGCATCCAACCACTTGGCGTGCTGGTTGAACATCGAATCGATGATGTGGATGAACGCCTCGTAGCAGTTGAAGAGGCCGTGCCGCCCGGTGAGCAGGTAGCCCTCGAGCCAGCCCTCGCATTGGTGCTCGCTCAACATCGAGTCCAGCACGCGTCCGGCGGGAGCAAGGAATTCGTCGTTCGGCAGGGTCGCCGCGTCCCATTGGCGTTGAGTCGCTTCGAAGAGGGCTCCCAGGCCGTTGGAGAGCGTCTCGTCCGGGCCGAAGACCCGGAAGTTTCGCTGCGCCTGGTTCAGCTTCGCGACGTCACGCAGGAAAGGTCCGAGCACACGCGTGTCGCCGATGCCGCGCACCCCAGGCGTGGGCACGGCCTCGGCGTAGTTGCGGAAATCCGGCATCCGCAGGTCGCGCAGCAGCATCCCGCCGTTGGCGTGGGGATTCGCACCCATGCGTCGCTCGCCCTTGGGCGCCAGTTCGGCCAGCTCGGGTTGCAGGCGGCCCTGCGGGTCGAAGAGTTCCTCCGGCCGGTAGCTTCTCAGCCAGTCGTCCAACAGCGCGAGGTGTTGGGGATGGGTGTCCGGGTGGAGCGGCACCTGGTGCGAGCGGAAGGTGCCTTCCACCTGCAAGCCATCGACCACCTTCGGCCCCGTCCAGCCCTTGGGTGAATTGAGGACGATCATCGGCCAGCGCGGTCGCGCGAGGTTGCCGCGGCCGCGCGCGTCCTGCTGGATGCTCTTGATCTGCTCCACCGCCGCGTCGAGCGTCGCGGCCATGGCCTCGTGCATCGGGGCGGGTTCGTGACCCTCGACGAAGTACGGCGTCCACCCGTAGCCGCGCAGCAGCTGTTCCAATTCCTCGCGGGTGATGCGGGCGAGGACGGTCGGATTGGAAATCTTGTAGCCGTTGAGATGCAGGATCGGCAGCACCGCGCCGTCGGTGGCCGGATCGAGAAACTTGTTGGAATGCCACGCCGTGGCCAGCGGCCCGGTTTCCGCCTCGCCATCGCCGACGACGCAGGCGACGACGAGATCGGGATTGTCGAATACCGCGCCGAACGCATGGCTTAGCGAATACCCCAGCTCGCCGCCTTCGTGAATCGAGCCCGGGCACTCCGGCGATGCGTGGCTGGGAATGCCTCCGGGAAAGGAGAACTGTGTGAAGAGCTTCCGCAACCCGGCCTCATCCTGGCTGATGTCGGGATAGATCTCGCTGTACGTGCCCTCGAGATAAGTGTTGCCCACGACGGCCGGCCCGCCGTGCCCGGGGCCCGAGATGTAAATCATGTCGAGGTCGTATTTCTCGATGATCCGGTTCAGGTGCACGTAGATGAAGTTCTGCCCGGGGGTCGTGCCCCAGTGTCCCAGCAGCATCCGCTTCACATCCGTGAGCGTCAGCGGCCGCTTCAGCAGCGGATTGTCGCAAAGATAAATCTGGCCGACCGACAGATAATTGGCGGCGCGCCAGTACGCATCCATCTTGCGGAGGAGTTCCGGTGTGAGTGCGGCGCTGTTCATGGTCCAGGTATCCCGATCAGCCGGCCCGCAGCGCCCTGGCGCGTGCGCAGACATTGTCGACGGTGAAGCCGTATTCGCGCAGCAACACGTCAGACGGTGCGGACGCGCCGAAGCGTTCCACGCCGAGCATGTCCCCCCGCGCGCCGATGTAACGATCCCAGCCTTGCGGGACGCCCAACTCGACCGCGAGCCGCGCGCCGACCGAGGGCGGCAGCACGACGTCGCGTTCGGCCTGCGGCAAGGCCTCGAACAACTCCCAGCTCGGCATCGAGACGCAGCGCACAGCGATGCCTTGCTCGTGCAGGCGTTCCGCCGCGGCCAGGATCAGGCTGACTTCGGAGCCGCTGGCGAGCAGGATCAGCTCGGGCTTGCCGTCCGGCGCATCGCTCAGCACATAGGCGCCACGGCGCAATCCCTCCGCGGCGGCGTAGCGGCTGCGGTCGAGTACGGGCAGATCCTGCCGGGTCAACACCAGCGCGATGGGGCGACCGCGCGTTTCGACGGCGACCCGCCAGGCAACCGCGGTTTCATTGGCGTCGGCAGGGCGGATCACGACGAGATTCGGAATCGCACGCAGGCTCGCCAGCTGCTCCACCGGTTGATGGGTGGGGCCGTCCTCGCCGAGCGCAAGACTGTCGTGCGTGAATACATGCACCACGTGCAATCCCATCAGCGCGGCCAGCCGGATCGGCGCGCGCATGTAGTCGGAGAAGATCAGAAAGGTCGAGCCATAGGGAATGAAGCCGCCGTGCGCGGCGAGCCCGTTGACGATGGCGCCCATCGCATGCTCGCGCACGCCGAAGTGCAGGTTGCGTCCGAGATAGCTCCAACGACCACCATCGGTGCCTTGTCCCTCCACGTTCTCCGGTCGTCGGCGGATTGAAGTCACCCAGCCCTTTCAACGCAGTTTTCGTCGACGGGTCGAGATCGGCCGAGCCGCCGGTGAGCGCGGGCAGTCTGGACGCAACGGCGTTCATCACCTTGCCGGATGCCTCGCGCGTGGCGAGGCCCTTGCCATCGGCGTGAAATACCGGGATGTCCGAATCCCAGCCCGGCGGCAGTTCGCCGCGCAGGCGGCGCCGAAGCTCCTGGGACAGCTCCGGAAACGTCCTGGCGTAAGCGCCGATGCGCTCGCGCCACGTCGCTTCGTCCCGCGCACCGCGTTCGACCGCCTCCCGGAAGTGCGCCAGCGCTTCGTCCGGTATCAGGAAGTCCGGCTCAGTCGGCCACCCCAGTTTCTGCTTGGTCTTGCGCAGGTCGTCGATGCCGAGCGGAGAGCCGTGCGCCTTGAAGCTGTCCTGCTCGGGGGAGCCGTAGCCGATATGCGTACGCACCAGGATCAGCGACGGCCGCGCGGTTTCCGCGCGCGCAGCCCGCAGCGCGGCGTCGATCGCGGCGAGGTCATTGCCGTCCGCCACCGCCGCGGTGTGCCAGCCGTAGGCTTCGAAGCGGCGCGCACGATCCTCGGAGAAGGTGATGGCCGTGCCGGCCGCCAGGGTGACGTGGTTGTCGTCGTAAAGGCAGGTGAGCTTGCCGAGCTTGAGATGGCCGGCCAGCGAGGCCGCCTCGGAGGCCACCCCTTCCATCAGGTCGCCGTCGCTGACGATGGCAAACGTATGGTGATCGATGACCGCGTGGTCGGGACGGTTGTAACACGCGGCCAACTGCGCTTCCGCGATCGCCATGCCGATCGCATTCGCCATGCCCTGCCCGAGCGGCCCGGTGGTGGTTTCCACCCCCGGCGTCTGGCCGCGCTCGGGATGCCCCGGTGCCTTGCTGCCCCACTGGCGGAATTGCCTGATGTCGTGCAGCGAAAGGTCGTAGCCGGTCAGGTGCAGCAGACTGTAGAGCAGCGCCGAACCGTGCCCGGCCGAGAGCACAAAGCGGTCGCGATTATCCCAGTCCGGGTTGCGCGGGTTGTACTTCAGCCAGCGCGTCCACAGCACATAGGCCATCGGCGCGGCGCCGAGCGGCATGCCCGGATGCCCGCTGTTGGCCTTCTGCACCATGTCCACCGACAGGAAGCGGAGGGTGTTGACGCATTGCTGATCGATTTCATCGGACATGGCTGCTTCCTGAATAGCCCAACATCTGCGTTTGACGAACGTGCATGCATTCGGCTCATCGCGCCGTGAGCGCTGCATCGACGATGCTCTGCGCCTCCTGCAGAATCGATTGCAGATGCGCCTTGTCCTTGAAGCTCTCCGCATAGATCTTGTAGATGTCTTCGGTACCCGAGGGGCGTGCAGCGAACCAGCCGCTGGCGGAGATCACCTTGATGCCGCCGATCGGTGCGTCGTTACCCGGCGCACGATCGAGCACGCTTTCGATCTTCTCGCCCGCCAGCTCGGTGGCCGGCACGTGCTTCGGTGAAAGCTTCGCCAGTCTGGCTTTTTGCTCGGCGCTTGCCGGCGCCTCGACGCGATCGGCCACGGGCTCGCCCAGTTCGCGAACGAGGTCGCCATACAGCTCGCCGGGATCGCGGCCAGTGCGCGCGGTGATCTCCGCCGACAGCAACGCCGGCACGATGCCGTCCTTGTCGGTGGTCCACACCCCGCCTTCCCTGCGCAGGAACGACGCGCCGGCGCTTTCCTCGCCGGCGAAACCCAGTGCGCCGTCGAGCAGGCCGTCGACGAACCACTTGAAGCCGACCGGAACTTCGTAGAGCTTGCGTCCCAGCCGGTGCGCCACGCGGTCGATCAGCGCGGTGCTGACCAGGGTCTTGCCCACCGCCGCGGTCTTGGGCCACTGCGGCCGATGCCGGAACAGATAGTCGACCACCACCGCGAGGTAGTGATTCGGCACGAGCAGTCCGCTGCTGCGGGTCACGATGCCGTGGCGGTCGTGGTCGGGGTCGCAGGCGAACGCCACGTCGAAGCGATCCTTCAGGCCGATCAGCCGCTGCATCGCGTAGGACGAGGAGGGGTCCATGCGGATCCTGCCGTCCCAGTCCACCGTCATGAACTGGAAGGTCGAATCGACGTCCTCGCTGATCACGGTGAGGTCGAGCCCGTAGCGCTCCGCAATCGGCGCCCAGTAGTGCACACCGGCGCCTCCGAGCGGATCGACGGCCATGTGGACGCCGGCGCCGCGGATCGCGTCGAAGTCGATCATGTCGCCGAGATCGCCCACGTAGGCGGTCCGAAAATCGTGTGTGTGCGTGCTCGCGGCGCGACGCGCCTGCGCGAAGGGTGTGCGCCGGACTTCGGCGAGGCCGCCTTCGAGCAGTGCATTGGCGCGATTCTGGATCCAGCCGGTGACGTCGGTATCGGCGGGGCCGCCGTCTGGCGGGTT
Source organism: uncultured beta proteobacterium (assembly GCA_963843595.1). GTDB lineage: Bacteria > Pseudomonadota > Gammaproteobacteria > Burkholderiales > Casimicrobiaceae > CAIWHR01. Next base: position 358,301 of record CAWJLG010000012.1, on the reverse strand, counting down.
GTACTTGAAGCCGCCGTCTTCGGGTGGATTGTGCGACGGCGTGATGACGACCCCGTCGGCGCGCCCCGAGGAGCGGCCACGGTTGTAGACCAGGATCGCATGCGAGACCGCCGGCGTCGGCGTGAATTCGCCGCCATCGGCGACCATCGTCTCCACCGCGTTGGCGGCGAACACCTCCAGCGCGCTCTCGAACGCCGGCTGCGACAGCGCGTGAGTATCGGTGCCGATGTGCAGCGGACCATCGATGCCCTTGCTTTTTCGGTAGTCGCAGATCGCCTGGCTGATCGCCAGCACATGCCATTCATTGAAGCTTCGCTCCAACGAGCTGCCGCGGTGCCCCGACGTGCCGAACGCCACGCGCTGCGCCGGCACCGCGGGATCGGGGCGCAAGTCGACATAGGCGGCGAGCAGCTTTGGCACATCGACCCGCAGCGAATCCGGGGCCGGCTTGCCGGCAAGCGCGCTGAGAGTCGCGCTGCTCATGCTTGCTCGGCCTTCGCCGGCACTTCGTGTTTGGTGGCGATACGGGACATCAGGTCATTCCACGATTTGGCGAAGGATTCGGTACCTTCGCGCTGAAGGTCGGCGGCGAGGGCTTCATGGTCGACGCCCTGGCGGGCAAATTCCGCGAGCACCGCGTCGGCATTGCCACCGTCGCGCGGCATGGCGTCCTTCACGATGCCATGCGCGGCGAAGGCGAGCAGTGTCTTTTCGGGAATCGTGTTGATCGTATCCGGAGCCGCCAGCGCTTCGACGTACAGAACGTCCGGGGCGTCGGGGTCCTTGGTCCCGGTGCTGGCCCACAACAAGCGTTGCGGCCGGGCCCCGGAAGCAGCCAGCTTCTGCCAGCGCGCCGAAGCCAGCAGATCGCGGTAGGCTTTGTAGGTTCGCATGGCGACGCCGATGCCGAGTCGGTTGCGAAGCTCGTCTGAAACCCTGCCCTTGACCGCTACGTCCCACCGGCTGACGAAAAGCGATGCCACCGAGGCGACCCCTGGAGCACGGCCGGCGGCGATGCGTCGCTCGATACCGCGCATGTACGCGTCGGCCGCCGCGAGGTAATGCTCGCGTGAGAACAGCAGCGTGACGTTTACCGGCACGCCGGCGAAGATCGTCTCCTCGACGGCCGGAACGCCTGCGCGCGTGCCCGGGATCTTGACGAACAGATTGGGGCGTTGCGCGCGCGCATGCAGCTGCGTCGCCGCCTCGACGGTGCCGGCGGTGTCGTTCGCGAGCAACGGCGAGACCTCCAGCGACACCCACCCGTCAACACCGCCGGTGGCGTCGTGGATCGGCCGGAAAAGGTCCGCGGCCTGGACCAGATCCTCCAACGCAAGCTCGAAGAACAAGGCCTCGCCCGACTTGCCCGCGAGCGCCTTGGTGCGGATGGCGTCATCGTAGGAATCACCACTGCTGATCGCGTGATCGAAGATCGTGGGATTGGAGGTGAGTCCCGTCACCGCCAGTTCCCTGATGTAGCGGCTGAGCGTGCCGCTCGTCAGCAGCCCGCGTGTGATGTTGTCCAGCCACAGGCTTTGACCCCTATCGTGAAGCTGCTGCGTCGCGTTCATTTAGTCTCCCGCTCCTTCGCCAATCTCGGGTTGTACCAGCAGCCGTCGGCGGCGATGAGTGCGTCCGCTTCCCTGGGCCCCCAACTGCCGCGCTTGTAGGGCTTAGACCGGTGATGCTTCGTCAGGACAGGATCGACCACCGTCCATGCAGCCTCCACCGCGTCCTCGCGGGTGAAGAGGGCTCCATTGCCGGCCATCGCGTCGCCCAGGAGCCGCGCGTAGGGCGCCTCCTCTCCGGGCTGCTCATCAACAAGGTAAAGCTCTCGCTGGTCACCGACAAACTCCTTTCCCGCGCGCTTCACGCGGGCAGCGAGCGCGACGGCGGAGCTCGGGGAAAGGCGGAAGCGAAGATAGTTGGCTCGCCCGGTCGCAGGCGCGGAATCGGCAAACAGTCGCTGCGGCGGCGGCTTCAGCTGGACGATGACCTCGGCTGCCGTCTCGGCCAGACACTTGCCGGAGCGCAGGTACCACGGCACCCCTTCCCAGCGCCACGAGTCGATGAATAGCCGCAGCGCGCAGAAGGTCTCGACGTCCGAATGCTTCGCTACCCCCGGCTCCGTACGATAGCCAGCGTATTGGCCGCGCACCACGTCGTCGGACTTCAGAGGGCGCATTGCCTGGAAAACATCGGCTGTCTCGCCGTGCACGGCTCCAAAGCCCCGGTAGGACGGCGGCTCCATGGCAAGCAGCGCGACGATCTGGAAGAGATGGTTCTGCACGACGTCGCGCAGGCAGCCGGCGGTTTCGTAGAACGCGCCCCGGCCCTCGACACCGAAATCTTCGGACAGGGTTATCTGAACGCTGGCGATGTAGTTGCGGTTCCAGATCGGCTCCAGGAATGAATTGGCGAAGCGGAAATACAGGATATTCATGATCGCCTCCTTCGCAAGGAAGTGATCGATGCGGAAGATCGAGTCTTCCGGAAAGACCTCGCGCGCAACGCGATTGAGCTCCCGCGCGGTGACCAGGTCGCGTCCGAACGGCTTTTCGACGATCACGCGCGCCTGATCGGCCAAGCCGGCGGCGCCGAGCCCCTCGATGACCGTCGCGAAGAGCGCGGGCGGGATGGCGAGGTAGTGCGCCGGGCGCCGGGCATTGCCCAGCGCCTTCTTGAGCGCCTTGAAGGTCCCCTCGTCGTTGTAATCACCGTCGACATAGCGGAGCAGCGAGAGCAGATGCTGCAGGGCCGGCCGGTCGTCGATCCCGCCCGATTTCCTGATGCCGTCCGCGGCGCGCTTGTGCAACTGCGCCAGACTCCACGTCGAGGACGCAACACCGACCACGGGAACGTTCAGGACGCCCCGCTTCGCCAGCGCGTATAGCGCCGGAAAGATCCTCCTGTGCGCGAGATCGCCCGTGACGCCGAACAGCACCAGCGCGTCGGACCGCGGTGTGTCCTCGCTGGTCGTGTCCATCTCGGCAATTTCCCTTCTTGTTCTCGTCATGCCCGCCATGCCCCGGTACCACCTCCAGCCATCGTGGACGGCGCGCGGCGCGACCGCATCGGCACATCGCGCGCGCGACTGCCGGGCTCTATCCCGTAGACCGCCATCGACTCCGCCGAGTTCGCATGATGCGCCGGATCGATCATCGTCGACACCGTCCACACACGCTCAGCATCGCTCGGTGCCGCGAGCGCCGTTGCGGCCCAGGTGGCCGCATGGGCGTACTGGCCGCCATTCGCGCCCGCGCCCGGCAGATATCCCTTGCGGCAGTCGGGATTGGGTCCGGATCCCGCATGCGCTCCGCGACCGGCGCGGCGGCATCCGGCGGATGGTGAATGCGCAATGTGCGGTGGCATACAGACAAGCGATTTGGACGCGAGGCATCATCACCCGAGTTCCGGCGAGCGCCGACGCGGGATTTCACCGGATCCTCGGTGGAGTGGCAGTTCGACGACGAAGGCGCGTGACTCTCCTCCTGCTCAAGAGGCACCGCTATTTCATCTCCCAAACCCATCCAGATCATTCTGGCCCGGCAGCTGGCCAGCTGTCTTTCCATGCCCATCCTGATCGTGGATACGGAGGGAACGCTCATCTTCTACAACGAGCCGGCCGAGGTGATTCTGGATCAACGCTTCGAAGAAACGGGGGAGATGCCGGCCGATGAGTGGAGCGGGCTCTTCGCGGTCGCCGACGAGGCACGTAATCCCATCGCGCAAGAGGACCGGCCGATGATGATGGCGCTCTCCGAGCGCAAGCCCTTTTCCCGGACGGTGTGGATGCGATGCAAGAATCGCGAGTGGCGCCACGTGAACATCACTGCGTTTCCGCTGATCGGCGAGGGACGCCAGTTCCTCGGCGCGGAGATGATCTTCTGGGAAAGTTGAAATGCAGGTCACCCTGTGGGGTACGCGCGGCTCGCTCGCCACACCCGGCCCGGAGATGGCGCGATACGGCGGAAACACCTCGTGCGTGGGCGTCGTCGGGCGCGAGGGCACGATGCTGGTGCTGGACGCAGGGACGGGCATCCGCCGCCTGGCGGCAACGATTCCGGAATCGGTGCGCCGCGTGGACATCGCGTTGACGCATCTGCACATGGATCACATTCAAGGGCTGGGATTTTTTGCCCCGCTCTATCGGTCCGGCTTCGAAGTGCATATCTGGGGCCCGGGCAGCGCCACCCTGCGATTGCAGGCGCGCCTCATGCGTTACCTTTCGCCTCCGCTGTTTCCGATAAATCTCTCCGAACTCCCGTGCAAGCTGGCCTTTCACGAAGTCCCCTGTGACGAAGCGGACATCGGCGAGTTTCGTGTCACGTCCGCGCTGGTATGCCATCCTGGTCCCACCGTTGGGTACCGCATTGCCGAGGCGGGCGGAGGTGTGTTGACTTACCTGCCCGATCACGAACCCGCCCTGGGTCATCTGCGCTTTCCTTGTTTGCCGCGGATATGGACTTCCGGCGGGACGCTGGCTGCCGGCGCGGATTTGCTGATTCACGACGGCCAGTACAGCGCCGCCGAGTATCCGGGCCACTGCGGCTGGGGACATAGCTCGCTCAATCAGACGCTGGACTTCGGAACGCTGACCGAGGTGAAGCAGCTCGTGCCGTTTCACCACGACCCCGGCCACACCGACACGGACCTCGATTATCTGATTGCGGAGGCTGTTGAAGCGACAAAGCCTGCGTATCAAGTCACGCCAGGTATCGAAGGTACGACATTTGAACTGTAGGTCTCTCAGCCGAGTCCGCTCCTGCTTCGTGTACGTGCGCCAGCGCACCGACTTCGCTCGCTCATTCGCCTAAGCTTTGTTCGATGGGCGCGGGTTGTGTGTGCCTCCCGAACAAGAAAGTGAGTGAGTCCTGATGAATATCGACAACCGCTGGGTCCTGCTGCTTGCAATTGCCGCAATCGGCGGGGTGGTCGTATCGAAGTCGCGCCGTCGGCATCGCCGGAACCGGCACGATCGGGAATTCGCGACCGAACTCCATGCCTGGGAAAACGAAGGCGGCAATGTGGCGCCCGCCGCGATGCCTTCGGCATTGCCCTGATCTCCATTGTCTGCGGGCCGCGATCGACCGGCAGGCTTCTTCGCTCCCCGAAACGTCGCACGCAGCTGCTCGCCTGCGATAGCCGGATGCTGCACGTTACCGAGAAAGCGACATCATGAAGCAAACCCAGAAACTCCTGTTGATCGGCATCCTTTCGATGGCGGCTGGTACGGCCGCGGCCGACCGCGTCACGTTCTACCAGGACAACAACTATGGCGGCCGCCAATTCACCGCCGATCGACCCGTGAGCAACTTGGCCGACAGTGGCTTCAATGACCGCGTGCGTTCGGCGGTCGTGCACGACGGCCGGTGGGAGATCTGCGTTGACGCCGAGTTCGGCGGCGGTTGCGGTGTCCTCGCCCCTGGGGCCTATCCCGACCTCGGCGCATATGCCGGTCGCATCAGTTCCGTGCGCCCGATCGACGAACGCTATTCCACGAATCGGCCCGACGACCGTGGCCGAAACCGGGAAGCGCACGCAACGCTATACGAAGGCCCGAATCTGTCCGGGCGTTCCTATCTCGTCAACGACACCATGCGCAACCTCGGCACGACCGGATTCAATGACCGCGCGTCCTCGCTGCGTGTCGAGAGCGGCTACTGGATCTTCTGCAGCGACTCCGAATTCCGCGGTGATTGCCGTACGTTCGGTCCCGGCGACTATGCATCGCTTCCGGGGATGAACAACGCCATCTCGTCGGGTCGCCGGATCACGAACGACTATCCGTACGACGACAAGCCGAACTGGCAGCGCGATTCGTTCCGCCAGTCACAGAACTCACAGAACTATCAGAATCGCCCGCAGTAGTCCGACAGGGCATTCGCCAGGCCGGGGCGCACTTGCGCCCCGGCTTTCTTTTGTCGAACGTTGTCACTCGCCACGGCCTCGGCAAAAAAAGGCCCTCGGACGTGATCGCGATCCGAGGGCCTGCATCCGTCATTTGCTGTCGGGGGGGAAAGAACTGACGAGTGCAATACCATTATCCGCAGTGTTCCTGAATCTATCTGTGCGGCACCGCACACTGGCTCCAGAAACGTGGCCCCGGGCTCCCCGTCGCGCACGCCCCCAACAGGAAAAGTCGGGTCTGCCCCTTCTATTTCTTGGCGTCCTTGGCCGCATCCTGGATTTGCTGGCCCGCCTTCTCGAGTTGCTGTCCGGCGCTTTCGACGGCCTTGTCGACTTCCTTGCCGGCGCGCTCCGCCGGGCCTTCCTTCTTCTGACAGGCGGACATTCCCGCAATCAGGATGGTCATTACCAAGCCTGCGGTGATGCTGTTGCGGATCTTCATGATGTGGCTCTCCTTTGTTTCGTTGTCACTTCATTCGCCCAGCAGCTCGGCCACCGGCTGCAGCTGCTCCACGTGCTGCGACACGACCTTCACGATGACGATGATCGGGATGCTGAGCAGCATGCCCCAGATTCCCCAGAGCCAGCCCCAGAACAGCAGCGAGATGAACACCGCAGCCGCATTCATTCTGGCGATTCGCCCGGTCATCCACGTCGTGACGAAGGTTCCGATGAACGTCGCGATCGCGAGCGTCACGCCGGAAGCCAGCAGCGCCATCGAGAACGAGTCGAACTGCATGAATGCCGCCATCCCGGTCGCGACGGCCGTAACGCCGGGACCGAGATAAGGGATGACGTGGAGAAACCCTGCCGCGACCGCCCAGGCCCCGGCATTGTCGAGACCTATCCAGGCGAACGCCACCCAGACGAGCAGACCGACCATCACGTTGGTCGACAGCAACATGAACAGGTATTTCTGGATGGAATCGTTGATCTCATCCACGATCTGCACGGTGATCTTTCTTTTCGACAGCGACGGTCCGGTCAGTCGCACCAGTTTGCGCTTGAAGGTGTCGCCGCCCACCAGCAGAAAGAACGTCAGGAACAACACCATGATCGCCTGACCCAGGGCGCCGACGGCCCCCTTGGACCCGACCCACAGAAAGTCGCCGAGCTTGAACGTCGGCTGGTCGATCACGACATGCGTCGCGGGTTGCTTCGGAATCGACGATCCACCGGCCGCCTGTGTGGTCGCCTTCTCCACCTCGGTCGCGGCGCTCTGCATCTTCTGCATGGTGCCGACCTGACTGGTCCGCAGCCGGGCCAGGCCCGTCGGAGAACTTGCTCGCCGCCGCGGGCAACTGTTCGACGATCGTCTGCATCTGCCCACGGAGCGAGTAGGCGCCGAGCACAAGCGCGCCCAGTACACTCAACATCACGATGAGAGTAGCCACCGCCCGCGGAATCCTGATCCGCTCCAGCCACGCCACGAGGGGATTCAGCGTGTAAGCAATCGAGGATGCCGAGCAGCAGCGATATGAAGAACGCCTGCGCCCATTCCAGTGCCAATACCACGGCGATCACGGCCAGGATCGAGAGCGCCACGCCACGTGGGTTCGCGGGCATCCGGACGGCCGGAACGACCGGCTCCGTCGCCGCGGCGGCAGCAGCGTGATGATCTGTCGGAGGCGCAAGCTCAGGTTGCACGATGCGATGAATCCTGTGGCGGTGGCGATAGGCAAGAAAAACGAGGCGTCTCCGGCGCCTCGTTCTTCTTGAATACAGCGCTGCGCGACTGCGCTTGATGCCCTATTTCAGCCGCATGTCGTTCTTGACCGACTTGACGCCGGCGACGGTGCGGGTAACCTCGACTGCCTTGTTTTCCGCGGCCTGCGAACTCACGAATCCGCTCAACTGAACCACGCCCTTGAACGTCTCGACGTTGATTTCGGCGGACTTCAGCGTCGGTTCATTGAGGATGGCCGCCTTGACCTTGGTGGTGACGACCGTGTCGTCGACGTATTCGCCCGTACCTTCCTGCTTCGCCGTCGACGCGCAACCCAATGCCAATGCCATGAACAGAATGCCTGCCACAGACGCGAACTTGCGAGTGATGTTGGTCATGCGTTTTCCTTTGAGTGAAACATTCCGCCTTCACCGCGCGGGACTACAGGCGCCCCATCAGGAACAGGACGAGCACGATGATCAGGATGACGCCGACAATTCCACCGGGGGCGTACCCCCAGCTGCGAGCATGCGGCCACACGGGAATTACGCCGACAAGTATCAGGATCAGGACAATCAGCAGAATGGTGCCAAGACTCATGGCTTGCTCCTTTGTTCACCGCCGCCGCTTCGCGGGCATCAACTCCAACGCACCAGAGCGGACTTCGAACCAACGCTCCCGAGCGGTCACATCACAACAATATCGGCGACGCCGAACATCGTCTGTTCGTTAGCGCACAGAGCACGGCTGCGTGTCTCCTGTCCGGGCGCGAGTGGCGATCGGCGGGCGCGGCATCGCTCTCAGTGGAACGTCGCGTCGTCGGCCGGGCCTTCGCGCTTTGCATCGGAAGGACGTTGCGCTCGCGCCTTGACGCTCGCCACGGCGATGAACGGGGGTTCCGCCGCTGCAGCGGGAACGGTTGATCTCGCCACCAGCCGGACGAGAAATCCGTGGATCAGATGCGGGTGGGCGGCGCGGGGAGGCACGGCCGCAGCGGGTCGAGCGATACGCGACGTCGGCTTCTGTTTCACCGGTTTCGCGGGGAAATGCTTCTTGACCATGGGAAGACTCCGTCCGGGAGAAAAAGCATCTGCACATCGGGAACGATAAAGCGCACGCCCAAGAAGGAGCCCGGCCGGGCAAAGGGGGAGGAGGTGCCCGGCCGGGACCGATGGACAACGCGAGCCATCGTGGCGCTTCGCATCGCACAAGGGGCAAGGCGCCCCAACGCAGCTTCGGTTACCGACGAACCTCTGTCTGTGCGGTCTCGTACATACAGGGCATCGAATGCGTGCCTGACTGCCCTCAAATCGCAGTGCCGGGATTCAGGGCGTCTGCGCGCTTCACGACGTGCGCGACCGCGCCGAGAACCGGGTTCGGTAGCGCACACACGGCAACCGACCGTGTATCATAAGCCCTTGAATCGATTGCTGATGATCGAGGCAATTGCGGTCGCTCGACAACTGCATCGGGGAATCGAGATGCCTGCCCAACCCGCTCCCACAAATCCCCGTGAGAACCGCCTATTGGCCGCGCTCGCGGCCGCCGACTACGATCGCATCGGGCCGCACCTCGAGCCGGCGCCGATGGCGCTGGGCAAGGTGCTCTACGAGCCGGGCATCAGAATGCGCTACGTCTACTTCCCGACGACGTCGATCGTGTCGCTGCTGTACGTGATGGCGGACGGTGCGTCGGCCGAGATTGCGGTCGTGGGCAACGAGGGGGTCATTGGCATATCGCTGTTCATGGGCGGAGAGACGACGCCCAGTCGCGCAGTCGTCCAGAGCGCGGGGGAATGCTACCGGATGAAGGCGGACCTGTTGAAGGAGGAGTTCAACCGGTCCGGGCCGACGATGCACCTGTTGCTGCGCTACACGCAGGCGCTGATCACGCAGATGGCGCAGACCGCGGTGTGCAATCGACATCATTCGGTGGACCAGCAGCTCTGCCGCTGGCTGTTGCTGAGCCTCGACCGCCTGCCTTCGGACGAGCTGACCATGACGCAGGAGCTGATGGCCAACATGCTCGGCGTGCGCCGCGAAGGCGTTACCGAAGCGGCCGGCAAGCTGCAGGATGCCGGGCTGATTCACTACCACCGCGGACGGATCAAGGTGCTCGATCGCCGCGGCCTCGAGGCACGGGTCTGCGAGTGCTACGACGTGGTCAGGCGCGAGACGGACCGCCTCATGCCGCGCACCGCGGCGCGGTGATTGCGTCGCCACGACCGCCGGAGAACGACGCCGGCCACCAGAGGCAGCCGTCGTCCCTCACGCGCGGGTGCTCGAGCGTCCGCCAAACGTCAGAGCCTCAATCTCGCCCGCGGCGCCGCGGTCCGTCGCCTGCGCCTGCCAAGCGTTGAGCCCGGATGCGGAATGGAGCGCGCAATGTGCGGTAAGGCACAGACACCGCCGCTGCAAAGTTCCACGATGTGCCGAGTGTGCAGAGCGTTTTGCGGAAAGGATGGCTCCGTATCGTGGTGCAACTCGCGCCGTTCCGACAGCGCGGTGCGGCGCACGTCGGGTTTGGCCAGTCCGCTCTCACCGTCTCGTTTGGAAAATGAAAGGTACCATGCACGTCGCCAACTCCGTTCCCTCGGGAAATCGTCTGCTGGCCGCACTCCCACGCAAGGATCGGCTGCATTTCCTTGCTGGCTGCGAGGAGGTCGAGCTCGCGTTGTCCGACGTGCTCTTCGAACCCGGCGACCGCATACGCCATGCCTACTTTCCAACCACCGGTTTCGTTTCGCTGGTGACCCCGATGGACGGAGCGAAGCGGCTCGAAGTCGCGCTGGTCGGGGACGAAGGCATGGTTGGAACGCCGCTCGTACTCGGCGTCGCCATGTCGCCGTTGCAGGCGCTCGTTCAGGGCGCCGGATCCTCGTTGCGGATGGATGCGGCGGCCTTTCGCCGCGAACTCGGGCGAAGCCCCGCCGCGCGGCTGCTGTTCGATCGCTATCTCTTCGTGCGCATGACTCAGCTCGCGCAGGCCGCCGGATGCACCCGGTTGCATCTTGTCGAGGCGCGGCTCGCGCGCTGGCTCCTGATGACACAGGACCGGGCGCATTCGAGCGCAGTCCACATCACCCACGAGTTCCTTGCGATGGTGCTCGGCGTGCGCCGCGTGGGAGTCACCAAGGCCGCAACATCGTTGCAGAAGCAGCGACTCATCCGCTACAGCCGCGGCGACATCATGATTCTCGACCGCCCAGCGCTCAAGGCGGCCTCGTGCGTGTGTTACCGGGCGGATCGGGACACCTACGACCGCGTGCTCGGCTAGCGTCCGGGGACGATGCCGTTGTCCGTACGTTGATCAAGCTCCGGCTGCTGAGGACCTGCGGGCGCGGCCCGAGCGGCGACACCACGGCGGAGGGCGGGCGGCATGGGTAACCTGTCAAACGTCTCGTGGAGCGCGCGATTCGGCGCCATGCGGCGCCTGGCAACGGCGCTCGTCATCGCCGCAGTCACCTATGTCGTTCAACCCGAGTCGATCTCGTGGCATACGCGCATTGTCGCGAGTTGGGATCTCGGCATGCTGACCTACCTCAGTCTCGCGTGGGCGCTCATCGCCCGGGCGGACGCGCGCGTCACGCGCGACCACGCCCTGAGAGAGGATCAGAGCGGACTCTTCATCTCCCTGTTCGTCGTGGGAGCGGCTTGCGCCAGCATCGTCGCCATCGGTTTCGTCGTCGGTACCATCCGGGACCTGCCGTTCTGGGCCCGCGCCTGGCATCTCACGCTGACCGTCGTGGCGCTGGTCTCATCGTGGCTGCTGATCCAGACCGTATTCACGTTCCGCTACGCCCACCGCTACTATGCCGGCCCGCACGGCGAGCCGACCCCGACCGCGGCGCTGGTCTTTCCGGGCGGACGCGAGCCCGACTACCTGGATTTCGCGTACTTCGCGTTCGTGGTCGGAATGACCTCGCAGGTGTCCGATGTCGCTGTGGCGTCGCGCAGCATGCGGCGCCTGACGCTGATTCACGGTGTTCTCGCGTTCGTGTTCAACATCGCCGTGCTCGCGCTCAGCATCAACATCATCGCCAGCGTGATCTAGAACTCAATTCCAAGACGTCGATTTCCCCCGGGGGGAACAGGAACCTGTTCCGCCCCGTTGTGTGCGATATCGCACAGACTCCCCTGCGTGCGTTCGAATAATCTGGCGCCATCGAGAGGTGGGTCCGGGTAGCCGTGGTTGACGGCAATGGGCTCCGCCGCTCGTCATCGAACCGGAGGACAGGGCAATGCGCAACGGACTCATCGTACTGTGGATGCTGTTCTGCTCGGTGGCCCCGGCCACGGCGCAGGTGAGCATCGGTATCGGGCTTCCCAACGTCAGCATCGGGATCAACCTGCCGCTGTATCCGGAACTCGTGCGCGTGCCGGGCTACCCGGTTTACTACGCGCCACGACTGAGTTCGAACTATTTCTTCTACGACGGCATGTACTGGGTCTACCAGGGGGATAGCTGGTATGCGAGCTCCTGGTACAACGGCCCATGGGGGCTGGTGGCCCCGGAGTTCGTGCCGGTGTACATCCTGCGAGTCCCCGTCCGGTATTACCGGCAGCCGCCGGTGTACTTCCACGGGTGGCAACCCAACGCGCCGCCGCGCTGGGGTGAACACTGGGGCAATGATTGGGCACAGCATCGGAGCGGATGGGACCAATGGAACCGCAGTTCGGCGCCCGCGCCCGCCCCGCTGCCTGTCTATCAGCGGCAATACTCCGGCGATCGCTATCCCCGGGCGGAGCAGCAGCAGGCGCTGCAAAGCCAGCATTACCGTTACCAACCGCGCGACCCGGTGGTGCGCCAACACTATCAGGCGCAGCGAGTGGAAAGTGCGCCCGCGCCTGCGCAGCGCGCAACGCCGGCGGCGCCGCGGGAGCGAAGTCCTGCGCCGCAGGGGGGCCAGCGTTCCAGCCCGCCACCGTCGGCCGCGCAGAGCGCGCCGACCACCCCCCGCGCACAGCCGCCGCAACCGCGAGGTGAAAGCGCGCAGAGGTCAGCACCGAGCCAAGCCCCGCCGCAAAACGTGCAGAGGTCAGCACCGACTCAAGCTCCGCCGCAAAGCGTGCAGAGGTCAGCACCGACTCAAGCCCAGCCGCCACGGGGAGGCCCGCCTGTGCAGCAGCAGAGTCGCCCGTCCGAGCAAGGGGCAGGTCAGCATCAACAGCAGGCGCCCAAGGCGCATGGCCAGGATTCAGGAGCTCCGGGTAAAGGGGCCGGGCCGGATCCCAGACAGGGGCAGGGGCAAAGCCAGGAGAAAGGGCGCGAGAAAGCTGATGACCGCGGCCAGGACCACAAGTAGCAATGCCACGTGGACCGGGGTGTCGTTGACGTCGGATCCAGGCAAGCGCGTTCGTTGATGTAGCGCAACGCGTTCCGTTGCCTGCGTCGATCGGCCGCGCAGCCGCAGATTGCGTGCGCGGTAACATTCGGAACGGAAGTGCCGTTCGCTCACCGCGGCAGCCGTCAGCGCGATGCTGCGCGCTCCCAGCCGCGGCATCCGTTGAGGAACAGATTGACGACGTCGCGCGCCCAGGCATCGACCTCGGCGGACGTCATCGGCATGCCGAGTCCCATGGCGCGACGTTGCGGCACCGCGATGACCATGTGCAGGAACTGCTGCGCGGCGAATGTCGAGTCCTCCAGCGCGAGGTTCCCGGCGCGCGCTTCGCGCTCGAGCACGCCGGCGATCAGCCGGAGGGCTTCCTCGCTCGCACCCTGGTTGGTGACAACCGCCGCCAGATCCGGGAAGCGGCTCGATTCCGCGACAATCAATCGATGCAGCGCGATGGCCGGTGGTGACAATGCCGCGCTCAGGATAAGCCCCGCCAGGCTGCGCAGGACCTCCGCGAGATTCGCCCCGTGAAGCAACGGCGCATCGGCGGGCGGGCGCATGTGTTCGATCGTGCGATGAACCACCGCACTCAACAACGCCGATTTGTTCGCGAAACGGTGATAGAACGTTCGCTTCGATATCCTGGCCCGTCGCGCGACGGCCTCGATGGTCGTGGCGCCGTAGCCCAGCGTGAAGAACAGGTCGGTCGCCGCGTCGACGATGCGATGGCCGAGCTGCTCGGCGTTGGCTTTGGACGGACGGCCCCCGCGGCGCGGGACAACCGCGGCCTTGCCCGCTGCCGTTTTGTGCCTGCTGGCGGTCGGGGGCGAACCGGTCAAAGGCGAACGCGCAATACCGCGATGCGTCTAACGAGGGTAATAGCCGGCACCGGGCGGTGGCGCGTAGTAGCCGGAGCGTGGGCCATAGTAGGCCGGGCGAGGTGTGTAGTACGCCTGGCGTGGCCCATAGTACGGTGCGGCAACAGGCGGAGCGACGTACACCGTGCCCACCCGTGGCGCGTAATACACCGGCGCCGGACGGGGTGCGTAGTACGTCGGAGCGGGCGGGGCGTAGTACGCGGGCGCTGGCGCGTAGGCGGCCGGTGGCGGCGCGCCGTAGTAGGCAGGCGCAGCGGGGGCCCCGTAATAGGCGGGTCCGGCGGGCGGCGCGTCATAAGCGAGCGGGGCGCCCGAATAAACGGGCCCCTGCGCGGCGTAGACCGGGGCCTGTGCAACCGCGGCCAGGACGGCGATCGGCATCGTGATGATCGCGGCCGCGGTGGCGACGACGGCATTGGCGAGCCCCCAAATGGGACCACCGCCGTGGTAGCCACCCCCGCCGTAATAGCCTCCGTTGTGCCGCCCGCCGGCGACTGCCGATGTCACGGGGGCGATGGCGAGCGCGAAAGCAAGAAGACCGGCGACCACGTAGGTTTTCTTCATCAACCGTACTCCCGGAAAGACATATGGACCCCGCCCGCCGACGGTCCAATCGCAACCACGCTAACACGCAGCATAACTAAACGCAACGGTACCGTTTCATTTTGGTCAAGCCTTGGCCGGCACGCGAGCCCGAGCAGGAAACCGGGTATCCCCGAGTCGGGACCATGGGCCGGGGCAGGCTTGAACCACATCGGCCTGGGCGTGATCGCGGCGGCCTGGCGCGTGAACCGGCTGGCGGCGCCGAGCATGCCGAGGCACACCCGCAGTACGCGAATGGTTCGCGGCCTCCCGCACCTGTCGCGCGCCCACATCCAGGCGTACTGCGGCGAGCCGGACGCCGGGTCCGGCTGAGAAACATATCGGCGCCTCGTCACCACGGGGCAATGCGATCGACGGGCAGACGGCCGACCCCATGTACTACGGCGAGAAGTTCAACGCGGTGACGCACCTTGTGGGAGCGGTTGTGGCGCTGCCCGGCGCGATCGTGCTGGTGGTGCTGGCGGCAATGGACGGGGACCCGTGGAAGATCGTTGGCGTCGCGATCTACGGCGTGACCCTTGTGTCGCTCTACAGCTTCTCCGGGCTCTACCACAGCCTGCGCGGGCGCGCCAAGAACGCCCTGCGCAAGCTGGACCACCACAGCATCTATCTGCTCATCGCCGGCAGTTACACGCCGTTCTGCCTGGTGACGCTGCGCGGCCCCTGGGGCTGGTCGCTGTTCGGGACCGTGTGGGGGCTCGCGGTGGTCGGCAGCCTGCAGGAGCTGCGGCCGACGAACGGAGCGCGAGTCCTGTCGGTGCTGATCTACCTCCTGATGGGCTGGGTGGTCGTGGTGGCCCTGGTCCCGCTGTTTCATGCCCTCGGGCCGGCCGGTTTTGCCTGGCTCGTGGCGGGCGGACTGTTCTACACCGTCGGCATCGTCTTCTATGCGCTCGACACCCGGCTCGCCGACGCGCACGGCATCTGGCACCTGTTCGTGATCGCCGGCAGCGCCAACCACTACTACGCGATCCTGCGATACGTGCTGTGATCGGCCGGGTCCCGGCCGCCTCGGGAAGCGGGTGAGCCGCGAAAAATTTCGCGGCACCTCAGCCTTCGGTAAGTGTCAGCAGGATGTCCGCATACCACGCGCAGTTCAGCCCGAGCGCCTCGTCCAGCTTCAGGTCACGCGTGCCGACGTCGAGCCGTGCCGAGTGAACCCCGAGCAGCATCCACGGCAGCTCACCGGGCAATGCATTCGGCTTCGCCGCACGCATGACGACAGGCGCTCCGCTGGTCCCGCGGTGAGTCCGCGCATCGGTGAGGAAGTAGCCCTGACCCATGAAACGCAGGCCGAACGACGAGGCGATCACCGCGTGGCGCACGACCGGCATGTGATGCAGCGTGTCGTGAAAGCCGAGCGGAAAACCCACCACCAGCAGCGAGGTACCGACTTCGACGTGGTCTTGCGGGCCGGGAAGGTGCTGGGGCGTGAAGGCGCGGTAGACCGTCGTTGCCGGCAGCGCGGAACGTTCGATCTCGATCACCGCCACGTCGATCTCTCCGGCGCTGTCGAGGCCCTGGCGCCAGATGCTCTTGCCATCGCGGTACAGCGGAATCGAAAACCCGGTGGACAGGGCGAGGTTGTCCGGGTCGGTGTGCAGCTCGATCTCGATGCGGTCCGGAAAGTGCTTGCTCGGCGTGTCGATGACCACGTGACGGCTCGTCACCAGGAACAACCGTGCATCACGCTCGAAGAAAAAGCCGCTGGCGTTCGTCAGCAGCCGCTTCTGATCGAAGGTGTAGACGCATACGGCAACGAGAAGGATGGGTTCGATCATTGGCGTGTCAGAATCACAGTGTCCTGCTCGGCGCGGTGCCTGCCGCGACGGTGATCCGTCGCGACATCAACAACATGGGTGCGCTGACGCACAGACTGCGTTCGCGGTCGCGGCCATCATGATGACGATCGATCAGAGTGAATGATGAACAACTTCCTGTCAAAATTCCGCGAAGCGGGCAGCTTCATCGCCGGGCTCCTGATCGGACTCGCGATCGTGGTGCCGGTGTTTGCGATGACGGCCGCCCAGCCAGGCGATTGGCAAAGGCTGTGGGTCTTCGGCGCGCCCATCGTCCTCGCCCTCGGACTGGTGCTGCAGGTGGTCGTTACCACCAGGCCGCGGCCCCGCCGCACGACGGGGCCGGACCCACGCGGGTGTAGTCCCCTCGCCTGAACGGCATAGTGTGCGCTACCGAACAGACCACGAACGGGAAGTCGTCCAAATTGGCATTGAGTCTCGAAGCGCGATCGCAGGGCGCGCCGTTTGTGCTTTGCGCAATGGGTTGCCCGTCGAGATCGGCCCGGCGGTGGACGGCATTTCAGCCAGCCCACATCGAAAACCGAGTCGGGCTAGAAGCGGGAAACCGAACAACGAAAAGGTGCATTTCATGCTCTATACGATTGCGGTTGTTCTGCTCATATTGTGGCTCCTGGGCTTGGTCTCGTCCTACACGCTGGGTGGGTTTATCCACGTTCTTCTGGTGATCGCCATCGTCATGGTCCTGGTGAACCTCATCAGCGGTCGACGCTCGTTGTGACACCGTAGCCGCTCACGGACGCGGAACGCGCCGGTGTCGCCACGACCGGCAGCGCTGCCGGCGCGGAGTGGCTCGCGGCGGGATTGGATTGAATCAATCCTGACGTGCGGGTCGAGGTGGCACGGTGATCTGCTGATCGCCGATTGTGGCGCGGGTGTGCCAACGGAAGTGAGTGGTTTCGAAACGTAAAGGTCAATGGGTATGAACGCGATAGAACGGGTAGCGGGTGCAGAGAGTGATCGGGTCACCAGCGAGAAAGTGAAGGCCGATTTGCGGGTGCTTGCGGCTGACATGGAACAGCTGCTGCGGGCCACTGCCGGTCAGACTGGGGAACATGTCGCGCAAGTGCGTGCCAGGGCGGAGGAGTCGCTGAAAGCGGCCAAGTCCCGCGTCGCCGATCTTCAGGACGCGGCGCTGGCGAAGACCCGGGCAGCCGGACGAGCGACCGACGACTACGTTCATGCCAATCCCTGGCAGGTCATGGCCATCTGCGCCGCCGTGGGCGTGGTGCTTGGCTTCCTGCTTACGCACGGCAGAGACTCGGATTCGTAGGACCTGACGCGCCGCGCACCGTTTCCGCGCGGGCTGATGCAACGCCGCCGCCCGCCAGTTGCCCCGGGGGGAATCGGCGCTCGAATCGCGCCACCCGCCCCCCGATGCGCGGGGTCGCGTCGTTGCATCTTCCAGAGCATCGCAGCAAATGGCTGCCGCCGGGGGGTGGCGACGCGTATCGGGCGTGGCCAAGCTGCGGCATCGCGTTTCGGCCGGCGGGCGCGCCTCAAGCCGACGGACGCGGTGGTTATAATTGCCTCGACATGGTCAAGAAGCACCGGGTAGTCGCTGCCGATCTTCGCGGGGTCAATCGTCTCACCATCGACGGCATCGCCGGCCTCGTCGACGTGGTCGAGGCGATGCATCTCACCATCGCCAGCATCCCGGGAATACTCGCCAAGCCGAAGCGTGGCCGGACCACCGGTATCACGGGCCTCGTCTACCGGAGCATCCGCGGCGTGGTTGGTCTCGTCGGGCACGGGCTCGACGGGCTGCTGGCGAGGCTCGAGCCCTTGCTGCTGGCGCGGCTCGAGCCCGTGCTCGGCGAGCGAAGCGCCTGGCCGGGACGCGAGGCGCTGCTCGCCGTGCTGAACGGCGTGCTCGGCGACTACCTGGCGGCGTCGAACAACCCATTGGCGATCCGCATGCGCCTGCGTCGGGGCGGGTTGCCGTTGCCGGACGAACGGCAACCGCTGGCCGCAGCGATCCCGGAAGCCGGCGGCAAGCTGCTGGTGCTGCTGCACGGCTTGTGCATGAGCGATCTGCAGTGGAAGCGCAAGGGACACGATCACGGCGCCGCGCTGGCGCGCGATCTCGGGTACACGCCGGTCTATTTGCACTACAACAGCGGCCTCCACATCTCCACCAACGGGCGCGCGTTCGCCGAGCTCCTCGAAACCCTGGTGCAGCGCTGGCCGGTGCCGGTGACCGAACTCGTGCTCATCGGTCACAGCATGGGCGGGCTGGTTGCCCGCAGCGCCTGCCATTACGGCGCGCTGGCGAATCACGAATGGCTGCGGCGTCTCGACAAGCTCGTCTTCGTCGGCACGCCGCATCACGGAGCGCCGCTCGAGCGGGGCGGCAACTGGATCGACATCTTGCTGAGCGCGAGCGCGTACTCCGCTCCCTTGGCGCGGCTGGGGAAGATCCGCAGCGCCGGCATTACCGATCTTCGGTTCGGAAACCTGGTGGACGAAGACTGGAACAAGCGCGATCGCTTCGAGCGCAGCCGCGACCGCCGCGTGGCGGTGCCGCTGCCGGAAGGCGTTGCGTGCTATGCAATCGCCGCCACCACGGGCAAGAAGGCGGGCGATCTTTCCGACAAGCTGATCGGCGACGGCATCGTGCCGCTGGCCAGCGCGCTCGGCCGCCATGCGAACCCCATGCTCGCCTTGACGTTCGACGAGCCGCGGCAGCGGGTGGTCTATGGCATCAACCACCTCGACCTGCTCAGCCGACCGGAAGTCTACGCGCAGATCAAGGGGTGGCTGGATGCGTCGGCCTGAGCATCGGGATCAGACATAACCACGCAGCCGCCACGGGAACGCAGCCGGCGGTCTGATCTCGTTTGTCTCGGCGCGGGCGCGACCGATGTCCCGGCGCCCGTCGCTTCGGTGTGCTACCGCACAGACCACGTTGGTCGCCCTGCTCATCCTGACTGCCAGCGCGAACTTTCCCGGCCGCGTCGGCCGAGGCGTTCCGCATCGCAATGGGGCCGATCGGATGAGGACCACACGAGTGAGCGGTGCTGCGCAGGTCGGGATGGCGCGGTATGCCCGCGCCGCGCAACGCGTCGCCATCGGCACCGAAACCCTGCGCTTGCGGCACGCTCTCGAACGGATGGAAGATTTTCGGCGGACACTGGCATCGAGTCAGCATGAGACGATCGCCCTGCGCCACCAGCTCGCGCGCCTTGTCGAAACCAATGCACGGCTCAGGAAGATCGCCGCCCAGCGCGAGCTGGAGGTCACGAAGGTGCGCCACTTCGCGTTTCACGACGAGCTTACCGGACTCCCCAATCGCACCTTGCTGCTGGACCGGTTGAAGCAGGCTCTGGTCCGGGCGAAACGGCAGCAACGGCAGCTGGTCCTGCTCTTGATCGATCTGGACGGATTCAAGGCCATCAACGACGGGCTTGGGCACGCCGCCGGGGACGCGCTCCTGCAACGGGTGGCGAAGCGTCTGATGTCGTGCATTCGGGGCGGCGATACGGCGTGTCGGTACGGGGGCGACGAGTTTGTTCTCCTGCTGCCCGAGGTCGATGGCGAGGAACGCGCGCTGGAGGTGATGCAGAGAATTCGCGCCTGTTTGGCCAAACCCTACACGATCGACGGCAATTCGATTGTGGTCACGGCGAGCATCGGCGCTGCCGTCTATCCGGGCGACGGCATCAGCCAAAATGATTTGATCAAACAGGCCGATGTCGCCATGTATCTCGCCAAGACCGTCAAGGGCACTTTCAAAGCCCGCGCCAAAGCCGCAGTCTCTCGATAGCGCGCGGCGACAGCCGCTCCACCCGAGCCTTCGCGAAAGCGGGCAGAGAACCATCGAGCCGGTCTCTCACCCGAGCCGGACCGCGGGTTACGTTCGCAAGGGTTGCGGCGCCGCGTCCTGAGCTTTTGTGCCGATACGCTCGTACTCCGCGATGACCTGGGCCCCGAACAACAGCAGGGTCGCCGCAATTTCCAGGCTCAGGAGCACGACGATGGCGCTCGTCAGCGAGCCGTAGACCACACTGACTTGCGACAAGGTCCCGAAATACCAGACCAGGACGTGGCGAGTGATCTCCCAGAGGACCGTCGCCGTGATTCCTCCGACCAGGGCGTGCCGCCACGAAGGTCGCCCGACCGGCATGACGAGGTAGATCGACGTGAGCACGAATATCTCGCCCATGACCCCCAGGAGGTAGAGCAGCGCACCGGAAATTCCATGGAGCGACCAGCTGCGTCCGAGAAAGTCGACGCTTTCCGCGCCGATCGCCTGCAGCGATCCCGATACGAGCGTCATCAACAACAGGCCCAGCCCCAGGCAGAAGATGTAGCAATACGGTATGACCGCGGAGACCAGAAAGTTGCGCCGCCGAATTGCAACCCGGTGCAGGAAGATGACCGACATCGCGTTTTCCAGAACGGTGAAGGCGAGGGAACTGAAGAACACCATCGTTGCCAGCAGAACCCAGCCGATCACGCCGCGATGCTCCAGGAAGCGGGCCAGCTCCCCGATCACGGCCTCGGATTGTCCCGGGATCACCCATTCCAGATATCGCCCCAGCGTGGCGAGCAACTCGCCCTGGTCGATGATCTGCGACAGCACGATCAACATGAGGATAAGCAACGGCACGATCGACAGCAGCGTGTAGTACGCGACCGCACCCGCCAGCAGCAGCCCTTGATTGGCACGGAACGCACGCAGGACGCGCAACGTGAATGCCCCCGGGTGCGTCACCACGTATGCGGCCTGTTGCCCGAAGTTGCGCATCAGTAGCCTCCGTGTGCGGCGAACGACGGGTCGTCGCCGGACGAAAAAACGGCCGGGGGAAAATACCCCGGCCGTCAAACCCGATGCCTCACGCTACCCGCAAACCAGAGCGGGGGCGAACACCGGCATCGATCTCAGGACTTGCCGTATTGCACCTTCGCGCCGCCGACGCACGCATCCTTCGCGGGTCCTGCGAGCGCGTCGCACTTCTCGATGGCAACCTTGTATTCCGCGTCGCGCTTGTCTGCGTCCGCTTCCTTGCCGGCTTCAGCCTGCTTCGCCGCCGCGTCTTGGCGCGTATCGGCTGCGACACGGTCGACCTTGGCGTTCGCCTTGCCCTTGACGAGTTCGGCATTTGCCTCCTTTACGCAGACGTCCTTGCGGTTGCCTGCCAGGTCGTCGCACTTTTCGATGGCGGTATTGTAGGTCGCCTGAGCGTGCGCCACCCGCGCGCTTTCGCGATTCTTGGGCGTGTTCTCGTACGCGGCTTCCGCTTCGGCCTTGGTGACGTCATCCTTGCCCTTGGCTTCCACGAGACAGATGTCCTTCGCGTTTCCGGAGAGCGACGAACAAGCGTCCTTGTCGGCCTTGTACTGGGCGTCGGCGTTCGTCTTCGCCATGCTGTAGCTGTCCTTCGACATCGTGGTCGGGGCCGTCTTCGACGGGTACGTCTGTGCCGCGGCAGATCCGGCAACGCCCAGTCCGGCGGCGACAAATAGTGCAATAAGCAGTTTGGACATGTGAGTTCCTTGCGATTCAAGCGCGGTATTCGAAACCCCATCGAATACCAGAAAACGCAAAGACTCAAATCTAGCGTCTTGAAGACCCACCACGTCAATGTTGCAACACGTGGGCCTCTCGGCGTGCAGGGCGCGTCTAACGTTCAGATCGCAAGATACGCGCGACAGTCGTCAGCGTCTGTTCGCTGGCGCACGTACCCGGGCAGCCACCCCACTCGGGCTGAAAACCGACGTGTTCGTTATCTATGTACGCATTCTCGCAGATGCGTTCGTCGTTGATCCTATCTACCGCGCGATCGAATTGGGAGATTTGACGAGGATCGAGACGCGTCGGCCGCGACGGGACTGTCAGCGAGGCAACGACAGCCATAGCCGATAAGCGACAATGTTCGATACCGAACATACAGCGAACCGCGTGCACTGGGAGAATGCTTGTGCGAATGGTCGAGGTGCGTCGATGGGCCGGTGTTGTTGAAGCAAGCGCGCTGCCGGAGCGCTGGCCGAAGGATTTTCCGGTGCGATGACCTCACGTTCGGCAGGTGTCGGAGTTTCGTTCGATGGGTGCACCTCGTGTGCGGGCACGTACACCGCCGTTTCCCACGTATAGGGAGAAGTTATGTTGTCACAGACACCGCCGCATCCGATACGCGACAAGAGGTCGAAAATCGTGATCTGTTCCACGTATTCAACTGCGGTATCCCGGCGGCCGCTCACCGTTCTCGCAGGGACGATGCTGGCCATTGCGTGCATGGCGATCGCGCCGGCGACCATGGCCAAGGACGGGAGCGATGCCAGCCATTGGGTCGGTACATGGAACGCGAGCCCTCAAGCCGCGTTCCATCCGGTCGAGCTCAATGGCCAGACCATCCGCCAGATCGTGCACGTGAGCATCGGCGGCAAGCGGCTGCGTGTGCGTCTCTCGAACGCCTACGGTGCGGGTTCGCTGCATATCGGCGCGGTGCGTGTGGGCCTGCGCAGCACCGGCGCATCGATCGCCCCAGGCTCGGACCGGGTGCTGACATTCAACGGGTCGGAGTCCACCACGATCCCGGCTGGCGCTCTGGCCATCAGCGACCCGGCAAATCTCACGGTGCCCGACCGCGGCGACCTGGCGGTCAGCATCTACGTTCCCGGCAACGCGCTCGCGGCGACTGAGCATTCGCTGGGGTTACAGACGACCTATATCTCGCCTGAAGGGGATTACAGCGGTGCCGATTCCCTGCCGACGGCGACCACTACCCAGTCCTTTTACTTCCTGACGGGCGTCGACGTGGATGCCCCCCCGAAATCGAGGGCCATCGTCACGCTCGGCGACTCGACAACCGACGGGTTGCACTCAACTCCGGACGCCAACAAGCGCTGGCCGAATCGTCTGGCCGAGCGGCTGCGCTCGCAGAAGGGCGCTAGCAAGGTCGCGGTGCTCAATGCGGGCATCAGCGGCAACAGGATTCTGCACGATATGGTAGCCACGAACGCATCGGCGCGTCTGGATCGTGATGTATTGGTGCAGTCCGGCGCGCGCTACCTGATCGTCCTGCTAGGCATCAACGACATCGGGTATCCCGGAACCTCGACCGCCGACGAGATCATTGCCGGCCATCGTCAGATCATCGATCGGGCGCATGCGATGGGCCTCAAGGTTTATGGAGGGACCCTCACGCCGTTCCGGGCGTTCCTGCCCGGGCTCTACTACACCTCCGACGGCGAGGCAATGCGCCAGGCGGTCAACCACTGGATCAGGACCAGCAAAGCCTACGACGCAGTGATCGATTTCGACAAAGCGGTACGCGACCCGGGCGATCCGGCCGCGATGCGCCCGGCCTACGACAGCGGCGACAATCTGCATCCGAACGATGTCGGCTACCGGGCGATGGCCGATGCCATCGACCTGTCGTTGTTCAGGGACCAGGATTCGGGGCGCCGTGCGGTCAATCCGAAGAGCCAGTCGGCGCAGACGGGCAAGCCGAAAGCGACGCTCTGCCCGTGCCCGCCTTGACATGCCTTTGATCAATACGGGAGTCTTTCCTTGAGCTTCAGGATCGGCGCCTCGACAAAGTGCCACATTGCCGTCGCCAACAGGACCGTCAGCCCGAGCCGCGCCGCAACAGGAGGAAGCTCGCGGACCATTGCAGAATGCGCGGAGAGCCATTCGAAAAGCGGCCACATGAAGAGGTGGATGAGATACAGGCCGTAGCTGATCTTGCCGAGGAAACGAAAAGGTGCGTAGTTGAAAAATCCGAGCACCCAGCGGTTGTTTGTTTCCCACAATCCCAGCACCATTGCCAGAAACCCGAGCGCAAGCAGCGTTTGCATGTGGGGCGGGTGCATGACGTGGTCGATCGACGGCGTCTCCGGTCGAAACAGCGCGAACAGTGCTGCCACCAGCGCGAGGCCGGCCGGAAACAGCCATCGACGGGCAGCAGCGCGTATCTTTTCGGCGGTACCCGACGTATCCGCAAACACCACGGCGCCCACCGCACCCGCGACCAGATATTCACCGCAGACCAGTGGAATCAGCCCATACGCCGCCTTTGGCAGGAACGCCGCAAATAGGAAACGAAAGCCGATGGATGCGCCCCAAAGCGCAAGCAACCAGGAAAGCCTCGTGCGCCCCGGCCGCAGGAAGGAAAACAGCAGCGGAAAGAGAAGATAGAACTGCTCCTCGACGCACAACGACCAGAAGTGGATGCCGTACATCCGCACGGGATCCCACGCGATGTCCGCAAGTTCAGGCTGGATCCACGTATAGAAGAAGATCCCCCAGTTCATCACGTAGAGAACATATGCAGGCAGGTAAGCGATGCCGACCGTGGCTGCCGACACTCCCAGCACGAGATAGTAGGCGGGGAAAATTCGCAACGCGCGGCGCGCATAGAAGCTCTTGAGCATCTGTTTGCGCGGCCGGTCCTCGAACGCGATCAGGATTCGGGTGATCAGGAATCCGCTGATCACGAAGAACAGGGAGACGCCGTAACTGCCCCACCAGAAACGCGTGACATCGACGTGCACCAGAAACACGACCAGGAACGCAAAGAACCGAAGTCCGTCGATCTGCCTGCGATGATCCAGCGTTTGCATTTGGCGTGAGGCCGAGAGGAAGAGGCGCAAACAGCGCGCGCGCTGCTTCGCATATTGTGTGACGTGGGGGCGCTGGGGGGCGGTCATCCACGTTCGGTCATTCGTCGCCCGAGAATAGCAGACGGTCGCTGGCAGCAACGCGCGATACGACCGGAGGAGGCCCTAGCCGCTATTGATCGACGCATTGACCAGGCCCCGAGCGTTGCCACGGCAGGTCGAGATAGAATGCCGCAGGGCCGTCAACGACACGGACGTCGGATAAACCACCCGCCCAAACGTCGTGAACGATTCGGACTGGCGCCCATCCCGTGCCCGCGGAAGCCGACACCTGCCGCAAATTCGTCATTCCACCGCTGCAAGCGGCGGGAGGGTCCGCGCCGACGAAATCGCGATGGCGTGAGTGGCGCCTGTGCCCGGGTTCCCGCGCATGACCACCACGGCCCAGCAATCGGTTCTGGTCACCGGCGCCAGCGGATTTATCGGCACGCACCTCGTGCGCCGGCTCATTGCGCGCGGCTTCCGTGTGTCCTGCCTGGTGCGTGCGACGTCGCACGTCGACGAGCTGCGGTCCGCGGGAGCTCTGCAGATCGTCGGCGATATCGATGATCGCGTGGGCGTCTCCCGCGTCCTCGCGGCATCCAAGGCCCGTTTCGTGTTCCACCTCGCAGGCCTTGTGCGGGCGATGTGCGCGCAAGATTTCATGCGCGTGAACGCCGGGGGCGTCGACGGTGTCGCTGCGGCGTGTGCGGAGCAGGCGGACCGCCCGGTGCTCGTGCTCGTCTCATCGATCGCCGCGGCGGGACCCTCGGGCGAGTTCCCGACAGCCGAGAGTGATCCACCGAAGCCCGTATCGGATTACGGGCGCAGCAAGTTGGCCGGCGAGCGCGTAGCCGCCAGATACGCCGGTGCGGTGCCCATCACGATCGTGCGGCCGTGCATCGTGTTCGGCGCGGGGGACCGCGGGGTCTACGAGGTATTCAAGCCGATCGCTCACTCAGGTGTCCATGTCGTCCCCGGGCGCGGCGACCGGCGCGTCTCGCTCATCGCTGTTGCCGATATTGTCGAATGCATCGTGCTCGCGGCACAGATCGGCGAACGCCTCGCGGGGGACGACTCGGGGCGTGGCATCTACTTCGCCGCGGCCGAGGACCTTTCGCATGTGGAGCTCGGCAGCGCGATCGCTCGGGCGCTCGGAAAATCGCGTGCCCGCATCGTCCATCTGCCGGAATGGGCGATGCGGGCAATGGGTCTGGGTGGCGATGTCGTGTCCCGGCTCCGCCACCGCCCAGGATGGATCGGCCGCGACAAGATCTCCGATCTTCTCGCGGGTTCGTGGACGTGTTCGTCCGCGAAAGCACGGCGGCAGCTGGGTTGGTCGCCCGCAGCGCCACTCGCCGATCGCCTTCGTGAAACCGCGCAGTGGTATCGCGCGGCGCGCTGGCTTTGATTGCGACTGCGGCGGTTGCCGTTCTCGCACCGAGTCTTTCGATAGAACAGCTGAGCGTCACAGCGTCCGGTCGTAGATCCGGTAGGTCTTGCAGTGCTTCGTTCCCGCGCGCTCGAGCGTCCCACGCGAGCTTTGGTTGCTCTCGAGCACCCAGGAAAATTCCCAGCGTTTGAGGCCCCACGGCTTTGCGGTGTCGACGAGCCGGTCGAGCAGAACGATGCCGAGGCCCGATTGCTGGAACGCGGGCAACATCGTTACCGCCATCGCACGCGCGACGTCGATCCGCCTGCGCCCCCGCATCAGGCGGAAAATACCGAACGGGAGGAGGCGGCCGTTGAGCTTGCGGATGATCTGGTTGTAATCGAGCAGTGCGAGCACGGCACCGACCGTCTTGCCGCCGGACATGGCGAACGCCATGAATTCGGGCGCGATGATGTGGCGAAGATCTGCGGCGATCTGCTTCACCTCTCCCTCTTGCAGCGGAGTGAAGCCCCAGGTGCCCTCGAGCGCGCGGTTGTAGATTTCGAGATACGTCCTGATTTCCTCGTCCAATCGCGATGTGTCCAATTGCCGCACCGAAATATCATCGCCCTCGAGCGAAGACATCACCGCGGGCTTGTAGCGATCAACCAACTTCGCGAGCAGTGCGACATCCATCTCGTACGCGTAGAGGTCTTGCGATTTGGCGAATCCGCAGGCCTCGATCAGCCCGGCATAATACGGCGGGTTGTAGGTCATCAGAAACACCGGCGGGCTGTCGAAGCCGTCGATGAGCAGGCCGCAGGTATAGTTGAGCGACGGATTCACCGGCCCGCGCCACGCCGTCATGCCGCGCTGGGCGAGCCACGCACGCCCGGCCTCGAAAAGCCTTCGCGCCACCGCGACATCGTCGACGCATTCGAAGAATCCGAAAAATCCCCGCTTTTCCTCATATTTGCGGTTATGAACGTTGTTGATGAATACCGCGACGCGCCCGGCGACCTTGCCGCGCCGCTGGGCAAACAGCGTGACCATCTCGGCATTGGCGAAAAACGGGTGTCGCCCCCAGCCCAGCAGCAGTCGCTCCTGCGAGAGGATGGGCGGGACCCAGTTCCGATCGCCCGCGTAGATCGCCCACGGGAGGCGCTGAAAACGCCGCCGGTCCCACCACGACGTCGTGGCTCGGACTGTGATTTCGGGGCTCACAGGATGCTCCCCACGCACGCGTCGGTCACTGCAGCGCCTGATCTTCGAGCACACGCCTGCATACATTCGCGATATTGAGCGCGGCGGAGTGGTTCTGCAGGGGCGCCAACTTTCGCAACTCGTCCATCGGGTAGTCCGAATACGTTTCCTTGCCGAGCGCCAGTCCGACAAACACGGTCGACGAGTATCGGGTGATCAGCACGTCGCAGTTGGCGATCATCTCCTCCGCGCTCCCGGTCTTGAAGACCAGGGCGCCCGGGGCATACCGATTCACCTCCTTCTCCGCTCGTGCGAGGTCTTCATTGGGATGAAACTTGAAGATCAGCGGCCGTCCGCTGGCGATCCTGACGGCATCGAGGATGAACGACTTCCGGTCTTCGCCACGGAAGATCTCCCGCAGCGGGGACGTGCAGACCAGCACGAAGTTGCGGTGAGGGAAGGTGTTGTCGCAATAGCGTTGGCAGTCGTCGAAGTTGGGGATACCGGTGACCACGATCTTGTCCGCCTTCGCGCCCTTGCGGATGAAGAAGTCGCGGTACCCCGCGCTGGCGACGCAGAACGCGCGGTAGACGTCCGAAAGGCCCGTCGCGGCGGTTCCCGCGATCCAGAGCGGGAGCCAGCGGTGTCGCTGCACGAGGCGGAAATTGCGGTCTTCCGGATCGGTGATGCCCTCCTGGACCAAAACGATCCTGCTACCGCGAATGTTTTTCTGGACGAAGACATCCGAACAGGTGAGCACCAGGTCGTACGGGCCGTGGCGCCCCCCGTGGTCGATGGCAAAATTCTGTTCCCGAAGATACCTCTGGCAGCGCTGCGCGAGCTTGTCGCCGATGATCGTGAACTCCAGCAGCTTCATGCGCCGCATGAGTTCATGAGCGCCGTGGCAGTAATACGGCGTGAACGCCTGCCGGTACTCGGTCAGATGCCGCGAGATCTGGTGCATTTGCGTGGTCTGATTCATCGATCCGCAAATGAAGAGGATTCGCTTTGCGGTAGTCACGTCCCTTCGTCCCAACGCGTCTTGAACGTCCCGGCGGCGAATACGACCGCGGCGAATGCGGCGGTCACGCCCGTGTTCTGCAACGTCCCCGCGTGGTCGACGAAAATCATCGCCGCACGCAGCGCTTCGTTCACGTAATAGAGCGGGAGCAGCTTGGCGAACGCCTGCAGGAAGGCCGGCATCATTTCCACCGGAAAGAACGTGCCGGAAAGAAACATCATCGGAAACAGGAAAGCGTTGGCGACGGCTGACGCGCTTTCGGCCTCCTTCGCGAAGGGGGTTAGCAGCATGCCAATGCCGGCGAAGGCGATGACCTCGACAACGACGATGAACGGGAGCCAGGCGTTGATGTGCAGCCGGACGTCGAAAACGGCGTAGCTGACGAGGAGGATTGCTGCGGTGGAAATGGCAGAGAGTATGAGTTGGTACAGGATGCTCGAGACCAGCCAATCGGCGCGCGTGATCGGCGTCGTCGAAAGCTTGCGGAGGATGCCCTTCTGCCGAAGCTCGGCATTCATGTTGAGGGCGTTCGACAAGCACGAAGTCATGATCGCCATTGCGATGATGCCGGGGACGAAGAATTCGATGAATCGGTAGCGTTCCGGCAGAATCGAGGACGGGACCAGCTTGAAATGGGGTGGGATGCCAGTGATATTCTGGTTCACCGCCGCAACCATCATTTCGAGCAGTTGGATCTTGGTGGTCACCGATGTCGAGCTTGGGTCGTAGACATACGTCAGCGACACGGCGTTGGCGACGCCGTGCTGGTCCAGGCGCTGATTCTGCGGCGTGTCGACGTTCTTGGGGATCACGAGCACGAGGCTCTGCTTTTGCACCTTGGCATATTGCGTGGCATCGACGTCGGTGGGCACCTGCGCGATCCTGAACGTCTGATCCGCGGCGAGGGCTTCCAGCAGCTTCGCCGACGACTCGGTGCCACTCAAGTCCTGCACGGGAAGATCGAAGTTGAGGTGTTCCGGCTTCGTGAAGATCGTGCCAAAGACGAGCACAAGGATTACCGGGAAGGCGAACGTGAAAAACATCGCCGATCGCTGGCGATAGAAACTCCGCAGCCGCACGCCAAGATTGGCGGCGATGATTCGCGGGGTCATCCGGTGCCTCCTCGTGCACGGCCATCGTGTGGCGCCCCGGTAAGCTCGAGAAACACCTCTTCTAAGCTCGCCTTTCGCAGGTCGAGCCCCGCGAGAACTAGGCCGGCCCGTTGGATTTCGTCGAGAATGACGCGCACATCCTCCGCGTCCCCAATGGGGACACAGATATCTCCGTCGTCGGTTTGCGTAGGGATGAAGCCCAGCTTCTGTATCAGGCCAAGCGCCACCGCGTCGATCGACTCGAGTGTGAGCCGAGCTTGTTCGGGGTGTTTCTGGATGAGGCGCGCTGGCGAATCGATGGCGACGATCTTGCCCCTCGCGATGATCGCGACAGTGTCGGCCAGGAACTCGACTTCTTCCATGTAGTGGGTCGTGAGGAAGACCGTCTTCCCGCGGCTCTTGAGTCCTTTGATCACAGCCCATACCTGGCGCCGGGCATGCGGGTCGAGTCCGGTCGTGGGTTCGTCGAGAAAGACGATTTCCGGATCGTTGACCAGCGCTGCGGCAATCCCGAGTCGCTGCTTGAGGCCACCGGAGAGGGTATTGAACTGGGCGTCGGCTTTGTCGCTCAGATTGGTGAGATCCATCAGGACGTCGATGTCGACCTTGCTCCCGAATACTCGAGCGAAGTACCGCAGGCTTTCGCGAACGGTGATTCGGTCGAACGAGCTGAAGTTCTGGGGAAGCACGCCGATCCGGCGGACGATCTCGGCCTTGCGCTTACCGACGTCAAGGTCGAGCACGGTGACCCTGCCCGACGTCGGCGCACGGATGGTCTCGATGACCTCGGCCGTGACGCTCTTGCCCGCGCCGTTGGGCCCCAGGAAAGCGAAGACTTCACCCCTTTCGACCGTGAACGAAACGTCGTTGACTGCGAGAAGGGCTCCATAGCGCTTGCAAAGCTTTTCGACCACGATGGCGTGTTCGGAGTTCGGCATGGGGTGGCGCTTCGATGCGGTACGCGCTCGTCGCGCTACAGTCTCGCGAGCTCTTCAACGACCGCGTCGACGGTGCTTCTCACCTGCAATTCGGTGTGGTTTGTGGTGATGAACAGCCGCAGTCGTGTGGCGTGCTCGGGAATGGCAGGGTTGATGATCGGCTGGACGTGGATGCCGCGCCGAAAGAGGGCACGGGAAAGCCGGAGGCATTTGACGGAGTTGCCGATGATGACGGGAACGACCGGGGTGCCGCCGGCGCGGCCGGTGTTGAGCCCTCGTTCGCGCGCGAGTTCGAGGAAGAGGCGCGACAGCGCATGGAGCCGGGTGACGCGCTGCGGCTCACGCTGCAGGAGCGTCAGGGCGGCGAGCGCGGTGGCCGCATTGGGCGGCGAAATGCCGACGCTGTAGACGAAGCCAGGTGCGGTGTATTTGAGATATTCGATGAGCTCGGCGGAACCCGCGATGTATCCGCCGCAGCTCGCGAGCGACTTGGAAAGCGTGCCCATCCACAGTTCGACGCCTGCGCGGTCGATACCGGCGTGTTCGCCGATGCCGCGGCCAGTGCTGCCCATGGTTCCCAGCGAGTGCGCCTCGTCGACGAGCAGCATGGCCCGGTGTTTCGTCTTGACGTCGACGAAGCGCGCGAGGTCGGGGTAGTCGCCGTCCATGCTGTAGACGGCTTCGATGGCGATGAGGACGCGCCGGAAGTCATGGCGGATGCCCGAAAGGAGCGTGTCGAGCGCGCGCCAATCGTTGTGGGCAAACCCGCGGCTGGTGGCGCCGGAAAGCCGCGCGCCCTGGAGAATGGAATTGTGGGCAAGGATGTCGTGAACGATGAGGTCGCCCGGACCCAGCAGGTGCCCGATCGTGGTGACGTTGGTCGCGTGCCCGGAGACGAAGACGATCGACGCAGGCCTGCCGAGAAACCCGGCGAGCGCGCTCTCGAGTTCACGATGGATCTGCTTTTCGCCGGAGACCAGGCGGCTCGCGCCCGCGCCGGTGCCGTATCGATCGATTGCCTCCTTTGTCGCGGCGCAGACGATCGGGTCGTGGGCCATGCTGACATAGTCGTAGGCGCAGAAGTTCGTCAGCGCATTGCCATCGACGTGGGCATGGCCACGGTCGCCCGACGTCGGTGAGTCGGCGCCGTGGTCGACATGGAAGTAGGGGTTCCTCTCCGCGACGGCCACCACCATGCGCTCGTGGCGCTTGAGTTCGAGGTATTCGGGAAACAGTGCGACGTCGTAGTTCTCCGCGGGGATTTCGCATGCGCGCGCGTCGGTTTGCGGGTGGTCGATCAAGTGCTTCTGAACAGCGCTCGCAAGGTCACCGAGGGTTCTGGCCTGGCTGTACACGGTGTCGGGCAGGTGCCGGCCGAAACTCTTGTCGAGTGCGGCGACAAGCTCGACGCGCTGAAGCGAATCCAGGTCGAGGGCTTCGATCGATGTTTCGGGTGTGACGTCCGCGAGAACGGTACCCGACATCGCGAGCGCATGTTGACAGACGGCGGCGAGCGCGGCGGACTGCGCGGGGGGTCCGGGAAACGTTGGCATGGGATGCCTTTGGCGCTGGGCGAGAGGTTTGAGCTGATCGGCTATGAATGCGGCGCGGCTGGCGTGGCGCTGGACCTTGCCGCTGGATGTCTTGGCGATCGTGCCGCAACGGATCAGCATGACGTCGTCGAGCGCGAGGCCGTGCTCGTCCAGGACCGCGGCATGGACGGCGTCCAGGACCGGGGTCAGGTCGTGGTTGCCGTCGCGCTCGACCTCGTGCACGAGGACGAGGCGCTGCGCGCCATCCACGTCGACCGCGAATGCAGCCCCGAGACCCGCTTCAAGCAGGGGGTGGCATGCGCGCGCGGTGGCTTCGATGTCCTGCGGGTGGTGGTTGAGGCCGCGGACGATGATGAGGTCGTCGACCCGACCGGTGATATAGAGCTGGCTGTCGTGGACGAAGCCCAGGTCGCCGGTACGCAGAAACGGGCCTTCGCCGGTGTCGCTTCGGCGTGCATGAAACGTCGCTGCGGTCCTTTCCAGGTCGCGCCAGTAGCCCTGGCCGACGGATTCGCCGGCGACCCAGATCTCGCCAATCCGGTCCGGCGCGAGAGGCGCGAGCGTCTCTGCGTCGACGATCACGAAGGCGTGCGATTTGACCGGCGCGCCGCATCCGACGAGTCTGCGCGCGTTCGGGGCGTTGTCGGGCAGCGGCTCGACGCGGTTCTGCGCGAGGGCGTCGTTGCGGAACGCGCGCACCGCGGCACCGGTCCCGACCCTGGGCCCGGTGACCATGAGCGTCGCCTCCGCCAGGCCGTAGCACGGATAGAAGGACTCGGCTCTGAACCCGCACGGCGCGAAGGCCTCGGTGAAGCGCGCGAGCGTTTCAGGCTGGACCGTCTCGGCCCCGGTGAACGCGAGGGACCAGGAGGAAAGGTCGAGCGTGGCGCGCTGTTCCACGTCGATCTTGCGCACGCAGAGGTCGTAGGCGAAGTTGGGGCCGCCGGAGATCGTTGCGCGGGACTTGCTGATGGCGTCGAGCCAGAGAAAGGGATTCTTGAGGAATCGCGCCGGCGCCATGATGATGTTGGTAATGCCGGAGAACACGGGCGCGAGGACGCCACCGATGAGTCCCATGTCGTGGTAGGTGGGGAGCCAGAATACCCCAACGCTGCTGCTGTGGACCTCGAAGGATTTGCTGATGGCACGGGTGTTTGCGACAAGGTTGGCGTGGCTCAGCAAGACGCCTTTGGGCTCGCTGGTGGAGCCGGAGGTGTACTGGATCATCGCGAGCGAATCACGCGGCGGGTCGTGTTCGATCCAGTGGTCGGCGCCGGCGCCCGCGAGCTCGTCGGTGGCGAGCCACCGGATCGCAGCGACGCGACCGGTCATCGCTTTGAACTGGGCGATCGAGGACGCGGTGCTGAGCGCGAGGCGCGCGCCGGCGTCGTTGGCAATTGCGTCGAAGCGGTCGACGGTGCGGCGGCGCGGCGGGTAGACAGGAACGGCGACGCAGCCGGCGTAGAGAACGCCGAAGAACGCCGCAATGAATTCGAGGCCGGGGGGGTACGCAAGCACGACGCGCTCGCCAACAAGGCGCATGTCCTGGAGGCAGGCGGCGATCGCGCGCGCACGATCGTCGAGCTCTCCGTAGGTCATCGTCGTCTGCCGTGACGGGTCGTCGACCAGGCCCACGAACGCGGCGTCGCCGGGACGTTCCGCAGCATGCGCCCGCAGGCAGCCGACCAGACTTGCGTGACGCGCATGCGTTTCGACCCGCGCGCCTGCCAGATTCTCAAGTTCCGGAACGATCTTATACAGCTCAGGGCAAGCAAGGGATTGTGCGCCGTGAACGATTCCGTCGGCGCGTTTACGCTCCAAGCCCACACCCCTCTGCATCGCATTTGTCAGGCGTTCTGGGCGCTGCTTGTCGCCCGGAATTGCCCGAGGGACTTCGGCCCGCCGCAAGGCAGGCCTGCCTGGTCCATCGCCAAGCCCCTCAGCCCCGCATACCGCGAATCGCTTGCCGTTCTCGGCGACCCGGTCGCTCGCAATCTGCGCATCGTCGGAGACGCCGGCTGCCGAAACGCCCGGCCTTGGAGCTGTCATTTGTCCACCCGACTCTTGTCGGAACGCGATACCTTATTCATCGTCCAATCCGTCGATGTGGAGCCGCAGGAAACCCTGCCGCTAAGAATCCAGGCCGGATAGCGCCGATACGACAGCGGGTGAAGTCTTGTCCGAATCGCCTCGGCGGTCTGTGCGGAAGCGCACAAAGCCACGGCGTGGCCGGCGTCAGCCTCATTCTGTTCCTAGGGAAATGACCATTGCACGTACCATCAAAATCCGGGCGGGGAACCGAGAGCCGGAAAGAGTGGGGGCATTTCCGCGAAAGCGGGGGTTTGTTCGCGCGACAGGTGCGAGCGAACGAGCGAATTTGATGAGATCTGCTCCTGGCCAAGCGAGCGGTAACGAGCGGCTAGGGTTCACGGAAACGAATTCTTGGACAAAGCAAGGTGGCTATTGCGTACGTGATCGATTGCGGCCCCTAGCGGTCGATCGCGCGCGATAGTTCAGAATGGCGCACATTGAGCGAGCCGTAGTGACCTGACGACAGAGCATCCGCGCGTATGAACAAACAAGAGGCCTCCCTTTCGCATGGCGCCGCAGCGGACACCAAGGACCGTCCACGCAGCGCGCTCGCGCGCAAGCTCGCCGCGGTCGCTGCGGGCACTGAGGTTCCATTCCGTGTCGTGCTCGCAGATGGCACCGTAATTGAGAACGGGGACGCGAGTCCCGCGTTTACCGTGACGTTCAGGACCCGTGGCGCAGAGCGTCGCACCATCGCATTCGGCTATGTCGGCTTGCTGGAGTCGTACTTCGCGGGTGGTGTCGACATCGGCGGCGAGATTGCGCTTGCCTTTCGCGCCGGATTTGACAGTGGCTACGACCGGGTGCCGAACCCGCTGGTGAGGTGGCGTAATCGCTGGCACGAGTGGCGGTTCTCCAACCGTTCGACCGGCCAGGCGAAGGCGAACGCGCGTTATCACTACGGCTTGGGCGAGGCGTTCTACCGCTACTGGCTCGATACGGTTGGCATGATGTACACCTGTGCCTACTGGCCGGAGGGAACGACTACGCTCGAGCAGGCGCAGAAGAACAAGATGGATCACGTCTGCCGCAAAGTGCAGCTCAAGGCGGGCGAGACCTTCCTCGACGTCGGCTGTGGCTGGGGTGGACTGCTGTTTCACGCCTGGGAGAACTACAGGGCACTCGGTACCGGCATCAACACGACGACGGAGCAGGTGACGGAACTGCGCGCCGAGTTGGCGCGGCGCGGACTTGCGGACAAGATCCGACTCGTCGAATGCGACTTCCGGGAGATGCCGGGCCAGTACGACAAGCTGCTGTCGATCGGCACGCTGGAGCACGCCGGCC
This sequence comes from uncultured beta proteobacterium, assembly GCA_963843595.1. Taxonomy (GTDB): domain Bacteria; phylum Pseudomonadota; class Gammaproteobacteria; order Burkholderiales; family Casimicrobiaceae; genus CAIWHR01. The sequence goes on along the minus strand of CAWJLG010000012.1, from coordinate 322,908 downwards.
GGGATCAGCTGCCTGAGGTGATCCGGGCGCACGCAGACGCGCTCAAGCCCGGGGGGCTGGGCGTGATTCACTTCATCGGCCACGTCGGCGCTCGTGACACCGAACTCTTCATCCGCAAGTACATTTTTCCCGGCGGATGGATTCCGAGCCTGGCGCAGGCGGTTGACTGGATGGAGCGCTGCGGTCTTGAGGTGCTCGACGTCGAGAACCTGCGCCGCCATTACGCACTGACGCTCGATTGCTGGGGGGAACGATTCGACCGGAACTGGGATGCGATTCACGCCCTGGATCCGGACCGCCTCGACGAGACCTTCCGTCGCAAGTGGCGCGCGTACTTGTGGTCGTGTGCAGAGGTTTTCCGGTCGAAGACCTTGGAACTCAACCTGTTTCAGGTGACGGTCAGCAAGGGTGGCGTCGGGACCGGCTATCCGCTGAGCCGGGAGTTTCTCTATCGCCCGCCGGCCGAACGGACAGACCGGACCTAGACCGGTCTTCAGTGTGGGCGCGCTCTCCGGTCTGAAGGACTTCCCAAACTCAATGCAGCAGGCAGACTAGCTTGTTGGCCGAATGACAGGGACGCGTCCAGACCACGTGGGCCTTGTGGCGCTCAAGTACATGTGTCGATCCTTCTTACATTACCGAGCCTTTGGACAGAAGGCGTCCCCAGTAAGTGGATGAAGCTTCGCAATTTCGTCGGAGTGGGAACGCTTCTTGCACCACGCATGAACGTACCTCGTGGAATGATGACGCGTTTCACCGCATCCGCGTGGAGGCCAGATGAAGTCTATCCTCGATCCTTCGTTCCGCTACACCAAAAGTGTGGAAACTGACTTACGCAAGACATTTGCCAGAGTTCGCCGCAACCTGCGCAAGCAACAGCAAGAACACTCGACGGTTGGCGTCGATGTGATAAGAAAGGTTCTTCCCTTTCGTTCGCGGTAGGCCGTGTCGGGAGGGCATTGCGCGATCGGCCTCAACTCGCCGGTCGAATACTTCTTCGGCCTACCCGCCGTGCTCTGGGTCGAGCTCAGCCGATCACGCGCGACGCCGGGCTGTCTCGTGCTTGCGGTCGTCATGCGCGGGCCGCGCGCACGCCGGCGCACGCAGTCACCTGCACCCGGGGGAAAAGGATTGCCCGAAGGCGATGCCACCCACCCAAGCCCCCGTCGGCCCGGTCGCGTCGACCCGTGATCACCTGATCCGCTGACGCTCGGTGGCGTCGAATCTCCTGTCCGTCTGGCCGAACAAGACAAGTTGACGGCGACCTCTGTAATTCGCGGGCCCAGCGATGCTCGGCGGGGCGATGCAGTGGCTAGCTCTTCCTGCTTCCAAAGACCAGGAGCAATCCGCCGATCACGATTGCACCCACGCCAGCCCAGATCGGCACGTTCACCGTCTCCTTGTCCGTTACCGATAACACGAGCGGTCCGATCTTGGTCTCATGAGTCTCCTTCGTGTAGGTGAAGCCGCCGTACACCAACCCCAGGATGCCGCCAACGATCAGTATGATTCCCAGCATCTTCATCGCGTTCACGTTCTCTCCTTCGATAGGAAGACCCCAAACCCGCGGACAGCGCGCCATGGCATCCACAAATCGTGCATGCTGTAGGTGCACGCTGTACGCCTTGAAGGCCGGGCACCCGGCCGACAGCCGAAACGGAAACTGGAGCATGTTGGCGCCGACCGGCGCGGCGCCCGACGCACGCACGCGCTCGGGGTGTTGCCCCTTTCGCCTGCAGTCCGGCGCGTTGGCCAGCGCCATCCGCTCGAGAAACAAGCAGGGGAGTCCCTCCGGGCAGCCGTCGCCACCCGGACGGTTTGTCGCGATCCTCGACAGCCTATTTGGATCTACGTGCCGCGGTTGTCTTGGCGCGCTTCACGGTCTTGGGGCGTTTCGCGGTCCTTGCTGTCGCGCCCGTGGCGGACTTGGCGGTCGCACGCTTGGTCGTCTTCGCGATCTTGCGGCCCGTCGCTTTTTTCGCCGTTCTCTTCGACACACCGCGCTTGGCCCCCAACCCTTCGGACATGCCAATCAAGATCCCGCTTGCCAGGGTGGCGAAGTTCTGCGTGAAGAGATGCGCGGTTTTGAAGCCCGTCTCGCGCTGCTGACGCATCGCGGCCTGCGCGCGCTTGGCGTAGTCGCGAATGGTCGACGCCACCTGAGTGCCGGTGGCGGTGCCGGACAGCTTCGTCTTCTCCAGCACCCGGCCCCACGGCGCCTTGATCTTCTCGCTGGCACTGTCCGTCGCCTTCGCAATGCTCTGAAGGAATTCGTCCTCGAGCTTTTCCAGTTCGTCGAGGGCCTGCTTCAGGTTGGAGTCTTCGTAGTCGTATCCCTTGCCCGTCAGCCTGTGAAGGGCAACGTTGCTCGCGTGGACGGCCTTGAGCAGCGCGTCGTCCATGCCGGCGACCGTGTCGGAAAGGGCCTTCTCGACCTTCATCTCGCGCTTGGCCACGCCGAGTGTCGCACCTTCGGTGATACTGCGCAGTACCTTCCCGATCTGTTCCAGCGTGAGCTCACGTTGTTGCAGTGCCTTGAGCGTCAGGTCCCGTACCGCAACACGCACGTTGCTGCCTTGCTTGATCGACTGACTCGCCAAGCTCTTCAGTACCTGGTCGATATCAATTGCCGCATTTGTCATGACTTGCTCCTCTATTGGATGGCGGGCCCGGCCATGGACAGCCGGCGGACCGATCGATCTGGATTTGTTTCGGACGAATCACGGGCGGGCGCCTGGCGCAGGACTGGCAGCGGTTCAGTGACAGGATCGGAACGAACACGGCGACGATCGGGGTGCCCCAGGATCCGCAGCGCTGCGATCGCGTTGCCCGCGTCCATGCGCTCGCTAAAGAGCGCATCACATGGACACTACGCAGCGTGATGATGGCCGGCGATTGACGCCTTTGTCGACGAGAACGAGGCGCCGAAGTCAGGCGTCCTTCTTTGCGTCTTTCATGTCTTGCTTGACGTCACCGAACTTCGCTTGTGCCTTGCCGAGGGTCTTTTGAATCTTGCCCTTTGCTTCCAGGGTCTCGTTGCCCACCAGCTTGCCGGCGACTTCCTTGATCTTGCCTTCCGCTTCTTTGACTCGGCCTTTGACTTGGTCTTTGTTCATGCTCATGACTTGCTCCTGACAACGTGTGCCGGTAAGCGGCCGGCGCGCCGCGCTGAAAGATTGGTTGCGGCGTGGCGCAATGCCACGGGTTGCTCCCTCGGGACGCCCTCAACGCGTAGCTCGGCAATCCCATTAGATCGTTCTTGCAACGTCACATTCGCCCAATACAGGCTCACTATTAGATGGGTTTGCCAAACAAGTCTGTTCGCTGTCGCACAGAGGCCCGATCCCCCTGGTCGCGGTCTACGGGTGATACCGCAACGAATCGGCGAGCACGTCAGCGCATTTCTGGACTCGTCTACGAGGAAGCTGCGCGCTCGAATTGGCGCTTTTCTTCCCGTGGACGCTCCATTTGTCGGCAAGCCGGAGGCTTTGAGCCAGATCAACGGACACGACCGATAGGCGGGGCACACTGCAACTGCGGGTCATCGTGGCAAAGGGCAGGGTGGTAGTTGTTTCGGGGGGAGCCCAGTGTTCGGACCTCAGTCGTTCCGGTCGTATCCGGAGAGATGCTTCGAGTCCGGCCAGGGAAAGTGTGCCGTTACTCCACGGCACACGCCCAGGCAGAACCATCTTCTTGCCGCGCTGCCGCGGGATGCTTATGAGCGTCTGCTGCCCCATCTGGAACCGGTTCCTCTGCCGCGGGGTTGGACCCTTCACGGCGCCGGCGACCGGCGAAAAGTACGTCTATTTCCTCACCGCAGGCATCGTTTCGCGGGTCTATGTGACGGTGAGCGGGGCGTCGACAGGAGTTCGCGGTCACGGGCAGCGAAGGCGTCATCGGCGTTGCATCGTTCCTGGGTGGCGAAAGTACGCCGAGCCGGGCGGTCGTGCTGAGCGCCGGCTACGCATATCGGTTGCGGGCGGATCTGCTGAACAGCGAGTTCGAGCACGACGGCCCGCTGCCGCATTTGCTGCTGCGCTACACCCTGGCGCTGATCGCGCAAACCGGGCAGATCGCGGCGTGCAACCGGCACCATTCGCTGGAACAGCGACTGTGCCGCTGGATCCTGTCATGCGTGGATCGGTTGCCTGCGAACGAGCTGACGATGACGCAGGAACTGATCGCCGACATGCTGGGCGTGCGCCGCGACGGCGTCACGGAGGCGGTCGGGAAGCTGCAAGAGGCGGGGCTGCTCCATTGTGGCCGTGGCCGACATCGCCGTGCTCGATCGCGCCCATCTGGAAGCACAGTATGCGAGTGCTATGCGGTCGTCAAACGGGAGTATGACCGTTTGCTCCACCCGGACGACAGCATTGGCAACGCCGGCGTGCACGGCACGCGGCGCCGGGTTCGTGAAGATTCCGCCCGCCCTGAATTGGCCTGACGCGGCCCGTTCGACGGTCCACGGATTTCCGCATCGAACACCCGCCGGAGCATGACAGTACGCCACGAGAATGGCACCGCACGGACCGCATCGGCTGGTTGCGCGCGGCGGTATTGGGTGCCAACGACGGCATCGTTTCGACCGCGAGCCTGGTGCTCGGTGTCGCAGCCGCGGATGCGACTCACAGCAACGTGATGGTCGCGGGGATCGCCGGCCTGGTCGCGGGAGCCATGTCGATGGCTGCCGGTGAGTACGTGTCGGTCCGCTCACAGGCGGATTCCGAAGCAGGCCGCGCTCAACCTGGAACGCGCGGAACTCGAAGCAGACGACCAAGGCGAGCGCCGGGAACTGACGGCGATCTACGTCGGCCGCGGCCTCGATCCCGCGCTCGCGAAGCAGGTTGCCGAGCAGCTCATGGCCCATGACGCGCTGGGCGCGCATGCCCGCGACGAACTCGGCATCTCCGAGACGCTCAGTGCGCGGCCGATTCAGGCTGCGTTCACATCAGCGGCCAGCTTCGCCGTCGGCGCAGCCATGCCGCTGTTGGCGGTTGCCATGGTCTCTGTGTCGAGCCTGATCCCCGTCGTCTCCGGGACTTCGCTGGTGTTCCTCGCGATCCTGGGCGGGTTGGCCGCGCGCGTGGGCGGCGCAGGCGTGACGATGGGCGCAATGCGCGTCACGTTCTGGGGCGCACTTGCCATGGGGCTGACGGCAGGCGTCGGGACCCTGTTCGGAACGGTGGCGTGACCAGACCGAGGTGACCGAACGCGCGCTAGACTAATGATGGATGTCAGGCGCGATCTTGCGCCGACTTCCCGTATCCCACACAGGAGGAACCATGGCCACACGTCGCACCACCATGAGAAGCCGATCCGGCACCAAGCTCTATGCCGTCCGTGATGAGAGCGGCCAGTTCAAGGACATCCAAACCTACAAGCGGGCCCACGCCGCTGACATGCGCCACAAATCGAAAGCCGAGAAAGAGGCTGCACAGGGGCCCGTCGAGAAGAAGGTCAGGAAAGCGGCGAACGATGCCGTCAAGGCGGTCAAGCGCTCGGTGCGGGGCGCGGTCGCTTCGGTGCAGAGGGCAGCGAAACGCGCCGTGAAGCAGGTTTCGAACCCGCAGCCGGCGCCGAAAAAGACGGCGAAGAAGACCGCCGGGAAGACAACCCACAAGCCGGCGCCAAAAAAGACCGTGAAGAGCCCGGCCAAGAAGACGACCCGCAAGCCGGCGGCAAGAAGGACGGCGAAGAAGGCCGCGAAGAAACCCGCCCGGAAGCCGGCCGCGAAAAGGGCCTGAAGAAGGCGGGGAAGAGGAAGTAGCGCCGCCGAGACGCTTGCCGGCTCAGTGACTCCAGGCCTCGATGACCTGATCGAGACCCTCCCGGAAGTCCGGAAACTTCGGCTTCCATCCCGGCACCCGCGGCGTCGGCGCACGAGGCGGCATCGCGAGTGCCGTTTGCTGCATGTGTTCCTCGCGGATGACCACCTTCGCGAGGGGCTTCGCAAACAGCGGCAGATGCAGCGGGGCTTGGCCGGCCGACCCGATGCGCGAACGCGTCCATCAGTTGCGTGAACGAAACCGCGCGACCGTCGGTAGCGTAGAAGATCTTGCCCGCGTTTCGTGGCTTGGCCGCGGCGAGCAAGGCGGAGACGGCATCGAACTGATGGAGGTGGTACTGCAGCGCCTCGGGCGGACCGGACCAGTACGGCCGGCCGAGACGAAAGGCGCTGCGATAAGCGCGCAGATCAGCGCTCTGCGGGCCGTACAGATAGCCGAGGCGCACGACGCAGGCGGGCACCGGGCCCGACAGGACCAGCGCTTCGCACTCGAGGATGGCATCGACCGCCGAGCGCAGCGGCTCCTCCAGGCCGACCCCGTCGCTCGACGGCGTGCACGAAGGCGAAACTCGCCTGGACGAGCATCGGCGCGCCGTCCGTTCGGGCCGAGTGCAGCGCGCGGCGCGTTCCGGCCAGCGCCGTGCGGGCGAAGTCTTTCCAGGCGTGGCCGTCGTGCAGCAGTGTGTTCGCCTGCTGCCCGGCAACGTTGATGTGGATGCTTTTCGGTTGCGCTCGCCGCACGCTGCCGCGCGAGGATGCCGCCCAGTTCGGAGCGCGTTCCGGTGATCGATAAGGTCATGGCGTCGCAGTTACTTCAGGATCGTCCGTCACACGGGCCCGAGTATGCCGGGTCACGGCATTGGCGCTGGCCTGGCCGCGGGCCGGACCGTCTTGGGAAACCGCCGTTGGCGTCCAAAGATGGGCTGGGGCGCAGTCGCGAATCCAGGCACAACTTCGCCTAAGGGGCTCGCGGTGTTCTGTGCGATGCCGTACAGACCGTCGCGATCGTTCCGATCATGCTGTTTATCATCAACGGCGGGCGTCGAGACGATGCAGCATCGTACTGGAGCCGATTCGTCGTTTCGAAAAGGAGTCAGTACCGTCATGAATCTTGCCCCGCTAGAACCGCTTCCGCGATTGTCCGCGTCCGATCGCGAGCTGCCGATTTCGCCGGAGACCCAGCGCGATCGCCCCGCTTGTCCCCGATGCAAGACCGGCGTCCTTAGAGTGCGACGCCGTCTCGTCGACCGCGTCATAAGTGCGGTCTATCCCGTCCACCGTTACCGCTGCCACTCCTTCATCTGCCACTGGGAAGGAAATCTGCCCTACAAGGAGGCGCCATTGCCCAATCGATGGGATGCCGTGGCAGGCTATTCACCGAGCCAAGCGGCCGCAAGTTCCATCGCGCCGGACAGGCTTTCTGACATCGCGTACATCGACAAGAACGCGATACCATAGATCGCACGCTGCGACAGCGGCTTTCCGGCTCGACCGCCTTGGCCACCAGTGCCGCCGCCGGAACGATTCGGTAACGGTCCATGCGCCGAAGAGTCTTGGCTTGTTCGGTTCTGGTCGCGTTCCAGACCCGACCCCGACGCGTGGAATTCCCCCGGTTCTCAGGGCACTACGCTAGGCCCGTATGGGCACGTTCGAACTCCATTGGGCTGACTCGTCCGAGCGTCGAATGTCGTCGCTGCCATCGCCTTGGTTCGATCGATGGCATGCGAGTCCACTCATGCTTGACTCGCCAACCCTCCAAGGAGCCGTCCAGCGCTGCGGTGCTGCAACGCCAGTACGCGGGCCGGCGGGAGATTGGCCCAGACGATGTCGCTCGCGTGCTGCAGAAAGCCCGGCAGCGACAGGTGCTCGGTGCTGCGCAAGTCGTAGGTGAACTGCACCACGATGCTGCCGTCCCTAACCAGCGCACTCCACTGGGCCACGATGGCTGCTGCTTCCCGCGCCGGCAATGAACGCAACGGCAGGCTGGAGACAATGGCGTCGATACAGCTGCCGCGGGGCAGCAGCTCGCCCAGTTCGGCAGCATCCCCTTGCAGAATGGTGATCCCCGGAAACCGCGCTCGAAGGTACCGTACGAATACCGGCGAGCATTCGATCACCGTGAGGCGCGCGGGAGCGATTCCCCGTTGCAGAAGCGCATGCGTCACCGCGCCGGTGCCGCCGCCCAGTTCCACCACCAGCCCGTCGCCATGGCGGGGCACGCGTGATGCCAAGCTCCTCGCGAGCCGGCGTGAGCTGGGCCAGATCGCCCCGACGGCGGCCGGCTGTCTAAACATCTCCCGCGCGAACAACCACGGTGCACAGCTTTGCCCTGCACTCGCAAGCCGGCGGGTCAGTGCCCGATAAACGGCGTCCGTCACAATTTGATGCCTCCAGGGCGTCTTCACAAGGAGAGGTGGTCCCTATCGTCAAGAACGGTATTGCAGGCTTGGTAGGCAAAACGCCTGCGGTTGCAGATCACCCGCGCTATCGCGCACGGAATACGGCGATTCATTGGAGTTATTTTATCTGCAGGCTCTATCGAAGACCAGTAACGGCAAGAATGAAATATTCACGGCTTGAAGACCAACGCCTCGACGGCCCGACTCCCGCGCCATTGAGCGCGACGGGGGCATTTTCCTTTGACTTGATATCAGTCTACTTCAAACGCATGTCGTGCTTGACCGACTTCACGCCGGCGACGGTGCGGGTAACCTCAACTGCCTTGTTTTCCGCGGCCTGCGAGCTCACAAATCCGCTCAGCTGAACCACGCCCTTGAACGTCTCGACGTTGATTCTGGCGGACTTCAGCGTCGGTTCATTGAGGATCGCCGCCTTGACCTTGGTGGTGATGACCGTGTCGTCGACGTATTCGCCCGTACCTTCCTGCTTCGCCCTCACCGCGCGGGACTACAGACGCCCCAGCAGGAACAGGACGAGCACGATGATCAGTATCGTGCCGACGATTCCACTGGGAGCGTAACCCCAGCTGCGTGCATGCGGCCACGTGGGAAGGACTCCAACGAGTATCAGGATGAGGACAATCAGCAGAATGGTGCCAAGACTCATGGCTTGCTCCTTTGTTCACCGGCGCCGCTTCGCGGGCATCAACTCCGACGCACCGGAACGGATATCGAACCAACCGTCGCAAGCGGCTACATGGCAAGAATATCGACGACGCCGAACATCATCTGTTCGCTATCGCACACAACGCGGCTGTGTGTCCCGGATCTTCGCGCAAATGGCTGTCGACGACCGCGGCAGGACTTCCCGTCGTGGGCCGGGCCTTCATCCTTCGTTTCGAGGAAGCGTGCCGTACGCCTACATCACGCGCTTCGGAACAATCATCTGCATCGGCGGGGATGCAGGCAACGATATGCGATCGTCGATTCACGAACCGCTGATCGCCCCGAAATGCCCGCTTCAATTCGTCGCTGAAGCGACTCGTTCGCATCAGCTCCCCGCTTTCGATGTCCACTTCGGTTCCTGCGGGCCGTAGACTCCTCGCTCGGCGGAGGGCGGCACTCGCGCGGGGACCGGGTTCCCCATCTGCTCCGTGAGTACGCGCGTTCACGCACGTGCGGTCGCGACGAAGCGCCGTGACCGAGACCGGCACGGGCATTCCTTGGTATTCTTGCCTTTGACTCGCACAAACAGGCGCCAGGCGAGTGGCGGCCGGCGGCGGCCCAAGGCTCCGCTCGGATCGCGGTGTGGTTAATTACCGGACAGGAGAGTTGATGATGGGCGATGAAAAAAGCTTGCTGACCAAGATCGGTGACGCCATGGAAGCGGCCAGGGACAAGGCGCAGGAAGTGGGCGCCTCGCTGGTGAAGAAGGCGGAAGGCGCGGCCACAGACGTCAAACGCGAAGCGGGAAAGGCGCGGACCATCGTGGGTAGGAAAGCCCGGGCTGCCAAGGCAAGCGTGAAGCGCAAGGCGAAGGCCGCCGAAGCGGATGCCGAAAAGAGTCTCGGCAAGGCGAAACGCACCGTGAAGAGCAAGGCCAAGGCCGTTGAAGCGGATGCCAAGAAGGCCTTCGGCAAGGCGAAACGTGTGGTCAAGCGCAAGGTGAAGGCAGCGGCGGCAGGCGCGAAAAAGGCCGCCGGAAAGGTCGAGCGCGCCATGACCCCGAAGAAGCCCGCGGCGAAGCGCAAGACCGGCACTGCAAAGAAGGCCGCGGGACGCAAGACCACCGCCGCCAAGTCGGCGATGAAGAAGGGCGTTGCCAAGGCCAGGACGGCGGCCCGGAAGGTCGGCGCCGCGGTGACCAAGGCCGCCAAGGGTCCGGCGAAGAAGCCCGCGAAAAAGACGGCGAAGAAGACGGCGAAGAGACGCAGGGCTTAGCCCGCTCCACACACTGAGGCATTGCTCCCGTAATCAACGGCACGGATCCATCCGTGCCGTTGCGTTTTTCGGTGCCCTGCGCTCGAGTGCCCGCTCATCGACGGCACCAGACCTGGTCCCGATGAGAACCGTCGGCCGGCCCTTGCGACCCTGCAACGATCGACCGCCTCGCCACGATCCTGCGTTGGGGCGTCGACGGAACTGTGCCGATCGACACCGGCCGTGCCATGGCCCGCTTCGCCCCGCCTGACCCGACCCTCATTGCGCTGGGTCGTAGGGTCGACCCTCGTCCCGCCGCCTCTGTGCGGGACCGCACCGACACTGCTGCGGCGCGGGGGCATGCTTGGTCCGCTATTCCCGGGTTCTGGCGACATCCCGCGCAGTGCGCAATGGATTGCGTGCCCGGCTCGGCGCCAGCATCGATCGCGGCGGCACACGCCGAAGGGGCATCAGAATGCGGACGCACTTCGAAAGTCCGGCACGCGTACCGATGTGGATTGCCGGCATCTCCATCGGTCTGCTGGCGGCCGCAGGCATGGTCGCGATCGGCCGCTCGATTCCGGCCTCCTACGCCAATATTCCGGATGACAGCGAGCCTTCCAGTCGTGAAGCGGCACCGAGCGGGCCCGACGGCGCGCAAGCCAAGCATCTGCAGGCGGAGCCCGCGGTAGGGCCCACTGTGAACAAGCGTCGGATCGGGGTGCGGTGTCCGGAGTGCGGTGTCGTCGAATCCATACGGAAGATCGAGCTTTCCGGCGACATCGGCGGACAGGGCACTGTCGGCGTCAAGGTCGCGGAAGGTGTTTCCGCGGTTGCATCCAGCGACGCAATCGCCACGGAAGCCGTAACGGCGAGGATCTATGAGATTACGGTCCGCTTTCGCGACGGCTCAAGGACGGTTCTCAATGAGACTACTCCGAGAAGCTGGCGGTTGGGCAGCCGCGTAATGGTGATCGGCCGTTCAAGCTTGCGTTCGGCGCGCGACACGTCCTCGAAATGGCCCGCGGAGGCCCCGTGAAATCGATCCTCGACCCGACCTTCTGTTACATCCCGAGCATGTACACCGACATTTCCAAGACGTTCGCCCGTATCCGCTGCGAACAACTCAACGGGGCGCGGAGCGCGGCGGAGACTGCCGGTGGGCTCCACAGCGAGAGCACCCCGTCACGCGCCAATGGGCCACGAACGAACGCCAAACCACGGCCAGGCTGAGTCGCCGGAACGGCGGGCGTAGACGGGCGTGCGACGGCGCCAGACGCGCTACTTGACGAAGTAGGGCAGGAGGCGATCGAACTCCGTCTTGACCACCTGGTAGCACTCGCAGGACCGCGCCTCCACGCCAAGGCGATCGAGAACCGTTATCTTGCCCCGGCGATAGCGGATCAACCCCGCGTCCTGCAGTTTCCCCGCGGCTTCGGTGACACCTTCGCGGCGCACGCCCAGCATGTTGGCGATCAATTCCTGCGTCATGACGAGTTCGTTCGATGCCAGACGATCCAGGCTCAGCAACAGCCACCGGCACAGTTGCTGATCGACGGAGTGGTGGCGATTGCAGACCGCGGTCTGCGCCATCTGGGTGATCAGCGCTTGCGTGTAGCGCAGGAGCAGATGCATCGTCGGACCGAAACGCCCGAACTCATCCTTGAGCAGCTCGGCCTTGAGCCGGTAGCCGTGTCCCGCGCTTTGCACCACCGCGCGGCTGGGTGTGGTGTCACCCCCCATGAACAGCGATATGCCGAGGATGCCTTCGTTCCCGACGATGGCGATTTCGGCGGACGCGCCATCCTCCATGACGTACAGCAGCGAAACGATGGACGTGGTGGGAAAATAGACGTACCGCAACTTCGCCCCGGACTCGTAGAGAACGTCACCGAGCCTCATCGGGATCAGTTCCAGGTGGGAGGCGATCCGCTCGTAGTCGCTGGCCGGCAGGGCATTGAGCAGCTGATTCTGATGGGGGCTGTGGGTTGCAGGTGCCGCTATGGGCGAACGGCCCTTCGCGGGCAAGGACGACGCTTTCCCCGCGCTGCTTATGCGGCCCTGTCTATCGGCTGCCATCACCACAGTCTAGACCATCGAGCAGCCCCTTGGTTCGGTGTAGCACATAGACCGGTCGCTGGCCCCCCGGGCAATAACCAACGCCGTCTTGCCGGAAAGCAGCAGTCACCTATGTGTGCCACCGTACCGACCATTGCCGCAGCCTGGGCTAGCCTCTTCGCTCCCGTCGAAGATTCCATGACGCCCCAAACGATCATCCCGCGATCGCGCGCAAAGTCATTGAATCGCTGCATACGCTGGACCCCGGAGCAAAGCCCCGGACCGCAAACACTTACGTCCGTTGGCAATTTCGCCGACGCGTTCACACGCAAAGGAATGCACCATGAATTGGGACGTCATCGAAGGCAATTGGAAGCAGTTCAAGGGGCATGTCAAACAAAAGTGGGGCAAGCTTACGGATGACAATCTCGACACGATTGCCGGCAAGCGCGACGTGTTGGCTGGAAGAATCCAGGAAACCTACGGCATCACCAAGGATCAGGCAGAGTTGCAGGTCAAGGCATTCGAGGAACTGCACAAGGACTACCAGCCGACAATCTCGGCGTAGCCACGACCTGTCGTGCCCGGCGACTCGCCGGGCATGATGCCGGCCCTCATTTTCTTCCGTTCATTGAAAGGTGCTGCCATGAAGATTCCAGTCGAAACGAAACCTGTCCTTTGGGGCGTCGCAGGTGGCGCAATTGCGGCGGCAATCATCGGATTCTCGTGGGGCGGATGGGTCACCGGCGGCAGGGCGGAGACGGACGCAACGCAACGGGCGAAGGCCGCTGTCGTGGTGGCGCTTGCACCGGTCTGCGTCGACCGATTCCAGCGCGCTCCTGACGTCGCGGCCAATCTGGACGCGCTCAAGAAGGTCGATTCGTGGGCGCAGGGCGACTTCGTCGAAAAGGGCGGCTGGGCGACACTGGCGGGATCGAGCTCGCCTGAACAAGTGTCGGCGGTAGCCAAGGCGTGCGCCTCGTTGCTCGCCAGCGTATAGCCGAGATACTTCGATCGCCTTCGGGTGCTGTGGTGTCGGTGAATGCGGCTGTGCAAGTGTGCTTGATCGGTGGCAGTCACGACGACGCGCTGGCGAAGCTTGGCCAGCGCGGTTGCTCGCACCATCGCCAATCATTTCGATTGCAAGTGCTGACGATATAGTGCATAGTGTGAGGCAGCGATTTTCAAGTAGTGCCGTTGTTGTCTGGTCCGGTATCCGCAGTCCTGCGGTACTTCTCCGTTCATCACCCCGCCGTCTTGAGCTTCGCCCCACTGTAGGGGCAATGCCCCTTTTTACTCTTTTCAGGATATTCAAGACATGGCAACCGGCACCGTAAAGTGGTTCAACGATTCCAAGGGCTTCGGCTTCATCACTCCCGAAGCGGGCGGCAATGATCTCTTCGCCCATTTCACCGCGATCCAGGAGCAGGGCTTCAAGACCCTGAAGGAAGGTCAGCGGGTCAGCTTCGACGTCACCACCGGCCCAAAGGGGCAGCAGGCGGCGAACATTCGCTCGGCGGACTGAATGCCCGGGCAGGCGTGGCGTAGCGGCCATGCCCTCAGCCCTGCTCGACAAGCCCGGCGGATGCCGGGCTTTTTCTTTCCGATTCCCTCTTGGAGACATGGCCATGGCCAAAGAAGCAGTTCTCGAAATGAATGGCGTGGTGGTCGAAGTACTGCCTGATTCCCGCTTTCGCGTCACGCTCGACAATGGCCACAATCTCGTCGCGTACAGCGCGGGCAAGATGCGCAAGCACCATATTCGTATCATTGCCGGGGACAAGGTTTCGCTGGAGCTTTCTCCGTACGATCTGAGCAAGGGACGGATCACGTTCCGCCATATCGAGGGGCGCGGCCCGATCGCCCCCGCCCGCCCGAGGCACTGACCGGATTGCCCGGCAGGCGTCCCGGCGCCTGGCCGTCCGCATCGCCCTGAACGGGTCCCCAACGGCCGCCGCCGCGGCGCGTTCGTTCCTGCTGCATCGCGTCGCGGTTTCGCGTCCGCCCAAGGAGTGTGCACTGCGGGAGGCCGTGCGAGCCGCCGCCACCGGACGGCGCGGGCCCATCCCTGTCCGCGCAGGTTGGAAAAGACAGAATCCCCGAGTGTAGGTTAGGCTTCGCCCTGCGGGCGATTCGTGGAGGCTCGGCTGTTCCGGGCCGTCGCGACGCCTGGTGATCGCGCCGGCGCTATCCCCGAATCGGCGGACACGACGGGAGGGATTCACCGTGGAATTCTCCAGCCGGCATTTTGCCGATATCGTCGTCGCCGCTCCCGCGGGGCGTATCGACCACGAGGCGGCCGGACCGTTCGAGCAGGCACTGGCCCCGCTGCTGGATTCGGCCCGTGCTGACAACACCGGGCTGATCCTCGATTTCGCGCACGTCGCATACATCAGCAGCGTCGGACTGCGGGTGCTGATGATCGCGGCGAAGCGCATGCGCGCGCGCGGTGCGCGCATCGCCGTCACGGCGCTCCAGCCGATCGTCGCGGAAATCTTCGCGATCAGCCGCTTCGACAGTGTGCTCGAGGTGTTTCCATCCGCCCGGGCTGCCGTCGCGGCGTTCTCCGCGCCGGCGCTCGCGGCCTTCGACGCCGCACAGGGGAATCCGACAACATGAAACGAATCCGATTCTGGGGTACGCGCGGCTCGCTTCCCGTGGCACTGGACGCGCCCGCCGTGCGTGCCAAGCTCGTCGCGGCGCTGAAGGGGGCGCAGGCCCTCGGGTTGCAGTCGGAAGCCGAGATCGATCGCTACGTCGAGGGGCTCGATTTCGCCGTTGCCGGAACCTACGGCGGAAACACGTCCTGCGTCCAGATCGAGACGGGCGGCCCGGACTACGTGCTGTGCGACCTCGGCAGTGGCGTCCGTCCGTTCGGCGAGGCGGTGATCGGTCGTCACGGCGCTGCGTCGCCGCAGACCTATCACATCTTCATGTCCCACATGCACTGGGACCACATCATGGGGCTGCCGTTTTTCATGCCGGCCTACATTCCCGGCAATCGTCTTCGCATCTATGGCGCGCACTCCGGGCTCGAATTCGCGCTGCGGCGCCAGATGGACCCGCCGTCGTTTCCGGTCGATTTTGCAGTGATGCGGGCGGACATCGAATTCGTTCATCTGGAACCCGGCGTCCGCCACGAGGTTGCAGGCATGACGGTGAGCGCGATGCGCCAACGACACACCGGGGACTCGTACGGCTACCGTTTCGAGGCCAACGGCCGCACGGCCGTGTATTCGACCGATTCCGAGCACACGCCGGGCAACGTTGCCCAGATCACGGATTTCGTACGGTTCTTCCGCGACGCCGACGTCGTGATCTTCGACGCGATGTATTCGCTCGCCGAGGCCGTGTCCGTGAAAGCGGATTGGGGACACTCGAGCAACGTCGTCGGTGTCGAGTTGTGCCAGCAAGCGGGCGTTCGTCACCTTTGCCTTTTCCATCACGAGCCGGCGTCCGACGATGCCGCGATCTCGCGAGTGCTCGCCGACACGCGACGTCTGGAGGAAATCACCCGGACCGGTCGGCCGATGCGGGTCTCCTCCGCCTACGACGGGATGGAAATCGAGTTGTGACCGTTCCCGAAGTGCGGGAGATCCCCGCGTCGCGCGCGGGGCGCATCCGTGTCGCCGGCGCGGCCGTTCTTGTTGCGCTGACGGCGTTGATCGGGTTCGTGCCGCACTGGAACACGCGGCTCCAGGCGGCCTGGTTCGACGGGTACCAGACGGTCTGGCCGCGCAGCGTCGCGTCGATGCCGGCGGTCGTGGTCGAGATCGACGCGCGAAGCCTCGCCGCGCTCGGTCGCTGGCCCTGGCCGCGAGCGCGGCTGGCTGATCTCGTCGCGGCCGTCAACCGGCATGGACCTGCGGCGATCGGCGTGGACATCCTGATGCCCGAGCCCGATCCGCTGTCGCCGGAACGCCTGCTGGCGCGCGGCGGAGCCACGCCGCCGGCGGTGGCGCGGGAACTCGCCGGTCTGCCGTCCAACGACGCGTTGCTGGCGCGCGCGCTCGCCGCGGCGCCCGTGGTGCTGGCCGTTGCCGGCATGCCTGAGCCGACCGGGATGCCGCTGCGCGCGGCACCCGTCACGGTCCGCGACGTGACCCGGTCCGAGCGTGCGGGAGAGGCGGTCGAACCGGCAGTGGAGCGATTTGCGGGCGCGTTGACCAGCATCGACGAACTCGCACGCGCCGCGTCCGGGTGGGGCCTCATCTCGGCCGATCCCGCGGGCGGCGTCATCCGCCGCATCCCGCTCCTCGCCCGGATCGACGGCACGCTGATCGCCAGTCTCACGATCGAGATGTTCCGCGTCGCGGCAGGGGTGTCCTCACTGCGCGTTTTCGTGTCCGGCGGGTCGGTGCTGGGCATCGCGATCGACAAGGCGTTCGTGGCCACCGAGGCGGACGGTGCGGCGCGCGTGTATTTCTCGCACCGCAATGCCGGCCGCTTCGTTTCCGCCGTCGACGTCCTCGAGGGTCGGGTCGATCCCGAGCGACTTGCACGCAAGCTGGTTCTGATCGGGGTCACCGGCCTCGGCCTGGGCGAATACCACTACACGCCGGTGGGCGAACGCATGCCGGGCAGCGAGATCCATGCCCAGTTGCTGGAGAACCTCTACGACCAGACATGGCTGAGGCGCCCGACGTGGGCACCCGCGATCGAGGCCGCGGCGTTCGCGCTGCTCGCGGCGCTGCTCGTATGGGCAACGCCGATCTCCCGACCGCGCAATGCCGCCCTCCTGGCACTCGGGTGTCTCGCGTCGCTGCTGCTCTCGGCCAGTGCGGCGTTTCGGTCGCAGCGGCTGTTGTTCGACGCCGCGACGCCGGCGGTCTGCCTGGGCCTCCTCTTCGGCGTCATGCTCATGCTCACCCTGGCCGAGGCGATTCGCCAGAGAAAGTCGCTCGAAAGCGTGGTGCAGCGCCAGCGCGAGCGCAACGCGCGCATCGCCGGCGAGCTCGACGCCGCGCGACGCATCCAGACGGCGATGCTGCCGCGCGTCGAAGTGCTGGGGGCCGACCAACGGATCGATCTCGCCGCGGCGATGGTGCCGGCGCGCGAGGTCGGCGGCGATCTCTATGACTTCTTCCGCCTCGACGAGCGCCGCCTGTTCTTCCTGATCGGGGATGTCGCGGGCAAGGGCCTGCCGGCGAGCATCTTCATGGCGGTCAGCAAGGCGTTGTACAAGAGCACGACGCTGCGGACGCCGGTTCCCGACATGGGCGCACTCATGTCCGCCGCCAACGTCGAAGTCTCGCGCGACAACCCGGAAATGCTGTTCGTCACCGTGTTCGCGGGCATTCTCGACCTCGACACGGGCGATCTCGCGTACTGCAATGCGGGCCACGAGAATCCATGGCGCGTACATGCCGCGGACCACGCCGTACACCGGATCACCGACGGCGGAGGCCCGCCCTTATGCGCGGTCGACGATTTCGTCTACGCGGAAGCGCAACTGCAGCTGCGACCCGGCGAGTTGCTCTGCCTTGTCACCGACGGAGTGACCGAAGCGGTGAATCCGGCGGGCCTTCTCTACGGCAGCCAGCGCCTGGAAGCCGTTCTGCCCAGTCCGGGTGCGGGCGACCATTCCGCACGCGAAGTCGTCGACGCCTTGCGTGCCGATGTGGCGTCGTTTGCCGCCGGGGCGGAGCAGGTCGACGACGTTACGGTGCTCGTGCTGCGGTGGAACGGGCTGCGTGACGGGCCATCATCGAACGCCGGAAGGCCCTGAGAGGAACGACCCGGGTGTCCGTGCGGCGACCGACGCATCCGGGCGTCAGCGCACGACGATTTCGACCCGCCGATTGCGTGGCTCGGCCACACCATCCGCCGTCGGCACGGCCGGCTCGCGCTTGCCGCGCCCGACCGCCACGATGTTCTCCGGCGCGACGCCGCTGCGAATCAGCGCGTTGCGCGCGGTCTCGGCGCGCTGACGGGCAAGCGCGTCGTTGACGGTGTCGCTGCCGACGCGATCCGTGTGCCCGATGACGACGATGTCCGGCACCGGGTAGCGGGTGATGGCGGCGATCACGGTGTCGAACAGACGCTTCGACTCGTCGGTGAATTCGTCGGTCTGCTCGACGAAGTACAGCGTAAACGTCGTGGGGCGCTCCGGTCGGGCGGCGAGTGCCGCGCCGAAACGTTTCTCGACGTCCTCGGGGTTCGACGCAAAGGGACGCGGGCCGGCGGACGTCAGTGTCGCTGCCGCGTAGGGCTGGTCGAGCACGAGCTCCTTGTCGCCCTGGACGACGTTCACCGCGGTGCCGCGGCCGTCCTTTTCCGGAAGCAGAACGACCGTCCCCGACTGGGTCGCGCACGCCGCCAGGCCTGCCGCCAACGCTGCGGCGGCGACGCCGCGTTCAATGCGTTGCCACCACCGGCGCATGGGTACTCACCGCGAACTCGGTCCCCCGCACGCCGAGGGTGGCGAATGGCGTACGGACCTTCATCGCCTCCGGCGACTGCTTGGCGATCCGACCGGAAACCACGGCCAGCGAGCCGTCGCGCAGCGTCGCGTCGAACCGCCCTTGCTGGGTCGTCGCATCGAACTCGTAGCGATCCAGCGACAAGATGCTGTTCGGTCCGGCCGAGAGCAGCGAATTGTCGCTCATCGTGATGCCCACCGATCCATCCGCTCCCGTCTTGACGACATCGGCGGGTTGCACGCGCGTGCCGACGGCGCCGAAGATCGACTGGTCGCCGCGCTCGATCGTCACCAGACCTTTCGCGACCTTGATCTGCCCGATGTCGGCCGCCGCGGCGGGCGGGAGGAACCCGATGGCCAGTGCGGCGGCCAGTACCCGACCGAGATACGTTGCCCGTTTCGCCATGGCGGCTCCCCCATTACGCACTGCGTAACGCCTCGCACGTAGAATGCCTGCACGGCCATGCTGCACGATTTTCGCGGCTTTGTCGAAGGCTCGTGCGTGTCGTTCGGGTTGGGCGGGGCGGGTGGCGCAATGCCCCGCTCGGAGCGGCCCGTGCGCCGGCGGCCATTGAGGAATTGTGGCGAGGAGTATCGAGCGATGAGCAACCGACCGTTCCGCATTCTCGGCCTGCAGCAGATCGCCATCGGCGGGCTCGACAGGCGCCGACTCGCGAAGCTGTGGGTGGACACGCTCGGCGTGCCGGTGACCGGCAACTACCGGAGCGAGCGCGAGAACGTCGACGAGGACATCCTCGCGCTCGGTGCGGGTGCGCACAAGGTCGAGGTCGACCTGATGCAGCCGGTCGACCCGGCGAAGAAGCCGGCCGTCCACGAGACGCCGTTGAACCACGTCGGCCTGTGGGTGGACGACCTGCCGAAGGCAATGGAATGGCTGACCGCCCAGGGCGTGCGCTTCGCGCCGGGCGGCATCCGCCGCGGCGGCGCCGGCTACGACATCTGCTTCATCCACCCGAAGGGCAACGACCAGTTCCCGATCGGCGGCGAAGGCGTGCTGATCGAGCTGGTGCAGGCGCCGCCGGAAGTCATCGCGGCGCACGGGCCCGCGTAGTCCCGTACGCCGAAGGACATCTTGATCGGCCGCTCAACGCGGCCGGTCGACGATCTCGTCGACGGTCGCGAACCTCGCGCCGAGGCGTCGCATCTCGATTTCCGCACGGTCGCCGTCCCCGGGACGGACGTTGACCGCGCGCACGGCGTCGGACAGCACCACCGCCGCGAAGCCTTCGGCAGTCGCATCGCGGACCGTGTTGAGCACGCAATAGTCGGTGGCCAGACCGCCGATGAACAATCGGTGGACACCGCGTGCACGCAATTCCTGCGCAAGCGACGTGCCCGCAAGCGCCGAATAGGCGTCGACCTCGGGGCGCGTCGCCTTGCAGACCGCAATCGCATCCGATCCCAGCGTCAGGCCGGGCGCGTAATCCGCGCCGGCGGTTCCCGCGACGCAGTGCTCGGGCCACGGCCCGCCCTGTGCTGCAAACGAGCAGTGATCGGGGGGATGCCAGTCGCGCGTCGCAAAGACCGGCAGTCCGCGCGCCTCGAACGAGGCCACGGCACGGTTGAGCGGAGCGATGACCTCGGCCGCGCCGGGTACGCTGAGCGAGCCGGTGACGAAGTCGTTCTGCACGTCCACGACGAGCAGGGCGTCGCCACGGCGCGGTTGCAGGTCGCTCATGAGCGTTTCCGTTCGGGCGGCGTGATCAGACTCTGCAGGCTGCCGCGGCTCTGCGCATCCGGTCGGAGTTCGCGCGGACGGGGCAGGGCCCGGCGGACACGGGCGACCTCAGCCGCAGGCGCCCGTATAACCGCAGTCGGTGCAAAAGTCGCATCCGTCCTTGCGGATCATCGCCTTGTTGCCGCACTCGGGGCACTTCTTCCCGGGAAGCGTCTTGAGCTCGCCGCCGTGCGCCTGCTCGGCGGCCGGCACCGCGAGGATGCCGGCATGCTCCACCGGATATCCCTGCTCCGTCAGGATGCCGAGCATCGCATAGCGGTGGATCATCAGTTGCGCGAGATAGGCGATCGTGGAAGGGTAGGTCTGCGCCTTGTCCGAACCGGGCGTGCGCGCCATGAACGAGCCGTTCGGTTCGCCGTAATTGAGGAGCTTGCGCAGCTTCATGCCGATCCACGCCGGGTCGTACACTCGCATGTCGAGCGAGAGCGCCTTGCACAGCCCATCCATCACACGCGGATACTCGCCGGACAGCCACATCGAGTAGGGCCGGCGCTGCCCGTCGGGCATGACCAGCTCCTTGAGGAAGAGCACGAAGTCGTCGCCGGTGCTGTGGTTCACGACGTCGACCGTCCAGCTCAGCGTGCCATCCGGGCCGGTCTTCGGCTCCTTCGGCCCCATCAGCGCATCGACGACCGGGGTCCTGCCGTTGCCCTCGCCGGCGAACGCCCCGAGCTCGTTGCAGCGATAGCGAATCAGCTTCGCGAATCCCGACACGAGGCTCGGCACGCGGACCTTGCGTCCGTCCGGCGGCATCGCCATCTCGAAGCCGTCGTCGCCGCTCGCCTTCTGCAGGCTCGAGAGCTTCATGTCCAGCCAGGCGCGGTCGTCGGTGCGCATGTCCATCGACAGCGTCTTGGCGATCGCGCCCAGGCCCCGCGGCTGCTCCGCCCCGTTGATCCACACCTCGAACGGATAGGACTGTCCATCCTCGATGTGGCCGATGAACACGGCGAAATCGCCCAGCGGATGACGCACCACGTACGTCCAGCAAGGGTTGCCGTTGGCGAGCTCCGGGCGACCCGGCCAGCGCAGGCTCGACAGTGGCGGCTGGTGCGCACGGTCGAGCCGGATACGCCGATCCGGGTCGGCGGTGTCGAAATCCTGCGGCGCGGCTGACGGCGCCGCGGCCGGCGCGACCTCGAGCACCGCTCCCAGCACGCTGTTGGGACGATAGGTGGCGATGCCCTTGAGACCCGATTTCCACGCCTCGAAGTAGAGGTCCTTGAAGGCGTCGAAAGGATAGTCCGCGGGCACGTTGACGGTCTTGCTGATCGCGGTGTCGATGAACGGCTGCACCGCCGCGTTCATCAGCATGTGATCCTGCGCGCTCATCTCCAGCGCGCTGACGAAGGCAGGCGTCAGCATCGCGCGGTGCGTGCCGTCGGCATCGGTCCACAGCGTTCCCGGCTGCCGCGACGCTCCCGGATCGAAGGGAAGCATCTCGACGTCGTCGTCGATGCCGTGCAGGTGCTTGTACAGCCGGTAGGCGTGATCCTCGACGACGTATTCCTTCATCGTGTCGTCCGGCATGCGCTTCCTGCGCCGGTAGAACCAGCTGAACGCCGGTTCGATGCCGTTCGAGGCGTTATCGGCGAAGGCGAGCGAAATCGTGCCCGTCGGCGCGATCGACAACAGATGACTGTTGCGAATGCCGTGGGTGCGGATCGCGGCCTTGATCGAATCGGGCAACCGGGAGGCGAAGCGCGGCGCGGCGAGGTAATCGTCGGCATCGAGGAGCGGAAACGATCCCTTCTCCCTCGCGATCTCCACCGAGGCCAGGTAGGCGGCGTCGCGCATCTCCTCGGCGATGCGGGCGGCGATCGCGCGTCCCTCGGCACTGTCGTAACGCAGGCCCAGCTCGATGAGCGCATCCCCGAGGCCGGTGAAGCCCAGCCCGACCCGGCGCTTGCTCATCGCCTCCCGATGCTGCTGCGGCAGCGGCCACGCGGTGACGTCGAGGACGTTGTCGAGCATGCGCACGCCGACGGCAACCGTCGCGCCGAAGCCGTAGAAGTCGAACCGCGCTCCGGACGTGAACGGATCCTGCACGAAGCGCGTGAGGTCGATGCTGCCCAGGTCACAGCAGCCATACGAGGGAAGCGGCTGTTCGCCGCACGGATTGCAGGCCTCGATCGTCTCGCAGTAGGAGAGGTTGTTGTCGCGATTCATCGCGTCGACGAACACCACGCCGGGCTCGGCGTGGTCGTACGTCGACAGCATGATCTGGTCCCACAGCGCGCGGGCGCGCACGGTGCGATACACCCACAGGTCGTCGTCGCGCTGCTGCGCGCCCGCGGCGAGAAGATCCGGCGCCGGCGGTGCCTTGTGCACGAGGTCCCACTGCGCGTTGTCGCGCACCGCCGCGACGAACGCGTCGGTCACCGCCACCGAGAGGTTGAAGTTGGTGAAGCTGCCGTCGTCCTTCGCGTGGATGAACGCTTCGATATCCGGGTGATCGCAGCGCAGGATGCCCATCTGGGCGCCACGACGCGAGCCCGCGGATTCCACGGTCGCGCAGCTCTGATCGAAAACGCGCATGTAGGAGAGCGGTCCGCTGGCGCGGCTGTTCGTGCCCCTGACGTGCGCGCCCTGCGGGCGGATGTGCGAGAAGTCGTAGCCCACCCCGCCACCACGGCGCATCGTCTCGGCGGCCTCGTTGAGGGCGACATAGATTCCGACGCCGTTCTCGTCGCCCGAAATGCTGTCGCCGACGGGCTGGACGAAGCAGTTCAGAAGCGTGGCCTTGAGATCGGTGCCGGCGGCCGAATTGATCCGTCCGCCGAGGATGAGGCCGTTCTCCTGCGCGCGATAGAACGCCTCCTCCCAGCTCTCGCGCTGCCCGGGGGCCTCGACGGCGGCCAGAGCGCGTGCGACGCGACGCCGTACCGCTTCGACGGTCTGTTCGTTTCCCTTGGCGTATTTTTCGCGGAGGACCTCCTCCGAGATGGACTGCGGGGCCAAGTTGGGCGGAGTTGCCGATCGGAGGGCCTTCGGATCGTCGAGCTTCATAGCCAGGCAGCGGTCGTGCTGTTCGGGGAAAGGTGGGTAGTTTACGCTCCCGGAGGCGCACGCGTTCCGTCAAGCAGCGAGCCGTGCGGGAGCCATCGCGTCCGGCCCGTCGCGACGTTTCCGACGTCCTTTCACGGGGAAAGTCTGCTCGGGCTCGGCTACGCACCCGCAGTCAGGGGACGGGGACCAGGAACCGCTGACGCAACGCGTGCGGAACTCGTCGCCGGGCGGCATGGTCTATCGAGCGTCTTCGCGGTCCCCCCATGGGGGTGGGGTCGCGTTCAGGAATGTTCCGTCACCAAACGGGGAGTAGTCATCATGCGTGCACGATTTCTGCGCGTCGCGGTCGTCGCGACCCTGGCGGGTTCCACCGGCGCCGCGTTCGCGGCCGATTACACCGACGTCGCGCCCGTCGTGGCCCGTAACCCGATCTACGAGCGGGTCAATCAGCCCAAGCAGGAATGCTGGAACGAGACCGTCAGCGTCGTGACACCGCAGCCGGCGCCGCCGGGCAACAACACCTTGTCGCCGGCAGGCACGATCATCGGCGGCGTGGCCGGCGGCGTCATCGGTCATCAGGTGGGGGGCGGTCGCGGCAAGGACGTCGCGACGGTTGCCGGCACCATTGTCGGCGCGCTGGTCGGCAACAACGTCGCCAACAGCGCCAGCGCGCGCGACAATCCACCGGCCTACAGCGAGCCTGAACAGCGCGTCGTGCAACGCTGCCGGACGGTCGACTCGTGGCAAGACGTGATCCGCGCCTACGATGTCACGTACCGCTATGGCGGTCGCGACACGACCGTTCGCATGTCGTACGATCCGGGTCAGAACGTGAGAGTGGCGGTCGGGGTCGTCACCGACGGTCCCCCTCCGTACGCGGGTCCGCCGCCGCGGTCCTATTGAATGAAGTCGCCGACGCACGCGCAGACGCCGGCGAGAACTAGCTCCTCTGCGAGATGGCAGGGGCAGTAAAGGCGATCGTCCTCAGCGGAACAGATCGAGCTTCCCGTATCTTTCGGCGAGCAGATAGTAGAAAGCGACACGCGACTTGTCGCGGTCTGCCTTCATCGTCTCGCACACGGCGACGACGGCCTTGTCCAGATCGGCATCGCTCTCGGTCAAGGCGAGCTTCTTCTTCAGAAAGCCGTCGCGCACGCGGTCCCGTTCGGCCTTGTCGGTGCAGGATACGAACGACGCGTCCCTGCTCTGAAGCGCGATACCCAAGTGCTTGACGATGCCCTTGATCGCCAGTTCATCGGCATTTGGAGCGTATTTCCTTACGTCTGCAGCCCAATCGTGTGCCATGACATCCCTCCGTTGTTCGATCCGTGGCCACTCATTCCGTCAGCTCGCGGTCGACCATCGCGTCGTTCGCGAAACCCGCGATCGCCCCGAGGGAGCGGCGGCCGCTGCCGCCATCTCCTCGGTGTCGGCCGGTGACGAAACCAGCCTGCACATCGATTAAAGCCTACTACCGGCATCGCCGCGCAATACTGACCTCGGTCAAGTTGCAGATGCCCCGCGCATGAGATACCGGTGCGCAGCGTTGCCGCAGCCACCCATCCTGTCACGGTCCCGAACACGGAGGCGCAGCATGCATGACGGGGAGCCGAGGGCAACGTCGGAATCACCGCCAGCAAGCGGTTCGCGGTGCCGCAATCACTCGAACTCGACGATTGGCTGATCCACGGCCAGACTGTCCCCCGGTTTCGCGAGCACCGCCTTCACGCGCACGTCGCTGTCCGCGCGCAGCACGTTCTCCATCTTCATCGCCTCGATCACGGCGACCTTCTCGCCGGCCTTGACCTCCTGTCCGGCGGCGACGGTCAGCTCGGACAGAAGGCCGGGCATCGGCGAGAGCAGGAACCGGGACAGATCCGGCGGCGGCTTTTGCGGCATCAGCGCGTAGAGCTCGGCCGCGCGTGCGGTCAGCACCATCACGTCGACCTGCGCGCCCCAGTGGAACAGCCGGTAGTGCATGTTGCGACGCTCGACCTGCATGCAGAGGTCGCGGCCGTTGATCGTGCCGCGGAAGATCGGATGGCCGAACGTCCAGTCCGACCGGACGACGTACTCGCGGTCCCGGTAGATCACGCACTGTCCGCCGGGAACGCTGGTCACATGGACGGGGTGCAGCGCGCCACCCATGATCACGTTCCAGTCGTCGCCGACGGTATATCCCTCCCCGGGCATCTGGCCGTTGATGCCGGCGGCGCGTTCGATGTAGCGGCGGTGGATCGCCGCCGCCACGCAGATCAGCAGCGCCGGATCGTCGTGCAGCACGTCCTCGGAACTGAATCCGTCCGGGTACTCCTCGGCAATGAGACCGGTGTTGAAGTTCCCGCTCACGAACCGAGGGTGCTGCATCAGTACGGCCTGGAAAGGGATGTTGGTCGACACGCCGCGGATCACGAACGCGTTGAGCGCGTCGCGCATGCGTGCGATCGCCTGCGCACGGTCGGCCCCGTGTGTGATCAGCTTTGCGATCATCGAGTCGTAGTACATCGAGATCTCGCCGCCCTCGTAGACGCCCGTGTCGACGCGCACCGCCCCGGGCTCCTCGGGCGGCGGGATGTACTTCACGAGGCGGCCGATCGAGGGCAGGAACTTGCGGAAGGGATCTTCCGCATTGATGCGGCACTCCATCGCCCAGCCGTTGCGCTTCACGTCCTTCTGTGCGAACGCGAGCCGCTCGCCGGCGGCCACGCGGATCATCTGCTCGACCAAGTCGAGGCCGGTGATGAACTCGGTGACCGGGTGCTCGACCTGCAGCCGCGTGTTCATTTCGAGAAAGTAGAAGCTCCGGTCCTTGCCGACGACGAACTCGACCGTCCCCGCGGACTGGTAGTCGACCGCCCTGGCCAGTGCGACCGCCTGCTCGCCCATCGCCCGGCGCGTGCGTTCGTCGAGGAACGGCGAGGGCGCCTCCTCGATCACCTTCTGGTGCCGGCGCTGGATCGAGCACTCGCGCTCCCAGAGGTAGACCGTGTTGCCGTGGGCGTCGCCGAGCACCTGGATCTCGATGTGGCGCGGCTCGACGATGTACTTCTCGATGAACACGCGATCGTCGCCGAACGACGCCTTCGCCTCGTTGCGGCAGCTGCCGAAGCCGTCGCGCGCTTCGGCGTCGTTCCACGCCACGCGCAGGCCCTTTCCGCCGCCCCCTGCGCTTGCCTTGATCATCACCGGGTAGCCGATGCCCTTCGCGATCGACACGGCGTCGTCGGCGCTTTCGATGACGTCGGTGTGGCCGGGGATCGTGCTGACGTTGGCGCCGATGGCGAGCTTCTTCGACGCGATCTTGTCGCCCATGGCGCGGATCGATCGGGTCTTCGGGCCGATGAACACGATGCCGTTCTTCTCGAGCAGCTCGCAGAAGCCGGCGTTCTCCGACAGGAAGCCGTAGCCCGGGTGCAGGGCCTGGGCGCCGGTGTCGCGGCACGCCTCCAAGATCCGATCCATCCTGAGGTAGCTCTCGCGCGACGGCGGCGGGCCGATCTCGACCGCTTCGTCGGCGAGTTCCACGTGTCGCGAATCGCGGTCGGCTTCGGAATGGACGGCGACCGTCTTGATGCCCATGCGTCGGGCGGTGCGGATGACGCGGCAGGCGATCTCGCCGCGATTGGCGATCAGGATCTTCTTGAACATGGTTTTCGCTTTTCCCGGGTCGGATGTGGAGGCTGCTGCCACGCTCCGCCCGTCTCTCCCTGCGCGTGGGAAGGAGCGGCGGCGCTGCACGCCGCCATGCCGCTTCCCGTCTCCCGTTTTCCTACAAAGGTATGTTCCCGTGCTTGCGCCAGGGATTCTCGAGCTTCTTGCCGTGCAGCATCGCGAGCGAGCGACAGATCCGCTTGCGCGTCTCGTTCGGCATGATCACGTCGTCGATGAAGCCGCGGCTGCCGACGATGAACGGGTTCGCGAACTTCTGCCGATACTCCTCGGTCCGGGCGGCGATCGCGTTCGGATCGGCGGCATCCTTGCGGAAGATGATCTCGACGGCCCCCTTGGGGCCCATCACCGCGATTTCCGCCGATGGCCACGCGAGATTCACGTCGCCGCGCAGGTGCTTGGAGCTCATGACGTCGTAGGCCCCGCCGTATGCCTTGCGCGTGATCAGCGTCACCTTCGGCACCGTCGCCTCGGCATACGCGTAGAGCAGCTTCGCCCCGTGCTTGATGATCCCGCCGTACTCCTGGGCCGTACCCGGCATGAAGCCCGGCACGTCGACGAACGTGATGATCGGGATGTTGAACGCGTCGCAGAAGCGCACGAAGCGCGCCGCCTTGATCGAGCTCTTGATATCGAGGCAGCCCGCGAGCACCAGCGGCTGGTTGGCGACGAACCCGACGGTGGACCCTTCCATGCGACCGAAGCCGATCAAGATGTTCTTCGCGTAATCGGGTTGCAGCTCGAAGAAGTCGGTGTCGTCCACGACCTTGAGGATCAGCTCCTTCATGTCGTAGGCCTTGTTCGGGTTGTTCGGCACCAGCGTGTCGAGCGAGAAGTCGAGCCGGCTCGGCGGTGTCGGTCGTCGGCCGCACCGGCGGCTTCTCGCGGTTGTTCGGCGGCAGGTAATTGATCAGCCGCCGCACCATCGCCAGCGCCTCGACGTCGTTCTCGAACGCACGGTCGGCCACCCCGGACTTCGTCGAATGGCTGACGGCGCCGCCCAGTTCCTCGGCGGTGACTTCCTCGTGCGTGACCGTCTTCACCACCTCCGGCCCGGTGACGAACATGTACGAGCTGTCCTTCACCATGACGATGAAGTCCGTCAT
This sequence comes from uncultured beta proteobacterium, assembly GCA_963843595.1. Lineage (GTDB taxonomy): Bacteria > Pseudomonadota > Gammaproteobacteria > Burkholderiales > Casimicrobiaceae > CAIWHR01. The sequence continues at coordinate 294,782 of CAWJLG010000012.1, read as the reverse complement.
TGCCGGTGAATACACGGCGCCGCCCGCGCACGGGCCCATGATCACCGAAATCTGCGGGATCACGCCCGACGCGATCACGTTGCGCTGGAACACGTCGGCGTAGCCGGCGAGCGAGGCCACGCCCTCCTGGATGCGTGCACCGCCCGAGTCGTTGAGGCCGATCACCGGCGCCCCGACCTTGACCGCGTGGTCCATGATCTTGCAGATCTTCTCGGCGTGCGCCTCCGACAGCGCGCCGCCGAAGACCGTGAAGTCCTGGCTGAAGACGAACACGAGCCGACCGTTGATCGTGCCGTAGCCGGTGACGACGCCGTCGCCCGGGACCTTCTGGTCGCCCATGCCGAAGTCGGTGCAGCGGTGCTCGACGAACATGTCCCATTCCTCGAACGTGTCCGGATCGAGCAGCATCTCGATGCGCTCGCGCGCGGTGAGCTTGCCCTTCGCGTGCTGGGCCTCGATGCGCTTCTCTCCCCCGCCGAGGCGGGCCGCGGCGCGCTTTTCGTCCAGCTGCCTGATGATGTCGTGCATCGCCTTCTGGTCCTTCCCCGTGGAGCGTTTTCCGGTCGCGGTCGGCGCGTTGCGATCGTCGGCAACGCGGAATCGTGCCGCCGCGTCAGGGCGGCTTCGCCGCCGCGAGCAGCCGCGCTGCGGCGGACGACGGCGTCATGGTCCCATCGGTCACCGCCCGCCGCAAGGCGGCGAGCTCCTCCTTGACCGCCGGCAGCTGGTAGAACCGGGCGCGGATCTCGTGCTCGACCAGCGCCGTCATCCAGGCCAGCGCCTGCGTCCTGCGCCGGCCCGCCAGCGTGCCGTTCGCGGTTGCCGTGGCGCGGAATTCCTCCGCCTTGTCCCAGAAGGCGGCAAGTCCGGCGCCGGTCGAGGCGGAGAGTTTCATCACCGGCGGCGTCCACCACGCATCGCGCGGGCGCAACATCGAGAACGCGTTCGCGATCTGCGTGCGCGCGAGTTCCGCGGCTCTGGGGTCGAGATCTTCCTTGTTGACGAGCACGAGATCGACAAGCTCGACGATGCCGCGCTTGATCGCCTGCAGGTCGTCACCGGCGTTCGGCAGCGCGATCAGCACGAAGAAATCGGTCATTCCGGCGACGGCGGTCTCGGACTGCCCGACGCCGACGGTCTCGACGATCACGATGTCGTAGCCGGCGGCTTCGCACACCGCAAGCGCCTCACGTGTCTTGTGCGCGACGCCGCCGAGCGTGCCACCGGACGGGCTGGGCCGGATGAACGCCTTGGGATCGCGCGCGAGGCGTTCCATCCGCGTCTTGTCGCCGAGGATCGAGCCTCCCGAGATCGCGCTCGACGGGTCGACGGCCAGCACGGCAACCCGATGCCCGCGATCGGTCAGGTGCAGGCCGAACGCCTCGATGAACGTCGATTTCCCGGCGCCCGGTGCACCGCTGATGCCGATGCGATAGCTGCCGCCGGTGCGCGGCAGCAGCGCCTCGAGGAGCGCGTCGGCGCGGGCGTGGTGATCGCGGCGCGAGGACTCGATCAGCGTGATCGCCTTCGCGATGGCGCGAAGCTCCCCGCGGAGCACTCCATCGACGAGCGCGCGTCCGGCCGGATCGAGGCGATCGGGCACGGCGGGCGTACGCGCGGCGACGGGCATGTCGAGGGTGTCGGTCGGTCGCGTTCGGGACGGTGTCGTGAAAATCGACGGGGGCAGCGCCCCCTGGATCAGCCAGGCGAAACGCTAGACCGCGCTCGCCTTCGCGCGGGCCTCGCGGATCGCCTTCAGCACGCTCCGCGCCGCCGTGGCGATCACCGTGCCGGGGCCGAACACTGCGGCCACGCCGGCCTTGTGCAGAAACTCGTAATCCTGCTGCGGGATCACGCCGCCGACGACAACGACAATCTCCGGGGCGCCCTGCGCCCGCAGCGCCTGCACGAGTTGCGGGACCAGCGTCTTGTGCCCGGCGGCGAGCGTCGACACCCCGATCGCGTGGACGTCGTTCTCGATTGCCTGGCGCGCGGCCTCCTCGGGAGTCTGGAACAGCGGGCCGACGTCGACATCGAAGCCCAGGTCGGCGAAGGCGGTCGCGATCACCTTCGCGCCGCGGTCGTGCCCGTCCTGGCCGACCTTCGCGACCATGATCCGCGGGCGGCGGCCTTCCTCGCTCTCGAAGGCGTCGATGTCGGCCTTGAGCGCCTGCCACCCGGCGTCCTGCGTGAACGCCGCGCCGTAGACGCCCGACACGGTCTGTCCCTGCGCCTTGTACCGACCCCAGACCTTTTCCATGGCGTCGCTGACCTCGCCGACGGTGGCGCGTGCCCGAATCGCATCGATCGAGAGCGCGAGCAGGTTGCCGTTGCCGCTGTTCGCGGCTTCGGTGATCGCGGCGAGCGCGGCGTCGACAGCCCTCCGGTCGCGTTTCGCCTTGACTTCGGTGAGCCGCCGGATCTGCGAGGCGCGCACCGCGGTGTTGTCGATTTCGCGTATCGGCAGCGGCGCCTCTTCCGTCAGCGAGTACTTGTTGACGCCGACGATCACGTCCTCGCCGCGGTCGATGCGCGCCTGCTTCTCTGCGGCGCAGGCCTCGATCCGCAGCTTCGCCCAGCCGGACTGGACGGCACTTGGTCATGCCGCCCATCGCCTCGGCCTCGTCGATGATTGCCCACGCCTTGTCGGCCATGTCCTGCGTGAGCTTCTCCATCATGTAGGAGCCGGCCCAGGGATCGACGACGCTGGTGATGTGCGTCTCCTCCTGGATGATGAGCTGCGTGTTGCGCGCGATGCGCGCCGAGAAATCGGTCGGCAGCGCGATCGCCTCGTCGAACGAATTGGTGTGCAGCGATTGCGTGCCGCCGAACACCGCGGCCATCGCCTCGATCGTCGTGCGCACGATGTTGTTGTACGGGTCCTGCTCGGTCAGCGACCAGCCGGAGGTCTGCACGTGCGTGCGCAGCATCATCGATTTCGGTTTCTTCGGGCCGAACGTCTTCATGATCCGCCACCACAGGAGTCGGGCCGCGCGCAGCTTGGCGATCTCGAGGTAGAAGTTCATGCCCAGGCAGAAGAAGAACGACAGCCGCCCGGCGAACGCGTCGATGTCGAGACCGCGCGCCAGCGCGGCCCGCACGTACTCGCGACCGTCGGCGAGCGTGAAGGCGAGCTCCAGCGCCTGGGTCGCCCCCGCCTCCTGGATGTGGTAGCCGGAGATCGAGATCGAGTTGAACTTCGGCATGTGGCGTGCCGTGTGGTCGATGATGTCGGCCACGATCCGCATCGACGGCTCGGGCGGGTAGATGTAGGTGTTGCGGACCATGAACTCCTTGAGGATGTCGTTCTGGATCGTCCCCGAGAGCTGGTCCTGCGCGACCCCCTGTTCCTCGGCGGCCACCACATAGCCGGCGAGCACGGGCAGTACGGCGCCATTCATCGTCATCGACACCGAGACCTTGTCCAGCGGAATGCCGCCGAACAGGATCTTCATGTCCTCGACCGAATCGATCGCGACGCCGGCCTTGCCGACGTCGCCCGTCACGCGCGGGTGGTCGGAGTCGTAGCCGCGATGGGTGGCGAGGTCGAAAGCGACCGACACGCCCTGCTGCCCGGCGGCGAGGTTGCGCCGGTAGAAGGCATTGGATTCTTCGGCGGTCGAGAAGCCGGCGTACTGCCGGATCGTCCACGGCCGGACCGTGTACATCGTCGCCTGCGGACCGCGTACGAAGGGCTCGAAGCCCGGCAGGGTGTTCGTGTGGGGCAATCCCGCGACGTCGGCTGCCGTGTAGAGCGCCTTGACGTCGATGCCCTCGGGCGTGTGCCAGAGGAGCTTGCCCGGCGACCCGGCCGCCTTCGCCGCCGACTTCTGCCAGTCGTCGAGCGGGGGGATCTGGGGGGCGCGGTCGTTCATGGCGGTTCGCTTTCCGGAAGTCGAAAGACCGGTTCGGGCGACCCGGCCCGAGGGCCGGGCAAATGGCGATTTTACTCCAGGGGTCGAAGGGGCCGCATGGTGTATTCCCTGCGCCAGGGAGCCGCGCGGGGGTCGGCCAAACGGGGGTCGTGGGCCCCCATGCGAAGGTGTTCGCCTGCAGCCGCGGCGGGCGCAACAGGCAAAAAAGAAACCCCGCCGGGGCGGGGTTCGAAAATACCGCTAGAGGAGTGAAACGCGGTTTGCGGCCCGACGGCGCCGAACGCCGTCGATCGACAATTCGGGGATTACCGGCGCCTTACGCTGCGCCGTCGTTGCGCGAATTCGATTTCCTGTGCCTGCGCCTGCGCGATCAGCAGCGCCAGCTCGCGCTCCATCAGGTCGTCGTCGGCCCCGTCGATGCCGTATCGGGGGTCGGAGCGGATCCGGGCGAGTTCGTGTTCGCAGTCCTGCATCTGGATCGGAGTGTCGACCATCGCCTGCTGCCTTTCGGTAGATGTTCGTTCGGGCGATCGCGGAATTCTGCGGCCGATGTCGTGAGACCTTCGCCCCTGCCGCTCGTTCGATGCATGATTCATGCCGACGGCGGTCATCGTTCCAAAACAATGGGTTGCGCGCGCATTCCCCGATCGTCGCCGACAAGGTGTCAAGCCCTCCGACAGTGCGAAAGCTGGCCGACATCGATCGCCGACCCGGTCCGTACGGGCGGCTGCGCCGAAGCCTCGGCGCGGATCCGCGCGGTGTGCGCCTTTAGGCCGACGTACCACCCGCGACGGCCGCGTCGCCGAGCATCCGCAGTGCGGCGTGCGCCGCACCGAACCCGTTGTCGATGTTGACAACCGCAAGGCCCGAGGCGCAACTCGCCAGCGCGGCGTTGAGCGCCGTCTGTCCGCCCGCGCCCACGCCGTAGCCGACCGAGGTTGGCACCGCGATGACCGGACAGGCGACGAGGCCGGCGAGCACACTGAAGAGCGCGCCCTCCATCCCTGCGACGGCGATCACCACGCGATGCCGGCGGATCGTCTCCAGCTGGTCCATGAGCCGCCACAATCCGGCGACCCCGACGTCGACGACGAGCGTTGCGGCTTCGCCCTGGAATGCGAGCGTACGCGCGGCTTCGCTGGCGACGGGCATGTCGGACGTGCCGCCGGCGACGATGGCCACACGTCCGGTCGCCCGGGACGCGGGGAGTCCACCGAGGATCGCCGTGCGTGAGGCTGGATCGTAGTCGAGGGCGTCGCGGACGGCGTCGGGCAGGCGTTCGTGCTTGCGGCCGGAGAGCCGCGTGAGGAGCAACGGATGGCGAAGCTCCATCGCGTGGACGATGATCGCGCCGATCTGCGCCGAGGTCTTGGGCTCGCACAGCACGGCCTCGGCGTTGCCGGTTCGCTTCACCCTTTCCCAGTCGAGCCGATACTCGATCACCCGCGCGTTCTCCTCGCATGCCGGACCGGGGCGTCCCGTTGTCCCCGGGCCGCCGCCGCCGTTCGGTCCCTTCGTGTTGCCGCGACGTCAGCGGCCACCGGGTGCGCCGTTGCCATCGGCAGGTCGCAGAAAGGCGGCTCCCCGCGCATAGCGCCGTACGCCGACGAACGCGCGGCCTTGCGCGCTGCACGCGCGCCGACCGACCTCCTGCGCGACATCGGCCGCGACATCGTGCGGGTCGCCGAGCTCGATCACGACGCCGGCGTGCGTGACGCGACAGCGTAGGACCGTCTCGGCGCCCAAACGGCGCGCGAGCTCTGTCTCGACCGCGTCGACGAAGGCGAGATCGGCCGCGGCAATGGCGATTCCGGTCTCGACCCGACTCGCGAGACACGGCTGTGCCGGCAGCCGCTCGAGGTCGTCGAGGCCGAGCGCTGCGGCGAGCGCGTAGACGGCGGGCTTGTCGATGCCTGCGTCGACGTACGGATGAACGACGCCCGCTTCGGCCGCCGCGCGCAGCCCCGGCCGGAAATCGGCGAGGTCGTCGCGGTTGGTGCCCGAGGCGATCGGGTCCGCCGTCATCGCGCGGATGCGGGCGTACAGGTTGGACTTGCAGTAATAGCAGCGATCGACTGGATTGGCGCGGTAGCGTGCGTCGGCGTATTCGCCGGCGTCGAGCAGCTGCAGCGTCCAGCCATGACACTCCGCATGCGCGCGGACACGTTCGCCTGCGGCAGCGGGCACGGCGGGACCGGCCGCGTGATACATCGTGACGCGGGCGCGCGAGAAGCGGTGCGCCACATGCGCGAGCGTCATCGAATCCACGCCGCCGCTGACTGCGATCGCAAGCCGGTCGTGGCGGTCGAGCCGCTCGACCACGTGTGCAAGCGCCCCGGCGCCAAGCGCGGGCCCGTTCATTCGTCGGCGCCTTCGAGTGCGCGCCGCTCGCCGGCGCTGCGCGCATGACGACGCCCGGCGAGGCCGCGCGACTGCGCGATGTCGTCGTGCGCGGCCTTGGCGGTGCGCGCGCCGTCGGGGCGCTCGGCGATCTTCACGGTGACCGAAGCGCCGGCGACCTCGACTTCGGCTTCGGACCGGCGCAGCACGTGCCGCCGCTCCTCGCGCATGCGCAGTCCCAGCGTCGAAGTCTCGGTGAAGCAGGCGCGGGCGACAGCGTCGGCGGCGTGCGTCTGCGCGAGCACGCGAAAGTCGGCGAGCGGCCGACCTTTCTTGCCGACGCGGGAGCCGACCGACACGTCGACGACGCCGGCCTGCGCGCGCAGGCGCTCGGCCGCAAGCGCAATCTCCTCGCCCGTCATGTCGTCGACGTCGAACTCGATCATCGCGATGCTGTCCGCCTCGACCGTGCTCACGCGTTCGGACACGAGCACGCGTGTGATGTTGGGGATCCCGGGCAGCACGCGCGTGCCCGCGCCGCTGCCGACGGCGACGAGTCGTCCGTCGTCGCGGCGCGCGCCGCACGCCGCCGCGGGCACGAGCAGGCGCAGGATGGCGGCGCCGGTCGGCGTGACGCGCTCGCCGGAGACGCCGTCGTCGCGCCATGGGTAACCGGTGAGCAGGTGCGAGGTCGCGGGAGCGGGCACCGGCAGCAAGCCGTGCGCGGTACGCACGGTACCCGTGCCGAGCGGCGGTGGCGACGCGGTCCAGTGCGCCCCGGCGAGCCGCGAGGCGATGCAGCCGACGGCAACGACGTCCATCAACGAGTCCCAGTCGGCGAGCTCGTGGAAATGCACGTCGTCGACGGGGATGCCGTGTACGTGCGCTTCGGCATCGGCAAGGAGCGCGAGCAGCGCCAGTGCGTGGTCACGGGTGGCGGGCGTCAGCGGCGCGGCGTTCAGTCGACGCTCGAGGTCGCGATAGGACGTCCCGTGGTGTGCATGCTCGGCAGTGTGCTGAGGGCGGTCTCCATTGGCGGCATCCGCGGTCATCGGCACCAGGCCGAATCGGCGCGCCGCAATGCCTGAACTCTTCACCGCCGCAAAGGCCGGCCTTCCCGCGCCGGTCGGCTGCACCTTCGCCAGCTCCGCGAGCACCGGCGCTTCCAGCACGGGAAACGCATCGACGAGCGCGGCGACGAACATGTCGCCGGCAAGGCCGCCGACGAGATCGAGATGGATGGACAGCGACGCCGGCGACGGCATCGGGTCCGCGTCAGCCGACGACGGGGACGACATACGGTCCTTCCGGAATCACGGCGAACGCGGGATCGCCGGCGCGGGCGAGTGCCGCGGCGAGGGCGTCGCCGACCGAGTCGATCGTCTCGACTCCGGTCAGGCGTCGTTCGTCGTCATCGAGTCCGCTCGTGTAGAGCTGCACGCGGCCGGCGCGCAGCGCCTTCAGCTGCATCTCGGTCTGCCACTCGTCGACGTCGGCGAGCCTTTTCGCGAGCAGTGTCTGCAGGAACGCATCGGGGCCGAGCGCGACGAGCCGCGCCTGCGCCGCGCGAAACTCCGCCGAGCCGAAGCCCTCGGAGCACGCCGATGCCACGATGAGCGTGCCGCCGGGCTCGAGGATGTCGAGCGGCGTCACCATGCCCTTCACCGTCTGGTAGTACGTCTTGTCGAGCGGGTGACCCGCCGCCGACGTGACGATCGTGGCGAAACGACGGCCGACTGGCACTCGCGTGCTCTCGGCGACGAACGCGACGGCGGCAAGATGGCTTTCGATCACCTCGCCGAAATTGACGTGAACGAGATCGCGGTCCTCGTCGATGACCGTGTTGACCGCATGGACCTCGCCCAGCATTCGAACGATCGCGAGCTGCTCCTCGTGCAGCGGATTTCCGGCGAGATTGCACTGGACGGCGGCCGGGTCCTCCATGAAGCGGGCGCTGTGGAAGGTGCGGATGGTCTCGGCGTGCGCGATCCCGGGCGCGATGACCTTCCGCCCGCCGGAGTATCCGGCCATGAAGTGCGGCTCGACGAGCCCGGTGGCGATCCGGAGTTCGGCATCGACGAAGCGGCGGTCGAGCCGGACCGGTGTGCGTCGCGCCGGGGTGAATCCGAGGTCGACATGCGCGGCGTCGTCGCGGGCGAAGTGGTTCTCGACGCGCACCGTCTCCAGCACCCACGGATCGCCGACGACCTCGGCCAGTTCCGCGCCCTCGTTGGGGCGATGCAGGCCGGTCGCCACGAGTACGGTGATGCGTTCCCGTGCCATCCCGGCCGTCAGCATCGTCTCGATCAGCGGACGCAGGAACAGGCGGTTCGGGACCGGCCGCGTGATGTCACAGATCAGGATGCACGCACTTCGGCGATCGCGCACGAGGCTCGCGAGCGGCGCGGCACCCACCGGGTGGGCAAACGCCTGTCGAACGGCCGCGTGCGCGTCGGCCAGCTTGGGCAATGGTCGCTTGCCGATCACGGTCGCATGCGCGGCCCGCGGCAGCGGCAGCCGCAATCCCGACTCCCCGTAAAGGATTTCGATGCTGTCGGCAGTGGCAACGTCGCTCATCGTTTCGCTTCGCTCGCGGAAGCCGAAACACCGCGGTCGATCGCGGCGCTCGTGCCGAAGCAGTTTACCGCGCTTTGTTCCATGCGGCGCGGACGCCGGCCCGGCCGTCCGCGGCCGTCGATCCGATCCGTGTACCATTCCGGCCATGGACGGATCCGGGTTCACCGATCGCTATCTGACAGCGAGCGAGGTGCGCGAAATCGTGCGCGCCGGGCTCGATTCGCTGGCACTGGCCGGCAAGCGCGTGCTGTTCATCATCCCGGACGGCACGCGCACAATGCCGATGGCTCTGCTGTTCGAGCTCTTCCGGGAGTCGCTCGCCGGCAAGGCGACCGCCGTCGACTTCCTCGTCGCGCTCGGCACGCACCAGCCGATGGACGATGCCGCGCTCGGCAAGCTCGTCGGCGCCACGGTCGTCGAGGGCCGGGTCGGCGATTCGCGCATCTTCAACCACGAGTGGAACGATCCGGCGACGTTCACGACCATCGGCGAAATTTCCGCCGCCGACATCGATACGCTCTCCGGCGGCAGGCTTGCGCAGCCGGTGAAGGTGTCGCTCAACCGCCGCATCTTCGACTACGACCAGCTCGTCATCTGCGGGCCGGTATTTCCGCACGAGGTCGTCGGCTTCTCGGGCGGCAACAAGTACTTCTTCCCCGGCATCGCCGGGCCCGAAGTCATCAACTTCACCCACTGGCTCGGCGCCCTGATCACCAACTACGAGGTGATCGGTTCCGGCTACACGCCGGTGCGCGCCGTCATCGACCGCGCCGCGGCGATGGTCACGGTGCCGACGGCGTGCTTCGCGCTGGTGGTCACCCAGGCGGGGATGGCCGGACTGTACTTCGGTTCGGCGCGCGACGCGTGGGAGCGTGCGTCGGCGCTTTCCGCACAGCGGCATATCGTCTGGCTCGACGCACCGGTGCGGCAGGTGCTGTCGGTGATGCCGCCGATGTACGCCGACGTGTGGACCGCGGGCAAGGGCATGTACAAGATCGAACCCGTCGTCGCCGACGGTGGCGAGGTCATCATCTACGCGCCGCACATCCACGAGGTGAGCTACACCCACGGCCACGTGCTCGACGAAATCGGATACCACTGCCGCGACTACTTTCTCGCCCAGCCGGAACGATTCGCGAAGTATCCCGGCGGCGTGCTCGCGCATTCCACCCATGTGAAGGGGTTGGGAACCTATGATCGCGCGACCGGCATCGAGACGCCACGGGTCACGGTGACGCTCGCGACCGGGATCCCGCCCGAGCGGTGCCGGCGCATCAACCTCGGCTATCGCGATCCGGCATCGATCGATCCGGCGGCATGGACGGGGCGCGAGCGCGAAGGTATTCTCTGCGTCCCCCGTGCCGGCGAGATGCTGTATCGGCTCAGGAAAGGCTAGCGACGCGCGGCCGCGGCGGGAAGGCAGACCGACATCGGTCGCCGCCCACACCAAGGAGGAAGACATGTTTCGAGCGTTCGGGGTCCTCGCGGCCCTCTTGCTGTCTGTCGCGGCCGCACCCGCGTTGGCGCAGACCGGCCCCGTCAAGATCTTCGGACTGGTCGAACTGTCGGGCACCGGGGCGACGTCGGGCACCAACTTCGACAACGGTGCCAAGCTTGCCGTGAAGGAAATCAACGCCGCCGGCGGAATTCTGGGCCGCCAGATCGAGTACACGTCGTCGGACACGCAGACCAACCCGGCGATCGCCAAGGCACTGGCGCAGAAGGCGGTCGACCAGGGCGCCTACGTGGTGATGGGGCCGGTGTTTTCCGGCTCGATCATCGTCAGCATGGCCGAAACCCGGCGCGCCGAGATCCCGAATTTCACCGGCGGCGAGGCGGCCAACATCACGCAGCAGGGCAATCCGTACATCTTCCGCACGTCGTTCACGCAGTCGACGGCGATGCCGAAGGTGGCGCGCTACATCAAGGAGCAGGTCAAGGCGAAGAACGTCGCGGTGGTCTGGGTGAACAATGACTTCGGGAAGGGCGGTCGCGACGTGATCATGAAGGCGCTCGACGCCCAGGGAATCAAGGTCGCCGCCGACATCCCGACCGATCCCGGCCAGGTCGATTTCTCGGGCGCGGTGCTCAAGGCGAAGCAGGCCAACGCCGATGCGCTGTTCGTCTACACCAACGAGGAAGAGGCGGCGCGGCTGTTGCGCGAGCTCAGGAAGCAGGGCTACGACAAGCCGATCATCGGCGAAACCGTGCTCACCAGCCAGAAGGTCATCGAGCTTGCCGGCGAGGCGGCCAACGGCGCGACGGCGCACGTGGGCCTGACTGCCGATGCGCCGGAGGCCACCGTCAAGGCGTTCGACGAGAAATTCCAGCGGGAATACAGGAGCAAGTCCGATCACAACGGACTGAAGGGTTACAGCGCAATGTACATCGTCAAGGCGGTCACGGAGAAGATCGGCAAGTTCGATCCGAAGGCGTTCGCGAAGGCGATGCACGGGATCAAGCTGTCGGCGAAGGATTACCCGGGCATCCTGCTCGACGTCAGCTTCGACGACAACGGCGACCTCGACCGCGAGAGCTACATGACCAAGGTGGTCGACGGCAAGCAGCAGGTCATCGCGACGCTGCCGGCCGTGTCCGCAAAGTAGCGCGGACGCCGGCCGCGCCGCGGTCCGCGGTGCGACCGGCGTGTCAGGGCCCCGCGTTCGCCGGTGGCGGCGGATTGGCGCCGGGGATCGCCGCGATGCCGATCGCGGCGAGCGCCTCGTCCTCGGCATCGGAAAGGCCGCTGACGGCGATCGCGCCGACGACGGTTTCGCCGACGGTCACGGGCAGCCCGCCGCCGAATCCGGTATAGCGCCCGTCGCCGTAGAAAGCGATGTCGGTCCCGCGGCTGCGCAGCGTCGCGCCGAGCACGCGGGTGGGTCTGCGCAGTCGCGCGGCGGTGAAGACCTTGTTCGTGGCGACGCGAACCGAACTCTCGGGCGCTCCGTCGAGGCGCAGGAGCGCGATGAGTTCGCCATGCGCGTCGGCGACGGCGATCACGGCCGTCTTGCCGCGTTGTGCGAGTTCGCGCCGGATCGCCTCGATGGCGGCGAGCGCCTCGTCGTGCTGGAGCACCGGTTGCGTGCGCATGGGCGAAGCGTCCTTTCGGTCTGGAATCGTCGATGATCGCGAGCTGGCGCGTGGCACCGGCATTCTAGGCCTGCCGACGGACCATGCGTGATCGGCATACCTGCTAGTATAGAAATGCTACTTCCATCTGAACGGCGCCGGGCGCAAGATGCCTCGAAACGCCATCGGTGCGGAGATCATCATGCAAACCGCGATCCCTTGCCTGTTCATGCGTGGCGGCACGTCGCGCGGTCCGTTCTTCCTCGAATCCGACCTCCCTTCCGACGTGGCCCTGCGCGACCGCGTGCTGCTCGCTGCAATGGGTTCGCCGGATTCGCGTCAGATCGACGGGCTCGGCGGCGCGGATCCGTTGACCAGCAAGGCCGGCATCGTGTCGCGTTCCGCGACGCCCGGCGTCGACCTCGAGTTCCTGTTCGCGCAGGTGCTGATCGAGGAGGCGCGGGTGGATACGACCCCGAATTGCGGCAACATGCTCGCGGCGGTCGGTCCCTTCGGGCTTGAGCGTGGCCTCATCAAGGCGACCGGGACGGAAACGACGGCGCGCATCCTGACGCGCAACACGGGCATGCTGAGCGACGTCATCCTGCAGACCCCGGGCGGGCGTCTCACCTACGACGGCGACGCGCGGATCGACGGCGTGCCCGGCACCAGCGCACCGATCAAGATCAATTTCCTCGAAACCGAGGGCTCGGTCTGCGGCAAGCTGCTGCCGACGGGACGCGTCGTGGACAGCTTCGACGGCGTGTCGGTCACCTGCATCGACAACGGCATGCCGGTGATCGTGATCCGCGCGGCCGACCTGGGCAAGACCGGCTACGAATCGCGCGACGAGCTCAACGCCGACGCGGACCTCAAGGCGCGGCTCGAGTCGATCCGTCTCCAGGCCGGTCCGGCGATGAACCTCGGCGACGTGCGCAAGAAGGTGGTGCCCAAGATGTCGCTGATCGCGCCGCCGCGCGCCGGCGGCAGCCTGTGTTCCAGGACCTTCATTCCGCATGACTGCCACGCCGCCGTCGGGGTTCTCGGCGCGGTGACGCTGGCCACCGCGGGGGTGCTGTCCGGCTCGGTCGCCGAGGGGGTCGCGCAGCTGCCGGGAGGTCGCGTCAAGGCGGTGTCGGTGGAGCATCCGACCGGCGAGTTCACCGTCGAGCTGGAGCTCGATCCGAACGACTCGCAGAAGGTGGTCCGCGCGGCGTTGCTGCGCACGGCGCGGCTGATCATGCGCGGCGAGGTGCTGGTACCGGCGTCGGTCTGGGATGGCCGCGAGTCACTGCGGCGCGCCGCCTGACGCGCCGTTCCGTCGACCGCGGAAGCGATGGAAGATCTTTGCTGCGCCGAAGGCCGGACACCCGGCGAGGAAAGGCGCATGGATGCAGCGCTCCACTTGAGCTTGATCAAGTCGGCCGCCCGCGACAGTGACCGAGAATCGAGCCACCGGTCACCCCCCGGTCCGACAGGAGGATGCTCATGAACGCGCAGCGCAGCAGGCCCGAGATTCCGGGCACCACGATCTTCGACGGCAGAGCAGGCGCAGAAGGGCTACGCCCTCAACAAGATGTGTTACTCGTTCAACGCGGCGGCCAATCGCGACGAATTCCTTCGCGACGAGGAAGCGTATTGCCGCAAGTACGGCCTCGATGACGCGCAGAAAGCCGCGATCCGCCACCGCAACGTGCTCGAACTGATCGCCGCCGGCGGCAATATCTATTACCTCGCGAAGTTCGCCGGCATCTTCGGCCTCGACGTTCAGGACGTCGGCGCCCAGCAGACCGGCATGACCAAGGATGCGTTCAAAGCAAAGCTCGTGGCGGCGGGGAGATAATCATGGCGAGAATCGTCGGTACCGTCAGCACGTCGCACATTCCCGCGATCGGCAGGGCGATCGCGAAGAACCTGCAGGACGATCCCTACTGGAAGCCGTTCTTCGGCGGCTTCGAGCGGGTGCACGAGTGGCTGTCCAGGGTGAAGCCGGACGTCGCAGTCGTCGCGTACAACGATCACGGGCTCAATTTCTTCCTCGACAAGATGCCGACCTTCGCCGTCGGAGCGGCTCCGCAGTACGTCAACGCCGACGAAGGCTGGGGCATCCCGTCGCTGACGCCGTTCCGCGGCGACCCGAGCCTGTCCTGGCACATCATCGAGTCCCTGGTCGCGGACGAGTTCGACGTCGTCACCTGCCAGGAGATGCTCGTCGACCACGGTTTCGCGCTGCCGATGGCGCTGCTTTGGCCGGGCGGTGCCGATTGGCCGGTGACAACGGTGCCGATCTCGGTCAACACCGTGCAGCACCCGCTGCCGACCCCGGCGCGGTGCTACAAGCTGGGGCAGGCGATCGGCCGCGCGATCGACGCCTACGACGAGGACCTGCGGGTGGTCGTCATCGGCACCGGCGGACTGTCGCATCAGCTCGACGGCACGCGCGCCGGCTTCATCAACAAGGAGTTCGACCTGATGTGCATGGAGAAGATCGTCAATGATCCGGAAGCCCTGACGCGCTACTCGATCCCGCAGCTGGTCGAGCTCGCGGGGGCGCAGGGGGTGGAGCTCGTCAACTGGCTGATCGCGCGCGGCATGCTCGGGAAGAACGTCGAGAAGGTGCATTCCAACTATCACATTCCGATCTCGAACACCGCGGCGGGCCTGCTTGTTCTGGAAAACCGGGCGTGAGCCGATGACCGGGGTGGAGCGGGCGGCGTCCGCCGGAAACGCGGGCCTCGTGCGGCGTGCACGTGGTCCGCATCCGCGGGAACCGGGGAGCCTGGCGGGCAGTTTGACGGGGCGCTCCCGCCGACGGAAGGGCTCCGGGAAACCGGCCCCGTAGCCCTCCGCGCCGCGCCATGTTCGGCAACCTCATCGGCATCGTTTTCGACGGGCTCGCCTACGGCTGCCTGCTCTTCGTCATCAGCATCGGGCTGTCGGTGACGATGGGACTGATGAATTTCGTCAACCTCGCGCACGGCGCCTTCGCGATGGTCGGCGGCTACGCTTGCGTGGTCGCGATGAACCGGATGGGCGTGCCGTTTCTCGCGGCGCTGCCGATTGCGTTCGTCGTTTCGGGGCTCTTCGGCATCGTGCTCGAACGGCTCCTCTATCGCCGGCTGTATCGGGCGACCCACCTCGATCAGGTGCTGTTCAGCATCGGTCTCGTGTTCATGTCCGTCGCCGCGGCGACCTGGGTGTTCGGCTCGCAGCAGCAGCCGGTACGCCTGCCCGACTTCCTGCGCGGCCAGGTGCACGTGCTCGGGCTCGATCTGGGCGCCTATCGGCTGTTTCTGATCGCGCTGGTCGCGGTCATCACGGTGGCGCTGGTGATGCTCCTCGAGGGGACGCGTTTCGGCGCGTCGATCAGGGCCTCGGTCGACAATCAGCAGGCCTCCGCCGGCCTGGGCATCGACGTCTACCGCGTGTTCAGCCTCACGTTTGCGCTTGGCTCGGCGCTCGCGGGCCTGGGCGGCGGACTCGGCATCGACGTGCTCGGCCTCGATCCGACGTTCCCGCTGAAGTACATGGTGTATTTCCTGCTGGTCGTCGCCGTCGGCGGCGCGGGCACGATCAAGGGGCCGCTCGTTGCGGCGCTGATCCTGGGGATCCTCGACGTCGCCGGCAAGTACTACGTGCCGCAGGTCGGTTCGTTCGTCATCTACGTGGCAATGGTGGTGATGTTGCTGCTGTTTCCCAGCGGCCTGTTCGGGAGGCGCGCGTGAGCGCCACGCCATCTTCCGCAGCGCAGGGCGACGCTCGCGGCCGGCTCGCCACGCTGCGCTGGAACCGGTACGAAATCCTGTTCTGGCTGGTTCCGGTGGCCGGCTATTTCCTGTTCCCGAAGTATCTGACGCTCGGCAGCCAGATCCTGATCATGGGCGTGTTCGCGCTGTCGCTCGATCTCATCCTCGGCTACGCGCGGATCATCACCCTCGGTCATGCTGCGTTCTTCGGGCTGGGCGCGTACACCGCGGGACTGCTCGCGAGGTACGGTTGGGGCGAACCGCTGTCGGGCCTCGCGGCCGCGGCTGCCGTCGCGGCGCTGGCGGGATGGCTGACGAGCTTTCTGATCGTGCGCGGACAGGACCTGACGCGCCTGATGGTGACGATGGGCATCGGTCTGATGCTCTTCGAGGCGGCGAACCAGGCGGCCTGGCTCACCGGCGGCGTCGACGGTCTCACCGGGATCGAGATGGGCAGGATCTTCGGCATGTTCGGCTTCGACCTCACCGGCCGCACCGCGTATGTCTACAGCCTGGTCGTGCTGTTCGTCGTGTTCTGTTTCGTGCGCACGCTCGTTCGCTCGCCGTTCGGCCTCAGCCTCAAGGGCATCCGGGAAGGTGAGAAGCGGATGCCCGCGATCGGTGTCTCGGTGCGACGCAAGCTGACCGCGGTGTACACGATCGGTGCCGGTATCGCGGGTATCGCCGGTGCGCTCCTCGCGCAGGCCACTCAGTTCGTCGGCATCGACGTGTTCGGATTCCAGCGTTCGGCCGAGCTCATGATCATGCTCGTGGTCGGCGGCGCCGGCTATCTCTACGGCGGGCTGATCGGCACGGCCGTGTTCATGCTGCTCCAGAATTACCTGTCGAACCTCAATCCGGTGTACTGGCAATTCTGGCTCGGCCTTCTGCTCGTGCTGCTGGTGCTGTTCGCGCGCGGCGGCCTGATGGGCGGGCTGACCGCGCTCGACGAGCGCCGGCGGAGGACGGGGCGATGACCGTCGCCCTGCGCACCGTGGGTCTGGGGAGGTCGTTCGGCGCGTTCGTCGCGAACGCCGATATCAGCCTGTCGTTCCCGACCGGCGCGCGGCACGCGCTGATCGGACCCAACGGCGCAGGCAAGACGACGTTCATCAACCTGCTGACCGGCGTGCTGGCGCCGACCGCGGGTGAGGTCTTTCTCGGCGACGAGAACGTCACGGCGCTGCCGCAGCACGCGCGGGTACGGCGCGGGATGACGCGCACGTTCCAGATCAACACGCTGTTTCCCGGCCTCACCGTGCTGGAGTCGGTCGCGCTCGCCTGCTGCGAGCGCGAGGGGCGCGGCGGCGTCTGGTGGCGCCCGATTGCCGCCGAGCGCGCGGCCATTGACGAGGCGCGCGAAATCCTCGGCCGGTTGCGGCTTGCCGGCGACGCCGACGTGGTCACGCGCAACCTTCCTTACGGCAAGCAGCGTCTGCTGGAGATCGCGCTGGCGCTCGCGACGCGGCCGCGGGTGCTGTTGCTCGACGAGCCTGCCGCGGGCATTCCGGCGGCGGAGAGCGCGGAGCTCTTTGCCGTGATCGCAGGACTGCCGCGCGACGTGACGATCCTGTTCATCGAGCACGACATGGGACTCGTCTTCCGCTTCGCCGAGCGGATCACCGTACTCGTCGGCGGCGCGGTGCTGGTGGAAGGGACGCCCGACGAGATCGGCGGCGACCGGCGCGTGCGCGAGGTGTACCTCGGCGAGGCGCAGCATGGCTGAGATTCTCGCCCTCGAGAACGTGCGCGCCGGCTACGGCAGCTCGGTCGTCCTCGACGGCGTCTCGCTCGCGCTGGAAGAAGGCGACAGTCTCGCGCTGCTCGGCCGCAACGGCGTGGGCAAGAGCACGCTGGTCACG
This sequence comes from uncultured beta proteobacterium, assembly GCA_963843595.1. Classification (GTDB taxonomy): domain Bacteria; phylum Pseudomonadota; class Gammaproteobacteria; order Burkholderiales; family Casimicrobiaceae; genus CAIWHR01. The sequence goes on along the minus strand of CAWJLG010000012.1, from coordinate 277,310 downwards.
ACGATCATGGGACTCACCACCATGCACGGCGGCGTCGTGCGCTGGCGCGGCGCGGACCTGGACGGCATGCCGCCGCACCGGAGGGCGCGCGCGGGATTGGGGTGGGTGCCGCAGGAGCGCTTCATGTTTCCGTCGCTCACGGTCGAGGAGCATCTGACGGTGGTCGCGCGGCCCGGCCCGTGGGACCTCGCGCGCGTGTACGAATTCTTCCCGCGGCTTCAGGAGCGACGGGGAAACTTCGGCAACCAGCTCTCGGGGGGCGAGCAGCAGATGCTCGCGATCGGCCGCGCATTGATGGTCAACCCGCAGCTGCTGCTGCTCGACGAGCCGATGGAGGGCCTCGCGCCGATCATCGTCCAGGAAATCCTCGAGGTGATCACCGATCTGGTGCGCGCGGAGCGGATGACGATCGTGCTGGTCGAGCAGCACGCGCGGCTGGCATTGTCGGTCGCCAATCGCGCCGTCGTGCTCGACCGCGGACGCGTCGTCAGCGATTCACCGGCTTCCGCGCTGCTCGACGACGACGCACAATTGAACCGGCTGCTCGCGGTGAGCTAGGTTCCGGAATGCCGGTGTCCGCGTTCGCGCGCGGAGCCGCCGGCCGGAGGCAAACGAGGCCATGCGCAAAGCAATCCAGATCATCCAGAAGGAACATCGGCTGATCACGTCGGTCGTGGAGGCCATCGCGCGCGTCGGCGCGGCGATCGGCGAGGGCCGGCTTGCCCCCGACTTTCGGCTGCTGCACGCGATGGTCGATTACCTCGACCGGTTTCCGGAGCGGCTCCATCACCCGAAGGAGGATCGCTTCCTGTTCGCGGCGATCGAGCGGCGGACCGGCGAGGGCGCCGCCGAGATCGCCGGGCTGCGCCGGGAGCACGAAGGCAGCTACCCGGCGCTCGAGCGTCTGCGTCTGGCGCTCGTCGATCTGGAGCAGCGCAGTGACAACGCGCCGGCACGCTTCGCCGAGATCGCCAGGGTGTACGCCGATTTCCACTGGCGGCACATGCGGCAAGAGGAGGAGGTCGTGATTCCGCTCGCGCGCCGCGTCCTGAGCGACGCCGACTGGAACGAGGTCGACGCAGCGTTCGCAGAAAATGTCGAGCTGAGCGAGGCCGGCGAGAACGGACGGGAGCTGCGGCAACTGTTCCGCGAGATCGCCAACCTGACGCCGGCACCGCTCGGTCTGGGTGGCGGCGAGAGGTCGCCACGCACCTGATCGCGCCGCGCCGTCGGCGTTCGGGACCGCGGTACAATTCGAGGCGCCGTCATCGTTCCTGAGCGAACGGCGGGGTCCGGCGACCGGCATTGCAGCGAACAAGCGATCGGCGAGCGAGTTTTCGGGGAGGTGCCTTGCCGCACGGGCTCTCCGTGCGGGGCCGGGCAACGGCCGGAAGGTGGGGACAGGTCTTTGGAGAGCAAACGGCATGAAGCGCTCGCCGCGGGCGGGGCGCGTCGGGATGCGGGTAGTGTGCGCCCGAGGCGCGAACGCGGAACGATCCTGGTGGTCGTCGGTACGCGTCCGGAGGGCATCAAGCTCGCACCGGTGGTGCGCGAGTTGCGCCGCAGGCCGGGTCTGGCGAGCGTCGTCGTCAACAGCGGCCAGCACGCGGCCGTCGTGCGGCAAACGCTCGGCGATTTCGGTGTCCGCTGCGATGTCGAGTTGCCCCCGCTGCCACCGCATCCCAACTTGACGGCGGCGGCCTGGCTGCTGCGTCGGCAGCTGCGCGCCGCGATCGCCGACGTGCGGCCGGCCATGGTGCTTGTTCAAGGGGACACGTTGACCGCGTACTGCGGGGCACGCGCGGCGCACGATGCGGGCGTCCCCGTCGCCCACATCGAGGCGGGCTTGCGTACGGACAGCATTGCCGACCCGTTCCCGGAGGAGTGGTTCCGGCGCCGTATCGCCGGCTACGCCGACCTGCACTTCGCGCCAAGCCGGTCGGCCGAAGCCCGGCTGCTCGAGGAAGGAGTGCCGGCCTCTGCGGTGCATCGCGTCGGGAACACCGGGATCGACGCGCTGCGCGCGCTGCTCGAATCGTCGGGGCACGCAGTCGATCACCTTTCGGCGGCGGTCGGCAGCGAGGTGCTGGTGACGCTGCATCGGCGCGAGAACTGGGATGCCAAGGCGGAGACCGTGTGCGACGCGCTGATAGAACTCACCGAGCTGCGTCCCGATCTCGTCGTCGTGTTCGCCGTTCATCCCAATCCCCGCATCGGATTGCGTGTGCGCCGCCGGCTCGAGGGCCGGCGCGGCTTTCGGCTGGTTGCGCCGATGAACTATGGCGAGTTCATCGCCGCGGCAGGGCGCGCGGCGCTGATCGTCAGCGACTCGGGGGGCATCCAGGAGGAGGCGCCGCACCTCGGCACGCCGTTGCTGATCCCGCGGGCGAACACGGAACGGCCGGAATGCGTGGCGTCCGGATTCGCACGGCTCGTTCCGGTCGACCGCCGCACCCTCGTCGACAATGCGTTGGCCATGCTCGCTGCGCCGCGCCGACCCGGTCTGCCCTTCGACGCCGACGCTCCTTTCGGTGCGGGCGATGCTGCCGTGCGGATCGTCGACGTGGTCGAGAGCGTGCTGGTGGACGCCGTGGCCGCATGAAGCGGGACGCGCACGTGCGCGCGCCGCGGGCGAGTGCCGGGGAATTTCTTTCATCGGCGGGCAACTCGGTAACCCATTGGTTGCTCGAAGGGCCGGCGCAACTGCGATCGGGCCTTCACACCGGGGCGGTGGCGGGCATGCTGGAAGCCGATGGTCGCGCGGCCTACGCGTACCCGGAAATCACCGGCTATTACCTGCAGTGGCTCGCGTGGCGGGCGGCGATCGGCGATGCCGCGCCGCCACTTGCGCGCCGCGCCGCGGCCGCGCAGAGCTGGATCGCCGCCTGGCTCGAGAGCCACGATCCCCCACCCACCCGGATACCGCTTGCCGCCGTCGTCCCGGACTGGCGCAATGACGCCTCGTTCTTTTTCGACCTGGCAATGGTTTTGCGCGGTCTCGGATCGGCCGTTCGGCATTCGCTGATCGCGCCCGATCCGGGCGTCGTGGCCGGATTGAGCCGCGAGCTCGCGCGACTGATCGGATCCGATGGCGCGTTCATGGCCTGTCTTCCGCGCGCAGGCGCTCCGCCGCTCCCGGATCGGTGGTCGACGCGCCGCGGCGGATTCCTCGCCAAGGCGGCGGCGGGCGTCATCACGGCCGCGCGGGTGCTGCCCGGGATTCCGTCTGGGCTCGTCGCTGCGGCGGAAGCGACGTTCGGCGCAAGTCTGGAGGCGGCGCTCGATGCGCCCCACGACGAGGCGCACCCGCTGCTCTACACATTCGAGGGCGTGCTCGGGCTGCCGCGCCATCCGCGATTCCGGGCCGTGCTGCCCGCGGTCGCGGCGCAATTCGACGCGTTGCTCGAGGACGTCCGCACGTCCGGGTGGATTCGCGAATCGCGCGCCGAGCGCGGGCCGCAGCGTCTCGACGTTGCGGCACAGGCCATTCGCGTTGGCCGGCTGTTGGCGGCGCATCTTGGGTCACGACGACCGGATCGAGTGCCGCTCGCGCGACTGGAGCGATTGCTCGCCGAGACCATCCGGCCCGACGGAGCGGTACCTTTCGCCATGGAGCAGAGCCCATCGCGCGCCAACGTCTGGGCAGCGATGTTCGCCGACCAGGCGCTTGGAATGAACGGCGCGCCTTCGTGGCCGGCACTGCGCGACCCGCTGCTGGTATGAGCACCGCGGAAGGTCACGCCGCGGCCTTAACGCCTGTGCCGGCGCGCGCGCCATCGAAGTGGAACTGGGGCACCGGGTGGCGCCAGCGGCTGCGTCTCGCCCCGCTGTTCCTGGCAATGCGGGTGGCAGACCGGCTGGCCCAGGCGCGCGTCGGCGAGCGCTTGCGGCCAGCCGAACCGTCCCGGCCCGGCCTCTCCGTCGTCATTCCCGATCGCGATGCGCCCGCGATGCTGACCGAAGCGCTGCGGGCGCTCTATCGGGCGCTCGAGTGCGTGCCGGAACCGCGGCAGGTGATCGTCGTCGCCAACGGTGCGCGTCTCGAGGTCTACGACGAGGTGCGCCGGCAGTTTCCCCATGTCGAATTCGAACACGCATCGACGCCGCTCGGATTTGGCGGGGCGATCGAGCGCGGCCTCGCGCATGCGCGTTTCGACTGGACGTTGCTCCTCAACAACGACATGATGCTCGCCCCCGACGCGATCGCCGCGCTGCTTTCGCTGCGTGCGGCGGATGTGTTCGCCGTCGCGGCGCAGATCTTCCAGCAGAGTGCGGACGGCCGGCGCGAGGAGACCGGGCTCGTCGACTGGTACGCGGACGACGCGGGGGTGCACGTCTTTCACGCACCGGTTGCGGATGACCGCGTGCGGCCGCACCTTGCGGCGAGTGGCGGCGCCGCGGTCTTCCGTACCTCACCGTTGCGCCGCTACGTCCGTGCCAGCCGCTGTTACGACCCGTTCTATTGGGAGGACATCGAATGGGGGGTAAGGGCGTGGCGCGACGGCATGCGCGTGCTGTACTGCCCGCAGGCGCGGGCGACGCACCGGCACCGGGCGACCACCGCGCGCTTCTACGCAGCCGCCGAGATCGACCGGATCGTCGAGCGCAACCGCCTGCTGTTCGACGCGCGGCACGGTGCGACCGCGCAGAGTCCCGCCTGGCTCATGGAGCGCGTATGCCGCCTGCCTTACGAAAGTCAGCGCGAGCTGACGCGTTGGGCGCGGGCCGCCGGCGTATTCGTCCAACGGCTGCGCGGTCGCCAGCCGCTGCCCCACGGCACAGCACCGATGCTGCACGACGCGTCCGGACGCGCCACGCTGCGCTCGTCGTTTACGTATCGGATCGGAGAGGACGAGGCAGGACACGTTGCGAGGCCGCGGATGCTTCTCGTCTCGCCCTTCGCCGTGTACCCGCCCCGGCACGGCGGGGCACGGCGCATTGCCGAGCTGCTCGGGGATCTGCGGCACGACTACGACGTGGTGCTCGTTTCCGACGAGGCCGTGCTCTATGACGCGCGCAGCCTGCCGTTTCTCGACGGCCTGTATGCGGTGCGCCTGGTCCAACGCGACGACTCGGCGGCGTCGCCGGACCACGACCTCTCCGAGTGGGTGGCGCGCCATTGCCACCCGCGGCTGGTCGCAGCGGTCCGTGCCGCGATCGCACATTACCAACCCGTGGTGATCCAGGTCGAGCACCTCGAGCTCGCGCCGCTCGTGCGCATGCGGGAAACCGGGCAGCGCTGGATACTGGGCCTCCACGACGCGTACTCGGCGGAGGACTTCGGGCCCGGTGACGCAGGGGCGCGGTTCGAGTCCGAGGTCCTCGGCGCCTACGACGCGATCACCGTGTGCTCGGAAAATGATCGTGCGCTCGTCCGCCATCCACGTGTGGTCTGCGTTCCCAACGGCAGCCGGGCTCCGAGCGAACCGTATCGCGAATCGCAGTCGTCCCGGCTGCTCTTCATCGGCCCGTTCCGGTACGCACCCAATCTCGACGGAATACGTCGCTTCCTGCGTGATGCCTGGCCCGCGATCAAGGCCTCGGTCCCGGGGTCGGAACTGCTGGTGCTGGGGGGCGACGAGGGAATCGCGATCGCGAAGCGCCATGCCGAGTTCGCGCAGCCCGGCGTCGTGGTGACCGGCCATCGCGATGACGTTCCGATGCTGCTTCAGGCATGTGCTCTGACCGTGAATCCGCTCGAAGGCATCCGCGGGTCCGCGGTGAAGTTGATCGAGTCGCTGATGGCCGGCCGGATGTGCGTCAGCACGCGCGCCGGCGCGCGGGGATTCGAGAACGATGCCCTCGCCGCGCTGGTCACGGTTCCGGGCGTCCACGAAATGATCGGGCCGATCGTCGATCTGCTCACGAACCCGGAATCCCGGCACCGCCTCGAAGCACCCGACACGGACAAGCTCGATCGCTACCGTTGGGACCGCTGCGCCGCCGTGCAGCGCGCGCTCTACGCCGAGCTGCTGGACGCTGCGGGCAGACTGAGCGGAAGGGACGCCCGATGGCCGGCACCTACGATCGCATCGCGAAATTCTACGACGCCGACATGGCGCGCAACATGGCGTTCGACGACATCGGCTTCTATGCCAGCATGTGCGCCCGCCGGCGCGGCGCAGTGCTGGAGATGGGCTGCGGCAACGGCCGGATTCTGCTGCCGCTCCTCGAACGCGGCGTCGACGCCTTCGGCATCGACGCCTCGGCGCGCATGCTGGCCGATCTGCGCCGGAAAGCGGCCGACCGCGGCCTCGGCCTGCGCGTCGCGCAAATGGACGCGCGGGCGCTGGCGCTGCGCGCCGCATTCGACATCGTGCTGTGCACCTACTCGTTCATCACCAATTTTGCCGACGACGCGGACCTCGCGCGAATGCTGGCGGAGGTGCGGCGCGTGCTCGTCCGCGACGGACTCTTCGTCGTCGACGCATTCGTCCCCAGGACCGAGGTCGAGAGTGGGGACTTCCGCCTCGACTACCGGCGCCCGTTCGGCGAGTTCGTGCTCGCGCGGTCCAAGCGGGTCGCGGCCGTCGGCGCGGGGCGCAATCGCATCGAGCGTCGCTACCAGGTGCTCGCCGCCGACGGCAGCCTCGTCGACCAGGTGGATATGGCCGAGGTCATCCGGCCATTCACCCCGGACGCGCTGCGTGCGGTCCTTGCCGCGGCAGGTTTCGAGACCGTCGAGGTGTGGTGGGATTACGCATCGCAAGCGGTGCCCGTGAATGCCCGTTTTTTTTCGGTGGTCGCGCGGCGTCGCCGCGAAGGTCCCGGGTGAGGCAGCCGCGTAATCCTGCCGCGGCCGTCGCGGACGAAAAAAAGCCGGGCAGATGCCCGGCTTTTTTCTGACGGATGCTTACCGTCAGCGGAGGCTTACGCCGCCTGGATGTTGCTCGCTTGCTTGCCCTTCGGGCCCGTCGTCACTTCGAACGAGACCTTCTGGCCTTCCTTCAGCGTCTTGAATCCTTGCATGTTGATCGCCGAGAAGTGCGCGAACAGATCTTCACCGCCGCCATCCGGCGTAATGAAGCCGAAGCCCTTGGCGTCGTTAAACCACTTTACCGTTCCAGTTGCCATTTCCGTAGTTCCTCAAGAAAAAATAACTCCGGGCCCGTGGGCCCGACCAATGTTTCGATCTCAAGGAAAGTACGGCGGCGGGATGACCAGCAATCGCCAAAGACGACGACGGCCTGCGCCTGCTTTACTGCCTGGAACAAAACACTTTTGGGAGTGTACGCCCGATTTCCGGAACCTGCCAGCACTTTTTTAGCGGCCTTTGGCGCCGGGACGGCCAGCCGGGACTCAGACCGGCTGGCCCAGTTCGGCCCGGACGAGCGCCGCCCCGGCACCCAGCGCCCCCAGCTTGCCGCGCGCGACGTCACGCGCCAGCGGGACCATCCCGCAATTGGTGCACGGGTAGAGCCGAGGCGCCGGGACGAAGGCCAGTGCCGCTCGGAGCGTGGCCGCGACCTCTTCGGGCGTCTCGACATGGTCGGTGGCGACGTCGATCGCGCCGACCAGCACGTCCTTCCCCGCGAGCAGGCCGAGGAGTTCGATCGGCACCTTCGAATTTGCGCACTCGAGCGACACCTGGTCGATCTTCGACCCCGCAAGGCGGGGGAACGTCTCCTCGTACTGGCGCCATTCCGAACCGAGGGTCTTCTTCCATTCGATGTTGGCCTTGATGCCGTAGCCGTAGCAGATGTGGACCGCGGTCTTGCAGCAGAGGCCCTCCGCAGCCCGTTCGAGCGCCGCCACGCCCCAGTCGCGAACTTCCTCGAAGTAGACGTTGAAGGCCGGCTCGTCGAACTGGATGACGTCCACCCCGGCCGCAGCAATCGCGCGCGCCTCCTCGTTGAGGATCTCCGCGAACGCCCAGGCCAGCTTCTCGCGGCTGCGATAGTGGGCGTCGTACAGGGTGTCGACCATCGTCATCGGCCCGGGGAGCGTGAACTTCACCTGCCGGTCCGTCGCGCTTTTCAGGAAGGCGGCGTCGTCGACGAACACCGGTCCGCGGCGCGCGACCGGTCCGACGACCACCGGCACGTCCGCGTCGTAGCGGTTGCGGATGCGCACCGTGCGCTTGTGCTCGAAATCCACGCCGTCGAGGTTCTCGATGAACGTCGTGACGAAGTGCCGCCGCGTCTGCTCGCCGTCGCTGACGATGTCGATACCGGCGCGCTCCTGGTCGCGCAGCACCAGCCGTACCGCATCCCGCTTGCCCTCGGCGAGGGCATCGCCTTCCAACAGCCACGGGGCCCAAAGCGCCTGTGGTTTCGCGAGCCACGCCGGCTTCGGGAGGCTGCCGCAGATGGTCGTTGCGAGTGGTCTGGTCATGGCGGGCCGCGGTGGCGTCGATTGCGGCGCAGTATACCGGTCGTACTCGGCGGGGCCGCTGCGACAGCGCGACCGACGCCGACGGGTGGGTCCGGCCCGCCTGTCGTCGTGTACCCGCCGGGCGCGCAAGCGAGGTTTTCGCATCGCGGCGGCCGGTCACGGCCACTTGACCACGTTGCGTGCGCCACGTACCGTTGCGCGTTGCCTTCGTGCGCCCGCTCCCTCCCGCGCGCCGCGCGATGCGCCCGTCACCTGCAACGCCCATGCCCAAGGTCCTCTTCTCCGACAACGACTTCCCCGACATCACGCTCGAGCGCGAGCTGTTCGCCGCCGCCGGCGTCGAGCTTGTGGCCGTGCAGTGCAGGACCGAGGACGAAATCGTCGCTGCGGCACAGGGCTGCCGTGGAATCCTGCTCCAGTACGCGCCGATCACCGAGCAGGTCGTCGCCGCGTTGCCCGACCTGGGCATCGTGAGCCGCATCGGCGCCGGATTCGACACGGTCGACACGGCGGCGTGCGGCAGGCACGGCGTCTGGGTCGCGAATTCGCCCGATTACGGCGTCGGCGAGGTCGCCACCCACGCATTGGGGATGGCGCTCGCGATGATGCGCAACATCGTCGCGTATCACCGCGACATCCAGGCGGGGAAGTGGCACTACCTTTCCTCGGGCGAGCTGCGCCGCGCGAGTGACATGACGCTGGGTATCGTCGGACTGGGTCGCATCGGCAAGCGCATGGCGCACGTCGGACGCAACCTGTTCCGGCGGGTGATCGCCTGCGACCCGTACATCATCGATGGCGATTTCCCGGCCTACGTCGCGCGCGCCACGCTGACGGAAGTCTTCGCGCAAAGCGACGTCGTGTCGCTGCACGTTCCGCTCACCGACGAGACGCGCGGAATGATCGGCGCCGCGGTGCTCGGCGCGATGAAACCCGGCGGCTATCTCGTCAACACGGCGCGCGGCGCGGTCGTCGACGTCGATGCGGCGCTCGCCGCACTCGATCGCGGCACGCTGAAGGGGCTCGCGCTCGACGTGCTTCCCGTCGAGCCGGTGCCCGCCGGCTCGAGGCTGCTCGGCCATCCGCGCGTCATCCTGACGCCGCACGCTGCGTTCTACACTGCGGAATCCGAGCGCGAGCTGCGGCGCAAGGCAGCGCAGAATCTCGTCACCTGGCTGCGCACGGGGCGACCGGACTATGTGGTGACGGCGGGAACCAGGAAGCCGTGAAGGAATGAACGAATGAACCCGAGCCCGGCCCGCCGTCTGCGCCGGCATGTGTACGTCGCTTCGTCGCTGAATACGGGACAGGAAACCGAATGGCAGGCGTAACCATACGCGCGGTGCACAAGCATTTCGGGTCGACCCACGTGATCCGCGGCGTCGACATCGCGATCGCGGACGGCGAGTTCTGCGTGCTCGTCGGACCGTCGGGTTGCGGCAAGTCCACGCTGCTGAGGATGATCGCCGGTCTGGAGGAGATCGCCGAAGGCGAGGTCTCGATCGGCGATACCGTCGTCAACCGGATGGCGCCGAAAGAGCGCGACATCGCGATGGTGTTCCAGAACTACGCGCTCTATCCGCACATGACGGTGCGTGACAACATGTCGTTCGCGCTGATGCTCGCAAAGCAGTCGAAGGCCGAGATCGAGCAACACGTGGCCAAGGCGGCCGACATTCTCGGTCTCGCGCCGTACCTCGACCGCTACCCGCGGCAGCTCTCCGGGGGACAGCGACAGCGCGTGGCGATGGGGCGGGCGATCGTCCGCGATCCGCAGGTGTTCCTGTTCGACGAGCCGCTGTCGAACCTCGACGCGAAGCTGCGCGTGCAGATGCGCACCGAGATCAAGGAGCTCCATCAGCGGCTGAAGACGACGTCGATCTACGTCACGCACGACCAGATCGAGGCGATGACGATGGCCGACAAGATCGTCGTGATGCGCGACGGCGTCGTCGAGCAGCAGGGCGCCCCGCTCGAGCTCTACGACCGGCCGGCCAATACGTTCGTCGCGGGCTTCATCGGCTCGCCGGCGATGAACCTGATCCCGGGTGTCGCGCGGTCCGGCGGCGGTTCGCCGCGCGTGGAGTTCCGCGACGGCGCCGTACTCGGTCTGCCCGGCGGTGCGCGCGCCGACGACGGGCAGGCGGTGCTCTACGGGATCCGTCCCGAGCATTGCAGCCTGACCGCGGCGCAAGGGCTGCCGGCCGAGGTGGTCGTCGTCGAGCCGACGGGCGCCGACACGCAGCTCTACTGCCGTGCGAACGGACAGGAAGTCACCGCGACGATCCGCGATCGCACCGACTGCCGCGCCGGCGACCGGATCATGCTTACGCCCGACTACGCGCGGGCGCACCTTTTCGATGCGGCGAGCGGGGTACGTCTCGCCGCGTGAGACACCAGCCGGGCATACAACAAGATCACGCCCACAACCGAAGGAGGAAGGCATGAGTGAAGTCAAGCGTCGCAAGTTCCTGCAGTCGACCGCCGCCATCGCCGCGGGCGCCGCAGTCGGTCCGTTCATCTGGGTGAAGGACGCGAATGCGCAGTGGAGCAACACGCCGGAAAAAGGCGCCAAGCTGCGCGTGCTGCGGTGGAGCCGCTTCGTCCAGGGCGACATCGACCGGTACATGGTCAACGTGAAGGCGTTCCAGGACAAGTACGGCGTCGAGGTGCGCGTCGACAACGAGGGATGGGAGGACGTGCGCCCGAAGGCCGCCGTTGCCGCGAACACCGGCGCAGGGCCGGACATCATCCTGTCCACCAACGACGACGCCAACCTCTACCCCGAGAAGCTGCTCGACGTGACCGACGTCTGCACGTATCTCGGCAACAAGTACGGCGGCTGGTACCCCGTCTGCGATCCGTATCTCCGGCCGGACGGCAGGAAGTGGATCGGCGTGCCGCTGGGGGTCGCGGGCGTGTGCATGGTCTACCGCGAGAGCCACATCAAGGCGGCCGGCTTCGACAGCTTTCCCAAGGACACCGACGGCTTCCTCAAGCTGTGCAAGGGACTCAAGGAAAAGGGCACGCCGCCGGGGTTCGCGCTGGGCAACGCCACGGGCGACGGCAACACGTGGTGCCAGTGGCTCGTGTGGGCGTTCGGCGGCAAGCTGGTCGACAAGGACAACAAGGTCGTCATCGACAGTCCCGAGACGGTCAAGGCGCTCGAATACGTCAAGGAGCTCTACGGCACGTTCGTGCCGGGCACGCTGTCATGGCTCGACCCGAACAACAACAAGGCGTTCCTCGACGGCCAGATCTCGCTGACCAACAACGGCATCTCCATCTACTACGCGGCCAAGAACGCGACCGATCCGAAGGTCAAGGAGATGGCGGCGGACATCAACCACGCGAACATGCCGATCGGACCCATCGGCCGGCCGACCGAGTTCCAGCTGTTCTTCAACCAGATGATCTTCAGATACACGAAATATCCGAAGGCGGCCAAGGAGTTCCTGCGCTTCATGATGGAGGCCGAGCAGATGGACCCGTGGGTGCAGGCGGCGATCGGCTACGTGACGCCCGCGCTCAAGTACTACGAGAAGAACCCCATCTGGACCGTGGATCCGAAGCACACGCCGTACCGCAACTCGATGGTGAACATGGTTCCGTCGGGCTACGCGGGCAAGATGGGCTACGCGTCGGCCGGTGCGCTGTCGGACTTCATCATCGTCAACATGGTGGCCGAGGCGGCCTCGGGATCCAAGACCCCGAAGGAGGCCGCGGAACGGGCGCAGAAGCGGGCGGAGCGCTATTACAAGGTGTGACGTCGGCGACCGCCGACGATGCCTCCGGGCGGATCGAGTGGCGCTTGGCGTCGCCGCTCGATCCGCGCACCTGCGGGTGCCTGCGGCCCGGCGCGGTCGAGTCCGCTCCGTTCGCTTCGAACCTCCTGACCCCATCACCGTGATCGACTGATGCCTGCGCCGCACTCCGCGTTCTCCCGCGCGCTCGACAACCGGCACCTGCTCGGAGCGATCTTCATGCTCCCGGCGGCGGCGCTGCTGCTGGTGTTCCTGACCTATCCGCTGGGCCTCGGGACGTGGCTCGGATTCACCGACACGAAGATCGGGCGGGTGGGCGAGTGGATCGGGCTCGAGAACTTCGTGTTTCTGTGGGGTGACGAGGTCACGCGCCTCGCATTGTTCAACACGCTCTTCTACACGACCGTCGCCAGCGTCATCAAGTTCGGGCTCGGCCTCTGGCTCGCGCTGTTGCTCAACAAGCACCTGCCGTTCAAGTCGTTCATCCGCGCGGTCGTGCTGCTGCCGTTCATCGTCCCCACCGCCCTTTCGGCGATCGCGTTCTGGTGGATCTACGACGCGCAGTTCTCGATCCTCAGCTGGGCACTCGTCAAGATGGGCCTGATCGAGCGCTACATCGATTTCCTCGGCGAGCCGTGGCTCGCCCGCTTCTCGACGATCGCCGCCAACATCTGGCGCGGGGTGCCGTTCGTCGCCATCTGCCTGCTGGCGGGCCTGCAGACGATATCGCCGTCGTACTACGAAGCAGCGAGCCTCGACGGCGCCTCCGACTGGCAGCAGTTCCGCTACGTGACGCTGCCGCTGCTGACGCCGATCATCGCGGTCGTGATGACGTTCTCCGTGCTGTTCACGTTCACCGACTTCCAGCTGATCTACGTCCTGACGCGCGGTGGACCGCTCAACGCCACGCACCTGATGGCAACACTGTCGTTCCAGCGCGCGATTCCGGGCGGGAACCTCGGGGAGGGCGCAGCGATCGCGACCGCGATGGTGCCGTTCCTGCTCGCGGCGATCCTGGTGTCGTATTTCGGGCTGCAGCGCCGCGCGTGGCAGCAGGGGGGGGCCGACAAGTGAGCAACGACAAGGTTGCGGCCGACGGAGTCCGTCGACACGCAGGGGATGAGCTACCTCGTTTCGCTGCCGCGGCGCATCGTCACCGTGTACGTGCCGCTGGGCGTGTTCCTCATCGTGCTGCTGTTTCCTTTCTACTGGATGGTCATCACGACCTTCAAGCCGAACGAGGAGCTGCTCTCGCGCGAGCACAATCCGTTCTGGGTGCACAATCCGACGCTCGCGCACATCAAGAAGCTGCTGTTCGACACCTCCTATCCGGACTGGCTGTGGAACACGATTCTGGTGTCGGTGGTGGCGACGGTCCTGTCGCTGTTCGCGAGCGTGCTGGCGGCATACGCGATCGAGCGCCTGCGTTTCAAGGGTGCGCGCTACGTCGGCATGAGCATCTTCCTCGCCTACCTGGTGCCGCCCTCGATCCTGTTCATTCCGCTGGCAGCGACCATCTACAAGCTCCACCTGTTCGACACGCGGCTCGCGCTGATCCTCACCTACCCCACGTTCCTCATTCCGTTCTGCACCTGGCTGCTGATGGGGTACTTCAAGTCGATTCCGTTCGAGCTCGAAGAGTGCGCGCTGATCGACGGCGCGAGCCGCCTGCAGATTCTGGTCAAGATCATTCTGCCGCTCGCGGTGCCGGGCCTCATCTCCGCCGGCATCTTCGCGTTTACGCTGTCGTGGAACGAATTCATCTATGCACTGACGTTCATCTCGTCGTCGGAAGTGAAGACCGTGCCGGTGGCCGTCGTCACCGAGCTCGTCGAGGGCGACGTCTACCACTGGGGGTCGCTGATGGCGGGGGCCCTGCTGGGATCGCTGCCGGTCGCTGTCCTGTATTCGTTCTTCGTCGAGTACTACGTTTCCGGGCTGACGGGGGCGGTGAAAGAGTAGTGGTCGCCGCCGCTGCCGCGAGCAGGTGCGTGGCGGCAGTGAGTAACCCGGCGACCGACCACCGGGATCCCGGGCGCGCAGGGCCCGCCCGTCGTCGGCGGCCGGGCCACCGCACGCGAAGCGTTGCGGTAGAATCGCTGCTCCACGCGCCACGGAGCGAACCTCATGAGCATCCAGGACACCATCCGCACGCAAGTCACGACGAACCGGGTCGTGCTGTACATGAAAGGGCAGCCGAAGTTCCCGCAATGTGGGTTCTCGGCGACGGCGGTCGAGATCCTCAAGCGTTGCGGCGTGAACGACTACCTCGCCGTCGACGTGCTCCCGGATCCGGAGATTCGCCAGGGCATCAAGGATTACTCGAACTGGCCCACCGTCCCGCAGCTCTATGTGAACGGCGAGTTCATCGGCGGCTGCGACATCATGCGCGAGATGTACCAGTCGGGCGAGCTGCAACAGGTCTTCGCCAAGCAGCACGTGTGACCGCCGAGGCCGGCGGCGGACTCCCGGCGTGCGAATGCGGTTCGGGCAACGAGCGGACGTCGCCGGCCTGCCCACGCCAAGCGATGACACCATGAAAGTCGTCCCGAACCGGACGACGGCGCGCAGGCGATTCCGCGCAACGCTCGCCGCTCGCGGCGGTGCTCTGGTCGTCTTCGCCGTGGTCTTGGCGTTCCGGCGGCATGGCGCTGGCTGCGGAAGACCGGCAGCCGCGGGCGCCCGAGTCCACAGCGCCGGCGGCGAGCGCCACGGCGGCCAAGGCGGCCCGCGCCGGCGAGCGGCGGCCCGAAGGCCGGCTCGTCGTCTTCAACCGGCCCGTCTTCTCCTTCCGTTCGGCGTTTCTCGGTGTGCCGCCACTCGAACGCGCCGAGACCGCCCGCAGCCGGATCGATCTGCTGCTCGAGCGCGGCGGCGACGGCAAGGTATCCGTCGAAGAGATTCCGCAGGGTGCGGCGGTCAAGATCGACGGCGGCTTCGCCTTCGTCATCGCCAACGACGATGTCGATCCGCTCTCCGGCGAGACGCTCGAGACGGTGACGCACGCTGCGGTGCAGGCGCTCGAGAAGGCGATCGCCGAGACCAAGGAAGCGCGTGACACCCGGCTGATCGCCCACGCCGTGGCCTGGGCGGGCGGCGCGACGCTGGTCTACTTCCTCGTGCTGTGGGTCCTGCGCGTCGTCGGAGGCGCCATCGCGAAGCGCATGCTGCGGCTGGCGGGCGAAGCCGCGGGGCACATCAAGATCGGCGGCGCCGAGATCGTCCATCGCGAGCGCGCGCTGCGCTTCGTGGCTTCCACTCTGCGAATCGGCTTCTGGGTGATCGTGCTGCTCGTCACCTACGAATGGCTCGGTTACGTCCTCGGGCTTTTCCCGTACACGCGACCATGGGGCGAGGGACTCACCGCGTTTCTCGTCGCGACCGCCGTCGGGATCCTCGCGGCGATGGCGCGCGCGATTCCCGATCTGCTGATCGTCGTCGTGATCATCAGCATCGCCCGCGTCGTGAACGGTCTGCTCGCGCGGTTCTTCGACGGCGTTCAGTCGCGGCGCGTCCACGTGGCCTGGATGGATGCCGATTCGGCACGGCCGACGAGGCGGCTGGCGACGATCGGCGTCTGGATCTTCGCGCTGGTCATGGCCTATCCGTACATCCCCGGGTCCGACAGCGAGGCGTTCAAGGGCCTGTCGGTGCTCATCGGCCTGATGATCTCGATCGGTGGGTCCGGAATCGTAGGCCAGGCCGCGAGCGGCCTGATCCTGATGTACACGCGCACGTATCGCCCCGGCGAGTATGTCCGCATCGTCGACCATGAAGGCACGATCGTCGAGATGGGGATGTTCACGACGCGGCTGCGCACGGGGCTCGGCGAGGAACTGTCGCTGCCCAATTCACTGGTCCTCGGCGCGGTGACGAAGAACTACTCGCGCGCCTTGACGGGCGAGGGATTCGTCGTCGATGCCACGGTGACGATCGGTTACGACGCTCCCTGGCGGCAGGTCCACGCGATGCTCATCGAGGCGGCGCGGCGCACGGAGGGCGTGCTTGCCACACCTTCGCCGCGCGTGTTCCAGACCGCGCTGTCGGATTTCTACGCCGAGTACCGCCTCGTCTGCCAGGCGACGCCGAGCGAGCCGCGACCGCGCGCAGAAGTTCTGTCCAGCCTGCACGCCAACATCCAGGACGTGTTCAACGAGCACGGCGTGCAGATCATGTCGCCGCACTACCTCGGTGATCCCGCCGAAGCGAAGGTCGTACCGAAATCGAAGTGGTACGCGGCGCCCGCCGTCCCGCCGAAGTAATCCGTCCGCCGGCGCCACGCACGCCGGGAGCTCGATCACCGGCACCGAGACCGGCGCCAGCCATGCATGGGGGAAACATGGAAGCACTGAAAGCTGGTAACGACACGCTGTTCATTCTGCTGGGCGCGATGATGGTGCTCGCGATGCATGCGGGCTTCGCGTTCCTGGAACTCGGGACCGTGCGCAAGAAGAACCAGGTCAATGCCCTGGTGAAGATCATCGTCGATTTTGCGGTCTCGACGATCGCCTACTTCTTCATCGGCTACGGCATCGCCTACGGCGTCCATTTCTTCACCGGCGCAGAGTCGCTCGCGCAGAAGAATGGCTACGAACTCGTCAAGTTCTTCTTCCTGCTGACCTTCGCCGCCGCGATTCCGGCGATCGTGTCCGGCGGCATCGCCGAGCGCGCGAAGTTCAATCCGCAACTTGCCGCAACTTTCCTGCTCGTCGGCTTCGTCTATCCGTTCTTCGAGGGCATCGCCTGGAACCAGCACTACGGAGTCCAGGGCTGGCTCAAGGCGACCTTCGGCGAGGAGTTCCACGATTTCGCGGGAAGCGTGGTCGTGCACGCGATGGGAGGGTGGGTCGGCCTCGTCGCCGTGCTGATGCTGGGCGCGCGCCGCGGCCGCTACTCGAAGGAGGGCGGCGTGTCGGCGCACCCGCCGTCGTCGATCCCGTTCCTGGCGCTGGGTGCGTGGATCCTGTCGGTGGGCTGGTTCGGGTTCAACGTCATGAGTGCGCAGACGCTGGAGAAGATCTCCGGCCTCGTCGCCGTGAATTCGCTGCTGGCAATGGTTGGCGGGACGCTGGCGGCATTCGTTGCGGGCCGCAACGACCCGGGCTTCGTCCACAACGGCCCGCTCGCCGGGCTGGTCGCCGTCTGCGCCGGCTCGGACGTGATGCATCCGCTGGGTGCGCTGGTGACCGGTCTCGCGGCGGGCGGGCTGTTCGTGCTGCTGTTCACGCTGACGCAGAACCGCTGGAAGATCGACGACGTGCTCGGCGTCTGGCCGCTGCACGGTGTGTGCGGCGCCTGGGGCGGGATCGCGGCCGGGATCTTCGGATCGAAGGCGCTTGGCGGGATGGGCGGCGTGGCGATCGGATCCCAGATTGCCGGAACACTTCTCGGCGTGCTGGTCGCACTGATCGGCGCGGTAATTGTCTACGCTGCGCTGAAGGCGTTGCTCGGCCTGCGCCTCGATCCCGAGGAGGAGTTCAACGGCGCCGACCTCACGATCCACAAGATCACCGCCACACCGGAGCGCGAGCCGTCGTGGTGAGGTGAAGCGGGTGCGCCGGGGTCAGGTCCGCGCCCGCTGGATCCGCTTCACGCTCGCGACGCGGCGCATCCCCCGCATGACGTGGGCGAGATGCCGGCGGTCCTTCACCTGGACGCTGAAGAACATCGCGATCATGCCGCCGCCGTCGGGCTTTTCCATCGACACGTTGTCGATGTTTCCCTCGGCGTCGGCGATCGCCATGGCGAGCTCCGCGAGCAGGCCGCGGCGGTCGGCGACGAGGAGGCGGACGCCCGCGTCGAACACGCCCTGAATATCGGGCGCCCATTCGACATCGACGAGCTGCTCGGGATCGGGGCGCTGCTTCTTCAGCGTGATGCAGTCGCGCGTATGGACGAGCAGTCCCTGTCCCTTGCGGAACTGACCGATCACCGTGTCTCCCGGAATCGGCCGGCAGCACTTCGCATACTGGATCGCCACGCCCTCGACTCCTCGCAGCGTCAGCGCCGAGTGCCGTCCCGCCGCGGCGTCGCCCGCCGCGGCAGCCACCGTGACCTCGTCGCCGCCCTTTGTGGCAGTGCGCGTCAGTGCCTGCGCGACGACGAACGACAACCGCTTGCCGAGTCCGATATCGGCGAGGATCTCGAGCTGGCTCTTCGCGCCGTACTCGCGCTGCAGACTTTCCCACCGTTCCCACGTAATGGCTTCGGGGGCGACCTTCAGCGTCGCGAGCGCCTGATTGAGCAGCCGCTCGCCCAGCGCGGCGGATTCCTTCTGCTGCAGCCCCTTGAGGAAATGGCGGATCCGCGAGCGTGCCTTGCCGGTGGCCACGAACGACAGCCACGACGGATTCGGGCGGGCCGTCGGCGCGGTCAGGATTTCGACGTGGTCCCCGTTCTTGAGCTCGGTGCGCAGCGGCAGCAATTCGTAGTTGATCCGCGCCGCAACGCAGTGATGGCCGATGTCCGTGTGCACGCCGTAGGCAAAGTCGACCGCGGTCGCGCCGCGCGGCAGCGCCATGATCTTGCCCTTCGGCGTGAACACATAGATCTCTTCCGGGAAAAGATCGCCCTTGATGTTCTCGAGGAACTCCTTGGAGTCGCGCGACTCCGACTGGATCTCGAGCAGGCTCTGCAGCCAGCGATGCGTTTCGCGCTGCGCCTCGGCGAGGTCGAGCTCTCCCCCGGTCTTGTAGAGCCAGTGCGCCGCGACGCCCGCCTCGGCGACGCGGTGCATGTCGTGCGTGCGGATCTGCGCCTCGAGCGGCGTGCCGAACGGTCCGAACAGCGTCGTGTGCAACGACTGGTAGCCGTTGGCCTTGGGAATCGCGATGTAGTCCTTGAACTTCCCCGGAATCGGCTTGTACGCGCCGTGCAGCACGCCGAGTGCCGCGTAGCAGGCCGTCCGGTCGGGCACCAGAACGCGTACGCCGTAGATGTCGAACACCTGCGAGAACGTGTAGTGCTTCTCGCGCATCTTCTGATAGACGGAATAGATCGTCTTCTCGCGCCCGGTCACGGCCGCCGCGATGCCCGCCTTGGCGAAGCCCTCGCGAATGACGTCGAGCAGTCGGTTCATCACCTCGCGCCGGTTGCCGCGTGCCGCCTTGATCGCGCCGGAGAGGATCCGGAAGCGCATCGGGTACAGATGCTTGAACGCGAGATCCTGCAGCTCGAGGAACAGCGCGTTCAGGCCGAGGCGATTGGCGATCGGGGCGTAGATGTCGAGCGTCTCGCGCGCAATGCGCCGGCGGTGCGGCGGCGCCATCGCGTCGAGCGTGCGCATGTTGTGCAGCCGGTCGGCGAGCTTGATCAGGATGACGCGGACGTCCCGCGCCATCGCCAGCAGCATCTTGCGGAAGCTCTCCGCCTGCGCCTCTTCGCGCGACGTGAACTCGATCTGGTCGAGCTTGGACACGCCGTCGACCATGTCGGCAACCGGCTTGCCGAACGTCGTTTCGAGCTCGAGCTTGGTGACGGAGGTGTCCTCCATCACGTCGTGCAGCAGCGCGGCGGCCAGCCCCTGCGCGTCGAGTCGCCACTGCGACAGGATGCTGGCGACCGCCAGGGGGTGGGTGATGTAGGGCTCGCCCGACTTGCGGAACTGGCCGCGGTGGGCGGTATCGGAGAACTCGAACGCGCGCTCGACGAGCGCGATGTCAGGCGGCGGCAGGTAATTGCCGAGGTGTCGGGTGAACTCCGCGATTTCGGACATTCCCCGCTGCCTGCATCAGCGCCGCCGTCGCCGCGTCAGGACTGCGGTTTCAGAAGCATCTCGATGCCGACCTTGCCCGCGGCGATCTCGCGCAGCGCGATCACGGTCGGCTTGTCGCGGTCGGAGTCCACGAGCGGAGCCGAACCGGCCGAGATCTGGCGGGAGCGATTGGTGGCCGCCAGCGTGAGCTCGAAGCGGTTGGGAATCCTGGCAAGACAGTCTTCGATCGTGATGCGGGCCATGAGTGCCTCGGAGTTGCGCTGAATTGAAAAATCAGGGGGCGAGCAGTCGTTCGAGCAGGACCGCATGCCGCACGAGCTGCCGTGCGGCGGTGAGCCGCGCAGCACGGACGATCGCGGAAAGGTCGTCGACCGCTCTCGCAAAGTCCTGATTCATAATAACATAATCAAAGTCGCCGCAGTGACGCATTTCCTCGCGCGCGGCTTCGAGCCGGCGCGCGATGACCTCAGGCGAATCCTGGCCGCGTTTTTCCAGGCGCTCGCGCAGCGATTCGAGTGACGGCGGCAGGATGAAAACGTGCACCGCCGCGGGAATAAGCCGGCGGACCTGAGCTGCACCCTGCCAGTCGATCTCGAGCAGCACGTCGCGCCCGCGCGCGACCTCGTTGGCGAGCCATGTCGCGGAGGTCGCATACCAGTGCCCATGGACGTACGCGTGCTCGAGAAACTCCCCTGCGGCCTTGAGTTCGAGAAACCGCGGCTCGTCGACGAAATGGTAATGAATGCCGTCGGACTCGCCCGGACGCGGCGCGCGCGTCGTGTAGGACACCGACAACCGGATACCCGATTCGCGCTCGAGCAGCGCGGCGACGAGGCTCGTCTTGCCGCCGCCCGATGGCGCCGCGAGCACGAACAGGCATCCCGACGCCGGCGGCGCCTTGGTCGACTGGCCGTCACTCATTGCCGCACTTCGTCGATCCACCGCCACGGCGAAGCGACAGCGGAACGCGAGCCGCCGCGGTCTCGCTGGAAGGTTCTTGCGATGCCATGGATTGGTGTCCGCCTGCCCGCCGCCGCTTGCCGTCGATCTCCGCGCTGCGCGCGGGGCTACTCGAGATTCTGCACCTGCTCGCGCATCTGCTCGATCAGGACCTTGAGTTCGAGCGATGCCTGGGAGAGCTCGGCGTCCACGGACTTCGACCCCAGGGTGTTCGCTTCGCGGTGAAGCTCTTGCATCAGGAAGTCGAGACGCTTGCCGGCGCTGCCACCGGCGCTCAGCACCCGGCGGACTTCGATGACGTGCGTCGTCAACCGCTGAACTTCCTCCGCGACGTCGATCTTCGTGGCGAACAGCGCCAGTTCCTGCTTCAGGCGGTCGTGGTCGGGGTCGAGGCCCGCTTCGCGCAATCGCGCGCCGAGCTTCTCGACGTAGGCCACGTGAATTGCCGGAATTCGCGGCGCGACGCGTGCGACTTGCGTCTCGATCGCCGCACAGCGCTCCTCCAGCGCCGCGGCAAGCTTTGCGCCCTCCCGGGCGCGGGAGGCGGCGAGTTCCGCGAGTGCCTGTCCGAGAACCTGGTGCGCGCGCGCGGCGAGTTCTTCGGGTGGAACCGTCGGTTCCGCCAGCACGCCGGGCCAGCGCAGGATCTCGGCGACGGAGAGCGGAGTCGTGCCCGGTGCGAGCCGCATGACCTCGGCGGTCGCCCCGGCCAACTGGCCGACCCGCAGCCCGTCGATCGCCAGCGTGGTTGCGCCCGGCGCAGCACGATTGAGTGAAATGCGGCACTCCACCTTGCCGCGTTTCAATTCACCGGCAATGCGCTCCCGCAGTGATGATTCCTGGGCCCGAAGCTCGTCCGGGAGGCGAAGCTGGAGGTCCAGATAGCGGTGATTGACCGAGCGCAGTTCGACGGAGAGGGAAAGCCCCGGCATTTCCGCGGCAACCGCCGCGAAGCCGGTCATACTGAGGATCATCGTGGAGTTTCGCCGGGTTTTGACAACTTTTCCGGCTTTACTTTGGGCGGGTTCATCCGGAGAATGTATGCGTTATCCGTTGTCGGCGCAAGCGTGACGCGGTCAGGTGGCACGCGATTTGCGAGCGTCGTTTACGGATAACCGCGAGCATCGGCGCCCATGGCCGTCACCAACCAAGCCCTTCCCGGAAGTTACCAGCTGCTGAACTACCGGATCGACCGGCAGATCAGCCGCGGCGGCTTCTCGATCGTCTACCGCGCGTTCGACGAAACCGGCGCCCCGGTCGCGATCAAGGAGTACCTGCCGTCGTCGCTGGTGCTGCGCACCGAAGGCGACATTGTCCGTGCCAGTTCGGCCGAGAACCTGACGTCGTTCCGCTACGGAATGAAATGCTTCTTCGAGGAGGGCCGCGCGCTCGCCAAGATCAACCATCCGAACGTCGTGCGCGTGCTCAATTTCTTTCGCGCCAACGAGACGGTTTACATGGTGATGCGCTACGAGCGCGGCCGCACGCTCCAGCAGCAGATCCAGATGCGCCAGGACCAGATGTCCGAACGCCTCGTGCGCCATGTGTTCATGCATCTGCTGAACGGACTGCGTGAGGTCCACACGCACAAGCTGCTGCACCTGGACATCAAGCCGGCGAACATCTACCTGCGCACCGACGGCAGCCCGGTGCTGCTCGACTTCGGTGCCGCCCGGCAGACGCTGACGACCAACCGGCCCAAGCTCGCGCCGATGTACACGCCGGGCTTCGCGGCGCCGGAACAGTACCGCGATCCGGACCGGCTCGGGCCGTGGACCGACGTCTATGGCGTGGGGGCCAGCATGTTCGCGTGTCTCGCCGCGTTCGCACCGCAGGCCGCCGACGCGCGGCTCCAGGAAGACCATCTGGTGTCCGCGAAGAAGATCTGGTCCGGCCAGTACTCGGACAACGTGCTCGAGGTGATCGACTGGTGCCTGCGCCTCGACCCGCTGGAGCGTCCGCAGTCGGTCTTCGCGCTGCAGAAGGCGATCCGCGAGATCCCGCCGAGAAAACGCAAGCTGACGTTCATCGCCGCGGTGAAGCGCAAGCTCTTCAGTGAAATCGGTGCCTGACGCCGGCCGGAAGCAATGCGTTTCACGATATTCCAGGAAAGCCGCAAGGGGTCGCGCAAGGTCAACCAGGACCGGATCGCCTACACGTACAGCCGGGACACGCTGCTGCTCGTCGTCGCCGATGGAATGGGTGGCCACGCGGGCGGCGAGATCGCCGCACAGATCGCTGTCCGGCTGTTCATCGAGCGCTTCCAGCAGGAAGCCAAGCCGGTCCTCAAGAACCCGCTCAAGTTCCTGCAGGACTCGATGCTGCGCGCGCATGCGGCGCTGGGCTCGTACGCGAACCAGTTCTCGATGCTGGAGACGCCGCGCACGACGTGCGTCGCCTGCGTCGTCCAGGCCGGTCACGCCTACTGGGCCCATGTCGGGGACTCGCGGCTCTACCTGTTTCGGCAGGGGGGGATCATCGGCCAGACGAAGGACCACTCGAAGGTGCAGTATCTCGTCGACCAGGGCATCATCGGCGCCGACGAGGTGCCCTCGCATCCGGACCGCAACAAGATCTTCAGCTGCCTGGGCGGCCTCGTCGACCCGGTCATCGACCTCGGCAAGCGCACGCCGCTGCGCAATGGGGACGTGATCGTGATGTGCACCGACGGACTGTGGAGCGTGCTCGGCAAGGAGGAGGTCGCGACCTGGCTCACGTCCACACCGATCCTCAAGACTGCGCCGCATATGATGCGCGAAGCGGAGAAGCGCGGCGGACCCGACGGCGACAACCTGTCCGCAATCGTCGTCCGCTGGGGCCCGGAGACGCTGACGGACGAGCCGTCGACGACGATCACCGAGTCGCTCAGCCTCGGGCAATTCGAGACGCAGATCGACCGTACGCTGACGCTGACCGAGCGCAAGGGCGCGCACCGCGACCTGTCCGACGACGAGATCGAGCACGCGATCGCCGAGATCCAGGCGACCATTCAGCGGTATCGGAAATAGCGGACAGTGATGCGCCAGATCATCCTCGACACCGAAACCACGGGCCTCGACCCCAAGCAGGGCCACCGCATCATCGAGCTCGCGGGACTCGAGGTCGTCAACCGCCGCCCGACGGGACGCACCGTCCACTTCTACCTCGATCCGGATCGTGAAATCGACACCGGCGCGACCGAGGTCCACGGCATGACGTGGGAGGACCTCAAGGGCAAGCCGAGGTTCCGCGACGTCGCGCAGGAGTTC
Organism: uncultured beta proteobacterium; assembly: GCA_963843595.1. Taxonomy (GTDB): domain Bacteria; phylum Pseudomonadota; class Gammaproteobacteria; order Burkholderiales; family Casimicrobiaceae; genus CAIWHR01. Next base: position 253,290 of record CAWJLG010000012.1, on the reverse strand, counting down.
CTCGAGTTCGCCGGCGGTGCCGAGTGGATCATCCACAATGCACCGTTCGACGTGGGCTTCCTCGACGTCGAGTTCGCGCTCGCCGGACTGCCCCCCTGTCGCGACACCTACGCCGGCCTGATCGACACCCTCGCACTGGCGCGCGAGACGTTTCCCGGCAAGCGCAACAACCTCGACGCGCTCTGCGAGCGTTTCGCCATCGACAACGCGCATCGGACGCTTCACGGCGCGCTCCTCGACGCGCAGCTCCTGGCCGAGGTTTACCTGACGATGACCCGCGGTCAGGAGACGCTCACCATCGATATCGGGAGCGGCGGGCCGGCCGCGGAATTCGGAGCGGATGCGGCAGCCTCGGGGGACGCGGTGCCGCGACCTGCGCTCAAGGTGATCGAGCCCTCACCGGAGGAGTGGGCCGCGCACGCCGAGTATCTTGCCGCATTGGACAGGGAGTCGAAGGGACGCTGTGTCTGGCGCGCGCTGGAAGTGGCCGCCGATGTCCTGCCGACGAGCGCGACAGCCTGACCCGGCCGGCACGGTCGCGGGGTGCCGGTGGGCGCCGGTGCGGTTGTAACACTGCCGTCACCGACAACTGTCATAGTGGACGTTTCCCGCGCTCCGCGTTCCGCCGTGCCCGCAATCGCAGCCGGCCCCGATCCAATGAAGGCGCTTGCCGTCGCCCCGCTCAATCGCGAGCTGTCGCTGCTCGCTTTCCATCGCCGCGTGCTGGCCCTGGCTCAGGACTCGGGCGTGCCGCTGCTCGAGCGGCTGCGCTACCTCTGCATCGTCGGCAGCAACCTCGACGAATTCTTCGAAATCCGCATCGCGGGCATCCGCGAGCAACTTCGGGCGAAGGTGCACCCGCCCGGAATGACGCTGCACGACGCACGCGCGCTCCTCGCGCAGATCGGCGACGAGACCCGCGCACTCATTGCGGACCAGTACCGCGTACTCAACGATGATGTGCTGCCTGCGCTCGCGCGAGCGGGCATCCGCCTCGTCCGTCGTACCGAGTTCACGCCGGCCGAGCGGGCGTGGGCCGCGCACTATTTCCGGCGGGACGTGCGTCCGTTGCTGACGCCGATCGGGCTCGATCCGGCGCATCCGTTTCCGCAGGTCGTCAACAAGAGTCTCAACTTCGTCATCGAGCTATCGGGGCAGGACGCGTTCGGACGCGACACCGGCATCGCGATCGTCAAGGCGCCGCGGGTGCTGCCGCGGATCATCAAGCTGCCGCCAGCGGTCGCCGGGGACGACAATGCCTTCGTCATGCTGTCGTCGGTGATCCACGCCCACCTGCACGAGCTTTTCCCCGGGCGCGAGGTCGTCAACTACGCGCAGTTCCGGGTCACCCGCGACGCCGACCTGTGGATCGACGAGGAGGAGGTGAAGAATCTGCGCCAGGCGCTGCAGGGCGAGCTGCCGCAGCGACAGTTCGGCTCCGCGGTCCGCCTCGAGGTCGCGGCCGAATGCCCGACACCGCTCGCGCGATTCCTGCTGCAGCAGTTCGACCTGACCGAGGCCGACCTCTACCGATGCGACGGGCCGGTCAACATCGCGCGGCTCGCATCGTTGATCGACCAGGTCGACGTCGACGCGCTCAAGTTTCCGGCATTCGTGCCGGGCGTGCCTGACCGGCTGCGCGACGCGGCCGACATCCTCGCCGCTATCCGGCAGCACGACATACTGCTTCACCATCCGTATCAATCGTTCGAGCCGGTCGTCGAGTTCATCCGGCGTGCGGCCGAGGATCCGGACGTGGTCGCGATCAAGCAGACCGTCTATCGCACCGGCGTCAACTCGGTTCTGATGGAGGCGCTGATCCAGGCGGCGCTCTCGGGCAAGGAGGTGACCGTTGTCGTCGAGCTGATGGCGCGCTTCGACGAGGAGGCGAATATCAACTGGGCCGAGCGGCTGGAGCGCGCCGGCGCGCAGGTCGTGTACGGCGTGTTCGGCCTGAAGACGCACGCAAAGCTCGCTCTGCTGCTGCGCCGCGAGCGCGACCGACATGGGCGCGAGCGCCTGGTGCCGTATGCGCACCTCGGTACCGGCAATTACCACCCGCGCACGACCCGGCTGTACACCGATTTCGGTCTCCTCACCGCCGATCCGGTCGTCTGCGCCGATGTCAACGAGGTCTTTCTGCACATCACGAGCCTCGCCCGCGCGGGCCGGATGAAGCGGCTCCTGCTCGCGCCGTTCACGATGCACCGGCGCGTGGTCGCGATGATCCGGCGCGAGATCCGCAACGCGCGCGAAGGCAAGCCCGCGCGGATCGTCGCCAAGATGAACGCACTGCTCGAGGAAGGCGTCATCCGCGCGCTCTATCAGGCGTCGCAGGCGGGGGTCGAGATCGACCTGATCGTCCGCGGCGCCTGCGCGCTGCGTCCGGGCGTGCAGGGGCTGTCCGACCATATCCGCGTGCGCTCGATCCTCGGCCGCTTCCTCGAGCACCATCGCATTTGGTATTTCGAGAACGCCGGTGAGCCGGACGTCTGGCTCTCGTCCGCGGACTGGATGGGGCGCAATCTGTTCCGCCGCGTCGAGGTGGCCTTCCCCGTGCGCGACCCGGAGCTCAGGAAGCGCGTCGTCGACGAAGGCCTGCAGGTGCACCTTGCCGACAATCGCAATGCGTGGCTTCTCGCTGCGGACGGGACGTGGACCAAGTCCCGACGGCGGGTGCGCGCGCACGTCCACGACGCGCAAGCCGAGTTGCTCGAGCGGATGAAAGCGCGGGACGATGTCAAGGAGTGACGGGGTGAAAGAGTGAAAACGATGCGCGCCGCGGGAACGTCTGGCCTCCTTTGCCCCGGCATCCCTTCCCCCTGTAGCGTCGTCGGCTTCTTGGGGGCCTGCGCATGGACCTGATGCTCTGGCGCCACGCCGAGGCCGAACCCGGCGAGCCGGACCTCGGGCGGCGCCTCACATCGAAGGGCCTGAAGCAGGCTGAGCGAATGGGCGCCTGGCTCGACCGTCATCTTCCCGACACGACGCGCATCATTGTCTCCCCGGCCGATCGCGCGCAGCAGACGGCAATCGCGCTCAAGCGCAAGTTCAAGACGATCGACGAGCTTGCACCGGGCGCGTCGGTGGCCGTGGTGCTGGCGGCGGCGAACTGGCCGGACTCGCGTGAGCCGGTGCTCGTCGTCGGCCACCAGCCCGCGCTCGGCTCGGTCGCGGCTTTCCTGCTCTCCGGCGACGAAGCCTGCTGGTCGGTGAAGAAAGGCGCCGTCTGGTGGCTCACGAACCGCGACCGTGCCGGTCCGTCGGCGGTCGTGCTGCGCGTGGCAATCGCGCCCGAATTCGTCTAGGTGCTGCCGGGATTGTGCTTGGCGCAGCCTGCTTGTTTGGTGGCGAGCGTGCGGGGTCGGCAATGAACGTATCGGTAGGGCGGTCTGTCGCCATCGTCCTCGGGTCGGGCGATGTCGGCTCGGCCGTGGCGATGACGCTGCATCGGGCCGGATTTGCCGTCGTGCTCTGTGACGAGGTGGATCCGGGCTGGTCACGGCGGGGCATGGCCTTCACGAACGCCTGGTACTTCGGCAGCGCGGAACTCGACGGCGAGGCGGCGGTGTTCTGCGCGAGCGTGAAGAGCATTCCCGCCGTTATCGGCCGCCACCGCCTCATCGCCGCGACGACGTGGTCGTGGCGCGGCGTCGCGGAGACGTTCGCGGCGGCGGCGCTTGTCGACGCGCGTATGCGCAAGCGCCGCGACGGCGACGACCTGCGGGCAGGCGCCCCGAGCGGGCTGCTGACGATCGGCCTCGGGCCGGGTTTCGTCGCCGGCGGCAATACGGACGTGGCCGTCGAGACGGCGTGGGGCGAACGGCTCGGCGGCGTCGTGACGGCCGGAGCCACCCTGCCGTTCGCGGGCGAGCCGCGGGTGATCGGCGGCGCCGGTCGCGAGCGTTTCGTCTATTCCCCGGCGGCGGGACGGTTCGCCACCGACCACCGGATCGCGGCCCGCGTTCGCGAGGGCGAAGCTGTCGGCGCCGTCGGCACCCGGACGATCGTCGCCCCGCTCGACGGCGTGTTGCGCGGGTTGGCGGCGCGGGGCGCGCGGATTGCCGAGGGCGCGAAGGTCGTCGAGGTCGATCCCCGTGGCGATCCCGCGCTGTGCTACGGACCGGGCGAGCGGCCGGTCGTCATCGCCCGCGGCGTCCTCGCGGCGCTCGCGCAGCGCGGCGTGGCCGCCGCGATCGAGTGAGCCGGCGTCAGGCCGCGGTCCAGCGGTAGCCGAGGTCGGTCCACTCGCGCTGCTCCTTGGCGAGCAGGTGCGCGGTCAGCGGATGCGCCGTGCGCCATCGCGCGGACACGCCGAAGCGGATGTGCCCGGTCACGGCGAGCTTAAGGCGCGGCACGTCGATCGGCCGTCGCGCATGGTGGAACAGCACGGCAAGCCGAAGGGCGACGAGCGGCGCCCGGAATGACGGCGCCGCGAGCGCCGCCGCGATCTTCGACAGTCCGCCGCGGCAGCCCAACACGAGCCACGACACCAGCTGCTGCTCGCGCGCCGAAAAGCCGGGCATGTCGGCGTTCTGGAGAATGTAGGCGCCGTGTTTGTGAAACCCGATGTGCGAGACGGAAAAACCGGTTTCGTGCAGCAGCGCGGCCCACTCGAGGTACTGGAGGACCGCGGGGTCCGGCGCCGGGACCGCGCCGCGGTACAGCGCTACCGCCATTGCGGCGACCCGTCCGGCGTGGTCGCGATCGATGCGCCACCGGATCTGGAACTGCTCGACCGTGACGGTGCGGATGTCGTGGCGGATCGTGCGGCCGAGCAGATCGTACAGGACGCCCAACCGGAGTGCGCCGCCGACCGGATTGATCCGCGCGACATCGAGTTCGGTCATCGCGGCCGCCATCACGGCCAGGCCGCCGGCAAGCACCGGCGCGCGCTCCGGCTTCAAGGCGTCCAGATGCAGGCGCCGGACATGGCCGGCGGCAACCATCCTGCGCCGCAGACGAGCCAGCCCGTCGCGCGTGATCCCGGCCGGAGACAGCCCGTTCTGTTCGAGGATCTCGGCGAGCGCGAGCGCGGTCCCCGACGACGCGTACGCCGCTTGCCACTGTCCGCGCTGGAACTCGATGCCGATCACCTCGATTTCGGCGCGCGCGTGGGTCTCGGCCGCGACGAAGGCCTTGTCGCTGAGTGCGCCGTCGGCGAAGAACCGCTGCGTCATCCCGACGCAGCCAACCTTCAGCGACTCCAGCCGCTCGGCTGTCATGCCCTGCCCGATGATGAACTCGGTGGAGCCGCCGCCGATGTCGATGACGAGGCGGCGCTCGGTCGAGGCCGGCAGCACGTGCGACACGCCGAGATAGATCAGGCGGGCTTCCTCGTGGCCGGTGATGATGTCGATCGGGAATCCGAGCGCACGTTCGGCCTGCGGCAGGAACGTCGCCGAGTTCTTCGCCACACGCAGTGTGTTCGTGGCCACGGCCCGCACCGCCGAGGGGTGCAGGCCCGAAAGGCGCTCGCCGAAGCGGCGCAGGCAGGCCAACGCGGCCCGGCGCGCCTCCGGTCTCAGGTTGCCCTTCGCATCGATGCCTGCGCCCAGGCGCAGCGTTTCGCGCCAGGTGTCGAGCCGGAAGATCTGGTCACCCTCGACGCGGCCGAGCTCCAGCCGGAAGCTGTTCGAGCCCATGTCGACGACGGCGAGCGTTGCGGCGGTGAGCGAGTTGCGCTGCATGGCGGCGTAAGGCTAGCAGATCGGATGACCCCGACGAAGGGCGGACATGCGTACGCATTTCCCCGGGTGACGCTTTCCTGCTACGCTCGCAGGCTGACTTTCCGCCAGCCGCGTGCGTTCTTCCCCATGGCCATCGACTACCTGCAGCGAATCCTGACCGCGAAGGTCTACGACGTGGCGATCGAATCGCCGCTCGACTTCGCCCCGACGCTGTCGCACCGGCTCGGCAATCGCGTGCTGTTGAAGCGCGAGGACCAGCAGCCGGTGTTCTCGTTCAAGCTGCGCGGTGCCTACAACAAGATGGCGCACCTCACGGCGGCCGAGCTCGCGCGCGGAGTGATCGCCGCCTCGGCGGGGAATCACGCGCAAGGAGTGGCGCTCGCTGCGCAGCGCCTCGGCTGCAGGGCGACGATCGTCATGCCCGAGACCACGCCGCAGATCAAGATCGCCGCGGTCGCGGGACGCGGCGCCAAGGTCGTCCTCCACGGCGATTCCTACAGCGATGCGTACGCGCATGCCATGGAGCTGCAAAGGAAGACCCGCGCCACGTTCGTCCATCCCTACGACGACCCCGACGTGATCGCCGGACAGGGCACGATCGGGATGGAGATTCTGCGCCAGTGCCAGGGCCCGATCGACGCGATCTTCGTCGCGATCGGCGGCGGCGGGCTCGTCAGCGGCATTGCCGCATACGTCAAGCGGGTGCGGCCCGGGATCCGGATCATCGGTGTCCAGCCCGAGGATTCCGATGCCATGGCGCGATCGCTGGCGGCGGGGCGCCGGGTCAAGCTCGCCCACGTGGGACTGTTCGCCGACGGCGTGGCGGTGAAGCAGGTCGGCAAGGAGACCTTCCGCCTCGCGCAGATGTACGTCGACGACATCGTTCTGGTCGACACCGACGCGACCTGCGCGGCGCTGAAGGACGTTTTCGAGGACACGCGCTCGATCCTCGAGCCCGCGGGAGCGCTGTCCATCGCCGGGGTCAAGGCGTGGGTGGAGCGGCATCGGGCGAAGGACAGAACCTACGTCGCGATCGCCTGCGGCGCGAACATGAACTTCGATCGGCTGCGCTTCGTCGCCGAGCGTGCGGAGCTCGGCGAGCGGCGCGAGGCCATCCTCGCGGTGACCATTCCCGAGCGGCCCGGCAGCTTCCGCGAATTCTGCGCTCTGCTCGGCAAGCGTTCGGTCACCGAGTTCAACTACCGCTACTCGGATCCCCGCGTCGCCCACCTGTTCGTCGGCATCGAGGTCGCCGACCGGCGCGAGACCGAGCATCTGCTCGCCGAGCTCAAGCGCCGGAAGATCCAGGCCTCCGACCTCACCGACAACGAGATGGCGAAGCTCCATGTGCGGCACCTGGTCGGCGGCCATGCCCCTGCGGCCGAGAACGAAATCCTCTACCGGTTCGAGTTTCCGGAACGCCCCGGCGCGTTGCTGAAATTTCTCGACAGCATGAGCCGGGGCTGGAACATCAGCCTGTTCCACTATCGCAACCACGGGGCCGACTACGGGCGCGTGCTCGTGGGGATGCAGGTCCCGCCCCAGGACAAGGCCGAATTCCGGACCTTCCTCGGTCGCCTGGGCTACGACTGCGTGGACGAGACGGGCAACCCGGCCTATCGGCTGTTTCTGGGCCGTTAGCGCAGCCCCCGGGGCCTCCTGGCGCCGCGCGGCTTTCGGGCTGCAGGCAATCTGGTGCGCCGCGACCCCCCGTTCTACCGCCCGGACAGGGACGCTCACGGGCACGGAGTGCCGTACCGCGGCAGGCCACTGGCGTAAAAGTTGTCGCGGTGTTGCAAAACGCGCAGTTTTTTCCCGTAGCGTCGATTCCGGCAAGGTTTATGCTCTGGTCAGTTCGCCCCACCCGTGGCAGACTCGCCCCGGATCCGTGGTGGCCGCACCACGCACCGCCCAATGGGGCCGCAAGAAGGGGAGAGCACGTTGTCGGAGCAGAATTCGCTGCAGGGCGTCAAGGTCATGGTGATCGACGACTCGAACACCATTCGCCGCAGCGCGGAAATCTTTCTGCTGCAGGCCGGCTGCACCGTGATCCTCGCCGAGGACGGTTTCGACGCGCTCGCCAAGATTGCCGACCATCAGCCGGAACTCGTCTTCGTCGACATCATGATGCCGCGTCTGGACGGTTACCAGACGTGCGCGCTCATCAAGAAGAACGCGAAGTTCCACGCCACGCCGGTGATCATGCTGTCCTCGAAGGACGGCCTGTTCGACCGGGCGCGCGGCCGCATGGTCGGTTCCGACCAGTACCTGACGAAGCCCTTCACCAAAGAGAGCCTGCTGAAGGCGGTCGCGACGCACGTGCATCGCGCGGCCGCCGCGTGAACGGCGGCGAGCGCCGCCGAAGTGGGCGACACCCGGGTTGGAAACCATGGCCATCAAGCGAATCCTGATCGTCGACGACTCCCCGACCGAGCGCCATGTGCTCAACGACATGCTGACCAAGGCCGGTTTCGAGGTCATCGCCAGCGACAACGGGGAGGACGCGATCCTGAAGGCGAAGCAGGCCAGGCCCGACCTCATCCTGATGGACGTCGTGATGCCCGGCCTCAATGGCTTCCAGGCGACGCGCGCGATCAGCCGCGATCCCGACACCAAGAGCATTCCGATCATCCTGTGCACGTCGAAGAGCCAGGAGACCGACAAGATCTGGGGCATGCGCCAGGGTGCCCGCGACTACGTGGTGAAGCCGGTGGTCCGCGACGAGCTGCTCGCCAAGATCGCGGCGCTCGGCTGAGCCTTTTCCCGGGGAAACGATGGCCCGCAGCGCCAAACTCGACCTTCGCTCGTTCCAGCAGGAACTCGCGACGCGCCTGGCGAGCAAGACCGCCGCACAGGTCGAGTCCTCGCGGCTGGGTCTCGCCTGCGGCGGCGAGCAGTGGCTGATCCGCCTCGCCGACGCCGGCGAGGTGATCGCGCTGCCCCCGATTGCCGTCGTTCCGTTGACCAAGCCGTGGTTCGTCGGCGTGGCCAACATTCGCGGCAATCTCTACAGCGTGGTCGACCTTGCGGGATTTCTCGGGCGCGAAGGCCCCGCGTCACACGCCGGCGGCGGACAGGCGCGGATGGTCGTGTTCGGTTCGCGCACGGGCGATCTGAAGACCGGCGTCGTCGTCGAGCGGGTGTTGGGCCTGCGCAACCTGACCGAGCTCGCGCCCGTCGCGCCGCCTGCGGACGCCCCGGCCTGGTACGGCCAGCGATGGATGGACGCCGACGGCGGCGCCTGGCAGGAAATCGACCTCGCGAAGCTCGCGGCGGATCCCGCGTTCCTGCAGGCAGGACTGTGACCGCGCGACCCGGAGCACCGGCAGGCGAAACGAACGCAGCGACCGCCGCGCGACCGCGCGGCTCTGGGAGGAACGAAGCATGGCGCTCAACCTGAAACTTCCGGGCCTTTTCGGCGACAAGCCGAGGGCCGCGGCGACCGTCGAGCTCGACATGCCGACCACACAGGTGCGGGCGGGGGCGGCACCGGCCGGCTACGACCCGCTCGCCTCGGTGTCGATCATGGAACAGCTGCGTTCCGCGACGACCGAGATCAGGATGCCGAAGAGGATCCCGTTTATCGGGCATCTGCCGATCGTCCAGCAGTTCCAGGTGCTGGGCGTGGCAATGGTGTCGTTCCTCGTGTTCGCGGCGTTCATGGTGTTCCTCGACGGTCGCAACGCGGCGCAGCAGGCGGCGTCCGGTGCCACCGCCACCGAGATGCAGATGCTTTCGCAGCGCCTCGCACGCGGCACGGCGCTGGCGTCGCAAGGTCAGGCGGCGGCCTTTCCGGCGGTGAAGGACAGTCGCGAGCGGTTCAGAGCCGACCTCGAGGCGCTGCAGTCGGGCGGCACGGTGAAGGGCACGAGTCTCGACGTGGTGCAGGACCCGGCGATCGTCGAGCTTCTGCAGGGCATCAAGGCGCGGTGGGATCGCGTCGATGCAAACGCCGGACGCGTGCTCGACAACCAGCAGAGCCTGACCACGCTGGCCAAGGGTCTCGAGGGCATCAACGCCGGCAACAACCCGATCCTGGAGCTCGCGCAGCAGGCGGCGCAGCAGGTCGGTCAGGGCGGCGGGTCGCTGCGCGAGATCGAGTACGCCAACCAGCTCGCGGTGCTCTCGCAGCGCATCGCCAAGAACGCCAACGCGCTCGCTTCGTCCGACGAAATCGATCCGGAGGTCGCGTTCCTGCTCGGCAAGGACGCCGGGACGTTCCGCGACATCCTCACCGGGCTGACCAAGGGCAGCGAGGCGCTGCGGCTGGCCGGCGTGCGCAGCGACGATGCGCGGGCGACGTTGAACGAGCTGGCCAAGCGGTTCGCCGCCTACGACACCGGGGTCGCGGCCATCCTGCAGAACATGAACCGGCTGGTGGCGGCGAAACAGGCGGCGCGCGGCGTGAACAGCGAATCGGAGGCGCTGCTCAACGACACGACGAAGCTTGCCGAGGCCTACGAGGGCACCGGCAAGCTGCGCGCGTTCACCTTGTGGGCGGCCATCATCTTCGCGCTGCTGGCGCTGGCCTGCCTGGTGTTGCTGGGCAAGGTCTTCCTCGACGACGCCCGCCTCCGCGCGTTCGAGTCCGAGCAGGAGAACAAGCGCAATCAGGAAGCCATTCTCCGGCTGCTCAACGAGATGGGGAACCTTGCCGACGGCGATCTGACGGTGCAGGCCTCGGTGACCGAGGACGTCACGGGCGCGATCGCCGACTCGATCAACTTCACGATCGAGGAGCTGCGCACGCTGGTCAAGGGAATCAACTCCGCGACCGACCAGGTGACGAAGGCCACGCAGGACGCGCAGGCGATTTCCAACCGGCTCTTCGAGGCCTCGCAGCGGCAGAACCAGGAAATCCAGCACGCTTCGGCGTCGGTGCTGCAGATGGCGCAGTCGATCAACGAAGTCTCCCAGAGCGCGGCACAATCCGCCCGCGTGGCCCAGCAGTCGCTTGCGGCGGCCGAAAAGGGCGGGCAGGCAGTGCAGAACCAGATCGCCGGCATGAACGAAATCCGCACCCAGATCCAGGACACGTCGAAGCGGATCAAACGGCTGGGCGAGTCCTCGCTGGAGATCGGCGAGATCGTGGAGCTGATCTCGGACATTACCGAGCAGACGAACGTGCTGGCGCTGAACGCCGCGATCCAGGCGGCTTCCGCCGGCGAGGCCGGACGCGGTTTCACCGTCGTGGCCGAGGAAGTGCAGCGCCTGGCGGAGCGCTCCGGCGAGGCGACCAAGCAGATCGACGCGATCGTGAAGACCATTCAGGCCGACACGCAGGATGCCGTGGCCGCCATGGAGAAGTCGACGGTCGGGGTGGTCGAGGGGACGAAGCTCTCCGACGCCGCCGGCCAGGCGCTGGAGGAGATCCGCAAGGTGTCGCGCGAGCTTGCCCAGCTCATCGGAGGCATTTCGGACCAGACGCAGAAGCAGTCGGCTTCGGTGTCCGAGGTGACGCGCGGCATGCAGGGCATCCTCAAGATCTCCGAGGAGACGACGGAGGGCACCAAGCAGACCAACGTGTCCATCGGGCAGTTGACGAAGCTCGCGGCGGACCTGCGCAGCTCCGTCGCTGGTTTCAAGGTCTGAGGCGCCGAGGCTCCAGGCGCGGTTCTTGCACACCCGAAGGGCTACGACCTCAACCGACCAGCGACCGCAGCCGACGATTCCCGTGGTGACCGATACCAACTCCGAATTCGATCTCGGGCCCCTCTCGTGGGTGCACGGCGAGATCGATCTGGCGCTCACGCGCGGTCTCGAATCGCTTGCCCGGTTCAAGACGGACGCCGCCGACACGGCGGCGCTGAAGCACGCGCGCACGCACATCCACCAGGCGGCCGGCGCGATCCAGATGGTCGGGATGGACCCCGTCGTCGCCTACACCGACGAGATCGAGCGCCAGCTGACGCGGCTCGAGGATCCGGAAGCGGCCGACATTGCCGCCGGCTGCGACGCGGTCGATCGCGCGTGCCGGAAGCTCAGGATCTACCTCGACGAACTGGTCAACGGGGCGTCGCCGATCCCGCTCAAGCTCTTCCCCGAGTACGAGGCGATGCAGCGCGTCCGCGGCGTTCGCGCGGCGTCGCCGACGGATCTGTTCTATCCCGACCTCGCGCCGCGCGCGCCGAAGCTCTCGGCGCCGCAGATCATCCCGACGAACAAGCTGTCGTCGTACATGGTCAAGCAGCGTCGCCTGTACCAGCGCGGATTGCTGTCGCTGATGCGCGGCGAGGAGGACGGCGCGAAATCGATGCGCGACGCGGTCGCCGCCATCGAGAGCGTCACGACGCAGGCGAACCTTCGGGCGTTCTGGTGGACGGCCGGCGCGCTGTTCGACGCACTGACCGAGCGTGGTCTGGAATCGGGATTCGGCGTGAAGCAACTCGCCGCGCGGATCGACCTTCAGATCCGGCGCATGGTCGAGGGCTCGACGAAGGTGTCCGACCGGCTGCGGCGCGAGGTGCTCTATTACGTCGCGATCAGCGCCCCGGTTGCGCCGTCGGTGCAGGCCGTGCAGAAGGGCTTCAGGCTCGCAGGCCTCATTCCGACCGCCGAGGTGCTCAATGCCGACCTCGTGCGCATCCAGCCGCATCTGCGCGAGGCCCGCGAGCAGCTCGGCGGCGCCAAGGACACGTGGCTGAAGGTCGCGTCGGGCCGTGCGGAGAACCTGCCGAAATTGAAGCAGACGCTCGCCACCGTGCACAAGCACGCGGTCGAGATCGGCAACGGCGCGTTGATGAAGCTCACGGCAGCGCTCGTCGCGTGGCTGGACAGGATGCCGGCGTCCGGCAACGTGTCCGAGCCGCTCGCGATGGAGTACGCGACGGGCATGCTGCTCGCCGAAAGCGCGGTCGGGAACTACGCCAATCTGTCGACGGATTTTCCGAAACAGGTCGAGGCGATGCTGGCGCGGCTCGACGCCGCGCAGATGTCGCGGCCCGCGCCTGCCGCCGCCGGTGCGATGCTCGACGAGATGTCGAAGCGCGCGCAGGAGCGCGTGCTGCTCGCGCAGGTCGGGCGCGAGATCCAGGTGAACCTGCGTCACATGGAACAGGTTCTCGATGCGTTCTTCCGCGATCACACGAAGCGCGGCGAGCTCGCCGCGCTCGCCAAGGACAGCAGGCAGATCCGGGGCGCGCTGACCATTCTCGGACTCGATGACGCCGATCGGCTGCTCGGACTGTGCCAGGAGCAGATCGAGACCTACGCGAATCCCGAAACGCCGGTCAACAACGACGATCTCGAGCTGCTCGCCGAATCGCTGTCCGGGCTGGGGTTCTACGTCGAGGCGGTCGAGCAGCAGCGTCCCGACCGTGAGCGTCTCATTGCGCCGCTGCTGGCCAAACGGCTCGGCGAGGCTCCGGCGCCCGTCGCCGAGGTTGCCGACACGACCGAAGCCGCCGTCGCCGAGCTGCGCGCGGCGCTGCCCGCATTGGTCGAGGAAGTGCATCGCGCGCCGGCCGATGCCGCGGTCCGCGACGCGCTGAAGACGAAGCTTGCCGGTCTGAAGGACGACGCCGAACTGATCGGCGACGCCGAACTGATCGCTCAGGTCGGCGCGGCGCTGGCGGAGCTCGACGCCGGCGGCACCGCCGGACTCGCCGCCGCGGTCGAAGCGATCGCCGAGACCGCCGCGCCGGCGCCGGAGATCTCGGCCGAGACGCAGCGACTGCTTGCGACCGACGCCACCGGTCTCGACGCCGAGCTGCTCGAAATATTTCTGGAGGAAGCTGCCGAGGTTCTCGACTCGATCGACGAGCAGCGCCGGCGGCTCGAGGACAACCACGGCGACCGCGAATCGCTGCGCACGGTGCGGCGCGGCTTTCACACCCTCAAGGGATCCGGTCGCATGGTCGGGCTCACCGACCTGGGCGAGCTCGCGTATCACGTCGAGAAGATCCACAATCGCCTGCTCGAGGAGGACCGCCCGGTCACGGCGACGGTCGTCGCGATGATCGACGTCGCGCAGCGCAATTTCCGGCAGTGGATCGAGGCGCTGTCGGCGACCGGGCGGATCACCATCGATCCCGCCGAACTCCACGCCGCCATTCTCGCCGTCGAAGCGCAGCTGCCCGGCAATCGCGACTCCGTGTTGAAAACCCTGCCCGCGGCACCGACTGCCGAGGTGCCGTCCGCTGCGGTCGTTGCGGCGGAGGCGGTCTCGATCGCCGCCGTGCCGCCGGAAGAGGCGGCCGAGCCGATCGCGCCGTTGACGCTCGTCCCGGCGGCCGAACTTGCCGTCGAACTGCCGGAGCCGGCACTCGCGCCGATGCCCGAGACCTTGCCGGAACCGCTGTCCGGGTCCGTCGCGGAGCCCGAGCCGGCCGCGCCCTGGGAGGTTGCGGTTCCCGAGTTCGCTGCGGGCGCACCGTCGCCGGTTGATCTTGCCGAGCTTGGAAGTCCGGTGGAGGGAGAGCTCGCCGCTGCGGTTCCGCTGATCGAAGTCCCGGATTTCGAGGGGACGGAAGCGGGCGAGACGATCGACGTCGCATTGCCGCCGGCCGAGCCCGCGTTCGACGCGCTCGAGAGCATCGGGCCGGAGGCGATTGTGCCGCTGCGCGACCTGCATACCGCGCCCGCGTTGCACGGCGACTACGAGGTGCGCGAGCAGTACGCGACGCACGAAGCGGCCGACGCGCACGAAACGCACGCCGCTTCGGGAATGGATGACGCGTGGGAGGACCACGAGAGCCTCCTCGAAGAACAGGCGCAACATGAAGGCGCACCCGCCGCTGTCCCGACGCACGAGGCGCACGCGCTTCACGAGCGGGTTGGCGGCGAGGCCGGGCCGCCCGAGCCGGAGGCCGGCGCGGCCACCGTCGAGACCGCTGCCGTCGCGCCGGAACCCGGGATGCCCGGGCCGCTTGTCGTCGCGGCCGAGTCGGAGACGGTGTCCCGAGCCGGACGAGCTCACGATCGGCGACGTCACGCTGTCGACGGTGCTCTACTCAATCCTCGTCGAGGAAGCCGACCTGCACCTTGCCACGTTGGCGCACGAGCTGTCGGTGCTTCAGTTCGATTCCTACCAGCGGCCTTCGCCGGAAATGGTGCGCGCGAGCCACACGCTGTGCGGGATACACCGGACAGGCGGATTCCCGCTGATCGCGTCCACGGCCAAACTGCTTGAGCAATGCCTGCTCGCCCTGCAGCAGCGCGATGCGACGATGCCGGGTGCTGCGCATCCGGTGCTCGCGCGCGCCGTTGCCGGTCTGCACGGTCTCGTCGGACGATTGAAGGCGCGGCAGCCGTTCACGCCCGGCGACACGATCGAGGCGGGGGAGATCCAGCAGGAGCTCGACACCCTGCGCCAGGAGTCGATGGCCGATGTCGGGCTCGCCGACGCCGAAGCGCAGGCCGAACGCGACGCCGTTGCCGACGAGCATGCGGAAGCGGGCCTGCAGCCGATGCCTCCGGTCGAGCCGCGCGCGCCCAGTGCCGCGGAAACCCTGCCCGGCGCCTTGCGCGCCGCGTCCCCCTGGGCGGTCGCGCCGGTCGAACCGCCGTCGGTCATGCCGGTCGCCGTCGCGCCGTCCGCTGCTGCTGCACGCTGGCGAGACTCCGCCGCCGCAGGCAATCGATCCGCTCGCCGAAGTGCGCGACGACGTCGATGCAACCGTGCTGCCCATCTTTCTCGATGAAGCAGCCGAACTCTACCCGCGTGCCGGCGAGCAGCTTCGCGCGTGGCGCCGTTTGCCGCAGGACGATGCCAGCGCAAGCGAGTTGCGGCGCACGCTGCACACGTTCAAGGGCAGCGCGCGCATGGCCGGCGCAATGCGCCTCGGCGAGCTCGCGCACCTGATGGAATCGCGGCTGATGGCCGGCGATGTGCCGGCGCAAGGCACACCTGCATTGTTCGATGCACTCGATGTCGATCTCGATCACATCGCGTTCGTCCTCGATGCGCTGCGCGAAGGCCGTACCGACGTGCCGCTGCCCTGGGTCGCCGAGGCGCAGGCCGCGGCGATGGCGGCCGCGGCCGAGGCGGGCGTGGAGCTTCCCGACGAGATCGCCGCCGACCTGGTCGAGGTGCTGCCCGTCGCGCCCGCGCCCGTCGTCGAGATTCCCGCGGAACTCGAGCCGCAGGTCCCGCACCCGCCACCGACAGCCGCCCCCGCATTGGTCGTGCCGCTACCCGTTGCGCCGGTTGCGGCGCCCGCTCCGGCGCCGGCGCGTGCGGAGATCGCCGAGGTCGAGACCGGGTCCCGCGCGATGGTGCGGGTACGCGCGGACACGATCGATCGCCTGGTCAACGAGGCCGGCGAGGTCGCCATCGCGCGGGCGCGCGTGGAGGGCGAACTGCGCTCGCTCAAGGCCAACCTGCTCGAGCTGACGAGCAGCGTGATCCGGCTGCGCGCGCAGGTGCGCGAGATCGAAATCCAGGGAGAGTCGCAGATCCAGTCTCGGATGTCGCACGCCGGCGGCGAGGCCGAGGGCTTCGATCCGCTCGAGTTCGACCGCTACACGCGCTTCCAGGAGCTGACACGGTCGCTGGCCGAGGGCGTCAACGACGTGTCGACAGTCCAGCAGTCGCTGCTCAAGAACCTGGACGACGCCGACGCCGCGCTGATCGCGCAGGCGCGCTTGTCGCGCGACGTTCAGCAGCAGCTGTTCTCGATCCGCACCGTGCCGTTCGGCAGCCTGTCCGAGCGCTTGTACCGGATCCTTCGGGCGACCGCGCGGGAGCTCGGCAAGCGTGCGAACCTGGAGATCCACGGCGGACAGACTGAGCTCGACCGCTCGGTGCTCGAGAAGCTTGCCGGACCGCTCGAGCATCTGCTGCGCAATGCGCTCGATCATGGCATCGAATCCGCCGAGGCCCGGGCGCGCGCCGGGAAGCCGGGCACCGGCGAGATTGCACTGACGGTCCGCCAGGTCGGCAACGAAATCGCGATCGAGATCGCCGACGACGGCGCCGGCATCAACGTCGAACAGATCAAGTCGAGGGCGCTCGCGCAGGGCAAGATTGCTGCCGGCGTGGAGCCGACGGCGGCGCAGCTGATCGAGTTCATCTTCCAGCCCGGCTTCACGACGGCGAGCCGGGTGACGCAGGTCTCCGGCCGCGGCATCGGGATGGACGTCGTTCGCTCCGAGATCGCCGCCCTCGGCGGGCGGGTGGAAGTGTCCACGACCCCGGGCAAGGGGACCGCGTTCCTGCTCTACCTGCCGCTCACGCTCGCCGTGGCCCAGGCCGTGCTGGTGCGGGCCGGCGGCCGGCTCTGGGCGTTGCCTGCGCCGATGGTCGAGCAGGTGCAGCAGATCAAGGCCGAGTCGCTGGTCAACCTGTACGTCAGCCGCCGCGTCGAATGGCAGGGGCGCGAGTACCCCTTCCACTACCTTCCGAGGTTGCTGGGCGACACCGCGCACAATCCGGAGAGCGCCCGCTACAACTCCGTGTTGCTGCTCCGTTCCGGCCAGAGCCACGCGGCGATCCATGTCGACGAAATGATCGGCAATCAGGAAGTCGTGGTGAAGAACATCGGGCCGCAACTCGCGCGCGTCTCCGGCATCGCGGGTGCCACCGTGCTCGGTACCGGCGAGATCGTGCTGATCATCAATCCGGTGCAGCTCGCGCAGCGCGTCGCCGCGCCGGTGTTCGAGCCGAATGCCGACGAGCGCGTTTCGCCGCAGGTCCCGGGCTTTGCGGTCGCGGCGGCCGCGCAGTCCGGGCCGCCGCTGGTGATGATCGTCGACGACTCGCTGACGGTGCGCAAGATCACCAGTCGTTTGCTCACGCGCGCCGGATTCGAGGTGATCACCGCGAAGGATGGCGTGGATGCGCTGCAGGTTCTCGTCGACCAGACGCCGGACGTCATCCTGCTCGACATCGAGATGCCGCGCATGGACGGTTTCGAGTTCACCAAGACGATCAAGGGCGACCCGAAGAGCGCGAACATTCCGATCATCATGATCACCTCGCGCACCGCGGAGAAGCACCGCAACCGCGCGCGGGAACTCGGCGTCGACCTCTACCTCGGCAAGCCGTTCCAGGAGGACGAGCTCCTGCGGCACCTGCGCGACATGCTGGCGCTGACTGCATAGGAGCGCCAGCGGAGCTTCGGTCACGGCGCGGCAAACCCGCGCCGTTTTCGCCTCCTCGCCCGCGGCGCGGGCGAGTCACGGGTTCGTGCCGAAGCGGCTGGTATAGTGCGCGGGCGACGCCGTGATCGGCGCCGTGACGGCCGCCTCGAGTCGGCCGCAGGCAGATTCCGGGAGGTCCGCATGACGCTCGCCGCTTTCATGGACCGCTATCGCGAGGCGTGGCAGACGAGCAACGCCGACAGGCTCGTCGCGCTGTTCGCGCCGGACGGCGTCTACCACAACACCCCCTTCGCGGAGCAGCGCGGTCACGCGGCGATTGCCCGATACTGGGAACGGACCAAGCTGCAGGCCGACATCCGGCTCGAATACGAGATCCTCGCCGAGCACGGGAGCGGCGGCATTGCGCACTGGCGAGTCGGCTATCGGGTGACCTCGGAAGAGCTGTTCGCGATCTGGGCGTCGTCGACGGGCACCAACCTGATCGCGCGCAAGCCGGGGGAACCGCTGCCGCGCCTGACGCTCGACGGGATCGCCGTTGTCGAATGGAACGCGCAGGGGCTGTGCACACACCTGCGACTCTGGTGGCACAGCGTCGCCCAGGCGGTGTGACCGCCATCGCAGTCGCCGGCTGCGGGTCGCCGTTTGGCCGATCCATCGACGTCATTCGGCGACGCACGGCGCCGCGCGGCGGAGGACGCGCACGCGAACGCGAGGAGACTGGACGGCGTCATTCGCCGCCACGGTGCGTCGCGCTCCTGCTCGCGCTCGCGTTGACGGCGTGCGCACCCATCGTGCCAAGACACTCCGTCGTCGAGGGCGATTGCGCGCAGCGCGTGCAGGAGCGCGTGTATTTCGGCCTCGCGGCCGACACGGGGCCGGTCGCCGAGGCCGACTGGCAGGCTTTCGTCGACCGTGTCGTCACGCCGCGCTTTCCCGCCGGTCTCACGGTGATCGCCGCCAGCGGGCAGTGGCGCGATCGCGACGGCCGCGTCGGGCGCGAATCCTCCCGAATCATCGAAATCGTCCACGACGACACCGCGGCACCCGCGCGACTCGTCGGAGAGATCGTCGCGGCTTACAAGCGTGATTTCCGCCAGGAGGCCGTCCTCGTGGTGCGCGCCCCGGTCACCGCCTGCTTCTGAGTCGACGCGATTGCGGCCGGCGCGGCCTTGACGTGTTGCGGCATCCCTCTATCGAGAACGCGGGTCGGCGTCTTTGACCTAGCGCATTGGCACGCCGCCGCGCGCCGGTATAAATTGGCGAAGTATCCACAGGGAGGGAAGCCGCATGGCGAATTACGCCACCGAGAACATCCGCACCGTGGCCCTGGTCGGCCACGGGGTAGCGGGCAAGACAACACTCGCCGAAGCGCTGCTGGTCAAGGCGGGGGCGATCAAGGAGGCAGGTTCCGTCGAACGCGGGACGACGGTGAGCGACACCGACCCGCTCGAGAAGTCGTACCAGCATTCGCTGCGTGCTTCGATTCTGCACCTGGACACGCAGGACACGCGCGTCCACCTGATCGACACGCCCGGGTTTCCGGACTTCATCGGCCAGGCGATCGGCGCGCTCGATGCCGTCGAGACGGCGGCCGTTGTCATCAACGCCACCGCGGGCCTCGAGATGATCACCTCGCGGATGATGGACTGGGCGGCGAAACGCAAGCTCTGCCGGATCGTCATCGTCAACAAGATCGACGCCGAGAACCTGGACCTGCCGGGACTGCTGGCGGCGATCCGGGCGACCTACGGCAAGGAATGCCTGCCGATCAACCTGCCGGCCGACGGCGGCAAGCGTGTCGTTGACTGCTTCTTCAGTCCCTCCGGCGATGCGGATTTTTCGTCGGTGGCCGATGCCCATCGCGCGCTCGTGGACCAGGTCGTGGAGGTCGACGAGGAGCTGATGTCGCTCTACCTCGAGCAGGGCGAGATCGCGCCGGATCAGCTGCACGCGCCGTTCGAGAAGGCGCTGCGCGAGGGTCACCTCGTTCCGGTGTGCTTCACGTCGGCGCGCACCGGCGCCGGAGTCGCCGAGCTTCTCGACGTTCTGGTCAGGCTCGCGCCGAACCCGGCCGAGGGCAATCCGCCGCTGTTCTACAAGGGCGAGGGCGACGCGAAGGAGGAGTTCCGCTCGGTGCCGGACCCGAAGCTTCACGTCCTCGCCCACGTGTTCAAGGTCGTGATGGACCCGTTCGTCGGGAAGCTCGGCGTGTTTCGCGTCCATCAGGGCACGGTCACCAAGGACACGCAGCTTTTCGTCGGCGAGAGCAGGAAGCCGTTCAAGGTCGGTCACCTGCTGTTGCTGCAGGGCGCGAAGAGCGTCGAGATCGACAAGGCCGTGCCGGGCGACATCGCGGCGGTGGCCAAGGTCGACGAGATCGAATTCGACTGCGTGCTGCACGATTCGCACGACGAGGATCACATTCACCTGCAGCCGCTCGAGTTCCCGACCCCGATGCACGGCGTGGCGATTACGCCGAAGAAGCGCGGCGACGAGCAGCGAATCTCCGACGTGCTGCACCGGATGATCGCGGAAGACCCCACGCTCGTCGTCGAGCACGACGCGATCACCAACGAGACGGTGCTGCGCGCGCTCGGCGACCTGCACCTGCGGTCGGTTCTCGAACGGATGTCGGGCCAGTTCAAGCTCGAGATCGACACGCGTCCTCCGCGCGTCCCGTATCGCGAAACGATCATGGGCAACGCCGAGGGCTTTCACCGTCACAAGAAGCAGACGGGCGGCGCCGGGCAGTTCGGCGAGGTCTCGCTCAGGGTCGAGCCGCGCGAGCGCGGCGCCGGCTTCGAGTTCCTGGACCAGACCAAGGGCGGCGTGATTCCGCATCAGTTCATGCCCGCGGTGCAGAAGGGCGTCGAGCAGGTGCTGGCCACGGGGGCGATCGCCGGCTTTCCGATGCAGGACGTGCGCGTCATCGTGTACGACGGCAAGCATCACCCGGTCGACTCGAAGGAAGTCGCCTTCGTCTCCGCCGGCAAGAAGGCCTTTCTCGATGCCGTCGAAAAGGCCCGGCCGACGGTGCTCGAGCCGATCGTCGAGGTGGAGATCATCTGCCCGGAGGCGAATACCGGCGACATTGCGGGAGACCTCTCCTCCCGGCGCGGTCAGGTGACCGGCACCGCCGGCCTGCAGCCCGGGATGCTCGCCATTCGCGGACTCGCGCCGCTGGTCGAACTGGAGGGCTACTCCGCGCGGCTGAAGTCGGTGACCGGCGGCCACGGCTCATGGACGATGCAGCTGTCGCACTATGAGCCGGCGCCGCCCAACCTGCAGCAGCAGCTCGTGACCGAGTTCCAGAAGCACCGCAAGCACGAGGAAGACTGACGCCGGTCGCGATGACGGCCACGGATCGCTGTTCGTGGCCGTCGGCCGCGTGGCCTTGAGCGCATGCACGTCGCCGTATTCGGGGGCACCGGCGGTACCGGCCGGGCGCTGATCGCAGCGGCGCTCGCCCACGGCTGGGCCGTACGCGCGTTCGTCCGCACCCAGGCGCACGCGGCGCTCGCGCTGCCGGCGGGGCTCGACGTCGTTCGCGGATACCCCGATCGGCACGAGGACATCGTCGATGCGGTGCGCGGCGTCGACGCCGTCTGCAGCGTCGTCGGACCGCGCGCAGAGGCGCCCGAGCCGTTTTGCGCCGCGCTGACCGGGTCGATCGTCGAGGCGATGCGCGCGAAAGGCGTGCGCCGATTCGTCTGCGTCACCGGCGCGATGATCGGGCGAACTGCCGAACAACGTGAGCGCGCCGATGCGCGGCCTGGCTGCGGCGTTTCGCCGACGATTTCCGGAAATCGCCGCCGATCGCGCAGCGCAGGAGTCGATCGTCATGGGCAGTGGCCTCGCGTGGACGTTGGTGAAGCCGCCACGGCTGACGGACGGCGAACCCACGGGGATGGTTCATGCCGATCCGGCGCTCCCGATCGGCATGTGGTCCCGCGTGACGCGGCGCGACCTCGCAGAGTTCGTGTTTCGCGCCGCCGCGCACGATCGCTTCCTCGGCCAGAGGGTCTACATTCGCGATTAGCGGCAGCCGGCGCGGGCAAGGTGCTGCCGATGTGTCCTGCCGGCGGGGAAGAATCGGCAAGTTGTGGTCTTGCGTCCGGTAACTCTCGACGTCGCCGCAAGGAAGTCCTGTGACGACGTGGACGACCGTATCGCCGCAATCCCCGTTAACCTTTGTCGAGTTAGGGTTGAAAGCCCGAAATGCGCGAACCTATACTGACCGCGCCGCGATTCGCCGGCCTAATCGGTGACAGGGGGTGCGTGATGAGTTACCAGCTCGAGGGCGACCTGCTCGAAGTCTGCGACTGCAAGGTGCTCTGTCCTTGCTGGATCGGCGAAACGCCCGACAACGGCACTTGTCGCGGCACGATCGCTCATCACTACACGTCGGGCCGGATCGATGACGTCGATGTCTCCGGGCTCACCATCGCAATGGTGGCGTTCATTCCGGGGAATGTCCTCGAGGGCAACTGGCGGGTCGCGATGTTTATCGACGAGCGGGCGACCGAGGCGCAGTTCCAGGCGCTGCTCAGTGTCTACAAGGGCGAGCGCGGCGGACCGGTGGCGGATCTGACCAAGCTCGTCGGCGAAGTCGTCTCGGTCGAGCGAGCACCGATCAAGTTTGCGGTAGCCGGCGGCAAGGGAACGCTCAGCGTCGGCAGCGACGTGTATGCCGAAATGGAACCGTATCGCGGCCCGACCGGCGAGCCGACGCGTCTCGTCGAGAGCATATTTTCGACGATCCCGGGTTCGCCGGCGTACGTGGGGAAGGCCAATACCTACCGCGCAAAGAACGCGAAGCTCGGGATCGACCTGAATCTCTCGGGGCACAACGCCACCCAGGGGCATTTCAGCTTCAGGGTCTGACGCGCGCGGTACCCGACACGTGGGCGCCGGACCTGCGCGATGCTGACCTCGTCGCGCCGCGGCGTGTTCCTTCCGCTGCTCGGCGCGCTGATCGTTGCGGCGTGGGGCTGCCTGTACCTCTGGGATCGCGGGCCCTACGCGCGTTTCCTCCACCAGGTCGAATGGGCCGACGTCGGCCCGTTCGGTGCCCTTTGTGCGGCGATACCCGGCGGCACGGTCGTCGTGCCTGGCACGCTCTACGCCGGCGCGTGGCTGCTGATGATCGCAGCGATGATGTTGCCGACGGCGCTGCCGCTGCTCGACGCCTTCCAACGGCTCACCGCGCAGCACGCGGATCGCAATGCGCTTCTCATGCGTGTGCTGGCGGGGTATGTCGCGGTGTGGTCGGGGTTCGGTGTCGCGGTGCACGTGCTCGACTCGGTAGTGCACGCGTTGGCCAACCGCAGCACCTGGCTCACGGCGCACGGCTGGGCGATCGGCGCCGGCGTGCTCGCACTGGCCGGACTGTTCCAATTCAGCCGGCTGAAGCACATTTGCCTCGACCGCTGCCGTTCTCCGATGACGTTCATCACCGAGAACTGGCGCGGCGGCGACAAGCGGCGTGAGAGCCTGCGTCTCGGCGTGCGACACGGGATTTTCTGCGTCGGCTGCTGCTGGTCCCTGATGGTCGTCATGTTCGTCGTCGGAACCGCGAGCATCGGGTGGATGCTCGGTCTTGCCGTGATCATGGCGCTGGAGAAGAACCTCGCGTGGGGACGCATGCTCGCGCGACCGCTCGGCGTCGGCTTGCTGCTGTGGTCCGTCCTGATCGTCGTTGCGCAAACCGAGTGGCTGACGGCAGCGGGGTGACGGCTGCTGCCGCCGGCGTCGCGCGAACCGCGCGTCGGGTCAGTGCGGGTCGATCAGCGGCACGAGCGGGCGCGGCGTGGATTGCCGCACGGCCTTGTACATCGCCAACACGCGGTCGCGGGCGAGCGCGTGATCGACGACCGGGGCGGGATAGTCACGACCGACGACGATGCCTTTCGCCTTCTGCACCGCGGCCGGAACGAGCCACGGTGCGTGGATCTCCTTTCCCGACAACGCCTTGAGTTCCGGTACGTGGCGGCGGATGAACCTGCCGTCCGGATCGAAGCGTTCCGACTGCGTGACGGGGTTGAAGATCCGGAAATACGGTTGCGCGTCGCACCCGGTGGAGGCGGCCCATTGCCAGCCGCCGTTGTTCGACGCGAGATCGAAATCGAGCAGCGTGTCGGCGAAGTGCTTCTCGCCCCGCCGCCAGTCGACGAGGAGGTCCTTGACCAGGAAGCTCGCCGTCACCATGCGCAACCGGTTGTGCATGTAGCCGGTGGTGGCGAGCTGACGCATCGCGGCGTCGACGAGCGGGTAGCCAGTGCGTCCTTCCCGCCACGCGGCGAACAGCGCGGGATCGTTTGGAAACGCCAGCGCGTCGTATTCGGACCTGAACGGCTTGGCGACTACGTGCGGGTGGTGCCAGAGGATCTGGGCGTAGAAGTCGCGCCAGATGAGTTCGGAGAGCCATGCCGCCGCGCCGTCGCCTTCCTTCTCCAGCGATCGGGCATGCGCGTATGCCGCCAGCTCGCGGATCGACACGGTTCCGAAGCGCAGATGCACGGAGAGGTACGACGGACCCTTGACCGCGGGAAAGTCCCGCGTATCGCGGTAGCGGTCGATGCGCTTGCGGAAGTCGGCGAACAGCGTTGCGCCCCCCTGCATCCCCGTTCGGACGCCGATGGTGGCGAGGTCCGTGCGGCGAAAGCCCATCGACTCGAGCGTGGGAACCCCGGCGTCGGCAGCCGCCGGCGGTCGGGCGAGGGCATCGGCGTAGCGGTCGACCGGATGCGACGTCAGATGGAAGGGGGTGAGCGCGTTCAGCCAGGCGTTCCGGTAGGGCGTGAACACCGAGAACGGCTTCCCTGCCTGCGACAACACCTCGCCACGGTCGAAGATCACCTGGTCCTTGAAGCTGGCGAGTGCGATTCCGCGGTCGGCGAGCGCCTGCGCGACGGCCGCATCGCGGTCGCGCGCGGCGGGTTCGTAATCGTGGTTCGTGTAGACGGCGTCGACCCGGAGCGCGGCGGCGAGGCGGGGGATCTCGTCACGCGCGCGCGCGTGGCGGACGATCAGGCCGCCGCCCCGGGCACCGAGCGCCGCGGCAAGCTCGGCGACCGCGTGCCAGATGAACTCGACGCGGCGGTCGGCGGGCGAGGGCAGCGCGTCGAGGATCTCGCGATCGAACACGAATGCGCACTGCACGGCGGTGCCGTCGCGCAATGCGTGATAGAGCGCGGCGTGATCGAAATCGCGCAGGTCGCGCCGGAACCAGACCAGGACACGGCGAAATCGGGGACGCGCCGCGTCGTTCCGTTCCGGAAGGGGAGAATCCGCCGGCATCGCCGCAATCCGAGCGTACGTTTCCGGTTCCGTGCTATCGCGGGAAGCGCAGGTCGCGGGCGCGCAGCTCGTGCGTCCACAGCAGCGCACCTGCGGAGTCGTAGCTCTCCAGCGCGAGCGTCCGGTCGTCCTCGGGACCGCTGACCCGGATCAGCCCGAACTGGCGCTTGGCCACGATCGTGCCCGGCACGACGTCGGGATTCTGCAGCTCGCGCGTCTCGAGCTGGTCCCACGATCCGGAGGTGAGCGGGCTGGACGTGAATTCGTACAGCGGGTATGCGCCGGGACGCTCGATCTTCAGCACCTCGCCGAAGTGGCGGTCACCGGAGAGGAACAGCACGCCTTCGATCTTCTGCGCGACAAGCCATGCGGCGAAGGCCTGCTGCTCGGTGGCGAACTGATGCCAGCCTTCGAAGCGGCTGACGCGGTTCCAGAACTGGCTGCCGCCGGCGATGATCTTCAGACTCTTCTTCGGCGCGGAGACGAGCGCCTGCTTCAGCCATTCGAGCTGGCGCGTGCCGAACATCGTCTTGTCGGGCCCATCGGGCCAAAGGTTCGGCGTGCGGTAGTACCGATCGTCGAGGAGAAAGAACAGGACGTCGCCCCAGCGCGCGGCGCCGAATGTCCCCGGCACGTCGGGCAGTCCCCAGCTCGGGTTCGCCCAGTAGCGCTGGAACAGCGTGAGCGATTCGCCCTTCATCGTATAGGACGCGTCGGCGTCGTTCGGCCCGTAGTCGTGGTCGTCCCAGATCGCGAGTTGCGGGGCGGCGGTGAGCAGCTTCTGCAACGGCTCGAAGCCGCGTTGCCGGCGGTGGCGTGCGGCCATCGCCGCAGGATCGAGGAAATCGGGCGGCAGGTAGTAGAGATTGTCGCCGAGCCAGAGCATCACGTCCGGTTTCTGGGCGGCGATCGCGTCGAAGATTCCGAAGCCGCCGCCATAGGTGCGGCCGGGCCAGACCGGATCGTCGTCGGCGAGGTAGAAGCACGAGCCGATTGCGATCGTAAGCGTCGGTGCGTCGCCGGCCTTCGTCCAGTACGGCTGCGTTCGGACGCTGCCCTCGCGCCGGTCGGCGCCGGCCTCGATGCGATACGTTGCGCTCGCGCCCGGCCGCAGGCCGGTGAGGCGCGCAACGACGACGTGGTCGTGCGCTGCGTCGGTGGCCAGATCGAGGCGACGCTCGGTCGCACCTTCGGGTTGCCAGCGGACCGTGACCGGTCCCGCGGCGTCGGCCTGCACCCATAGGAGGGCGCTGGTGTAGTCGGCGTAACCGTGCATGACGATCAGTTTCGCCATGGCGGGAAACGGCGCGGCGAGCGCGAGAGCGGCGAACAGGGTGCCGGCGACGAGGCGAGCGTGCGGCGCCGGGAGGGTCCGCGAGAGCTTCGGAAGGCGCATGGTCGTGAGTGCGCCGGGTGGCGCGGAAAAGGGACCGCCAATTGTGCCCAGAGGGGGCGGCGATTACAATTGAACCTCATGGCCGGACCCACCGCCAATTTCACGCATCACTTCCTGATCGCCATGCCGAACATGGCAGATCCGCATTTCGCGAACTCGCTGACTTACGTGTGCGAGCACAACCAGGACGGGGCGCTGGGTATCGTCGTCAACAAGCCGACCGACATGATGCTGTCGGCGCTGTTCGAGCAGATCGACGTTCCGGCCACCGGGGCGGAACTGCGCGGCACGCCGGTGCACTACGGCGGCCCGGTGCAGGTGGACCGCGGCTTCGTTCTGCATCGTCCGCTCGGGAACTGGCAGTCGACGCTCGCGATCAGCGACGACTTGG
Organism: uncultured beta proteobacterium; assembly: GCA_963843595.1. Classification (GTDB taxonomy): domain Bacteria; phylum Pseudomonadota; class Gammaproteobacteria; order Burkholderiales; family Casimicrobiaceae; genus CAIWHR01. The sequence continues at coordinate 226,472 of CAWJLG010000012.1, read as the reverse complement.
GCCTCACGACGTCGAAGGACGTGCTCGAGGCCGTCGCTCGCGGCGATGGCCCGAAGGACGTGCTGGTGTCGCTGGGCTATGCCGGCTGGTCGGCCGGCCAGCTGGAGCAGGAAATCGCACAGAACGCGTGGCTCACCGTCGAGGCCGATCCGGATCTGATGTTCGACACGCCCGCCGATGCGCGCCTGCCGGCAGCGATGCGGCTGCTCGGCATCGATTTCTCGCGGCTGTCCGACGACGTCGGGCACGCGTGACGCTTGGCCGCCGCATCGCAGGCCGCGCGCGCGGACGACGCCACGGTGCTGGCTTTCGATTTCGGCACGAGGAAGATCGGCGTTGCCGTCGGCAACACGGTGTTGCGTGTCGCGCATCCGCTGACGACGATCGCCACCGAGGCGAACGCGGAACGCTTCGCGGCGATCGCGGCGCTCGTCGCCGAGTGGAAGCCCTCCTGCCTGGTCGTCGGCCGGCCGGTTCATGCGGATGGCAGGGAACATGCGATGACCGCGCGCGCCGAGCGCTTTGCGCGGCAGCTCGCCGGGCGCTTCACGCTGCCGGTGATGCTCGCCGACGAGCGGTTCACGACCGAGCTCGCCGACACCGCGCTGGCCGAAGCCGGTATTGCCGGCAGGAAGCGCCGCGCGGCGCGGGACGCGGTGGCGGCCCAACTCATCCTGCAGGCCCATTTCGATCAGTCGCCTGCACGCGCGATCGATGACCCTGCCTGACGCCGAATCGACGCTGGCCGCGCTTGCCGACCGCATGCGCGGGGCCGTTGCGTACGATGCCAAGTTCGTCGGCATCTACTCGGGAGGGGCGTGGATCGCCGAGCGCCTCGCGAAAATGATCCCGGGCGAGCACGCGGTCGGCTACATCGACGTGTCGTTCTATCGCGACGATTTTTCCCGTACCGGGCTGAAGCCCGCGGTCAAGTGCACGGACCTGCCCTTCGAGGTGGAGGGCGCGACGATCGTGCTCGTCGACGACGTGCTCTACACCGGCCGCAGCGTCCGGGCCGCGATCAACGAGCTGTTCGATTTCGGCCGCCCGGCGTGCATCGAGCTCGCGGTGCTGGTCGATCGCGGCGGCCGCGAGCTGCCGTTCGAGCCGACGTACACCGGCGCGCGGCTCGCGGTGGCCCGCGATCTCACGGTGGCCCTGTCGCGCGGCGCGGACGGGACGCTCGGCCTCGCGATCGAGCCTGCGGCGGAGGGTCGCGATGCGTAACCCGCAACTCGACGCGAATGGCGAGCTGACCCACCTGCTCACGCTCGAGGGTCTGCCGGTCGAGGTCATCGTCCGCATTCTCGACACCGCGGTGCCGTTCGTGTCCATTGCCGAGCGCGACGTCAAGAAAGTGCCGCTCCTGCGCGGCCGCTCGGTGTTCAACCTCTTCTTCGAGAGCTCGACGCGCACGCGGACGACGTTCGAGATCGCCGCCAAGCGTCTGTCCGCGGACGTCATCAACCTCAACATCGGCGCCTCGTCGACGAACAAGGGCGAGACGCTGCTCGACACCGTGGACAACCTCGTGGCGATGAACGCCGACATGTTCGTCGTGCGCCACGCGCAGTCCGGCGCCCCGCACCTGATCGCCGGGCACCTCAATCGCACCGGGCGTACGCACGTCCACGTCGTCAACGCGGGTGACGGGCGGCATGCCCACCCGACGCAGGGCCTGCTCGATCTGTTCACGATCCGGCACTACAAGCGGGATTTCCGCAAGCTCACCGTCGCCGTCGTCGGCGACGTTCTGCACTCGCGCGTGGCGCGCTCGCTGATCCATGGCCTCACGACGCTCGGCACGCCCGAGGTCCGCGTGATCGGTCCGCAGACGCTGCTGCCCGCGGCGGTGTCCGCGATGGGCGTGCACGTCTACCACGACATGCGCGAGGGCCTGAAGGGATGCGATGTCGTCGTGATGCTCCGCCTGCAGAACGAGCGGATGAAAGGTGCGCTGCTGCCGTCCCCCGGCGAGTACTTCAAGCACTATGGACTGACGCCGGAAAAGCTGGCGCTGGCGAAACCGGATGCGATCGTCATGCACCCGGGGCCGATGAATCGCGGCGTCGAGATCGATTCGGCGGTCGCCGACGGCGAGCGCTCGGTGATCCTGCCGCAGGTGACCTTCGGCATCGCCGTCCGGATGGCGGTGATGAGCATGCTCGCGGGCCACTGACGTGAAGATCGAAATCAGGAACGGCCGCGTCGTCGATCCCCGGCAGGGCGTCGACAAGGTTGCGGCGCTCTATGTCGCCGCGGGCAAGATCGCCTCCCTCGGCGCTGCCCCGGCGGGCTGGAGCGCGAACCGCGTGCTCGACGCCGCCGGCCTGGTCGTCGCGCCCGGCTTCGTCGATCTCTCCGCGCGCCTGCGCGAGCCCGGGTTCGAGTACAAGGCGACGCTGGAATCGGAAATGGCGGCCGCGGTTGCCGGTGGCGTGACGAGCCTCGCCTGCCCGCCTGACACCGATCCCCCGCTCGACGAGCCGGGACTCGTCGAAATGCTGAAGCACCGCGCCCGCTCGCTCAACCAGGCGCACGTCTATCCGGTCGGTGCGCTCACGGTCGGCCTCAGGGGCAGCGACCTCACCGAGATGGGCGAGCTCGCCGAGGCCGGATGCGTCGCATTTTCGCAGGCCGAGGCGCCGCTGGTCGACACCCAGGTGTTGCAACGCGCGATGCAATACGCGGCGACCTTCGGTCACCGCGTCTGGCTGCGGCCGCAGGATCCGCACCTCGGGAAGGGGGGTGTCGCGCACGAGGGTGTGGTGGCGACGCGACTGGGGCTGCCGGGCATTCCGTCGATCGCCGAAACGATCGCGCTGGCGACGATCCTGGCGCTGGTCCGCGAAACCGGCGTGCGCGCGCATCTCGCGCGGCTGTCCACGGCCGAGGGTGTGGCGCTGGTGCGCGCGGCGAAGCGGGACGGGCTGGCCATCACCTGCGATGTCGCCGCACATCATCTGCATCTTTGCGACGTGGACATCGGCTGGTTCGATGCGCAGTGCCGGCTCGTGCCGCCGCTGCGCAGCGACCGCGACCGCGCGGCGCTGCGCGCCGGCCTTGCCGACGGCACGATCGACGTCATCTGTTCGGACCACACCCCGGTCGACGACGACGGCAAGCAATTGCCGTTCGGGGAAGCCGAGCCGGGCGCGACCGGGCTCGAACTTCTGCTGCCGCTCACGCTCAAATGGGCGATGGCGGAACGGATCCCGCTGGCGGCGGCATTGGCGCGAATCACGGTGGCGCCGGCGGCGGTGCTCGGCATCGATGCGGGCCACCTTTCGCCCGGGCAGCCGGCCGATGTGTGCATCTTCGATCCCGACGCGCACTGGGTCGTCGAGCCGAAGGCGTTGCACAGCCAGGGCAAGAACACGCCGTTCCTGGGACTCGAGCTGCCGGGAAAGGTGCGTGTCACGCTGGTCGGCGGTCAGGTCGTCTTCGAGGCTTGACGGTCCCGAGTTCGGGGCGCAGCAGGGTGTCATCACCGGCCGGGGCCCGGTGTTCCTTGGATGTCGGTTCAACACTGCGCCCGCGGGTCGAGGCTGCCGCGTCGCGGTCACCATTGGAGACTTGGATTGAAACTGAATCTCGAGCAGGACGTACGCGGTCATTTCCCCGAGAAGGAGTTCGACCGGCGCGATTTCATCTGGACCGCACTGGGTGCCAGCGCCGCGATGGCGCTGTCGGGCCAGGCATCGGCCCAGCTGATCACCACCGACACCGCCGGCATCGTCGCCGACGACGTGATGATCCCGGCCAAGGGTGAGGACGTGCAGCTGCGCGGCTACCGCGCCCACCCGGCGATCGGGGGGCCGTTCGCCACCGTCCTCGTCGCCGCGGAGATCTTCGGCCTCAACCACTATATGAAGGACGTCTGCCGCCGGCTCGCGAAGGCAGGCTACTACGCGATCGTGCCCGACCTGTACACGCGCAAGGCGGACCTCACGAAGATCACGACCATCGCCGAGATCATGCCGATCGTGAACACCAAGTACGATACCGAGCTCATCGCCGATTACGATGCGACCGTCGCGTTCGCGCAGGCGAGCGGCAAGGCCGACACCACGAAGATGGGGATCACCGGATTTTGCCGCGGCGGACGCACGCCGCTGATCTACGCCTCGGCGAACCCGAAGCTCAAGGCCGTCGTCGCGTGGTACGGGCCGGTCAAGGGAGCGGTCAACGAGTACACGCCGCGCACGGCGATGGATCGTGTCGGCGAGATCAAGGTTCCCGTGCTCGGGCTCTATGGCGCGAAGGATGCGGGCGTTCCGGCGGCCGAGGTCGAGCAGTTCTTCGCTGCGCTGAAGGCCGCCGGCACGCCGGCGGAGCTCGTCATGTATCCGGACGCCGGGCACGGCTTCCACGCCGATTTTCGCCCCGACAATTACCGCAAGGCCGACGCCGAGGATGGTTGGAAGCGCATGCTGGCGTGGTTCAGGAAATACGGCGTCGCCTGACCTTGGCGCCAGTTGCAGCCGCCCGCGTACGGTCTGCACGGGCGGCGCGCTGCCGCCGCGGGTTCGTCCGCGCCGCGGCAGCGACCCGGATCGTGTGCCGCTGAAAAGCTACACCTCCGCGTCCGCCTTCCTCCGGAAGAACCTGCCCGGATCGAACAGCGGTAGCTCGAGCTCGCGGCCCAGCACGAGGTCCGCCATCAGCTTGCCGATGTAGGGGCCGATCGTGTAGCCGCTGCGCACGCAGCCCAGCACGTAGACGTTGTCCGTGCCGGGCATGAGCCCGGCGAGCGGCACGAAATCCGGAGTCTGTCCTTCGAAGCCCGTCCAGCTGCGGACGAGCCGCGCCGTGGCGAGCTTCGGCAAGACGTATTGCGCGAGCCGCAGGTTGGCGACGAGATTCGCCGGGACGACCTCGCCGCGAAAGGTCGCCGACTCACCGCGCCCCTGCCAGGCGCCGCCGATCAGCAGCGTGCCGTTGGCGGCCTGCTTCAACGACAGCAGGCCCGAGGCGTGCGTGACCACCGCCCGGATCACCACCGGCATCCGCTCGGTCACCGACACGGTGTTCACGCGTACGCGCATCGGCAGCGGCATGTCCAGCGCCTCGCTCATCGCCTTCATCCATGCACCGGTGGCGATCAGCACGCGCTTGCCGCGCAGTGCGCCATGCGTCGTCTGCACCACGATGCCGGCGCCTTCCCGCTCGATGCGGACCGCCGGCGCGTGCTCGCGCAGCTCGCCGCCGGCCTCGGCGAGCTGACGGCGATACCAGGCGCCGGTGAGGCTCGCGTTGGCGTAGCCGTCGGCCGCACAGTAGCTCGCGGCAAGGAGGCCCGGGCGCAGGTTCGGCTCCTTTGCGCGCGCGGCGTTCTCGGTGATGAGTTCGATCGACGCGCCGGCCTCGCGGCGCGCCGTCATCTGGCGATTGAGGACGTCGGCTTCGCGTTCCGTGTACGCGACGCACAGGCTGCCGGTTTCCCTGAACCCGACGGCGTCGCCGCCGGCCTTCCACATCGCGTAGCCGCGAATCGCGTACGGGGTGAGCGGGATGCGCTTGGTCTGCATCGACAGCGTGCCCGCATTGACGCCCGAGGCGCCCATGCCGAGCCCGCGCGCCTCGCACAGGATGACGCGCATGCCGCCGCGCGCGAGGCCGAGTGCCGCCGCCGCGCCCATCACGCCGCCGCCGACGACGATCGTGTCGTAGGCGGCGCTCATGTGTCGAGCTTCTCCGGCAGCGGGATGTCGCGATACTCGTAGCTGCCGGTCAGGGCTGAAAGCGGCACCGGGCGCAACGGGGTGCGCGCGGTCAGCCGGCCGATTTCGGCAAACGGCACACCGGCGCACTCCATCAGCGCCGCGGTTGCATCGGCGCACATGCGCCCGCCGCACGGCCCCATCCCGCAGCGGGTAGCGGCCTTGAGTGCGTTGATCTCGCGGACCCCGGCGGCGACCTCCGCGCGCACCGCGCCGGCGGTGACGTCCTCGCAGCGGCAGACGATCGTGTCGTCCGGGACGCTCGCCATCGCGCCGGCGACCGGAGCGATGAGCCTGGCCATCGCGCTGCCGAAGCGTGCCGCGCGGGCGAGTTCGACCTGCGCTGCCGCCGATTCGCGCTCGTACCCGTTCGCGTCGAGGCGATCGAGGTCGAACGCCGCGGACAGCGCGGCAAGGCGACCGGACAACGGCGCCGCGGCCGCGCCTTCGACGCCGGCGCCGTCGCCGACAGCGTACAGACGGGCGACGCTCGTGCGCCGGCCGCTCTTCAGCACCGGCACCCAGCCGCCGAGGGCGGCGACAAAGTGCTCGTCGGCGCCGAGCAGGCGATAGATTTCGGTGGCTGGCGTGAGGCCATAGCCGAGGCAGACGGCATCGGCTTCGACGGTGCGCTCCGGCGCGCCGGGAACCGGGCGCCACTTGCCATCGACCGGGCCGAACGTGACGCTCTCCACGCCGTCGCGGCCATTGAGCGTGCGCACGTCCCAGCCGCGATACGCCGGCACGCCCCGGACGACGAGCCGCGCGAGCCACGAGCCACCCTGTGCCGCCAGACCGGGACGCTTGGCTGCACCCGGGACCGCACCGAACCAACGGCCGAGCGGATTCGGATCGATCGTCGCCACGACCTTGCCGCCACCCTGCAGAATCAAATTGGCGACCAGCGGCGCGAGCGGACCGGGGCCGGCGACCACGACGCGCCGGCCGGGCAGCATGCGCTGCGATTTCAGCATCACCGTCGCCGCGCCCAGACCGATGACGCCGGGCAGCGTCCAGCCCGGTCGCGGGTAGCAGCGTTCGACCACGCCGGTGGCGACGATCAGCGTCGCCCCCTGCACCGTCACGACGCCCTCGGGACCCACCGCCGAGACTTCGAAACACGCAGGCCGTTCGTCAGCGGCCGCGATCTGTGCGACGTGCCAGACTCGATGTTCGAATGCCACGCTTGCGCCGCAACCCGCGAGTCGAGCACGCAGCGCGTCGCCGTCGGGCTCCTGCGCCGTGATGCCGGGATCCGGCGCGCGATAGACGAGTCCGCCGGCCGTACGCGCCTCGTCCAGGACGAGGGCCGCAAGGCCGAATCCGGTTGCAGTTGCAGCCGCTTCGGCCCCCGCGGGACCGGCGCCGATCACGATGACGTCGAAACGCGCGTTCATGCGCCAATGTCGGGATCGAGCGCGATCGACGCCACGTCGAGTCCCGGAGCGACGGGCGTCGTGCACGCCGGACGGTGGCGACCCTCGACAACTACAACGCATTCCTGGCAGACGCCGACGTTGCAGAAGACGCCGCGGGGCGCAGCGCGGCCGGGACTGTGCCGGAGCGTGCGGATGCCGGCGGCCCAGAGCGCCGATGCGATGCTTTCACCCGGCCGTCCGACGATGCGCCGGCCGTCGAACCGGAATTCGACGATCGCGGCGGGTGCACCGTCGATGCGCAGTGAGCGGTCGGCGGCGGGTTTCATCGGGGAAGCGCTCTCGCGTGCGGAGGGTCGTGCCGCGGTCATCGTCATCGCGTGCAGGGCGACTGGCCGTCGCGGTGGCAGTCGATCGGCCCGGCGCGCAGGTTCGCCGCAACCGCGGCTATGGTGCTAGTCCTCGAAACGGTAGCCGCGCTGACGCAGGACGTCCTCGATCGGCCACGGCTCCCATTTCGTCAGTCCGCGCTTCCTGACGTTCTCTTCGGCCAGTTCGGCCTCGACGGTCCGGGCGATCCTGATCGCCTGCTCCTGCGGCACCACGACTACGCCGTCGTCGTCGCCCAAGACCAAGTCACCCGGATTCACCGCGACGCCATCGCAGACGATCGGCACGTTCACGCCGCCGTGGTCGCCGCCGTAGGGGTAATGGTAGTTGCGTGCGGTGATCCCCTTGAGGAACACCGGAAAACGCATCTGCCGGATCACCGCGGCGTCGCGCGCCGCGCCGTCGATGACGATGCCGGCCATCCCTTTCAGCTGCATCCGCAGCGCCGTGATGTCGCCGAAGCACGCATGGTCGATCACGCCGTCGGCCGCGATCACCAGCACGTCGCCGGGCTGCGCGAGGTTGATCGCCATGCGTCGCACCTCGAGGTCGGCGCCGAGCACCGTCGTCGCCGGGCCGCAGATCTTCAAGCCGTTCGCGATCGGCTTCATCGCCGGGCTCATGAAGCCCTGCTTGCCGGTGCGGTCGATGATGAAACCGGTGTAGGCCTTCGCGATCGCCGCGACCGTCTCCGCCGGGGGGCGACGAAATGTCCTCCGGATGACCCCCTGATACGGTGAACGGAAAAGCTCTTCGGGCATGGGGGCGATCCTTCGGGACGGGAGGCGGTGGCGGGCGATCCGGGTGGGCGGGAAAAACCGGTCGGCGCCGGCGGGCAGGTGCGAGAAAGGCCTCGCGGCACGTCGTGAAATTCTAGACGAACCGGCAGGCAGCGGCAAACGCGGCCGCGTCCGCCTAACGCGACTTCGGCAGGCGTCCGAGCAGGAAGAACTCGTCGTTGGGACGCATCGATATCAGGTTTGCCATCCGGTTCGACAGCGCGAAGAACGCGGCGATCGCGCCGATGTCCCAGATGTCCTCGTCGCCGAAGCCGTGCGCGCGCAGAGCGGCGAAGTCATCGTCGACGATCTCGCTGCTCTTCTGCGCCACCTTGAGCGCGAATGCGAGCATCGCCTTCTGCCGCGGCGTGATGTCGGCCTTGCGGTAGTTGGCCGCGACCTGGTCGGCGACGAGCGCGTTCTTCGCATAGACGCGCAGGATCGCGCCGTGCGCGACGATGCAGTAGACGCAGCCGTTGGCGCCGGATGTCGCAACGACGATCATCTCGCGCTCCGCTTTCGTGAGTCCGCCTTCCTTGAGCATCAAAGCATCGTGATAGGCGAAGAACGCGCGGAACTCGTCGGGGCGGTGCGCAAGCGTCAGGAAGACGTTGGGGACGAAGCCGGCCTTTTCCTGGACCTCGAGGATCCCCCAATCGCTCCGATGGCCGCTCCTGCCGCAGGGCCAAGGATCGGCACCGGCATCGCCACTGCAGCGCCTATTGCGGCCCCCGCCGCAGCATCCTTGATCATGTCGTGCTTCGCTGCGGCCTTGGCCAGTGTCCCGGCATCTTCTGCCGCCTTGGATGCGATTCTCTTGGCTTTGGCGGCAGCGATTTTCGCGTCTTCGTGATCGACACTGCCGTCCTTGTTCAAGTCACCGACCAGCGCGGCAGCCTTCTTCCCCGCAGACTTGGTGGCGGCTGCGATTCGCTGGCCGGCCCATTTGCCCATGGCTAGCGCAGTGCGCTCCGCGTCCCTCAAGTCGTTGGTCGTCGTGGTTTCGGTGATATCGACGGGATGCCCCGATGAAGCAGGGGAAGCGGGTTTGCGCGTTACACCTGCGCCCGCGGAAGGTTTCTTGGTCATTCGTCAACTCCACACTCGTCCAGACCCAAAGCGCACACCGTGCAAGGGCGGCGACCGGAGGCAGTAGGAGCAACAGCACGGCCACTCTTCGCGGAAGCATGCCCTCTTGGTGAAGGGCGCATGTGACGAAGATCAAGTCGACCTGTCACCTGCCGGCTCGTGCTGCCACGTGACGCAGAGAGACTCCGCCTCCGGTGAGGCTATCTTCCACTGAAATGCTCAAGTATCTTTTCTGAATTTCGCCAGCCAATGCTCCATCTGCCGGCCCGCAGCCTCGCGGCCACCGAGTCCGAACGACAGGGCGACGACAACCGCGACCGCCCCGAAGGTCAACAGGAACGCGAGGTTTACGATGTCGTCGGCAATGCCCATCGCGCGCAGCCCCATCGCTATGACCAGGCCCAGTATGGCAACCCGGGCGATGCCGGCTAGGCTCTCCGAGTTCGTCGTGTCGGCGCGCTCAATCGCGTTGTGCGCGAGGTTGGCCAGCCAAAAGCCAATAACGAGGATCGTGGCGCCAATGAGGATGTTGCCGCCAAATCTAATGAACAACGTGACGACGTCGCGAACCCAATTCGAAGTATGTCAGATCTTGCTACCATCGCTTTGACCGGATCGAGCAACCGCCCAGATCGAAGACATTGAGGATTCCGGCACGAACAGAGAATCACCAGCCAGAGAGCATTTGCCGACGCTATTGCGCATTGGCTGCATGCCGGCGTTGGCCGAGAGCTTTCGTCCAAGCCGCTTGCGTCGAGCACGCGGGTGACGATGCACGCAATGCGACCGCGGCAGCCACGCGACGAGCACGAGCAGCACGCCCGCGACCAAGCGCGGCAGATAGGCGGCGATCTGTTTCACCAGACTTCGAACAGCCGGATGCAGCGTCAGATCGAGCGAATTGAACATCCGATCAGCGTGATCAGGATGATCAGCCAGAATGCTCCGGCATAACTCGTTTCCAGTCGAGCTTCTGCTCGAGATTTCCGCGATCCGCTTGTTCAGCTCGCCACAGCAGCAGCGTCGACTCCGCGCACGAAGACTGCCACGATCCAGCCGATGATGAGGATACGATTGCGCCGAGGATGCGAGGCGCCTCTGCGCCAATGCGTTCCTAGCGAATCTGCCATTGCTGAAAAGTCCATGTGCCTCCCTCGAGAACTGTAAGTATCGCCAATCTCAAAGATCGATCAACCCCGATCGCCGTCCAACTGCTCACTTGACAAGTCGATCATCGGAGGCGGCATTGCGATGCCGCCCCTGCCGGTGGCCGGCTCGCGAACCTGCGTCTCAGTCAGAACCGGCCTTTTCCTGCACTTCGAGGATTCGCGCGGATGTCGTCCGGCAGGTCGGCCAGCGCCGGGACCGGGTAACGCGAGATCGCGGGGGTGCTCATCGCGCGGCCTTCACGCGCTCGGCGGAACATAGCCGCCCGGCATCTCGGCGCCTTCGCCGAAGAAGTGCTTTTCCATCTGCTCGGCGAGCCACTTGCGTGCCCGCGGATCGGCGAGCGACAGCCGATTCTCGTTGACGAGCATCGTCTGATGGCGCAGCCACCCCTGCCACGCCTCCTTCGACACGCTCTCGTAGATGCGCTTCCCCAGTTCGCCGGGGTACGGCGGGAGATCGAGACCCTCGGCCTCGCGTCCGAGCTTCACGCAATTCACCATTCTTGCCATGCCTGCCTCCTACAGCTTCTTGCGGTAAACCTGCGACTTGCGCTGATAGTTGTACAGCGCCTGTTTCTGCCTGGGAAGATCGCCGATCGCGGCGTTGCGGAAGCCGCGCTCGAGAAACCACTGCGATGTGCGCGTCGTCAGCACGAAGATCTCCGCGAGCTTGAGCTTGCGCGCGCGGGTCTCGATTTCGGTCATCAGCGCCTCGCCGTAGCCTTCGCGCCGGAAGTCCGGATGCACGGCGAGTGCGGCGAGCTCGCCGACCTTGTCCTCGGGAAACGCGTACAGCGCTGCGCAGCCGATGATTGCGCCGTCGTGCTCGGCGACGACGAAGCGCTCGATCTCCATCTCCAGGCGCTCGCGCGAGCGCCGGACGAGGATACCCTGCTCCTCCAGCGGCTCGATGATCGCGATGATGCCACCGACGTCGTCGATCGTCGCGCTCCGCATGTGCGCGAGCGCGGCGGCCGCCACCATGGTGCCCACGCCGTCGCGGGTGAACATCTCGAGCAGCAGCGCGCCGTCCAGATGCCGGCTGATGAGGTGCGCGCGCTTGACGCCGTTGTCGCAGGCGCGCACCGCGCAGGGCAGGTAATGCTCGACGTCGGCAGGCAGCTTGCCGTTCTGGGCGGCGAGCAGCGTCTCGGCGTCCTTGGTCGACAGTTCGGTCAGCAACTGCCGGCGGCTGTTGCGCACCCCCTCGGTCTCCATCAGAAACACGAGCTTGTGCGCATTGACCCGGACGGCGACCTGGGTCGCGACCTCCTCGAGCGCGAGGTTGAAGATCTCGCCGGTGGGCGAATAGCCGAGCGGCGAGATCAGCACGATGTCGCCGTCGTCGAGGCGCTGCTGGATTGCGTCGGTGTCGACGCGCCGCACCTCGCCGGTGAGCATCATATCCACACCGTCGACCACGCCCATCGGCTTCGCGGTGAGGAAATTGCCGCTCGATACGCGGTTGCGCGCGCCGGCCATCGGTGAATTCGCGATTCCGAGCGACAGCAGCGCTTCGATGCGGCTTCTCACCTGCCCGCCGGCCTCGAGCACGCAATCCATCGTCTCGGCATCGGTGACGCGCAATCCGGATGCGTAGCGGCTTTCGATGTTCTGCTGGGCGAGGATCGCCTCGATCTGCGGCCGCGAGCCGTGGACGACGACGAGATGCACGCCGAGGCTGTGCAGCAGGTTGAGGTCGTGGACGATGCCGAGGAACGTGTCGTCGGCGACGGCTTCGCCGCCGAAGGCGATGACGAACGTCTTGCCGCGGAAAGCGTGGATGTAGGGCGCGGCGAGCCGGATCCACTGGACGAAGGCCCGCGTGGTCGCCGAGTGAGCGGCTGGCGCGGTGGCGGCTTGCTGGGGCATCGGGACGGCGTCATGGACCGGGTGGGGAGGGCCGCGGCGATTATAGCGCTCCGCGGCTGCGCCTCCCCCGATGGACTGCGGCCGACGTGTTCCGCGGCGCTGCGCCCGGCCGGCAGCGGACGAGCCTCTATAATCGAGCTTCGCTTCGCCCGCGCGCCCGGTGCGCGCCGTCCGACGTCGCCATGGCTTCCCCCCTCCTCGCAAACCTCAACCCCGAGCAGCACGCCGCCGTCACGCTGCCGCATCAGTCGGCGCTGATCCTCGCCGGCGCCGGCAGCGGCAAGACCCGCGTGCTGACCACCCGCATCGCGTGGCTGCTGGCGACGGGTCAGGCGTCGCCGCTGTCGATCCTCGCGGTGACGTTCACCAACAAGGCGGCGAAGGAGATGCTGACGCGACTCTCCACGATGACGCCGGTCAACATCCGCGGCATGTGGATCGGCACGTTCCACGGACTGTGCAACCGGATGCTGCGCGCCCATCATCGCGACGCGAACCTGCCCCAGCTCTTCCAGATCCTCGACACGCAGGACCAGCTTGCGCTGATCAAACGTCTGTACAAGGCGCACAACCTCGACGACGAGCGCTTCCCGGCGCGCCAGTTCCAGTACTTCGTCTCCGGCGCCAAGGAGGAGGGACTGCGTCCGAACCAGGTCGAGGCCGGCGACGAGTTCACTCGGCGGCAGGTCGAGCACTATGCGCTCTACGAGGCGATGTGCCAGCGCGAGGGCGTGGTCGACTTCGCGGAGCTCCTGCTGCGCTGCTACGAACTCTTGCGCGACAACGACGGCATCCGCGAGCATTACCGCCGCCGTTTCTCGCATCTCCTCGTCGACGAGTTCCAGGACACCAACGTGCTGCAGTACAAGTGGCTCAAGCTCCTCGCCGGGCCGCACACCGCCGTGTTCGCCGTCGGCGACGACGACCAGTCGATCTACGCCTTTCGCGGCGCCAATGTCGCCAACATGCAGCACTTCGAGCGGGACTTCGCGCGGACCGACATGCCGGTGACGCTGATCAAGCTCGAGCAGAACTACCGCTCGCACGGCAACATCCTCGACACCGCGAATGCGCTGATCCGGCACAACCAGTCGCGCCTGGGCAAGAACCTGTGGACGAGCGAGGGCAAGGGCGAGCCGGTGCGGGCGCTCGCAGCATCGTCGGACATCGATGAGGCCGCGTTCATCGTCGACATCGCCAAGGGTCTCGCCGGCGAGGGCCTGGCGCTGTCCGAGGTCGCGGTGCTGTACCGTTCGAATGCGCAATCGCGAGTGCTCGAGCACGCGCTGTTCAACGCTGCGCTGCCATACCGCGTGTACGGAGGCATGCGCTTCTTCGAACGCGCCGAAATCAAGCACGCGCTCGCCTATCTGCGCCTGCTCGCTGCGGCGGAGGACGACGGCGCGTTCCTGCGCGTGGTCAATTTTCCGCCGCGCGGCATCGGCGCCCGCTCGCTCGAGACGCTGCAGGACGCGGCGCTGGGGCAGGGAACGACGCTGTGGCAGGCGGCGTGCGTCGGCGCCGTGAAGGGCAAGTCCGGCGCGGCGCTCGCGGCATTCGTGCAGCAGGTCGAGGCCATGCGCAATGCGACGAAGGGCCTGCCGCTCCCCGAGGCGATCGAGCACGTCAACGTCGCATCGGGGCTCGTCGCGCATTACAAAGCCGAGAAGGACGGGCAGGACCGTCTCGACAACCTCGAGGAACTGGTCAATGCCGCGGATGGCTTCCTGCGCGAAGCCGACTTCGCGGTGGACGCGCCGATCGCCCCGGTCTCGTCGGCCGTCCCCGCCGCGGGCGATCCGGCGCCGGGCCCCGATGCTGCGGTGGAGGATGCCGCGGTCGCGGCTGCGCAGTCCGGCGCCACCGACCCGCTGACCGCCTTTCTCGCTCACGCCGCGCTGGAAGCCGGCGAGACGCAGGCCGCGGAAGGCCGCCCGGCGTTGCAGCTGATGACGGTTCACGCCGCCAAGGGCCTGGAGTTCCACACCGTGTTCGTGACGGGCCTGGAGGAGGGCCTGTTCCCGCACGAAAACAGCCTGTCGGAATTCGATGGTGTGGAGGAGGAGCGCCGGCTGATGTACGTGGCGATCACGCGTGCGCGCCGCAGGCTCTATCTCACCCATGCGCAAAGCCGGATGCTGCACGGCCAGGTGCGTTACAACATCGCGTCACGCTTTCTCGACGAGCTGCCGCGCGAGCTCGTCCACTGGCTCTCGCCGCGCCGGCAGCCGCGTTACGGTGCCGTCGACGTGGACGTCGCCGAGTGGGGCGCCGGCGAGCGCGCGGCACCACCATGGGCGGACACCTCCTCGACCACCGCGACGAACGGGCATCGGCGGGCCGATGACGGGCCCGGCTGGCGCATCGGCCAGAGCGTGCGCCACGCGAAGTTCGGGCTGGGCGTCATCGTGGACGCCGAAGGGCGCGGTGCCGACGCCCGCGTTCAGGTCAACTTCCGCGACGCCGGCGTGAAGTGGCTGGCACTCGAGTACGCGAAACTCGAGGTCGCCTAGGAACCAATGCCGCGGCGCGGGGCGCCGCGATCTGCCGGGCCCCGACGCCGCACGGGAGCGACCTCCACGATGACCAAGAAGACGTTTCCGCTGGCGAAGGTCTACGGCCTCCTCGAGCCGGGTCCGGTCGTGCTGCTCACGACGACACGCGCCGGTCGCGCCGACGTCATGGCGATGTCGTGGCACACGATGCTGGAGTTCGAGCCGCCGCAGGTCGGCTGCGTCGTCAGCAACCGGAATCATTCGTTTGCCAACCTGCGGTCGACGCGGGAATGCGCGATCAACATCCCGACGGCGAAACTCGCGTCGCAGGTCGTCGCCTGCGGCAACACGTCCGGCGCGAAGCTCGACAAGTTCGCCGCCTTCGGCCTGACGCCGCGGCCGGCCTCGCGCGTCAACGCCCCGTTGATCGACGAGTGCTACGCCAGCCTCGAATGCGTCGTCGCCGACACGCGGATGGTGACCCGGTACTGCTTTTTCGTCCTCGAGGTGGTCAAGGCTTGGGTCGATCCGGTGATCAAGGACCCGCGCACGATTCACCATCGCGGTCGCGGGGCGTTCATGGTGGCCGGACGCACGATCAAGCTGCCGTCGCGGATGAAATAGCGTTCCAGGGCGCCACGCGGGTATCTGCGCCGGATCTCCTCGACCGCGCTGCGGCACGCAGTGAACCGACGCCGAGCCGGTGCACTCCAATGCTGACACTTGCAAACGCGTGATGCGAACGGCCCTCTCCGTCGCCGACGTCGTTTGTCGGCGCGATCGCCCGCGACACGGGCACGTTGGGAGGCGAGCGCGCTCTTGGATCGCCGCTCGATCGCTGAACGATGCCCGTGACATGCGGTCAGAATCCTTGTGTCGTCGGCGGCGACCCGCACAGGAAATGCGGCAGCGAGGGCTTTGCCTTCCCGTGTAGAGCCCCGGCGACGCTCTCGCCGGCGCGCCGGACGCGCGCCGCGCGACACCCGGGTGCGATCGCCGTGCGGATCATGGCCATGCCGGGTGATTTGATCGGCGCGCGAGCGTCGGCCCCGGAGCCACCGAGGTCCGGATCGATGGTCCGTCCTGCGGAAGAGGTGAGGCATGCCCATCAGTGCACGCTACATGGCCGCGAAGCATCTCGCCCGCCGCGCGGGCGAGCTCGCGCACGAGCTGTTCGTCAACCATCACTCCCTGGTCATCGAGCGCAAGACTGCGCAGCACTCGGTGACCCACGGCGATCGCGCGATTGCCGCCCTCGTCACCTCCAAACTTGCCGCGGCGTTCCCCGGCGATGCGTTCGTTGCCGAGCGCCGTGACTTTCGGGCGGAAGGCGGCGACCGCGTGTGGGTCGTGGAAGCAATCAGCGGCACATTGAATTTTCTCCGCGGCGTCCCTTATTACGGTGTTTCGATCGCGTACGCGGAGCAGGGCCGCTGCGAGGTGGGCGTCGTCTTCGATCCGGAGCGCGACGAACTCTTTCATGCCCGCCGCGGCCTGGGCGCATGGTGCGAGCATGCCGGCAACGAGTCGCGTCTCGAGATCGCGACCTGCGCGGCGCTCGATCGTGCGCTGATCTGCGTCGGGCTCGACGAGTGGCAGCCGGATCCGGCGTGCCTGGCCGTGCGCCACGAGCTCATCGACGCCGGCGCCTCGGCGCGCATCATGGGCGCGCCGGTGCTCGAGCTCGCGCACGTCGCGGCCGGGCGCTTCGATGGATTCGTCGGGCTGCACCTCGACCCGCTGGACCTGATGGCGGGGCTCTTGCTCGTCGATGAAGCGGGCGGATACGCGTCCCACGTTCCCGCTGCCGGGGGCATTCGCGCCGACCTGCCCTCCGTGGGCTGTGCGACGGGCATTGCCCGTGCCCTCAACGAGATCAACGGCTCGTGGATGGCGTCGTACGTCGAGGACGCGCTTCCCGAAACGGTGTCGCCCGGCCGGCATCGGCGCGGATAGCAAGTCGGTTCGACCGGCCGCGGCAGCGGTTCGAAGCTGCTGGTTGAAGTTGCGGCGACGAGCGCCCCCCGGTCGCCGCAATGCAATTCGGCGGCGGCGTCGCCGCCGCTCACTGAAACAGTCCTTGCCTATTCCGGGCACGGTTGCGGCCGAGCCGGAAGTTGGGGGGATGCGGCCTGCCATGGCTGGAACGCACGCTCCGGCTCGCGACCGCGATCAGCGTCGCCTTCGGCGCCCGCGCCGCAACGGCGCGCGCTCGGGGCATCGTTCGCCACGTGCGAGCCGACCTGTCAATTCATACAGGCCGTTTTCCCTCATCCATAAGTCGTAGTCGTATTGCGCTTCGCGAAACGCGATGCGCATGATGAAAACGATTGCACGAACGCAGCCGTGCAATGACGCGAAGCACGCCGATCGACGCGTGATCGCGCCGTCATCGCCGTTGTTCGCGCTCGAAGGCCGATCGGCATCACATCGCCGACCACCACGCGAACCGGTTTTGCGGGAAGGGGGAGCGTCTCGAGGCGCATGCCGCGCGCTTCGGCAGCTTCCGCAGGGAGGAGCAGACCTTGGGCTTCATTCGATCGAGGTTGACGTCCGCCATCGCGCGGTGGCGTCCGGTGCGGCCGAACGATTCGGCTCGGATCCGGTTCGGCCGGCACGTTGTCGGCCTGCTGTCGCTCGTCGTGGTCGCACTGGTCGCCCCGCATGCGTCGGGCGCGTCGAACGTCCTTCAGTATGCCTACGATGCTGCCGGCAACGTCGTTCGGATGCAACGGGTCGCGGCGGCGCGGCGACGATCGCCGCGTTCTTCCCGGCGTCGGGTCCGGTCGGAACGATCGTCACGATCACGGGCAGCGGCTTTGAGCCGACGCCGTCGAGCAACCTCGTCACGATCAACGGCACTGCGACGAGCGTCGGCGCAGCGACTTCGACCTCGCTCGTCGTGACCGTGCCCGCGGGAGCGAGCACCGGCCGGATCAAGGTGACCGTGGCGGGGTCGATTGCCACCAGCGAGCAGGAGTTCACCGTCACCGCCTCAGGCGCGCCGACGATTTCCGCTTTCGCGCCGCCCGCGGGAGCCGCGGGAACTGGCGTGACGGTGGCGGGGACCGGCTTCGATCCGGCCATTGGTGCAACCACACTCAAGCTCAATCAGAACGCGGCGGCGCCGTCGGCGATCTCCACGACACAACTTTCGTTTGCCGTGCCGGCCGCAACGGGCTCGGGAAGGATCCGCGTTACCACTCGCGCGGGGACCGCGGTCAGCGCGACCGATTTCATCGTTGCTCCCGTGTCGATCGCGGCCGCGGACATCGTTGCGAGCGCCCGCCTCGCCGCGAATGGTGCCGCGCAGACAATCGGCATATTCGCCTCGACCAAGCATGCTGCGCTGCTCTTCGATGGAGCGGCTGGTGACTGGCTCAGCCTTCAATTGAGCCGCTATGCCGTCAATCCGGCGGGGCGGGCGGTCTCCTACACGATCTACAAGCCGGACAACACCCAGCTCGGCGTCGGCACGATCTCGGCCGGTGCGCTGTCGATCCACCTTCCGCAGCTGCCGGTTGCCGGAACGTACATGGTGCTGCTGAGTCCGGGCCTCGCGACGGTTTCGCTCGACGCCCGGCTGGAGACCAACCGAACCGTCCCCGCGGACGGAACCCCGCTGGCGCTGGCTACCGGTCCCGGGCAATCCGTGCGCGCGTTGATCGCCGGAACGGCGGGCGACCAGAAGGCGGTGATGGTGTCGGGGATGACAACTGAGCCGACGGCGCAGACCTTGACCTACTCGATCGCGATGCCGACCGGATCGACGTTTCGTAGCGGCAATGCGACGGGGTCGGGCACGACGACGCAGCTGCCGCCGTTTTCGACGACGGGAACCTACGCGTCCGTTTTCACCCCTGCTGCCACGACGACCCGCGCCGATTTCAAGGTCGCGCTGTTGTCCGGCATTGCGCTCTCGATCGACGGCGCCTCGCTTCCTTTGGCGATCGCCAATGCGGGGGACGGTGCGCGGCTCGTATTTGCGGGCGTGGCCGGAGAGAACCTCGGATTGGGAATCTCCGCGTTGGCGCTGGACGCTGCGTCCACCGGCAGCGTGAATTTCTCCGTATACAAGCCGGACGCCACGCTGCTCACGACCGGCAGCTGCAGCGTCGACGGAACCCGGTGTGCCTCGAATCTCGCCAATCTGCCCGTGAGCGGAACGTACAGCGTGATCGTCCAGCCTGCAAACGGAGCGACCGGCACCCTGCAGCTGTGGCTCTCGCGCGATTCGGCCGGCACCGTGGGCGCGGGAACGCCCGCGAGTCTCGTCCTCGGACGTCCCGGTCAGAACGCACGGCTCACGTTCGCAGGGACGGCGGGAACGGTCGTCGCCGTTCAGGTCCGGGGGATCGCAACGTCTCCTGTGAATCAAGGCATCCTCGCCGTGCTTTATCGGCCGGACGGAACGACGCACGCGTACCTCCACATCACGGGTTCCGGGGCGACGATGGTGCCGGCGGCCCTTCCGACAACGGGTAACTACACCGTATTTCTCGAACCGGAGCCGGCGGCGAAGGGCGCCGCGACGGCGACGATGGAAGTGCTGCTCGATCCGGGGCGAAGCCTCGCCGTGGACGGGGCGACGATCGATGCGACGGTCGGCGTCGCCGGAGGAAGCTCACGGTTCACGTTTGCCGGCACGGCGGGGCAGAACATTGGCCTTGGCGTGAGCAGCCTCGCGCTTTCTCCGGCCGGTGACGCCGCGGTTTTCGTGTACAGGCCGGACGGAACGTCTTTGACGACGGTCGGTTGCTATCAGTCCAACGGAGGGTGCGGCGCAAATCTGACGAGATTGCCTGTTGCCGGCACCTACAGCATTGTCGTCCAGCCCGCATCAGGGAGGACGGGCACTTTCGGAATGACGCTGTCGACGGACATTGCCGGCAATCTGGCGCCCGATGCGCCGGTGCAGCTCGCGCTGTCGCGACCGGGACAGAACGGCCGCCTTACGTTCAGCGCAAATGCAGGGGAGACGGTGTCGCTGGGCTTCTCGCAGATCGCCACTGTGCCGACAGGCAAGTTCGTCTACTTCAGCCTGATCAAACCGGATGGCACGTCGCTCGTCAGTGCATCGTCGGCGACGGTAAGCGGCCGGATCTACTCGGCTTCGCTGCCCGCGACCGGTGTGTACCAGGTGGTCGTCGATCCGACGGCGCAGTTCACCGCAAACGTCTCGGTCACGCGCCACGGCGGCATTCCGCTTGCCGTCGACGGCGTCGCCGTGGCGGCGACGATCGCGAACCCGGGCGACAGCGTCCGCTTCGTGTTCCAGGCTATCGCGGGCCAGAGCTTCGGCTTCGGGCTGTCTGGAATCACGACGAACCCGCGCGGGCGCCGCGCAGGCACTTCAGATCTACGGGCCCACCGGCGCTTCGCTGGCATCGACGAGCTGCTACGCCACCGGCGGATGCGGGGCGAACCTGTCGAACGTTGCCCTCACGGGCAGCTACAGCGCGATCGTGCAATCCATCACGGGCGCGACCGGCAACCTGGCGGCCACGCTATCGACGGATCTGTCCGGCACGCTGGTCGCCGGCGGAGCGAGCGTGCCGATCGATCTTCGCACGGGTCGAAATGCACGCCTGACCGTCGCCGGCGTCGCGGGGCAACTGCTGCGGCTCAAGTGGTCGGGCGTCGCAATCACGGGATCGATCACGAACGCGCTCGCTTACGTATACAAGCCAGACGGCTCGACGCTCGTCTCGACACAGATCGCGAACGGGAGCACGGGTGGCTACGACCTGCCGGCCCTGCCGGTGGCAGGGCCCTACGCGGTGTTTATCGATCCGCCGCAGTCGGCGGGCATGAGTGCGTCGATTTCCCTGTCGACGCGCTGAACGTCCGTGTGATGCGAGAACGAGGAGCCGTGATGATGATGCGAATGCCTGGCCTGGCTCTGTGCGCGATGCTGGTGGCGGGCGGCATCGCCACCGGGGCGCTTGCGCAGGCCGTCGATACGCGCTGCATTCGAGACGGCGGACCTGCCCTCTGCGTCGAGCCGGAGATCGCTCCCACTTTCGCTGGATTCCGACTACGACAGCGAGATGTGGGGATACAACCTTTGCGACATGCATGGACCCTACCTCTCGCGCAGCCGCGCATGGTGCGAGGCACGCGGCGGCACCTGGGGAGCGGACGGTCTGTGCAAGAACATACAGCCGCTCTTCGATCCGGACATCGTCCCGGTATCGCGCGCTTTCGAAGTCAGGGTCCACAACGCCTGTCAGATAGGTTGGGCCGATGCCGGCTGGGGACAGACGATTCCCAGCAACATCCTGTGCTGGACCGGCGGTCCGCTCTACCAGAATGGCAAGCTGATCCGCGATTTCCGGACACTCAATTTCGCGGGGCTTGCGCCGAGTTCCACGGGTTGCGACGCGTCCTGGACGGAAACGGTTCACGCCGGGAAGTGGCGCAAGCTGAAGTGCCCGATGGGGTACAACCAGCGAACCAGGGCAAACGGCGACATCGAATGCTGGAAGCTTCCGGTGGAATGCAGGAAGATCGGCAACCCCGTCAACCTGCTCGACGGCTGCAAGATGCAGGACGAGGTCGACTACCGGTCGCGCAGGCCTGGCGGGCTCGCGCTCGAACGCTACTACAACAGCGCCGGCTTCTTCCGTTTCGAGGCCGCACCGGTACGGTCGAACGACGTCTGGCGAAACAACTGGGACCGCCGCCTTCTCGTGCCGCCGGTCAACACCACCGTCATGGCCTATGCCCAACGCCCGGAAGGGACGGTGCTGTCATTCCTGCCCTCGGGCAGGGAAATGCACAACCTCAAGGGCGGCGCGTCGGCGACGCTCGAGCGCATGTCGTCGGGCGCCGCCGCCTGGAGGCTGACCACCGAGGAAAAGGATGTCGAGCTCTACGACGGGGCGGGCCGGCTGCAGTCGATGACTTCGCGAACCGGGCTGACGTACACCCTCACCTACGGCGCCGATGACCGGCTCTCCACGGTGACTGATTCGTTCGGAGGCACGATAAGCTTCGTCTATGATGCAAACGGCGAACTCGGCGGTTTCGTCGCGCCCGGCAATCGCGTCTGGTCGTATGGCTATGACGCGGACGGCCGATTGGTCACGGTCACGTATCCGGATAAGGTGGTGCGCACCTACCATTACGAGGATCCGAACTGGCGTCACGGCTTGACGGGCATCACCGACGAGAGCGGCCAGCGATTCGCCAGCTGGACCTACGATTCCGCAGGACGCGCCACCTCGTCACAGCGCGCGGGCGGCGCGGAAACCGTCAATCTCTATTTCGGCAATTTCGACCCCGCCAGCAACAGCGGAGGGACGACCGTCGTCGACGGTTTCGGGACGCGATACATCTATTCCTACAAGGCCATCGGTGGCGTGCTGCGCGTCACGCAGGTCTCGCGCCCCTGCCCGAACTGCAGCGGCGGCAACGCCACCTACACCTATGACGCAAGCGGCAATGTCGCGAGCCACAAGGACTTCAACGGCAACCAGACGATCTATACCTACGACGTCGCGCGCAACCTCGAAACGTCGCGGACGGAAGCCTACGGAACGTCGATCGCGCGCACGATCGCGACGCAGTGGCATCCGGTCTATCGGCTGCCGACCCGGATAACCGCACCGTCGGGACTGCCCGGGATCAGCGAGGTCACCGATTTCGCCTACGACGCGCAAGGCAACCTGCTGCAGAAGACGATCACGGCGGGTTCCGAGACGCGACGCTGGACGTATTCGTACAACGCGCTCGGTCAACTGCTGACGGCCGACGGTCCGCGCACGGACGTGACCGATATCACCACGTTCGCATACTACGGCGCGCCCGATCCGTGCGAAGCGTGCCGTGGCAACGCCAGGACCATCACCAATGCGTTGGGCCACGTCACGGCGTTCGAAGCCTACGATGTTGACGGCCAGCCAGCCAGGATCACCGATCCCAACGGCGTCGTGACGGGGATGACGTATGACCTTCGGGGCCGTCTGAGCACCCGAGTCACGAACGTCGGCAGCCCCGCCGCCGAGACGACCACCTTCGACTACGACAGCCGGGGGCTGCTGGTCAAGATTGCACTATCCGGACGGAAGTCTTACGCGATACCAATACGACAGCGCCCGGCGCCTCACCGAAGTTTCCGACGGTCAGGGCAATGTCGTCCAGTTTGCGCTCGACGCGATGGGCAACCGCATCAAGGAAGACGTGTACGATCCCGACGACGTGTTGGTCAGGACGCGGCGGAGAACGTACGACGCTCTCAACCGGCTGTTCAGCGATGTCGGAGCGGCGGATCAGCTGTCCACGTTTGCGTACGACGGCAACGGCAATCTGAGGACGATGACCGACCCACTCGGGCGCGTGACGGCGCGGACCTACGACGCCTTGAACCGCCAGCTGACGTCGACCGACCCCGCCAATGGCGTCGTCAACTATGGCTACGATGCTCGGGATCGTCTCGTGTCGGTCAAGGATCCGATCGGCGCAACGACGACCTACACCTATGACGGGCTCGGCGACCTGGCACAGCTCACCAGCCCGGACACCGGGGTGACGACCTTTGGCACGGACGCGAGCGGCAACGTGACGACATCGACGGACGCCCGCGGCCTTACTACCGCGTACGCCTACGATTCGCTCGGCCGTCAGACGACGGCATCGTTCAGCGGCGGGAGCATTGCGTTCGAGTACGACAACACCGCCAGTGGCGGTGCCTTCGCCAAGGGGCGGCTGACCCGGATGATCGATCCATCGGGCGCAACGACCTACACCTACGACGCCTGGGGCCGTGTTCTTGCCCGAACACAGACGATCGGCGCTGGCGCTGCCGCAAGGACGCTCACGGTGTCGTATCAGTACGCAAGCGGCCGCGTGGCGGGTATGACCTATCCCTCGGGGCGAGCCATGGCCTACCAGTACGATGCGCAGGGACGCGTCGCCGGACTCACGCTTGCCGGGCAATCGGTATTGGGAAGTGCGACCTACCAGCCCTTCGGGGCCGTACAGGGTTGGACCTGGAGCAACGGCCAGGCCTACCGCCGATCCTTCGACCAGGATGGGCGCATTGCTTCGGTGACGCTGGGTCCCGACACGGCGGCGTATCCCGACGATAGCTGGAGTTTCGGCTACGACGCGCTCGATCGCCTGACCTCGGCATCGCTGCCCCTCCCACTACCTGAGTCGCTCACATACACCTATGACGCGAACGGCAACCGCAGGCAGGAGGTTCGCAACGGGGCAGCGAGCACGTATGCATACCTTGCGGGATCGAATCGACTGCAGTCGCTGTCAGGTGCCGTGACGAAGACCTTTGCCTACGATGGCGCCGGCAACACGACCGGAAACGGGAGCCTGACGTTCGACTACGACGGACAGGGTCGATTGCAAGGCCTGGGTACGGGTTACTCGTACCAGATCAACGGGATGGGCCAGCGCGTGGCGAAGACGGGCCCATCGGTAACGACCGGCACGAATTACTATGTGTACGACGAACAGGGACGCCTGATCGGAGAGTACGACGCCACCGGCGCGATGCGCGAGGAGCTGCTCTATCTCGCGGACACTCCGGTTGCCACCGTTCGGCCGAAGCCCGGGGGCGGGATCGACGTCTATTTCATCTACACCGATCATCTGAATTCACCACGGGTGATCACGAATCAGGCGAATCAGATTGTCTGGGAATGGAAGATCGACACGTTCGGTGCCGGAGCGCCAAACGAAAATCCAGGTGCGCTCGGCGGTTTCGTGTTCAATTTGCGATTCCCGGGGCAGTACTACGATGCGGAGTCTGGACTGCACTATAACTACTACCGGGATTACGATCCGGTAATCGGCCGGTACTCGCAGAGCGATCCGATTGGGCTGGACGGGGGGCTGAATACATACAGCTATGTCTAGCGGCATGCCGACTGCAATCGCGGATCCGCGCGGCCTATTAGGACGAGCACCGCCTCCCGGCAAGATTGCGCCGCCCCGGTTTGGCCGTGGCGGGTATGGTGATGGAAAAAACCTTGTGGGCTGCGGCCCCAACGGACAGCTTCTCGAGAATTTCATTCCCGATGGTTGGGGGTTCGTCGACTTCCGTCAATGCTGCGACGATCATGACAATTGTTACGATGATTGCAAGAATAGACCGACGCGGGAGAACTGCGATCAGGCGTTTTGCGCGTGTTTGAAGAAAGCCTGCGATGTGACAAGAAAGCGCCGTGGCGGCAGCGTGCTTCCCGAGTGCCGATGGTTAGCCAATGCCTATTGCGACTCTGCAATCGCAGATGGAAAGAAGTGGTTTGACGCAGCGCGTAAGAAATGTTGCTGACATGGAAAACGTAGTGGTTCTGCTGGGCATACTAATCATGCCGCTAGTCCTCGCTCGGTTCGTCAACCGCTTCTGGTTTGCCGTGATGCTATCTACGGTCTCATTGTCCTTACTGCTTCACGTTGCAGGGTGGATTGGAGCTGGATATGTCGACCCCTTCTATCGCATTTCGATTCCAATTAGCCTCGTGGCCTTCTTTTTCTGGTCCGTATGCACGATATGGGTAATCCGTCGAGTCCGCAAAGACAATGCACCCACGTCGAAGCCCGACTGACGACAGGTGTCTCAGTCCGCCGCTCCCAGGACTCATTGGGCCCGGCGATTACCGGGGTGGCGCGCGAGAACAGGCGTAGCGCATCATGCCGCCGATGGCGGCGTGGAGGCCGGTCACCGGCGCCACGTCGACCAGTACGGAGTAGGCGAGCACCGATGCAATCATCACGAGGAATGCGGACACGCCGGCGACGACGTCGCCGTGCAGCGCGTCGCGCGGATAGTGCGCAAACATCGCGAGCCCCGGCACCCAGCGCGCGTGGCCGGTTCGCGGCGCGGTCGCGGATCGGCCGTTCACGGCCGGTGCAACAGCCGGTGCGTTGTCAGAGCGGCGTCTGCGACGGGGGGCCGGCGTCGTCGTCGGGCGTGGGCGGTTCATCGACGTGGAAGATGTCGCGATAGCTCACGTAGTCGGAGATGTGCAGCGTGGCGACGAAGAGGAACAGGTACGGCATGAGCACCAACAACGCGACCACCAGCGCGATCGACTCCGGCATCAGCGCCGAGATCAGTAGCGTGGCCACGGTCGGCACCACGCCACCGAAGAAGAACAGCAGCAACCCGTAGACGGCGATCGGCTTCCAGTTGACGAGTGCGGCGCGCAGGCTCGTCGCGAGCGCGCGTGCCGCGCTGCAATCCTGGAACACGACCAGCGCGGGCGCGAACCACATGGCGAGCAGCACCGGAAGCGCGCAGATCGCAGCGAACAGCATCGCGAGCTGGACGCGTCCGCCGACCAGCGTGTTTTCGTCGAGCTTTACCCGCCCGGACAGGACGTCGACCAGCTGGCCGCCGTCGACCAGCGCCGTCGCCAGCACCGCCAGCGTGATGCCGACGAGGAGGAATAGTCCCAGCGGAAGCAGCGCACGCAGGTTCGAGCGAAAGCCCTGGAAAAGGAGGCGCAATTCCGGCGTGCCGCCGCGCTCCTGCGTCCACGCCGCGGCGAGGAAGCCGATGGCGAACACGGGTTTGAGGATCGGCACCGCGAGCTGTCCGACGTACGGCACGAGATCGACGAGGCCGAGCACCAGGTAGTAGAGGAGCAGGAGCATCAGCCACGGCACCCGGTGCAGCGACAGCATTCCGTAGGCGTCTTTCAGCCAGATGACGCCGCGACCCGCGTCGTGACGCGTGATCGGGATGTCGCGCGGTACTTCGCTCACGTGGCCGCCTGCGTCGCACTCGCGATCGGGCCGCCGGCGTCCGGGAGGCGCGACGGCCGTTCGACGCGGTCGCGGAGAATGCGCTCGAAATGCATCGGATCGTGTGCGTGCACGAGTTCGCCGGGGCGGGGCAGATGAAGGTCGTACAGACGCGAGAGCCAGAAGCGCAACGCGGCCGCGCGCAGCAGCGCCGGCCACTGCGTGCGCTCGTCGACGTTGAGCGGCCGGATGGCGTCGTACGCGCCGATCAGCGCCGTGACGAGCTCCGGCACCAGCGCGCCTTTCGCCTCGCCGCTCTTCACGATGCACCAGTCGTTGACGGTGATTGCAAGGTCGTAGGCGAGGAAGTCGGTCGCGGCAAATCCGAAATCGATGATGCCGGACACGCGGGTGCCGACGAAGAGCACGTTGTCGCAGAAGAGGTCGCCGTGGATCGCGCCCTTGGGAAGCTTGCCCTTGCCGAAACCGGTCTGGAACCTGATTTCCTCGGCGAGAAACGCATTCTGATCTTCGTCGAGAAACGGCCGCACCGCCCGCGCTGCCTGACGCCACCAGCCGGGTCCTCGCCGGTTGGTGAGGCGCGGCCGGTACGTCGATGACGCGGCGTGCAGCCGCGCGAGCGCGGCGCCGACCGCGGCGCAATGGGCGGCGTCCGGCTCGGCCATCGGCACCCCATCGACGCGCGTCACCACGCTGGCCGGCTTGCCGTTCAGCATGCTGAACAGCGCCCCGGAGCGGTCCGGCTCCGGCGCCGGGCACTCGACGCCCGCGCGCGCGAGGTGCGCCATCAGGTTGAGGTAGAACGGCAGCTCGTCCGCCGGCAACCGCTCGTAGAGCGTCAGGACCCACCGGCCGCGGGTCGTCGTGAGGAAGTAGTTGGTGTTCTCGATGCCGGCTGCGATCGGCGCGAGTTCGATCAGCGTCCCGACGCTGTAGCGGGCCAGCCAGGCGTCGAGCTCTTCGGGGGTGACGAGGGTATAGACCGACATCGGGCGCACGGCCCGCGCGTCAGGCGCGGGACGATCGGAATCCAGCGTGAATCAGTATCGGCTCAGAAGGTGAAAATGACCCACATCGGAACCTTGAGGCCCGAATCGAGGCTGTCGCGGCGGATGTAGGTGTTGGCGCCCGCGTCCGGGACGAGGTAGTACGCCTTGCCGTGGCGCGGCGTGACCTTGATCCAGACGATCTTGCCCCCCACGCGCGCCTCCTCGACGGTGTCGCCCTCGCGCCGGCTGATCGTCACCTGCGGTTCGAGATCCGGATCGGTAGCGATTTCGGGTGGCGGCGGGATGTGCGGCAGCGGCTCGAGCGCCGGCGGCGGCAGGGGTGGCGGTTGCATCGGAGGCGGCAACGCGTTCTGCGCAAGCGCCAGCGAGGCCGCGAAAACCAGGGCGACCGGGGCAATGCGCGGCAGGGCGTGGAGTCGAATCATGCGGGGATTCGGAGCGAATCCGATTTTACCAGAGCGTGCCTCGTGGCGAGATCGGCGTGGTTGGACACGCGACGAAGTGTCGCGGCACTTGCCGAACCGCGCCATTCGTTCTTCCGCACGGTCAAGCCCCCGGCAGTGCCTTGCCGGACACCGGTACCGGATGCACTCAGAGATTGAGCATCTTCTCGCGCTCTTCGCGGGTCGGCTGGAACCCGCGCGATTCGTAGAAATCGAAGATCGCCTCGACGATTTCCTCGGGCTCCTCGATCACGCGCATCAGGTCGATGTCGCCGGGGCTGATGACACCTTCGCCGACGAGACTAGTCTTCATCCAGTCGAGCAAGCCCTGCCAGAACGACCCGCCGACGAGGATGATCGGAATGCGCCGGCTCTTGCCGGTCTGCACCAGCGTCAGGCATTCGGAGAGCTCGTCGAGCGTACCGAAGCCGCCGGGCAGCACGACGTACGCCGACGCGAAGCGCACGAACATCATCTTGCGCGCGAAGAAGTAGCGAAAGTTGAAACCGACGTCCTGGAACTCGTTGCCGCTCGTCTCGTGCGGTAGCAGGATGTTGAGCCCGATCGCGGGCGACTTGCCGGCATACGCGCCGCGGTTGGCCGCTTCCATCAGCCCCGGACCGCCGCCGGAGATCACCGAGAAGCCCGCGTCGGAGAGCAGCCGCGCGATCCGCTCGGTCTTCTCGAACCACGGATGCCCGGC
Source organism: uncultured beta proteobacterium (assembly GCA_963843595.1). Lineage (GTDB taxonomy): Bacteria > Pseudomonadota > Gammaproteobacteria > Burkholderiales > Casimicrobiaceae > CAIWHR01. Next base: position 197,693 of record CAWJLG010000012.1, on the reverse strand, counting down.
GTTGATGCGCGCGCTGCCGAACATCGACACCGCGGGACGGATCCCGCGCAGCCTTTCGGTCGCGGCGGCGAACTCTGCCATAATCCCCAGCACCCGCCAGGCTTCCTGCCCGTTCGAGGTGTAATGCGCCTGCGGATCGAAGAGCTGCGGAATCTTGCTCGTCTGAATCATCATGCCTTTGCTCGTACTCGTGGATGGGTCGTCGTACCTGTACCGCGCGTTCCATGCGCTGCCCGACTTGCGCACGTCGCAAGGGGAGCCGACGGGCGCCCTGCGCGGAGTCGTGGCGATGTTGCGCCGAATGGTGGAGGACGGCAAGCCGGATTACTTCGCCGTTGTGTTCGACGCGCCGGGCAAGACTTTTCGCGACGAGTGGTATCCCGAGTACAAGGCGCACCGACCGCCAATGCCGGAGGATCTGGTCCGCCAGATCGAGCCGCTGCACGAACTGGTGCGCGCTCACGGATGGCCATTGCTGATGGTCGATGGGGTGGAAGCCGACGACGTGATCGGGACTCTGGCCGCGCAGGCATCGGCGGCCGGCATCGACACGTTGATCTCGACGTCGGACAAGGACCTGGCGCAGCTCGTCAAGCCCGGCATCACGCTCGTCAACACGATGAGCAACGAGACCCTCGACGAACCCGGTGTGGTGAACAAATTTGGCGTGCGCGCCGATCAGATCCTCGACCTGCTGGCGCTCACGGGCGACACCGTCGACAACGTGCCCGGCGTGCCGAAGGTCGGTCCGAAGACGGCGGCGAAGTGGCTCGCGCAGTACGGAACCCTGGACAACGTCGTCGCGCACGCCGCGGAGATTCCGGGCGTCGTGGGCGAAAATCTGCGCGCGACGCTGGGCTGGCTGCCGACGGGCCGGAGGCTCCTCACCGTGAAGACCGACTGTGCGCTGCCGGTCGCGCCGAAGGATCTGAAGCTGGAGCCGGCCGATGCAGAACGGCTGCGGTCGCTGTTCGACCGCTTCGAGTTCAAGAGCTGGCTGCGTGACATGCAGGGCGGTTCGGGAATGGCGGCGGCGGTCGACGCCGCGGGCGCCATCGTCGAGCGTGCGGCGAAGGTCGACACGCGAATGTACGCCGACACCGATTCGCCGTCGCCCCATGCGCCGCCGCCCGTGCCTCGGCACTACGAGACGGTGCTCGACACGAAGACCTTCGATCGCTGGCTCGCGGCAATCGGCCAAGCGGATCTCGTGTGCTTCGACACCGAGACGACGAGTCTCGATCCACTCGAGGCGCGAATCGTGGGGCTCTCGTTCGCGATCGTGCCGGGCCATGCGTGCTACATCCCGCTCGCGCACCGTTATGCCGGTGTGCCCGATCAGCTCGATCTCGATACGGTGCTCCGACGACTGCAGCCGTGGTTCGCCGATCCTGCGAAAAGGAAGCTCGGCCAGAACGTCAAGTACGACGAGCACGTGCTGGCCAACCACGGGCTGACGCTCGCCGGCGTGGCGCACGACACGCTGCTCGAGTCCTACGTGCTGGAGTCGCACAAGCCGCACGACATGGACAACCTCGCCTGGCGCCACCTCAACGTGAAGACGATCACGTATGCGGACGTCGCGGGCAAGGGCGCGAAGCAGATCGGGTTCGACCAGGTCAGCATCGAGGACGCCGCGGCGTACTCGGCCGAGGACGCCGACATCACGCTGCAGCTCCACCGCGCGCTCCATCCGCGCGTCCACGCCGACGCGAAGCTCGACCACGTGTACATGGGAATCGAGATGCCCGTCCGCGAAGTGCTGTTTCGGATGGAGCGCGAGGGAGTGCTCGTCGACGCGGCGCTTCTCGCCGCGCAGAGCCGCGAGCTCGGCGAAAAGGCGATGGCACTGGAGCAGCAGGCGTTCCAGCTTGCCGGTCAGCCGTTCAATCTCGCGTCGCCGAAGCAGCTCGGCGAGATCCTGTTCCAGAAGATGAAGCTGCCGACGCTGCGCAAGACGGCGACCGGCCAGCCGTCGACGGACGAGGAGGTCCTCACCGAGCTTGCCGCGGATTACCCGCTGCCCAGGGTCCTGCTCGAACATCGGGCGCTGACCAAGCTCAAGTCGACGTACACCGACAAGCTGCCGCAGATGGTGAACCGGCGCACGGGCCGCGTGCACACGACGTTCGCGCAAGCGACCGCGGTCACCGGGCGTCTCGCGTCGAGCGATCCCAATCTGCAGAACATACCGGTGCGCACGGTCGAAGGTCGGCGCATCCGCGAGGCCTTCATTGCGCCGCCGGGCCACGCCATCGTCTCGGCCGATTACTCGCAGATCGAGCTCCGGATCATGGCGCACCTCTCCGGCGATCCCGCGCTGGTGAAGGCCTTTCACGAGGGCGCGGACATCCACAAGGCAACCGCGGCCGACATCTTCGGCGTGCCGGTCGCCGACGTGACGTCCGACCAGCGGCGCTACATCAAGGCCGTCAATTTCGGGCTGATCTACGGGATGGGCGCCTTCGGACTGGCGACACAGCTCGGCATCGAGCGCGGCGCGGCGCAGCAGTTCATCGAAAAATATTTTCAGCGTTACCCGGGCGTGGCCGACTACATGCAGCGCACGCGCGAGCTCGCGCGTGCGCAGGGTTACGTGGAGACCGTGTTCGGGCGCCGGTTATGGCTGCCCGACATCCGGGCGGCGGGCGGGCCACGGCGCGCCGCGGCGGAGCGGGCGGCGATCAACGCGCCGATGCAGGGAACGGCCGCCGATCTGATCAAGCTGGCGATGATCGAAGTGCAGGGCTGGCTCGACCGCGAGCGCTTCGCTGCGCGGCTCGTGCTGCAGGTTCACGACGAGCTCGTACTCGAGGTGCCGGAGCGTGAGCTCGCGCACGTCAAGGCCGAGCTCGCGAAGAAGATGACCGGCGTCGCCACTCTCGCGGTGCCGCTCGTCGTCGACGTCGGCAGCGGCCCCAGCTGGGAGCGGGCGCACTGAGCACACTGCCGCGCGCGCCGTGCCCACCCATCGTCGACACTCGCCTTGCTGCACGGACTCAAACTCGTCGTCGTCATGCCGGCGTATCGCGCCGAGAAAACGCTGGAGCGCACCTACGCGGCGATTCCTCACGACGTCGTCGACGAAGTCCTGCTGGTCGACGACGCCAGCGATGACGCGACGATCGCCGTCGCGCGCGAGCTCGGCATCCCCGTGATCCGGCACGAGCGCAACCGCGGCTATGGCGCCAACCAGAAGACCTGCTACACCGCGGCGCTCGCGCGCGGCGCCGACATCGTCGTGATGCTCCACCCGGACTACCAGTACGAACCGAAGCTCATCACGGCGATGGCGGCGATGGTCGCGTCGGGCGTCTATGATGTCGTCGTCGGCTCGCGGATCCTCGCACAATCGGCGATTGCGGGCCGGATGCCGGTCTACAAGTACGTCGCGAACCGGCTGCTCACCGCGCTGCAGAACCTGCTGGTGGGCAGCAAGCTTTCCGAGTTTCACAGCGGCTATCGCGCGTTCTCGCGCCGCGTTCTGGAGACGCTGCCGCTCAATGCCAATTCCGACGACTTCGTGTTCGACAACCAGATGCTGGTGCAGGCCATCGCGTTCGGCTTCGCCGTCGGTGAGATCTCGTGCCCGACCCGCTACTTCGACGATGCGAGTTCGATCTCGGCCCGCCGCTCGGTGATCTATGGGCTGGGGGTGATCCGCACGTCGCTGCAATATCGCGCGTGGCGGCTCGGACTCGGACGCAGCCGCCTCTTCGCCGACGATCCTGCGCTGCGGCTCGGACACGCGGGGCCTCCGGTGTCCGCGCCGGCGCCATGACGCAGAAGGAAGAGCCGCCGGTCACCGGGCCGCTGCTGGTGCTTCTCGCGCTGGCGTGGATCGGTGTCGGCGCCTGGCTGCGCCTGTCGCAATTCGGAGCGCAGATCGTCATCGAGGACGAGTGGCACGCGCTGCACAAGATCGTCGAGTCGGGCGCGGGTACGATCTTCACGAGTTTCGGCAGCAATGACTACAGCATTCCGCTGGCGCTCTACGACCGCTGGCTGATGGGGCGGGGTGCGCTGACCGAATGGACGCTGAAGGCGCCGATGCTCGCGTGCGGGCTGCTGCTGCTTGCCGTCGCGCCGCTGCTGGTCGCGGACGTTGCCGACCGCGCGGCCCGCGTCCTCTTTGCGGGCCTGCTCGCGGTATCGCCGCTGCTCGTCTATTTCACGCAGACCGCGCGGCCGTACGCGATCACGGTCCTGGCGACACTGCTTGCCGTAGTGGCGGCGCGGCGGTGGTATCGGGAGGGCCGTTTGCGGTGGGCGGTGGCGTATGTCGTCGGGACGTGGACGGCAGGGTGGCTGCATCCGATCACGCTGGGATTCACGCTGCTGCCGATCGCGTACTTCGGTCTTTCGGCGTTGCGCAGGATGCGTGCCGATCGCGATCCGGCGCCGTTGCGGCGAGTGGTCGTGATCGCCTTGACGATCGTCGCGCTGCTCGCACCCGTGCTCGGTCCGCCGCTCTACTACGATTGGGCCGCACTCGCGGAGAAGGCGGGCCAGCACTCGGTAACCGCGGAAAGTCTCTATCGGACGCTGCTGCTGCTTGCGGGCTCGGCTTCGCCGGTGGCGCTGGTGGCAGTGCTTGGACTTGCGGCGATCGGTGCCGTCGCGATCTGGCGCCGCGACCGCGGTTTCGCGCTCTACGTCGCGACGCTGATCGTCGTGTTCGCGGTTCTGGTCGGCGCGAGCCGCGCGATCTGGATCGGCCACCCGCTGGTGCAGGCGCGCTATCTGCTGCCGGCCCTCCCGTTCCTGCTGCTCGCGGTGGCCGCCGGCGCCGTGACGGTCGTCCGGCGCCTGGGCGACGCGTACGTCGTGGCGGCGACCGTCGTGGTTCCGTCGGTGCTGCTCTCGATCGGACCGCTGCCGCACATGCGCTACGTGCCGAACCAGTTTCTGGGCCACATGCGGTTCCAGTACGACTACGACGATGCGCACAATCCGTACGTGACGCTGGTGCCGTCTGCCCCACTTCCCGCGTTCTACGACGAACTCGCGCGGCGTCCCCCCGGCAGCCTCACCGTGATCGAGATGCCGTGGAGCCACGAGTCGCAGTTCAATCCGCTGCCGTTCTACCAGGAGCGGCACCGGCAGCACGTGCGCATCGGGCTGGAGACGGGGGTGTGCGGCGAACGCGCCGCGGGCGAGTATCCGGCGACGGCGACCGGAATCCGTCTTGCCAACTTCGTCCACCTGTCGTCACTGCTCGAAGGACGGACGGGGGGCGCCGATTACCTCATCGTGCACAAGACGCTGTGGGCGATTCCGGCGGGGAACCAACGGCCGTGGCCGGACATGCAGTCATGCCTGCCGACGATCGCGGCACGCTTCGGGCGGCCGGTGTTCGAGGACAACGACATCGTCGTGTTCGCGCTGAAATGAAATGGCATGAAATGGGTCAGATACGAGTTGCCGCGCGCCGGAGTCCGTCGAATTCCGGTACTGGCAACTCGTATCTGACCCCATTTCGATCGTCACGGTCGCCCGAAGATGTCGACATAGCTCGCGTACACCGATGCGGCCGCCATCGGCGCGACGACGAACCACCCCAGGCCGAGCGGGATCGACGCGACGATCGCTAGCAGGATGCCGACAATGCTGTAGACGAGGAACGGTGGCACGTTGCGCAGGCTCGCGCGAAAGCTCGTCTTCATCGCGGCCCACGGCGCGTCGCCGCGGAACACGATCAGCGCCGGCGCGAACCAGTACGCCATCAGCAGCGGCGCGATGAGCAGCAGCATGACGAGCACGACGACGAGCGCGCCGGGGCCGATCGAAGAGAGCATCGCCAGCCCCGCCTGCGCGGGATCCCCGGCCATCAGCGCGCCGAGGCTGCCCGCGCCGACCACGCCGACGAGCAGGGCGACGGCGACGAGCCAGATCACGATCCAGCACACGATGTAGAGCAGCGACAGGATGATGAGCGGCCCCAGTTTGTCGCTGAAGCAGCGGAACAGGTCCCCGACGGACAGTTCGCCGCCGCGGTCGAGGTTGCGCGTGCCGACCAGCACGCCGCCGATGAACACGGGTCCGAACAACGTCGTCGCGATCTGGCCGATCACCGGGATCAGCGACATTCCGACGATGAGCAGGAGGAAAACGATCAGGATCGCGAGCCATACCCAGGGGCTGGCCTTGAACAGGCGCCAGCCTTCGCTCCACCACGCCGCGCCGCGCCCGGCGCTGACGGCCCAGCCATCGGGCGGAGGCGCCGCCGACGCCGCCGATGCGCCCGGAGCGGACTGCGGCATTGCGGAATTCACGTTGTCCACGGCGTCTTACTCCCTCAAGATCGACGGCGTAACGGTAGCACAGCAGGAGCGCGCAACCGGGTCGCGCCGGTGCGCCGGAGTGCGTCGGTGAGGCCCACGCGCTTGCGCCATGTGCAGCGCGATCGGACCGCGCGGCGTGGCCCTGATCCGGATGGAAATGGGTCGGACATCGATCGGGGCGCGGTCGTCGTGTGGTGCGCACGGCGGCCACCGCTCGCGCCGGGCTTGATTTTGGCGCGCGCCCTCACTATCATTAGCACTCGCTCGAGTCGAGTGCTAACAACTGCGCAGGTGTTTCGACCCCTGCCTCGACTCCCCGCCCCGAGCCTCGGGGCGGCGTCTCAAGCGACTGATTCTAAAACGAAATTTTAACAGGAGTGAGCACTAACCATGAAGATTCGTCCCCTGCACGATCGCGTGATCGTTAAGCGCCTCGAGGAAGAACGCAAGTCCGCCGGCGGCATCGTCATCCCCGACACCGCCGCCGAAAAGCCCTCGCAGGGCCAAGTGGTGGCCGTCGGCCCGGGCAAGACCGACGACAACGGCAAGCTGATCCCGGCAGGCGTCAAGCCGGGCGACAAGGTGCTCTTCGGCAAGTACTCCGGCCAGGAATTCAAGATGGACGGGCAGGACCTCCTGCACATGCGCGAAGACGACATCATCGGCATCGTCGGCTAGTCCCGCCTCCCCCGCACAGATCCAGGAGAAACACACTATGGCAGCCAAGGATGTCCGCTTCGGCGAAGCGGTGCGCAACAGAATGATGGTCGGCGTGAACGTGCTCTCGAATGCGGTCAAGGTCACGCTGGGCCCGAAGGGCCGCAACGTGGTGCTCGAGCGCAGCTTCGGAGCGCCGACGATCACCAAGGACGGCGTGTCGGTCGCGAAAGAAATCGAGCTCAAGGACAAGTTCGAGAACATGGGCGCGCAGATGGTCAAGGAAGTCGCGTCCAAGACCTCCGACGTCGCCGGCGACGGTACGACGACGGCAACGGTACTCGCGCAGTCGATCTGCAGCGAGGGATTCAAGTACGTCGCCGCCGGGATGAACCCGATGGACCTGAAGCGCGGCATCGACAAGGCGGTCATCGCCGTCGTCGAGGAGCTGAAGAAGATCAGCAAGCCCTGCACGACCAGCAAGGAGATTTCGCAGGTCGGCGCGATCTCGGCCAACGCCGACGAGGCAATCGGCAAGACGATCGCCGAGGCGATGGACAAGGTCGGCAAGGAAGGCGTGATCACGGTCGAGGACGGCAAGGGGCTCGAGAACGAGCTCGACCTGGTCGAGGGCATGCAGTTCGACCGCGGCTACATCTCGCCGTACTTCATCAACAACCCGGACAAGCAGGTCTCGGTCCTCGAAGATCCCTACGTTCTCCTGCACGACAAGAAGGTCAGCAACATCCGCGATCTCCTGCCGGTGCTCGAGCAGGTCGCGAAGTCGGGCAAGCCGCTCTTGATCATCGCCGAAGACGTCGACGGCGAGGCGCTGGCGACGCTGGTCGTCAACAACATCCGCGGCATCCTGAAGACCACGGCGGTCAAGGCGCCGGGCTTCGGCGATCGGCGCAAGGCCATGCTCGAAGATATCGCCATCCTGACGGGCGGCACGGTCATCGCGGAAGAGCTGGGCCTGAAGCTCGAAAACGCGACGCTGAAGGATCTCGGCCGCGCCAAGCGCATCGAAGTCGGCAAGGAAGACACCACGATCATCGACGGTGCCGGCGAAAAGGCCGCGATCGAGGCGCGGGTGAAGAACATCCGCAAGCAGGTCGAGGATGCGACGTCCGACTACGACAAGGAAAAGCTGCAGGAACGCGTGGCCAAGCTCGCCGGCGGCGTGGCGTTGATCAAGGTCGGCGCCGCGACCGAAGTCGAGATGAAGGAAAAGAAGGCGCGCGTCGAGGACGCGCTGCACGCGACCCGTGCGGCCGTCGAGGAAGGCATCGTCGCCGGCGGCGGCGTCGCGTACCTGCGCGCCCGGGCGAACCTGAAGGGCTTGAAGGGCGCCAACCACGACCAGGATGCCGGCATCAAGATCGTGCTGCGTGCGCTCGAGGAGCCGTTGCGCCAGATCGTGCAGAACGCCGGTGAGGAGCCTTCCGTAGTCGTCAACAAGGTCGTCGAGGGCAAGGGCAACTTCGGCTTCAACGCCGCGACGGGCGAGTACGGCGACATGGTCGAGATGGGCGTGCTGGACCCGACCAAGGTCACCCGCTTCGCGCTGCAGAACGCCGCCTCCGTCGCCGGCCTGATGTTGACGACCGATGCGATGGTCGCCGAACATCCCAAGGACGACAAGCCGATGGGCGGCGGCATGGGTGGCATGGGTGGCATGGGCGGCATGGGCGACATGGACATGTAACCGTCCATTCCGGTTGCGGGCCCGCAGCGGCCCGCGATCGGAGGCCGGCACGGCTTACCGTCCCGGCGTGCGCAAGCGCGCCGCGCGGGGAGTCCCAGCCCGAGAAAGTCAGCGAAGCCCGGCCCTGCGCCGGGCTTCGTGTTTCGTGACGAAGCTACGGCATGCCGTAGCGCAGCGCGACACCGAAATGGGTGAGCCCGTCATCGGTCTCGACCAACCCCGCATTCGACACATGCCGGGCGAACGCAGCCAGCTCCCAAGCACGCAGACGACCTTCGACCAGCGATGGGCGAGCGGTGGGGTTGTCGTGTCCTTGCCAGCGGACGATCTGCGCGGCGAGCCGCGGCTCGAGTCCGAGATTGGCGAGAAGTGCCGGCTCGAGATGCGGTACCCACACCCATGGACACCGTAGACGTCGACACCTTCGCCGCTGCCGGCGACGATGCCGCCGAAAATGATCGACGCCGCGTCGGCAGCGTGAGCACTCGCGACGCACACGGCAAGCGCGATGGAAACAAGCAAAGCGGTGCATCCACGTCGGGAGTGCGTGCGCACGGGGTGCAAATCAAACGGTCCGATCTTCAGCCAAAGCCGTTTCCCTCTCCGCTCCAGGCATCGACGGGGATCGGGAGCGTGCGCAAGGCCACCTGGCCGAGGGAGTTCGGGCGCGCCGGGCGAGGCCTGCTCACGCCGGGCTTGCGATGCCCGCTTCTCGCCGGGCCGCAGGTTGAAGACAACAACATGTTGAGAAAATGCTTTAGACTAACGCAGCAACCTGCCGGGCCGCCGAAAAACATCAAGCTGATGCCCCGGTCATAGTCGGGGCGCGCCGTTTCCGGGTGCGCCGCGTCGTCGGGAACGAGAAACCACGGGCCATGACCTCCGGAACCCTGTTCGCGCTCGCCATCGGCGCCCTGGTCATTGCCGTCGTCGCGGGACTGCTGCGCCGGCAACGTGCACCCGGGGGCGGCGCCAGGGGCGGCAGCGAGTCGCCGAACACCATCGCGCAGTGGACCGAAGGCGAGACCACCCGTCTGCTGTCGTCCGCCGAGTTGCCCGGGCTCTATCTGCTGCGGCCGCGCTTTCTCAGCAAGGCGGAGAGCGTGGTCTACCTGTTGCTGAAAGCCGCGTTCCCGCGACACGACATCTTCGCCCGGATCCGGCTTGCGGACGTGCTGCAGGTGAAGATCGGGCCGCAGGGCATGGAGCGATTGCGCGCGTTTCGAAAGATCGCCAACCAGCACGTGGGCTTCGTGATCTGCGACCGCGACATGACGATCGTCGCCATCGTCGACGCCAAGGAGCCGGAGCAGGTCGTCAATCCGCGCGACCAGAAGCTCGAGATCATCAAGCAGCGCTGCCTGCAGGCGGCGCAGGTGAGATACATCTGCGTGTATCCGCCGCAGTTGCCGCGCTACCGCGAGCTGCGCGAACAGATCCTCGGGCCCGCCGCCGATCTCGTCTGACCGCGCGATTCCCCGCGCTGTACGTCCCGCATGAACGTTTCCCCGCAGCCCGCTTTCCCGAGGCGCGTCGATTGCCGCGCCCGTTCTCGCGCAACCTCGGAGTCCCTTGCATGACCGCCTCCTTCAAGCTCACGTATTCGACGATGTTCGACCCGCCGCCGGAACTGCACGCGCGCTTCGAAGCGGCGCTGGCAACGATACGGTCGCATCTGGGCGCCGAGCACACGATGCTGATCGGGGGCGGCAACGAGCGGGCGGCGCGCCAGTTCGACGTGCGCACGCCGATCGACGCGCGCCTTGTCCTCGGCCGGTTCCAGGCCGGCGACGCGGGGCATGCGGGGGCCGCCGTCGCGGCGGCAAGAAAGGCGCTTCCCGCCTGGTCGGGCATGCCGTGGCGGGAGCGTGTCGCCGTCCTGCGTCGCGCGGTCGCACTGATCGAGGAGCGCGTCTACTACCTGGGTGCCGTGCTGGCGCTGGAGGTGGGCAAGAATCGAATGGAGGCGCTCGGGGAAGCGCAGGAAACGGCCGATCTGATCGCCTATTACTGCGACCGGATGGAGGACAACGACGGTTACGCGAAGCCGATGACGCGCGATCCGGTGGCCGGGTTCGTGAGCGAGAACATGAGCGTGCTGAAGCCCCACGGCGTCTGGCTCGTCATCGCGCCGTTCAACTTTCCCTTTGCGCTTTCCGGCGGGCCGTCCGGCGCGGCACTTGTCGCCGGGAACACCGTCGTCTTCAAGGCCGCGTCCACGACACCGTGGAGCGGGCGGTTGCTCGCCGATGCCCTGCGCGACGCGGGCGTGCCGCCGGGGGCATTCAATTACGTCACCGGTCCCGGACGCTCGATCGGCGAGGCGCTGGTCAACCACCCCGATGTCGCCGGGGTCACGTTCACCGGCAGCTACGAGGTCGGCATGCACCTTCATCGCACCCTCGCGCAGGGGCGCTGGCCGCGGCCGTGCATCGCCGAAATGGGCGGCAAGAACGCGGCGATCGTGAGCCGTCACGGCAACCTGGACGACGCGGTGCTCGGCGTTTCGCGCTCGGCATTCGGGCTGTCGGGCCAGAAATGCTCGGCGTGCTCGCGCGTGTACGTCGAGAAAACGGTGTTCGCGGATTTCGTCGCGGCGCTGCACGCGGCGACCAAGAAGATCGCGGTTGGCGACCCCACGGTGCGCTCGCACTGGATGGGCCCCGTCATCGACGCCGCGGCCGTGGCGCGTTTCGAAGATGCTGCGGCACAGATCACCGCGCTCGGCGAGCGCGGATCCCTTGTCCATGGCGGGGAGCGTCTGGACCACGGCGAGCTTGCTCACGGCCACTACTGCGCACCCACCATCGCCCGCGCGCCGCTCGACCACCCGCTCTGGCAGCAGGAACTGTTCGCGCCGTTCCTGCTCGTCGCGCCGGTCGACGACGTCGACACGGCCATCGCCCTCGCCAATCACGGGGACTACGGGCTTACCGCGGGTTTCTACGGGTCCCCCGACGAGACCGAGCGGTTCTTCGCAACCATCGAGGCCGGCGTCTGCTACGCGAACCGGCCGCAGGGCGCGACGACCGGGGCGTGGCCTGGGTATCAGCCCTTCGGGGGCTGGAAAGGCTCGGGCTCGTCCGGAAAAGCCGGGGGATCGCTGTACTACGTTGCGCAATACCTCCGCGAGCAGTCCCAGACGCGAGTGCGGCGCGCTTGACACAGGTACGCCGAATCCGTCGTCGCGCAGCGACGATTCGCTTGGTTTAGGGAGAGCCATCGGCGAAAATGTCGGTCCTCCGTGTTTCGCCGATTGGTTGCCGCCCGTGAGCAAGCCTCCCCGTTCCGCCTCCGCCCTGCTGCTCGCCCTGATTTCCTCGTACGTGGCGGCCCAGCAGCCGGCGCCACCGTCTCCGCAGAGCGTGGATCTCAGTTTTGTCGGGGCCGCCGGCCGGCTCGGGATCGGCTACGACTCCGACAATAACCTGCGCGGCGAGGGCTACTACGTTTTTCGCGAGGATGCCAAGAGTGCCTGGCTGGGTGAATTCTGGGCGGCCACCAGCTCGGCTGGCGGCCTGCGCCTTTCGTACAACTGGCAGCCCGGCGACGGCGGTGCCGACGCCGCGGTGCGGAAGTTCTTCGTCGCCGCCGACCAGAATCAGACGCACGACCGCAAGGTTACCGTCGGCGGCGGGATCGAGAACCCGAAGTGGTTCGCCACCGGCTACGCCTCGGCAGCGGTCACGGGGCGGCGGGAGACGCTGACTTCAACGTCGGTGTTCCAGCAGACGATCACCGGCAGCGACAACGGACGGCCGTACGAGCAGGACATCGTCACGACCAACGTAACGAATCAGTACCAGCGGGCCTACGACTACGGCGTCGGCGCGCGTGCCGGCCACTTCTACGAGCGCGGTCTGCTGCGCCTCGAGCTGGGCGGCGATTACGAATGGGGCAAGGACTCCGCCGCACAGGCGACGGTGTCGCTCGGCGTCGAGAAATTCTTCGCCGGCTCGCCGTTCAGTGTTTCGGTCGTTGGCGAGGCGTACTGGAAGCGCGGCGACTACGAGCCGAAGCGCGACGACCAGCGGATCATCGCGATGCTCCGCTACGATTTCGGCGGCGCTGCCTGGCGTCCGGCGCGCGAGTACCGCATGGTGCAGGTCGACGTTCCGGCGGCGGCAGCGGCGGCCGCGCCGCCGCCGGCAACGCCAGTGGCGACAAAGGCGCCGGAGCCGCGTGTCGAGAAGCGCATGGTCAAGACCACGGCGTCGATGGCCTCCGACGCGTTCTTCGATTTCGACAAGGCGGAACTTCGCGCCGACGCGAAGGCGGCGCTCGATACCGCCATCGCCCGCCTCAAGTCCACCGGCTTCGAAGGCAACCTGCACATCAGCGGGCACACCTGCGACATCGGCACGGACGCCTACAACCAGAGGCTGTCGGAGCGGCGTGCGGAATCGGTGCGCCGCTATCTGGTCGCCTCCGGCATCCCGGCCGACCGGGTCCTGGCCGAAGGGATGGGCAAGCGCAATCCGCGCTTTCCGAACGATGCGACCGGCCGGCCGAAGAACCGCCGCGTTGATCTCGAGTTCGTGACCTTCGAGACGCGCGAGGAAACGGTGACGTTGCCGCCGCTGCCCGCTGCCGCGCCTGTCGCCGTCGCTCCGGCGCCGGTTGCTGCCAAGCCGGCGCCGCAGATCGAGTGGCGCCGCGAGGAGATCGCCTCCGAGCCGGTCTGGCTGCGCCGCGCGCTGCACAATCCGGCGCACCATAAGCAGTCGGTCGACGTGTACACGGCGCAGGAGCAGACGACGACCGTCGTGGCCGGCGAGAAGCGCTACGTGAACCGGGCGCCGGTGGCAGCCCCGGACGCCTATACGGTGAACGCCGATAGTGGCGCCGCTCTGCTCGACGTCCTCGGCAACGACAGCGATCCCGACGGCGATGCGCTGAGGATCGTTTCGGTCACCGCGGCGGCGCATGGCACGGCGACGATCAGCGGCGGCCAGGTCAGCTATACGCCGGCACCCGGCTACGGCGGCACCGACACGTTCAGCTACACGGTGGCCGACGCGAAGGGCCTGCTCTCATCGGCGACCGTGACGATCACCGTGGTGAAGACCAACCATCCGCCGGAGGCGAAGGCCGACTTCGCCGTGGCCCACCTCAACGCGCCGGTCCAGATCGACGTGCTGGCCAATGACAGCGACCCGGACGGCGACGCGCTGACGGTGGCCTCGTTCACGCAACCGTTCAACGGCGCCGTCAGCCGCGGTCCGGGCAACACCCTCGTCTACCTGTCGAAGAAGGACTTCATCGGCTACGACTACTTCACCTACACCGTGAGCGACGGCCGGGGAGGGACGGCGGTGGCCAACGTCACCGTGTTCGCGGATCCCTGATTCGGAGCGTCGACGGCGGCGCGGGTCGTGCCAATCGCGGTCAGGTCCACCCTCCGGAGATCACCCGCGCATAGACGTCGCGATCGACGTTGCCGCCGCTGAGAATCACGGCGGCGCGGGCGCCCGCGGCAGCACCGTCCTTCAACAGCGCGGCGAGTGGCGCGGCACCTGCACCCTCGGCGATCTGATGGGCGTCGCTGAAATACGCGCGCATTGCGTCCTCGATCTCGGCGTCGGTGACCTCGACGATGCGTGCAGCGCCGCGCAGGATGACGTCGAGGGCGCCACGTACCGGGACACGGACCGCCATTCCATCGGCAATGGTGAGTGCGCTCTTGGTCTCGACCGGGCGCCCCGCGGCGAACGATTGCGCATAGGCATTGGCGTTGACCGACACGACGCCGACGATCTTCGTGGCCAATCCGAGCGCGTCGCGTGCCGAGATGAGCCCGCAGATGCCGGAGCCGCAGCCGATCGGCACATAGACGGTGTCGAGGTCGCGCACGGCACGAAAGAGCTCGAGCGCGTAGGTGCCCACGCCGGCGACGAGCTCGGGCTCGAACGGGCCGATGAAGCGCAGCCTGTTTTCTGCCGCGAGGACGGCCGCGTGCTCGCGCGCCTCGTCGAAGTCGCGTCCATATTCGATCAGCGTCGCGCCAAACGCGCGCATCGCGGCGTTCTTGTCGACGGAATTACCCTGCGGCACAACGATCGTGCAGCGGACGCGGTGCCGGTGCGCAGCGAACGCGAGGCTCTGGCCGTGATTGCCGCGCGTCGCGCTGATGATCCCCGGCAGGTTCGGCTCGCGCGCCGTCAGCAGCGCGAGCAGATTGAGCCCGCCGCGAACTTTGAAGGCGCCCGTGGGCGTGTGGTTTTCGTGCTTGACCCAGACGTCGCGCTGCGCGCGGTGCGCGAGGAGCGGCCAGGCGTACTGGGGCGTCGGGGGCATCGCCGCATAGACGTTGCGGGCGGCGGCTTCGAGATCGGCAAGCGGGATCACGGGCGCTTTCGGAATCAACGGTCATGGGACCGGCAGGCCGCCGCCGCGGGGCCGCAGGTCGCGGTCACGGCGGGGGGCGCGCGGCAGTACGGCACCGGACGGCGTCCATCGCCGCCGGCGCCGATCAGGCCGAAATGACTCAGACGCCCGGGTCCTTGACGTTCTCGACCTTGTCGAACTCGATGTTCCAGGGCTTGCCGTCGCGCATCTCGACGCGACGCATGTAGACGGTCTGCACGACGTCGCGGGTCGCCGGATCGATCGACATCGGCCCGCGCGGACTCACCCACGACATCCCCTTCATCGCGGCAAGGAGCTTGTCGCCGTCGGCGTTGGGGCCCGCTTTCTTCACCGCCTCGTAGATGAGGTGCATGCCGTCGTAGCCGCCCACCGAGTGGAAGTTCGGCCGCATGCCCTTGTTGGCCTTCATGAACGCATCGACATAGGCCTTGTTCTCGGGCGAATCGTGGGCCGCGGAGTAATGGAAGGACGTCACCACGCCGACCGCCGGCGCGCCCATGCTCTCAAGGAGGTCGTCATCGGTGACGTCGCCGGTGCCGATCAGCTTGATGCCGGCCTGCTTCAAGCCGCGCTCCTCGAACTGCTTCATCACCGCAAGCCCTTCGCCGGACGGGACGAACACGAACAGCGCGTCGGGCTTCGCATCCTTCGCGCGCTGCAGGAACGGCGCGTAGTCCGGATTGCGCAGCGGCGTGCGCAGCGACTCGACGATCTCGCCGCCGGCGGCCTTGAATCGCGCCACGAACGTCTTCTCCGCGTCGAGGCCCGGGCCGTAGTCGGTGACCATCGACACCACGCGCTTGATACCGTTCTTCGCCGCCCAGTCCGCGATCGGGCCGGTGACTTGCGGCAGCGTGAATCCGGTGCGCACGATGAACGGCGAGCGCGTCGGAATGATCGACGTCGCCGCCGCCATCACGATCATCGGCACCTTGGCTTCGGTCGCGACCGGCGCCGAGGCGAGCGCCAACGGCGTCAGGCCGAACCCGGCGAGCACGCTGACCTTGTCCTGCACCACGAACTCCTGCGCGATCCGCTTGGTCGTTTCGGGAGCGAGGCCGGTGTCGTCCTTGATGATGAGCTCGACCTTGCGCCCGTCGACCGTGTCGCCGTTGCGCTGCATGTAGAGGCGGCACGCGGCCTCGATCTGGCGTCCCGTCGACGCGAACGGCCCGGTCAGCGGCAGCACGAGGCCGATCTTCAGCGGATCGGCGGCCAGCGCCAGGCGCGGCCAGGCGGTGGCCGCAGTCGCAGCGGCCAGGCCCTGCAGGACGCGGCGGCGGGAAACTTCGAACGGCTTGCTCATGGAATTCCTCCTGTGGCGGGTTGGGCAATCGCAAGACGGCAACGACGCGCGGCGCTCCCCCGGCATATCCAGCCGTGGGCCAGCGAGGGGCGACATGCGTCGTCGACGAATCTCCAGGCGCCATTGTCGCCCAGGAATCGCGCGGGGGCGAGTCGTCCGGCCTGATGCGCGATCGCGCCGCGTGGGTCGGGCGTGGCCGGTTGCGGCCATTTTGTATCATTGTCGGAAATCCGCGGCGTCCGCCCGCCTGCGGCTCGCACCGACCGCGACCGAAATCACTCACCGAGGAGAACCTGCGATGACTATCCGCACCACGCCGCCGTTCCGCGCCGATCACGTCGGCAGCTTCCTGCGTCCGCCGGCCTTGCTCGCGGCCCGCGACCGCTTCGCGAAGGGCGAGATCACGCGCGCGGCACTGCGGGAGGCCGAGGACGCCGCGATCCGCGACATCGTCCGCTTCCAGGAGGACGTCGGTCTGCTGGGCATCACCGATGGCGAATTCCGGCGCACCTACTTCCACGTCGATTTCCTCGAGCAGCTCCGGGGGGTCGAGACCAAGGGCGGCATCGCGGTCAGCTTCCACACGGCGCAGGGCAACGTCGAGTTCGCGCCGCCGGTGATGAAGGTCACCGGGCCGGTGCGGCACGACAAGCCGATCCAGGTCGCCGATTTCGAGTTCCTGCGATCGGTGACAAGACGCACGCCGAAGGTGACGATCCCGTCACCGACGATGCTGCATTTCCGCGGCGGGCGCGAGGCGATCAGCAAGGAGGCCTATCCGGACCTCGAGGTTTTCTATGCCGACGTCGCGGCTGCCTATCGCGACGAGATCCGGGCGCTGGCGGCGGCGGGCTGCCGGTACATCCAGCTCGACGACACCAACCTCGCCTACCTCTGCGACGCCAAGATGCGCGAGGGTGCGCGGCAGCGCGGCGACGATCCGGACGAACTGCCGCGGCGCTACGCGCGGCTCATCAATGCGGCGATCGCCGACCGGCCGGCCGGCGTGACCGTCTGCGTGCACCTGTGCCGCGGCAACTTCAAGAGCGCGTGGGTCGCCGAGGGCGGCTACGAGCCGGTCGCCGAGGTGCTCTTCAACGAGCTCGCCGTCGACGGCTATTTCCTCGAATACGACGATGCGCGCTCCGGCGATTTCTCGCCGCTGCGCCACGTGCCGAAGGGCAAGATCGTCGTGCTCGGCCTCGTGACGACCAAGCTCGACAAGCTCGAGACCAAGGATTACCTCAAGCGCAAGATCGACGAAGCCGCAAAGCTCGTGCCGCTGGAGCAGCTCGCGCTGTCGCCGCAGTGCGGCTTCTCGAGCACGGTCCACGGCAACGTCATCGCTGTCGACGCGCAGGCGGCGAAGCTCAGGCTCGTCGTCGAGACGGCGCGGGAAGTCTGGGGCACGTCGTAGCCGACATCGGAGGCGGATGCGCGGCCCGGTGACGTCGGCGTCCGCCGAAGCCGGCGCGCGTGTGGCGTCACGCGAGGGGGCCAAACCTCATGCGAACGGCAGGCCCACGTAGTTCTCCGCGAGCGACGCCGCGGCCGCGTGCGAGCTGACCGTGTAGTCGAGCTGCGAGCGCTGAAGTCGCTGCTGGAAGCCGTCGTCGCCCGGAAAGCGGTGGAGCATCGACGTCATCCACCACGAGAAATGCTCGGCGCGCCAGACGCGCCTGAGGCAGGTCGCGTCGTAGGTCGCGAGCAGGTCGCCGCGGCCCGACTTGAAGAATGCGGTGAGGGCGCGGGTCAGGACGTGAATGTCCGCGACGGCGAGGTTCATTCCCTTGGCGCCCGTCGGCGGGACGATGTGCGCGGCGTCGCCAGCAAGGAACAGCCGCCCATGCTGCATCTTCTCGCAGACGAAACTGCGCATCGGCGTGATGCCCTTCTCGAGCACCGGCCCCTCATTGAGCTTCCAGCCGTCGTCGGTCTCGAGGCGGGTGTGCAGCTCCTGCCAGATCCGCTCGTCGGGCCAGTTGGCGATATCCTCGTCGGGGGCGACCTGCAGGTAGAGACGCGTGATCTCCGGCGAGCGCATGGAAAACAAGGCGAAGCCGTGGTCGTGGTAGGCGTAGATCAGCTCCTCGTGCGACGGCGCCGCCTGCGCGAGAATGCCCAGCCACGCGAACGGATACGTCCGCTCGAAGACGTGCTGCGCGTGGTCCGGTATCGCCTGCCGGCACACGCCGTGAAAGCCGTCGCAGCCGGCGACGATCGCGCACGAGACCTCGTGATCGGCGCCGTCCTTGCGGTACCGGATCGAAGGCGTGTCCGTGTCGATGCCGTGCACGCCGACGTCGGTGGCCTCGAACACGATCTCGCCGCCCGCGGCGAGGCGGGCGCGAATCAGGTCCTTGACCACCTCCTGCTGACCGTAGACGGTGATCGCCCGGCCGCCGGTGAGCGACGGAAAATCGATCCGGTGGCCGTGGCCGCCGAAGCGCAGCTCGATCCCGTTGTGGACGAGCCCTTCGCGCACCATCCGTTCGCCGACGCCGGCTTCCTTGAGGAGGTCGACGGCGGCCTGCTCGAGGACGCCGGCGCGCACGCGGTGCTCGACGTAATCACGGCTCCGGTTCTCGACGATCACCGAAGCGATCCCCTGCAGGTGCAGGAGATGCGAGAGCAGCAAGCCGGACGGTCCGGCGCCGACGATTCCTACCTGTGTTCGCGTCTGCATGAAAGCTCCCTGTGGCGGGCGCCGCCGCCGTGGTGCGGTGTCGGGCGGCGGTCAGGACGCTAGACCCGCTCGATGATCATCGCGATGCCCTGGCCCACCCCGATGCACATCGTGCACAGCGCATAGCGGCCGCCGGTGCGCCGCAGTTGATACGTGGCCGTGGTGACCAGACGCGCACCGCTGGCGCCGAGCGGATGGCCGAGGGCGATGGCGCCGCCGTTCGGGTTGACGCGTGGATCGTCGTCCGCAAGGCCGTGGTCGCGCGTCACCGCGAGTCCCTGCGCGGCGAAGGCTTCGTTGAGTTCGACGACGGCGATGTCGGCGAGCGTCAACTTCGCAAGAGCCAGCACCTTGCGCATTGCCGGTGCCGGGCCGAAGCCCATGATGCGCGGCGCGACGCCGGCCACGGCGGCGGCGACGACCCGCGCCCTGGGCGTGAGGCCGTGGCGGCGTGCCGCGTCTTCGGAAGCGAGCAGCGTCGCGCACGATCCATCGTTGACGCCCGAGGCATTGCCGGCCGTGACGGTGCCGTCGGGACGCACGATGCCCTTGAGCTTCGCCAGCGCCTCCAGCGTTGTCTCGCGCGGATGCTCGTCGCGACCGACGACGACCGGGTCGCCTTTCTTTGCCGGCACCGTCACCGGCACGATTTCTTCGGCCATCCGCCCCGCGGCAATCGCCGCCGTCGCGCGCTGCTGGCTGCGCAGCGCGAAGGCGTCCTGATCGGCGCGCGCGATGCCGAACTCGGCGGCGACGTTCTCGGCGGTCTCAGGCATCGAGTCGATCCCGTACTTCGCCTTCATCAGCGGATTGACGAAACGCCAGCCGATCGTCGTGTCCTCGATCTTCGCCGCGCGCGAGAACGCGCTGTCGGCCTTCGCCAGGACGAAAGGCGCACGCGACATGCTCTCCACGCCGCCCGCGAACACCAGCGACTGCTCGCCGCTCTTGATCGCGCGTGCGGCGATCGCGATCGCGTCCATGCTGGAGCCGCACAGCCGGTTGACGGTCGTGCCCGGCACCTCGACGGGGAGGCCGGCGAGCAGCAGCGCCATCCGGCCGACGTTGCGGTTGTCCTCGCCCGCCTGGTTCGCGCAGCCGTAGACGACGTCATCGACCGCGCCCCAGTCGGCACCGGGGTTGCGGTCGATCAGCGCGCGCAGCGGAATCGCGGCGAGATCGTCGGTGCGCACCGTCGCCAGCGCGCCGCCGTAACGGCCGATGGGAGTCCGGATCGCATCACAGATGAAGGCTTGAGGCATGGTTTCTCCGTCGGGAACGGCTACCGTGGTAAGGCGACAGCACGACGCATGGGTACGCCGGTCAGCCGCTGCAGCTCGTCGAAAGACAGTCCGGCGACGATCGCGGCGACCTCGAGCCCGGTCGGCGTGACGTCGATGACGGCCAGATCCGTGAAGATCCGGTTCACGCACGCGAGTCCGGTGATCGGATAGGTGCAGCGGAGGACGATCTTGCTTTCCCCCGACTTCGTCAGGTGCTCCATCATCACGAACACGTGCCGCGCGCCGATGGCGAGGTCCATCGCGCCGCCGACGGCCGGAATCGCGTCCGGGGCGCCGGTGTGCCAGTTGGCGAGGTCGCCGGCGACGGACACCTGGAATGCGCCGAGCACGCAGAAATCGAGGTGCCCGCCGCGCATCATCGCGAACGAATCGGCGTGGTGGAAATAGCAGCCGCCGGGAAGCAGCGTCACCGGCTGCTTGCCCGCATTGATCAGATCCGGATCTTCGTGACCGGGTGCGGGCGCGGGCCCCATGCCGAGCACCCCGTTTTCACTGTGCAGGAGAATCTCGCGGTCGCGGGGCAGGTGGTTGGCGACGAGCGTGGGCAGGCCGATGCCGAGATTGACGTACGCCCCCTCGGGAATGTCGCGCGCGACGCGGGCGGCCATTTCGTCGCGGGTGAAGCGCTGCATCGTCGTCTCCTGTCCGGCGCCAGCGGTGTCCGGCGCCGCTCAGGCGCCGGCCCGAGCCGAAGGTGCCGACGCGTCGGCGACCACGCGGTGGACGAAGATGCCGGGCGTCACGATGTGCTCCGGATCGAGTGCGCCGAGCGGAACGATTTCGCGGACCTGGGCGATCGTGCAGCGCGCTGCCGCGGCCATGATCGGCCCGAAGTTGCGCGCCGTTTTCCGGTACACGAGATTGCCCCAGCGGTCGCCCCGGTCGGCGCGGATCAGCGCGAAGTCGGCGCGGATCGGATATTCGAGCACGTAGTGCCGCCCGTCGATGACGCGCGTTTCCTTCCCTTCGGCAAGGGCGGTGCCGTAACCGGTCGGCGTGAAGAACGCGCCGATGCCTGCGCCTGCCGCCCGGATGCGCTCGGCGAGGTTGCCCTGCGGCACGAGTTCGAGTTCGATTTCGCCGGCACGCCAGGCGGCGTCGAAATGGTGCGAATCGACCTGTCGCGGGAACGAGCAGATGATCTTTCTCACGCGCCTTTCGCGGATCAGCGCGCCGAGACCGACGTCGCCATTGCCCGCGTTGTTGTTGACGATCGTGAGGTCACGCGCGCCCACGTCGATGAGCGCGTCGATCAGCCCGGAAGGCATCCCTGCGGTGCCGAAGCCGCCGATCATCACGCAGTCGCCGTCGCCGATATCGGCGACGGCGGCGGCAGGTGACGCGAGGGTCTTGTCGATCATCGGCGGGTGCAGTCGGAACCGGCCGCGGTGCAGCGCCGCGGCGGTGCGGTGCTACTTGTGTGTGCTCGGGGGGGCCGTGCTCAGCGAGCCCCGGCCGCCCGTAACGCGCCTACTTGACGAAGAAGTTGAGGTAACCCCAGAGCAGGATGATTGCGCCGACGATGGAAAGGAGCCAGCCGGCCGGGTGGAACGTGCCGTCGGGCGATTTCCAGAGCAGTCCGCCGATGATGCCGCCGATGACCGAGCCGCCGATGCCGAGCAGCGTGGTCATCCAGAACCCGAGGTTGACTGCGCCGGGGTAGAAGAAACGTGCGAGCAGGCCGACGATGAACCCGACGATGATCGTTCCGATGATGCTCATGATGCCCATCTCGTATCCTCCACGTTTTGCACTGCGGAAAACTCAGCGGTGCGCCCCGCGCCACGGTGAATGGCCGGCGGTGCGCTGAAACCGGTGTTCCGATGCTAGCACGTGGCGTGCGTAACGACGACGACCCGGCGCACGACCGATGTTCCGATCGCTTCCTCGACCGGGAATCGCCATGTCCGCCGCGCGTGTCCGCCCACTCTTGTCGCTCGTCGTTGCCGCGGCGGGTACACTCGCGGCTCCCGCGACCGGGTGGCCTTCGCCCCCGGTCGACGCCCAGGAGAGCGACATGACGGCAGAACACCGTCGCTGGTGGCGGCAACTCGGCCCGGGCCTCATTACGGGCGCCGCCGACGACGATCCGAGCGGCATTGCGACGTACTCGCAGGCGGGCGCGCAGCTTGGCTATCAGCTCGGCTGGACCGTCGTGCTGACCTATCCGCTGATGGTCGGCATCCAGATGGTAAGCGCGCGCATCGGCCGCGTGACCGGCCACGGCCTAGCGGCGAACATCCGTCGCCATTTTCCGCGGCCGGTGCTGTTCGCGATCGTGGCGCTGCTCGTCGTCGCCAATACGATCAACGTCGCCGCTGACATCGCGGCCATGGGGGAGGCACTGCAGCTCGTCGTCGGCGGACCGGAGCACGGTCACGCGATCGTGTTCGGTTTCCTTTGCCTTGGCCTGCAGGTGTTCCTGCCGTACCAGCGCTACGTGCGCTACCTCAAGTGGCTGACGCTTGCGTTGCTGGCGTATGTAGCCGTCGTGTTCACGATCGCCGTCCCGTGGGACATGGTCGCCGCCGGCATCGTCTGGCCGAAGATCGTGCTGACCGGGCCGACACTGACGCTCATCGTGGCCGTGTTCGGCACGACGATCAGCCCTTACCTCTTCTTCTGGCAGGCGGCGCAGGAGGTGGAGGAACTCAATGCCGACCCGGCGGCGCTTCCGCTGGCGCAGTCGCCGGAAGGCGCACGCGCGCATCTGCGACGCATCAAGATCGACACCTACTTCGGGATGGGATTCTCCAATCTCATCGCATTGTTCATCATCGTCAGCACGGCGGCCACGCTGCACGCGGCCGGCGTGACCGACATCGCGACCTCCGCCCAGGCGGCCGAAGCGCTGCGCCCGATTGCCGGCCACGCAACGTTCCTGCTGTTCAGTCTCGGCATCATCGGAACCGGCATGCTCGCGGTGCCGGTGCTCGCGGGGTCGGCGGCGTACGCGATGGCCGAGACCTTCGAATGGAAAAGCGGCCTCGACCTGAAGCTCCTCGAGGCGCGCGAGTTCTACGCGATCATCGCGCTGGCCACATTGGGCGGCGTCGCGCTCGATTTCACGCCGATCGACCCCATCAAGGCGCTGTTCTGGAGCGCCGTCATCAACGGCGTGATCGCGGTGCCGATCATGCTCGTGATGATGCTGATGGCCGACGATCCGCGGGTCATGGGACCGTTCACCGTGACGCGGCGATTGAAGGCGCTGGGCTGGCTCGCGACCTGGACGATGGCTGCCGCGGTCGTCGCGATGTTCGTCACCGCCGGCTGAGTCGCTACCGCCGGCGGCGGGAGGCCGGATCAACGTCCGCCGGGCGTCTGACTTCCTCCCTTTTCGGCGTCCTCGACGTCGCGATAGGGGAACTTGGTGTGGCCATAGCGGATCGCGAGCACGGCCAGGGTGAGCAGCAGGATCGCAGCCGACACCGCGAGCATCCGGGTCTCGGAGAGTTCCTTGATGTCGAGGATGATGTACCGCGCCATCGCCACCATCGCGATGTACAGCGGAAAGCGCACCGGCAGCTGGCCGGAGTTGAAGTACTGGCTGATCATCGCCAGCACCTCGAGGTAGAGGAACATCAGCAGCAGGTCCGCCAGCGTGACCCGGCCGGCGTGGACCATCGTCAGCACTTCCTCACCCATCGCGTACGTGGTCGCGAAGCCGATCACGAGCAGGCCGACGTACTCGACTAACGTCAGCCCGCGCTGAAACACGCCGTGGATGCGCTTCAGGTCCGGGTGATGGGGCACCATGGCGATCCTCGCGGGAGGTCGGGAACGGGAAGCGCGACGGCAGGGGGCGGCGTCCCGCGCCCCCGCCGTGCGGAGGACTACTGAACGACCTGCGCGAGCTCGCCGGCCCTGTACTTCGACGCGACCGAAGCGAGCGGCACCGGCTTGATCTTCGAGCCCATCCCGGCGCAGCCGAACTGCTCGTAGCGCGCCTTGCAGATCACTTTCGCGGCCTCGCGCGCGGGCTTCAGGTAATCGCGCGGATCGAACGCGGAGGGCTTCTCGCGCAGGAACTTGCGGACCGCCGCGGTCATGGCCAGGCGGATGTCGGTGTCGATGTTGACCTTGCGCACGCCGTGCTTGATCCCTTCCTGGATCTCCTCGACCGGCACGCCGTAGGTTTCCTTCATGTCGCCGCCGTTCTCGCGGATGATCTGCAGCAGGTCCTGCGGCACCGACGAGCTGCCGTGCATCACCAGGTGCGTGTTGGGAATCCGCGCGTGGATCGCCTTGATGCGGTCGATCGCGAGGATGTCGCCGGTCGGCTTGCGCGAGAACTTGTAGGCGCCGTGCGAGGTGCCGATCGCGATCGCCAGCGCATCGAGCTGCGTGCGCTTGACGAAGTCGGCAGCCTGGTCCGGGTCGGTCAGCAGCATCTCGCGCGTCATCGTGCCCTCAGCGCCGTGGCCGTCCTCCTTGTCGCCACGCATCGTCTCGAGCGAGCCCAGGCAGCCGAGCTCGCCCTCGACGGTGACGCCGATCGCGTGCGCCATCTCGACGACCTTCCTGGTCACGTCGACGTTGTAGTCGTAGCTCGCGATCGTCTTGCCGTCGGCCTGCAGCGAGCCGTCCATCATCACGCTGGTGAAGCCGAGCTTCATCGCCGACGAACAGACGTCCGGCGACTGGCCGTGGTCCTGGTGCATGACGACCGGGATGTTGGGATAGCTTTCGACGGCGGCCTCGATCAGATGGCGCAGGAAGACCTCGCCGGCGTACTTCCGGGCGCCGGCCGAGGCCTGCATGATCACCGGGCTGTCCGTCTCGGCGGCGGCGGACATGATCGCCTGGACCTGCTCGAGGTTGTTGACGTTGAAAGCGGGCAGCGCGTAGTCGTGCTCGGCTGCATGGTCAAGAAGCTGGCGCATCGAAACGAGGGGCATGGCAGTCTCCTGCGGGAAGAGAGGGTGGACCTATTTTACAGGACGCCCACGCCGGTTTCCTGCGGCAAAGCTACGCACGCGGACCCTGCCCCGCGTCAGGCGCATTCACGGTGCCGCGCCTTGCAGGTCGCCAGCACCTCGTCCGGATCGCGCTTCCACCAGTTTGCCGCCGAGAAGATCTCGACTTCGTGTGCACCGCGATACCCGGCGCTCTCCATCCACGAGCGGATGAGCGGCAGGTCGATGACGCCGTCGCCCATCATTCCGCGGTCGAGCAGAAGATCCTTGGTCGGGACGAGCCAGTCGGAGATGTGATAGGCGAGCAGACGAGTGGGCGACGCGCTTCCCGCGCGCTCGATCTCGCGCCTGAGCACAGGGTCCCACCACACGTGATAGACGTCGACCGCGATGCCCACCCCCGGGCCGAGCTCGTCGCACAGATCGTTGGCCTGCGCCATCGTGTTCACGCACGCGCGATCCGCCGCATACATCGGGTGCAGCGGCTCGACCGCCAGCGGCATGCCCGCCGGGCGCGCGTACTCGAGAAGCTCGCCGATCCCGTCGCGAACCATCGCGCGCGCGCCGATCAGGTCCTTGGACGCGATCTTTCCGTCGCTGTCCTTCGGCAGACCGCCGACGACGAGGATGAGGCAGTGGGCGCCGAGCGCGAGCGCCTCGTCGACGGCGCGGCGGTTGTCGTCCTGTGCCGCTTGGCGTCCCGCGCGGTCGACGGCCGGAAACAGGCCGCCGCGGCAATAGCCCGACAGCGCAAGTCCCGCGTCGCGAATGCGCCGCGCCGATTCCTTGAGCCCGATTTCGGCAACCTGATCGCGCCACGGCGAGATCGTGCCGATGCCGTGCCGTACGCAACCATCGACGATCTGCGCCAGCGTCCACTGACGGCGGACGGTGGCGGTGTTGAGCGAAAGGAGTGAGGAGTCAGGCATCGAGGCCATGCAGCGAAAGTAGTGTGCGCATCCGGGCGCAGGCGAGATCGGGTTCGGCGAGGAGGCCGGCCGCGTCGGCGAGCACGAAGAGCTCGACGAGATGCGGCAGGCTGCGCGCGCTCTGCTGGCCGCCGATCATCGTGAAGTGCTTCTGGTGGCCGTTGAGCCAGGCGAGGAACACCACGCCGGTCTTGTAGAAACGTGTCGGTGCGCGGAACACGTGGCGCGACAGCGGCACGGTCGGACCGAGCATCGCGTCGAACTCCGCGCGACGGCCGGACGCCAGCGCCGTCAGCGCGGCCGCCGCTGCCGGCGCGATCGGGTCGAAGATGCCGAGCAGCGCGTCCGAATGACCCTCGGCGTCGCCGGCGATCAGCTCGGCGAAGTTGAAGTCGTCGCCGGTGTACATGCGCACGCCGGCCGGCAGCCGCCTGCGCATCGCGATTTCCTTGTCCTTGTCGAGGAGCGAAATCTTGATGCCGTCGACCTTCGCCGCGTGCTCGGTGAGGATCGCGAGGCAGACGTCCATCGCCCGATCGACGTCGGCGTGGCCCCAGTATCCGGCGAGCGCGGGATCGAACATGTCGCCCAGCCAGTGCAGGATCACCGGCGCCTTCACCTGGGCGAGGATCCGGCCGTAGACCTTCGCGTAATCGTCCGGCGATTTCGCACACGCGGCGAGCGCGCGGCTCGCCATCAGGATCAGCCGGCCGCCGCGGCCCTCGATCGCCTCGCACTGCAACTCGTAGGCGGCGATCACGTCGGCGACGGTCAGGCTCGGTCTCGGTTGGAGGTGGTCGGTGCCTGCGCCGCAGGCGATGACGGCGCCGGGCGTTGCGTGCGCGAGCCGGAGCGACCGGCCGATCAGCTCCAGGGACGCGGGCCAGTCGAGGCCCATCCCGCGTTGCGCCGTGTCCATGGCCTCGGCCACGCCCAGACC
The DNA here is from genome assembly GCA_963843595.1 of uncultured beta proteobacterium. Taxonomy (GTDB): domain Bacteria; phylum Pseudomonadota; class Gammaproteobacteria; order Burkholderiales; family Casimicrobiaceae; genus CAIWHR01. Next base: position 170,591 of record CAWJLG010000012.1, on the reverse strand, counting down.
GAGCGACCACAGGTGACGGCGGAACGCGAGCGTCGCATCCCAGTCGATCGCCGGCTGCAGCCAGGGGTCGACATCGGCGAGCGGATCGGCGACGACGTGCGCAGCGGCATACGCGACGCGGTTGAACGTGACGGGCCCGGCTTGCCCGCGGCCACGCGCGCGGCGGGCGCAGCGTATAGGGATGGAGCGCGCCGTCGGCGCGCGGGAGGCGGATCGTCGTCATCACGTCACTCGGACAGCGCGGGCACGTCGACCCAGCGCCGCTCGGCCCAGCTCCTGAGGCCCAGTTCCGCGAGCTGGACCCCCTTTGCGCCTTCCAGCAGGCTCCAGTGGAAGGGTCCCTGTTCGAACAGATGCCGGATGAAGAGTTCCCATTCGACCTTGAAGGCGTTGTCGTACGCGCGGTTGGAGGGGACATCCTGCCAGGTGTCGAAGAAGTCGATCGTCTGGGGGACGTCCGGGTTCCACACCGGCTTCGGCGTGTTCACGCGCGCCTGCGTCCGGCAGTCGGTGAGGCCCGCGACGGCCGAGCCGAGCGTGCCGTCGACGTGGAACGTGACGAGGTCGTCGCGGCGCACGCGCGTGCACCACGAGCTGTTGATCTGCGCGACGATGCCGCCCGCGAGTTCGAAGGTCGCGTACGCGGCGTCTTCGGCAGTGGCCGCGTATTCGCGCCCGCGCTCGTCCCAGCGCGTGGGGATGTGGGTGGTGCCGAGGCAGGACACGCTCTCGACCGCGCCGAACAGGTTGTCGAGCACGTAGCGCCAGTGGCACAGCATGTCGACGATGATGCCGCCGTCGTCCTCCTTGCGGTAGTTCCACGACGGACGCTGCGCGGGCTGCCAGTCGCCCTCGAACACCCAGTAGCCGAACTCGCCGCGCACGGAGAGGATGCGCCCGAAGAATCCGGAATCGACGAGCAGCTTCAGCTTGAGCAGGCCGGGCAGCCACAGCTTGTCCTGGACCACGCCGTGCTTCACGCCCGCTGCCTTCGCGGCGCGGTACAGGTCCAGCGCCTCGACGAGCGTCGGCGCGACCGGCTTCTCGGTGTAGATGTGCTTGCCGGCGGCGATCGCCTGCTGAATGAGGCGGGGACGCAGCCCGGTCGAGGCCGAATCGAAATAGACCGTGTCGTCCTTGTTGGCGAGCGCCGCAGTCAGATCGGTGGTCCAGCGCGACACGCCGTGGGCCTTCGCCAGCGCCTCGAGCTTTGGCGCGTCGCGGCCGACGAGGATCGGATCGGGCATCACGCGCCGGCCGTCGGCGAGCGCGACGCCGCCCTCGCGACGGATCGCGCAGATCGAGCGGATCAGGTGCTGGTTCGTGCCCATCCGTCCGGTCACGCCGTTCATGATGATGCCGAGTCTCAGGGTGTCCACGAGCCGTTCTCCAAAGGTGAGGCGAGGCTTGCCCGCGCGGTCACGGGGCGCGCGGTGTAACAAGCGGCGGTGGCGAGGTCGATGGCAGCGCTCACGCGGGCATCGCCTCGAGCAGGCCGCGCACGTAGCCGATCGCCCGTGCCGCGCAGCCCGGGCCGTCGGGAACATAGTCGAACGGCTCGATGGCGATGTCGCCGTCGTAGCCGTTGGCGCGCAGCGCACGCAACACCGGCGCGAACGCATCGCTGCCCTGTCCCGGCCCGCGGCGGTTGCGATCGTTCAGCTGCACGTGACCGACGAGTCCGGTGGGGAGCCAGCGCGCGACGACAGCGGCGACGGGCTCGGCCTCGGACAGCGCGGCCGACTTCGTGTCGAGCATCGTCTTCAGCGCGGGCGAACCGATTTCGCGCACCATCGCGGCGGCTTCGTCGAGCGTGTTGACGAGATCGGTTTCGTCGCGCGGCAAGGGCTCGACCAGGTACGTGACCCCGGCGTCGTGCGCCGCTTCGGCCGCGGCCGCGAAAGCCTCGCGCGCGCGCGCCCAGGCGACCGCGCGCGTCGCGTCCGCCGGAATCCGCCGCTGCGCGGGGGAGCCGTGGACGAGATAGCGGCCGCCCAGGTCGGCGCAGAGCCCGACGAGCGCGCGCATCGCGTCGATGGTGCGCGCGCGGACCGCGGCGTCGGACGCGGTGATCGACAATCCCTCCGGCTTGACGAGCAGCCAGTGGAGCCCGGTGATCGCGATGCCGGCGTCGGCGGCGGCGCGTCGGATCGACGCCCGCTCCGCCGCGCCAAGCCGGACCGGATCGTCGGCGAGGGTGAACGGCGCGATTTCCAGTCCGTCGTAGCCGAGCGCTGCCGCATAGGCGCATTGGGCGGCGAAGCCGCGGCCTGCGAGGACCTCGTTGCACAGGGCGATCCGCATCGCTCAGCCGCCGCCTGTGCCCTTGCGGCGTCCGAAGATCCGGCGGCAGAGATCGGTGAAGCCGGGCACCTTGAGCAGTATCACGAGGGCGATCGTCATCCACAGCACCGCGGAGATCGGCCGCGTGAAGAACGGCCCGAGGTTGCCGTCGGAGAGCACGAGGCCGCGCCGCAGGCCCTTCTCCATCAGGTCGCCGAGCACCATGCCGAGCACCAGTGGCGCGACCGGATACTTGAAACGGCGCAGGACGTAGCCGAGGACACCGAAGCCCAGCATCACCCACACGTCGAACAGCCGCGACGAGATCGCAAACGAGCCGACCACGCAGAGCACGAAGATGATCGGGATGATGATGGGCTTGGGCACCATCAGCACCTTGATCAGCACGTTCGTCAGCGTCAGCCCGTAGAGCAGGATGCCGAGCGTGGCGTAGAGCATCATCGCGACGACGTCGTAGACGAACGTCGGGGCCTCGACCATGATCATCGGGCCCGGGCGCACGCCGTGGATCAGCATCGCCGCCATCAATACCGCGGCCGGAGCCGAGCCGGGGATCGCCAGGGTGAGCACCGGGATCATTGCGCCGGGCACGCAGGCATTGTCCCCCGTTTCGGCCGCCATAAGCCCGTCGATCGATCCCTTGCCGAACTTCTCAGGCTCCTTGCTCGCGCGCTTGGCGGCGGCGTAGGACGACCACGCGGCGACGTCCTCGCCCACACCCGGCAGGATGCCGATGAACGTGCCGATCACGCCGGAGCGCAGGATCGTCCGCCAGTACTTGACCACGTCGACGAGCTTGGGAATCACCGAGTCGAACGGGTTGATCTTGACCGGGATCGGTTTCTCGCGCGCCGTCATCAGCAATTCCGCGAAGCCGAAGGCTCCGACCAGCGCCGGCACCAGGTTGAAGCCACCCGCAAGATCGCGGTTGCCCCAGGTGAAGCGATCGAACCCGTAGATCGCCTCTTGGCCGATGGTGGCGGTGAACACGCCGAGCAGGCCCGCGATCCAGCCCTTGAGCGGATCGTCGCCGGTCAGCGTGCCCCCGATGATCACGCCGAAGACCGCGAGCCAGAAGAACTCGTAGGAGCCGAAACTGAGCGCGAGGTTGCCCAGCACCGGTGTGAACAGCGCGAGAAAGAACATGCCGATCAGCGTGCCCAGCACCGAGCCGGACGTGGCGATGCCCATCGCGCGGCCGGCGAGGCCCTGCTTGGCGAGCGCGTGACCGTCGAGGCAGGCGGCGGCGGAGGCCGGCGTACCCGGGATGTTGAGCAGGATCGCCGAGCGCGAGCCGCCGTAGATGGCGCCGACGTAGGTGCAGATCAGCACCAAGAGCGCCTGGTTCGACGGCATCTTGATCGTCAGCGTCGTCATCAGCGCGATGCCCATCGTCGCGGTGAGACCGGGCAGCGCACCGATGACGACGCCGACCAGCGACGAGAGCAGGATCAGCCCGATCGACAGCGGGTCGAGGAAGCTGGCGAGCGAGTGCCCGAAGGCGATCAGTCCGTCGAACAAGAAGTCCTCGCGACGCGCGACGGATGCCGGCTACGGCAACCGGACGAAGAACAGCTGCTCGAACACGAGGGTGACGGACACCGCAGTCGCGATGCCGCACAGGAGCGCGACGGCAACGCCGCGCACCGTCGTGCCCTGTGCCTTGCGCGCGGAGCGCTGGAACAGGAACACGAACAGGGAGACGAACAGCGCAGTGCCCAGCCAGAACGGCAGACCACGGCCGACCAGCAGCAAGGCATAAACGAAAAACAGGCCGACGGCCAGCGCGAAGCTCGTGCGTGGCACAAGCGGCGTGTCGTCAGCCTCGGCCGCATCCCACCTGGCATGCCGCGCGCGTCGCAGCGAGCGTAGCGCAAGCAATCCGCCCATCGCCGCGATGAGGAGTCCCAGAATCCCTGGCCACAGACCGGGCGCCGTGTGCAGCGAAGCGCCCTGCTGCTCCATTCGATCCATTTGCCACGACAGCGCCGCGACCGCGCAACCGAAGGCGATGAAGACGAGCGCTCCCGCGAAGTCGGCGCGCGGCGAGGCGGGGTAGGCGGCGGATGGCACGATGCGTACGGATGATGCAGCACGTCCGCCGGGCGGCGCGCCCGGCGGACCGACGGCGAGCGATCAAGGACGGGGAATGCCCAGTGTGTCCGGCGAGACCTTCGCTTTGCCGCTGTCGAAAGCTTGCCACGCGTTGGTCTGGACGGCCGGCGCCACCGCTTTCTGCGCGTCGGCGCCGTAGTAGGGCGCGAATTGCGCGCCGCGGCTGGTGGCGTAGTTCTTGAGCGCGGTCGACTGGGCGATTTGCTCGGCCCAGATCTTCTCGACCGTGGCGATTACTTCCGGAGGCACGCCCTTCGGGATGAAGATGCCGAAGTAGTTGGCCGGCGCTTTGAACGTGGCGAGCGTCTTGGTCAACGGCTCGATCGTGCCGTAGCCATCGAGCTCGATCGGCTTGTCGCCGATCACCGCGAGCGCCCGCAGCTTCTTGCCCCGAATCATTTCCGCCTCCTCGACGGTGAGCTGGGTCGTCACTTCGGTTTCGCCCGCGACCGTGGCGACGACGGCCGGGTTGCCGCCGTCGTAGGTCACGTGCTTGTACTTGACGCCGGTGGCCTTGGCGATGGCCTCCATCGCGCTGTGGCCGCTCGAGTTGACGCCGGCCGTCGCGACGCTGATCTGCCCCGGCTTGGCCTTCATCGCGTCGATCAGCTCGGCAGCGGTCTTGTACGGCGAATTCGGATTCACGGCCAGCGTCGAGACGTTGGCGACGCTGAGGAACAGCGCCCAGTCGCCGATCTTGGTATCGAGCATGCCGAGCACCGCATAGGTGCCGAGGTCCTGGGCAGCGCCGGCCGTCCACGTGTAGCCGTCCTTCGGCGCTTCGAGCGCGTTCTTGGTGCCGATCGACCCGGACGCGCCCGGCTGGTTGACGATGACGACTTTCTGGTTCAGCGCCTTCTCGATTTCCGCCGCGGTAACGCGCGTCACCTGGTCGGTCGACCCGCCCGCTGCCCAGGGCACGATGATGGTGATCGGCTTGGTGGGCTTCCATTGGGCCTGCACGGGAAGCGCGACGGCCGCGAGCAGCAGCGCGGCGGCGAACGCGCGCAATGAGTGTTTCGACATGGTTCCTCCTATCGGCGGTGGATGATGACGGTGGCGCCGTCACGGCGCGCCACCCGCGCCGGACGGCCGTTTCCAATGGGCGTATTAACCAGCTGGTTACTCATGATAATCATGATAAGGTCGCCCCGTCCGGGGCGTCAACGAGCCGGCGTCGTCTCATGCGGCACCGTGCCGCAGATAACCGAGCACCAGCTCGGTCATATGCGCGAGCCGCTCCCGGCGGGCCGCCGGGCGCGCGAGGTCGCGGGCGAAGACGGCCGACAGCGTGTGGCTGTTCGACAGGAAGAAATAGGCAAGCCCGGCGATCGAGATGTAGAGCTGCAGCGGGTCGGGACTGGCCCGGAAGATGCCCTGCTGGCGGCCGCGGCGCAGGATTTCGCGCAGCGTGCGAATGAGCGGGGAGTTCATTGTCCGGATCTTCGCCGAACCCTTGAGGTGGCGCGCCTCGAGCAGGTTTTCGCTGTTGAGGAGCGTCAGGAACTCCGGGTGCGCGAGATAGTAGTCCCACGTGAACGTGATCAGCCGGCGCACACCCTCGTCGGGTGCGGTGTCGAGCAGCGAAAGCCGCGCCTCGGCGGCGCGGATGCGTTCGTACGCGCCTTCGAGCACGGCCCCGAAGAGCGCGTCCTTGTTGCCGAAATAGTAGTACAGCATCCGCTTGTTGGCGCCCGCGGCGGCGGCGATCCGGTCGACGCGCGCACCGCCGAACCCGCAGCGCGCGAACTCGGCCGTCGCGGCCTCGAGAATCCGGGCGCGGTTGGCATCGGGATCGCGCGTCACGGTGACCGGCGTCGTCCGGCGCTCCGACGTGCGCTTGCGGGGGGCGGTATCGCGCGGCATGCGAGAATGTTAACCAACTGGTTAACGTGGCGCAAGCGACCGTCGTTGCGTCCGGGTCGGCAATACGCGAAGCGGCAAGTGGCGGGAGGAACGCTCTCCGGTCGGATCGCTCTGAGCGCTTGCCGCGCCCCGCGGGCGCTTAACCGGCGCTTGGCTCCGGTTGGCAAGCGCCGAAACTGTAAAGGTCAGGAGCGATGCTCCCCGACCTTCACAATTTTCATCGTGTTGGTGCCGCCGGATTTGCCCATCGGCTCGCCGATCGTGAGCACGATGAGATCGCCGGGTTGTACCTGGCCGCGCTCGACGAGCAGGTCCTCGGCCGACTGCAGCACATGGTCGCGATCGCCCGACTGTTCCAGGTAAAGCGGGTGCACGTTGCGGTAGAGCGCCATCTTGCGCTGCGCGGCGACCTCCGGCGTCAGCGCATAGATCGGGCAGCCGACGCCGTGCCGCGACATCCACAATGCCGTCGAGCCCGATTGCGTCAGAGACGCGATCGCGCGGACCTTGAGATGGAACGCCGTGAACAGCGCCGCCATCGCCACCGACTGATCGATGCGGGTGAAGGTCTGATTGAGGAGGTCGCTGTGCAGCTCCACGGTGTCGGATTTCTCCGCCTCGAGGCAGATCTGGGCCATCGTCTCGACCGTTTCCACGGGGTACTTGCCGGCCGCGGTTTCGGCGGACAGCATCACGGCGTCCGTTCCGTCGAGTACGGCATTCGCCACGTCGGAAACCTCGGCGCGCGTGGGCACGGGCGCGTGGATCATCGACTCCATCATCTGCGTCGCGGTGATGGTCAGCTTGTTGCGTGCGAGCGCCAGCCGGATCATCCGCTTCTGCAGCCCCGGCACCGCGGCATTGCCGACCTCCACGGCGAGGTCGCCGCGCGCAACCATGATGCCGTCCGACGCCTCGATGATTTCCTCGAGCGCGACGATCGCCTCGGCCCGTTCGATCTTCGCGATCAGCTGCGCGCTGCCCCCCGTGGCGCGTAGGAGCTGCCGCGCCATGTACATGTCCTCCTTGTTCTTCGGAAAGGACACGGCGAGGTAGTCGGCGCCGATCTGTGCGGCCGTCTTCACGTCCTCCATATCCTTCGCGGTCAGCGCCGGCGCCGACAGGCCGCCGCCTTGACGGTTGATCCCCTTGTTGTTGGACAGCGTGCCGCCGACGACGACGCGCGTGTGGATGCGCGGGCCTTCGACATGCTCGACGGTCAGCTTGATGAGCCCGTCGTCGAGCAACAGCACGGCGCCGGGCACCACATCGTGGACGAGTTCCTTGTAGTCGAGGCCGACACGCATCGCGTCGCCGAGTTCACATTCGGCGTCGAGGACGAACGAGTGGCCCGCCACGAGGTCGACCTTGCCGTCGACGAACTTGCCGATCCGGATCTTCGGGCCCTGCAGGTCGGCCATGATCGCCACCTCACGGCCCTGCGCGCGCGCGGCCTCGCGGACCAGCCGCGCCCGCTCGACGTGATCGGCAGCCTCGCCGTGCGAGAAATTCAGGCGGACGACGTCCGCACCCGCGGCGAGCATGCGCGCGAGGACGTCGGGGTCGCTGCACGCGGGGCCGAGCGTGGCGACGATCTTGGTGGCACGGGGCACGCGTGATCCTTGACGGGAGTGGCAACGGACAACGCGCAATGGTACGGCATTTTGTCGCACCTTCGGGTTGACGGGGTCAGAGACGCAATTCGCGGGCGTGATCACCGCATGCCCGCCGGTCGCGAATCGCGAATTACGTCTCTGACCCCATTGAGACCCCGTCGACGCCGTCAGCCCGCGCCGCGCGATTCCAGCATCGCCACGGCGGGCAGCGTCTTGCCTTCCAGGAACTCCAGGAACGCACCGCCGGCCGTCGAGATGTAGGAAATGCGATCCGCGATGCCGAACTTGTTGATCGCCGCGATCGTGTCGCCGCCGCCGGCGATCGAGAACGCGCCCGACGCGGCGATCGCCTCGGCGATCGCCCTGGTGCCGCCGGCGAACGCGTCGAACTCGAACACGCCAACCGGGCCGTTCCAGACGATCGTGCCCGCCCGCGCGATGATCATCTTCAGCGACGCAACGGTCGTCGGGCCGACGTCGAGGATCAGGTCATCCGGTTCAAGGTTCTCGATCGCCTTCAGCGTTGGGGTGGCGGTGGCCGAGAACTCCTTCGCGCACACGGCGTCGACCGGGATCGGCACTTTCCCCGGGAACGTGTCGAGGATGGCCTGCGCCTCGCCGACGAGGTCAGCCTCGACCAGCGACTTGCCGACGTGGCCGTGCGCGGCGAGGATGAACGTGTTGGCGATGCCGCCGCCGACGATCAGCGCATCGACTTTCGCCGCCAGCGCCTTGAGCACGGTGAGCTTCGTCGAGACCTTGGAGCCGGCGACGATCGCGACCAGTGGCCGCGCGGGATGCGCGAGCGCCTTCGACAACGCGTCCAGTTCCGCAGCCATCAGCGGGCCGGCGCAGGCGACGGGCGCGTACTTCGCGATGCCGTGCGTCGTCGCTTCCGCACGGTGCGCGGTGCCGAACGCATCGTTGCAGTAGACGTCGCACAGCTTCGCCATCTTCTGCGCGAGCGCGTCGTCGTTCTTCTTCTCGCCTTTGTTGAAGCGGCAATTCTCGAGCAGCACGACCTGGCCGGGCTTCAGTGCCGCGAGCCAGGATCCGCCGTCGACCCAGTCCTTGACGAGCTCGACCGGTTGACCGAGGAGTTCGCCGAGCCGGACGGCCAGTGGCGCCATCGAATCGGCAGCGTTCCACTGGCCTTCGGTCGGGCGTCCGAGGTGCGAGGCGACCATCACCGCGGCGCCGCGGGCGAGCGCGTCCTTGATGCCGGCGACCGAGGCGCGGATGCGCGTGTCGTCGGTGATGTTGCCCGCGTCGTCCTGCGGGACGTTGAGGTCGGCGCGGATGAAGACGCGCTTGCCGCGGACGTCGACCTCGGAGAGGCGTTTGAAGCTCATTGCAGTCCTCGATTCGGTGCGGGGGAGACGGTAAGGCAGGACAAGGTGCCGGTGGCCGCGATTCGCGCCTACCTCGAGATGACGCGGACCATCTCCAGCACCTTGCTGGAGTAGCCCCACTCATTGTCGTACCAGGCGACGATCTTGACGAACGTGTTGTCGAGCGCGATGCCGGCTTCGGCGTCGAACACCGACGTGCAGCTCTCGCCGCGAAAGTCGGTGGCAACGACCTTGTCCTCGGTGTAGCCGAGCACGCCCTTCATCGCGCCTTCCGACGCGGACTTCATCGCCGCGCAGATATCCTTGTACGTCGCTTCCTTGGCAAGCTCGACGGTGAGGTCGACGACGGAAACGTCCGACGTCGGCACGCGGAACGCCATGCCGGTGAGCTTCTTGTTGAGCTCGGGGATGACTTTGCCGACCGCCTTGGCCGCGCCGGTGGACGACGGGATGATGTTCTCGAGGATGCCTCGCCCGCCGCGCCAATCCTTGTTCGACGGGCCGTCGACCGTTTTCTGCGTTGCCGTGGCGGCGTGGACGGTGGTCATCAGGCCGCGCTTGATTCCCCAGGTGTCGTTGAGCACCTTGGCCACGGGCGCGAGGCAGTTGGTGGTGCAGGAAGCGTTGGAGATGATCGCCTGGCCGGCGTAGGACTTGTCGTTGACACCGAAGACGAACATCGGCGTTTCGTCCTTGCTCGGGGCCGACAGGATGACCTTCTTCGCGCCCGCGGCAAGGTGCTTCTCGGCCGTCTCCTTGGTCAGGAAGAGACCCGTCGATTCGACGACGACGTTGGCGCCGACCTCGTTCCACTTCAGCTCGGCCGGATCCTTGACCGCCGTCAGGCGGATCTTCCTGCCGTTGACGATCAGCGTGCTGCCGTCGACGGCGATGGTGCCCTTGAACCGTCCGTGCACGGAGTCGTACTGGAGCATGTAGGCGAGATAGTCGGGTTCGAGCAGGTCGTTGATGCCGACCACTTCGATGTCGGGAAAATCGCGCACCGCGGCGCGAAGCACCATGCGGCCGATGCGGCCGAATCCGTTGATGCCTACTTTGATCGTCATGCTTTTCTCCTGATCCACAAACGAAATGTCATTGCCCGGATGAGGTTGCGCCCGAGCAGGCCACCTTCAATGCATCGAGATCGCGCCAGCCGTAGCCTGCTTCCATCAGATCCATGCCGTCCCACTGGAACGGTTGTTCGACCAGGAGCTCGGCGCCCAACGCTTCGTAGAATGCGCGCGCTGGCCTGTTGCCCGCGATGACCCATGTCAAGAGTCCCGTCGCGCCGTGCGTGCGCTGGGTGCCGGCGACCGCCGCGACGAGCCGCCGCCCCGTTCCTTTGCGCTGCCGATCCTGGCGCAGATAGATCGCCGACAGCTCGGCATCGAGGCCGAACTTTGGCTCGGTGAGCATCAGGCCCGAAGCGAAGCCGACGACCTCGCCGTCGTCCTCGCCGACATGCACGCTCGTTCGGGTGGCGCCGGCCGTCAGAATCCGCGCCCACAGCGCGGCGCTCTCTTCGACATTCATCGCGTCGAGATAGGCGTCCGGAATCATGCCTTTGTACGTCGCGCGCCACGCGTCGACGCGTATGCGGGCAATCGCCTGCGCATCGGTCCGATCCGCGAAGCGGACAATCGGGACGCCCATCGGAGGTCTACGCGCCCACCACGCGTCGTGCGGCGGTGGTGACGGCGGTGGAGGTGAGGTTGAAGTAGGTGAAGAGGGCGGGGGCGGGGGCGGACTCGCCGAAGCGGTCGAGGCCGACGACGGCGGCGCGGGGGTCGTCGAGGGCCCCGACGTAGGCGTGCCAGCCGGCGGTGGCCCCGGCCTCGACGGCGACGCGGGGAAGGCCGGGCGGCAGCACCGCCGCCCGCCAGGCGGCGTCCTGCCGCTCGAAGATGCGGGTGCACGGCAGCGACACCACGCGGGCGGCGATGCCCTCGCCGGCGAGCTGGTCGCGCGCCGCCATCGCCAGCGCCACCTCCGAGCCGGTGGCGATGAGCACCACCCGGGGGCCCTCGCCGGTCCAGTCGGCCAGCACGTAGCCGCCGCGGCGGATGGCCGCGACCTGGTCGGGGGTCCGCGCCTGGAACGGCACGTTTTGCCGGGTGCACACCAGCGCACTGGGCCCGTCGCGGCGCTCCAGCGCCGCCGCCCACGCCACCGCCGTCTCCACCGTGTCGCACGGCCGCCACAGGTCGAGGTGGGGGATCAGGCGCAGGCTCGCCGTCTGCTCCACCGCCTGGTGCGTCGGCCCGTCCTCGCCCAGCCCGATCGAATCGTGGGTGTAGACGTAGATCGCGCGCAGCCGCATCAGCGCCGCCATGCGCAGCGCATTGCGCGCATAGTCGGAGAAGGTGAGGAACGTTCCCGTGTAGGGGATCAAGCCGCCGTGCAGCGCGATGCCGTTGGCGATCGCGCTCATGCCGAACTCGCGCACCCCGAAGTGGATGTAGTTGCCGGGGCTGGTCCGGGTCACCGGCACGCTGCCCGACCAGTCGGTGAACACCGAGCCGGTCAGGTCCGCCGAGCCGCCGAGGAGCTCCGGCAGCACCGGGGCGTAGGCCTCGAGCGCCTGCTGCGAGGCCTTGCGCGTGGCCACCGCCTGGCCCTTGGCCGCCTGCGCGGCGATGAACGCGGCGCTGGTCGTGGCCCAGTCGGCCGGCAGGTCGCCGGCCATCCGCCGCTCGAACTCGGCGGCGAGCTCCGGATACGCGCTGCGGTAGGCGGCAAAGCGCTCATTCCAGGCCTGCCGCCGCGCCGCCCCGGCCGCGCGCGCATCCCAGCCGGCATACACCGCCGCCGGAATCACGAACGGCGGCGCGGTCCAGCCCAGCGCCGCCCGGGTCGCCGCCACTTCCTGCTCGCCCAGGGCGGACCCGTGACAGTCGGCGGTCCCGGCCTTGGTCGGCGCCCCTTTGCCGATCACCGTCTTGCAGCAGATCAGGCTCGGCCGGTCGCTGACCGCCAGCGCCGCGCGGATGGCCGCATCCACCGCCGCCACGTCGTGCCCGTCGACCGCCCGCACGACATTCCAGCCGTAGGCCTCGAAGCGCTTGGGCGTGTCGTCGGTGAACCAGCCCTTGACCTCGCCGTCGATCGAGATCCCGTTGTCGTCGTAGAAGGCGACGAGCTTGCCCAAGCCCCAGGTCCCGGCCAAGGCGCAGGCCTCGTGCGAGATCCCCTCCATCAGGCAGCCGTCACCCAGGAACACCCAGGTCCGGTGATCGACCACGGCATGCCCCGGCCGGTTGAAGTGCGCCGCCAGCAGCCGCTCGGCCAGCGCCATCCCCACCGCGTTGCTGATCCCCTGCCCCAGCGGCCCGGTGGTGGTCTCCACCCCCGGCGTGGCCCCCACCTCCGGATGCCCCGGCGTCTTCGAGTGCAACTGCCGGAAGCGCTTCAATTCCGCCATCGGCAGGTCGTAGCCGGTCAGGTGCAGCAGCGCATACAGCAGCATCGACCCATGACCGTTGCTGACCACGAACCGGTCCCGGTCCGCCCACCCCGGCGCCGCCGGATCGTGCGCCAGGTGCCGCGTCCACAACGCCAGCGCAATCTCCGCCATCCCCATCGGCATCCCCGGATGCCCCGACTTCGCCAACTCCACCGCATCCATCGCGAGCGCGCGTATCGCGTTCGCGAGTTCAGAATCGGCAGCGCGGAGGACAGTCGTCATGAGATCGGAGAAATGAAGCGGCTGAGGAATGACGGTCGCGCAGCAAGGACGGCGCGCCCCGTAAGAGGCCCTCTTGCCGCGCCATATCGTCGCGTTCGAACGGCTTGTTGCGACGCACAGAATTATCGCGTGCGAGGGATAATCGTGCAATAATTCAATGCTTTTTCCGGCTCGCGCGCCGGACGTATCGGGTGCCCTTCGCCGGTGACGAGCCGGGTGGGGCTTTTTTGTGATGAGGGACGACTAATGGACGGCATTCATCTGTTAGGCGAGTGGTACGACTGCCCTGCCGAAACGCCCGAATTCACGCGCGCCGACGCGCTGCGCAAGCTCTGCCTCGATGCCACCCGCGCTTCCGGCCTGACGGTCGTCGGCGATGCCTTCCACCAGTTCGATCCGCAGGGCGTCACGGGGACGGTCCTGCTCGCGGAGTCGCACCTCGCCATCCACACGTGGCCCGAATACGGATTCGTCAGCGTCGACGTCTATGTGTGCAATCTCGCCACCGACAACAGCGCCAAGGCGGAGTTGCTGTTCCGCGCGCTGGAATCGGGGCTGAAGCCGCAACGCACGCGCTATCAGACGATCCACCGCGGCGGCAAGGATGAATGACGAGCGAGGCCCCGGTCCGGGCGGCCCCGTCGACGGTCTGCCGCCGGGCGCGATGATCGAGCGCATGACCGACGACTGGGGCTTCTATGTCCAGTCGGCGCGTCAATTCGAGAAGTTCCATTCCCCGTTTCAGGCAGTCGAGGTCCACGACAGTGCGGCCTTCGGCAAGCTGTTCCGCCTGGACGGTCATTTCATGACGTCGGAAAAGGACGAGTTCTTCTATCACGAGAACCTTGTCCATCCAGCCGCCATCACCCATCCCCGGCCGGAGCGGGCGTTGATCATCGGTGGCGGCGACGGTGGCTCCGCGGAAGAGCTGCTCAAATATCCGTCGATAACGTCGGTGCTGCTGTGCGAGATCGACCTCGCGGTGGTCGACATCGCGCGCAAGTACCTGCGCAACGTGCACCGCGGCGCGCTCGACGACGCCCGCCTGACGCTGAAGATCGAAGACGGGTTCGCCTTCGTTCGCAGCACGACCGAGCGCTACGATCTCATCGTGCTCGATCTCACCGATCCGGGCGGGCCGTCGACACCGCTGTATACGGCTGATTTCTATCGTGCCTGCGCGGCGCGGCTGAGCCCGCTGGGCGCGATGACGCTGCACGTGGCGAGCCCGGTCGCGCACCCGGAGCGCATCCGGAACGGGCTTGCCCGCCTGCGCGAAGCCTTTCCGATCGTCACGCCCTACCTCACGTCGATCCCGCTCTACGGCGGGCTGTGGATGATGGCCTGTGCGTCGAACGCGCTGGACCCGAAAGCCCTTTCCGCGCGCGAGGTCGATCGGCGCATTGCGCAGCGCGGCCTTACCGAGTTGCAGTACTACAACGGCGACACGCACCGTGCGCTGCTCGCGCTGCCGAACTTCGTTCGGGCCCTGACGGCCTGAAGTCGCCACCCATCGGCCGGCAGTCGGGCGGCCCGCGGCGGTGTCCACGCCGACAGCGCTTTCCGCGTTGATACCCTGTGGATGCGCAGGACGCCGCTGCTTGAATCCTGCCGCGGTGCCCGCATCTCATGCATGCGCGGAAGGGCGTGTGGCCCTTTGGTAGCGCGGAGGACTTATGGTGACGACGGGCAATTCGAGACCGCTGGCAGACGCGATGGACGACGCCGATTTCGTGCTGATCGACGGGGTCGTGTTCCTGACGGAGTACCTGCGGGTCCCGGATCAGGACACCGTCGCCGATGACATCGTGCTCGAGGCCACGCACGGCGACACCGAGATCGCCCTCACGCGCGAGGACATCGACGGCGCCGAATGCGTCGGCGACGGGTTGTACCGTCTGCGTTCGGGGGCGCAGCTGCGCTTCCTGTCGAGCGCGACCGTGCACTGACACTTGCCGGCGCGTGACGGTCGCGGTCCGTTTTCGCTACAGGACGAAATCGAACGTCCCCGCCAAGGCGCCAGGTTCACGCCCGGCAGCGGGCGAGAGCGCCATCGACAGCCGTTCGAGCGTACCTTTCGGCGATGCCCCGATGACGACGTCGCCGGCGGCGGAGTCACCCTTGATGTAGATCTGCGTGGTCAGCACCGTCGCCCCGGACGGACGCACCTTGATGTGCAGGTGCGGCGGGCGACCGGGGTACGCGACGGGGCGGATCGTCTTGAACGCATAGCGTCCCGCCGCATCGGTCGTCGTCGCGCCGAATCCCTGGAAGTCGTCGTCGCGCGGTCCGCTGTCGTCGCCCACGTGGTGATAGCGACCGAGCGCGTCGCATTGCCAGAGCTCGACCACGGCATCCGGGCGCGGCTGTCCGTCCCTTGTCAGCACACGTCCCGAAAAATAGAGCGGGGTGCCCTGCGCGTGGCCGGCGCGGCCTGCGACCCGGGTCAGGTCCGCGTCGCGATCCGCGGGAAATGTGCGCGGGTAGAACGGTCCCTCGGTCTGCGCGGGCGTTGGCGCCAGTGCCGGCTGCGCGAATGCTCCGGCCGGCGACAGCATGATGGCGGCGAGCGCGCCCAACGCGTGACGACGCGACATGCGGGTGCGGCGGGGATCCGGACGGGTCGAGTCGTACACGCGAGTCTCCGCGACCGTGGCTAGGCCCGAACGTAGGTCCAGCCCTCTCGGATCCGCTTGACGATCTGATCGAGCGCGGACGTCGCCACCGTCGTGTCCGGAACGAGCTGCACCGGCACGCCTTGGGCCCGCAGCCGCTCGATCGTCTGCCCACAGGCGACCAGTGTGAGGTTCGGATAGGTGGTATGCAACGCCAGCAGGCGGGCCGCCTGCGATGGCACATCGACGCGCAGCACGTCGAGTCCGGTGTTGTTGGCGACGATCTCGACGGCGACGGGACGACCGGTCTCGCGCGCCGCATGGAGCATTCCCTCGGCTTCGTCCAGCATGCCGGACACCCGGTCGGGTGCCGACGAGCTGATATGCAGCACGACGTGATCGCTCGCGCCGACGACCTGCGGTGCCGCATCCGGGCCCCAGATCAATCGCGCGAAATCCGCAGGTTGTCCACTCTGGTGCCACGCATGACCGAGCCATCCCCCGCCGGCCCCGAAGGCGACGAGCGCAAAGGCGGCGACCGCCAACCAGCGCCAGCCTTTCCCCGGACCGCCGGCGCCATGGCGGCTTGCCGGAGCCTCGTTCCGATACGCATGGCGGATCAGGTCCTTGGTGGTACGCAGCTCGCACGCCGCCCGTTCCAGCGCCGGATCGCGCCGGATGGCATCGAGAATCCGACCCTCCTCGATCGGATCGAGCTCCCGGTCGACCAGCGCATTGAGCCGGTCATAGGAGATATCGGTTGCCACGTCATTTCTCATTTCGCGCTCCTGAGGCGCGGGATGGGGGAGGCGTTCGACTGGTGCAGGTATTCGCGCAGCGCGAGCCTCGCCCGGCAAAGCCGGCTCATCACCGTTCCGATGGGAATGTCGAGGATGGCAGCGACCTCGGCGTAGGAAAACTCCTCGAGATCGACCAGCGTCAGCGTCTGGCGCTGTCCGACGGGGAGGCGCGCGACGGCGGCGCGGACCCGATTGACGACCTCGGCGCGACCGCAGGCCTCGTCCGGTGTCGGACCGCCACAGACGCACTCCTCGTCCAGCGCGTCGATGTCGATCGTGGGACGCGATGAGCGCAAATGATCGCGCCAGCAGTTCGCCATGATCCCGAACACCCAGCTGCGCAGGCGCTCGGCATCACGCAGCTGGTCGGCGTGCTCCAGCGCTTTTGCCAGCGCTTCCTGGGCGAGATCGTCGGCAAGTGCGCGATCATGGCACCAGGCGTGCGCGACCCGGAACAACGGCGTGCGGCATTGTTCCAGCCGGGTCTGAAACTCGCGAGAGCGGCGCAGCAGCGAGACGAGGTTCATCGTGTACAGGGAGACGCGAGACGCGCGGGATTTATTCCGTCAGCCTGCGTCGGGTCGCCGTCCGGGCTCGCGGGAATGGAATAAAACGCCCGGGCTGTGCGTCTACGCAAGGTGATCCAACGGCCGAAGGACGAACGACACTGTAACAAAGAAGGATCGCCCGATGATCGGTTCCCGCACACGTGTCGCGATGATCAATGTGATGACGCCCCGACCAAGAAGGACGACGTACCTGCGATCGTCGAGCATCTCGCCAGGGACGACAGCACGGCGTATCGGCCGGCTGCGCGGCGTGACGACCGCTGCAGCGGAATGCATGGCCG
Source organism: uncultured beta proteobacterium (assembly GCA_963843595.1). Classification (GTDB taxonomy): domain Bacteria; phylum Pseudomonadota; class Gammaproteobacteria; order Burkholderiales; family Casimicrobiaceae; genus CAIWHR01. The sequence continues at coordinate 153,385 of CAWJLG010000012.1, read as the reverse complement.
TCGCTTGTGCAGTGCACAAGCGCGACGCGCAAGGCGGTTGACGTCAATTCGTGTGTGCGCATATCCTCATCAACCTTTTTTTCGGGACCGACGCGGGGGTAAGGTGCGAGCGCCAGAGACGATCTCTTCGGAGTCGTCCGACTTTCAGGAAGTTTTTGCTGTCGTTGCGAAGTACTTCAGCCTGTTGTCGGAGCCGGTGCGGCTCAAGATCCTGCACACGATCTGCAGCGACGAGCGTTCGGTGTCGGCGATCGTGAGTGCCACGGGGGCCACGCAGACGAACGTGTCGCGCCACCTCGCGCTCCTGTATCGGGCGGGAGTGGTGAGCAGGCGCAAGGAGCGCAACGCGGTGTTCTACAAGGTCAATGATCCGATGTTCGCGGACGTTTGCCGCACGGTGTGCAGGCAGATCGCCGGGCGAATTGCCGCCGAACAGCCGTTGCGTCGCGAGCTTCTCGCTTTCGCGCGCAGTCGCTGAGCCACGCCGGTTGGGCAGCCGGACCGCAAGGGCGTTGACGCTGGCGACGGACCAATGACTACATGATTGCTGATGTGCTTTTGGAGGAGGAGATATGGACGGCAAGCGCAGGGAAATGCTGAAGGCGGGAGGTGGCTTGACGCTGCTGTCGCTGCTGATCGCGGCGGGATGGCTGCGGCCGGGCGACGCAATGGCGGCGGATTGGAACAAAGCGGCGTTCGAAACGAAGTCGATGGACGAGACCGTGAAGGCGCTCGGCGGAAGCACCGCCGCCCAGAGCAAGGACATCGCGTTCATCTCGACGCCGGACATCGCGGAGAACGGCGCCGTGGTGCCGATCGGCGTGACGAGCGCGATCCCGAAGACGGAATCGATCGCGATCCTGATCGAGAAAAACCCGAACATGCTGGCGGCCAGTTTCGACATCCCGGCCGGGACCGATCCCTCGATCACCACGCGCGTCAAGATGGGCCAGAGTTCGAACGTTTACGCACTGGTGAAGGCGGACGGCAAGTACTACGTTGCGTCCAAGGAAATCAAGGTTACGCTCGGCGGTTGCGGCGGCTGAAGGGAGGCGAGCATGGCAGATCCGATGAAAATCCGGGCGAACGTCGTCGGCGATTCGACCGAAGTGAAAGTACTGATGAGTCACGAGATGGAAACCGGTCAGCGGAAGGACGCCGCCGGCAAGGTGGTCCCCGCCTGGTTCATTCAGACCGTGACCGTGACGCACAACGGAAAAGCGGTACTCAACGCGCAGTGGGGTCCGGCGGTCGCGAAGAATCCGTTCTTGTCGTTCAAGTTCAAGGGCGGCGCGAAGGGCGAGAAGGTGCAGGTGACGTGGGTGGACAACAGGGGTGACAAGCGCACCGACGAGGCTACGATCGCGTAGCGCGCGCCGTGCGACCGCGCCGGGGACACGGCGCGCGCTCAAGGGAGGAGACAAGGCATGCAGAAAGTGATGGCGGCGATCGTCGCGTTGGCGCTCGCGTTCGCGGCGCCGGCGGCGACCGCGCAGGACAGGGGCGGGCCGGTCAAGGTCGTCTACCACGTCAGCGAAGGCAATGCGCAGGCGCTGAACGCGCTGCGCAACATCGGCAACCACCTGACGGCCGATCCGACGGCCAAGATCGTGGTCGTCACGCACGCGGGCGGCGTGAACTTCCTGCTTGACGGCGCGACCGACAGCAACGGCGCGCCGTTCGAGGCCGCGGTGCAGCAACTGACAGCGAAGGGCGTCGAATTCCGCGTGTGCCGCTTCACGCTCGAGCGCAACAAGATCGACCCGAAGAAGGTCCTTCCCGAAGCCTCGATCGTGCCGTCGGGCGTCGCGGAAGTCGCAAAGCTCCAGTTCAAGGAAGGCTTCGCCTACCTGCGCCCGTGAAGGCGCGGGAGAGCGGGCCCCTTTTCGACGACGCGCGGCAGGTCGCGCATCACACTTCGGAGGTTGACGTGAGAAATCGTGTGAAACGCGCGGCGGCCGCCGCGCTGGCGGCGGCATGGGTCTCCTCCCAGGCCTTCGGCCAGGACGACTCGATCAAGGAAATCGAGAAGTATCGTCAAGCGCTGGCCGACGGCAACCCCGCCGAATTGTTCGAGGCCAAGGGTGAAGAGCTCTGGAAGACCCCTCGCGGGCCCAAGAAGGTCAGCCTCGAGCAATGCGATCTCGGCAAGGGGCCGGGGGTCGTCAAGGGGGCCTGGGTCGAACTGCCTCGTTACTTCGCCGACACCGGACGGGTTCAGGATGTCGAGTCGCGCCTGGTGACCTGCATGTCCACGTTGCAGGGCTTCAACGCCGAGGAACTGGCCAAGACGCCGTTCGGCAAGGGCGAGATGGCCAACATCACGGCGCTGGCCACCTGGATCTCGGGCCAGTCGCGGGACATGCGCTTTGCGCTGCCGCAGGAGAGCCCGCTGGAGCGCAAATTCTACGCATTGGGCAAGAAGGCGTTCTACTACCGTGCCGGGCCGATGGACTTTTCCTGCGCCAGCTGCCATGGCGAAGAGAAGAAGCGCATCCGGCTGCAGGACCTGCCGGCGCTCTACGAGAATCCGGGCGACGGCGTAGGCATTGCCGCGTGGCCGGCGTACCGGGTGTCCAACGGTCAGATGTGGAGCATGCAGCTGCGAATGCAGGACTGCCTGCGTCTGCAGCGCTTCCCCTACCCGCTCTTCGGCTCCGACGTGACCATCGCCTTGGCGGTCTACATGGGCGTCAATGCCAAGGGTGCGAAGTCCGTCGCACCGGCCCTCAAGCGCTGAAGGAGATGACGCCATGAAAATCAAGACCGAGCACGTCTTCTTCAGTCTCGCGGCCGCTGCGCTCATTGCGGGCTGTGCCAGTGTCGGCCCGGGCGCCGATCTGGATGCCGACTTCGCGACCATGATGAAGGCCTCGTTCCGTGACGAGGGTATCGCCAAGACTGACCGTCTCCAGCAGGACTTGGGTCAATCCGCATGTTCGTCCGACAAGCCCCCCGCGCCGGACGTGGCCAAGCGCATCGAGGCCGAAGCGTTGGCCACCATCAAGTGGCCTGCCGGGGGGCAGTATTTCGGCGACTGGGCGGCCGGCGAGAAGCTGGCCCAGAGCGGCCGCGGCATGACCTGGTCCGACGAGAGCAGCGCCACCAAGGGCAACGGGGGCCAGTGCTACAACTGCCACCAGATCGACAAGAAGGAAATCTCCTTCGGGACCATCGGCCCGAGCCTCTACAACTACGGCAAGCTCCGCGGCGTGAAGAACCTGACCGACCCGTCTTCTGCGGCAGTGATCCAGTACACCTGGGGCAAGCTCTGGAACAGCAAGGCCTATGCGGCCTGCTCCAACATGCCGCGCTTCGGCCACATGAAGCTGCTCGATGAGACGCAGATCCGCGACCTCGTGTCCCTCCTGCTGGACCCGCGCTCGCCCGTCAACAATTAGAGCCAGAACGTCGGTCCGGAAGCACACCGCTGGCGGCGTCCGCTCCCCCGGAGCAGACGCCCTGCCGGCCACGCGCCCCACCGGCTTCGGACGGCCTGACCAACGGATCTCCGACGCATCGTCCGTTCGCGGACCACCTTGCGCGGCGGGTTGCGCGCTTGAGCCACCATTCCCTCGACCCGCTCGTTACGCACCATGAACCGTCGTGAATTCATCAGCGTTTTCGCCATCGCCGCGGCGGCTGGCCTGCCCGTATCGGCGCGCGCGGCCGCGGTCGGCGATCGCGTCGAATGGCGCGACGTCACGCTGCTCGACGGCCGCATGCTTCCCGCTTCGGCGCTCGAGGGACGCGTCGTCGTGGTCGAGATCTGGGCGTCGTGGTGCCCGTTCTGCAAGCGGCAGAACCCGGTCCTGCAGCAGCTCTATGAGGCGCACGGCGGGCGCGAACTCGAGTTTCTGACGTTTTCCATCGACCGAGAGCCCGCCAAGGCCCGCGCCTACATGGCGGAGAACAAGTACACGTTTCCGGCGGCGATGGCGATGGCGCAGAGCGAGAAGTGGTTCGGGCCGCGCGAGGGGCTGCCGGAGCTCTATGTCGTGGGCCGCGACGGTCGAATCGTGTTCAAGGAGGCCAAAGAGATGTTTCCCGAGGACGTGCACGCGCTGGTCCGCTTTGCGCGCCCCTGATCCATTCCCAGGCTCCCCCGCCATCATGAACCGACGCGAATTCCTGAACGTGCTCGCCGCCGGCGCCGCTGCCGGATTCCCGCTTTCGTCGCGCGACGCACTCGCACAAGGCGACGCGCCCGCGACGATGTACAACGTCGCCCCGTTCGGCAACGTGAGCCTGCTGCATTTCACCGATTGCCACGCGCAGCTGCTGCCGATCTACTTTCGGGAGCCGAACGTCAACCTCGGCGTACGGCGACTTCGCCGCCAAGCCGCCGCACCTGGTCGGCGAGGCGCTGCTCAAGCACTTCGGCATCAAGCCCGGAACCATCGATGCACACGCGTTCACCTATCTCGATTTCGCCGCCGCCGCGAAGACGTACGGCAAGGTGGGCGGCTTCGCGCATCTCGCCACGCTGGTCAAGCGCCTGAAGGCATCGCGGCCGCACGCCCTGCTGCTCGACGGCGGCGACACGTGGCAAGGTTCGGCGACAGCACTGTGGACGAAGGGCCAGGACATGGTCGACGCGTGCAAGCTGCTGGGCGTCGACGTGATGACCGGGCACTGGGAATTCACGCTCGGCGCCGACCGCGTGAAGGAGGTCGTGGACAAGGACTTCGCCGGCAAGGTCGAGTTTCTCGCGCAGAACGTCAAGACCGCCGACTTCGGCGATCCGGTGTTTCCGCCGTACACGATCCGGCCCGTCAATGGCGTGCCGATCGCGATCGTCGGCCAGGCGTTTCCGTACACGCCGATCGCGCACCCGCGGTACTTCGTTGCCGAATGGACGTTCGGCATCCAGGACGAGAACCTGCAGAAGATCGTCGACGAGGCGCGCGGCAAGGGCGCGCAGGCCGTCGTCCTGCTGTCGCACAACGGAATGGACGTCGACCTGAAGCTCGCCTCGCGCGTGCGCGGCATCGATGCGATCCTCGGAGGTCACACGCATGACGGCGTCCCTGCGCCGACGATCGTCGCCAACGGCGGCGGCCGCACGCTCGTCACCAACGCCGGCAGCAACGGCAAGTTCCTCGGCGTGCTCGACCTCGACGTCAAGGGCGGCAAGGTCGCCGACTTCCGCTACAAGTTGCTGCCCGTCTTTTCCAATCTGCTGCCCTCCGATCCCGCGATGAGCGCGTTGATCGACAAGCTGCGCTCGCCGTACAAGGCGAAGCTCGAGGAAAAGCTCGCGGTCACTGAAGGGCTCCTCTACCGGCGCGGCAACTTCAACGGCACGTTCGACCAACTGCTGCTCGACGGCCTGATGACGGAGAAGAACGCAGAGATCGCATTCTCGCCGGGATTTCGCTGGGGCACGTCGCTGCTATCGGGGCAGACGATCACGTTCGAGCACCTGATGGACCAGACGGCGATCACCTATCCCTATGTCACCGTCAACGAGCTGACCGGCGAGATGATCAAGACGATCCTGGAGGACGTCGCGGACAACCTGTTCAACCCGGATCCGTATTACCAGCAGGGCGGCGACATGGTGCGTGTCGGTGGTTTGCGCTACGCCATCGACCCGCGCGCGAACATGGGCAGCCGCATTGCGGGGATGACGCTGGGCGGCAAGCCGCTCGAGGCGGCGAAGAAATACAAGGTCGCCGGCTGGGCGCCAGTCTCCGAGGAGGCGAAGGCCGCCGGAGGCGAACCGATATGGGACGTGGTTGCCCGCTACCTGCGCGCGCAGAAGACGATTGCGCCGCGCGCGCTCAACCTGCCGCGGGTCGAGGGCGCGGCAGGCAATCCGGGAATGGCTTGATCGACAGGAAGACCGTGCGCGAAGGCGGGGATCGCCGCGATCAGCGACGCGATCGAGCTCGAGTAGGGTCGCGGAGCGCGAAGGATCCGCCCGAAGCGTGGAGATTCACCGGTCCCCGATTCCGCGCACACGCTACTTTACGGTCACGCGGGCGAACTTCCGCTTCCCCGCCTGCACGACGACCGTGGCTCCGGCGGGGATCGCGAGCCCCTTGTCGGCGACGACCTCGCCATCGACCCTGAGCCCGCGCCCGGCGATGAGGCGCAATGCCTCGGACGTCGATTCGACGATCCCGGCCTGCTTGGCCAGCTGCGCGATCGGCAGTCCGGCGCCGGCCGTCGCCAGCGTCACTTCCGGCATGCTCTCGGGCAGCGCACCCTGCTTGAATCGCGATTCGAATTCGGCGAGGGCGTGCTCCGCAGCCGCCTGCGAGTGGAAGCGCGCGACGATCTCCTGCGCCAGCATCACTTTCGCGTCGCGCGGATTGCGCCCCTCGGCGCATTCGCGCTTCAGCGTCGCGACCTCCGCGAGCGGCCGGAACGACAGCAACTCGTAGTAGCGCCACATCAGCTCATCCGAGATCGACATCAGCTTGCCGAACATCTCGTTCGGCGCCTCGGTGATGCCGACGTAGTTGTCGAGCGACTTCGACATCTTGTTGACGCCGTCGAGGCCCTCGAGCAGTGGCAGCGTCAGAATGCATTGCGGCTCCTGCCCGTAGTGTCGCTGCAGCTCGCGGCCGACCAGCAGGTTGAACTTCTGGTCGGTGCCGCCGAGCTCGACGTCGGCCTTCAGCGCCACCGAGTCGTATCCTTGTGCGAGCGGGTAGAGGAATTCGTGGATCGCGATCGGCTGTCCGCTTTCGTAGCGCTTGGCGAAGTCGTCGCGCTCAAGCATCCGCGCGACCGTGTACTTCGCAGCGAGCCGGATCATGCCGTCCGCACCCAGCGGCGACAGCCACTTGGAGTTGAACGCGACCTCCGTCTTCTCGCGGTCGAGGATCAGGAACACCTGGTCCGTGTAGGTCTTCGCATTGACGGCAATCTCTTCCGGCGACAGGGCGGGCCGCGTGACATTGCGCCCGGTCGGGTCGCCGATCAGGCCCGTGAAATCGCCGATCAGGAACACGATGTGATGACCGAGATCCTGCAGCTGCCGCAGCTTGTTGAACTGGACCGTGTGGCCGATGTGCAGGTCCGGCCGTGTCGGGTCGAAACCCTCCTTGATCTTGAGCGGCTTGCCGCGCTTGAGCTTACCGACGAGCTCGCTCTCCACAAGCAGTTCGTCGGCGCCGCGGCGGAACACGGCGAGGTGGTGCTCGACGTCGAAGGCCATGCCGCTACGCCGCCTTCCTCGGCTCGCGCAGCGCGATCGCGGCGCGTGCGCCGTCGCGCGCGTAACAGCGCGCATGCCAGGCTCTGACGTTCGGATACGCGTCGAGTCCGAACTTTGGCGCGCGGAACGCGACGGCGGCGACGTTGAGGTCGGCGATCGTGAACGCGTCGCCGACGAGATAGTCGCGCCCGGCGAGCGCCTTCTCCAGCACCGCGAGTCGCTTGGGAAGCTTGGCCGCTGCATCGGCCGCGACGTCCGCCTTGCGCTCGGCGGGCGGCAGGAACGTCGTGTGGTAGAACCATGCGCCGAGCCACGGTTCGACTTCGGTTGCGGCCCAGAACGACCACTGCAGCACCTGGGCCTCCGCCTGCAGTCCGGTCGGCCAGAGCCTGCCTGCCTTGCGGGCGAGGTAGAGATTGATCGCCAGCGATTCGAACAGCGGAAAGCCGTCGTCGACGATCGCCGGAATTGTTCCATTGGGATTGATGGCCAGATACGCTGGCTCTTTCGTTTCGGGACCGAGGAAACTGTAGGGAACGTTTTCGTAGGCGAGGCCGAGCTCCTGTGCCGCCCACAGGCAGCGGAAGGCGCGGGAGGCGGGCATGCCGTAGATCGTGAGGCTCATGGTCGGATTCCGAAGGTGGGAGGGGGGACCGCGGGTCGGCGCGGCGGGTTTGCTAGAATGCCGCTCGCCACCGCTCTCGGGCCACCGATGACCGCACGCAAACCTCGAATTCTAGCGCAAAGCCTCGGCGCGGCCGCCCGGCGAGCCGTCGGCGCGCTCGCGCCGATTCAATGGCTTGCCGTCGGCGTTCTCGGGCTGTCCGGCGTCGCCGCATTCGGCCTCGCGCCCGACACCACGCTCGAAACGGTCGCAACGGTCGAGGTCCGGCGCGCGCTGCCCCCGCCGGCGGCGCACCTGATCGACGACGGTTCCGGCGGCTATTGGCGCGAAGAGCGGATCCAGCGCGGCGACACGGTGGGCAGCGTGCTCGCGCGGCTCGGCGTCGACGATGCCGATGCGATGGGGTTCCTGCGCACCGACCCGGCAGCGCGGCCGCTCTATCAGCTGCGCCCCGGCCGACCGCTGGTCGTCGAGACCGACGACGACGGACGTCTGCTGCAGCTGCGCTTCATCACCGGTACCGGCGATCTGCTGTCGATCGCGCGTGGCGGCGAACGACTGACGGCGGCAACGTCGCCTGCACCGGTCGAGGTGCGTCTAAAGCTCGCCGCCGGCGAAATTCGCTCGTCGCTGTTCGGCGCAGCGGACGACGTGGGGCTTCCCGACGCGGTCACGCTGCAGCTCGCCGACGTGTTCTCCGGCGACATCGACTTCTACAAGGATCTCCAGCGCGGCGACCGTTTCAGCGTCGTCTACGAGATGCGCTACGTCGACGGCGACGCGGTGGCCGCCGGCAGGATCGTCGCCGCCGAGTTCACGAATCGCGGCAAGACGTTCCGGGCATTTCTCTGGCGCGGCGCCGACGGCATCGAATCGTATTACGCCGAGGATGGGTCGGCGCTGCGCAAGGCGTTCCTGCGCTCGCCGATGGAATTCTCGCGGATCACGTCGGGCTTTTCGAACGCGCGCTTCCATCCGATCCTGCAGACCTGGCGGGCGCACCGAGGCGTCGACTATGCGGCGCCGACCGGAACGCCGGTCCGTGCAACCGGGAACGGCAAGGTCCGGTTCGTCGGCGTCCAGGAAGGGTATGGCCGGGTGATCCAGCTTCAGCACAGCGGCGCATTCTCCACCGTGTACGCGCACCTTTCGCGCTTCGCCCCGCAGATCAAGCAAGGTGCCCGCGTGTCCCAGGGCGAGGTGATCGCCTATGTTGGCCAGACCGGATGGGCAACCGGACCGCATCTTCACTACGAGTTCCGCGTCGCCAACGAAGCGCGCAATCCGCTGACGCTGGCGCTCCCCGGCGGCGAACCGCTGCCGGCGGCGCAGCAAGCCGTCTTCGTCGCAGGTATCGCTCCTGCGGTGGAACGGCTGTCGCTGACGCGGGCACTGCCGGGTCCGCTCGCGGCCGGCATCGATTAGCCGGCGTCCTCGGCGCGTGCGCGGCGAGGTCTACGCCGGCGTGATGTCCGGCACGAGTCTGGACGGCGTCGACGCCGTGGTGGCCGACTTCGAACCGGGCACGGGTCGCGCCTGCATGCTGCGGGGTACCGCCCATCGCACATTCGCGCCGGCGTTGCGTGGCGAACTGACCGCGTTGCAGATCGAAGGGGGGGACGAACTCGCGCGCGCCGCGCGCGCGGCGAACGCGCTCGCCGACGTATGTGCCGACGCGCTCGGCGCCGCATTGCGGGCTGCCGGCCTCGACCCGGGCGACGTGACCGCCGCGGGCGTGCACGGGCAGACCGTGCGGCACCGACCCGAGCAGGGCTGGACATTGCAGATCAACAACCCGGCGCGGATCGCCGAGCTCACCGGGATCACGATCGTGGCTGACTTCCGGTCGCGCGACGTCGCGGCGGGAGGGCAAGGCGCGCCGCTGGTACCGGCGTTCCACGCGGCGCTGTTCGGCGGCGAAATCGCTCGTGCCGTCGTCAACGTCGGCGGCATTGCCAACGTGACCGACCTGTCCTCGGCGGCCGGTGTGCGCGGCTTCGATACCGGCCCGGGCAACGTGCTGATGGATCTCTGGTGCGCACGGCATCGAGACGAGCCGTATGATCGCGACGGGCGCTGGGCGGCCGCGGGCCATGCGGATCCCGAGTTGCTCGCTGCGCTGCTGGCCGAGCCGTTCTTCGCGCTGCCGCCGCCGAAGAGCACCGGCCGCGACCTGTTCAATGCCGTCTGGCTCGACGCGAGGCTTGCCCGATTCCGGCTCACCGCGACGGACGTGCAGGCGACCCTGCTGGCGCTGACCGCGCGCACGATTGCCGACGCCGTACGCGCGCAGTGTGCGGGCGCGGTCGAAGTGCTGATGTGCGGCGGCGGCGCAAACAACGGTGCGTTGATGCGCGCGCTGGTGACCGAGCTCGCGCCGCGTGCGGTGAGTACGACGGCCGCGCACGGCGTTGCGGTCGAGGACGTCGAGGCGCTGGCGTTCGCGTGGCTCGCCCGCGAGGCGATCGCCGGCCGCCCCGGCAACCTTCCCGCCGTCACCGGCGCCCGCGGTCCTCGCGTGCTCGGTGCCATCTATCCCCGCTGATAACGGATCTCCGTCAGGATCACCCGCAAGACCGCGGTCGTCACCGGCTCCACCTCCGGCATCGGATTCGGCATCACCGAAGCATTCGCGGGCCCGGGCTTCAACCTGGTTCCGAACGGCTTCGCTGACTCCGCGGCGATCGCGATCCGGGTGACGCGGCTGCGACATCGGGAAGCGCGGGGTTGAGCATGAGGTCCCGCCGCGAGCATCGCGTCGGGCGTGCTCCCCGGAAAACGCCGACGCCGGCGCATCGCTGCGCCGGCGTCGTGGACGAACCTTCCGGGCGACCCGGTCAGGCGGAGAACGAGGACCCGCAGCCGCAGGTCGTCGTGGCGTTCGGGTTCTTGATGACGAACTGCGCGCCTTCGAGCCCTTCCGTGTAATCGATCTCGGCGCCGACCAGGTACTGGTAGCTCATCGGATCGATCAGCAGCGTCACACCATCCTTCACCATCGAGGTGTCGTCGTCGTTGACGACTTCGTCGAATGTGAAGCCATACTGGAATCCCGAACACCCACCGCCGGTGACGAACACGCGGAGCTTCAATTCCGGGTTGCCTTCCTCTTCGATCAGCGTTTTCACCTTCGCCGCAGCGTTGTCGGTGAAGACAAGCGGGGCGGGCATTTCGGTCATGGCGTTCATGCAGACTCCTTGCGCTTGGGCAGTGTTCATTATCCAGCCTCCCGGCCGTTCGCCGCAACCCTGCCGCCGATGGGGTCGGTCAGGGGTGCGGCCGGGCCGGCTGCGGCCCGTGGCGGGAACCAAACATCAATCGGCAGCGACTCGCTTCAATTCGACCACCGAAGCCGATCCCGGTTCAGCGTGGACGAGCCGGCCCTGGACCACCGCGCCGACATGCATTTCCAGTGTCCGGTAGCTGACGTCACCGACCACCTTCGACTTCGCTTGCAGCTCAAGGTAGTCGTTCGCCGTTACCGGGCCGTTCACGGTACCGTTGATCACGACGTGCGACACACGGATTTCGCCGTCGATGCGGGCCTGCTCGCTTATCACCAGCGTGCCCGGCTCGCCGCCGGCCGCCACGACGTTCCCCTGCACATGGCCGTCGATGCGCAGGCCACCGGCGAACGTCACATCCCCCGTCACCACGGTGCCGGCGCCGATCAGGCTGTCGATGCGCTTCTGCGGGCCGTTCGATTTCTTCTTGAACATGGGGTCCTCCTCAGGGCAGCACAAGGCTGCGCGACGCACGCGGGCTTGGCTGCCCGGTCTCGTAGGCGCGGGCGGTCAGCGAGCGCACCTGAGCTCCGGCGGGCACGCGGAATGTGCCCTCGAGCCGTTGATAATACTTGAACTTCAGCTTCAGGACGGGGGCCATCTCCGGCTGTTCGTCGGGCAGGTTGATCGTGGTCGGACGGAACGCCGACGTTGTTCCCGCGGGCGGCGCGATCGCCACCTGCATCGAAAGATGGCCGTCGAAATCGGCGGCGGGGTTGCCGCCGCGGACGACGAGCACGCGGTAGTGCCAGGCGTCGTCGCGCTCCCGCTCGGCGGACAGCCGCTGAATGGACAGCCCGGCCTGCTTGTTCGAGTCGGCGACAAGCTGCTGCAGGAACACGAGCTCCTCCTTGAGCTGCGTATTCTCGTTCTGCATCTCCAGCGCCTGCTTGGAGAGCGTCGTCTGCGCGCCCTGGGTCATGGCAAGCTCGCTTTCGAGCTGGGTGCTCCGTCTGCGCAGCTGTGCCGCTTCCGCGCGCAACTCCGCCGATTCGCCTTCGAGCGTCGTCAACTTCGCTTCGAGATCCTTGCGATTGAAACCGCCGAAGATCTGGCCGAAGTCGAAGCCCCACCACCACATCCCGGCGACCACGGCGAGCAGTACCACGCCGACAACGGCCCGCCACGGCCAAGGCAGGTGCGTGCGCACCGCCATTCGCGGCGCGTCGATCGAGAAATGCTGGCGCACCCGGCGCCACCAAACGGAAAGCGCCACGGCGTTCCTAGGGCAGGACCGGCAGCGCGCCCAGGCCGGTGGTTTCCTGCAGCCCGAACATCAGATTCATGTTCTGGACCGCCTGTCCCGCGGCTCCCTTGACGAGGTTGTCCTGCACGACGAGCACCGTGACGAGATCGCCGTTATCCGGCCGGTGGACGGCAATGCGCAGCATGTTCGACGCTCGCACCGACCGGGTGTCGGGCATCGATCCCGCCGGCATGACGTCGACGAAGGCCTCGCCGGCATAGCGCCTTTCGAAGATTGCCTGCAGGTCGACATCGGCCTGCGTGAGGCGGGCATAGAGCGTCGAATGCATGCCGCGAATCATCGGCACGAGATGCGGCGTGAACACCATTCGCACCGGCTCTGCGCTATAGGCGGCCAGTTGCTCGAGCGTTTCGGGCAAGTGCCGGTGGCCCTTGACCCCGTACGCCTTGAAGTTGTCCGACGCCTCCGAGAAGATGAGGTCCATCTCGGCCTTGCGGCCGGCGCCGGAGACGCCGGACTTGCAGTCGGCGATGAGGTGGCCGGGATCGACGATCCCGGCTTCCAGCAGGGGTATAAACCCCAGCGCCATCGTGGTCGGATAGCAGCCGGGATTGGCGACGATCCGGGCCGTGCGGATGGCATCGCGATTGAGCTCCGGCAGACCGTAAACGGCCGTGGCGAGAAGATCGGGGCAGGTGTGCGGCATCCGATACCACTTTTCGAAGACCGCGGCGTCCTTCAGCCGGAAGTCGGCTGCCAGATCCACGATCCGGACGCCGGCTCCGGTCAGCTCGCGCGCCGCTGCCATCGCGACGCCGTGCGGTGTCGCGAAGAACACGAGGTCGCAGCGGTCGAGCCCGGCTGCCGCCGGGTCCACGAACGCAAGGTCGTATTTTCCGCGCAGGCTGGGAAACAGGTCGGCGACCCGGGTGCCGGCATCCTTGCGCGACGTGATGGTCCGTACGTCAGCCTCGGGATGCTGGGCCAGGAGCCGCAGGAGCTCGACGCCGGTGTAGCCGGTTCCGCCCACAATGCCGATCTTGATCATGGCTGCCTCGCAGGAGCAGCGGACGATTCTAGCACTGCCCGCCTGTCCAGGTTATGACAATGGGATAGTATTTTGCGCGGGCGCGGCAGGGGCCCCAAAAGTACAAAGGCCGCCCGGGTCGGCGGCCTTTGTGTCGGGGGGGCGCAGGACGATCAGCGCTTCGAGAATTGCTTCCGACGGCGCGCCTTGTGCAGGCCGACTTTCTTGCGCTCGACTTCGCGCGCGTCGCGCGTCACCAGGCCGGCCTTGGACAGCGTCGGCTTCAGCGCCGCGTCGTAGTCGATCAGCGCCCGGGTGATGCCGTGCCGGACCGCACCGGCCTGTCCCGATTCGCCGCCGCCGGCGACATTGATCATGATGTCGAACGTGGCCTCGTGACCGGTGAGCTTGAGTGGCTGGCGAATCACCATGCGCCCGGTGTCCCGCGAGAAGAACTCGTCCGCCGGCTTGTCGTTGACGACGATCGTGCCGGTGCCCTTCTTGATGAACACGCGGGCGACTGCGCTCTTGCGGCGGCCGGTACCGTAGTAGTAGTTGCCGATCATGGGGTCAGATGTCCAGGGGTTTGGGTTGCTGGGCGGAGTGCGGATGCGCGTCGCCGGCATAACACTTCAGCTTCTTCAGCATCCTGTAGCCGAGCGGACCCTTCGGCAGCATGCCCTTGACCGCGATTTCGAGCGCACGACCCGGGAACCGGGCCTGCATCTTCGAAAAAGTGGTCGTCGAGATGCCGCCCGGGTACCCGCTATGGCGGTGATAGAGCTTGTCGTCGGCCTTGTTGCCGGTGACGCGGAGCTTTTCGACGTTGGTCACGACGATGAAATCGCCGGTGTCCATGTGGGGCGTGAACGTGGCCTTGTGCTTGCCGCGCAGACGCAGCGCGATCTGGCTTGCGAGGCGGCCGAGGACTTTGTCCGTGGCGTCAACCACGTACCAATCCCGCTGGATGTCCTGCGGCTTGGCGGAATAGGTCTTCATCGGGAATTCCAGTTTCGGGTCGATTCAGCAAAGTCTTGCATCCTAATTGATTTTTGGCTAAATGGTCAAGGCGGGCCATCGGGCGCAGTGCAGCCGCAGCGGGTGGCGCCTTCAGCGGTCGAGCTTGGATCCCGAGGGTGCGGATTCGCGTCGGTATCCAAGCATCTCCGACGCGGGACTGATGCGGCGCAACGAATGCGCTCTGCAACGGGCGCCGCAGGCAAAAAAAGCGCGACCTTTCTGGGGCCGCGCTCTGAGGATTCCGCCCTAGGAGGAGGAAGGGTGGAATTGTCGGCGGTCGGAAAAGGAGGAGATTTCCGGGCCGCAGACGTGAATCATGGTTTCATATTGCAACGCACAATGCAAGTTCTCCCGCAATGCAATAACTTGGACAAATCCCGCCTCAGAAGGGCTCGAAAAAACGTGAGTGTGTACTTGCTGTCCGCTGATACCGCGGGGAATGATGCACCTTATGCAGGCGCTGCCACGGGAAGGGAAATGCCTTGAAAGCCAGGGTGAAGTGGAACGAAGGCGCGAGCTTCGTCGGCGAGAGTGGAAGCGGTCACGGCGTCGTCATCGACGGCGCGCCGGAGTTCGGCGGAAGGAACCTTGGCATGCGCCCGATCGAGCTCGTGCTGCTGGGGGCCGCCGCATGCACGGCCTTCGACGTCGTGCTGATCCTCAAGAAGGGGCGGCAGCCGGTGGCCGATTGCGTCGTCGAAGCCGACGCCGAGCGTGCCGAAACGGTACCCAAGGTGTTCCGGAAGATTCACCTGCGCTACATCGTGGCCGGGCGCGGCCTCGACCGACGTCAGGTCGAGCGAGCCGTGAAACTGTCGAAGGAAAAGTACTGCTCGGCGACCATCATGCTGGCCGCCACGGCCGAGATCACCTACGACATCGCGATCATCGACGGCGATGCGGTTCCGCCGCCCCAGACCGCCGCACCCGTCGGTTAGGCACGGGACCACCTTCCCGAGGCCGAATCGGTGACTGGCGCGTCCACGGTCGCGCCGCGCGGCGAGGCCGTGCATCTCGCCGCTCGGTGGCCGGGGCCACGCGTTGCGCCTGCCGATCAGTTCGGCTTGCGCAGCACGCGAATCAGGCTCGAGGTGTCCCAGCGGGCGCCGCCCATGGCCTGCACGCGGGCGTAGAACTGATCGACGAGCGCCGTTACGGGCAGCGCCGCGCCGTTCGCACGCGACTCGGCGAGGCATATCGCGAGGTCTTTGCGCATCCAGTCGACCGCAAACCCGAAATCGAACTTGTCGGCCACCATCGTCTTGCCGCGGTTCTCCATCTGCCAGGACTGCGCCGCGCCCTTGCTGATGACGTCGAGCACCCGCTCCGGATCGAGCCCGGCGCGCTGGGCGAAGTTGATGCCCTCGGCGAGCGCCTGCACGAGACCGGCAATGCAGATCTGGTTGACCATCTTCGTCAACTGGCCGCTGCCCGGCGCGCCCATCAGCGTCACGGCGCGTCCGTAATGGGCGAGCACGTCCTCGGTGCGCGCGAACGCGGCGGCATCGCCACCGACCATGATCGTCAGCTTGCCGTTTTCCGCACCGGCCTGACCGCCGGACACCGGCGCATCGAGAAATTCGACGCCCTTCGCCGCCGCTGCGGCGTGGATATCGCGCGCGACCTGCGCCGAGGCGGTCGTGTGGTCGACGAGTACCGTTCCCGCGGCCATCGCCGCCAGGGCGCCGTCCTTTCCGGCCACGACCGCACGCACGTCGTCGTCGTTACCAACGCACATCAGCACGATCTCGGCATCGGCCGCGGCCGCGGCCGGCGTCGCGGCGCTCTTACCGCCGTACTGTTCGACCCATTTGGCCGCTTTCGCCGGCGTCCGGTTGTAGACGATGACCGAATGTCCGGCGCGCGCCAGGTGCCCGGCCATCGGGAACCCCATCACGCCCAGCCCGAGGAATGCGAGTTTCTTGGTAGCCATCAACCGTCCTTTCCTGGTTCCTGTTCCGCGCCATAGACTGGCGGCGCGCGCTTTTCGTCGCCGAGCCGCCTGAAATGCCACTTGAGTAGGAGGATCGTCAGCGGCGAGCGCGAGCGTGACGACGTTGGCGAGGATGACCGGCAGGGCATCGAGCCGGATGCCATACCAGAGCCACAGCGCGACTCCGGCGGCGAAGATCCCGAACATCCACCACGACAGGTCGTCGGCGTGGCGCAGCCGGATGATGCGCGCCACCTGCGGGACGAAGGCAACCGTCGTCAGCGTGCCCGCGGCAAGTCCCAACGCGTCGTGCGACGAGACCATCGGGGCGTCAGGCGGCGGCGAGTGCCGCGCGCGCCATGGCGATCGCGGCTCGCACCTGCGCCGGCGCCGTTCCGCCGGGGTGATCGCGGCTCGCCACGGATCCGTCGAGGGTCAGCACGGCGAACACATCATCACCCACGAGGGCGGAAAAGGACTGGAGTTCGGCGAGCGGCAAATCGGCGAGATCGACACCCTTGCTCTCGGCGTGCCGGACCGCCCGGGCGACCGCCTCGTGCGCATCACGGAATGGCAGCCCCTTCTTGACCAGATAGTCGGCGAGGTCCGTCGCCGTCGCGAATCCGTCGCGTGCCGCCGCCCGCATGCGCTCGGGATCGGCCGTGATCCCGGTGGCGACCAGATCCGCCATGATCGTCAGCGTGTCGGCCAGCGTGTCGACGGTGTCGAAAAGCGGCTCTTTGTCTTCCTGGTTGTCCTTGTTGTAGGCGAGGGGCTGACCCTTCATCAGCACGAGGAGTCCGACGAGGTCGCCGACGACGCGACCCGTCTTCCCGCGGACGAGTTCGGGCACGTCCGGGTTCTTTTTCTGCGGCATGATCGAGCTTCCGGTGCAGAACCGGTCCGCAAGCCGGACGAACCCGAAGCGCGGGCTCACCCACAGGATCAACTCCTCGGAAAACCGTGACAGGTGGACCATCACGAGCGCCGCGGCGGCCGTGAACTCGATCGCGAAGTCCCGGTCGGACACCGCGTCCAACGAATTCATCGCGATGCCGTCGAAGCCAAGCTCCCTGGCCACGCGCTCGCGGTCGATCGGATAGCTCGTGCCCGCCAGGGCCGCGCTGCCCAGCGGCAACCGGTTCACGCGGCGGCGGCAGTCCGCGAAGCGCTCGGCGTCGCGCGCAAGCATCGCTTCGTAGGCGAGCAGATGGTGGCCGAAAGTCACCGGCTGCGCGACCTGCAGATGGGTAAATCCCGGCATGATCGTGTCGGCGTGACGCTCCGCGAGGTCGAGCAGCGCGCCGCGAAGAGCCGCGAGCCGTACCAGAAGCACATCGATCGCCGCTCGCAGCCAGAGCCGGATATCGGTGGCAACCTGATCATTGCGGGAGCGCGCCGTGTGCAGCCGCTTGCCGGCATCGCCGACGAGGGCCGTCAGCCGCTTCTCGATGTTGAAGTGGACGTCCTCGAAATCGCTCGACCAGGCGAACACGCCGTTGGCGATCTCGTCCCGGATCGTCACCATTCCCCGCTCGATGGCCACGAGGTCTTCGTCCGAAAGCACGCCGACTGCGGCCAGCATCCGCGCATGGGCCAGCGAACCGGCAATGTCGACCTCGGCCAGCCGGCGGTCGAAATCGACGGACGCGGTATAGCGCTTGACGATGTCCGACACGGGCTCTGCGAAGCGGCCGGACCATCCCCCGCCGCGGGCGGTGTCGGAATGTGGCTTGGTGTCGGCCATGACGGGCGGTGTGGGGAAGAGTGGAATCGAACAGAATAGCGCGGCCGGTGGGACGTGCCGCTTGCCTCCCCTGCGGACCTTGCCGACAATAGCCGAACTCGCTGGTCGCCACCCGGTTTCGCGCGGGGATCGGGGCATCGGCACGAAGCTTGCATGCCGCCTCCGATATGCGGGCGATTATAAGACAAAATTCCAGCTCTCTTGCCTTGCCGGACTTCCGCAACCTGGGAACGATCCTGCGCGTCCTGCTGGTCGTCAACCTGGTGGCGGCGATCGCGGCGCTCGTCCGCGAACCCCACTGGGATCGAGTGGCGAGCGAAGGGTTCGAACTCGCGGCGGCGATCGAGCCCCAGCTTCTCGTGGTCCTCGCGGTTCTGTACGCCATCTCGCCGCTGCTTTCCCGCTTGCCATACGCCACGGGGGCCGCGGTGGTCGCCGTCGTCACCGTCGTCGCGGGAATCGTTGTCTATGCGCTCATCGATCCCTTGGTCACCCAGCCCCCGGGGGCGCTTCTGCGCCAGCTTGTGCTTGCAGTGCTCGTCTGTACGGCGCTGCTGCTTTACTTCCAGCTTCGGGCGAAGGCGCTATCGCCGGCGGTCACCGAGGCGCGGCTGCAGGCGCTGCAGGCGCGCATCCGTCCGCATTTCCTGTTCAACAGCATCAATGCGGTGCTGTCGCTGATCCGCCGCGAGCCGGGACGGGCCGAGGAAGCGCTCGAGGACATGGCGGACCTGTTCCGCGTGCTGATGCGCGACAACCGCGACCTGGCGCCGCTCGCCGACGAAGTTCAGTTGTGCCGCCAATATCTGGCGCTGGAAAAGCTGCGGCTCGGCGACCGGCTGCAGGTCGAGTGGCATCTCCAGAGCATGCCCGCGGACGCGCTGGTGCCGCCGCTCGTGCTCCAGCCGCTGCTCGAGAACGCGGTCTACCACGGCATCGAACCGCTCACGTCCGCCGGCGTCGTGTCCATCAATATTTTCTGCAAAGGAGGCGAGGTGCACGCGATCCTGCGCAATCCGTACCGTGTGGATGGCGGCAAGCACCACGCCGGGAACAAGATGGCGCTGGCAAACGTCCGCGAGCGACTCGCGTTGCACTTCGACGCGGAGGGTGGTCTCGAATCGCGGCTAAAGGCCGATGCCTACGAGGTGCACATCCGTATGCCTTATCGGACCGCCTCCTCCTCGGCCGCGAGTGCCGGCGGCAGCCAGACAACGCCGTCGGGTGCCGTTGGCGACAGCGGCGACGCCCATCGCCGGTCGACGATGCGCACGGTCGCCGGCAGGGCAGGGGCCTTCCGTGGCTGATGCTCCGTTGCGCGTCTTCGTCGTCGACGACGAAGCGCCTGCGCGTCGGCGCCTGCGTGAACTCCTCGACGATTGCTCGGCGGTGCTTCCGCTCGCGATCGTCGGCGAGGCCGCGAACGGCCGCGAGGCGCTCGACGTCCTGCAGGCGGTGGCGGCCGATCTCGTTCTGACCGACATCCACATGCCCGACATGGACGGCATCGAACTCGCGCGCCATCTGCTCAAGCTGCCGCAGCCACCGGTGCTGATCTTCACGACTGCATTCCACGAGCACGCGCTGCAGGCGTTCGACGTGAACGCCGTCGACTATCTGATGAAGCCGATCCGGATGCAGCGCCTGCTCGCCGCGCTGCAGAAGGTGCCGCGTCTGAAACCGCTCACTGCGACACGGCTCGATCAGCTGCCTTCGACCGCGCGACGGTTTCTCTCGGTCACGGAGCGCTCGCGCGTCGTGCTGGTGCCGGTCGAGGATGTCGTCTACCTCAAGGCCGAACTGAAGTACATCACCATCCGCACCGTCCAGCGCGAGTACCTGCTCGAGGAATCGCTGACCAGGCTCGAGGAGGAGTTCGGCCCGCGCTTCGTCCGCGTGCACCGCAACTGCCTCGTTGCGCGCGATTTCATCCGCGGGTTCGAGCGGCGCGTCGGCGACGAGGGCGATGCGCACTGGGAGGTGCTGCTGCGCGACGTCGCCGAGTCGCTTCCGGTTTCCCGCCGCCAGCAGTTCGTCGTGCGCGAGATCGGCAGGGAGAATCAGTGACGTGGTGAGGTAGTGAGGAAGCGCGGGCGGGGCGACGGGTTAAACTGGCTCCGTTGCCCACCTCTTTCCGTACTCACTTTCCTACGCCATGCCTCCCCGCACCCTGATCTGCGGTTCGCTTGCCTACGACACCATCATGGTGTTTCCGGACCGCTTCGCTCGCCACATCCTGCCCGAGCAGGTACATCTGCTGTCGGTGTCGTTCACGGTCGGCGAGATGCGCCGCGAGTGGGGAGGTTGCGCGGGGAACATCGCGTACAACCTGCGGGCCATCGACGGTGCGCCCGTCGTGATGGCAACGATCGGCGACGACGGTGCGCCCTATCGCGAGCGGTTGTCCGCGCTCGGCGTGGCGGCCGACGGCGTGCGCACGATTCCCGGCACGTTCACGGCGCAGGCGTTCATCATCACGGACCTCGACGACAATCAGATCACCGCCTTCCATCCCGGCGCGATGGGCCAGGCGCACGCGAACCGGGTCGACGACGTCGAGCACATTGCGCTCGGCATCGTCGCGCCGGACGGGCGCGAGGGCATGCGCACCCATGTCGAGCAGTTTGCGGCCGCGAAGATTCCCTTCGTGTTCGATCCCGGTCAGGGCATGCCGCTGTTTTCCGGGCCGGAGTTGATCGAGATGATCGATGCGGCCACTTACGTCGCGGTCAACGATTACGAAGTGCGATTGCTGGGCGAGCGTACGGGCCTGTCGCTCGCGGAGATCGCGGCGCGTGTCGACGCGCTGATCGTGACCCGCGGCGGCGACGGATCGGAAATTCATGTCGGTGGGAGCCTCGTCAGCGTGCCCGCGGTCCGGCCGGAGTCGCTGGTGGATCCCACCGGGTGCGGCGATGCCTACCGCGCCGGGCTCCTGTACGGCATAGCCCACGGCTGGGACTGGGAGAAGACCGGGCGCCTCGCCGCCATTCTCGGCGCGATCAAGATCGCCTCGCGCGGCGGGCAGAACCACATCGTCAACCGGGAACGGATCGCGACGCTATACTACGACCACTTCGCGGCCTATCTCTGGTGAGGAACCCGTAGCGACATTGACTGTTCGTTCCGGCGTCGCGCTGGGCGGCGTCGCGATCGTCCAGGAAGGTACCGGCGCGGAACTGCGTCCCGGCGACCGCGTTCGCGTCACCTCGGACGGCTACACGACGCGCGTCACGCGCTGACCGCGGCACGTGCCGGCGGCAGGGTCGCGCACTGATGACCGCGGGCAGCGGCGCGCATGCCAGGGCCGCTGTCATGTCGGCAACGGTGCGGCCGGCGCGACCTGACTAACCCGGGGCACGAATGACCAGCGCTTCGCAGCAGCACTTGCGGCCCACCCCACTGCCATTGCGGGCTGTGCGCGTCGCCCGCGTCACCACACATGTGATGCAGGCGCTGGCGACGACGGCGATCGTGTTTCCGCTGGTTGGTGTGCCGCGCCGGCAACGGCTGATCCGCGCGTGGTGCCTGCACCTGCTGCGCATACTTCGCGTCGAGGCGCGCATCTACGGCTTGCCCGAAGGCGGGCTTCCGGGGAACCTGCTGATCGTGGCCAACCACATTTCCTGGCTCGACATCTTCGTGCTGAACACCATGCAGCCGGCGCGGTTTGTCGCGAAGGCCGAGCTTGCGCGCTGGCCGCTCGTGGGAAGACTGGTCGCCGGTGTGGGTACGCTGTTCATCGAGCGCGAGCGGCGGCGCGACACCCACCAGGTCAACCGGCGTGCCGCGGAGGCCCTGGCCAGCGGCGACGTCGTCGCCGTCTTCCCGGAAGGCACGACGACCGATGGTCGCGACGTGCTGCCGTTCCATGGCTCGCTGCTGCAACCCATCGTCGACGCGGAGGGCCACGTGCAGCCGGTCGCGATCCGCTATCGCGGGGTCACGGGCGAGTACAGCGATGCGCCCGCCTACGTCGGCGAAACGAGCTTTATGCAATCGTTCTGGCGCGTGACGGGCGAGCGGGTGCTCGTCGTCGAGCTTCACCTTGCCGAGCCGCTGCAGGCGCGCTCGCGCCACCGGCGCGAGCTCACACGCGCCGCCGAGGCCGCTATCCGAACGGCTTTGGCGTCACCGGCAAGCGGCTCGGAACCTGATACACGCGGCGATCCTCCAGCCTGACCGCCGTCAGCGTTCCTCCCCAGAGGCAGCCGGCGTCGAGCATCAGCAGGTTCGGCGCGAGTCTCAACTCGAGCGTCGACCAATGGCCACAGACGATGGTGCTGCCGGCCGATGCGCGGGCCTCGTGCTCGAACCAGGGCCGGAAGCCGGCCGGCGCCGCGTGGGGCCCGGACTTTTCACCGAACTCCATGACATCGTCGGCAGTGCAGAAGCGCAGCCGCGTGCACGCGTTGACGATCACCCGCAACCGGTCGAAGCCGGCGAGATCATCTCGCCAGCCGTGCGGCTCGTCGCCGTAGAGTGCCGCGAGAAAAGCGTCGGCGCGCTCGCTTGCGAGCATCGCCTCCACTTCCCGCGAGAGCGCCTGCGCTTCGTCGGCGGTCCACGACGGAAGAAGACCCGCGTGGACGAGCAACCGGTCGCCCTCCGTGACGACGAGCGGGCGCCGCCGCAGCCAGCCGAGCAGCTCGTCGCGATCCGGCGCGGCAAGGATCGGCGCGATCGTGTCGTTTCGGTGCGCGCGGCGGTGCCCGGCGGCCACCACCAGCAAGTGAAAATCGTGGTTGCCCAGAACGGTGACCGCGGCATCGCCCAGCGCCTTGACGTCGCGCAGCACGGCGAGCGAGTCGGGACCGCGGTTGACGAGGTCGCCGACGAGCCACAGGCGGTCGCTCGCCGTCGAAAAGCCGATCAGGTCGAGCAGCTGGCAGAACTCGGCGTGGCAGCCCTGGATGTCGCCGATCGCGTAGACGCTCATGGGATGTGGTCGGCGGCGGTCACGGCACTGCCGCCTCCGCCGATGCTAGAATCGCCGCGAATCTTAGCATCCGCACCCGCCTGCTTCTTCCCTCCCGATGTCGTTTCCGCTGAATCCCGCGCAGCGCGAGGCCGTGCGCTATCTCGACGGCCCGCTGCTGGTGCTGGCGGGCGCGGGCAGCGGCAAGACCCGCGTCATCGCGGCCAAGATCGGTCACCTGATCGAGGGCGGTTACGACGCGAAGAAGGTCGCGGCGATCACGTTCACGAACAAGGCGGCACGCGAGATGCGCGAGCGTGTCGGCGAGCTGCTGCGCACCCAGGGCAGGCGCGAACTCGCCGACGAGCTGACGATCTCGACGTTCCATTCGCTCGGCCTGAAGATCATCCGCGGCGATGCCGCGGCGCTGGGCCTCAAGCCCGGTTTCTCGATCCTGGATCCGGACGACATCGAGCCCATCGTCGCCGAGCTGATCGCGACCACCGACCGCACCCGGGCGCGCGCCGCGCAGTGGACGATCAGCCGATGGAAGAACGCGCTGGTCGGGCCGGCGGCGGCGGCGAAGACCGCGCGTGACGACGACGAGGCGGCGGCCGCGTTCGCGTATCGGCGCTACGACGAGGCGTTGCGCGCGTACCAGGCAGTCGACTTCGACGATCTGATCGCTCTTCCGGTGGCGCTGCTCGCCGGCAACGCGGAGGCGGCGGCGAAGTGGCGCGAGCGCTGCGCTTACCTCCTTGTCGACGAGTACCAGGACACCAATCCGGCGCAGTACCGGTTGCTGAAGCTGCTCGCGGGCGACCGTGCGGCGTTCACCGCGGTCGGCGACGACGACCAGGCGATCTATGGCTGGCGCGGTGCGTCGGTCGACAACCTCGCGCAGTTGCCGCAGGATTTTCCCGCGCTGAAGGTGATCAAACTCGAGCAGAATTACCGGTCGACGGTGCGCATCCTGCGCTCGGCGAACGCGCTGATCGCGAACAACGCCAAGCTCTTCGACAAGAAACTGTGGAGCGAACACGCCCACGGCGACGCGATCCGCGTGACGCCGGCCGCCGACGACGAGGCGGAGGCGGAAGGTGTGGTGCGACGTCTGTCCGCACACCGGTTCGAGCATCGCGGGCGCTTCGCCGACTACGCGATCCTGTATCGGGGCAACCATCAGGCGAAGCTGTTCGAGCGGGAGTTGCGCGAGCAGAACATCCCGTACGTCATCTCCGGCGGTCAGTCGTACTTCGAGCGCACCGAGATCAAGGACATTGTCGCGTACCTGCGGCTCATCGCCAACGACGACGACGATCCCGCGTTCATCCGGGCCGTCACGACGCCCAAACGCGGCGTCGGCGCGACGACGCTGGAGAAGCTCGGTGCGATAGGAGGGGCGCGGCACGAGAGCCTGTTCGCGGCCGTGTTTGCCGACGAAGCGGCGGCGGCGATTCCGGCGCGGCAGCGGGAGATCCTCGACGCGTTCTGCACGCTGGTCAACAGCCTGCGCCATCGCGCCCCCCGCGAGCCGGCCGGACGCCTGCTCGACGAGCTGGTGGCCGCCATCGGCTACGAGGATTTCCTGCTTGCGACCTGCGACAAGAAGCAGGCGGCGACACGCTGGCAGAGTGTGCGCGATTTCGTCGACTGGCTGACCACGAAGGGCGAGGCCGATCGCAAGACCTTGCTGGAGCTCACGCAGACGATCGCGCTCATCACGATGCTCGAAGGACAGGAAGCGGCGGATCCGGACGCGGTGCGGCTGTCCACGCTCCACGCGGCGAAAGGTCTCGAGTTCCCGCATGTGTTCCTCGTCGGGCTGGAGGAGGGAATCCTCCCGCATCGCGAGGCGGTCGCCAACGGCAATGTCGAGGAAGAGCGGCGCCTGATGTATGTCGGCATCACCCGCGCGCAGCGCAGCCTTCATCTGTCGTTCTGCCGTCGGCGCCGGCGCGCGGGGGAACCGGTCGATAGCCAGCCGTCGCGCTTCCTCGCCGAACTCGCGAAGGAAGACCTCCGCTGGGCCGGTGAGGCGCTGCCGGCGGACGAAGCGGCGCGCGAGAAAGCTGCCGGCAGCGAACGGCTCAAGAACCTGAAGTCGTTGCTGGCGCGTTGACGGAAGCGGACCGTGTCCGAAGCCCCGACCCGCGTCCCCCGAGCCGCGCCGGTTTGACCGCGGCGCAGGTGGCGGCGCATAATTCCCCAAGCGCCGATTTGAGCCACAGCTTGCGGGCGCTTTACAAGTACCGCTAAAGCGAGGCCCGAAGCGCCACGATCCGCCACGGATTCTGATGCGCCAAGCCCGTTCAGCGGAAGTTGAGCGGGCTTTTTGTTTGGGTGGACGTCATGAACGCAACGCCGAAATCACGCGGCTTCACGACCGCGATCCTGCATTCCGACCGCGCCGCGCCGATCGAGCACGGTGCGCTGCACAAGCCGCTTCACCTGTCGGTCGCCTATGGCTATCGCGACGCGCGCGAGCTCGCTGCGGTGTTCCAGGGCAAGGCGCAAGGCTATGCGTACGGCCGTCAGGGAAATCCGACGACCGCGGCGCTCGAGGCGAAAGTCACGACGATGGAAGAGGGCATCGCCACCGTCTGTTTCGGCACCGGCATGGCGGCCATCGGCGCCGCGATGCTGGCGCTGCTGAAGGCAGGCGACCACGTCGTGTCGAGCCAGTTCCTGTTCGGCAACACCAACAGCCTGCTGGGGACACTTGCCGCGTTCGGGGTCGGGGTTTCGTTCGTCGACGCAACCGACGTGCGCAACGTGGCGTCCGCGCTCATGCCGGCCACGCGCCTCGTGTTCGTCGAGACGATCGCGAATCCGCGCACGCAGGTCGCCGACCTCGCCCGGATCGGAGAACTGTGCCGGGCGCGCGGCATCGTCTACGTCGTCGACAACACGATGACCTCGCCCTGGCTGTTCCGGCCCAAGTTGGTGGGCGCGAGCCTCGTCGTCAACGCGCTCACCAAATACATCGGCGGGCACGGCAACGCGCTCGCGGGCAGCCTGACCGACACCGGGCTCTTCGACTGGACCCGGTACCCCAACATCGCCGACAGCTACAAGGCGCAGAAGCCGGCATTGTGGGGCATCACCCAGGTGCGCAAGAAGGGCCTGCGCGACTGGGGCGGCACGCTGACCGCCGAACAGGCGCATCACATCGCCGTCGGCAGCGAGACGCTCGCGCTGCGGTTGGAGCGCCAATGCGCGAATGCGCAGGCACTGGCCGAGTTTCTCGCCGCGCATCCGCGGGTGGCGGCGGTTCATTACCCCGGCCTGCCCGGCCACCCGCAGCACGGTCTCGCGCGCGAGCTGTTCCGCGCCGGCGGCGCACTTTTTTCCTTCGAGCTTGCACCCGGGATCGACTGCTTCGATTTCCTGAACCGGCTCTCGATCGTCATCTCGTCGTCGAACCTCGGCGACAACCGAACGCTCGCGATTCCGGTCGCGCACACGATCTTCTGGGAGATGGGCGCGGAGCGGCGCGCGGCGATGGGTATCGCCGACTCGCTGATCCGGGTGTCGGTCGGGATCGAGGAGGGCGAGGATCTGATCGCCGATTTTTCGCGGGCGCTCGCGACCTAGCCCATCCGGCAGGGGGAACGCGCCGGCTTCTCCGACCGAAACGTCGCGTGTCGACTATTTCCCGGGCGCGGCTATGTCGCGCATGCGCGCGCCGTCGGCATCGACTTCGAGATAGCTGCCGTGGTCGTACCAGTCGGCCAGCACATGACGCTCGCATTCGCGGCCGTCGACGACGAGATGATGACGGGCGGGCCGATGCGTGTGTCCATGGATCATCCGCGTGACGCCCGCGATGCGGAACGCGGCTTCAACCGCGACGAAGCTGACGTCGAGGATGGATTCCGATTTTCGCGCCGTTGCCGCGCGACTCTTGCGGCGCAGCCACGCGGCGAGCGCGCGTCGCGCGAAGTAGGGCAGCGCGAGCACGCGGCGCTGCCAGGCAGGATCGTGCGTCATCGCGCGGTAGCGCTGATAGCGGACGTCGTCGGTGCACAGCTCGTCTCCGTGCAGCAGCAGCGTCCGGGTGCCGGCCAGATCGACGATCGTCTCTTCGGGCAGAAGGGTGGCACCGGCTGCGGCGGCGAAGCGCGGCCCGAGCAGGAAGTCGCGGTTGCCGCGCATGAGACAGAGCGGGACGCCGGACTTCGCGACGTCGGCGAGATCGCGCGCGACGCCGGCGGCGAGAGGTTCGCGCAACTGATCGTCGCCGATCCACGCGTCGAACAGGTCGCCCAGGATGTAGACCGCGGCCGCATTGCGCGCCGGCCCGGCGCAGAACGCGCCGAACGCCGCCGCCAGCTCCGGCCGGGCCGGCGACAGGTGGAGATCGGAAAGGAGCAGCGTGGGGCGCATCCGGACCGGGTCGATGGCCGGGCCGCACGAGTTTGACGCGCCCCGGCCCGCCGCGCTCGCTCAGCCGTTGGTTTCCTCGGCGCGGACGATGACGACGTCCTCGCGCGGAACGTTCTCGTGGAAACCGGCCTTCCCTGTGGCGACGCTCTTGATCCTGTCGACGACGTCCTGGCCGGCGGCGACCTTGCCGAACACGCAGTAGCCCCAGCCCTGCGGGCTCGGACCCTTGTAATCCAGAAAATCGTTGTCGGCGACGTTGATGAAGAACTGCGACGAGGCCGAATGCGGTTCGGAGGTCCGCGCCATTGCGACGGTGTAGCGCTTGTTCTTGAGCCCGTTGCCGGCCTCGTTGGCGATCGTCGCGCGCGTCGGCTTCTGCTTCATGCCGGGTTCCATGCCGCCGCCCTGGATCATGAAGCCGTCGATGACGCGGTGGAAGATCGTGTTGTCGTAGTGGCCGTCGCGCACGTACTGCAGGAAGTTCTCGACGGTCTTCGGCGCGTTTTCGGCGTCCAGCTCGAGCGTGATGTCGCCGTGGTTAGTCTTCAGGATGACCATGTGCACTCCTTACTTGGCGTCGATGACGACGGCCTTGTTGATGATGACTTGCTCGGTCGGGACATCCTTCGGGAACGGCCCGCCCGCGCCGGTGGGAGCCTTGGCGATCTTGTCGACGACGTCCATGCCCTCGACCACCTTGCCGAACACCGTGTAGCCGTAGCCCTGCGGATCGGCAGAGCGGAAGTTCAGGAACTTGTTGTCGGCGACGTTGATGAAGAACTGCGCGGTCGCCGAGTTCGGGTCGCCCGTGCGTGCCATCGCGAGCGTGCCCGGGACGTTGGCGAGCCCCGCCTTGCTCGAGGCCTCGGACTCGATCGCGATCGGGGCCTTCGTGGGCTTCTGCTTGAAGTCCGGCGTGAAGCCCCCGCCCTGGATCATGAATCCGGCGATCACGCGATGGAACTGCGTGCCGTCGTAGTGCTTCGCCTTCACGTAGTCGAGAAAGTTCGCGACGGTCTTCGGCGCGGCGTCGGGGAAGAGCTCGACCCGGATCTTCCCGGCGGTCGTGTCGAATTCGACCTGCGGGTTGGCGGCCAGTGCGGGCTGCGTGAGCGCGGCGGCAAATGCGGTGAGCAAGGTGAGGATGGTTCGGCGCAACATCGATGTCTCCTGCGGGTGTGATTCGAAAATGGGTCAGGGTTTGGCGGTCGCGCCGGCGGCGGCTGTTCGCAGCGCGAGCAGCTCGCGCACCAGCGCCAGCTTCGCGGGCGCGGTCTTGTTGTCGCGGTCGAGCGCCGCGGCGCGGTCGTAGTGCATGGCGGCGAGACGGGCGTGGATGTCGCCCAGGTTCTCGTGGGCGATCGACCAGTTCGGTGCGGCGGACAGCGCAGCTTCGAGCTCGGTCTGCGCCCCCGTGTAGTCGCCCTTCTGCGCGTAGATGACGGCCAGGTTGTTGTGCGGCTCGGGCAGCTCGGGAAAGTCCTCGGTCAGCGCGCGAAAGGTGGCGACCGCGGCGTCGGTCTCGCCGCGCTCCGTCTCGACGACGCCCTTGAGGAACCTCGCCTGCGGCTCGCGTGGCCGGGTCTGGATCAGCGCGTCGATGCGCGCGGCAGCGGCGGCGAGCTCCTTGCGCGCGATCAGGTCGCGGGCCTCGCGCAAGCCCTGGTTGTAGGCCTTGCGCGCCTCCTCCGACAGTTCCGCCGGCACGACCGTCGGCGGGGTCTCCTGCGCGCGCACCCTCGGCGAGACCGCGAGCGCTGCCGTCAACGCGACGGCGAAGGCAAAGGCTAACGCAGTGCGAAGGCGCGGGGAGGGGGAACGCACGGGAACGGAGCGGGAGCGCAAGGCGCGATTCTAGCAGCAGCCTCGGCGCCCACTGCACCCACGGCGCCGCGCGGCCTGCCGGTCCGCGCGGCGGCGCCCGAGCTCGTCGAGGTCGCGCCGTTCCTCGCCTGGCGCGCGGCAGCGCTTCCGATCGCGGCCCCGGGGTTGCGGCGTTAGCGCGCGGCGCGCAGACGGGCCACCGTGGCGTCGATCAGGCGGCGCGCGATCGACACGTGCGTCGGCAGCTGCGGCAGCGCATCGAGACCGAACCATTGCGCATCGGCAATTTCGGTGTCGTCGGGCCTGAGCTCACCACCGGCGTACTCGGCCGTGTAGGCGATCATCAGCGAATGCGGAAACGCCCACGACTGGCTCGCGAAATAGCGGATGCCGGTCACGTCGATGCCGACCTCCTCGCGCACTTCGCGGTGGATGCAGTCCTCGATCGTCTCGCCCGGCTCGACGAATCCGGCGAGCGCGCTGTACATCGCGCCCGGGAAACGGTGTGCCCGGGCGAGCAGCACCTCGCGGCCCCGGGTGACCAGCACCATCATCGCCGGCGAGATCCGCGGGTACGCGACGAGCCCGCAGGCCGGACATTCCTTGGCGCGCTCGCCCGGCTTGTTCTGCGTCGGCGTCCCGCAGCGTCCGCAGTAGCGGTGCGTGCGGTCCCACTCCGTGACCTGATACGCCCGTGCCGCGATCGCCAGCAGCGGTTCCGGCAGCGTGAAGAAAAGCGATCGCAGCCCGGCGAAGCGCAGGCCGGCCGCGGCCGCCGTGGCGTCGGCCGTGTCGTCCGCAAGGGCGATGGCAACGCACGGGACCGCGTCGAGTTCGCCCAGGTAGTGGATCGGGCCGGCGAGCGCGGCGCGCGCGAGGTGTTCGTGCGTCGGCAACGTCGGTGCCGCATCCGTGCCGCCGACCGCCAGCCTCGCGTCGCGATACGCGAATGCGAGCGCTCCCGACGGCAGCGTCGAGGGCAGCACGTGCGAGGGAAGGAAGCCGGCGGGCGTGTGCATGGGGCCGATCGACAAGGGCAGGCGAACGCCTCGCGCAATTATCGCCGCGCGGCGCGCTCGCCGGGAAGCGCAGCGAAGACGATGACCGCGACGTCAGCCACGTGCCCGGTGCGTCGCCAGGAGGCGGCTGAACGTCCAGCCGATCGCCAGCGTCCCGAACGCGCCGGCTGCGATGATCGACGTCGTCGCAACGTGTTCGACGGCAATCCCGGCCAGACCGACGCCGACCGATTGCCCGAGGAAGAAGCAGCAGGCGAACAACGCCACCGCCGCGCCCCGCCGCTCCGGCGCCATCTGCGTCGCGTTGGTCTGCAGCGTGTTGTGCAGCATGTAGAAACCGACGCCGGCGAGAAACGCACCCGCCAGCGCGAGCGACCACGCCGAGCCGAGGGCGATGACGAGCAGCGCGATGCACAGCACGCTGCCTCCTCCGGCCGCGAGGCCCGGCTCGCGCAGCCGCCGCACCAGGTACGGCGATTGCCACGCGAAAAAGAGCCCACCGGCGCCGAAGAGCATCAGGATGCCCCCGGCAGCGGAGAGCGGGAGTCCGTAGGCGCGATGCAGATGGCTCGCGAGGAACGCGAACGGGCCGAACAGCGCGATGCCCTCGAGGAACACGGTGACGACGACGACTCGCGCCCAGCGGCGCCGGAGTACATCGGCGAAACCGGCCAGCAATCCGCGGGCGGCACCGCCGTCTGCCGTGCGCGCGGCGATGGTGCGGTCGATGACGTTGCGCCGCACGCGAAGGAGGACGATGCCGGCGATCGAGAACCAGATCGCCAGTGCCACGAACGGCACTCGCCAGTCCCCGTAATCCGCGGCGACGCCGCCGACGAACGGTCCCGCGGCGAGTCCGAAGATCTGCCCGATCAGAAAGCGCGCGAGCACGGGCTGGCGCCGCTCGTAGGGAACGGCATCGCCGATCCAGGCCATCGACAGCGGAATGATCGCCGCCGCGGTGGCGCCGGCGGCGAAGCGCGCGGCGACCAGCATGCCGAAGCTGCCGGCCAGTGCGCAGGATGCCGCGGTCATCGCGGACCCGATGCAGGCCCACGCGACCATTCGGTACTTGCCAAGTCGATCGCCGACGAGCCCATAAGGCACCTGCACGACGCCGTAGGCCACCGCGAACGCGGTGATGACCTGCGCGGCGGTCCCGAGACCGATGCCGAATTCGGCGTCCAGTCGCGGCAGCAGCGCGTCGGTGACGCGCATCGAGGCCGAGGCGGCGAAGGCCGCGAACGACAGCGCCGCGATCGCCCACGGCGACACGGTCATGGCCTTCGCAGCGCCGGTCGTCATCGCGCGCTGTCCGGCACGGGACCGCGCGCGGGCACTACGCGAGCGTCAGCGGCAGATTGCGCAGTCGCTTGCCGGTGGCCGCGGCAAGCGCGTTGGCGAGCGCCGGCGCGATCACGGGCGTGGCCGGCTCGCCGACGCCGGTGGGCTTTTCCGCCGAGGGTACGATGTGCACCTCGACCTTCGGCATCTCGGCGAAGCGCAGCACCGGGTAATCGTGGAAGTTCGACTGTTCGACCGCGCCGTTGGCCAGCGTGATCTTCCCGTACAGCGCCGCCGACAGGCCGAAGCCGATGCCGCCCTCCATCTGCGCGCGGATCACGTCGGGATTGACCGCGATGCCGCAATCGACGGCGCAGACGACGCGGTCGACGGTGAACTCCTTCCCTCTCACCGTGACTTCGACAACCTGCGCGACGAACGTGTTGAACGACTCGTGGACGGCGATCCCGCGGCCGCGCTTCTCGCCTGCCTTCCCCGCCGCGAGCGGCTTCGTCCAGCCGGCCTCCTTTGCCGCGAGCTCGAGCACGCCGAGGTGGCGCGGGTGCTTCGCCAGCATCGCCCGCCGGAACTCCACCGGATCCTTGCCGGCCGCCTGGGCGAGCTCGTCGACGAAGGTCTCGGTCGAATAGGCGGTGTGCGTGGAGCCGACGCTGCGCCACCAGAGCACCGGCACGCCGACCGTCGGCGAGTGCAGGTCGACGGCGAGATTCGGGATCGCATAAGGCAGCGTCGACGCGCCCTCGACCGAGGTGGCGTCGATGCCGTTCTTGACCATTCCCCCCTCGAACGCCGTCCCGGCCACGATGGACTGGCCGACGATCCGGTGCTGCCAGGCGACGATCTTGCCTGCCGCATCCAGTCCCGCCTTCAGCGTGTGGTAGTACGCCGGGCGATAGTAGCCGGCCTTCATGTCGTCTTCGCGCGTCCACACGAGCTTCACCGGGATGTCGTACTTCCCTCCGGCCGCCAGCCCCTTGGCGATCGACGCCGCCTCGACGACGTAGTCGCCCGCGGGATTGGCGCGGCGGCCGAAACTGCCGCCGGCAAAGAGCATGTTGATCTTCACCTGCTCGGGCTTCAGGCCGACCGTCTTCGCGATGGCGAACTGGTCGCCGGTCTGGAACTGCTCGCCGTTCCAGACTTCGCAGGTGTCTTTGCCAAGCTTGACCACGCAGTCCATCGGCTCCATCGCCGCGTGTGCGAGGTACGGGAACTCGTAGGCCGCTTCGAGCGTCTTCGCGGCGCCGCCCATCGCCGCCGCCGCGTCGCCGTCATTGCGCGCCACGATGCCGGGCTTCGCCGCCAGCGCCTTGTATTCGGCGAGGATGTCGGAGGACGAGAACTTGATCGCCGTCGTCTCGTCCCACTCGATCTTGAGCGCATCGCGACCCTTCTTCGCCGCCCAGAAACTGGTCGCGACGATGGCCACGCCGTTCGGCACCTCGACCACGTAGCGGATGCCTGGCACGCCCGACACGCTGTTCGTGTCGAAGCCCTTCACCCTGGCGCCGAGTCTCGGTGGATGGGCGACGACGGCCGTGAGCATGTCCGGCAGCCTCACGTCGGCGGTGAATTGAGCGGTCCCGCTGGACTTGGCGCGCGAGTCCTTGCGCGGCACGTGCTTGCCGATGAGGACGAAGTCCTTCGGGTCCTTCAGCCGGATGTCAGCGGGTACCGGCTGCGCCGCAGCGGCATCGGCGAGCTCGCCGAACGTTGCTTTCTTCCCGCCGCCGCTGACCACTCCGTTCTTCACCGTGATCGACGCCGCCGGGATGTTCCACTGCTTCGCCGCCGCGGCAACGAGCATCGCGCGCGCGGCCGCGCCGACGTTGCGCAACTGTTCCCAGGAATTGGCGATTGCCGTCGAGCCGCCGGTGCCCTGCGCCGGACCCCAGAACAGGTTGTTGTACCGCTGGGCATCCGCCGGCGCGCCCTCGACCTTGACCTGGTCCCAGGCGGCGTCGAGCTCCTCGGCGACGATCGTCGCGAGCCCGGTGTAGGTGCCCTGGCCCATCTCCAGGTGCTTGGCGATGACGGTGACCGAGTTGTCGCGGCCGATGCGGACGAAGGCCGACGGGTCGACGGCGGGTGCCGGTGCCGCGCCTTGCGCGGATGCCTCGCGGAGCCACACGCCGAGGGTGAGCCCGCTGCCGGCGACGACGGAGATGGCGGCCGAAGCCTTCAGGAAGCCGCGGCGGCCGGTGCTGACGATTCGTTCGGTGCGCATGTCGGATTCCTCAGCCGAGCGTCTTCGACGCTTCCTTGATCGCCGCACGGATGCGCTGGTACGTCGCGCAGCGGCACAGGTTGCCGTTCATCGCCGCATCGATGTCGGCGTCGGTCGGTTTCTTCTTCTTGGCGAGCAGCGCGGACGCGGCCATCACCTGGCCCGACTGGCAGTAGCCGCATTGCGGAACGTCGAGCTTCTCCCACGCCGCCTGCACCGCGAGGCCTTCCTTCGTTTTCAGGCCCTCGATCGTCGTGATCTCGGCGCCGGTCTTGATCGACGACAGCGGCGTCTGGCACGCGCGAACCGGCTGTCCCTCGACGTGGACCGTACACGCGCCGCAAAGCGCCATCCCGCAGCCGTACTTGGTGCCGGTCAGGTTCAGGCTGTCACGCAGGATCCACAACAGCGGCGTGTCGCCGGGCACGCTCGCACTGATGTCGACGCGCTCCTTGTTGACGAAAAAAGTGGGCATCGGATTCTCCGGGCGGGCGCCGCGGGACGCGCGGCGCGGAAAAGGCACCATGATAGGCGAAAGGCGGACGCGGCCCAAGCGGCGCAGGGCAAAAAACCACCCTTGCGCAAGGGCTTAGGCGTTG
This sequence comes from uncultured beta proteobacterium, assembly GCA_963843595.1. GTDB lineage: Bacteria > Pseudomonadota > Gammaproteobacteria > Burkholderiales > Casimicrobiaceae > CAIWHR01. The sequence goes on along the minus strand of CAWJLG010000012.1, from coordinate 119,090 downwards.
ATTCGGCTATAATTTCAGTTTGCCCGCAAGGACCGCAAGATCATGGAAGCCGAACGACTCAATCAGATCGCCGGACACCTCGCCAGCCTCAAGGACCGCACCGCGGACCTCCGGAGGTATCTTTGACTTCGATGTGAAGGCGGTGCGTCTCGAGGAGGTCGCGCGCGAGCTCGAGGACCCGAAAATCTGGGACGATCCCAAGCGTGCCCAGGAGCTCGGCAAGGAAAGGAAGGCGCTCGAAGGCGTCGTCCATGCGCTGACGGCGCTCGATACCGGCATCCGCGACAGCGGCGAGCTGTTCGAACTCGCTCGCGGGGACAACGACGATGCGACGATCGAGTCGGTCGCCGCCGACGTCGCCGCGATCGAGAAAGGGGTCGCCGATCTCGAATTCCGCCGGATGTTCCACAATCCGATGGATCCGTCGCCCTGCTTCATCGACATCCAGGCCGGATCCGGCGGCACGGAGGCGCAGGACTGGGCGGCGATGCTGCTGCGGATGTACCTGCGCTACTGCGAGCGCCGCGGCTACAAGACCGAGCTTCTCGAGGAGACCGCCGGCGATGTCGCCGGGATCAAGAGCGCGTCGGTCAAGGTCGCCGGCGACTATGCGTTCGGGTACCTGCGCACCGAGGTCGGCGTGCACCGGCTCGTGCGCAAGAGCCCGTTCGACTCCAACGCCCGCCGGCACACGTCGTTCGCCAGCGTGTTCGTGTACCCGGAGGTCGACGACTCGATCGAGGTCGACATCAATCCCGCCGATCTGCGCATCGACACGTTCCGCGCGTCGGGCGCCGGTGGCCAGCACATCAACAAGACCGACTCGGCGGTGCGGATCACGCATCTGCCGACCAACATCGTCGTCCAGTGCCAGAACGACCGCTCGCAGCACCGCAACCGCGCCGAGGCGATGGCGATGCTGAAGTCGAAGCTCTACGAGCTCGAGCTGCGCAAGCGGCAGGAAGAGCAGCAGAAGCTCGAGGACTCGAAGACCGACATCGGCTGGGGCCACCAGATCCGCTCGTACGTGCTCGACCAGTCGCGGATCAAGGACCTGCGGACCAACTACGAAGTCGGCGATACCCAGCGGGTGCTCGACGGCGACCTCGACGACTTCATCGCGGCGAGCCTGAAACAGGGAGTGTGACGATGTCCGACCGGAACGCGACGCCGCCGGTGGCGCCCGCAGACGAGAACCAGATCATCGCCGAGCGCCGCGCGAAGCTCGCCGGCCTGCGGGCGCAGGGGCAGGCGTTTCCCAACGACTTTCGCCGCGACGCGCTCGCCGCCGACCTGCATGCCGCGCACGGCGCGAAGACCAACGACGAACTCGAGTCGCAGGCCATCGATCCTGCCGTGGCCGGCCGGATGATGCTGAAGCGCGTGATGGGCAAGGCCTGTTTCGCGACGCTCCAGGACATGAGCGGGCGGATCCAGCTCTACGTGACGCTCGACGCGATTGGCGCCGAGGCGCTCGACGCGTTCAAGCACTGGGACCTGGGCGACCTCGTCGCCGCCCGCGGGACACTGTTCAAGACCAAGACCGGCGAGTTGTCGATCAAGGTGCGCGAGATCCGGCTGCTCGCCAAGGCGCTGCGGCCGCTGCCAGAGAAGTTCCACGGGCTCTCCGACCAGGAGCAGCGCTACCGCCAGCGCTACGTGGACCTCATCACCAATCCGGACGCGCGCCGCACGTTCGTCGCCCGCTCGCAGATCGTCCAGGCGATGCGCGAGTTCTTCGTCGAGCGCGGCTATCTCGAAGTCGAGACGCCGATGATGCACCCGATCCCCGGGGGCGCCGCGGCGCGGCCGTTCGTCACGCATCACAACGCGCTCGACATGGAGCTCTTCCTGCGCATCGCGCCGGAGCTCTATCTCAAGAAGCTGGTGGTGGGCGGACTGGAGAAGGTGTTCGAGATCAACCGCAATTTCAGGAACGAGGGCATCTCGACCCGGCACAATCCGGAGTTCACGATGCTCGAGTTCTACGAGGCCTACCAGGACTATCACTACCTGATGGACCTCACCGAGACGCTGTTCCGCGAGGTCGCGCAGAAGGTCACGGGATCCGCGACGGTGCGCTACCAGGGCACGACGATCGATCTCGGCAAGCCGTTCGACCGGTTGACGATGGCCGAGGCGATCCACAAGTATCAGCCGCACTATCCGCTCGCCGAGCTCGCGAAGCCCGGGTACCTGAAGGCCGCGCTGGCGCCGCACGGCGTCGAGGTGTTCACTACCGACGGTCTCGGCCTGCTGCAGCTGAAGCTGTTCGAGGCGACGACCGAGGACAAGCTCATCCAGCCGACCTTCATCGTCGCGCATCCGACCGACGTGTCGCCGCTCGCGCGCGCCAACGACACGAATCCGGCGGTGACCGATCGCTTCGAGCTCTTCATCACCGGTCGCGAGCTGGCCAACGGTTTCTCCGAGCTCAACGACCCGGAGGATCAGGCCGCGCGCTTTCGTGGCCAGGCCGAAGCGCGCGAGGCCGGCGACGAGGAGGCCATGTATTACGACGCCGACTACATCCGGGCGATGGAATATGGGCTGCCGCCCACGGCGGGGGAGGGGATCGGCATCGACCGGCTGGTGATGCTGCTCACCGATGCGCCGTCGATCCGCGACGTCATCCTGTTCCCGCAGTTGAAGCCCGAAGGCTGAGCCCGTCGGAAAAGGAGCGCGCATGGCGACCGATTTCCGCAGCGACACCGTCACGCGCCCGACCGCCGCGATGCGCGCGGCGATGGCGGCCGCCCCGGTCGGCGATGACGTGTTCGGCGACGACCCCTCCGTCAATGCACTCGAGGCCGAGGTCGCGGCGCTGCTCGGCTTCGACGCCGCCCTTTTCGTTCCCTCGGGCACGCAGTCGAACCTCGTCGCGGTGATGACGCACTGCGGGCGCGGCGAGGAGGTCATCGTCGGCCAGCAGGCGCACACGTACCGCTACGAGGCCGGTGGCGGCGCCGTGCTGGGCAGCGTGCAGCCGCAGCCGCTCGACAATGCGGCCGACGGCACGCTGCCGCTGACGGCGATCGAGGCGTCCATCAAGCCCGACGATGCGCATTTCGCCAAGACGCGTCTGATCGCGCTGGAGAACACGATCGGCGGCAAGGTTCTACCGCGCGGCTACACCGCGGCGGTGCGCGAGCTCGCGGATGCGCACAGCCTCGTCATGCACCTGGACGGCGCCCGCTTGTGGAATGCCGCCGTGAAGCAGGCCGTGGCGCCGGCGGCCATCGCGCAGGGATTCGATTCGGTATCCGTGTGCCTTTCGAAGGGGCTCGGAGCCCCCGTCGGTTCGGTGCTCTGCGGACGCGCCGACTTCGTCAAGGCGGCGCGCCGCTGGCGCAAGATGCTGGGCGGCGGCATGCGGCAGGCGGGCATACTCGCCGCGGCGGGCCGCTACGCGATCGCGCATCACGTCGAGCGGCTTGCCGAAGACCACGAGAATGCCGCGCGTCTCGCAGCGGGGCTTGCGCGCCATCGCCCGCTCGTGGTCGCCACGCCGCAGACGAATATGGTCTTCGTCACGGTGGCCGAAGACCTCGCGCCGGCGTTCGCGGCGCATCTTTCGGCCGCGGGTGTCGCGATCACCGGAACGACGCAGCAGCGCTGGGTCACCCATCTCGACGTCACGCGCGCGGATGTGGACGCCGCGATCACGGTCGTCGACAGCTTCTTCGCGGGCCGGAATTCCTCGACCCCACTTGTGTCCGGGGCTTCCCGGATGCGTTAGCGCAGGTCAAGGGGCGACCGCTTGTTCGGCGTAGAATCGGCCGCATTTGGCCACTGAAGATAGTCCGTCTTGACGAATGCCATGACCGTCCGCGCGATCGACCTCCAGCTGACCGGGATGACCTGCGCCGCGTGCGCGGCGAGGATCGAGAAGGTGCTCAATCGCACCGAGGGTGTCCACGCGGCGGTCAATTTCGCCACCGAGTCGGCGCACGTCGAATTCGATGCCGAGCGTTCCAACCCGCAGGCGCTGATCGACGCGGTGCGCAAGGCGGGCTATGACGCCGCGCCGGCGATCGACCCCTTCGAGCAACCCGAACAGCAGGCCCGCGCCGAGGCCCGGCGCTACCGCCACGATCTTCGCCTGTTCGCCCTCGGGGCGCTGCTCACGGCCCCGCTCGCGGCCCAGATGGCGTTCATGTTCACCGGCCGCCACGAAACGGAACTGCCGATCTGGCTGCAATTCGCGCTGGCGACGCCGGTGCAGTTCATCGCGGGCGCGCGATTCTACGAAGGCGCGTGGAAGGCCCTGCGCGGCGGGGCCGCCAACATGGACGTCCTGGTGGCGCTCGGCACGACCGCCGCCTATCTGTTCAGCGTCGCCGTGTGGCTCGTTCCGATTGCGGGCCAGCACGTCTATTTCGAGGCCGGCGCCGCGGTCATCACGCTGGTGTTGCTCGGTAAGCTCCTCGAGGGACGGGCGAAGCTGCGCACCGCCGCCGCGATCCGCGACCTGCTCAAGCTGCGCCCACCGACGGTGCTGGTGGAGAAGGAGGGCGAGCTGAAGGAGGTCCCGCTCGCGCAGCTGCGTTCCGGGAACGTGTTCGTCGTTCGCGCCGGCGACAGCGTGCCCGTCGACGGACTCGTGTTGTCAGGCGAATCGGCGGCCAACGAGGCGATGCTGACCGGCGAGAGCGAGCCGGTGCCGAAGACCACCGGCGACCGGGTGCTCGCGGGCACCGTCAACGAGCTCGGCCCGCTGCGCTGCAAGGCGACCGCGGTCGGTCAGTCGACGCTGCTCGCCGGCATCGTCCGCCAGGTCGCCGCGGCGCAGGGGTCGAAGGCGCCGGTTCAGCGCCTGGCCGACAAAGTCTCCGGCGTGTTCGTTCCGGTGGTCCTGGTCCTTGCTCTGATCACGCTGGTCGGGACCGGGCTCGTGCTCGGGGACTGGGCGGCAGCGCTGATGCGCGCGACGGCGGTGCTGGTGATCGCCTGCCCGTGCGCTCTCGGGCTCGCCACACCGACGGCGCTGATGGTCGGAGTCGGACGCGGCGCGCAGGCGGGAATCCTGATCAAGAATGCCGAAGCGCTCGAGCGCGCGGAGAAGATCGGTGCGCTCGTCGTCGACAAGACCGGCACCTTGACGGCGGGAGCGCCGGTCGTGATCGGCCAGCATCCGGCCGCCGGGTTCACGCAAAGCGAGCTTCTGCTGCTCGCCGCGAGCCTCGAGCATGGCGCGACGCACCCGCTGGCCAAGGCCATCCTTGCGCGCGCCGCGGCGTTCGACGTCGTCGCCGTGCCCGTCAGCAACGTGCGCGTGCATCCGGGCCGTGGCGTGGTCGGCGAGAACGGGCGTCAGACCGTTCGCCTCGGATCGCCGGCGTTCCTGAAGGAGAACGGCGTCGCCTTCGATCCCGCGGCTCTCGATGCGGTGCGCCGGGAAGGCAACACCGTCGTCGGCGTCGCCGAAGGGCCGACGCTGGTGGGCTGGATCACCCTTGCCGACGCGCTGCGTCCGGGCGCGGCGGCGGCCGTCGGCGCACTGAAGGCCGAAAACGTCGTGGTGACGATGCTGACCGGCGATCACCCGGGTGCCGCCGCCGCCGCCGCGAAGGCGGCCGGCATCGACGACTGGCGTGCCGAACAGTTGCCACAGGACAAGCGTGCCGCGATTGTCGAGTTGCAGAAGCGCGGTGTGGTCGTCGGCATGGTCGGCGACGGCGTGAACGACGCGCCGGCACTCGCGCAGGCCGACGTGTCCTTCGCGATGGGCGCCGGCTCGGGCAGTGCACTGTCTGCTGCCGACGTGACGCTGCTGCGCAACGATCTGGCCGCGGTGGCCTCCGCGATCGACCTTTCGCGCGCGACGCTGTCCAAGATCCGGCAGAACCTCTTTTTCGCGTTCGTCTACAACGTGCTCGGAATCCCGCTGGCCGCTTTCGGTCTGCTCTCGCCGGTCGTCGCCGGCGCGGCGATGGCGGCGAGCTCCGTGTCCGTCGTCGGCAACGCGTTGCTGCTGAAGCGCTGGCGGCCGCGGCACGACTCCGGCGCCGTGCACGAGCCGCCACGGGCCGCGGCTTCCCGGCCGGCGGTGCCGACCCAACCAAACGTCAAGGAGCATGTTTCATGAGTGCGACCGTCACCAAGGAATTCTCGGTCCAGGGCATGAGCTGTCAGGGCTGCGTGCGCAGCGTCACCGGCGCCGTCAAGACGGTGCCCGGTGTGTCCAGCGTCGACGTTTCGCTTGAACGGGCGACCGCAACCGTCGCGTATGACGGCGCGACGGTCGACCCGACGGCGATCGTCGCGGCCATCGTCGGCGCCGGTTTCGAGGCGCAGGCGCGCTGACGACGCGCGCTCGTGCCCGGCGCCCCGGCCGGCTGCGCGCGATATGTCACAATTCGTTTTTTCGGGGTGTAGCGCAGCCCGGTAGCGCGCTTGCTTTGGGAGCAAGATGTCGGAGGTTCAAATCCTCTCACCCCGACCAGATCGTCTTGCGCCGGCGCCGGTCGCATTCTCCCCACTGCAATGACGGGCCCGGTCCTGGATCGAGCTCGCCTCGACGCGACGGCTCACCACGGCACGCACCCATGTACTCGAGGGCCGCAGGGCCGCTTCTGATCGCGGTCCTCGTCGCGCTGGCCGGATGTGCGACGACTGAGGACGGGTCGCGCCTGCCGCACGCTCCGCCGATGAGCGTGGCGGAAGGTCGCGCGTTGACGGGGCGACTGCTTCCCGAGGGTATCGCGGCGCGCACCGGCTGGGCGACCGATATCTACGCAGCGATCGCCACGCTGGGTATCCCGCCGACCGTCGAGAACATCTGTGCCGCAGTGGCGATCACCGAGCAGGAGTCCGGATTCCGGGTCGATCCCCCGGTACCGGGACTGTCGAGCATCGCATGGAAGGAGATCGATCGACGGCGGGAGCGCGCCGGTGTTCCCAGACTCGTTCTCGACGCGGCGCTCGCTTTGCCGTCCTCCAACGGCAGGAGCTACAGCGAGCGATTGGATGCGGTCAGGACGGAGCTTCAACTGAGCGAGATCTTCGAGGACTTCATCGACATGGTTCCGCTCGGCAAGTCCTTTCTGGCCGACAGCAATCCGGTGCGAACCGGCGGTCCCATGCAGGTCAGCGTCGCATTCGCACAGGCCTACGCGGCGACGAGACCGTACCCGTACCCCGTCTCCGGATCGATACGCCACGAGGTCTTCACCCGCCGCGGCGGCGTCTATTTCGGCATCGCGCATCTTCTCGATTACCCCGCGCCCTACGATCGCCACGTCTACCGGTTCGCCGATTTCAATGCGGGCCAATATGCGAGTCGCAACGCGGCGTTCCAGAGCGCCGTAACCCAGGCGACCGGAATTCCGCTCGCGCTCGATGGCGATCTGCTGCGCTACGAACAGAAGCTCCCCGTGCGCGAGCCCGGGAGCACGGAGCTCGCGACGCGCGTGCTGGCCCGGCGATTGGACCTGAGCAACGACGACATACGTCGTGACCTGGAGCGCGGCAAGGACGCGGACTTCGAACAGACCCGGCTTTACCGACGCGTATTCGCGCTCGCCGACGACCTCAGTGGCAAGCCCGCGCCCAGGGCGGTGCTCCCGCACATCCTGCTGCAAAGCCCAAAAATTACCCGCAAGCTCACGACGGACTGGTTCGCCACCCGCGTCGAGAGTCGCTTCCAGACGTGCCTTGGACGATTGCGATCTTGAGAGCATTGCGCCGGTCCGCGTCCGGTCGGCGCATCATCGCGTAATGCATCACCGCCCGCAGTCGGGCCGACCCGTCCCTGAGCCTTGCCGAAACCATGCTCCGATTTCTTCCTCCCTTCGCACGAGGCGCCATCGCCGCGTCGCTGCTGACGGTCAATACGCTTTTCTGGACCACGCTGGTCCTTGCCCTCGCGCTCGTCAAGCTCGTCGTACCGGCAAAGCCGGTTCGCGCCACGCTCGACCAGGCGCTGAACGCGATCGCCACGCTCTGGGTCAGGTGCAACAGCGGCTGGATGCGGCTGACCCAGCGCACGAAATGGGACGTCGCCGGCTTCGACGGTCTCGCCCATCGGGGCTGGTACATGGTCAACTGCAACCATCAGACGTGGGTCGATATCCTTGTGCTCCAGCATCTGCTCAACCGGCGCATTCCGTTGCTGAAGTTCTTTCTCAAGCAGCAACTGATCTACGTGCCCGTGATCGGCCTCGCCTGGTGGGCACTCGACTTCCCGTTCATGCGTCGACATTCCGATGCCTATCTCAAGTCGCATCCGGAGAAGCGCTTCGACGACCTCGAAGCGACCCGACGGGCGTGCGAGAAGTTCGCGCTGGTGCCGACCAGCGTGATGAACTTCGCCGAGGGCACGCGCTTCACGCGCGCAAAGCACCGGGCCCAGCGCTCGCCGTATCGGCATCTGCTGAAGCCGAAGGCGGGTGCGCTGGCGCTGACGCTCGGCGTGCTCGGGAGCAAGTTCGACTCGCTGCTCGACGTCACGATTGTCTATCCGGACGGCGCGCCGACGTTCTGGCAGTTCCTTCGCGGCGAGGTACCGGAGGTCGTCGTCCGCGCGCGCCGACTGGCGATTCCACGCGAGTTCCTCGCCGGCGATTACGCCCGGGATCCCAAGTTTCGCAAGTCCTTCCAGCATTGGCTGCAGGAGATCTGGCGCGAGAAGGACGCCGAGATCGATGCGCTCGTCGGGCCGGCCCGGCGCGGTCCGGCGCCGAGCCGGGAACCTGCGGCTCGCGCATGACGCCGGGGCTGTCCCGGCTGCCCCAAATCGGCTAGAATTCACGTCCCGGCCTGCAGTCCACGCAGCACCAGATCACAGTGGCGAGCAGGCAGCATTGCGGCCTGGCCGCCGGGCGTTTTCCGCGGTTCCGACAGGGCGCCCGTAGCTCATCTGGATAGAGCACCGGCCTTCTAAGCCGGCGGTAACAGGTTCGAGTCCTGTCGGGCGCGCCAGAGTTTTCCGATGCGCGCGGTGATCGTGTCGTTCCACCCGAAACGGGATGGCGATCATCGTTGCCGCGGGCGTCGTCGGTGGTGGCTGTAGCTCAGCTGGTAGAGTCCCGGATTGTGATTCCGGTTGTCGTGGGTTCGAGTCCCATCAGCCACCCCAATAATCTAAGACTTGGCGCGCCAGTCTTGAAACGCGCGACCTTCGGGGGATACCGACGGGGTCGACTCGCATGACCGACCACCGTGTTGAAGCGGCGGTTAGGCCACGGTCTCCGTGCGTCTGGCATCCGTCGAGTTCACGCCTTCTCCTTCACGCCAGCGGCTCTGGTTAGCATTTCGAGCTAGCCGTGTTCATTCGGGGCGCGGCTGTGCTCCGCGCGCGCTTGCGACCGCCGTCGTCAGATCGCCATCCCCGCGCCCGCGGCGCCGGCGCTGATCAGGCTCACGCCCCACACCACGTCGAGATTGAGCCAGGCGCGTCGCAGGAAACGCAGCCCGAGATGGCGATACACGACCCAGGCCATCCCAAGGCCGGCGAGCATCATTGCCAGCGTGTGCACGGCTGCCACGGAAACGGCGACGGCGACGTTGGATCGCGCCAGATAGTTCATGACCGTCGAGTGGCCCAGCTCGAGCAGCCCCGCGGCATCGGTCGCGTCGGCGGCGGTCGGCGCCGTGACACACAGGCCCAGCATGAACGGCAGCAGCATCAGCCCCGCCCCGTGCGCGGTCGCCATCAGGAACGACCACCACGCGAGGCGCGTCGGGCGAATTCGCGCCAGCGCGCGTGGATGCCGCCGTTTGATCAGCTTGAAGATACCGAACAGCAGCACCAGCGCGCCCGCGCCGATGCGGATCGGGCGGCTCCATTCGACGTACCAGCTCAGCCACGCGAACGGCACCAGCACGACCGCCATCGCCGCGAAATGCCCGCCGCCCAGCGGCAATACCGTGGCGAACACGGCGCGGGTGCGCCGTGCCGCCATGCCGTTAGCCACGGCGAGCGGCCACCCCATCGCCGGGTTGAGCCCGTGATAAAGCCCGATGGCGACGATCGTGAGCCAGAGCGCCGCGGTCGGGCTCAAGCCGAGGGGTAGCAGAACGAATCGGTCGAACAGTCGCCGCCCTGCAGGCGGATCTGGTGCGCCCCGAAATCCGGCCCGAAGTCGACATAGAACGCCGGGTCGAGCTTGATGCCGCCGTTCGCGTCCACGTTGCACATCACCTGCACGCCGGGCACGCCGTCGGGATAGAACTGCGTGTCCCAGGTGCTGTACAGCGAGTTGGTGAAGTAGACGCGCTTGCCGTCGCGGCTGATTTCGGTCATCTGCGGGCCGCCGCCGAACGGGCGGCCGCTCGGGTGCTGCGCATGTTGGGCGATCCCGCCGATGCGCACGCTGCCGGCAAGCGTCGGCTTCATCGGGTCGGTCACGTCGTACTGCCTCAGCTCGCCCGTGCCCCAGCAGGCGACGTAGAGGAAACGATCGTCCAGCGAGAGGTCGATGTCGCTGATCAGCGGCGGCACCGCACCGAAGCCCTTCAGCAGAGCGGGAAGCTTCGCCGCATCGGCCGGCTCCGGCGGGATGGTGGCGGTCTTCCGGATGTTGAACTTGCCGCCCTCGCGATACCAGGTCCAGATCGATCCTTCCAGATTGGTGGTGTCGACCACCACGCCGAGGAAACCGTATTCGCGCGTGGGATCGTGCGCCGGGCGAATCTCGAGTGCCATCTGATGATTGGCGCCAAGGTCGATGGCCTGAACGTGCTTGCGATCGCGCAGGTCCCAGAAATGCACCGAGTGGCCATACTTGTTGGCCAGCAGGTCCTCAGCGACGATTCCGTTTTCGAACTGCGGTGGCAACCCCCATTCGCTGGTCACCATGTAGTCGCGCGGCAGATTCCACCAGAAATCGTAATGCAGCTTCTGCGGGCCGCGGTCGATCTCCCAGCGCCCGCGAATCTCGAAGGTCTCGCAATCCATGATGAACACCCCCGGCGGCCCCTGAGTGCCGTCCTTGCCGCCGCCGCCCAGCGTGCTGATGTAGATGCCTTCGGGCCCACAATGCACGGTGTGCGGGCGCGAATAGCCGGTCTTGCGCAGCACCTCCTCAGGCTCGATCGTCTTGATGAGCTTCGGCCTGGTCGGATCCGGCTGGGTGTCGACGACGTAGATGCGCGACGAGCGGATGCCCGGAATGATCAGGTAGCGCCGTTGCAGGAACGCGTGCCCCGACAGCGGCGACAGCGCCGAACTGCAGGCGTTCCAGCCGAAGTGATGGAACTCGTCGCCGCGATTGGGCATGTCGAGCCGGTACAGCACCGAGCCGCAGGTCTTCGACTTCGGATCCACATCGACCACGGCCAGCGCATCGGGCCGCGACCGGTCGGGCGACAGCAACGCCGTGTACGCGATATGTTCTGCTTCGGCTTCCATCGCCAGGCGCGGCGAGGCGTGAAAGGTCGGATCCGGGCGCAAGGCTTCCAGCATGGTCAGCTCCTCCTGAGAACGAAATAGGGCACTCCCTTCGCGGCATGGCTCCAACCGGAACGGTCGGGGCGACTAGCATCGTCCAACTGAAGGCGATGTCAAGGTCTAGCGCCCCGAAGTCGATTCTGCGCCCGCTCGTAAGGATAGAAAATCCAACCCTACGATGCGCTGGCGGAGGCAACCTATCGCGGACTGATGCGACCGGGCCGACGGGGACACGGGGTAGTCGGGTGTCGCCATGGGGCCGTTCTTCCAGGGTGAACGGCGTGCGCCGGCATGCCCGTGGCTCGCGCATGACGGCGCAGCCGGCCGGCAAACACCGGTCAATGGATGCTCTATGAAGTGCGATGCGCCACAACCGCTCGTGGCCGCAATGCGACAGTCGGAGCGGGAACGCCCGACGATCTACACGCCGACAATTCGTGCGACGGCCTATGCCGACGGGCTAGATTTCGAGGATGACCTCACCCGAGATGGGGTCGGTCACGCCGAGCCCGCCCCCCAGGTCTTCCAGCGTGTCACGAAAGGTGTCGAGCAATGCAATCATCGTCGGACGCGCGGCGGCGAGGCTTTGGAAGCTGTCCCACTCGCCGATGACGCAGTAGGCCCGGTCGCCGGTCTTGATCATCACAAAGCGCTTGAAGCCGGCGAAGTCCGCGCGGGACCTGCGGTGGGCTTCGAGGAACTCTTCTTCGCGCCCCGGCTTGACCCTGAAGCGCACGACATTGAAGGCTGTCATCGCGTTCCCTCCTTGTGGTTGGATCGTCCGCGGATTCCCGCTCGCCACGATCGAGCCGTCGGCGAGCGTCAGGGACCCCATATCATGAAACCCGGCCGCCGAAGCGGCAACTCCCCTTGCTGTGCCGCAAGGGTGCCGGAGCGAAGCGCATCATCGCCGTCATCACCGAGGCACCCAAGGTACGCTACATCCTCGCCCACCTCGGTGAGCCGACGACATCACGAGCGTCCGCTCGTGGGAGACGCGTAGGACTGGCCCTGGCCGCGAGGGGTCCAACTTACGACAGGCGCTTCTCGACCTGACCAGACGGTCGCGTCTCCGCCACGCCGACGTTGAACGAACCAGGTTGCGCGGCGAACACGGCGAGCAGCGCGAATCCTGCGATTAACGTGTAACGAGCCATCATCGGATCACCGCGACCGCCAGCGCGCGAGGCTCGTGCTCCGGACGATGGAGGTCGAAGCGGCGCGCGGCGGGAGCGTCAGGTGCAACGCGTGCGGCGAGGAGTCGCCAAGCAATTACGGGTTGTGCCGGAAATTCGGCAACGCGCTGTGATCGGCACCGCGGCGCGTTTGCTACCATCGCGGTCACCATGACCGATTCCGCCACGAAACGCCTCGAAGAGTTGTCGCTCGGCTTCCGCGAACGGCCCCTGTCCTACGACGAGCTGACCCGGCAGGTGCGGGGATGGGCCGACGCCTTCCCGGACGTATGCCGCGTCACGTCGCTCGGGCGAACGCCCGAAGGCCGCGACCTCTGGCTCCTCACGCTGGGGTCGGAGCCCGATCGTGCACGGCCGAGCGCGTGGGTCGACGGCAACATGCACGCGAGCGAGCTCGCTGGCTCGAGCGTCGCGCTCGCGATTGCCGAGGACGTGCTGCGCCTGCATCTGGATGGCGACGCGAAGCCGGCCGTCGCCGTGCTCTCCGACGTGGCGGCAGCGCGCGTGCGCGAGGTCCGCTTCTTCGTGCTGCCGCGCATGTCGCCCGACGGCGCGGAGACAGTGCTGACCAAGGGTCGTTACGTGCGCTCGGTGCCGCGCGACGAGCGTCCGGCGCGTGCGCACGCGTACTGGCGCGGCGAGGACGTGGACGGCGACGGTCTGGCGCTGTCGATGCGCGTGGCCGACGAGGGCGGCGAGATGGTCGAGTCGTCGCAGATTCCGGGACTCCTGCTGCCGCGAACGATCGACGATCCGCCACCGTACTACAAGGTCTATCCCGAAGGCGTGATCGAGAACTTTGACGGCCACAACGTGCCGTCGCCGTATTTCCTCTCCGACAACCAGACCGACCTCAATCGCAACTTCCCGTACTTCTGGGCGCCGGATTCCAAGCAGGAGGGCGCGGGTGCGTTCCCGCTGTCCGAGATGGAATCGCGGTCCGTCGTCGAGTTCGCCACGACGCACCCGGAAATCTTTCTCTGGCTCAACCTGCACACGTTCGGCGGCGTGTTCATCCGCCCCCTCGGCGACAAGCCCGACACGAAGATGAATCCCGAGGACCTCGCGCTCTTCCGCCAACTCGGCGCGTGGGCCGAGGAGCTGACCGGCTATCCGATGGTGTCGGGCTGCGAGGAGTTCCTCTACGAGCCGGACACGCCGCTGCACGGCGACCTCACCGACTACGCGTACAACCAGCGCGGCGCGATCGGCTACGTCGTCGAGCTGTGGGACCTGTTCAAGCAAGCGGGGCTCGAACGCAAGAAGCGCTTCGTCGACAACTACACGCACTTGACGCGCGACGACATGCTGAAGATCGGCGCGTGGGACCGCGACAAGAACGCCGGCCGCTCGATCCGGCCGTGGCGCAAGGTCACGCATCCGCAGTTGGGCGAGGTCGAGGTCGGCGGCATCGATCCGCGTGTTGGCCTGTGGAACCCGCCGCCGGAGGAAATGCCGAACGTCTGTCGCACGCAGGCCGCGCACTACCTGCGCGTGGCGTCGCTCGCGCCGGCCGTCGTTGTCGACGCCGTCGAGACCTCGGCGCTGGATTCCGGGCTCACCCGGGTGACCGTCACCGTCGAGAATCGCGGCTACTTGCCCACCGGCTTCCTCGCGTCGGCGAAGGACCTGACGCACAACGAGCCGCTGTGGGCGGACGCGCGCGGCGAGGGTTGCGCGCTTACTGATCCGGCGCACGCGCACGTCGCGATCGGTCATCTCGACGGCTGGGGACGCGGGCTGTTCAGCGGCGCGGGCGCGATCTACTACGCTTACGGCCGCGGCACGACCGGCGCGAAGACCGTGTCGTGGGTCGTGCGCGGCAGCGGCACGCTGGAGCTGCGCGTTGGCTCGTGCCGCGTCGGCTGGATCACGCGGCGCGTGACGATCTGAATCGGGTCGGACCTAGATCGATGTCCGCCCTAACCGCGTCAGCTGAAAGAACGCCGGCGCCTCGCGCATGACGGCCGCAGTTGTCCGACGACTGCCGATGGTGCTTCCCGTTAGCAGACGTTACGGCGAGCGCCTGCATTCGGGATGAACGACAGGCCTCAGTCGACCCTTTGCGGATAGCCGCAGCTCCCTAGGAACGACCCCGACCCGTCGCGCACACCGATTGGGCAAGGCCCGCAATGCGTGCAGTGGAGTTCAAACCACGCGACACCAACATTACCGTGGCGGCTTGCAAGCCTTCCCTTCGTATTCCCAACGCTGGACCTTGTATTCCCGGCCATTCCAGCGTTCGACCGGGAAACAGAAACCGGGGCCACCAATGCTCACGTCGGGCCAACCGTCGGCCCCCTTGGTCTTGAGAAACTCGGGAATGCCCGTGCCATTGGTCATCAGTCTCCAGCTGCCGTTGGCGAGCTTGCTGACCAGCCAGTATCCCTGGCCGGTATTTCCATAACAAAATGTTCCACCCTCTGTGAGGATGGCCTCCGGCAACCCGTCGCCATTCAGGTCAGCCACGTTGTCGATGACCCCGGGTGAATAGGTGGCGGTGCCAGGATCGTTGCAGGCGCTTCGCCACGCGTCACCGCGCTTCGTGAAGCCGGCTGCCTTGAACGCCGCGGCCTCGTCGGCAGGCTGCAGCGTCGTGACAGCAGTCTTGTCGGGAGGGGAACCCGGTACGGGCTGGGCGGCCTGAGGTGGGGTTGCGACGGGCTGCCCCGAGCAACTCGTTGCAGCCTTGTAGGTCCGGCCATCAAAGCGGTGATCCCGAACGCAGCTGGAATCGGTGACGCGCATGTCCAGCCACCCGACTGTCTTACTCGACAGAGCCTGGATCGATCCGTTGCCGTTGATGACGGATCGCCAATTCGGGCCTTCTTTAGTGAGCACCGCAAAATAGCGGCCGGATCCCTCGTAGCAGGCAGCGTCCGCGTCGACGAAAAGCGCCTCGGGCCGCTTGTCTCCGTTGATGTCCACGAAGGTGACGCGGGGCTTCGCGGGCTTTCCGCAGCGATTGACGGGTTGATCGTTCCGTATCGGGAATCCCGCCGCCGAATAGAGCTGTGCTGCCTCAGTTCGACTCATACCCGACTGCGCGCTCACGCTGACCGGTATGAAGACAACACAAAAGCAGGTCAGGGTGATTCGCATTGTCCGTCCCGAAGTCAAGCATCGTTTTGCCATTCTCGGCCCTTTGCTCCGGCGAAAACAACGCGAAGTCTTGATCGCTCAATTCGAAACGTTGCGCGTCATCGTGATCGGTGCATTTCGGAAGTACCACAAGGCAAGCGCATCACGAAGGTTGGGCTTGAGTACAACGAGGCCATTTTCGATGCCTAGCAGATGATAGCTCGGCGAGCAATCCTCGTGTATGACTGCTTCGGTCGAATGCGGCCGTAAGACGGTCTGCGGGAAAAGCAGACGTAGAATGGCCCAGTCGACGCGAAGGCGATATGCGTGCCGCTGCGAGTGGTCGATTCACGTGCAGCTCACGATGCAAGCGTGCCGGGGGCGACCGCTGCCGCGATAGCCAGGGGGTCATCTTGAATCCATGTACTTTCGAAGAGTTCGAGGCCGACGCGCGAGCGCAGGGCTTCGACGAGGTGGTGGAACGACGGTGGGCGCCGGGAACGGTGGTGGAGTCGCACACGCACCCCTTCGCGCTGCGAGCGCTTGTCGTCCAGGGTGAAATGTGGCTCACCGTGGGGGGCCGTGTCCGGCACCTGCGGTCCGGCGACGCGTTCACCCTCGACCGCGAGGTGCCTCACGCGGAGCGCTATGGCGCCGAGGGCGCCACCTATTGGGTCGCGCGACGTGCCGCCACCAAGCCGGACTAGACGCGGCGCCGAGGGCGCGATCGAGCGTAAACTGCTCGACGCCTGTTCCAATCGCTCTTCCAGCTCGAGGATGCACGCTCATGGGATGCCTGCTCAAACAAGGCGGAGGGCTTTACCCGCGGCTGCGCATCGGCGCGGTACTGCTCGCGGCCGGTGAAGGCCGGCGCATGGGCGGCTTGTCCAAGCCGCTGATACGGCTGCAGGGCGTGCCGCTGATCAGCCGGCAACTGGTGGCGCTGAGCGGCGCCGGCATTGACGAGGTCGTCGTCGTCACCGGCTACGCGCGCGATGCGATCGAGGAGCAGGTCAAGAGCTACGTCGTGACGCTCGCGCACAACGACGCCTACGCCGACGGCCAGCAAGGCTCGGTGCGCGTCGGGCTCGCCGCGCTGAGCGGCACCTTCGATGCCGTCATCATCGTGCTCGCCGACCAGCCGCTGATCGGCGCGGGCGATCTGACCGAGCTGATCGGGGCGTTCAAGAAGCGTCCGGCGGGAAACGTCGTCGTGCCGGTCGTGGACGGCCGGCGCGGCAATCCGATCATCCTGGACGACGTCGCGCTCGCCCGGATCCTCGCAAGCGACGTGAACCTCGGCTGCCGCCACCTGATCGAGCGGCAACCCGAACTTGTCTACGCCTACCACACCGCCAACACCCGCTTCGTCACCGACCTCGACACGGTGGACGACGTGCGGGAGCTCGCCCAGCGCACCGGTTGGCGGATCGACCTGCCGGCGCTGGAAGCCGCGCAGTAGCCTTCAGCGCTGGAAGCGACGCCGATAACGGTATTGGCCGCAGCCGGACACTGCTGGCGCCGGTGTCCACGGTCGATCCATTCCGCCCACGGCATCCGCGACGGGCGACCGGCCGTTGCCCCTTGTTTTGTTGCAATGCGTTAGGCCAGTATGCGCGTTCGACGCCGAGCCCCCGGAGGAGCGACCGATGATTCCAGGTGAATTCGAATATCACGCGCCCAAGTCCATCCCCGACGCGCTCGGACTGCTCACGCAGCTCGGCGACGACGCGAAGCTCCTCGCCGGCGGGCACAGCCTGTTGCCGATGATGAAGATGCGCTTCGCGCAGCCGGCTCACCTGATCGACCTGGGCAGGATTGCGGAGCTCAAGGGCATACGCGCAGGACGGCGGCACGATCCGCATCGGCGCGATGACGACGGAGAACGAGCTGATCTGGTCGAAGCTGCTGCAGGACAAGTGTCCGTTGCTGGTCGAGGGCGCGCGGCTCATCTCCGATCCGCAGGTGCGCTACAAGGGCACGATCGGCGGCGACATCGCGCACGGCGACCCGGGCAACGACCATCCGGCGATGATGCTGGCGCTGGGCGCGTCGTTCGTGCTGCGTTCGGCGGCCGGCGAGCGCGTCGTTCCCGCCGACGGCTTCTTCGTCGGAACCTACGCCACGCTGATGAATCCCGACGAGATCATGACCGAGATCCGCATCCCGGTCCCCGCGCCGGGCACCGGCTACTGCTACGCCAAGCTCAAGCGCAAGGTCGGCGATTTCGCGACGGCGGCGGCCGCCGTCACGCTGCGCATGAAGGGCGAGACGGTCGCCGAAGTCGCCATCGCGCTGACCAATGTCGGACCCACGCCGCTCAAGGCGCGTGCGGCCGAGGACGCGCTGCGCGGCAAGGCGATGACCGACGCCTCGCTCGCGGCCGCCGCCGAGCTCGCGATGAGCATCTGCGATCCGGTCTGCCGACCAGCGCGGCGACGCCGAGTACAAGACGGCGATGGCCGGGGAAATGACGCAGCGGGCATTGCGCACGGCGCGATCGCGCGCCAGCAGATGATGTGCCCCCACGCTCACTTCGTTCGCTGCTCCCTGAGGGGGCGCAAGGCCGCCCTTGGGGCGGCCCGGCGGGCGGCCTGATTCGACATCGAGGAGACGGTCATGGCGAAGAAGCAGGCGGTGTCGTTCAAGCTCAACGGCAAGGCGGTCGACGTGGTCGTCGAGCCGCGCGAATTGCTGATCCACACGCTGCGCGAGAAGCTCGCGCACACGGGTCCGCACATCGGCTGCGAAACCTCGCACTGCGGCGCGTGCACGGTCGATCTCGACGGCATGTCGGTCAAGTCGTGCACGGTGCTGACCGTGCAATGCCAGGATGCCGAGGTGCTGACGATCGAGGGCTTCGAGCAGGGTGGCGCGCTGCACGCGCTGCAGGAAGGCTTTTCCGAGCAGCACGGACTGCAGTGCGGCTACTGCACGCCCGGCATGATCACGCGCGCCTACCGGCTGCTCAAGGAGAATCCCAATCCGTCGGAAGAGGAGATCCGCTACTGGATGGCCGGCAATCTGTGCCGCTGCACCGGTTACCAGAACATCGTCAAGGCGGTGCAGCACGCGGCGAAGAAACTCGCCTCGACGCCCGCCTGATCAACCGCGCCCCATCCGGAGGATTCGCCATGGCTGCTTCCACCGACACGCTCGAGCGCGAAACGAAGCTCAAGGGCTTGGGTACCTCCCGGCTGCGCAAGGAGGACGCCCGCTTCATCCGCGGCCGGGGGACCTACGTCGACGACATCAAGTTGCCCGGCATGCTGTTCGGCGCGATGGTGCGCAGCCCGTACGCGCATGCGCGGATCAAGTCGATCGACAAGTCGAAGGCGCTGGCGGTGCCGGGCGTGGTCGCGGTGCTGACCGCGGAGGACCTGAAGCCCGTGAAGCTGCACTGGATGCCGACGCTCGGCGGCGACGTGCAGGCCGTGCTCGCGGACGGGAAGGTCTGCTTCCAGATGCAGGAAGTCGCGATGGTGATCGCCAGCGATCGCTACACCGCGGCGGACGGCGCCGAGCGCGTGGAAGTCGACTACGACGAGCTGCCCGGCGATCGTCGACCCGCACAAGGCGATGGCGCCCGACGCGCCGGTCATTCGCGAAGACATCGCCGACAAGGACAACGTCGGCCACGGCAAGCGCACGCACCCGAATCACATCTTCACGTGGGAGGCGGGCGACAAGGCGGCCGCCGATGCGGTGTTCGCGAACGCCGAAGTGACCGTCCGCGAGGAGATCCTGAACCCGCGCGTGCACCCGTGTCCGCTGGAGACGTGCGGCTGCGTGGCCTCGTTCGACAAGGTCACCGGCCAGTTGACGGTCTACATGACCTCGCAGGCGCCGCATCTGGTCCGCACCGTGGTCGCGATGCTCTCCGGCATCCCCGAGAGCAAGATCCGCATCGTCGGCGGCGACATCGGCGGCGGCTTCGGCAACAAGGTCCCGGTCTATCCGGGCTATGTCGTCGCCATCGTGGCGTCGATCGTGACCGGCGTGCCGATCAAGTGGATCGAGTCGCGCATCGAGAACATCTCGACGACCGGCTTCGCCCGCGACTATCACGGCGTCGGCGAGCTGGCGGCCGACAAGGACGGCCGCATCAAGGCGCTGCGCTTCACGGCGCTCGCCGATCACGGCGCGTTCAACTCGCACGTGTCCGCGACCAAGTTCCCGGCGGGCCTGTTCAGCATCTGCACCGGCTCCTACGCGATTCCCAAGGCCTATGCCGCGTCGATGCGGTCTACACGAACAAGGCGCCCGGCGGCGTCGCCTATCGCTGCTCGCTGCGGGTCACCGAGGCCGTCTATCTGATCGAGCGGATGATCGACGTGCTGGCGCAGAAGCTCGGGCTCGACAAGGCCGAGATCCGCCGGCGCAACTTCGTCAAGGCGGAGCAGTTTCCGTACACGACGGCGTTCGGCTGGACGCTCGACAGCGGCAACTACCACGTCGCGCTCGACAAGGTGTTGAAGGCGGTCGACTACGACGCGCTGCGCAAGGAGCAGGCCGAGAAGCGGGCGAAGGGCGAGCTGATGGGCATCGGGATCTCCACGTTCACCGAGATCGTCGGTGCCGGCCCCACGAAGGTCTGCGACATCCTCGGCATCGGGCTCTTCGACAGCTGCGACATCCGCGTCAATCCGACCGGCAGCGCGATCGCGCGGCTGGGCACGATGAGCCAGGGCCAGGGCCACGCGACGACGTACGCGCAGATCATCGCGACCGAGCTCGGCCTCTCGTCGGACGAGATCCAGATCGAGGAAGGCGACACCGACAAGGCGCCGTACGGCGCCGGGACCTGGGGTTCGCGCTCCACGCCGGTCGGCGGCGCCGCCGCGGCGATGGCGGCGCGCAAGATCCGGGCGAAGGCGCAGAAGATCGCGGCGCATCTGCTGGAGGTCGGCGAAGGCGATCTCGAATGGGAGGTCGACCGGTTCAAGGTCAAGGGCAATCCGGGCCAGTCCAAGACGATGAAGGAGATCGCGATGGCCGCGCACACGAGCAACCTGCCGGACGGCATGGAGAAGGGGCTCGACGCGACCGAGTACTACGATCCGCCCGAACATGACGTTCCCGTTCGGCGCGTACGTCTGCGTCGTCGACATCGACCGCTACACCGGCGAGACCAAGGTCCGGCGCTTCTACGCGCTCGACGACTGCGGCACGCGGATCAACCCGATGATCATCGAAGGCCAGATCCACGGCGGGCTCACGGAAGCATTCGCCGTCGCGTTCGGGCAGGCGATCCCGTTCGACGAGAACGGCAACCATCTCGGCAACAGCCTGATGGACTACTTCCTGCCCACCGCGGTGGAAACGCCGCACTGGGAAACCGATCACACGGTCACGCCGTCGCCGCACCACCCGATCGGCGCCAAGGGCGTCGCGGAATCGCCGCACGTCGGCGGCATTCCCTGCTTCAGCAACGCCGTCGTCGACGCGTTCGCGCATCTGGGCGTGACGCACATGGACATGCCGCACACCGCCTACCGCGTGTGGCAGCAGTGCAAGGCGCTCGGCATCCACAAGCGATAGCGTTGGCGACGGCAAGGCCGGCATGAAGGTCGAGCTCGAGAAGACATTTCCGATGCCGGGCTCGGCCGAGGTCGCCTGGGAGTTCCTGCAGGACATCGAGGCGGTGGCCGCGTGCATGCCGGGCGCGAAGATCACCGAGCGCCTGCCCGACGGGCGGCTACAAGGGGACGGTGACGGTGCGCGTCGGTCCCGCGACGATGTCGTTCCGCGGCGAGGTCGACGTGCGCGACATCGACCCCGCCGCACGTTCGCTGCGTCTTCTCGGCAAGGGCACCGACAGCACGGGGAGCTCCGGCGCTTCGATGACGCTCGCGGCCCGGATCGAGGCCGCCGCCGAGGGCGCGAGCAACCTCGTGGGCAAGAGCGAAGTGACGATGAGCGGCAAGGCGGCCGCGTTCGGCGGGCGGATGATGAACTCGGTCGCCGACCAGATCCTCAAGCAGTTCGCCGAAAACTTCGCGAATCAGGTCGCGGCGCGGGCCGCGGCTGCGGCGCCGCCACCGGCAGAGCCGCCCGGTGCCGCGCCGCCGGCAGCAGGGACCTCGGACGAAGCGGGATCGCCGCCAGCGCCGCTCGCGCGCGCGCGCGTCTCCCGATGCCGCGCGATCGCCCGCGCAGCCAGCCGTTGCCCGCGAGCTGAACGGCTTCGCGCTCCTCTGGGCGGTCTTCCGGGACTGGCTGCGCGGCCTCTTCCGCCGGAGTCCGTCGTGAACCGCACCTTCGCCGCGGATGAACGAGGTCGTCGAGCTGCAGCGCCAGTTTCAGGACGCGGGTTACATCGCCGAGCGCCCGCTCGCGGCGGCGCTGCTGCTGATGCTCGATCTCGGGCGCCCGCTGCTGCTCGAGGGCGACGCCGGCGTCGGCAAGACCGAGGTCGCCAAGGCGCTCGCCACCGTGCGCGGCGCGCGGCTCATCCGCCTGCAGTGCTACGAAGGGCTCGACGTGCACGCGGCGATGTACGAATGGAACTACCAGCGGCAGTTGCTCGCGATCAAGCTGCTCGAGCACGACGAGCGCCCGGTCGCGGCCAAGGAGCAGGACATCTTCTCCGAGCGCTATCTGCTGAAGCGCCCGCTGCTCGAGGCGATCAGCTGCGCCGAGCCGCCGGTGCTGCTGATCGACGAGGTCGACCGCGCCGACGAGGCGTTCGAGGCCTACCTGCTCGAGCTGCTTTCGGATTTCCAGATGTCGATTCCGGAGATGGGCACCGTGCGCGCCGTCTCGCGTCCGCTGGTGGTCATCACCTCCAACGGCACGCGCGAGCTCTCCGACGCGCTGCGCCGCCGCTGCCTCTATCAGTACATCGACTATCCGTCCTTCGAGAAGGAGCTCGCGATCGTCGAGATCCGGGCGCCGGAAGCGGCGGGACGGCTCGCGCGCCAACTGGTCGAGTTCGTGCAGAGCGTCCGCCGGATGGACCTGCAGAAGAAGCCGGGCATCGCGGAGACGCTCGACTGGACCGCGGCGCTGCTGCGGCTCGGCATCTCCACGATCGACGACGACGGTGCGGAACGCATCCTCGAAACGCTGAGCGCGCTCGTCAAGACGCGTGCCGACCGCGCCGGGTTCACCCGCGGAGGTCGTCGCCCGCATCGCGGCGGCATGCTGATCGTCGCACCGTCTCTCCGCCGGATCATCCGGGGGTCGCGCTGCGGACCCGCCTGACGGGCTTTGCGGGGTTCCTGCGCGCCAACGGCTACGGCGTCGGCGGCGGCGATGCGACGCGCGATGCTCGACACCGCGACGCGGGTCGGGATTCTCGACCGCGAGATCCTGCGCTGGAGCCTCAAGGCGCTGCTGTGCGGTCGCGGCGACGAATGGCGGCGCTTCGATGCGCTGTTCGACGCCTACTTCCTGCCGCCGAACAAGAGGGCGTTCGCGGCGAGCCGCGCCGCGGCGACCGGCGCCGTCGCCGGCGAGCGGCGCGCGCGGGCGATGCAGACCGGCAGCTTGCCGATCGGCACCGCGGGTCGGGCGGCCGCGAGCGACGACGACGGCGTCGCCGAACGCCATGGCGCGAGTCGCGAGGAATCGCTCGCGTCCACCGATTTCCGCGACCTCGATCGCGCGGATCAGGTGCGCGACATCGAGGCGCTGATGCGGCGCTTCGCCCGGCGGCTGAAGCGCTTGCAGCTGCGGCGCGAGGCGCGCTTCGATCATGGCCGCCGCCTCGACCTGCGGGGCACGATACGGCGCAGCGTCGCGAGCGGCGGCACGCCGTTCCGGCTCGCCTGGAAGGACCGCCGCCGCGTGCGTCCGCGCCTCGTGCTGCTGCTCGACGTCAGCCGGTCGATGAGCCAGTACAGCTTCTTCTACCTGCGTCTCGCGCGCGCGCTGTGCGCGGAGCTCGCGGACGTGCACTGCTTCATCTTTCACACCCGCATCACCGGCGTGCGTGAAGCGCTGCGCGATCCGGACCCGTGGCGGTCGCAGGAACGCCTGCACCTGCTTGCCGCCGGCTGGGGCGGCGGCACGCGCATCGGCGAATGCCTGCAGGACTTCAACCGCCGCGACGGGTCGCGGCTCGTGCATTCGCGCACCGGCGGTGATCGTCGTCAGCGACGGCTACGACACCGGCGAGCCCGACGTCCTGGCGGCGGCGCTCGGCACGCTGCGGCGGCGGGCGCGGCGCATCGTCTGGCTCAACCCGTTGCTCGACCGCCCCGGTTTCAGTCCCGGTCGCCCGCGGCATGCAGGCGGCGCTGCCGCACCTCGACCTCTTCGCGCCGGGCGCCGACCTGGCGAGCATCGAGCATATACTGCCCAGTCTGATCGAGGCCCTGCGATGACGCGACAACGAACTCCTCGACCTGGCGCGCGAGCTCAACCACCGGCGGCGAGCCCTACGCGCTCGTCACCGTGGTGCGGGCCGTCGCGCCGACGTCGGCCTATGTCGGCGCGCAGGCGATCGTGCTGGCCGACGGGACGCTGCACGGCTGGATCGGCGGCGGCTGCGCGAAGGGCGTGGTCATCGGTGCCGCGCAGGCCGCGATCGGCAAGGGCGAGCCGAAGCTCGTGCGCATTTCCAACGACCGCATCCAGCCCGAGGAGAACGTCGAGCAGTACGCGATGGCCTGCGCGAGCAACGGCACGATCGAGCTGTTCATCCAGCCCTACGGCGCGCGCGGCGCGCTGTGCGTGCTGGGCGACACGCCCGCCGCCGACGAGGCGCGCTTCCTCGCCGACCGGCTCAGGATCCGCCTCGTCGACGCTCCCGACGACGCGCACGATCGTGCTCGTCGCAACGCAGGGGCAGGGCGACGAAGACGCGCTCGAACGCGCATTGAAGAGCCCGGCCGCCCACGTGCTGATGATCGCGAGCCGGCGCAAGGCGGAAAGACTGCGCGCCGTGATGCGCATGCGCGGCGTCGACGAAACCCAGCTCGCACGGCTCGTCGCCCCTGCAGGGCCGGATGCCGGGGCCAAGGCGCCCGGCGAAATCGCGCTGGTGGCGATCGTCGGCGTGCTCGCGCTGCTGCGCGGTCGCGCGTCGATGTCCGAGGTCGCGCAGTCTCAACCCGCAATCGCGCAGCCGCAGCCTGCTGAGCGCGATGCGCCCAAAGCGGCGTTCCACACAGCGAGTACGCAGCCGGCGGTCGGCGCGCCTGCGCCAGGGGCCAAGTTCGTGAACCCCGTCTGCGGGATCGCGGTCGACATCGCCGCGCCGAAGCACGTCGAGGAATACGACGGGATCGCGTACTACTTCTGCTGCGACTGCTGCCTGACGACGTTCCGGCAGGATCCCGCGAAAT
Organism: uncultured beta proteobacterium; assembly: GCA_963843595.1. Lineage (GTDB taxonomy): Bacteria > Pseudomonadota > Gammaproteobacteria > Burkholderiales > Casimicrobiaceae > CAIWHR01. Next base: position 94,128 of record CAWJLG010000012.1, on the reverse strand, counting down.
ACGCGGCGATTCATCGCGCTGCCGCGGTAAGCATTTCCACCTGACGTCGGCACCTGCGGCGTTGCCCGTGGCGTTCGTCGCGGATCGTCCGCACCCTTGACCGGCGAAATTTTCGCGCGACGTCCGGGTGACCTGCGTCAACGCTCCACGGCGCTTCGGCGCGCGCAATTGAAACAACGAATACCTCTGCTCGGGCCTTCCGTCGCCCGGCGGCGCATCGGCCCGGGAGTGAAGGAGTGGCCATGCGCGCCTCGTCCGGTCCCGCCATTGATCAATACCGTAGTCGATTGCGTCGTCCATGGCGACGCGGCCTCGCGCTCGGCGCGTCGATCTGCGTTGGCTTCATTGCTCTGTGTGCGCCGGTCCCCAGCGCGAGCGCAGCGCCGTCCGACCTCGATGCCGCGTGGGGCCAGAACGGCATCGTCACGCTCGATGGCACCGCGCTTGCCGAAGGAGAGCTGAGGGAATTCCAGGCCGCTCTCATGCGGGCGAGCCTCGACGCGGCCCGACTGTCGGGTCATCGAACGCTTTGGCTCGGTGTGTGGGAACGCAACACGCGAGCGATCTCGTTCTATGAACAGTGGCAATTCGCGACGGTCGGAGAACACAAGTTCAGCTCAGGGTCGGACAATCAAACGGACTTGATAATGGCGCGACCCGTGCCGGGGGCCGCATAACGGCAACGGGGGACGAAGTCAGTGCCGCAGGAGAGGGGCAGCGGCCCCCCTCGACGATCTTTGCGAAATGTCCGCGACCGGCGAACTGCGACCGTCGCGTGGCTCAACTCGATCCCGCCAATGGCGGACACAAACTGCTAACGGCATCGCCGACATCCATGCTGTCGGCAGATGCTCGCTCAGTTGGTTTGCATCACCACTTCATCTCGCCCTTGTTGACCTTGGCGCCGATCTCGAGCGCCACCATCAGGCCCGCTGCGGGATAGGCCGACTTCATCGCCTCAATCAGCGTGGCGGAGTTCAGCGCCTTCGCCAGTTCTGCCTCAAAGCGGGTCAGGTAGGACTGCGTGTAAGCAAGCTGCGAAGCGTCCTGCTTCTGTCCCGGCAGCATGTGGCCAGGAACGACGGTGGTCGGCTGCAACGCTGCCATCGCGCCCAGTTTCCTGCTCCAGTCGGCCCGATCCTGCGCGGCCTGCGTGTCAGCCGTCCAGGCATGCAGACCGGCGAAAACATTGACCCCGCCCACAATGGCTTTCAAAGAAGGAATCCATACGTAGCTGCGGTGCGGGAGGGAATCATCGAGGCCCCATATCTCAAGCGTCTGGCCTTCGAGGTTGATCGTGTTCCCGGTCATGACTTCGGGTACCGGTACGTCCATCGGCGCATTGGCGCCCAGTCGCGGTCCCCACACCTGCAGCTTCGTGGGTAGCGTCGCCTGAATCTTCTTTACGGTGGGCGCACTCGCGATCAGCGTCGCTTGGGGAAACAACTTCTTTAGTACACCCGCGCCGAATTGGAAGTCCGGGTCGGCCTGGCTGATGTAGATGGTCTTCAGGGCCTTGCGGCTGTCGAGAACCATTGCGGCGATCCGGTGCGCATCTGCCTGAGTGAACCCGGTATCGATGAGTACTGCGTCCGTCGCGCCGGACACCAGGACGGCGTTGACGTGGAAACTGCCGGCGTCGGCGTTGTAGACCTGAAGGGACAGCGCAGCCGGGCTTGGCTGTGCAACGGCCTCGTTGGCGACGACGCCGAGGGTCAGGCTGGCAAACAGCGGAAGGAAAGGCTTGATCATGGAATCGCTCGCGTGGTTGGGGGATGGCGCCACTCTATTTGATACGAGACAGTAGATAAACAGTAGAATAGTCGATACTTTGTCTACTGGATCGATCTAATCGATGGACCGAATCACTGCCATGCAGGTGTTCACCGAAGTGGCTGACCGCGCCAGCCTGACCGAGGCAGCCAGAGCACTGGACATGTCACGGGCCATGGTCTCGCGCTATCTCGAAAGCCTCGAGCGTTGGCTCGAAGTACGACTGCTGCATCGAACGACAAGGCGAGTTAGCCTCACAGATGCCGGCGAAGAGGCGCTGCAGCGCTGCCGCCAGATGCTCGAGCTGTCGCGTGACGTACACAGTGTGGCAGGTGCGAGGCGCGCGGCGCCCGGAGGCAAGCTGCGGATCACCACCAGCACTTCCTTCGCCGCGGCCTACCTGGCCGACGTTGTGACGGACTTCCTTTCGCGGTATCCGCAAACGCAGGTCGAACTGATCGCGCTGGAGCGAACCGTCAACCTTGTGGAGGAACGCATCGACCTGGCGGTGCGGATCGGCAACGTGCTGGACGACTCGCAGGTAGCACGGAAGCTGGGAGTATGCAGGTCCGTTGTCTGCGCGTCGCCGGCGTACATCAAGACCAGCGGCATCCCCAGATTGCCGGACGATCTTCGAAATCATTGTTGCATCACCCACGCCTACGTTGGCCGCACCGAATTCCGCCTTCAACGAAATGGCCAGACGCTCCGGATTCCCGTGAGAGGACAACTGCAGAGCAACGAGGCAGCCGTCACCCGCCGAGCGGCCCTCGCCGGCGCCGGGATTGCGATGTTACCGACCTACTTTATCAGCGCGGACTTAGCCTCCGGTGAACTCATTCGTCTGCTACCCGACTGCGAGCCAGAGCCGCTTGGTATCCACGCGGTGTATTTGTCCCGCCAGCATCAGCCACAGCTGCTGAGGATCATGGTCGACTTTCTGGCAGATCGCATGAGAGGAGAAGTGGCGCCATGGGACCGGGTAATCGCCTCGGCAACGAAGCGAGCGACCTCAATCGCCAAGTCCCGAGGCAGCGCCAATGGAATAGTGCGGCGCAGACCAAAGGCGAGTTGATGACCGTCGCTGACCGGCCAGGAGCCGCCGCTCCCGGGCGGCGTCCAATTTGTGCGTGCAGGCGTAGCATGGCTGGACTTTCATTGGCCGACGAGGTGATCCAGTGATGGATCGGCGAACATTCATTAACGCCCTTGCAGGTGGTCTCGTCATCGCGCAGTCTGTAGCCGAGGCGCAGCAGGCGGCAAGGATTCCCCGGATTGGCTTCCTCGCGGGCAACCTGTCGGCTGGCCAGCACCTCGCAGCGGCCTTCCGTCAAGGGCTGCGTGATCTCGGTTACGTCGAGGGCCACAGCATCGTCATCGAATACCGGGATGCCAATGGAGAGACTGACCGGCTCCCTGCGCTGGCGGCCGAACTGGTGGCGCTCAAGGTCGATGTCATCTTGGCCGCAGGCACACAGCATGTCCTAGCCGCCAAAAAAGCGACCACGACCATCCCCATTGTCTTCGCTGATGTTGCCGATCCGGTGGCACGCGGGTTCGTGACCAGCCTTGCGCGGCCGGGCGGCAACATTACGGGGTTGTCCAACCTCAACACGGACCTGGTCGGTAAGTGGCTGGAGCTGCTCACGCAGGCCGTTCCGGGGGTCAAACGCGTTGCTTTCCTGTGGCAGCCGGGTTATCTCCCTGAGCGCGCGGAAAAGGATGTCCTGCAGCGAGCAGAGGTCGCGGCTCAGGCATTGGGAGTGCGCCTTCAATTCGTCGAAGCGAGACGGCAGGAGGATTTCGACAGGGCCTTCGCTGAAATGACCCGGGCGCGCGTGGATGCCGTGATTGTGTGGGGAGGCGTCTTGTACATCTTCGAGCGAAAGCGAATTGCAGAACTTGCGGCAAAAAACCGGCTTCCGGCATCGTACCCAATGAGCGAGTTTGTCGATGCCGGGGGCCTCATTTCCTATGCCCCCAACATCGCTGACAACTTTCGGCGCACGGCCGGCTATGTGGACAAGATTTTGAAGGGTGCGAAGCCCGCCGACCTGCCCGTAGAGCAGTCGTCCAAGCTCGAGCTGGTCATCAACGTCAAGACCGCCAAAGCGCTCGGACTGACGATCCCGCCGTCGCTGCTGCAGCGGGCGGACAGGGTCGTCGAGTGACATTCAGAACCGTCTTTGCCGATAGCGTGAGTTCGCGCCTTCGCTTGCAAGTGCGCCCATCGCCGATCAGGTAGCTCGCGGACCGACTTGACGGTCTCAGATCGGCCAACTGCGGTCTTTGCGCCTTGCGCTCCATAGCCGTCGTCGGTCGATGCTCGCGAACGTTCGTTGGGGCGTAGTATGGCCGGACTGTAGATCGTCAACGGGATGATATCCAGGTGGATCGTCGAGCGTTCATCGGCCGGGTTGCGCGTGGCTTCATCGCCGCGCCGCTCGCCGCCGAAGCACAGCAGGCGGTCAGGGTCCCTCGCATAGGCTACCTGGCACCCAGCCTCGCCAGTAATCCCCGCTCGGTAGAGGCGTTCCTGCAAGGACTGCACGACCTTGGCTACGTCAAGGGCCGCAACCTCGTGATCGAAGACCGGGATGCCGAGGGGAAACTTGAGCGACTCCCCGCACTCGCGGCCGAACTGGTTGTGCTCAAGGTTGATGTCATAGTGGCCGCCGGAGGCACACTCGCCGCCTTGGCCGCCCATCAAACGACCAAGACCATCCCCATTGTCGTCATTGCGGTCGGCGATCCGGTGACGAGCGGGCTCGTCACCAGCCTCGCGCGGCCGGGCGGGAATGTCACGGGTTTGTCCGCCCTCTCCCCGGAGCTGACCAGCAAGTGGCTCGAACTGCTCAAGCAAGCGGTTCCGACGGTCAGTCGAGTCGCTCTCCTCTTGCAGCCGGGTGCCCTCGGTGAACGCACGGAAAAGGACATCGTGAAGGAAGCAGAAGTCGCGGCACGAGTACGGGGGGTGCGGCTTCAAGTCGTTGAGGCGCGAGGTCCCGCCGATTTCGACAGGGTCTTTTCGGATATGACCAGCGCGCGCGTGGGTGCTCTGATGGTGCCGTCAACCGCCATGTTCAGCAGGGAGCGAAGGCGCCTCCTGGACCTGGCCGCAAAGAACCGGCTGCCGACGCTCTTTACATTCAGAGAGTATGTCGATGCCGGGGGCCTGATGTCCTATGGACCGAACCTTGCTGACTTGTTTCGGCGCGCCGCCACCTATGTGGACAAGCTTCTCAAGGGCGCCAAGCCCGCCGAGCTGCCCATTGAGCAGCCCACCAAATTCGAATTGGCCATCAACCTCAAGACGGCGAAGGAGCTAGGTCTGACGATCCCGCAATCGGTGCTCCTGCGCGCGGACGAGGTGATCCAGTGATCGAAGATCCCGCTTCCTCGCGCCTGTCGTGACGATCGCGGGGCGACCCATCTTATCGATTTGAACGACTGCTTTGCGGACGACCGAATTTCCGCATTGGGTCTATTCTGTTGAAAAACTCCCTTGAAATTGGTCGGTTCTTGGCTATGTTGAAGCCAAGAAGTCTGAGAGGGAGACGCGGGAATGATGGGACGACAGGGTGGCGGCCAGAAGCAGCTGTTCTACTCATTCAACCTCGACGATCACGTTCCCTCGGATCATCTGCTACGCGGGATTGATCAGTTCCTAGACCTCGGCGACCTGCATCGCCACCTCGCGCCGTACTACAGCCATACCGGTCGCCCCTCGGTTGACCCGCAGCTGCTGATTCGCATGTTGATCGTGGGTTACTGCTTCGGCATCCGCTCTGAGCGGCAGCTGTGCGAGGAAGTCCACTTGAACCTGGCGTACCGCTGGTTCTGCCGGCTGGGATTGGAAGACCCGGTGCCGGATCACTCGACGTTCTCTAAGAACCGGCATGGCCGCTTCCGGGACAGCGATACGCTGCGTTTCGTGTTCGAGCAGGTCCTGGAGCGCTGCGTACGGGAGGGGCTGGTGGGTGGCGAAGGGTTCGCCATCGATGCCAGTTTGGTGAAGGCGGATGCCAACCGTCAGCGTGGTGTGCCTGGCGCCGAGGCCGACTGGTCGAACCAGCCATCGCTCAGCCGACCGGTGCGCGAGTATCTGGCGGCCTTGGATCAGTCCGAGCTGGAGAAGAACACACCGAAGAACATCTCGCTGACCGATCCGGCAGCGCAGTGGAGTGCTGCCTGGGGACCGGCGTTCTATGCCTACTCGGCGAACTACCTGATCGACATTGCCGCCGGCATTGTGGTTGACGTTGAGGCGACGCCCGCCCACAAGCTCGATGAAATAAACGCCACCAAGACGATGATCGAGCGGGTTGAGACGCGGTTTGATCTCAAGCCGCAGCGGCTGATCGGCGATACCAATTACGGCACAGCAGAGATTCTGGGGTGGATGGTCGACAAGAAGCAGATCGAGCCGCATGTGTCGGTGTGGGACAAAACACAACGCAGCGACGAAACGCTATCCAGCAGCGACTTCGAATGGGTCGAACAGGCCAATGAGTACCGCTGTCCACAGGGGCAGCCGCTACGGAGTGAATGGCGGATCTTTAAGCGCCCGCGAACGCGCATCACCAAGGCAAACACCATCATCTATCACGCTAGCCAAGCGGCTTGCAGCAAGTGCCCGATGAAGTCAGGTTGCTGTCCGAACGCCCCGACTCGCAAGATCGCGCGCAGCGTCCATGAATCGGCACGGGATGTGGCGCGCGACGTTGCCAAGACCGATGCTTACAGGCAATCGCGCAAGGATCGCAAGAAGGTTGAGATGCTCTTCGCTCATCTGAAGCGAATCTTGAAGCTTGATCGGCTGCGATTGCGCGGACCGAGTGGCGCTCACGATGAGTTTCTTCTGGCGGCAACTGTGCAGAACCTACGACGAATGGCGAAGTGGTTGTGCCCGGTAGAACCAGAAATGGCAAGAATGGTGATCTGAATCGGCGAAGTACCACTCGCCAGCCCGGAATCGAGAGCTCCCAAGTCACCGATCTTCTGTCTGCTCAGCGTTCGCGGCCATACCCCGCTGGCCAAACAACGAGTTGTTCAACAGAATAGGTCGTCTTCTGCCGAATGGGGGGCGTTGGCCATCCGGCGGCAGCCGGCCAACTCCCCTCGTTCGAGGCCGCCGCGAAAATTACTCGTGAGCGGCCATTCGCGCCCGCGAACCGAAGTCGCGGTGGCAGTGGACACGTAGCAGTGGGCACAAGGGCGGGGATGCTGCGGTGATCGGCCAACGCAGGCCGAACGGGGTAAACACCCAGGCGAAGCTGCCCGGGCCGCCAGGTGACAGGTATTGGGCACTACGGCGCGGCATTACCAAGCTCGCGGACGTACTTTATGAGCGGCGCGTAGTCGGCCTCGGCAATGACGCCGCTGAACTTCGGCATGGCGGTCCCGGGTTTGATTGCCGGCGCGTCTTGGATCCACGCCCGCAACTGCGCGTCGTCGGGGTAGTCGACCTTGGCTTTGCGCAGATCGCCGAGGCCGACGCCCTTGTCGCCGTGGCAGGAGACGCAGGCGTACTTGACGTAGAGCGCTTTCCCATCGGTGCCGGCTGGCGCTTCGGCATAGGGTGCGCGGGCCACCGTATTTCGGATCTTGGGGACGCTGCGCAGGTATGCGTAGATCGCACTGACCTCTTCGTCGTCCAGGGCGGACATCGCAATCATAGGATAGCGCAGGACATGCCCATCGGGACGAACGCCGTCGCGCAACGCACGCGCGAATTCCGGCTCCGACCACCTGCCGATGCCGGTGGCCTCGTCGGACGTCAGGTTCGCGGTGGGCACGGCCTTGCCGTCGAGGCCAAGCACGGGATTTCCACCGCCAAGATAACCGACGCTCTTCTCCGGATTCCGAAAGTCATTGGTTTTGAAGTCAGCGCTATGGCAGCTGAAGCAATCGAGACCCATGACCAGGTACCCGCCGTACGCGACTTTGTCGCTCTTGGGCGGCGCAACGATGCGATGCTCTGGATAGGGAATCTTCTTGAACGCAACGTGCGACAAAACTTTCGACAGGAAGCTCGGCTGCGTGACGCCCGGTGGGTCGACATTGGCGGGTGCGACGCGCGGATCATCAGAGCGCAGAAATGCGACGATGGAGGCGATGTCCTCGTCGCTCATGTGCGGCAGCTTGGCCATCCAAGGGGGATAGTACTGGCCGTCGGGCCGCACGCCAGTGCGCAGCAGGTACACGATGTCGGCATCGCTCCATTTGCCGATGCCCTTATCCGGATGCCGCGTGATGTTGCGTGAGAAGATCTCGCCGAATTCCCTCGGCGCATCCGTCATGTGCTTGCCGGTGAACTGGCCCGTCGTTGGATTCGCATGGCAGCCAGCGCACAGGAGCGACGCGAGTTTCGCGCCGCGCGCCACGCGCTCCGGCGTCGCCTCGATCTTCACGTCGATTTTTTCCACTTCGTATTTCGGGATGCCGTCGATTTGCACGAACAGGAGAAACCCGCCAACCGCAACGACGAGCAGGCCTAGTAGAGCGGCGACCAGCTTGAGGGCGCGCTTCACGAGACACCTCCGAAGATCGGACCGCGCAGGGCTGTTTCGTGTGGCGTCGTTTCTATCGCGACGATGTGCATGGCTCCTCCCAAGAGCGCGTGGCAATTTGCCAGCGTGTTGCCTAGCGTCACCCCCGAAAAGATGCGGCCCTTCCGATTGCCCGGCGGCGATGTCGAGACCAGCGCTGGACCCCAATCTACCACCAAGTACCACTAAGCCAGTCCGATCCGTTCCCTCGGGAGCGGTGCGGGGGGATCCCGAAAATTGATGGACAGGCGCTTCGCAGTATCTGCCGATGTTGGAGAGGTCGGGAACGGTGCTTGACGGCCAGAAACGGTCGCTCGGTCATTCCGAGGGGACGACCGGATAGCGGAACCACGGATCTCGACGAGCGGTCCTCTGGGCAATGTTGCTGTCGCCAGCGCAAACGCCCCGGTCATCAGGCTCCAGTCAGAGCGGCACCCATCGGGAACGTGGTGCAAAGCTCTGATTCGTGGAAGGATTGAGTGCGCTGGAGGCGACCCGGTTACACGGAGTCCGGGTCCGGAGACATCGAAAGACTGCCGTGAGAAGACAAGTTAGGCCCTGGAAGTACAGAGAGGAGAGCGCGATGAGCAACGAACAGGTGGCACCTGAGACGAAAGGTATTACGGTGAAGTTACTTGCAACGGTTGACCTTGGCCCCGAGATCGAGGGCATGGCAGGGCGCCAACTTCGAATGCGCATGGTGACCATCGAGCCTGGAGGCGTCTTCGGCCCGATTCACGACCATAAAGGCAGGCCAGGCACCGTCTACATACTGCAAGGGACGATTACTGACCATCGAAATGGAGTCGCTACGGACTATGGGCCGGGAGTGGGCTGGCCCGAGGATAGGAACACCACACACTGGCTTGAGAACAGAGGAACGATTCCGGCGGTGGAGATCTCGGTCGATATAGTCAGGCAAGAGTAAGCTCACGCCCGACATCTAACACGGTCGGGCCTAACAGCGGCTCAATCTGCGCACGAAGTCTCCACGAAGCAGCCGTTCGGGACCGACCCGTACATCACCCGCAAGGACGGGCCGTCGCACGATCGCAACCCGAAGACGCCTACGCTCGCGTCGAGCGCATGCCGTCACGGGGCCGGTGCAAAACGATCGCCGCGCCACCCGGTGGAGGTCGCCAATCAGGACGACGTTACCGTGCGCAGTCGAGCAGTATCTGTGCGAGTTCGCGCGGCGCGCTGACCATCGGGTCGTGTCCCGTCGCGAGCTCGACGACTTGCCAGCCGGGCTCGTTTCGCGCCCGCTTGCGCGATGCGGCGATGTTCGTCACCGGCAACGACGTGCAGTCGACATAGGTCCGCGGCAGCGCCGCGATGCGGCTTGCGTCGAAGTCCAACGGGTCGCGGTAGACGGCAAACGGCTGCGGCGTTTGCCGACGGTTGACCCAGTCCCGGTCCGCACCCTTCAGTCCGAACGCTGCCGCATCAGGGGGCGGAAGGGCGAGGCCGCCGCTGCTTTGTTCTGCGGCCGCGACGCGTCCCGCGACGACCTCCGGCGCGTGCGTGCTCGACCAGGATTCCCCAGGGTGCGGCACGAACGCGTCGACGTAGACGAGGTGCCGCAACATTCCGGGGCGCTGCCACTGCAGAGCGTCCGCAACTCCCGTGATCACCATTCCACCGTAGCTATGGCCGACCAGCACGACGTCGTTCAATTCCTCGACGGCGATCAGGTTCAGAACGTCCTGCAGGTGGGTGGCGAGGCGGATCTGCGGCGACAGCAGGTGAGCACGTTCGCCGAGACCGGTGAGCGTGACGGCGTGCGCCGCGTGGCCCGCGGCGCGGAGGAGCGGCAGTACTCGCACCCAGCACCATCCGCCATGCCAGGCGCCGTGGATCAGCACGAACTGAGTCATCACGTTCTCTTCAAGCGCGTGATCGGCGCGCCCATGAATCTGCGCGGCCAACGTCCACTCTCGGCTCAGGCCAATGTCTCCGAGGGTCAATGGCAGTCTGTAGGGGGTGGCGGCTAACGGCCGAGGCCGCGCAAAAACTCCGCGCGAAACACGGGATCGGGAAGGACGACCTCATAGAACGCGCAATACGCGACTATTTCGGGGTGGGGAGGCGTTTTGGCACCCACGAAATCAGACCGCAATCGTGTTTCTTTGCACAGCCTCGGCCAACTGCGGTCGCAGTGCATTGCGCTCAACAGCAGCCATTTGCGCCGCCCGTCGAATAGCTGACGCATTGAACGAGTCGGTACCGCGGTCGCCGGGCCGGGGACGACCATCAACGCGCATCGCCGCGTCGGTGCCCGCCTGCGTCCTGGGCAGCATCGAGCGTTCGCGATCGCGACCGATGGCCGCGGAATATAGCCGGCCGATGAGCGTGCTTCGGCCGGATGTTTTAGTAGCCCATCCGCATCGACGTGTCGTCCTGGTCTTCCACGTCGAGCTTGGCTTCCGGAGGCAGCTTCTTGATGATCTCTTCGATCATGCGAACGTGCTCGGCCTCTTCTGCCCGCAGCTCCTCGAATAGCGCCTTGACGTCCGGCTGCTTGACGTAGCGGAGGGCCAGGTCGTAAAACGCAAAGGCCTTCTTTTCGGAGGACAACGCCACCAGGTACGCATCGAGCGGGGACATATTCTGACGGGGTGCGCCGACGTCTGGGGCTTCCACATCAAAGATGTCGTCGATCTTGACCTTCGGGCGTTCGTCGCCAAACAGCGCGAGCCGGCGCTCGGCGATCTGTTCCCCGTGCTTATTCTCATTGACGGCCATCGATTGAAATATCGACGCGGCATCATCGTCAGAACGGATTCCGAGCTGTTCGGCGAACTGCGTGTACCGCTTGGATGCTTCGACCTCAATCAAAGTCGCGAGATCGAGAGCGTCCATCAACGTGAGTTTGGAGTAATCGAGTCTTGTTGGCATATGGCCCCCGGCTAACATGAAGCGCGCCCCGAAAGCTGAGTGCGCGCCAGTTCAAACTATGGGGAATTCAAACAACTGTCCCTGGCAGGCAAAACAGTATCACCGCGCTGACCATCCGGTCAAAGCGGGGCTTGCCGCTGCCATCGCGGGATCATTCAGGCCGCCCGTGGATAGACCGGCGCCACTCGCGAAGTTCGGCTCCGCAGCAATCAACGGCAGCCTCGGGGCGTTCTGAGACCGTCGACGAAGAGGCGGTTCGCGGCCAAGTGCCGCCAAAGGTCCCTGGCCCGAAAGCGGCAGTTGCCGCCGTTTCCTGGAAATCACCGGCTCGAAGGATCGGATTCAGGCCACAAGGTTCTCGTGACGAGGAAAGGAATGCTCGACGGCGATTTCTCGACCACGCTCGATTATCCGAGGGACTTGTTGCCGCGACGCCGTGCCACCGGCTTCGGTCTCTACGAGCTGCTCGGGATCGCACGCAACGATCCCGATGCGCGTGACCGCCAGATGCGGAAGAACTTCGAGTTCTTCGGCGCGCCCACGGTGATGTTCGTGTTCGCCCGCGAGGGATTGCGCGAGTTCAGCGTGCTGGATGCCGGAATCTTCCTGCAGACGCACATGCTGTCGGTCCACGCGCGTGGATTGGCCACCTGTGCCCAAGGCGCTCTTGCGACCTGGGCCGGGCCCTTACGCGAGGCGTTCGAAGTTCCGCCGCGCTACAAGCTCATTTGCGGCATCTCGATCGGCGACGCATCGCCGCATCCGGTGAACCGCTACAGCCCGGGGCGCGGCGATCCGCGCGAGCTTCTGATCTCGGTCCGAGCGAGCGTCTAATCGGCAGTCCGGCCAGAGGCGAAAATCGACCGGAAGCGTCGAAACGACGACTTGGACGCAGCGCGGACGCCGGAGGATCGCTAGAACCGTTCGACCCACGGTCGCAGCTCGACCTCCCAGGTCCACGCACTGCGCGGCTGCATGAGGACGTGCAGGTACGTCTCGGCGATGGCGTCGGGGTCGAGGGTCGAGTCCGGGCGCTCCGCCGGGTCGCCGTGCCCGGGGGCGCGGATCGCGCCGTCGATCACGAAGTGGGCGACGTGGATGCCCTTCGGCGCGAGCTCGCGCGCCATGCTCTGCGCCAGGCCGCGCAGCGCGAACTTCCCCATCGCGAACGGCGCCGACTCGGCATAGCCTTTGACGCTGGCCGATGCGCCGGTGAACAGGACGGCGCCGAAGCCCTTCGCCAGCATGCTGACCACGGCGCGCCGCGCGACGAGGAACGCGCCGAAGGCGCTGACCATCAGCGTGCGGCGGACATCCGCCGCATCCAGCGATGCGAGGGGACCGCGCGCACGGGCGCTGGCGTTGTAGATGACGACGTCCGGCGGTCCCTGGTGCTGATCGACCGCATCGAACAGGCGTGCCACCTGCGCTTCGTCCTGCGCGTCGCAGCCGAACGCCTCCGCGCCCGTCTCCTCGCACAACGAGCGCAATTTCGCCGGATCGCGTGCAGCGAGCGCGACGGCCAGCCCGTTTTGCGCGAGGGCCCGCGCGAGCGACGCGCTCAGCCCATGCCCGGCGCCGACGATCAGCGCCGACTTGTAAGGCGGTGATGCCATCATCTTCTCCTGTGTGATTTGCGCAGCTTCAGCAGACCGCCACGTCGCCGGCGTTGTTCCGGCATCGAGGCCCGCCGGGGAACGTCTTGGGTCGAAGCGGGCCGCGCGCGCTACCGGCAATGCGGCGCGCAGCCGCGCTCCCACAAGGAATCGCTGCGCTGAGCGAGAGGCGAATAGCCGGCCCCGGCCGGGGCCGGGCGGATGTCCGCCCACCATTCATGGGCGCAGCTCGAACGCCAGGCCATCTCGTCGGCCATTGACGCGCCCGTCGGCGGCGAAGGCCTGCTCGAGCGCGGCGAAGGCGGCGCGCAGCGCATCGTCGAGATCCGAACTTGGCGTGCGCACCATGTCCTGGCACGCGCCGGCCAGGGCCTCCATTTGCGGCCGTTGTGGACACGTGGCGCGGTCCTGGCCCCAGGCCGCCAGCCATTCGGTCACGACGAAATCGATCGCTTCTTGGCGCGGTCGGTCCCGCACCTTGGCCGCGGTCGTCATCATGTGGCGGAGGAACTCCGCGCGCGCGTGGCTGGCGCGGGCCGCCAGCGCGGCCGCGCGCGCGGCGGCGATGTCGGCCTCCGCGCGCCGGCGCAGCTCCGTCGCCAGGTCGGTCATCGTGCGGCTCCTATCGCAGTTGCGCCAGCGACGCGGTCAGGCGCGCGAACATCGTTTCCGCGTCGACGCGATCGATGACCTGCGCATTGGCGGTCCGATTCAGCACGCCCCACCAGTCGATGACGCTGCGACCGAGCGTCGCCTCGCCTTCCGTCTCCACGACGACGTGGCAGTCGTGGGTGGTGAAGAGCTCGGGCCAGAGCAGGAACGCGATCACGCATGGGTCGTGCATCGCGTGGCCCTCGACATCGTGCCTCGACCCGCGCGCCCGGCCGGGGGCGCGACAGCATCCCGGCGACGCAGTCTGCAACCGGCGTGCCGATGCCGCGGATCTTCGCGACGCGTTCCGGCGTCGCGATCGCCTGGTGCGTCGCGTTGAGCGCGAACATCGTAATGGGCGCACCCAGCTCGAGCACGACGCGTGCCGCGTGCGGATCGACGTAGAAATTGAACTCGGCCGCCGGGGTGATATTGCCAAGGTCGCGCGCGCCCCCCATCAGCACGATGCGCGAAACCTTGGTGACCAGCGCCGGCTCCTGCGCGAACGCGAGCGCGAGGTTGGTCAGCGGTCCGAGCGCGCACAGCGTGATCGAGCGATCGTCCGCGCTTTTGAGCGTGTCGACAAGGAATTGCGCCGCGTGGCAGTCCTGCGCCTGCCCCGACGGCGGCGGCAGGCCGCTTCCTGCCAGCCCATCGGGGCCGCAGACGAACTCGGCGGTCGTCAGCGGCCGCAGCAACGGCCGGCTGGCGCCCGCGATAGACCTTCACGTCGCTGCGGCCGGCGGCTTCGATCAACCGCAGCGCATTGGCGGTCGTGAGATCGACCGGGACGTTGCCGGCAACCGTGGTGATCCCGAGCAGCTCCAGGCGATCACGCTCGGCGAGCGCCAGGAAGATCGCGAGCGCGTCGTCCTGGCCCGGATCGGTGTCGATGACGATGCGATGGGGACTCATGCGGCCTCGCGCGGCAAGCTGCCGACCATCACCAGATGCGCGAGATCGTCGGCGGAGAGCCCTGCGACCGGGCGGTCCGCGATCTTGCGGCCGTTCTTCAGAATGGCGACGCGCGTGGCGACGTCGACCACCTCGGCCATGTTGTGGCTGATCAGGATCACGGTGGTGCCGCACGCGGCGAAGCTCACGGATCAGGTCCAGCACCTGGCGGCTTTCCGCCACGCCCAGCGCCGCGGTCGGCTCGTCCATGATCACCAGCCTTGCGTTCCAGCGCAGCGCGCGGGCGATCGCCACGGCCTGGCGCTGGCCGCCCGACAAGCGTATCGACGGTGCGGCGGGTGTCGGCCATCGCGATCTTGAGCCGCGCCAGGTACTGGCGTGACTCGGCGCGCATCTTTCGCTTGTCGAGCACGGCGAGGCCGGGCAACAGCGTTCGGGTCAGCTCCGCGCCGACGAAGATGTTCTGCCAGATCGGCTGGCGCGGCGCGAGGGCCAGATCCTGATAGATCGTCGCCACGCCGGTCTTCAGCGCCTCGAGCGGCGAACCGAAGCGCACGCGGCGACCCTCGATCTCGATGTGCCCGCCGCTCGGCTCGTGCGCCCCCGATACGACGCGGATCAGGCTCGACTTGCCGGCGCCGTTGTCGCCGCACACGGCGACGACCTCGCCCGCGCGGACGTCGAGGTCGACGCCTTTGAGCGCCTCTACGGCGCCATAGCGCTTCCGGATCCCGACCAGCCGAACGAGCGGAGGGGTCATCGACGGAACCGGTCGTTCAAGTACCCCTCCTGCGACGAGCAGGGACTTGCGTGGCCGAGCACGACGTTACTTGAGGAACCGGTCGACGTTCGATCCGTCGACCAGCACCGCGTCGACCCACAGGTACGGACCACTGACGACCTTGTCCTTGGGCATCTTCTTGGCGACGATCTTGTCCATCGCGTCGGCCGCCTTCTCGCCGATGGACTCGAACGGAATCGCGACGGTCGCGGTGAACAGGCTCTCGGGATCCTTGATCCGGCGATAGGACTCCTGGCCCCCGTCGACGCTGACGATGAAGACGTCGCCCTTCTTCATGCCCTGCGCGCGCAGGATGTCGTCGACGACCCACGCCTGCCCGTCCCACGACGCCCAGACGCCCTGGAACTTGCCCTTGTTCTGCAGGACCAGCGCCTGCATGCCGTTGCGCACGTCGTCGCGCCAGCTCGCGGTGCGCGCCATCGAATGGCTGCCCAGCACCTTCACCGCCGGGTTCTCGGACAGGATCACGTCGAGGATCTTGCCGCGGATGCGCGACGCGACGTTCTGCTCGAACCGTGCCGTCAGGATCTCGCCGCGGTAGTTCATCTTGCTCAGCAGATACATCGTCGCCTGGGCACCGGCGACGTAGTCGTTGACCTGGATGTCGAACAGCGAATAGGGGCTGGTGCCGGACACCGCGGTGATCAGCGGGATGCCGGCCTTCTTCACGGCCTCGAACTGCGCGTCGGCCTCGATCGGCTTGCCCATGGCGAGGATCAGTCCGTCGACCTTCGCCTGGATCATCGCCTCGATCTGCTCGGCGTGTTTGGGCAGGCTCCCTTCCGAGTTGAGCACCTGCACGGTCCAGCCCAGCTTTCTTGCCGCCTCGGCTGCCGAGTTGGCGACGCGGGCGTGGGTCTCGGCCGACATCTGGAAGGCGATGATGCCGAGCTTCAGCGCGTGGGCCGGCAGGGCCGTTAGCATGAGTCCGAGCGACGCGATCGCGCCGAGGGCCAGTTTGCGCAGCATGGTGAATCTCCCTTGATCGAGGCTGTCAAGTTTGATCGTTCCAGGGCCAACCCGGCCCTAGATGCCGAACGCCGCCTTCTTCAAGGTCGACGCCGACAAGGCAACCGAGGTGACGATGATAATGCCAAGCATGATGTCCTGGACGTAGTACGGTGCGCCCATCAGCACGAGCCCGTTGCCGAGCATGCCGATCGTCGCGGCGCCGACCAGCGTGCCGGGGACGTTGCAGCGTCCGGGCTCGAACATCGTCATGCCCAGCAGCACCGCGGCGATCGCGGTCAGCAGATAGTCCTTCGCCATGTCGGGCGCCGCCGAGTTCAACGTCGCGGCGAGAAGCGTGCCGACGAGCCCGGCGCAGAGGCCGGAAAGCGCCAGGCCGAAAAGCTTCATGCGCCGGACCTTCACCCCGGCGAGGCGCGCCGCCTCGTCGGCCTCGCCGGTGAAGACGAGATGGAGGCCGAGGCGCGTCTGCTTCAGCATGAACAGCACGAGCGCCGCCACGCCGAAGGTCCACCAGATCAGCGAGGGCACGCCCAGCAGGCTGCCCCGACCCAGCGCGAGGAAGGCCGGCTCCCAGCGGCCGACGAAGGCGACGCCGCCGGTGACGGCGAAGCCGAGCCCGGTCGCGACCGACGCCATCGCCAGCGTGGCGATGAGTGACGGAATCTTGAGCCGGGTGACGAGGAGCCCGTTCACGACGCCGGCCGTCAGCCCGACCGCGATCCCGGCCGCGGCGGCGGCGGCGGGCGGGTACTTGTGATGGGCCAGCCCGCCCGCAGCGACGGCGCAGAAACTGCACACGGCGGCGAAGGAGAGATCGAGCTCGGCGACGGTGAACGCGAGGCTGAAGCCGATGCCGAGGATGGCCAGGAAGCTGACCTGCTTCAGCACGTTGAGCAGGTTGGTCGGGTTGAGGAAGTTCGCCGCCGCCACCGCGAAGAAGCAGAACAGCACCAGCGCCGCGATCGCCGTGCCGTAGGTGCCGATGATGCGGCGAAAGTCGATGCGCGCAGTCACCGGAGCACCTTCGTGCTGCGCGCTCCGGTACTCGCGCTCGGGTGGCTCCTTGCGCTCATGAGCTCGCCGAGATGTCCTCGCGGAGCGGCTCGATCCCTTCCATCGCCGGTGTTGCGCGCGCAGCGTCGGCCAGCGCGAGCGCCGCGCACTTGATCTGCTGGTATCGCGCCATGCGATCGAGAAAGAACGTCGACACGCTTGTGCGTGGCTCGAATCGCTGCCCGATCCTGACCATCGTTGCTGCGGCCTCGTCGAGATTGCGGTAGAGCTGCAGGCCGACGGCCGCCGCGATCGCCGCGCCGATCACCCCCGTTTCCTGCTCGGCCGAGCGTAGCACGGGCAAGCCCAGCACATCGGCCTTCATCTGGCACCACGCGTCGGAGCGCGCGCCGCCGCCCGACACGCACAGCGTCTCGGCACGCACGTCCGCTCCCGACGCGGCGCGCTCGAGGATGTCGCGCGCCGCCAGGGCGACGCCTTCCATCACCGCCCACAGGAAATCGTCCGGCGCGGTGGCGCGCCCCAGATAGTGGAACGCGCCGCGCACGTCGCTGCGCCAGACCGGGGTGCGCTCGCCGGCGAGGTAGGGCAGAAAGATCGGCCGGTCGGCGTTCGGCGGCTGGTTGCCGACGCGCTCCACGGCCTGGGCCAAGCGGCCGCGCAGGCGGAAGGCCGAATGGCACCACAGCGCGCAATCGGCTCCGGCCTGCGTCGGCCCGCCGATCTGGTGCGCGCTTTCGCTCCAGCGCAACGACACCAGCCCGGGGACGGTCACACGGCGCTGCGTCAGCAGGCCGACGGCCTCCGACGTACCGGCGATGTCGTAAGCCTGGCCGGGCCGGACCGCGCCCGATCCGACCGCCGTCGCCCAGGAATCCATCGCTCCGGCGAAGACCGGCACGCCGACGACGACGTCGAGCGGCGCATCCTGTCGCTGCACCGTGCCGAGCATCTGCCAGGGCGCAAGCAGCCGCGGACGCAGCAGATCGATGCAGCGCTCGATCGACGCAGGCAGGTCGCGCGGGATCGGTTCATGGGCGTCCAGGCGCGAATAGGTGACGCTGTCGCCGGCCGCCACGCCCGTCAGCCGGTAGTTCAGGAAATCCTTGGGCTCGAGCACCATGCCGAGCCTGGCGAACACCGCCGGCTGACGGCGCGCCACCCAGGCCAGGCGTGCCAACGGGTGAAAGGCCGTGATCGCGTCGGCCGGATTGTCGGTCGGCAGATGGCGGGCGACCTCGCGCGCCTCGTCGCCGGCGCGACGATCGCGGAACAGGATCGCCGGACCCAGCACGCGGCCTTCGCGATCCAGCAGCACCTGCGACCGGGTGAGTCCCGACAGGCAGATGCCCACGACGCGGCCCGATCGCGGCAGCTTGCGCAACACCGATCCGGCGGCGGTCCGCAGGGCTTCCCACCAGCGCTCCGGATCGATCTCGGCCCAGCCCGGCTGCGGTTCGGCGATCGCGAGCGGGATCGCCGCCGCCGCGAACAGGCGGCCGTCGGGACGCAATATTCCTGCACGCAGCGAGCCTGCACCGAGGTCGATCGCCAGGATGAATTCGTTCACGATTTGGTCATGCGTGCCGACGACGCAGCGGATGCCGTGCCGAGTGGCAACTTCGGGAGATCGCAGCGAGGATGTTCGGGGAGTTGTGGTCGACGGTGATGCACGGGCGCGTGGCAAAGCCGCCATGGTAATCCATGCCATTGCCGGGGCACTTGCACGGGCTGAACGTGGCCCTCTCCTCGAGGCTCCCACCTTACACAAGCCCGGAGCACAAGGTCGCGCGCGCAGAGCGAAAGTCATCCTCGCTCCGGCCACCCGATCCGTGACCGGCGCGCGAAGCGGGAGATGTCGCGTCGCGCCGATCTGGCGCAGCAGCGCTGATCCGGTTTCTGTGGACAACGCTTGAAGTGCTTGCGGTCCTCGGGCCGAACTGACCGCTGGTTTTCGGCGTCTCCAAGCCCGGCGAGCGCGGGCAACTGCGGCAAGCCGCCTCACCGGGGTTCCGATTCGTCCATCGTCGACGCGACTGCGAATGCTGCCGGCGGTTCGCGGCGGCGATGCCGCGACCACATCGCGAGATAGGCCGCCTCGATGTGCCGCCGGAACCGGTCGCTGTCGAACAGCGGTGCGCTCACGCGGTTGCGGGCGAGCTTCTCCCGGATTCCGGCCATGCGCTCGGCGTCCGTCGCAAGCGCGATCGCGAGTGCCTCGTACTCGCGCAAACTCGTCGTGATCAGTTCCGGCATGCCCACGGCCTGCAGCAGGCTTCCCGCCATCCGCGCCGCAAACGCCTCGCCTGAGCACGTCAGCACCGGCAACCCTGCCCACAACGCGTCGCTCGCGGTTGTCCCGGCATTGAACGGCAGCGTGTCCAGGAAGAGGTCCGCTGCGGCACACCGCGCCAGGTGTGCGCCGTACTCGACCCACGGCGCGAACACCAGCCGCGCCGGGTCCACGCCGCGCGCCGCCGCTTCCCGCCGCAGATTGGCTTCCACCGCCGGGTTGCTTCGCACCAGCCACAACACGCTGCCCGCCACTTGCTGCAGCAGCCGCATCCAGAGATCGAACATCGCGGGCGTAATCTTGTAACTGCTGTTGAACGAGCAGAACACGAAGCCGCGCGCGGGCAGCCCCAAGTCGGCACGCGCCGGAGCGGCCGCCAGCCGGCGGGTGGCATCGTTGGCCTGGAACGTGTCGGGGAGGTACACCACCCGCTCCGCGTACTGCGCCCGCCGCCCTTCCGGAATCACGTAGCGGTCGGCGATCAGGTAGTCGATGTAATCCGCCCCCATCGTCGCGGGAAAGCCGAGATAGTTGACCTGGATCGGCGCCGGGCGAAGGGCCAGAATGCCGGTCCGGGCACCGGTGGTGATCCCGTTCAGATCCACGGCGATGTCGATCTCCAGCTCACGCAAGCGTTGCGCGACCGCGAGGTCACTCTCCTGCCGCACGTCGAGGAAGCGGTCGAACGTCCGCTGCAACCGCGCGCGCATGGCGCAGGGCGCCGCCGACCCGAACGACACCGCCACCGTCTCGAATCGCGCCCGGTCGTGGCGCTCGAACAATTCGGCCGCGAGATAGGCCACCGGATGCTCGCGCAGGTCCGCGGACAGGTAGGCGATGCGAATGCGGTCGTGCGCGTAGCGCTCGCCGCTCCACAGCGGCGCAGGCGACGGCGGACAGGTGTCGCGTATCCACGTCCGCGCGCAACGCAGCTGATCCTCCGCCGAATCGGTGACGCCAAGCAAGGTCAGCGGATCGGACACGGGCTGCCCGGCTTGCACGCCGTCGATGATCCGTCGCGACTGCTCCTCGAACGTCGGCCAGTCGCAGCAATGCATCCGCGAATGCAGGAGCATGGCATCCAGCAACGGAAGACGGGCGTCGAGCGCGAACGCCCGTACGAAGTCCCGGCTCGCGTCGTCATGCCGCCCGAGATCGGCCAGCGCGCTGCCGCGGTTGTACAGCGCCTCGGCGAAATCCGGCTTGAGCGCGACGGCGCGGTCGTAGCTCGCCAGCGCTTCGTCCAAACGCTTGAGCTGCGTCAACGCACTGCCGCGATTGTTCAGCGCTTCGGGGAGGTCCGGCGCCATCGCCAGTGCCGCGTCGCAACTCGCTTTCGCCTCCGCGAATCGTTTGAGCGCCAGCAGGGCGGCACTGCGGTTGTAATGCGCCGCGACGAGCCGCGGCGCAATGGCCAGCGCACGGTCGAAGCTCGCCACGGCCTCGTCATGACGCGCGAGCGCGAAGAGTGCCGCACCGCGATCGGAGAGCGCCGGCGCGAAGTCGGGCCGGAGCGCGAGCGCGGCGTCGTAACGCGCCAGCGCCGCGTCGTGCCGGCCCAGCTTGGCCAACGCGAGACCGTGGTTGTACAGCGCTTCGGGATGGCGCGGATGGATCGCCAGCGCCCGCGCCAGGAGTTCATCGGCTTCGACGAGGTGGCCGCGCTGCATCGCGGCAACGCCCAGCAGGTGAAGCGCGTCGAAGTGGTCGGGCTGCGCGCGGAGCAGGGATCGATATAGCTGCTCGGCTTGCGCCAGATCGCCCGCCTGGTGACGAGCGATGGCCTGCTGTAACGCGTCCGCGGGCGCTGACTACGGCGGACCGTTGCGCGGCGGGGTCGTCACTCGGGCGGGAAGATTGCGATGCCATCGGGAGTGTGCACACGTCCTGCGACTGCCACACGGCACCCCTGCAACGGGCAGGGGCAAGCGCGCGCGCGGACCCATTATCGCAATTTAGTCGCAAAGTGCTGCGTCCCGGCGGGGATTCTCGTCCCGGCGTGCCCGTCCACATCTCGACCGTGGGCGATGCTGCGCCGGATTTATTGCCGCCAATCAAGTTCCTGCCGGAGTTCCGCGGTTAGGCTGACGCGTTGCAGGGCCTGCCCTCGGGACCAGGGCGGGCCGCCGCAGGGCCCGTTGGGGCCGTTGCCGTGGCGTGGCGAGGCCAACCGCATCCAGCGGCGGATCCCAAGACTGATGGAAGGAATGCTATGCCGGAAGAGATACTGCTCGGCGACGAGGCCGTCGCGCGCGGGGCGATCGATGCCGGAATCAGCGCCGCCTATGCCTATCCCGGCACGCCGTCGACCGAGATCTTCCAGACCGTGCAGACCTACGCCAGGCGCGCCGGCTTGCGCATCGCCGGCCTGTGGTCGACCAACGAGAAGGTCGCGCTGGAGGAGGGCGTCGGCGTCTCCTACGCCGGCAAGCGCGCGCTCGTGTCGATGAAGCACGTCGGTCTCAACGTCGCCGCCGATCCGTTCATGAACGTCGCCGTCGCCGGGCGCGCACGGCGGGCTGGTCATCGCCGTCGCCGACGACCCGTCGATGCACAGTTCGCAGAACGAGCAGGACTCCCGCTACTTCGCCGACTTCGCGCAGATCCCGTGCCTCGAGCCGGCTGACCAGCAGCAGTGCTACGACTTCACGCGCGAAGCGTTCGAGCTGTCCGAGCGGCTGCGGATTCCGGTGCTGCTGCGTCTCGTCACGCGACTTGCGCACAGCCGTGCGCCGGTGACGCTCGCCGCGCCACGCGTGCAGAACGAGGCGCGCTACGTGGACGACGCGAGCCGCTACACGCTGATTCCCGTCGAACGCGCGCCGCGCGTACGCCGGGCTGCTCGACAAGCAGACGGCGTTCGCCGAGTACGCCGAGGCGCATCCGGCCAACGCGCTTACGCTGCGCGGCGAAGGCAGGCCGGGCATCCTGGCGAGCGGCGTGGCCTGGAACTACGTGGCCGAGGCGCTGGGACCGACGCTCGACGCGTACAACCTGCTGCGCATCGGCGTGTACCCGCTGCCGGTGGCGAAGATCCGGCGGCTGCTCGACGCATCCACGAACTGTGGATCGTGGAGGAGGGCTACCCGTTCATCGAGCGCTACGTCAGCGCGCTCGGCCTGATGCGCGAGCGCCGATCAAGGGCAAGCTCACCGGGCACCTGCCACGCAGCGGCGAGCTGACGCCCGACGCGCTCCGGCAATGCTTCGGGCTCCCGAATCGCGCATCGCTGCAGATCCCGGGCACTCGACGAGCGTCCTGGTCGGCGCGCCCACCCCGGCTGTGCGAGGCGTGTCCGCACGGCGACGCCTACGTCGCCATCAAGGAGGCGTCGCCGATCGTGGGCGACGACGTCCGCGTCATGGGTGACATCGGCTGCTACGCGCTGGGCTACCTCGAGCCCTACGCGGCGATCCATTCCTGCCTGTGCATGGGCGCCGTCGATCGGCATGGCGATCGGCGCGGCGCACGCCGGCATGACGCCCTCGCTGTGCGTGATCGGCGACGGCACGTTCACGCATTCCGGCATGGCGCCGCTGCTCGACGCCGCGCGC
Organism: uncultured beta proteobacterium; assembly: GCA_963843595.1. Taxonomy (GTDB): domain Bacteria; phylum Pseudomonadota; class Gammaproteobacteria; order Burkholderiales; family Casimicrobiaceae; genus CAIWHR01. The sequence goes on along the minus strand of CAWJLG010000012.1, from coordinate 71,089 downwards.
GAGAACACCGACATCAAGGTGTTCATTCTCGACAACAGCATCGTCGCGATGACCGGCGGGCAGCCGACGATGGCCACGGACGAGCAGGTCGTGGACCTGGTCGCCGGGCTCGGCGTGCCGCGAGAGCACATCCGCGTCGTCTCGCCGGTGCCGCAGAAGAAGGACGAGAACGTCGCGCGTCATTCGCGAGCGAAATCGCGTACCGGGGACTGTCCGTCATCATCGCGCGGCGCGCCTGCGTCACGTACGCGAAGACGATCAAGGAGCATTGAAGCGCGAGCGCAAGTCCGCCCACGCATGAACTACGACCTCGTGCTCTGCGGCGTCGGCGGCCAGGGCGTCCTCTCGATCGCCTGGGTGATCGACCACGCGGCGGTCGAGGCGGGCTTCCACCTGAAGCAGCCGGAGGTGCACGGCATGGCGCAACGCGGCGGCGCCGTGTCGGCGTTCGTGCGCATCTGCCGACGCGCCCGATCGCGAGCGATCTCATTCCCGACGGCTCGGCCGACATGGTGCTTTCGGTCGAGCCGATGGAGAGCCTGCGCTACGCGCAGCTGCTGCGCCCCGACGGCTGGATCGTCACCGATGTCACGCCGCTTGCGGAACGTGGCCGCCTACCCGGCTCTGGAGCAGCGTTGTTCGATGTTCTGTTCGCGGCGCCGAGCGTGGTCGCCGTCGATGCCGCGCGGCTCGCGCACCGCGCCGGTGACGATCAAGGCGCACAACATGGTGATGCTGGGCGCGGCGGCCTCGCGCCTGCCCGTGCCGTCGTTGCTGCTCGAGCAGCACGTGGCGCGCGCTGTTCGCCGGCAAGGGCCAGCGCATCGTCGCCGCCAACATCGCCGCGTTCCGCATGGGGGATGCGGCGGGCCGCTTCGGCGCGGCGCTCGTCGCCGGTGGCGTGGCGCAGGACGTGGCCGCGCGCGCCGTGGCCTGTCTCGACCTGGCGCCGGGGTCCGTGCCGGACGAACTCATCGGGGCATGGACCGAGCGGTTGCGTGGTCCGCAAGGCAGGCAGATCGCCATGCGCATGTTCGCTTCGCGCGGGGCGGATTGCCCGGGAGGCCGCGGTCACGGCGCCGTGGACCGATGTTCCGGCTGACCGGGGGTACTGGCCGCAGCCAGAGTCGGGCAAACTTGCGGAAACCGCGGACCTGGCCGACCACGCGACCGAACGGACGGCGAGGGCGGTGCGGGGAACGAAGACGCACGGCCGCCCCGGCCACCCCGAACGATGATCCTGGCGCGCATTATCGATGCGCGGCGGACGGATCCGGAGACGACGATGAACGCGAACGCGCATGACGCGGACCGACGGACCCAGCTTCTCGACGAAGTGCTGAAACTGGTACGGGCCAAGGTGCCGCCGGACCAGCGGGCGACGCTCGAGAAGCTCGTTCCACTCTACTTCGGACAGGTCGACCCGGAGGATCTGGCCGAGCGGCAGCCCGCCGATCTGTATGGAGCGGTGCTCTCCCACTGGAACTTCGCCCGCAAGCGCGAGCCCGGCCGCGCCAAGCTGCGCGTGTTCAATCCTGCCGTCGACGAACATGGCTGGGCATCGACGCATACGGTCATCGAGATCGTCAACGACGACATGTCCTTCCTGGTCGATTCGGTGACGATGGCCGCGAACCGCCACGGGCTCACGCTGCACCTCATCGTCCATCCGATCCTCGCCGTGATGCGCAGCGACGACGGCACACTCACCGGCCTCGCGGCCGAATACGGAGAGCAATTCCGCCGCGAGTCATTCATTCACGTCGAGGTCGATCGCATCACGGAGTCGACGCAGCTGGGCGTGCTGGGTGTCGAGGTCGCCGACGCGCTCCGCGACGTGCGCGTGGCGGTCGACGACTGGAAGCCAATGCGGGACAAGCTCGCCGCCGTCGTCGCCGAACTCGAGGCGCATCCGCCGCCGCTGCCGGCCGACGAGCTCACCGAAGGCATCGAGTTCCTGCGCTGGCTCGGCGACAACCACTTCACGTTTCTCGGTTACCGCGGCCATGACCTGGAGAAACTGGACGGAGAGGACGCGCTCAGGATCGTGCCGGGCTCGAACATGGGCATCCTGCGCGAACGCGACGGCACGGTCGCAGCGGCGAGCGTCGCAGCGCTGCCTGCCGAGCAAAGGGCCTACGCGCGCGTGCCCGAGCTGCTGATCATCACCAAGTCGAATTACCGCTCGACGGTGCACCGCCCCGGTTATCTCGACTATGTCGGCATCAAGCGCATCGACGCGAAAGGCGAGGTGATCGGCGAGCACCGCTTCCTCGGGCTTTTCACGTCGACCGCGTACAGCGCCAGCCCGGCCGACATTCCGTTGCTGCGGCGGAAGACGGCCATCGTCATCGCGCGTGCCGGCGTGCTGCCGGGCAGCCATGCCGGCAAGGCGCTCGCCAACATCCTCCAGAACTTTCCGCGTGACGAGTTGTTCCAGTCGAGCGAGGACGAGCTGCTGCGCACGGTCGTGGGCGTTCTGCAACTCGGCGGGCGTCAGCGCTTCCGGCTGTTCGTCCGGCGCGACCCGTTCGGACGCTTCCTGTCGTGCATGATCTACGTGCCGCGCGAGAATTACACGACGGAGGTCCGCCAGAAGTGGCAGGCGATCCTGCTGAAGACATTCAACGGCATCAGCGCGGATTTCAACGTGTACCTGTCCGAATCGATGCTGGCGCGGATCCAGATCACCGTCCGCACCAAGCCCGGCGAGATTCCCCCCTTCGACGTGGCGGATGTGGAAGCACGCCTGGCCGCAGCGGCCCGGCGATGGGAGGACGATTTGCGCGAAGCGCTGATCGAGGCGCTGGGCGAGGCGCGCGGCAACGAGCTCTTCCGCGCGTTCGGCGGCGCGTTCCCGGCGGGCTATCGCGAGGAGTGCGCGGCGCGGGCCGCGGTGTACGACATCGAAATGATGGCCAAGCTGTCCGCGGTCGAGCCGCTGGGCATGAGCCTGTATCGGCCGCTGGAGGCCGCCGCGGGAACGCTGCGCTTCAAGCTGTTCCGCCTCGGCGGCCCGGTCACGCTGTCGGACAGCCTGCCGATGCTCGAGCACATGGGCCTCAAGGTGCTCGACGAGCGCCCGCACCGGATCGGGCCGGCCGGGCTTGCCCCCGATCTGGATCCACGACCTCGGCGTCCTTTGCGCCCGTCCCGATACCGACGTCGAGATCGATGCATTGCACGCGGTCTTCGAGGATGCGTTCGGCCGCATCTTCCGCGGCGAAGTCGAGAGCGACGATTTCAACCGGCTGGTCGTCGGGACGCGCATGCCTGCCGCGGAGATCGTCGTGCTGCGGGCGTATGCGCACTATCTGCGCCAGATCGGCTTTCCGCTGTCGCAGGCTTTCATCCAGGCGACACTGGCCGCGCACGTCGATATCGCGCGACAGCTGGTCGACCTGTTCTTGCTCCGATTCGATCCGGAAGGCGGCGCCGACGGAGGGGGCAAAGAGGCGGAGCAGGCACGCGCGATCGAGGCGTCGCTCGAGGCCGTGGAGAACCTGTCCGAGGACCGCGTGCTCCGCCAGTACCTCGCATTGATCGTCGCGACGACGCGCACCAACTTCTGGTGCCGCGACGGCCGGGGACAGCCGCGGCGTTTCCTGTCGTTCAAGTTCGACCCGGCGAAGGTACCCGGGCTTCCCGAGCCGAAGCCGATGTTCGAGATCTTCGTCTACTCGCCGCGCTTCGAGGGCGTGCACCTGCGCGGCGGCAAGGTCGCGCGCGGGGGGCTGCGCTGGTCCGATCGCGCCGAGGATTTCCGCACCGAGGTCCTCGGGCTCGTCAAGGCGCAGATGGTCAAGAACGTGGTCATCGTGCCGGTCGGCTCGAAGGGCGGGTTCGTGCTGAAGCGCGCGCCGGCGCCTTCCGACCGCGAGGCGTTTCTCAGGGAAGGGATTGCCTGCTATCAGGACTACCTGCGCGGGCTGCTCGACATCACCGACAACCGCGTCGGCGACGCGATCGTGCCGCCCCCTGACGTCCGGCGGCACGATGCGGACGATCCCTATCTCGTCGTCGCCGCCGACAAGGGCACGGCGACGTTTTCCGATTACGCGAATGAAATCAGCAAGGAGTACGGCTTCTGGCTGGGCGACGCCTTCGCCTCCGGCGGCTCGGTCGGCTATGACCACAAGGCGATGGGAATCACGGCGCGTGGCGCGTGGGAGTCGGTCAAGCGCCACTTCCGCGAAATGGGCGTCGATACGCAGACGACGGATTTCACCGTCGCCGGCATAGGCGACATGTCCGGCGACGTGTTCGGCAACGGCATGCTGCGGTCGCGGCACATCAAACTCGTCGCAGCCTTCGATCACCGGCACATCTTCCTCGATCCGACGCCCGATCCCGACGCGAGCTTCGACGAACGTGCACGACTGTTCAAGCTGCCGCGCTCGTCGTGGGCCGACTACGCCCCCGGTCTGATCTCGGCCGGCGGCGGCGTGCATCCGCGCAGCGCGAAATCGATACCGATCACGCCGCAGGTCGGCAAGGCGCTGGGTATCGACGCCGACTCGCTGACACCGGCCGAGCTGGCCAGCGCCATTGTCAGGGCGCCGGTCGACCTCCTCTACAACGGAGGCATCGGAACCTACGTCAAGGCCGCCGGCGAGTCCCACGCGCAGGTTGGCGATCGCGCCAACGACGCGTTGCGCGTGAATGGACGCGAGTTGCGCTGCAAGGTGTTCGCGGAGGGCGGCAATCTCGGGTGCACGCAGCTCGGCCGCGTCGAGTACGCGCTGGCCGGCGGGCGCATCAATACCGATGCGATCGACAATTCGGCCGGGGTCGACACGTCGGACCACGAAGTCAACTTCAAGATCCTGCTGGGGCTCGCGATCGTCGAAGGCGAGCTCACCGACAAGCAGCGCAATCTGCTGCTTGCGGAAATGACCGACGATGTCGCGGCGCTGGTGCTGCGCGACAACCAGTTCCAGACCCAGGCGCTGTCCGTCATGGGGCGCATCGCGTTACAGCTTCTGGACGCCGAGCAGCGGTTCATCCACTTCCTCGAAAAACTCGGTCGACTCAGTCGCGCGCTCGAGTTCCTGCCGTCGGACGAGGAGATCGCCGAGCGACGGGCCAGCGGCGGGGCGCTGACCAGTCCCGAGCGTGCCATCCTGCTCGCCTACAGCAAGATCTGGCTCTACGACGAGTTGCTGGCCTCGACGCTTCCCGACGATGCGTGGGTCGCGACCGCGCTTGGGCGCTATTTCCCGAAGGTGCTGCACGAGCGTTATGCCGCGTACATGGACCGGCACCCGCTCAAGCGCGAGATCATCGCCACCCACGTGACGAACAGCATGATCAATCGCGTCGGCAACTCGTTCGTCCACCGCCTCATCGAGGCGACCGGCGCGCGGCCGCACGAGGTGGTCCGCGCGTATCTGCTGACGAGGGAAATCTTCGGCTTCGTCCCGCTGTGGAGGGCCATCGAGGCGCTGGACAGCCACGTCGACGACGCGGTCCAGTCGGCAATGCTGATCGAAACCGGACAGCTGATCGGCCGCGGCACGACGTGGTTCCTCCGTTCGCGGCGCCTGTCCGAGGACATGGCGACGACGATCGCCCACTTCACGCCTCGCGTCGAGGCGCTGGCGACGCGGCTGCGCGAATTGCTGGGCACGGACGACAGCACGCGGGTCGCCGCCGCCGCCGCCGCCTATGTCGCCAAGGGCGTGCCCCAGGAGGTCGCGTCGCGGGTGGTGACGCTCGACACGCTGTACGCGACCCTCGACATCGTCGAGGTCGGCGGCAACACGCGACGCCCGGTCGAACTGGTCGCGGACATCTACTTCGCGATTACGACGCGCCTGGGAATACCGTGGTTGCGCCAAAAGGTGGCCGCACTGCCGGCAAATCAGCATTGGCAAACGCTGGCGAAAGGCGCCATGCAGGACGACTTGTCGGACCTGCAGCGCGCGATCACCTGCGAGGTGCTCCTGGGAGGCGGCGACTTGAGCTCCGCCAAGGAACTGATCGCCGCCTGGGAGGACCGCAACCGCCGGGCGATCGCTCGTGCGGAGCGGCTGCTCGGCGAAGTGCACGCGGTTGCGGATCCCGACGCGGCGATGCTTTCGGTCGCGCTGCGTGAGCTGCGCGGCCTGGGCTAGCGTTCGCGGCGGACGCCGGCGCGGAAAAGGCGCACCGCCGGGCGTCAGCGCACGCCGAGCCAGCGGTCGACGGCAAGCTTGCCGGGGCCGAAGAATGCGATGGCGAGCATCAGCACACCCCAGAGGATGTGATCCTTGAGACCGGCATCGGAGAGGTCCGGATACGAGATGACCGCGACGATGTTGAAGGCGAACAGCGCCAGCGCCACCGCGCGGGTGCCGATTCCGAACAGCAGCAGCACCGGCAAGCCCAATTCGGCCGCGGTGCCGAGCAGTGCGGCTACCTGCGGCGAGAGAAGGGGCACGTGGTACTCGTTCGCGAACAGGGCGAGGGTCGAATCCCAGCGCTCGACCTTCAGGAGCCCCGAGCTGAAGAACACCTTGGCGACGTAGAGTCGCGTGATGAGCAGGAACAGCGGCTGCAGCCAGTCGAGCACGTCGGCAACGTGGTTGTAGAGGCCGGCAATGCGCCCGGCGCGCGATGGCGACTGCCGGGGTAGCGATACGGTGGTTTCCACGATCGGGCGCTCCTTGACACAGGGTGTCCCGCTTAGTCGGCGCGTCGGCGCCGACCTGACATCAGCCGGCGGCGACGGCCGCGATCGTGCCCGCCGCGATGTGCGTGCGCAGCGCGATGCCCAGGTCGAAGCTCGCATCCGCGAACTGTGCGGCGTCGATCGCCGCGCCCAGCGGCGCGGAATTCGCGAGCGCCGCCAGCCACGCGAAGTCGCCGGCGGCGAGGCGTTCCAGCGCAATCCCGCGCGGATCACGGCGGACGAGCAGCGCGTCGGCACCTTCGTCGAGCATCACCCGATCGTCGCCGACGTGGTCGGGCTGATTCACCTGCCAGACGCGCAGGACCGGATAGGCCGACGCGACGAGCCGGCACGAGGCATCGAGCGCGAAGCGCAGCTCCGGCAGCGACTCGCCTGGAACGGCGGTCAGCGCCGCGAGCACGGTCTCCGGGGTGCGCACGGTGTCCGCGGCGCGCTGCGCCTCGTCGATCGCCCATTCGAGCCGCGCGACGTCGGGCAGGTACCGCAGCTCCGCCGCGGGCGCGTACGCGGTGAGGAAGTCGCCGAACGCGCCGCCGTAGACGTTGAGATCGCCGCTGACCGAGGGATGCGCGCGCACGAACGCGTCGACGGCAGCGTGAAAAAACGCTGCGCCAGTCAGGCGCTTGACGACCGGATAGGTCGCGGACAGCGCATTGCGGTAGTTCGCGAACAGCGCGGTCCGGTAGATCGCGATGCGCTCGGCGCCGGCGTCGTGCGGCACGACAGCGAACGCCGGCGGCGTCCCCGACGGCGCGAACACCGCGTCGGCGAACCGTTGCTGCAGCTCACGCAGCGACGGCATCGCGCGCCTCCATGATCGATTGTGCCGTCGCGGCCTCGCGCTGGAGAACGGCGAACGCCGGGATGTCGGTGTCCCACTCGATCAGCGTCGGCTGCGGACCGAAGCGCGCGATCGCGCGCGCGTAGAGTGCCCAGACGTCCGGCGCGACCGGCGCCCCGTGCGTGTCGATGAGGCATGGTCCGCTCGCGTCGAAGCCGGCGAGGTGGATCTCGGCGATCGCGGCACCGGGCAGGGCCGCCAGGTACGCGTCCGCGTCGAAGCCGTGGTTGACGGCGTTGACGTGGATGTTGTTGACGTCGCACAAGAGCTTGCAGCCCGTGCGCGTCGCGACCGCGGCGACGAATTCCCATTCCGGGATCGTCGCGTCGGCAAAGGCCAGGTACGACGAGACGTTCTCGACCAGAAGCTCGCGGCCCAGCGCGTCCTGGACCTGCGTCACGCGAGCGCAGACGTGATCGAGCGCCTCTTCGGTATAGGGCAGCGGCAACAGATCGTTGAGATGCCGGCCGCCGATGCCGCTCCAGCACAGATGCTCCGACACCGCAGCCGGTTCGACGCGCGCGACGAGACGCCTGAGTTTCGCCAGATGGGCGGCGTCGAGCGGATCGGACGAGCCGAGCGACATGCCGACGCCGTGCAGCGACAGCGGGTAGTCGGCGCGGATTCGGTCGAGTGCGGCGAGCGCAGGTCCGCCCTCCGTGTAGTAGTTCTCGCTGTGGACCTCGAACCACGCGACGCGCGGACGCTCGGCGAGAACCTGGCCGACGTGCGGCGCACGCAATCCGACGCCGGCGGCGACGGGGAGCGATGTGCGGATCGACATGGAAAAAGGTCCGGCCGGAACGGGGATCGTCGGGGCCGGACCCGTGTTGCAGCGGTGCGTTATTTCGGTGCGGCCGTCTTGCCACCGACCTTCTCGCACGTGCCCTTGGCGACGTACTTCCATTCGGTCGCGTCGTTGTCGGTCTTGGCGCCCAAGCCCGCGCACGCGTGCTTCGCCGTGCCGCAATCGTTCTGGCCGGCCTTGGCGATGCCGTAGCACTTCTCCTGGCCGGCCTGCGGGGTGACGGGGCCGGCGTTGGCGGCAGCGGCGATGCCGAGGGCGAGGATGCCCGCGAGCGCGGCCTGGATCGTGGTCTGGTGATTCATGGGGAGTCTCCTGTCGAAGTGGGTTGGTCGGCTGCAAAGGGGGAGGGCTCTCGCCGGCTCCGGAGCATTCGTCGACGCCGACGGAATTTCCTTACGCGCCGCCGTTACCGCCGGATGCAGCCCGGGTCGACGCGCGGGTCGGGGCGACATTATGTATCAGGACGCCGTACATCGGATCGGCTGGCGGGGTCGGCGGCGCTGCATCGTGGCACTGCATGCTTCGCGCGTGCACCGGGCACGGCGTTGGCGAAGGGGCTAAAATTCGATGTCGTTACCGACCGCTGCGCCATGCGCTTCACCGTCGCCACCTACAACATCCACAAAGGCTTCTCGCAGCTCAATCGCCGGATGGTCATCCACGAGCTGCGCGAGCGGCTCCACGGTCTCTCGGCGGACATCCTGTTCCTGCAGGAGGTCGTCGGCGTTCATGCGCGGCACGCCGCGCGCCACCACGACTGGCCGGTCAAGCCGCAGCACGAGTTCATCGCCGACACGATGTGGGAGGAGGTCGCGTACGGCAAGAACGCGATTCACCGCAACGGCCATCACGGCAACGCCGTGCTGTCGCGGTTCCCGATCGTCGCGCACGAGAATCAGGACATCTCGGCGCACGCGTTCGAGAGCCGCGGGCTTCTGCATTGCGAGATCAAGCTCGGCAGCCGCGGCCCGGCGCTGCATTGCCTCAACGTCCACCTGGGCCTCTTCGAGCGCGGCCGGCAGTGGCAGATCCGCGCGTTGTGCGAGCGCATCCGCGCGACCGTGCCGAAGGACGCGCCACTCGTCATCGCCGGCGACTTCAACGACTGGCGGCACAAGGCGAACCGCGCGCTGATCGACCAGCTCGGCGTGGTCGAGGTGTTCGAGGCGGTTCGCGGCCACCCCGCACGCACGTTTCCGTCCGTGCTCCCGGTGTTTCGCCTGGATCGCATCTACGCCCGTGGGCTCGCCGTCGTCGATGCCCGCGTCCACTACGCCTTTCCGTCGGCAAGGCTGTCGGACCACGCGGCGCTGGCCGCCACCTTCGATACCGCCAGACGCGGACGATGAACCGGTTCACCCCCGGCAACCGGCTCACGCTGCTGCGCAGCGGCGGTGAATTCTTTCCTGCGCTGATCGCCGCGATCGCGCACGCCGAGCGCGAGGTCTGGCTCGAGACCTACATCTACGCCGACGACGAGGCGGGCCGAAACGTCACCGACGCGCTGACGCAGGCGGCTCGCCGCGGGTGCACGGTTCGCGTGCTCGTCGACGGCTGGGGTGCGCGCCATTACCTGACCCGCGCGATCGAGAACGATCTGGAGCGCGCAGGCGTCGCCCTCCTGCTTTACCGCCCCGAAGTCGCCCCCTGGCAGTTCCGCTCGCACCGGCTGCGCCGGCTCCACCGCAAGCTCTGCCACGTCGACGGCCGGATCGCATTCGTCGGCGGCATCAACATCATCGACGACATGAACACGCCGGGCCAGCGCCCTCCACGCGTCGACTTCGCAGTGCAGATCGAAGGATCGCTGCTGCCGTCGATCGTGCGGACGATGCAACGCGTCTGGGCGCTGAACGAGCTCGTGCAGTTCAGGAGGAGCGAAGTGCCGCTGTTCCCGGCGTCGCGGCGCGCGGCGCGCGTGGGGGCGCAGACCGCGAAGTTCGTGATCCGCGACAACGTGCGGCACCGGCGCGACATCGAGGCGTCCTATCTCGCCGCGATCCGTACCGCCAAGCGCGAGATCGTGATCGCGAACTCGTACTTCTTCCCCGGGATCCGGTTCCGCCGTGCGCTGATCGCGGCGGCGAAGCGCGGCGTCAGGGTCACGCTGATCCTGCAGGCGCGCGTCGAGTACGTGCTGCTGCACTACGCGGCGCGCGCGCTGTACGGCCAGCTTCTCTCGGCCGGCGTCGAGATCCAGGAATACCGGCGCTCGTTCCTGCACGCGAAGGTCGCGGTCATCGACGATCACTGGGCGACCGTCGGCTCGTCGAACATCGATCCCTACAGCCTGCTGATGGCGCGCGAGGCGAACGTCTTCGTCCGCGACCCGTATTTCTCGGATCAGCTGCGCATCGAACTGCTGCGGCTCATCGACGAAGGCGCGCGCCCGGTCCGGCGTCAGCGCTGGGCGCAGGTGCCGCGCATGTACAAGGCCATGCTCTGGATCGCCTACGGCGTCGTCCGGGTGGGAATGGGCCTGCTGGGCTACGGCGGTAACGAGTGGTTCCGCGGCACCGGCATGCCCCGTGCGTGGAGGCACGGCGGGCGCCGCGGCTGAAGACGCAGTCACGGCGGGAGGGCAACCCCGCGTTTGCTAAACTGCCCTCGTTCCGCCGTGCCCTGCGACGGCCGCGGCGGCCGATCGTCCCAATGCGCCACGGATCCGCTCCAACCCGCACCCTGCCCGGCCCGGCCGACGCCGGCGATTGGCACACGATCGGCCGGCTGCTTCCCTACCTGTGGCCCTACAAGGGCCGCGTCACGGTCGCGATGCTGTCGTTGGTCGCGGCGAAGCTCGCCAACGTCGGCGTGCCGGTGCTGCTCAAGGAGATCGTCGACAGCCTCGACCCGCGGAGCGCGCTCCTCGCCGTTCCGTTCGCGCTCCTTGCCGCGTACGGTCTGCTCCGGCTGTCCACGACGCTGTTCACCGAGCTGCGCGAGTTCCTGTTCGCCAAGGTGACGCAGCGCGCGGTGCGCGCCGTCGCGCTCGAGGTTTTCCGGCACCTGCACGCGCTGTCGCTGCGCTTCCATCTTGCCCGGCAGACGGGCGGCCTCACCCGCGACGTCGAGCGGGGCACGCGCGGCATCTCGACGCTGATCAGCTTCATGCTGTTCTCGATCCTGCCCACGCTGATCGAGATCAGCCTCGTCGCGACGATCCTCGTCGTGCGCTACGACTGGACGTTCATCGCCATCACGCTGGCGGCGCTGGTGCTGTACGTGACCTGCACCGTGGTCATCACCGAGTGGCGGACCCACTTCCGCCGGACGATGAACGAGCTCGACTCGAAGGCCCACACCCGCGCCATCGACAGCCTGCTCAACTACGAGACGGTCAAGTACTTCGGCAACGAGGCGTTCGAGGCGAACCGCTACGACGAGAGCATGCAGCGCTGGGAGCGAGCGGCGGTGAAGAGCCAGACCTCCCTCACGCTGCTCAACGTGGTGCAGAGCGCGATCATCGCGACCGCGGTCACGCTGATCATGTGGCGGGCCACCGCAGGCGTGGTCAAAGGCACGATGACCATCGGCGACCTCGTGCTCGTCAATGCATTCATGATCCAGATCTACATTCCGCTCAATTTTCTCGGCGTCATCTATCGCGAGATCAAGCAGGCGCTCGCCGACATGGAGCGGATGTTCGCGCTGGCCGCCGAGCACACGGAGATCTCCGACGCCCCGGGCGCGCCGCCGCTCGTCGTGGGTCCGGGCGAGGTTCGTTTCGAGCACGTCGACTTCGGTTATGAACCCAACCGGCAGATCCTGTTCGACGTCAGCTTCACGATCCCGGCCGGGAAGACCGTCGCCGTGGTCGGCCCGTCCGGCGCCGGCAAGAGCACGCTGTCGCGGCTCCTGTTCCGCTTCTACGACGTGACGGGCGGCCGCATCACCGTGAATGGTCAGGACATCCGCGCCGTGCAGCAGGGCAGCCTGCGTGCGGCGATCGGGATCGTCCCGCAGGACACGGTGCTGTTCAACGACACGATCGAATACAACATCGGTTACGGCCGGCCGGACGCCACGCATGACGAGATCGTCGTCGCGGCGAAGCTCGCGCAGATCCACGACTTCATCGCGAGCACGCCCGAGGGCTACGCGACACCCGTCGGGGAGCGGGGTCTCAAGCTTTCGGGCGGCGAGAAGCAGCGGACCGCGATCGCGCGCGCCATACTCAAGGGGCCGCGGATCCTGATCTTCGACGAAGCGACGAGCGCGCTCGACTCGAAATCGGAGAAGGCGATCCAGGCCGAGTTGAGGCGTATCGCGCAGGACCGCACGACACTCACGATCGCGCACCGGTTGTCGACGATCGTCGATGCCGACGAGATTCTGGTGCTCGAGCGCGGGCGCATCGTCGAGCGCGGCACCCACGCCGCGCTGCTCGCGGCCGACGGCGTCTACGCGCGGATGTGGCGGCTGCAGCAGACCGAGGCGCGCGATTCGCCGACCGGCGGGTTCGGCGAGGCGCCGGCGTCCGTGGAGCCCGCTGCGCTGGTGCCCTCGCTGCCGGTACGCTAGAAATGCGACGACGCGCGGGATCCCTGGGTCGACGCGTGCCGGCAAACGGCGCGACAACTACGTCCCGGGCCCGGAAATTGCATGCGGTCGTGGCGATCGCCGGACGCCGTCAGTAGTCGGGCGTTTCCATCTAAGTAACTCATTTGCAATGGGTATTGGCAACCTTGCCCGGCGCATGCTATAAAACGGCTGGACTTGAGCCTGGACCTTATGAACACGCGCTTTGTTTCTGTTTTTCTGACGCTATTGGCGCTGGCAGCCAGTCGCGCGGCGTTTGCCGCCGATCCGGTTGCCGTCGTGCCCGACCCGGCCCGGCTCAAGCTCGCGTCGGCGAACGCGCTGGTCGTCGATGCCGAAGCCGACCGGGCGCTGTACGCCAAGGCGGCCAACGAGGTCACACCGATCGCGTCGGTCACCAAACTGATGACGGCGATGGTGGTGCTCGACGCCGGGCAGTCCCTCGACGAACCGCTCGCCGTCGACATCGAGGATTTCGATTTCCTGAAGGGCAGCCAGTCGCGGCTGCGCATGGGGGCCACGCTGACGCGCGTGGAGATGCTCAGGCTCGCGCTGATGTCGTCGGAAAATCGCGCGGCCTCCGCGCTCGCTCGCCACTATCCGGGTGGAACCGAGGCCGCGGTCGCGGCGATGAATGCGAAGGCCGCGCTGCTGGGCATGACGCGCTCGCATTTCTCCGACCCGACCGGCCTGTCGCCGGAAAACGTTTCGACCGCCAACGACCTCGCGAAGATGGTGGCTGCCGCCGCGCGATACCCGCTGATCCGCGACTTTTCGACGACGCCCTCGCATTTCGTCGAGGTGCAGCCGCAGGGTCAGGTGATGGGCTTCAACAATTCGAATCGCCTGGTGGCCTCGAACCAGTGGGATATCCAGCTCCAGAAGACCGGTTACATCCGCGAGGCCGGACGCTGCCTGGTGATGCTGGTCAACGTCGCGAGCAAGCCGTTCGTGATCGTGCTTCTCGATTCCGTCGGCAAGTTCACGCGGTTGGGCGACGCGACACGCGTCAAGCAGTGGCTCGAAACGGGCCGGATGATGCCGGTGGCGAAGGCTGCAGGGCCGACGGTCAAGCTCGCTGCACCGGCCGCGAAGGCCAAGAAGCCGGTGAAGGGAGGCTTCGCGGCCGCGAAATTCGTCCCGAAGGTCAAGGCGCGCGGCAACTGACCGTACGCTGCGCACCGGATGGCCGCCCGGAGCGATCCGCGCGGCCGTTTCGTTTTCAGGTACCGACCCGCCGATGCGCGTCGAGCAGCTCCCTGGCATGCGCGCGCGTCTTGGCCGTGATCGCCGTTCCTGCGAGCATCCGTGCGAGTTCCTCGACCCGTTCCGCAGGGGAGAGCGGCGTGACGTCCGTGCGCACCGAGCGCGCGTCGCCATGCTTCGCAACGCGGAAATGGGCGTCGGCGCAGGCTGCCACCTGCGGCAGGTGGGTGACGCACAGCACCTGACGGCGCGCCCCCAGCGACTGCATCAGTCGGCCGACGGTCGCGGCCACCGCGCCGCCGATGCCGACGTCGACCTCGTCGAAGATCAGCGTCGGCACTTCGCCGACGTCGCTGGTGACGACCTGGATGGCGAGCGCCACGCGCGAGAGCTCGCCACCCGAAGCGACCCTGGCGAGCGGGCCCGGCGGCTGCTTCGGGTGACCGGCGACCTGGAATTCGAGCTGTTCGAGGCCAAAGGCCGCCGGCGTTGCAAGCGGCGAGCGCACGATCTCGAAACGGCCACCGGCCATCGCCAGGTCCTGCATCGCCGTCGTCACGCGATGCGCGAGCTCGCTGGCGGCGAACGTCCGTTTTTTCGAAAGCTCTTCGGCGAGACTGCGATAGGCGGCTTCGGCGGCGGCGGCCTTCTTCGCCAGCGCTGCGGCATCGGCGGACTCGGCGAGCGCGGCGAGGCGTGTCTCGGTGTCGGCGAGGAGCGCCGGCAGCGCATCGGGCCGCACGCGGTGCCTGCGCGCGGCATCGTGGATCGCGGACAGGCGGTCCTCGACACGCGCGAGCTCGCCCGGATCGAGGTCGAGCCTGTCGCGGTAGCTGCGCAGTGCGCGCGCCGCCTCCTCGAGCTGGATGCGCGCCGGCTCGAGCAGCGCCACGATGTCGGCCAGACCCGCGTCGTGCGCGACGTTCGCGTGAAGCCGGGCGACGAGCGCCCCCAGCCTGCGCGTCAGGGCGGTGTCGCTCTCGGTCAGCTCGTCTTCGCCGATGGCGGCCGCCTCGAGCAGCGCCGCGGCGTGCGCGAGCCTCGATTGGGACTGCGACAGCGCGGCCCATTCGTCCGCGCCGACGCCGAGCCCCGTGAGTTCGTGCCGGCGCGCCTCGAGAAACTCGCGTTCCGCGGCCCCGGCCTGCGCCGCCGCCGCCGCGGCGTCGCGGCGCTCGGCCGCATCGCGCCAGGCCCGCCACGCGCCGGCGGTCTCGCGCGCGAGGGCGGTGAAACCACCGAACGCGTCGACGAGTGCGCGTTGCGCATCGCCGTGCGTGAGCGACTGATGGGCGTGCTGGCCGTGGAGGTCGACCAGCAGTTCGCCGGCCTCCTTCAATTGTGCGAGCGTTGCCGGTCGGCCGTTGATCCACGCGCGGCTCTTGCCCTGCGCGTCGAGCGTGCGGCGCAGCAGCAGGCTGCCCTCGTCGGCGGCGAGCCCCTGTTCGCCCAGCCAGGCCGTCACGGCAGGACGATCGTCGACGTCGAACGCCGCGGCGAGTTCGGCACGCTCCGCCCCGGGTCGCAACTGCCGCAACTCGAACCGGTCGCCCAAGAGCAACGCCAGCGCGTCGAGCAGGATGGACTTGCCGGCGCCGGTTTCACCGGTGAGCACGGTGAAGCCCCGGCCGAGCTCGAGATCGAGCGCCTCGACGACGACGAAATTCCGGATCGAGAGAAGGCGAAGCATGCAATGGCGTTCGTGCGGTCGCGTCGATTCTGCGGTGGGCGCGACGGTGAAAGGGCAGGGTCGTGCCCGACGTCGGCTTCTATTTGTCCGGCCGCAACGGCTCGGGCGTCTCGCTCCAGTGCAGCTTCTCGCGCAGCATCGCGAAATGGTCGTAACCCTCGGGATGCAGCAGCCGGGCGCGGTGCGCGGCACGACGGATCGTCACCCGGCCGCCCTCCTGCAGCGGGAAATGCGCCTGGCCGTCGCAGTGGACGCCGGCGTCCTTGCCCTTGAGCAGCGTGACGACGACGACGGCGCTGTCCCGGACGGCGATCGGGCGGTTGGTGAGCGCGTGCGGCGCCACGGGCACCAGCAGGAACGCCGGCACTTCCGGATCGACGATCGGACCCTGAGCGGACAGCGAATAGGCGGTCGAGCCAGTGGGAGTCGCGACGATGAGGCCGTCCGAGCGCATCGCGTGGACGAAGCGGCCGTCGATGTCGACGGCCGTGTCGATCATGCCGCCCATCATGCCCCGGCTCACCACGACCTCGTTGAGCGCGAGCGCGGTCTCCGCGGTCCCGTCTTCGTGGCGGATCGTCGCGTCGAGCAGCGTGCGCCGCTCCTCGACGTAGCGCCCTTCGACCATCGCCCCCACCGCTTCCTCCATCCGGGCGAGCGGGATGTCCGTCAGAAACCCGAGACGTCCCTGGTTGACGCCGATCAGGGGTACGCCGTCCGGCGCGAGCTGGCGCGCGATCGACAGCATCGTGCCGTCGCCGCCGACGACGATCGCGACGTCCGCACTGCCACCGAGCGCCCCGGCGGCCGCCGTCGGGTACCCCGGCAGCGGGGTGTAGCGCGCCGTCTCCGCTTCCAGCACGACGTGGTGGCCCCGCGCGGCGAGGAACGCCGCCAACCGCGAAAGAGGCTCCGCGATGCCCGGCGTCGCATAGCGCCCGACGAGCGCGATGCGGCGAAATCGGGAGGAGGGCGCGGACATGGCCGGGATTAAAGCACAGCCCGGGCCCCCGCCCAAATGCGCCGTCCGGACGAGCGGCACCGTCATCCAGCGGCCTCTGTAGAATAACGGCCATGCTGGATCGCCGTGCCCAACATCTGTTGAAGACGCTTGTCGAGCGCTATGTCGTCGAAGGGCAGCCGGTCGGCTCGCGGGTGCTGTCCAAGCAATCCGGCCTCGAGCTCTCGCCGGCGACGATCCGCAACGTGATGGCGGACCTCGAGGAGCTGGGCTACATCGCGAGCCCGCACACGTCGGCCGGCCGGGTCCCGACGCCGAAGGGCTATCGCTTCTTCGTGGACAGCCTGATGGTGGTACAGCCGCTCGGCGACCGCGAAATCAGCCGGCTCGAGGGCGAGCTTCACGCCGACCGCCCGCAGCAGCTGGTCAGCGCGGCCGCGTCGCTGCTCTCCCAGCTCACCCACTTCGCCGGCGTCGTGATGACGCCCAAGCGGCGCGAGGTCTCGTTTCGCCATCTCGAGTTCCTGCGCCTGTCCGAGCGACGCGTGCTGCTCATCATCGTCGCCGGCGAAGGCGACGTGCAGAACCGGATCCTGCACACCGACCGACCGTATACGCAGTCACAGCTCATCGAGGCGACCAACTTCTTCAACCGGCACTATGCCGGCCAGCCGTTCGCCGCCGTGCGGGCGCTGCTGGCCGACGAGCTGGCCTCGCTGCGTACGGACATCGTCGGCTTGATGACCGCGGCGGTCGAGGTCGGCGGTGCCGCCCTCGCCGAGGACGAGGCGTTGGTCGTCACCGGCGAGAAGAATCTGCTGTCGGCCACCGACCTGGCCTCGAACATGGATCGGTTGCGGCGGCTGTTCGAGCTGTTCGAACAGAAGACCTCGCTGCTCCACCTTCTCGACGTGTCGCAGCGGGCGCAGGGCGTGCAGATCTACATCGGCGACGAGTCGGGGCTGGTGCCGCTCGACGAATGCAGCGTCGTCACCGCGCCGTACGAGCGCGACGGGCAGGTGATCGGCACCCTCGGCGTGATCGGCCCGACCCGAATGGCGTACGAGCGCGTGATCCCGATTGTCGACATCACCGCCAAGCTGCTGTCGAACGCGCTGACCCAGCAGATGAACGAGTGATGGCCGCCGCTTCCCGACCCGCCGGCCACGCGAACGCCGCGCTGATCGCGCGATTCTATGCGGCGCTCGGGCGCCGCGATGCCGAGACGATGGTGGCCTGCTACCACCCCAGGGCGACCTTTTCCGACCCGGTGTTTCCGGACCTCGACGCCGCCGGTGTCGCCGCGATGTGGCGGATGCTCTGCGAGCGTGGCCGCGACCTCGCCGTCGAGGCCTCGGACATTGTCGCCGACGCGACGTCGGGACACGCGCACTGGGTCGCGCGCTATACCTATACGGCGACGGGTCGCAGGGTCGTCAACCGCATCGACGCCGAATTTCTCTTCCGCGACGGCCTGATCCACCGGCACCGCGATCGCTTCGATCTCTATCGCTGGCTGCGGCAGGCGCTCGGCGTGAAGGGGGCGGTGCTCGGCTGGCTGCCGCCGGTGAAACGCGCGACGCAGGTGCAGGCGGCCAGGACCCTCGCCGCGTGGCGCGCGAAAGAGGCCGGCTGATCGCCACGCGCGCCAATGTCCGCGTTTCGCCCCGAACCGCCGTTCCAGCATGATCGTGTCCCCCGGCTCGGGGTGCTGCTCGTCAATCTCGGCACGCCCGACGCCGCGACCGCCGGCGCGGTGCGGCGCTATCTGGCCGAGTTCCTGTCCGATCCCCGCGTCGTCGAGATTCCGCGCGCGGTCTGGGGCCTGATCCTGCACGGCGTGATCCTGCGCGTGCGCCCGGCCCGCTCGGCAAGGAAGTATGCGGCGATCTGGAGCAAGGACGGCTCCCCGCTGCTGGTTCACAGCCAGAAGCAGAAGACGCTGCTGATGGGCTACCTCGGCCAGCGGCTCAAGACTGCGGGGTTCCCTTCCGATCTGGCGGCGGTCGAGCTCGCGATGCGCTACGGCAATCCGGACATTGCCGGCGCGCTCGACCGCCTGCACGCCGGTGGCTGCGATCGCATCCTCGTCGTCCCGCTTTATCCGCAGTACGCCGCCAGCACGACGGCGTCGGCGATGGACGCGGTCTATGCGTACACGCGCGACGTGCGGCGGATGCCGGCGCTGCGTTCGGTCGATTGCTTCCACGACGATCCGGGCTACATTCGCGCCCTGGCCCAGAACGTCAACGACTACTGGATGAAGCACGGGCGGCCCGACCGGCTGGTGATGAGCTTCCACGGTCTCCCCCGGCGCTCGCTCGATCTGGGCGACCCCTATCACTGCCACTGCCACAAGACGGCACGGCTGCTGACGACCGAGCTGGGCATCGAGGCGAAGGAGATCGTGGTGACATTCCAATCGCGTTTCGGCCGTGCCGAGTGGCTGAAGCCGTACACACAGGACACCGTGGTCGGGCTTGCGCGGGAACGGGTGGGGCGCGTCGACGTGGTCTGTCCCGGATTCGTCGCCGACTGCCTCGAGACGCTCGAGGAGATCGGCCTCGAGGTCAAACAGGCGTTTCTCGGCGCCGGCGGACGCGAGTTCCACGCGATTCCCTGCCTCAACGAGCATCCGCTGTGGATCGGGGCTCTGGCCGACCTCGTGGTGCGCCATCTGCAGGGCTGGCTGGCGGTGCCGCCCGACGCGCAGGCACGAGAACTCACGCTGGTCCGCGCGAAAGCGCTCGGCGCCGGGCGCTAGCCCGATTCGCCGGCGCGCGACCGCGCGTCGCCCCGTCAGCGGCCGCGGCGGCGCGCGCCTGCGGGAGATCGTCGCTCCGGAATCGAATCCCGGCCCGGTCATTGCACGGCCGGCGGGCTTGGCGCCGCGTCAGCCGTGGCCTGCGTGGCGCCCGAGGTTGCGGGATGGCGCGCGGGTGCGCTGGTTTTAACCGATTGTTCGCAAATGAAAATATCGGCCCGATCGCGCCGCCGCCGCGGGTCCGGGCGAAAACCGTTGAAAAGCCCGCGAATGCCCCCATAGTCGCACTTGGATTGAAACAGGCAAGGATCCGCATTCCAGGGAGTTTCGATGACCGAGCAGGACAAACCGAACAATTTCTCCACGCCGGGGGCCGCCGAGACGGTTGCGGTGAGGGGCATGCATGGCGCCACCGAATCGGTCCCCGATGCCAAGCCGGCCGATCCGGCACCGGACATCGGGGCGCTGCTCAAGAAGGCCGAGGACGAGGCTGCCGAACTCAAGGATGCGTGGCTGCGCGCGCGGGCGGATGTCGAGAACATCCGCCGGCAATCGGCGAACGACCTGGCTCGCGCCCACAAGTACGCGATCGAGCGCTTTGCGGAAGACCTCCTTCCGGTCAAGGATGCGCTGGAAGCAACACTGGCAGCCGGCAATGCGACACCCGAAGCGCTCAGGTCCGGGGTCGAGCTCACGCTGAAGCAGCTCGCCGCCGCCTTCGACAAGTCGCAGGTCAGCGTGGTCGATCCGACGGGTCAGAAGTTCGACCCGCACCGTCACCAGGCGATGACGATGATCGAATCGGACGCGCCGGCCGGTACGGTCGTGCAGGTGTTCCAGAAGGGCTATCTGCTCAACGACCGCGTCCTGCGCCCGGCCATGGTTGCCGTCGCCAAGGCCGGGGAAAACAACGCCTGAACACCGCTTTCGGTGCCTTTGCGGGTTGATTGCGGCCCGCAGAACCCCATCTGAATCCAAGGCAATCCATTTCGCAATCCGGAGGCAAGACGAACATGGGCAAGATCATCGGCATCGACCTCGGCACCACCAACAGCTGCGTCGCGATCATGGAAGGCGGCCAGCCGAAGGTCATCGAGAACTCGGAAGGCGCGCGCACGACGCCGTCCATCGTCGCGTACCAGGACGACGGCGAGATCCTCTGCGGCGCGTCGGCGAAGCGGCAGGCCGTCACCAACGCGAAGAACACGCTCTACGCCGTGAAGCGGCTGATCGGCCGGCGCTTCGAGGAAAAGGAGGTGCAGAAGGACATCGACCTGATGCCGTACAAGATCGTCAAGCACGACAACGGCGATGCCTGGGTCGAAGTCCGCGGCAAGAAGATCGCGCCGTCGCAGGTCTCGGCCGAAGTGCTGCGCAAGATGAAGAAGACGGCCGAGGACTACCTCGGCGAGGAAGTCACGGAGGCCGTGATCACGGTCCCGGCGTACTTCAACGACTCGCAGCGGCAGGCGACCAAGGATGCCGGCCGCATCGCCGGACTCGAGGTCAAGCGGATCATCAACGAGCCCACGGCCGCCGCTCTCGCGTTCGGGATGGACAAGAAGGAAGGCGACCGCAAGATCGCGGTGTACGACCTGGGCGGCGGCACGTTCGACATCTCGATCATCGAAATCGCCGAGGTGGAAGGCGAGCATCAGTTCGAGGTGCTGTCGACCAACGGCGACACGTTCCTCGGCGGCGAGGACTTCGACCAGCGCGTCATCGACTACATCGTCACCGAGTTCAAGAAGGAACAGGGCGTCGATCTCAAGAACGACGTGCTCGCGCTGCAGCGGCTCAAGGAAGCGGCCGAGAAGGCGAAGATCGAGCTGTCGAGCTCGCAGCAGACCGACATCAACCTGCCGTACATCACGGCCGACCAGTCGGGCCCGAAGCACCTGTCGCTGAAGCTGACCCGGGCGAAGTTCGAGTCGCTGGTCGAGGATCTGGTCGAGCGCACGATCGAGCCGTGCCGGATCGCGATCAAGGATGCCGGCGTCAAGCTCTCCGACATCGGCGACGTCATTCTCGTCGGTGGCATGACGCGGATGCCGAAGGTCCAGGAAAAGGTGAAGGAGTTCTTCGGCAAGGAACCGCGCAAGGACGTGAACCCCGACGAAGCCGTTGCGGTCGGTGCCGCGATCCAGGGCGGTGTGCTGAAGGGCGACGTCAAGGACGTGCTGCTCCTCGACGTGACGCCGCTCTCGCTGGGCATCGAGACGCTCGGCGGCGTGATGACCAAGCTGATCCAGAAGAACACGACGATTCCGACCAAGGCGCAGCAGACGTTCTCGACGGCCGACGACAACCAGTCCGCGGTGACGATCCACGTGCTGCAGGGCGAGCGCGACGTCGCGTCCGGCAACAAGAGCCTCGGCCAGTTCAATCTGGAAGGCATCCCGCCGTCGCCGCGCGGCATGCCGCAGATCGAGGTGACGTTCGACATCGACGCCAACGGCATCCTGCACGTGTCGGCCAAGGACAAGGCGACCGGCAAGGAGAACGCCATCAAGATCAAGGCGAGCTCGGGATTGTCCGAGGCCGAAATCCAGGCGATGGTGAAGGACGCCGAAGCGCACGCCGACGACGACAAGAAGCAGCTCGAGGTCGTCCAGGCCAGGAACGCGCTCGACGCGCTGGTGCACAGCGTGAAGAAGTCGGTCGGCGAGTACGGTGACAAGGTTGGCGCCGACGAGAAGGCGAAGATCGAGGCTGCGCTGAAGGACGCCGAGGACCTGCTGAAGGAGAAGGACGTCTCCAAGGAACGGCTCGAGGCCAAGACCGAGGACCTCGCCAAGACCGCGCAGAAGCTCGGCGAGGCGATGTACGCCGACGCGCAGGCCAAGAGCCAGGCAACGGGGGCAGGTGCGGGCGGGGGCGAGGCTGCGGGTGGTGGCAGCGGTGGCCAGCACGAAGAGAAAGTGGTCGACGCCGAGTACACGGAAGTCAAGGATCGCAAATAGCGATGTTGCGTCGCCGCGAGTCCGGTTCGCCCGGAGGCGGCGGAAGGGGCGACGGAACATCCGGCCGGATTGGAGTTGCCGCCTGGCGGCGACCCTCCATCCGGCCGTTCGCGTTGGCGGTGGTCGGGCACCGGCGCGGTTAAGGGGAGCGATTGAAAGTGCAGGTTGCCGTGACGTTCAACGAGAATCCCGACCATTCGAAGCATCGGCCGCGCGGCGTCGCGCTGCCGTCGGCAAAGTCCGTCTGACATGGCCAAACGCGACTACTACACGGTACTGGGCGTCAATCGCGACGCTTCCGAGGACGACATCAAGAAGGTGTACCGGAAGCTCGCGATGAAGCACCATCCGGACCGCAATCCGGACGACAAGAGCGCGGAGGAGAAATTCAAGGAAGCGAAGGAGGCCTACGAGGTTCTCTCCGACGCGAAGAAGCGCGCCGCATACGACCAGTTCGGGCACGCGGGCGTCGATCCCTCGGCCGGGTTCGGCGCCGGCGCCGGAGCGCGCGGTTTCGGCGGCGGACCCGAAGGTTTCGGCGGGTTTGCCGACGCGTTCGGCGACATATTCGGCGAGATCTTCGGCCAGCAGCGCGGCGGGCGCGGCAACGGCGTCTACCGCGGCGCCGACCTGCGCTACAACCTCGAGCTGTCACTGGAGGAGGCGGCGCGCGGCACCGAGGCGAAGATCCGGATCCCGGCCATGGAGAACTGCGAGGCATGCCACGGCACCGGCGCGAAACCCGGAACGCAACCCAAGCCCTGCGGTACCTGCCACGGTCGCGGCGAAGTGCGCGTGTCGCAGGGCTTTTTCTCGATTCAGCAGACGTGCCCGACGTGCCACGGCACGGGCAAGGTGATTCCCGATCCGTGTGCGTCCTGCCACGGTGCCGGCCGCGTGAAAAAGAGCAAGACGCTGTCGGTGAAGATCCCGGCCGGCGTCGACCAGGACGACCGCATTCGCCTCTCCGGCGAAGGCGAGGCGGGGATGAACGGCGGCCCGGCCGGCGATCTCTACGTCGTCGTCAACCTGAAACCGCACTCCGTGTTCCAGCGCGAAGGCGCCGACCTTCACTGCGAGATGCCGATCAGCTTCGCGGTTGCGGCATTGGGCGGCGATATCGAGATCCCGACGCTGGAGGGTCACGCCAAGATCAAGATCCCTCCCGAGACGCAGACCGGCCAGGTGTTCCGGCTGCGCAACAAGGGAATCCGCCCCGTGCGCGGCTCGGTCGTCGGCGATCTCTTCTGTCACGTGGCCGTCGAGACGCCGGTGAAGCTCACCGCTCGCCAGAAGGAGCTGCTGCGCGAGTTCGAGGTGATCAACGACAAGGATCCCGGGGCGCACAATCCGCGCGCGAAGTCCTGGATGGACAAGGTCCGCGATTTCTTCGGCGCGTAGCATCGGACGGCGCCGCTTCAGGCTCGCGCCGGAGCCCTCGCCCGCCGCGCGGCGCTGACGCGGTCCGGTCGACGCCGCCGTGAGCGCCTCCTCCTCCTCCTCATTCGACGTTGTGGTCATCGGCGCGGGTGCGGCGGGCATGATGTGCGCCGCGCAGGCGGGCCAGCGCGGCCGGCGCGTGCTGCTGATCGAGCACTATCACCGTCTCGGCGAGAAGATCCGCATCTCCGGCGGCGGCCGCTGCAACTTCACCAACGTCGGCGCGGGACCGGCGAACTACCTCTCGCGCAATCCGGATTTCTGCCGGTCCGCGCTCGCCCGCTTCGGCCCGCGCGACTTCGTCGCTCTCGTCGAGCGTCACGGTATCGCGTATCACGAGAAGAAGCTGGGCCAGCTCTTCTGCGACGACAGCGCGACCGACATCATCCGCATGCTCAAGGCGGAGTGCGACCGCGGCGGCGTGCAGTGGCGGATGCCCAGCCACGTCGATGGCGTGTTGCGCGAGGGCGACGCCTGGACGATCGCCACCCCGCAGGGCGCCGTGCGCGCGTGCTCGGTCGTCATCGCCACCGGCGGCCTCACCGTGCCGAAGATCGGGGCGACGCCGTTCGGTTATCGGCTGGCCGAGCAGTTCGGGCTCGCCGTGGTGCCACCGCGGCCGGCGCTGGTGCCGCTGGCGTTCGCGCCCGACCTGCTCGCCCGCTACGGCGACCTGGCCGGCATTGCCGTCGATGTCGAGATCGCCTGCAACGGGGGTCGTTTCCGCGAGAATCTGCTGTTCACGCACCGCGGACTGTCGGGTCCGGCGATCCTGCAGATTTCCTCGTACTGGGACGGTCGAACACCGCTCGCGATCGACCTCGCGCCCGGCCTCGACGTCGCGCAGCGGCTCGTCGCGGCCGGCTCCTCGTCGGCGCATCTGGACAACGTGCTCGCCGAATTCCTGCCCCGACGCCTCGCCCAGCAGTGGTGCGCGGTCCACGGTGTCGGCGGACCCATGCGAGACCTCGGCGAACGGCGGATGCGCGCGATCGCCGCCGAGCTGCACGGCTGGTCGGTGCTGCCGTCAGGCACGCTGGGCTACGCGAAGGCCGAGGTGACCCTCGGCGGCGTGGACACCGCCGGCCTGTCGTCGAGGACGATGGCGGCCACCGTCGTGCCGGGGCTCTTCTTCGTCGGCGAAGTCGTCGACGTCACCGGTTGGCTCGGTGGCTACAATTTCCAGTGGGCGTGGTCGTCGGGCCACGCGGCCGGGCAGTTCGCGTAGGGCCGTGCTTGTCGCGACCGCGCCTTCCCGCTTAGCATTCGTCGTCCGTCCCCTTTTTCCAGGAGTTGCCCGTGCGTTCCCCCGCCGTTTCCCGTCTCGCCGTCGCCCTCGTTGCCGTTGCGCTGTCCGCCACCGCCGCCGCGCAGGTCAAGGTCGGTCTCATGGTCTCGGCCACGGGTCCGACGACGGCGATCGGCATCCCGCAGAAGAACACCGGCGAGCTCCTGCCGAAGAAGGTCGGCGACGTTGCCATCGAGTACATCCAGTACGACGACGGCGGCGACACGACCCGCGCCGTGCAGAACGCGAAGAAGCTGCTGCAGGAGCACAACGTCGACGCGATCATCGGACCGTCGACCACGCCCAACGCGCTGTCGATCCTCGACATCATTGCCGAAGGGAAGGTGCCGCTGATGGCCACCGTCGGGACGTCGAGCGTGGTCGAGCCGCTGGATGCGAAGAAGCGGTGGGTGTTCAAGACCACGCAGAACGATGACCTGATCGCCGCCGCGCTGGTCAAGCACATGGTCAAGACCGGCATCAGGACATTCGGGTTCATCGGCTTCAAGGACCCCTACGGCGAGAACTGGAATCGCGTGTTCGTGCCGATGGCGGAAAAGGCGGGAATCCGGCTCGTCGCCACCGAGTACTACCAGCGCACCGATCCGAGCGTCACGGGGCAGTCGCTGAAGCTCATCGCCGCGAAGCCGGACGCCGTGCTCGTCGCGGGCGTGGGTGGGCCCGGGGTACTGCCGCAGATCACGCTGCGCGACCAGGGCTACAAAGGCACGATCTACCAGACCCACGGCGTCGCGACCGACGACTTCATCCGCCTCGGCAAGGAGAAAGTCGAGGGGACGGTGCTCGCGGCGGGGCCGATGCTCGTCATCGACGAGATCCCCGACTCGAATCCCATCAAGAAGGTCGCGACCGGCTACATTGCCGCGTACGAAAAGCAGTTCGGGCAGAAGCCCGCAACCTTCGGCGCCAACACCTACGACTCGGGGCTGATCCTGATGCGTGCGTTCCCGGCCGCGCTCAAGGTCGGCAAGCCAGGCACCGAGGCGTTCCGCTCGGCGCTGCGCGACGCGATCGAGCGTGAGCGCGAGATCGTCGGTTGCCAGGGCGTGTTCAACATGAGTCCGACCAATCACAACGGCATGGACGAGCGGGCGCGCGTGCTCGTCACCGTCAGGGACGGCCGGTTCCGGCTGCTTCCGGAGTGAGCGTGCGCAGGTCCGGCGCGGCAACACCGCCGGCCTGATGTCGGGCGCAGGACATCCCGCGGTCGTGCGCATCGTCGGCATCCTGCTCGCCGCCGGGCGCGGCGAGCGCTTCGGCGGCGCGAAGCTGCTGGCGCCGCTGGCGACGGACGCTGCGGGTCAGACGGTGACCCTGGGCGAGGCCGCGTGCCGACGGCTGGCGGCCGCCTGTCCGGAGGTCGTCGCCGTGGTCCGTCCCGATGACGGGGCCCTCGCCAACGTGCTTCGCGATGCCGGTGCCCGTGTCGTCCGATGCCCGCGTGCCGACGAGGGCATGGGAGCGAGCCTCGGGTGCGGCGTCGCGGCTGCGGCGGATGCCGACGGCTGGGTCGTGGCGCTGGCCGACATGCCGTGGATCGCGCCGGCGACGATTGCCGAAGTCGTCGCCGCGCTTCGCAGCGGCGCGATCGCGGCAGCGCCTTTTCATCGCGGCGAGCGCGGCCACCCCGTCGGATTCGGCAAGGCCTGCGGCCCCGCACTCGTCGCGTTGACCGGTGACGAAGGTGCGCGGCACGTGGTCGCCGCGTTGCGCGAGGAGCTCGTGCGAATCGACGTCGACGACCCCGGCGCATTGCGCGACGTCGACACGCAGGCCGACCTGCGCTAGGAGCGGCGCGCCCGCCCTCAGCTTCCCTCGGGCTGCCACATGTCGGCCTGGCGGCTGACGAGCAGGCTCTCCTCTTCCTGCATCCGCCACCACGCAAACAGCTCCTTGTCGCCGAGCGGGCGCGAGATCAGGAAGCCCTGTGCCTCCTCGCATCCGTGCTGCTTCAGGTAGTTGAACTGCGCGGCGGTCTCGACCCCCTCCGCGATGACGCGCAGCCCCAGCGAATGGGACAGCGCGATGATCGCCTGGGTGATCGCCTCGTCGTTCTTGTTGTGCTCGAGCCCGTGCACGAAGCGCTGATCGATCTTGATCGCGTGGATCGGCAGCCGCGCGAGATACGACAGGCTCGAGTAACCGGTACCGAAGTCGTCGACGGTGATCGTCACCCCGCGCTGCTTCAGCTTCACGAGCGTGGACACGGCCTTTTCGGGGTGCGTGATGATCACGCTCTCGGTGATCTCGAGATCGAGGTAGTTCGCCGGCATCCCGGACGCCGCGAGCGCCTCGTCGACGATCGACAGCCAGCTGTCGTGCTGGAGCTGCTGGACCGACAGGTTGACCGACAGCCGCAGCGCGACGCCTTGCCGGTGCCACTGCATCACCTGTCGGCATGAATCGCGCAGCACCCGGGCGCCGAGCGCCTGGATCATTCCCGATTCCTCGGCGATCGGGATGAACTCCGCCGGCGCGATGACGCCGCGCTCGGGGTCGCGCCAGCGCAGGAGCGCCTCGACGCCGCACGCGCGCCCCGACCGCATGTCGATCTGCGGCTGGTAGACGAGGAAGAACTCGTCATCCATCAGGCCGCGCCGCATGTCGGTCTCGAGCTGCAGCCGCAGCTGAACGCGCGTGTTCATGTCGGCGGTGAAGAAGCGGTAGGCGTTGCGGCCGGCTTCCTTCGCCGCGTACATCGCGGTATCCGCCTGCTTGATGAGGCTGACCGGGTCTCCGGCATCGAGCGGGTACATCGACACCCCGATCGAGGTGGTCAGGGTCGGCATCTGGTCCGACAGCCGGAAGGGAGCGAGGAACGATTCGCGCACGCGCGCCAGCACCGTCATCGTCTCGAAGGTTGCGTGCGCCGGATCGAGCCCGGGGAGAACCAGGACGAACTCGTCGCCGCCGAGCCGCGCCACGGTGTCCGATTCGCGCACGGCGCTGGTCAGCCGCTGCGCGACCGCCTGCAGCAGCTGGTCGCCGGCATCATGCCCCAGCGTGTCGTTGATGCGCTTGAAGTGGTCGAAGTCGAGGAACAGGCAGGCGACGTGCGTCGCATCGCGCTGCGACTGCGCGATGATCTGCTTCAGACGCTGGCTGAGCAGCGAGCGGTTCGGCAACCCGGTGAGAATGTCGTGCTGCGCGAGCTTGTAGGCATGCGCGGTGGCGATCTCGAGTTCCTTCGTCCTTTGCGCGACCTTCTGCTCCAGCGTCCGCTGGTAGGTCCCGACCTCGTTCTGCGATTCGGCGAGGCGCTGGGTCATGTGATTGAACGTGTGGGTCAGCAGACCGACCTCGTCCGAGGAACGTGCCGGAATATAGACGTCCAGCTTGCCGGCGCCGACCGACCGCGCGGCGCGCATCAGTCGCCGCATCGGCGCGACCAGCCGGCGGGTGAGCAGGAGCGTCGCGCCGATGGCGAGGATGACGAGCAGCCCGACCACCGTGATCGCGCCGTAGAGTTGGCGCCGGAAATCGCCCTGCAGGCGTTCGAACGTCATGCCCAGGCGCACGTAGCCGATCGGTACGGTCGAGCGCTCGCGCGCCGCCGGCGCCGAGCCGGCCGGCGCGTCGCCCCCGACGATGAGGCCGCGGTCGGGAGTCGTGCGATTGCCGCCGACCGATGCCAGCAGCTCGATGTACCGACGCCCCTGGATCGCGCGATCCGTCGCCGTCATGGCGCCGAGTGCCGGCAATCCCTTCTCGGCGGGCAGCGGCGGCAGCGGCGCGCCGGCGAGCGTCTCCGCGAAGCGCCGTTCCGCGACCGGACGCCGATTGGCGTCGAGCACCGTGACGTAGGCAATGTCACCCTCGGCAGCGAGGCTGTCGAGGATCGTCGCCATGTACTGCTGGTCGTTGGTGTAAAGCCCATATTCGGACAACTCGGCGAGCATCTGCAGGACCGTCGAGCCTTGCGACCGGAGTTGGCTCTCCTCGACCCGGTACTGCTGCCACATGTAGTAGCCGGTGGTCGCAATCGCGGTCAGGAAGATGAGCCCCACCACGAGCAGATTGAGCTTGGTGTGGAGCCCCATCCGCACCGGCGGCAGATTCAGGGGCGTGACGGTGTCCGGTGCAAGCGGCGCAAAGCGGCGGCGAAAGCGTCTCATCGCGTTACTCGTACGTTCGATCGACCGTGCGCAGCAATTCCGGACTCCACTTCACGCCGAGTTGCTCGGCCGTGCGCCGGTTGACCGCTACGCGAGGCCGGGGCATCGCAGGCGGCGGCGCGCGTCCGGAGACGACGGCGCGGGCGGCCAGGGCGCCGCAGTAGCGTCCGAGCTCCTCGAAGTCCCAGTCGAGCGCGTAAAGTGCGCCGGCCCTGACCCAGGCATCGGCCAGTCCGATCAGCGGAATCCTGTTGCGAAACGAGTACAGCAGCAACGCGCGCGATGCCTGCGGCGTGTAGACCGTGGGATCGGGAATCGCGAGCATTGCATCGACGGAGCCAGTCAGACGCTCGAGCGCGGAGGGCAGCGTCGCCGCCGAAGGCACTGGTGCCAGCAGCAGCGAGAATCCCGCGCGGGCCAGCGCCGGCGCGAGCGCGTCGATGCGTTGCGCGCTGATCGCGGGGTCGAACAGCAATCCGATCCTCCGGGCGGCGGGTAGGAGCTTGCCGAGCCACGCGATCTGGGCGTCGACCGGGATCTCGATCGGCACCCGGATGGCGTGGTGCGGAAGCACGCCCGCGTTGGCGGGGATCATGCAACTCACCATCGGGCCGGCCGGTGCGGCGCTGGCGGCCAGTTCGGCGGCAAGCAGGCCCAGCGTCACGACGGCGACGTCGCGGCCCGCACGTGCAACGGCGCGGGCCAGCGTCTCGTGATTGTCCTTGGTAAGCCGGTGTGCCTCGAACGCCACGCCTGCGGCGCCCTTCTGCGAGCCGGCGGTCGCGCGCTGGAAGGCCGGGGCATCGGACGACGAGATGAGAAGCACACGTTGCGCGAGCGCGCCGCCGGTCACCGGGAGGACAAGCGCGGCGCCGGCGGCGATGCGCAACAGGACGGCAGCGCAAGCGCGCGCCGCCGGCGTGGCCGATCCGTCGCCGGTCACGCCGGTCATACAGATCACGTGCCGCGACACGTCGGCATGGGTTCGACGCGCGACGACCGTGTCAGGCGGCCACGACCGGAATCTTGCCGATCCTGGCGCGCCACTCGGCGGGCCCGGTCTTGTGGACGGCGTTGCCGCCGGCGTCGACGGCCACCGTGACGGGCATGTCCCTGACGTCGAACTCGTAGATCGCCTCCATTCCCAGATCCGCGAAGGCGAGGACGCGGGAGCTGCGAATCGACTTCGACACGAGGTACGCGGCGCCGCCGACCGCGATGCAGTAGACGGCGCGGTGCTGCTTGATCGCGGCGATGGCCATCGGCCCGCGCTCGGACTTGCCGACCATGCCGAGAAGACCGGTCTTCGCCAGCATCGGCTCGGTGAACTTGTCCATCCGCGACGACGTGGTCGGGCCGGCCGGTCCCACGGCCTCGTCGCGCACCGGATCGACCGGGCCCACGTAGTAGATGAAGCGGTTCGTGAAATCGACCGGCAGCTTTTCGCCACGCTCCATCATCTCGGTCAGCCGCTTGTGCGCCGCGTCGCGGCCGGTCAGCAGCTTGCCCGTCAGCAGCAGCCGCTCACCGGACTTCCACGTTGCGACCTCGGCACGGGTGACCGTGTCGAGGTTGACGCGGCGGCTCGACGAGAAGTCGAGCGCGAGCTTCGGCCAGTCGTCGAGCGACGGCGGCTCGAGGTGTGCGGGGCCGGTGCCGTCGAGGACGAAGTGCGCATGGCGTGTCGCGGCGCAGTTGGGCAGCAGTGCGACGGGCTTCGATGCGGCGTGCGTCGGGAAGTCGTTGACCTTGACGTCGAGCACCGTGGACAGGCCGCCCAGGCCCTGCGCGCCGATGCCCAGCGCATTGACCTTGTCGTAGAGCTCGAGCCGCAGCTCCTCGGCGCGGGTCTTCGGTCCGCGGGCGACGAGCTCGTGGATGTTGAGCGGCTCCATCATGCCCCACTTGGCGAGCAGCATCGCCTTCTCCGGCGTCCCGCCGATGCCCAGCGATAGCATGCCCGGGGGGCACCAGTCGGCGCCCATCGTCGGCACCACCGACAGCACCCAGTCGACGATGCTGTCGTTGGGCAGCAGCATCGCGAACTTCGACTTGTTCTCGGAACCGCCGCCCTTGGCCGCGACGATCACCTCGACGGTGGCACCGGGCACCAGTTCGACGTGGACGACCGCCGGGGTGTTGTCCTTCGTGTTCACGCGCTTGCCGTCCGGATCCGCCAGCACCGACGCGCGCAGCTTGTTGTCCGGATTCGTATAGGCGCGGCGCACGCCTTCGTCGACCATCTGCTGCAGCGTGAGCTTCGTGTCCCAGCGCACGTCCATGCCGACGCGGAGGAACGCGATCGCGATCCCCGTGTCCTGGCACATCGGCCGGTGGCCCTCGGCGCTCATCCGCGAGTTGATCAGGATCTGCGCCATCGCGTCCTTCGCCGCGGGCGACTGCTCGCGCGCATAGGCCTCGGACAGGGCCTTGATGTAATCGACCGGATGGTAGTAGCTGATGTACTGGAAGGCGTCGGCGACGCTCTGGATCAAATCGTCCTGGCGAATGGTGGCCATGGCAGGTCCTCGGCAAGGGGGTCAGTCGTGGGGCGCGGCGTGCTTCGCTTTGGCCGGAACCACGATCCGGTCGACGGACGCGATGGCCATCGCCGACAGCAGGAAAGTGAAGTGGATGAGCGTCTGGTACATCAGCGTCTTCTCGTCGTAGGCCTGGGCGTTGATGAATGTCTTGAGCAGGTGGATCGACGAGATTCCGATGATCGCGGTGGCGAGCTTCACCTTGAGCACGCTCGCGTTGACGTGCGACAGCCATTCCGGCTGGTCCGGGTGCTCCTCGAGGTGCATCCGGGACACGAACGTCTCGTAGCCGCCGACGATCACCATGATGAGCAGGTTCGAGATCATCACCACGTCGATGAGGCCCAGTACCACGAGCATGACGACCGTTTCGGGCGCCGCGTTGATCTCCGTGGCGCCGATCGGGGTGATGTTCTTCAGGATCAAGGCGGCTGCCTCCTGCGAACCGAACGCCGCCTCGACCAGATGGACGAGCTCGACCCAGAAGTAATAGACGTACACGGCTTGCGCGACGATCAGTCCGACGTACAGCGGGAGCTGCAGCCACCGGCTCATGAAGATGAGGCGGGGCACGCTCGGGATCTGGGGGTCGCGCGGGGTTGGGCGTGAGGCCATGGGGCAAACGGTAAGGGGTTGATCGAACACGCAAGTCTACCATCCGCGCCGGACACGACCGATCCCGGGGATTGCCGGGGACGGAGGAGCGATCGTCGAACCGTTCGCGGGTTCCCCGGATGCCGGCCTTCTTGCGCCAAGTCTTATGTCTTATATAAGATTGCGGTCTCGCAAGCCATGTCGCGTGCGCCCGGCTTGCGTTGCGTCAATGCCATCACGTTGCGCGGGCCGCGCGCAGTTGGTTAGACTGCATCGGCTGCACGCTTGCCGGCCGCGCGCGGCGAGCCGCACCCATTTCCCGAAACGTCGCGGCGCGCGTGTGCGCGCTCACCGGCGCCTTTTCTTGGCGACCCAGGAGGAACGGAGCATGTCCAACATCGAGTCCGTAATGCAGGAAAACCGCGTCTTCGAGCCGTCGCCGGAATGGGTGGCGCAGGCGAACATCAAGGCCGCCGACTACAAGCGCCTGTGCGCGGCCGCGGAGAAGGACTTTTCCGGCTTCTGGGCCGACCTCGCCCGCGAGAACCTCCTGTGGCACAAGCCGTTCACGAAGACGCTCGATGAATCGAACGCGCCGTTCTACAAGTGGTTCGAGGACGGGCAGCTCAACGTCTCGTACAACTGTCTCGACCGCAATCTCGCCAACGGCAACGCGAACAAGACGGCGATCATCTTCGAGGCCGACGACGGCAAGGTGACGCGAATCACGTACCAGGAGCTCTACCACCGCGTCTGCCGGATGGCCAACGGTCTGCGGTCGCTCGGCATCAAGAAGGGCGATCGGGTGATCGTCTACATGCCGATGTCGATCGAAGGCGTGGTCGCGATGCAGGCCTGCGCGCGGATCGGCGCGACGCACTCGGTCGTGTTCGGCGGCTTCTCGGCGAAGTCGCTGCAGGAACGGATCATCGACGCCGGCGCCGTCGCCGTCATCACCGCGGACGAGCAGGCGCGCGGCGGCAAGGCGTTGCCGCTCAAATCGATCGTCGACGAGGCGCTCGGCCTCGGCGGCTGCGAGAGCATCCGCAACGTGATCGTCTACCGGCGCACCGGCGGCCCGATTGCCTGGAGCACACCGCGGAACGTGTGGATGCACGACCTCGCCGCGGCGCAGCCCGACACCTGCGAGCCCGAGTGGGTCGGTGCCGAGCATCCGCTGTTCATCCTCTATACGTCGGGCTCCACCGGCAAGCCGAAAGGTGTTCAGCACAGCTCGGGCGGATACCTGCTATGGGCGATCCTGACGATGCGCTGGACGTTCGACATCAAGCCCGCCGACATCTTCTGGTGCACGGCCGACATCGGCTGGGTCACCGGCCACACCTACATCGCCTACGGCCCGTTTGCCTGCGGCGCGACCGAAATCGTGTTCGAGGGCGTGCCGACGTACCCGGATGCAGGCCGGTTCTGGAAGATGATCCAGGACCACAAGGTCTCGATCTTCTACACGGCGCCCACGGCGATCCGGTCGCTGATCAAGGCCGCCAATGCGCATCCCGAGTTCGCGCCGACCAAGTACAACCTGTCGAGTCTGCGGCTCCTCGGCACCGTCGGCGAGCCGATCAATCCCGAGGCGTGGATGTGGTACCACGAGAATGTCGGCGGCCGACGCTGCCCGATCGTCGACACCTTCTGGCAGACGGAAACAGGCGGCCACATGATCACGCCGCTACCCGGTGTGACGGCAACCGTACCGGGCTCCTGCACGCTGCCGCTGCCGGGGATCATGGCGGCGATTGTCGACGAGACGGGTCACGACGTGCCGAATGGCCAGGGCGGCATCCTGGTCGTCAAGCGGCCGTGGCCGGCAATGATCCGCACGATCTGGGGCGATCCGGAGCGCTACAAGAAGTCGTATTACCCCGACGAACTCGGCGGCAAGCTCTACCTCGCCGGCGACGGCTCCGTGCGTGACAAGGAGCGCGGCTATTTCACGATCATGGGCCGTATCGACGACGTGCTCAACGTGTCCGGGCACCGGATGGGCACGATGGAAATCGAGTCGGCGCTGGTCGCGAACCCGCTGGTGGCCGAGGCCGCCGTTGTCGGTCGCCCCGACGATCTCACTGGCGAGGCGATCTGCGCGTTCGTCGTGCTGAAGCAGGCGCGCCCCTTGGGGCGCCGAGGCCGAGAAGATCGCCAAGGAGCTGCGCGACTGGGTGGGCAAGGAGATCGGACCGATCGCCAAGCCCAAGGACATCCGTTTCGGCGACAACCTGCCGAAGACGCGTTCCGGCAAGATCATGCGCCGGCTGCTGCGCTCGGTCGCGAAGAACGAGGAAATCACGCAGGACGTCTCGACGCTCGAGAATCCCGCCATCCTGGAGCAGCTGAAGCAGGTCGTGTAGCGCTCCGGCGACTTGGCCGAAGGCCCGGTCGCCGGCGGGTTCGTCGCGTTCTCGCTCGCGCCTCCGCCGCGGGGTGCGCGCTGTCACCGGCTCCCGCACGTCGGCGACGAGCGAAAGAAAAGGCCCGCATCGCTGCGGGCCTTTCTTCTTTCCGGCGGCGCCGGTGGTCAGGTGCCGAGGGTCACCACCTTGTCGCCCGTCAGGTTCGGATACCGGACGTGCTCGACCAGCTCCTGGACCTCCTTGTCGGGGTGCCGGGCGTGAGCAGGCTGACGACGATGATCACGATGAAGCCGAGCGGCACGCCCCACAGGCCCGCCGAGATCGACGAGATGCCCCACCACGTGTGGGCGTCGATCGAGCCGGTGACGCCGAACACGCTGCGCAGCCAGGGCTGGGTGGTCGCCATGTAGTAGAACGTGATGCCCAGACCCGCGATCATCCCGAGCGTCGCGCCCCACTTGTTGGCGCGCTTCCAGAAGATCCCGCAGCACCAGCGCCGGGAAGAATGCCGCCGCCGCGAGCGAGAACGCCGCCGACACCAGGAACAGGATGTCCGCCGGTTTCTGCGCCGCGACCGTGGCCGCCACCAACGCCACGACGAGGAGCAGCATCTTCGAGATCGTCACCCGGCGTGCCGTCGACGCGTTCGGATCGAGCATCTTGTAGTAGAAGTCGTGCGAGAGCGCGTTGGCGATCGTCAGCAGCAGACCGTCCGCGGTCGACAGCGCCGCGGCCAGGCCGCCCGCGGCGACCAGGCCCGAGATCACGTACGGCAGGCCCGCGATCTCCGGTGTCGCCAGCACGACGATGTCGCCGCCGATCGCGATCTCCGCGAGCTGCACGATGCCGTCCTTGTTGACGTCGACGATCGACAGCAGGCCTGGATCGACCTTCGCCCAGGCCGCTGCCCACTGCGGCAGCTTCGCGAACTCCGAGCCGACGACGCAGCGAGTAGACGTCGAACTTGGCGAGCACGCCGAGCGCCGGCGCCGTGAAGTACAGCAGGAAGATGAAGAACAGCGACCAGAACACCGACTCGCGCGCCTCGCGCACCGATGGCGTCGTGTAGTAGCGCATCAGGATGTGCGGCAGCGCGGCGGTGCCGACCATCAGGCAGAACACGAGCGCCAGGAAGTTCCGGCGCGAGACGTCGCGGGCGGCATCGTCCTTGCCCGGGAAGGCCTCCGCGTGACGCAACGGCGGCCCGGCGCGGGCTGCGAGACCGGCGTCCTTGGTCCACTGCGCCTTCGCCGCCGCGGCGTCGGCCGGGTACGCCGCGAGCGCCTTCTCGGCGGCCGTCGACCTGGTCGACCGGCGCGTTGTCCGCCTTCAGCTTCTCGATGTTGGCCGCCAGCTGCTTCTTGCCTTCGTCGTAGGAGGCCGGCAGGCCCTTGAGCTTGGCGCTCGGCCTCGTCGGCGCGCGCCTTGAAGATGCCGCGGACCTCGAGCTCCTTCGGGTCCTTCATGAATTTCTCTTCGAGCGCCGTCACCTTCTCGAGCTGCTTGCCGTAGACGATCTGCGGGATCGGGATGCCGGTCTGCTTCACCGACAGCCAGACCACCGGGATCATGTAGGCGACGATCAGGATGATGTACTGCGCCACCTGCGTCCAGGTCACCGCGCGCATCCCGCCGAGGAACGAGCACACCAGGATGCCGCCCAGTCCCAGGAAGATGCCGAGCTCGAACGACACGCCGGTCAGCCGCGTCGTGATCAGGCCGACGCCGTAGATCTGCGCCACCACGTAGGTGAACGAGCACAGGATCGCGGCGAAGATGCCGACCGCGCGCGGGATGTGGCCGCCGTAGCGTGCGCCGAGGAAGTCCGGAATCGTGAACTGGCCGAACTTGCGCAGATACGGGCGCGAGAAAGAGCGCCACCAGGCAGTAGCCGCCGGTCCAGCCCATGACGAACGCGAGGCCGCCGAAGCCGGTCAGGTAGAGCGTGCCGGCCATGCCGATGAACGACGCGGCGCTCATCCAGTCCGCGCCGGTCGCCATCCCGTTGAACAACGCGGGAACGCGTCGTCCGGCGACGTAGTACTCGGCGGCGTCGGACGTCCGGCTCATCACGCCGATGCCGGCGTAGAGGCCGACGGTGGCGAGCAGGAAGACGTAGCCGATCCAGTTGCGCGGCAGCCCCATCTGCTCGGCGATGGCGAGCAGGACCACGAAGATGATGAAGCCGCCCGTGTACCACGTGTAGACCTTCTTGAGCTGTCCGTAGAATGCCTTCTGCGATCCGGCCGAGAAGACGCCACCCGTTCCGGTGGCTTGCGATGGGCCTGCCATTATTCGTCCTCCCCTTCGTGCACGTCGTACTCGCGGTCGAGACTGTTCATGTAACGCGCGTAGTACCAGATGATGACCACGTAGATGATCAGCGATCCCTGGGCCGCCATGTAGAACGCGAACGGCCAGCCGAAGAAGTTGAAGGAAAGATCGCGGGCGTAGTACCCGAGGACGAATGTCGCGACGAACCAGATGAAGAGCAAGATCGCCGTGATGCGCAGGTTCTTGCTCCAGTACTCCAGGTGCTTCTCGGTCAACTCCATGACAGGCCCCTCCTCCTATAAGCCACGTGCGACTACGAACCTGGGACGGGCGGCAGATGCTTCTTGTTGTAGCTTCTACGGCGCGCCCGCCCGGTGAAAATTTTTTGCGAGTATAGCCGACCTGCCTCGACGCGCAACCACCGTGAACCCGGAAGGCGCGCTGCGCCCGATGTGCACTGCACTAAAAAGCGGGATCCTGCGCGTGGTCTACGACAGCACGGTCGAGGTGAGACCGGTTTCGCGCGCAAGCTGCCGCGCGACCTTGGGTTCGAATCTCGCCAGATGGTCGAGGATCTTCTGGGTCTCGTGGGCGCGACCGAGCTCGTGCTGCACCCGGGCGAGCTGATACCACCCGTAGGGGCTCATCGGCTGCAGCTCGGTGTTGCGCTTGAGGGGCGCAATCGCTTCCTGCGGATGGTGCGTCGAGATCAGCGACAGCGCGAGGCCGTAGTGCGCGCGGTCGTGGTCGGGGTTGAGCGCGAGCGCCTGCCGGAATGCGGTCATCGCAGCGTCGTGGTTGTTCAATTCCTGCAGCAGGAAACCGCGATTGAACTGCACCTCGGCATCGTCGGGTTTCAGTGGAGCGAGACGGTCGAAGACCGCCAGCGCTTCGCGTTTTCTGCCCTGCTGCGCGTACTGAAAGCCGATCGAGGCCAGCGCGAGCGTGTCGTCCGGATCGAGTTCGAGCATCCGTCGATAGTATTCGAGCGCCACGTCGCGCCGCCGGAACAGCACGCACCAGGCGGCGACCTGATTGAGATACCAGCGGCGCGGGCTGAACCTCATGGGGCCTGCAGGCACTGCGCAACGGCCATCCCGTGACGGGCGCAGGCGCTGGCGATCTCGAGCATGACCCAGCCGTACGCGACCAGCAGCAGCGCAAAAGCCACGAGCGGCTGGTGCCGGTCGGCAATGACGCGCGGGGTGATCCAGCGGCAAGGCTTCACGACGGGCGACGCGACGACCTGGAACAGCCGGTAGACGAAATTCTGCTGCGGCGGCTGACCCATCATCCGGGCGAGCACCGCGGTCGCGCCCTGGCCCGCGATCGCCAGGAGCGGAATCGCGATGAGGAGCTGGACGAGGCGGAGCCAGAAAAGCGTCGT
The DNA here is from genome assembly GCA_963843595.1 of uncultured beta proteobacterium. Classification (GTDB taxonomy): domain Bacteria; phylum Pseudomonadota; class Gammaproteobacteria; order Burkholderiales; family Casimicrobiaceae; genus CAIWHR01. The sequence continues at coordinate 32,613 of CAWJLG010000012.1, read as the reverse complement.
GTGGAGGTCGTTCAAGGAATAGGCCGAAACGCGCGATCCGGAAGGGGAGGATCGATCGCGGCGCGTAGTTTACCCAAACCCGCGCCCGAACGGCGACGCACGACCGGTCTTGATGCTGCGCTGCGTCAGAGCAAGCCGATCGCGCCGGCCGCGGCGCCGGCGCAGACGGAGACGAGCGACAGCAGCACCATGGAGATGCCGACGAACTCGGCCTCGCCGCCTGCCGCGATGCCGAGTACACGCCGCACGCCCAGCCAGAACAGGTAGACGGTGTGACAAAGGCCTGCCAGGCCGACGATCGCCATCGCCGGCAGCAGCAGCGTTGCACCGGCCAGCAGCACCGGAATGGCACCGAAGGTGGCGACCTTGAGTGCGGAGAGATAGTCGCGGACGCCGCCGAACATCGGCGCGATCAGGGCGAAGATGCCCGCAAGGGCGAAGATGGACGCGATGATGGCGAAGTACGTCGCGGCGCCCGACGCGAAGATCTGGTCGCCCGGTACCGTGTAGCCGTGCTCGGGGTCCCACGTCCGGTCGAAGATCTCCATGCCGATGACCGTGGCAATCGGCGCGAGCAACGCCAGCGGCAGGATGTAGTGGCGCAGCAGCGCATCCACCGACGTCGTCTCCCCGGCGATCCGGTCCCACTCCGCCGTCGGGCGGAAGACGATGTAGATGATTCGGCGCAGGGTTTCCATCGTGTGCCTCCGGATCACCGGCGCACCGTCTGTCGGGAAGTCCGTGCGATGCCGACGACCATGATCAGCGCGCCCCTTGTGCTCGCCGCCCGCGGCGGTCGACGACGTATCGTAGACCTGCGCGCGTCGCGCCGGCAATCCTGCATGCCGCCGCGCGCGCCGGGCCGGCTCGTTCAGTCCTTGCCGCCCAGCCACTTCTGCTGGCGCGCGGCCTTCACCAGCGCCGCGAAACCTTGCGTGCCCTGCCTGGCGGCGATCGCGCGCAGGCGCAGCAGGAGCTCCGCGGTCGCCAGCGCATCGGCCGCCGCGTTGTGGCGTATCGTGCATTCGATGCCGAACGCGGCGAGCCAGTCGTCGAGGCTGCGTCCGCCATAGCGGTAGGCCTCGGGCACGAGCGCGGCGGCGAGCGGCGCGAGGTCGAGCCACGGCCTCTCCTCGTCCAGGATTCCCGTCTGCTCGAACGCGACGCGCAGTGCGGCGCGATCGAAGTCGGCATGGAAGCCGACCCGCGGCGCGCCGGCGGCCCAGTCGCGGAATGCCGCGAGGGCACGGGGGGCCGAGACTCCGGCCGCCTGCGCGCCGTGCCCGATTCCGTGAACGACGATGTTTTCGGCATTTCCGGACGGCGCGCTCTGGAGCACGATCTCGAAGCTGTCGCCGACGATGATGCCCTCATCGTCGACGGCGACGGCACCGATGGCGAGCAGGCGGTCGCGCCTCGGATCGAGACCGGAGGTCTCGGTATCGACGACGACCCAGCGCCCCGTTCCTGGTTTCGGTCGCATCCCTGCCGGAACCGAACCACCGCTTCAGCGATGCGAATCCGAAACTCATCCGGGATAGTCGAGCTCGAGTCGCTGCTGGATCTCTTCGGATCTGGCGCATGGCCTCCTTCAGGATGCGGCGGTCGAGGTCGGCCAGCATCGCGAGGGGGACCGCGTTCGCGCTGGCGACCTCGCCGTCCCGGTCGGGGGCGGCGGCCCGCCGATGCTGCTCGCGCAGCCGCAGCAACTGTACGTACTCGAACGCGTCGCACCAGGCGCGGACCTCCGTCGAGGGGATGCCGCGCTTCTCGGCCGCCAGCGTCAGCCGGTCGACGGTGCCAGTGGCGGTGATCCCGGCCGCCAGCGCGAAAATGCGCGCCGCGTCGACGAACGGGACGCTGCCGTTCATCTTGAGGTCGATCCGCTCTTCGCCCGTATCGTCCTCCGCGGCCTGCAGTTCTCCCCGCCAGTTGAGCGGCGGCCGGTTGCGCAGCGCATTGTCGGACATCTGCTTCAGGAACCGCGGATTCGCCTGCGCCCGCGCCGCGATGTCGGCGCGCAGCGCCTCGGCGAGTGCGTCCGCGCCCCATACGGCGCGGAAATCGAAGAAGATGTTGGCCGCGAGCAGGCTGTTCGGATCGCCGCGGTCGATCCAGTTCGCGAAGGCGATCTTCCACTCGTCGAGACTCGCGCACCACCGCGGATTCATCGCCATCACGCCACCCTTGCACAAGGGATAGCCGCAGCGGTCGAGGGCTTCGTTGACGGTGCGGGCCAATGGCAGCAACCGCTCGCGGACCGAGTCCGGCGCAACGTCCGGATCGTCGGCGACGAAGATGAGGCCATTGTCCTGGTCGGTGGCGATCGTCTGCTCGCCGCGCCCTTCCGAGCCCATTCCCAGCCAGCACAGCGTCAAACCCGAAAGATCGAACTGCGGCGCCGTCAGCTCGAGGATCCGCACCGCGAGCTGGTCGTTCAGGCTCGAGATCATTCGCGTGAGCTGGCCCGCCGCCACGCCCTGCGCGACCAGCGAGTGCGAGAGGGCGCGCACGTCCGCGGCGCACTGCACGAGCGCGACGATGTCGCCCGCGCGGCGGATCGCGGAGGCAAGCTCGCGCACCGACAACCGCTGCAGGCTGAACAGGTCACGCTCGGAGACCACGCCGGCGACCTTGCCCGTGCCGTCGACGACGACGACATGGCGGATCCCGAGCCGCGCCATTACCAGTGCCGCGTCCCCGGCCGTTGCGATCGGCGGGCAACGTCACCGCCGGCGCGCTCATCACGTCGCGCATCGGTGCGGTCAGCGCCCGCTGCGCCAGCACCACCCGTCCGATCACGTCCTGGCGGGTGAAGATGCCGAGCGGCTTCGCGTCGGCATCGACGATCGGCATCGAGCCGATGCGGCGGGACTCCATGGTCGTCAGCGTATCGCCGAGCAACGCAGTCGGGACCGCACACGATCGGCGCCTGCCGCAGCAGGTCCCCCAGCGGCGTCGCCAGCCCGCGCTGCTCGGTCGCGGTCGCCGCGTACTCCGCCTGCAGCCGGGTGCGCGACAGGTCGAGCAGATGCGCGAGCCGCCGCATGCAGAAGTCCTGGAATACCGGCGACGCATCGATCAGGGCGTCGAACGCTGCGGCCGGAAACGCCAGGCAGAACGTGTCCTGCGTGGCCCGGTAGACGCTGGTCACGCCGCGTCGTCCGAGCAGCGCGCCCAGCGGGAACATCTCGCCGGCGGACAACTCCCACAATCCCGCTGCGCCGCCGGTGTCGCCCGGCCGTTCGCCCCGGACGGTGCCCTGGCGAATGACATAGCAATGCGCCGGCCGATCCGCGGCCGGCGCGAGAATCGTCTCGCCGGGCGCGAAATACTTGAGCCGCGACGCGCGCACGATGCGGTCGAGGTCGCCTTCGCTCATCGCCGAAAAGGGCGCGTGCGGCTTCAGCGCCTGCTTGAGGCCGGCGATGACCGACGGCGCGGGTACGGATGGTGGCGGCAACGCGGGTTCCTCTTCTGCGTGCGATCGATTCAGTCCGGCAGGCGCGCAGGACGCTGATCCGGGCGCAATGCCGGCGGGCGCGTGCTGCGCGGAGCGCCGCACCGGCGCGACAGCGTCCCGGCTGGTTCGAGCCTCAGTTCGGTGGCGGAATGGTGTCCGCGAAGGATGGTCGTTGCGCGAGCTTGTCGGCGAGCCGTGCCAGTCCCGGATGCTCCGTGCGCCAGTCGAATTCCGGCTGCCGCAGATCCAGATAGCCGAGCGCACAGCCGACGGCGATGTCGGCCAGCGAATAGGCCTCCCCCGCGCACCAGGGCTTGTCGCCCAGATCCTTCGCGAGCTCGATCACGCCGAGCACGACCTTTTCCTGCTGCCGTGCGATCCATTCCTTGCTCTGTTGCCGCACGGGACGCGTCTTCTCGAGCCGGATCGCTGCGGCGGCATCGCAGATGCCGTCGGCAAGTGCCTCCCATCGCTTGACGGCTATCCGCTGCCGCGACGGCTCCGGGATCAACCGGCTCACCGGACTGACGGTGTCGAGGTACTCGACGATCACGCGCGAATCGAAGAGGCGCGAGCCGTCATCCATCACCAGCACCGGAATCTTGCCGAGAGGGTTGAACCGCGCGACCGTGTTGCCGGGCGTCCGCGGCGAATCCAGAACGAGCGCGTACTCGATCTTCTTTTCCGCGAGCGCGATGCGGACCTTGCGGGCGTACGGGCTCGTCAGCGTTGCGATGAGTTTCAGCAAGGGAGACGCTGCGGGAAAAATGGCGCGCTGGAGTATAGCATCGGGATGTCGCGTCGAAGGCGCGAAGGACGGACCGTGTGCGCCGATCCTTGGCGCGGCCCGGGCACGAACGGGGCCGGACCTGCGTGCTAAACTCATCCGCGCCAATCGACGCCGACCTGCCGCTTCACCCGCCGATGTCTGCCCCGGATCCCGCGCTCACCGCCCTTTCGCCGCTCGATGGCCGGTACGCGGCCAAGGTCGCGCCGCTCGCCGCGCACTTCAGCGAATTCGGTCTGATCCGCGCCCGTGTTCGCGTCGAGATCGCCTGGCTCGTCGCGTTGTCGGACGAAGCCGGCATCGGCGAAGTGACCGCTTTCCCCGCGCCTTTGCGCGAGCTGCTCGCGGCGACCGCGGAAGGATTCAGCGCGGCCGACGCCGCACGGGTCAAGGCCATCGAGCGGACCACCAACCACGACGTCAAGGCGATCGAGTACTGGCTGAAGGAGCGCCTCGCCCCGGTCCCGGAAATCGCGCGCGTGGCGGAGTTCATTCATTTCGCCTGCACGTCCGAGGACATCAACAACCTCTCGCACGGGCTGATGCTTGCCGAGGCGCGGGCGGCGATCCTGCTGCCTGCCCTGCGCGGCATTGCGGCGGCGCTGCGCGACATTGCGCACGCGCACGCTGCCACGCCGATGCTTGCGCGCACGCACGGGCAGCCGGCGACGCCGACCACGCTCGGGAAGGAGATGGCCAACGTCTATGCGCGGCTCGAGCGGGCGATCACCGCGATCGAGCGCGTACCGATCAAGGGCAAGCTCAACGGTGCGGTCGGCAACTACAACGCGCACGTCGCCGCCTACCCCGATGTCGACTGGGAGCGACTGGGCGCACGTGTCGTCGCCGGCCTCGGTCTCGAGTTCAATCCCTATACGACGCAGATCGAGCCGCACGACTACATGGCCGAGCTGTTCGATGCCGTCGCGCGCGCGAACACCGTGCTGATCGATCTGGATCGCGACATCTGGGGGTATGTGTCGCTGGGCTATTTCCGGCAGAAGGTGAAGGAGGGCGAAGTCGGGTCCTCGACGATGCCGCACAAGGTCAACCCCATCGACTTCGAGAACTCCGAGGGCAATCTCGGGCTCGCCAACGCCCTGCTGCGGCACCTGGCCGAGAAGCTGCCGGTGTCGCGGTGGCAGCGCGACCTCACCGACTCCACCGTCCTGCGGAACATGGGCGTCGCGCTCGGCTACGCGCTGTTGGGCTGGGTGTCGCTGACGCAGGGGCTCGCGCGGCTCGCGGTCGACGAGTCGAAGCTCGCGGCGGACCTGGACGCGAACTGGGAAGTGCTCGCCGAACCGATCCAGACGGTGATGCGCCGCTACGGCGTGCCCAATCCTTACGAGCAGCTGAAGGCCCTGACCCGCGGCAAGACCGGGATCACGCGCGAGTCACTGCACGCGTTCATCGAGGGTCTTGCGCTTCCACCCGATGCCAAGGCACGGCTGTTGGCGCTGACGCCCGCGACCTACATCGGCCGCGCCGCGGAGCTCGCGCGGCGCGTGTGACGCAATGCGGGCCTAGACGGGAGGCGGCGCGGCCTTGCGGTCGCGGCGCTCCCGGATGAACGTCGTCGCCGCGGGAATCAGCGACACCACGATGATCGCGACCACGATCAGCGACAGGTTGTCCTTGACCCAGGGAATGTTGCCGAACAGGTAGCCGGCATACACCAGCGACGCGATCCAGGCCACGGCGCCGACCACGTTGTACGACAGGAACTTGCGGTAGGTCATCCCGGCGACGCCGGCAAGGAACGGCGCGAACGTGCGGATGATCGGCACGAAGCGTCCGATGATGATGGTGAGCCCGCCGTACTTCTCGTAGAACGCCTGCGTCCGGCGCAGGTGCTCCTGCCGGATCCACTGCGAGTCGGGTCGGTCGAACACCTTCGGCCCGATGTAGTGGCCAACGGCGTAGTTGACGCTGTCGCCGAGTATCGCCGCGACGACGAGCAGTGCGACCAGCACATGAACGTTGAGCCCGGCCGTTGCGACCACGGTGCCGGAGATGAACAGGATCGAGTCGCCCGGCAGGAACGGAAAGACGACCAGCCCGGTTTCGGCGAAGATGATCAGGAACAGCAGCGCGTACAGCCAGGGCCCGTACTGCGACGCGAGCTGCGCGACGGTCTGATCGAGCGCCAGCAGCGAGTAGAAGAACGTCGTCAGCACGATGGCAGGGTCAGAGACGGCTCATCGGCGCGCAGCCGACCGGGAGGCTCGTTCGACGACGGAATGATCGTCCCCGACCCCGCTCAGGGAACAATCTTCTCGCCTTCGGCGCCTTCGCGCCGCTTCTCGGGCTTGACGAGGTCTTCGCGGGAGACGCCCATCCACATCACGAGTGGCGCCATCACCAGCACCGACGAATAGATGCCGAAGCAGATGCCGATCGTGAGCGCGAGCGCGAAGTAGTGCAGCGTCTCGCCGCCGAAGAACAGGATCGAAAGCACCATCATCAGCGTGCTTCCGTGGGTGATGATGGTCCGCGAGATCGTGCTCGTGATCGCGTTGTCGATCACGTGCGTGACCGTCGCCTTGCGCATCTTGCGGAAGTTCTCGCGGATCCGGTCGGCGATGACCACGGATTCGTTCACGGAGTAGCCGAGCACCGCGAGCACGGCGGCGAGCACCGGCAGCGAGAACTCCCACTGGAAGAGCGCGAAGAAGCCGAGAATGATGATCACGTCATGCAGGTTGGCGATGATTGCCGCCACGGCGAACCGCCACTCGAAGCGCATCGCGAGGTAGCCGACGATGCCGAGGCAGACCAGAAGCAGCGCCAGCGCACCGTTCTCGTAGAGCTCCTTGCCCACCTGCGGACCCACGAACTCGACGCGCTGCTGCTTTGCCGACGGGTCGTCGCCGCGCAGCGCCGTCAGCACCTGCTCGGAGAGCTGGGCGCTGGAGAGCCCTTCCTTCAGCGGAAGGCGGATCAGCGCGGTGTCGGAGCTGCCGAAGCTCTGCGCCGCGTATTCGCCGAGGTTCAGCTTGTCGAGCGCGACGCGCACACGGGTGAAGTCCACCGCGTGACCGTAGGTGACCTCGATCAGCGTCCCGCCACGGAAGTCGACGCCGAGGTTCAGTCCACGGGCGGAGAGAAAGAAAACGGCGAGCACGAACGTGACGAGCGAGATCACGTTGAACGTGAGCGCGTACCGCATGAACGGTATGTCGCGCCGGATCCTGAAGAATTCCATGGTGCGTCGTCCAGTCTGCTGTTCGGGTGCCGGCGCCGTCGTGCGCCGGAACGGGGGTCAGTCGGTCGGTGATCTCACTTGGCGGGAACGCCGCCGCCGGCAGCGGGCCGCCACACCTGGCCGATCGAGATCTTGTCGAGCTTCTTCCGGTTGCCGTAGATCAGGTTCACGATGCCGCGCGACACGAACACCGCCGAGAACATCGACGTCATGATGCCGAGGCAGTGGACGACGGCGAAGCCGCGCACCGGCCCGCTGCCGAAGATCAGCAGCGCGATGCCGGCGATCAGTGTCGTGACGTTGGAGTCGAGAATCGTGCCGAACGCCCGCTCGTAGCCGGCCTGCAGCGCGGCGTGCGGCGTCGCGCCCCAGCGCAGCTCCTCGCGGATCCGTTCGTTGATCAGCACGTTCGAGTCGATCGCCATGCCGAGCGTCAGCGCGATGGCGGCGATGCCGGGAAGCGTCAGCGTGGCCTGCAGCATCGACAAGATCGCGACCAGGAGCAGCAGGTTCACCGACAGCGCGATCGTGGAGATGAGGCCCATCAGCATGTAGTAGGCGCACATGAAGACGGCAAGCACGATGAAGCCGTAGAACACCGAGTTGAATCCCTTGTCGATGTTCTCCTTGCCGAGGCTCGGGCCGACGGTGCGCTCCTCGACGATCTCCATCGGCGCGGCGAGCGCGCCGGCGCGCATCAGCAGCGCCACGTCGTTGGCTTCGCGCGTCGACATCCGTCCCGAGATCTGGACGCGGCCGCCCCCGATCTCCTCGCGGATCACCGGCGCGGTGATGACCTCGGCCTTGCCCTTCTCGACCAGGACGATCGCCATCCGCTTGCCGACGTTCTCGCGCGTGACCTCCTTGAAGATCCTGGCGCCCGTGCCGTCCAGGTTGACGTGGACTGCCGGCTCGTTGTTGCGCGAATCGAAACCGGGCTGGGCGTCGTTGATTCGGTCGCCGGTCAGCACCACCTGCCGGCGCACCAGCAACTGCTGGCCTCCGCGCTCGGTGAACAGGTCGCTGCCGAACGGCACCTGACCCCCCAGCGCCGCCTCGAGCGCGCCAGGGTCGTCGTTGACCATGCGGATCTCGAGCGAGGCCGTGCGGCCGAGCAGATCCTTGGCGCGCGCGGTGTCCTGCACGCCCGGCAGCTGGACGACGACGCGTTCGGCGCCCTGCTGCTGGATGATCGGCTCGGCGACGCCCAGTTCGTTGACGCGGTTGCGCAGGATCGTGATGTTCTGCTGGACGGCGCCGTCCTGGATCTTCTTCTGCGCCTCCGGCTTCAGGCCGGCAACGAGGCGCAATTCCCCGCCCGGGGCGTCGGCGTCGCGCAGGATGAGGTCGGGAAAGGCCAGCTCGATGTCGGTGCGCGCCTTGTTGCGGTCGGCGGCCTCACGGAAGCGGACGACGACATTCGTGCCCTCCCGCGCGACGCCCGCGTACACGACCTTCTTCTCGCGCAGCAGCGAGCGGATGTCGGTGGTGTAGCGATCGGCGGCCTTGTCGAGCGCAGCCTTCATGTCGACCTGCAGCAGGAAATGGACGCCGCCGCGAAGGTCGAGACCGAGGTACATTGGCAATGCCCCGATCGCCGTCAGCCACGGCGGCGACGCGGACAGCAGGTTGAGCGCGACGATGTAGTTGTCGCCCAGCCGCGCCTGCAGCGCGTCCTTGGCCTTGAGCTGGGTGTCCGGATCGGAGAAGCGCACCTTGACCCCGACCGGGTCCAGCGTGGCCCCGCGGTACGGAATGTTCGCCGCCTTCAGCGTGTCCTCGACGGTACCGAGCAGCGCATTGTCGATGGCCACGGTGGCCTTCGACGACGACACCTGGACCGCCGGGACTTCCGGAAAGAAATTGGGCAGCGTGTACACCAAGCCGATCAGCAGCGCAGCGGCGATGATCAGGTACTTCCAGAGCGGATAGCGGTTCATGGCGGGGGCGGCCGTCTAGCGTTGAGCGTCTGGTGTGTGGCGTCCAGCGGCGAGGGTGGAGCGTTCAGCGTCCGCCATTGCGCGTCGGGGACGTGGGGTCGGGCATTGAGCGTTGGCTTCGCGTCGGCCCACGTCGGACGCTCGACGCGGGACGAGAGACCGCTCGACGCTACAGCGCCTTGATGGTGCCCTTGGGCAGCAGCTGCGCGATGGCCGAACGCTGGATGGTCATCTCGATTCCGGTGGCGACCTCGACGGTTGCGTACTGTTCGCCCAGCTTCGAAATCTTGCCGACGACGCCGCCGGCCGTGACGACCTCGTCGCCCTTCTGCAGCGCCTCGAGCATCGCCTTGGTCTCCTTCGCGCGCTTCTGCTGCGGCCGGATGAGCAGGAAGTAGAAGACGACGAAGATCGCGACCATCGGCAGGAATGCCATCAGATCGCCACCCGTTGTGGATGATGCGGCACCCTGTGCGTAAGCCGGGGTGAAGACGAAATCGAGCACGTTCGGTTCCTCCGTGGTGGGGCTCGCACGTGATCCCGCTGCGGACGTTGCCGGTGGGGGACCCGCCGCGCGCGGCGCGTGCGGAAAACTGGTTATTCTACCACGCCGGCCATGGTGCTCCGTGACCCACCGGAGACGCGCAGCACGGGCTCACGCCGCGGGATTCGTCCGGTACCCGGGACGCGCGAAGGTCGCCGCGGACCGGCATCGCGACCCGACGAAATTCCGCGCCTTAGGTGCCGCGCGCGCGGTCGTCGCGGAACCGGGCCGCCCAGGCGGCGAAGTTGCCGGCGGCGATCGCGTCGCGCATCGCGGCGGCAAGCGACAGGTAGAAGTGCAGGTTGTGGATGGTGTTGAGACGGGCGCCGAGAATCTCGTTCACCCGCTGCAGGTGGTGCAGGTACGACCGCGTGAAGTTCCGGCAGGTGTAGCAGCCGCAGGTGTCGTCGAGCGGGCCGGTATCGGTGCGGTGCCGGGCATTGCGGATCTTCACGTCGCCGTAGCGCGTGAACAGCCATCCGTTGCGCGCGTTGCGCGTGGGCAGTACGCAGTCGAACATGTCGATCCCCACCTCGACGCCGGCAACGATGTCCTCCGGCGTCCCGACGCCCATCAGATAGCGCGGGCGATCGTCCGGCAGCCGCGGGGCGACGTGCGCCTGCACGCGCTGCATTTCCGCCTTGGGTTCGCCGACCGAGAGCCCGCCGATCGCGTAGCCGTGGAATCCGATGTCGACGAGACCCGCGAGCGACGCGTCGCGCAGATCCTCGTGCATGCCGCCCTGCACGATGCCGAACAGCGCGTTCGGGTTCTGCAACGCGTCGAACTCGGCGCGCGAGCGCTTCGCCCAGCGCAGCGACAGCTCCATCGAACGGGCCGCCTCGTCGTGCGTGGCGGGGTAGGGCGTGCACTCGTCGAAGATCATCGCGATGTCGGAGGAGAGCGCGCGCTGGACCTGCATCGAGATTTCCGGAGTCAGGAACAGCCGGTCGCCATTCACCGGCGACGCGAAGGCGACGCCTGCCTCCTCGATCTTGCGCAGTGCGCCCAGGCTGTAGACCTGAAATCCGCCGGAGTCGGTGAGGATCGCGCGGCTCCAGCCCATGAAGCGGTGCAGGCCGTCGTGCGCAGCCAGAACGTCGAGACCGGGCCGCAACCAGAGGTGGAAGGTGTTGCCGAGGACGATCTGCGCACCGAGTTCCGTGAGTTCGTTCGGCGCCATCGCCTTCACGGTGCCGTAGGTGCCCACCGGCATGAACACCGGTGTTTCGACGGCGCCGTGCACGAGTTCGAGCCGTCCGCGACGGGCGCTGCCGGCCCGAGCCAGGACGGCGAACTTCATCGGTCCGGGAGAAGACGCAATTAGGGCGGATCAGGCGCGACGCCGCAACGCGCCAAGCGCCGCCGTGGCGAGCAGCAGCGATAGCAGAGCGAGCGCACCGTCGGCCAGTGCCGGCACGGAGACGGGGCCACGTGCGTCCCCGGGCAGCGCAATGGGATCGACCGGCTGGTCGGCGCCGACCACGCACTTCGCGGCGGCGAAGTCGAACGCATTCTGCCAGAGCCGGTAGAAGTCGCCGCCGTAAACCGAACCGAACGTGCCGTACGTCGAATAGTCGGCGGCGATCGCGATATGCATCACGCACGCGTCGCCCGTGATGCGAAGCGCGATGGCCGGGTCGGGCTCGCCGCGTGCATTCGGCTCGCTCCAGCGGGCAAGGACGATCGTGCCTGGCTTCGCCTGGTTGCCGCCGGCGAACTGGTGCGCGGTCAGCGTGGTCACGCCGTAGGTCAAGGGATGAAGCACGATCGACGACGCATTGAGCGAGCGCGCCGAATAGGCGGCACCGGTGCCGTCGGACGTATTCGGGTCCAGCGTTTCGAGCGCGCCCCAGCCGTTGGCGGACAGTGCCGTCGTCCCGGTGCGGTCCTGCTCGTAGAACGTCGCGAGAATGACCGGACGACGGGTCTGCGCGAACTGCGCGACGACGTTGCCGACGTTCGGGGCGTTGGGAAAGAGTCCGTCCTCGAACAGCAGCACGGCGTCGAAGCTTGCGGTGAGCGTACTGAGCGCCGGCGTCACCGTACCGACGTCGACCGGCGTGAACGTGTGTCCCGTCAGCCGCGTCGCGAAGTCAGTGGCCGTCGGGGCGGCGTTCTGGTTGGAGAGAATGCCGATGCGCGCCGCCTGTGCCGGCAACGCCGAAACGGCGGCGACGACAGCGGCGAGCAACAGCGACGAGATGCGATTGATCACGGAAAAGGCGGATTTCACCGGTGGAGCCAAGTCCCGGCCGAATTCCGCGCCGAAATGGGTTGAGTCGAGAGTATCCGCAAGCGCTGTAATTGCCAAGCTTGCGGCGTGCGAAGCATCGTTTTCGCGAGGGAAATCGTCGCAAAAATGCCGGCTCCCTGCTCGATTGTCGTCGCATGACGACGGTTTGACTCGGACTTGTCGCCGGATGGCGTCAATCCGCGGAATCGCGATGCGGCTCGACGAGCATCGCGTCGCCGTAGCTCATGAACCGGTACCCCGACTTTATGGCATGCGCATACGCGGCGCGTACCGCATCGTAGCCGCCGAACGCGCACACCAGCATCAGCAATGTCGATTTCGGCAGATGGAAATTCGTCAGCAGACGGTCGACGACGCGAAAACGGTAGCCCGGCGTGATGAACAACGAAGTCTCCGCCTCGCCGGCGACGCACGCGTCCGTCCTCGTTGGCGGCGGATTCGAGCGCGCGCAGGCTGGTCGTGCCGACCGCGAGGACGCGTCCGCCTCGTTCGCGCGTCTCCGTGATGGCCACGGAAGTCGAACGCGGTATCGAGAAGCGCTCGGTATGCATCCGATGTTGGCGTGATGTCGTCGGCCGTCACCGGCAGGAACGTGCCGGCACCCACGTGCAGCGTCACGAACGCGGTCGCGGCACCGGCGGCTGAGAGTTTCGCAAGGAGTTCGTCGTCGAAATGCAGGCCCGCGGTCGGCGCGGCGACCGCACCCGGTTCGCGGGCGTACACGGTTTGATAGCGCGTCGCATCGGCTTTCTGAGATGCACGCTCGATGTAGGGCGGCAGCGGCACGTCGCCATGCGCTTCGAGCCAGTCGGTGAGTGGGATCGCGATGTCGAAGCGCAGGTGGAAGAAGCGGTCCGCGCGTGCGAGCACCGTCGCGACTGTGCCGCCGTCGAGGAGAAGCCTGCCGCCCGGCTTCGGCGGATGGCTGGCCTTGAGTTGCACCCACGCCTCATTGGGCGCGAGGATGCGTTCGACGAGCAACTCGACGCGGCCGCCGCTCGGCCGCGTTCCCGTCAGGCGCGCCTTGATGACGCGCGTGTCGTTGAACACGATGAGGTCGCCTGGGGCGATCAGGCGCGGGAGGTCGGTGATCCGGAGGTCCGTCAACCGCGGACCGTCGACGTGCAGCAGGAGGCTTGCGGTTCGATCGGGCGCAGGTGCCTGGGCGATCGAGCCGGCGGGCAGCTCGTAGTCGAAGTCGGCGAGCGAATGGTGACGGCGCACGCTCATTGGCGCGTCACGTCATGTGTTCTCTGGCCTATCACGGCGCTCCCGATCCGATGTCGGGATTCGCGTGCTGTCTCACGCGGCTTCGATTCCCAACGGGCCGAAGTGTGCGGATGATTTGGCGATACCTCGGGGCCAGGAGCGCGATCGATCAGGGCCGAATCCGGCGACTTTTCGCGCCCTCAATCCATGTCGATTAATTTTACACTGCGCGGTGCCGCGGCATACGCTCGAAGCGAAGGCGTTATTGAAAAACGCGCTAATTCATGTGGTTGTGAGCTGGTTTCGTCGGTTGGCCTGCATTTTGCTGTACGTTACAGATCGAAGCTGGGAAATTCCGGCCTGGCGGGTCCTCTACCCGTCCCACAAGATACGATTCCTTCGTGCTTGCGAGGTTGACCATGAAGAACGCTTGGCGCCTGTTGTCGAATGTCGCTGTTTTGTGTGCGTGTTTCATGCTCGTGAGCGTCGCGGACGCCGGGCTCGTTCGCGGCAGATGGGATCCTGGATTCGGCTCCACACTCCCTGGGCTGAATTGGACCGTTCACGCCGAACTGCTGGTGCCGAGTGGGTGCGATTCTCAACCCGACGGAGTGTATAACAATACTTCGAGCCCTTGCGCCGGCAGCGTCGCGCTAGGTGTTTTTCTACGCCTTTTTGACACTGGATATACGTCGAATGATTGGAATGTCCTGACGACGTACTCCTCGGCTCCTCCCGATGCAGCGACTTACCCGGTCTGCAATTCCACTGTGAGTGGCGATCCATACTTCGTGGCTCGCTGCGGCGGTTTCTTCGGGATCCCTTACGGCATTTCAAACATCCGAATTGCGAGCGGAAATGTCGTTGGGTTTGATGGCACGTACCCTTCTTCACTCACGTACGACACGAGTTTTGGCTTCCCAACCAACGCGCTCGAATATGGATTTGGTCTTGACTTCACCGTCAACGGGCCGGTTCTCACATGCAAGACTTCGACAATTTCCGTAGCCTGCCCCACAGGGACCGTGGGCGACACCACCAACCTGACCCAATTCCTGGTCACGTACACCTCCAACGACGCCAGCGTCCCGAAGTTCATCGATGAGACGACGGGTCAGGCGCTGGGTGCCGTCCTGGACGGCAGCGGGAAATACCTTGGCCTAGCCGCCGCAGTGCCGGAGCCTGGCTCGCTGGCCCTGCTTCTCGGCGCACTCGGCGCCGGATGGGTTGCGCGGCGTCGCCACGCGCACGCGGGCTGAAGTTTCGTCAATCGCGAAGCCCGCCCCGGACGCTGTTTGGGGGCGGGCGTTTCGCTGTAGCGCTTCCGCGAATTCCGCGGCTGATCAGGCCGATGCCGCCATCGCGCTCGCCGGCGCCAGAGCCCGACCGACTGCCTTCTTGAGTTCCCACTCCCGGCCTTCGGCCCAGGCAGCGTCGAACGCCGCGTCCGCCGAGCGCTTGCCGCAGCGGCTTCGACGTCGTCCCGCCAGCGCCGGTCGCTGCGCGGCGGGCGTGGCAGCACCAGCTTCTCGCGCATCGCCGCGGCCGCGGCGTAGAGGCGCACGGCGTCCTCGGCGAAGCCGAGCGATCGGACCAGGCGGGCGTGGTCCTCGAGGCAGCCGAGCGTCTCGGCGTTCATGTCGAAGGATTGGAACGATCGCAGGGCTTCGCCGAGCCGTTGCCGCGCGGAGAGGTTGTCGCCGGCGGTGATGTCCACCCTTCCCAGCCACCACAGCGCGGTCGCCGCGCCGCGCTTGTCTTCCGCGGCACGACACACTTCGAGCGCGCGCTCGAAGCGATTGCGCGCGGCGGCGAGGTCCGAACGTTCCAGCGCGAGCTGCCCTAGCATCTTCTCGCAATCGCTTTCGGTCTCCTGATACTTGATCTCGCGTGCGATGGCGAGCGACTGCTCGCAGAACTCGCGCGCCTCCTCATCGGCCCCGGTGTGCAAGGAGATCTCGCCGAGGTGCAGCAATACGATCGCTTCTCCGCTCCGATCCCCGAGCTGGCGGAATATCGCGAGCGCTTCGGTTTCGCCCTCGCGTGCCCTGGTGGCGTCTCCAAGGCGCAGGCGCACCGCCGCGAGCGTCGACAGCGTCGCGGCAATGTCGACCTGGTCGCCGATCCCACGCCGCAATGCGAGGCAGGTTTCCAGCATCCGTTCTGCCTCCCAATCGTCGCTCTGGCTGTCGGCAAGCGTGGCGCCGACGTAGAGTGCATGGGCCTGGGCGATGTCCAAGTCGTGGATCGCCGGCAGGGCAAGCGCAGCGCGTATATTGCTGCGTCCCTCGGTCGCGTAACCGCGCAGGATCCGGAAGCCCATCAGCGCGACTTCCAACTTCACCGCGATGATCGGGTCACCACCGCCGGCGAGCGAGAACGCGATCGCGGCGCGCATGTTGTCGTGTTCGGCTTCGAGACGCCTTATCCATTCCGGTTGCTCGGCGCCTTGCAGGCCGCGATTCCCGGCCTTGGCCATCGCGAAGAAGTAGTCGCAATGTCGTGCCGACGCCGCTTCCAGCTCGCCGCGCTGGACGAGCTTCTCGCGAGCGTAGTCGCGAATCGTCTCGAGTGTCCGGTAGCGGGTCCCGCTTTCGCCCTGCTCGGGCATGGCGAGCGACTTGTCCACCAGCGAGGCGAGCAGGTCGAGAACGTCCTCGGGCATCAAGGGTTCGACGCCGCAGACCTCCTCGGCGGCCGCAAGGTCGAATCCACCCGCGAAGACGCTGAGCCGATCGAAGAGGATCTGTTCATTTTCCGGCAACTGGTCGTACGACCAGTCGACCAGCGCACGCAGCGTCTGCTGGCGCTCCAGCAGGACGCGACCGCCGCCGGTGAGGAGCTTGAAGCGATCGCGTAGCCGCGTGTTGATATCCGCGACCGACAGCGAGCGCATCCGGGCGGCGGCCAGTTCGAGCGCCAGCGGTATGCCCTCGACGCGCGCGCAGAGTTCGGCAATGGCCGGAGCTTCCTTCTCGGTGAGCGAGAAACCCGGCTTCTGCAGCCGGGCGCGTTCGATAAAGAGCTGCACGGCGTCCGAACTCGCGAGGACCTCGATACCGGCCGTGCGGTCAGGCACGGTCAGCGGAAACACCGGGTAGGTCTGCTCGCCGGGGACACGCAACGCCTCGCGACTCGTGGCGAGCACCCGGATCGCGGGCGCCGCCCGGAGCAGCGCATTGGCGAGGCTCGCGCACGCACTGACGTGGTGCTCGCAATTGTCCAGGATGACCAGCAGTTCGCGATCCTTGAGGTGGGCGCACAGGGTTTGAACGAGCGGTTTTCCGGGTTCTTCGCGCACGCCGAGAACCTGGGCGGTCTCGTTTGGTATCAAGGCGGGATCCCTGATCGGTGCCAAGTCGACGAACCAGACGCCGTCCGGGTACAGCTCCATGACGTCGGCGCCGATCTGCAGCGACAGGCGGGTCTTGCCGAGGCCGCCCATCCCGAGCAGGGTCAGCAATCGCGTCCCTCCGAGCAGGCGTTTCGCATCGGCGAGCTCGCGCTCGCGCCCGATGAACGACGTGATCTGCTGCGGCAGGTTGTTCGGCGTCGCTGCGAGCGAACGCAGGGCGGGGAAATCCTGGCGCAGATCCGGATGCACGAGCTGGAACACATGCTCGGGTGTGGCGAGATCGCGCAGGCGCAGGGCACCGAGATCGCGCAGCGTGACCGGGGCAGGCAGGCGCTCCTGCACGTTGTCGTAAACGGCCTGCGAGACGAGGATCTGGCCGCCGTGCGCCGCCTTCATGATTCGCGCCGCACGGTTCACCGGACTACCGAACAGATCGTCGTTGCGCCGTTCCACCGTGCCCAGGTGCAGCCCGTAACGGAGCTGCAGCGGAACTCCGTTGGTCGACGCCGGGTCGCCGAGCGACCGCTGCAGCGTCAGTGCGGCATGGACCGCGTCCGCCGGGTCCTCGAAGGCGGCGTACATCCCGTCACCGGTCATCTTCACGATGAAGCCGTGATTGTCCTCGACGGCCGCCCGCGAAAAAGCGTCGTGCTGCGCGAGCGCCTGCGACATGCGCTCCGCCTGCTGCTCCCAAAGTCGGGTGCTGCCCTCGATGTCCGTGAACAGCAGCGTCATGACGCCGGACGACACTTGCACGCTTCAATCCTCCGCGGCTCGCGAGCCTGGGGTGGATGGTGCCGGGAGCGGGATCCGCACTTGCTTGGGGAGTGGCGGGTTACTTGAGGTCGGTGCCCCGAACCATGCCCCGTTCTCGCTGCCAACGCCCCCGACGGGCTGCGCCCCCATCGCGGCCGACAGTCTACCAAAGGGCAAGGGTGCGCCCCGACTCACTGCCGGGTGGATGGTATCGCGCACCTGGACCCACTGGGTCAGCGGGGGAACGCTGGCCGCGACTGCGAGGGTGGCCAGTGCCGCCTCGAGCCGGGCCATTTCGTCGACCGTCGGGTTGCGCATCTACTTCACATTCGGGTTCGAGGCGCGCGGGCTAATGGGCAAAATTCGACGCGCGCATCACACTAGCTCGCTGCTCGGTTCGATACGGCATTCGTTCCTTGGCCCGCTTCGTTCGCAACGCTCAGCGTTGCCCTTACTGGGTCACCCCTCGGGCGCCGCAAGCTTATCTCAGTGATGCCGCGAGTCAGGGGAAGGCCGCCCCAGTGTGGGCCTTAATTCGTGACGTCAGGCGATACGCGCCGGCAGGGCGATCGACGGACGACGCAAGTGAGCCACACGCATGCGGCGCTTAGGTGTTAATCGATGCCGCATTTGTGGGCAGGGCTTGAAACGTGTGCGGGCCCCCTTGACGCTATCGGCCAGCAATGCATACGGATCGCCCGCGGGATTGCACCGTTCCAATGTGTCGGATAACTTTACACCGCCACTCGCTCCCGAGAACTAAGTGCCTGTTTTTCCTAAAGGGTTGCGTTGCGGTCTACAAATTGCATACGTAGGCCAGTCGTTGCATTTCAGCAGCGAGCAGCGTTCTCTCGGGGAGGATCGCCATGCAGTGCGAAATGTGCCAGCAGGGTTTTCGGGCAAGAGTGCCGCGCAGGGCGGCCAGCTTGGCGTCGATCGTGATTGCGTTCGCCGCGGTTATGGCTTGCGGAATTCTCGGTTCACCGCTGGCGCACGCCGTGCCTCTGATCGTGAGCGATCCGTTCCTCCAGTACTACAACGTTGTCCCAACAACCTCCATTTCCAGACCGGCCAGGTCGTAAGGTACGGCGCGACCTCCGTAACGCCTAACGGCATCGGCAGGCACTACCGGTACCGCAACCACGACCAATGTTGCCACCGGCGCGCCACCATTAACCGCACAATCGGCTTCATTACCAGCCCTGCAACGCCCAATTTCTTCTCAGGAAACATACTGCTTTGTGGCCAACCCGGGCTGACTTCGGCTTGTACTGCTACGGGAAACAACAACCCGGCTAACCTAACCAACCCCTGGACCATTACATTCAGTAATGCAGGCACGACCCCGACCAGTGTTCCGACCTCGCTGTCCCTGGCGGGTGCCGGCGAAATCCCCTTCGTCAATAGCGTCACGTTATCTGGAACCGGTGCAACGCCGACGTTCAGTTGGACTCCCCCGCCGGGACTTACGGTCAACGGGTATCGCATCAACATATACCAAAACAACCTTCAAACGTTTAACGCCACCGGTGGAGTGGTCAATACCGGTCAGGTCACGTCGAGAAACCTTGGCCCTGGCACTACCTCATATACGGTAACCAGCGCTGATTTCACACATGGCGTTGCGCTTGCCCCGAATACCCAATATACGATTGAGATCAGCATCCTTCAGACAAGGGACGGCGCTTCGACCAACTTGAGCAACAACAATGTAAGCGCGATATCCAAGGTCTACTCAAACTTCCAAATACTTCCTGTGGGATACCCGGCAATCAACCTGCCTACAACAACTGTGCAAGGGGGGCAGGTGACATACGGGTTCAATTTAACCGTGGTCCCTGGCCTTACCTATTACATTGATCCGGAGGTGGCGACAGGCTACGACTATGAGATCGGTGCAGGCGATCCAAATTTTGCGAGCGTAATGCTTCCAGATATAGGAAATCCGAACCCATACGAATTGTATTTATGGGACTCGACGACATCCTCGTTCATCTTTGATACGTTGCTTGCCGCGAACACGGTCTTCAATTTTGCGCAGGGTGGAGTAAGTAAGTTCGAGGTGCTCGGCATCGATCCGGCTCTGGGGCTCGATCCAAATAACACGACTGCCTTTGTCACTGCGCTGACGTTTGAGGGCGCCGGCAATTTCACTGGCACCATGACGCCGCTGACGATCAACGTGCCCGAACCAGCCACACTCGCGCTCCTCGGCTTGGGCCTCGCCGGTCTCGCGACGTCGCGTCGGCGCAAGCAATGACCCGCATCGCTTCCACGACAGCCCCGCTTCGGCGGGGTTTTCTTTTTGCGATCCGTCCTCTGCGGGAATTGTCAGGCTGGAGTGCCGGGAGCGGGAATCGAACCCGCATGGCCTTGCGGCCGGCAGATTTTGAGTCTGCTGCGTATACCAGTTCCGCCATCCCGGCGATGGTGCGGGGCAGGCGCCTCGCGACGCGTTGCCCGGCGGCGGCAAAGCCGGCATTATCGCGGAAAGGCGCTGGTCCGCACAACGCGTCGGACTGGCGCGACGTCCCTTCGCTGTGCCTCGCGGCTGGCCCGCGGCTCCCCAAGACGATGAGCTCCGTCCGCAACGTGTTGTTCGTGATGTGCGACCAGTTGCGGCGCGACTTCGTCTCGTGTTTCGGCGACTCCCCGGTCGCGACTCCCAACATCGACCGCCTTGCGGGGCGGGGCGTGCGGTACAGCCATGCGTACGTCCAGTCCGGCGTGTGCGGCCCGTCGCGGATGTCGTATTACACCGGGCGCTACGTGGCGTCGCACGGCGCGACCTGGAACCTCGTCCCGCTGTCGGCGTCCGAGTGGACGCTGGGCGATCACCTGCGTGCCGGCGGACGCAGCGCCGCACTCTGCGGCAAGACTCACGTGCTGCCCGACAGCGAGGCGCTGGCGCGGTTCGGCATCGAGATTGAAAGCGAGCGCGGCGCCTTGCTGCGCGAGGGTGGCTTCGTCGTCGTCGACCGCTACGACGGGCATACGCCGCCGGGTCCGGAATCGGGTTATGCGGACTGGCTGCGTGCGCGAGGCTACGACGGCGCCGATCCGTGGAGCGAATACGTCATCGCGGTGGAGGACGGCGGGCGCGTCGCGTCGGGCTGGAACATGCGCAACGTCCACCTGCCGGCGCGCGTGAAGGAAGAGCATTCCGAGACCGCGTACATGACCGACCTCGCGCTGGACTGGATCCGCGCGCGCGGCGAAGCACCCTGGGTGCTGCATCTTTCGTACGTCAAGCCGCACTGGCCCTATGTCGCGCCTGCACCCTTCCACCGCAAGTTCCGCGGCAAGCCGATCGGCGCGATTCTCCGCGGCCCGCAGGACGGGACGGCGGACGAACACCCGGTCGTGCGCGCGTACCGGGGGCACGACGAGTGCCTGAGCTTCGGTCGCGAGGACGTCGCCCGCCATGTCCGTCCGGCGTACATGGGACTCGTGGCGCAGGTCGACCGTCACGTGGGCCGCATCCTCGACGCGCTCGAGGCCCAAGGGCGCCTGCGCGACACGCTCATCGTCTTCGTCTCCGATCACGGCGACTTCCTCGGCGACCGCGGGCTCGGGGAAAAGGAGCTCTTCTACGACGAAGTGGTGCGGGTCCCCTTCATCGTCGTCGATCCGGATTCGCGCGCCGATGCCACGCGCGGCACCGTGGACCCGCGCATCGTGGAAGGCATCGATGTCGTGCCGACGATCCTCGACGCTCTCGGGTTGCCGGCCGCATCGCACCGGATCGAGGGCCGCTCGCTGCTGGCGTCGGTCCGCGGCGGCGATGCCGGGTCCTGGCGCGATGCCGCGTTCAGCGAGCTGGACTACGGCTTCCGGCGTGCGCGGCGCACGCTCGGGCGCGGCGTCGGCGAATGCCGGGCGTTCATGGTCCGCACCGCCACCTGGAAATACGTGCACTGGGAAGGCTTCCGCCCCCAGTTGTTCGACCTCGCGGCCGATCCGAACGAGTTCGTCGACCTCGGTGCCGATCCGCGCTGCCACGTCGAGCGCCAGGCACTGCGCGAGCGCCTGTTCGACTGGCTGGCGACGCGTCGCCGGCGCACGACCGTCGGCGACGCGTTCGTCGACGCCCGCACCGACGTGCACCGCAAACGCGGCATCCACATCGGCATCTGGTAACGCGCAGGTGCGAGCTGTCGTCAGATGTGAAGCAGTGCCAGCGCGCCGACGGCCGCTCCGCCCGCCGCCACGCCATAGGCGGCGACGTTCAATGCGCGGTTGCGGGTGAGGATCGTGATCGCGGCCATTGCGATCGCGATCTGGAGCAGCGTCATCGCCTGCGCCCAGCGATGGTGAACGTGCATCGACGCTTCGCTCATCTTCTCCGCGTCGGCGGACTTCTGCTCCAGCGCCTTCGCCGCGACCATGATCTCGGTCTTCTCCTTGCCGTAGCGCTCGGCTTCCTTCAGGTACTTCGCCTGCTGCTCGCCGGTGGTCAGCGTGGCGCCGAGTTCGGCAAGGTTCTGCTTGCTGCTCTTCGCCTGGTAGAAGTTCCATTGGTCGGAGGCCTCGGTCTTGCGGATCGTCGCTTCGTTCTTGAACAGCAAGGCGTCGTTTTGCGTCGCGCCGCCCATGTAGCCGAACAACGCACCGACCGTGGCGAAGATGGCGGTGGCAACCGCGATGCGACCGGCGAAGGGATCGCCCGAATGCGCCTCGTGCTCGACCGCGTGATCGTGCGGGCCGTGGACGTGGAAATGACCTTCTGACATGTGTTGGGCTCCGTTGGCGTTGGCAAGGGCGGCGAGCGGCCGTGTTCAGCGCGCGATCCGCTCGTAGGTGACGAAGGCGTAGTCGAATCCGTCGGGTGCCGCATGCGTCCGTTCTTCACGGGCGGTCTCTCGCCACAGACTTCGGTCGAACGGAGGAAAATAGGCGTCGCCAGGGAACTCGCGTGCGATCTCGGTCAGGTACAACAGCGACGCGCGCGGCAGCGCGGCGCGATAGAGCTCCCCTCCCCCAATGCAGTAGACAGGGGGAGGCATGCGCACGCGCGCCAGCGCTTCGTCGAGCGACGTGACGGTCTCCACGTCCGGCGTCGGCTCGCCACGCTGTCCGCTGACGACGATGTTCTGGCGACCCGGGAGCGGCCGGCCGATGGACTCCCAGGTGCGGCGTCCCATGATGACCGCATGCCCGGTCGTCAGCGCGCGAAACCGTTGCAGATCCTCCGGCAGACGCCAGGGCAGGCGATTGCCGTTCCCGATGACGCCGTTGGCCGCGATCGCGGCAATGATTGCGAGCGGCGCTGCGCTTGGCGTGGCGCCGATGCGTGGTGTATCGTGCGATGGCTCCATGCGTCGCGCCGTTGATCCTCCGATGAGTCGGCGCGGATTATAGCGGTCAGGGCTCGCGCGTGTACTACCCCCGGTCGTTCCTCAAGTTCATCCTGCTGGGCTTCCTGCTGGTAAGCCTTCCGCTCGTCTATGCGCTCGCGGAACTCATCTTCTCTCTCGATCGACTGCAGACCCAGGGCCAGGAAGCGGTGCAGCAGGCGGCGCAAGCCGGACGCGCGAGCCGCCAGCTGTTCGAGCATGCGGGGACGCTCGAGCGCGTCGTGCGCCAGTATCTGATTCTCGAAGACCCGGCGCTGATCGACGATTACGCCCGTGTCCGCGTGGAGTTTCGGCAGACGGCCGCCCAGCTGTCGCAACTGCCGCTCGCGCGCGACCGGCTGGATGCGCTCGCGGCACTCGTCGACAACGAGGCGTCGCTCAACAAGGCGCTGGTCGTGCCGCAACGTTCGCCGGAAGCGCAGGCGCAGCTCGCGGAAGGCTATGCACGCCTGACCGATGCCGCGCAGTCGACGATCGCGGCGTCGAACCAGCTTACCGAGCGCGCGATCGAGCGGCTGCGGGACACCGCCGCGGAAGGGCGCCAGAAGTGGCTGTACGTCGCGCTGGCGACCGCCGGCATCGCGGTCGTGCTGGCGGTCATATTCGCGGTGCTGATCGCGCGCCCGATCCGGCAGCTCGATCAGGCGATCCGCCAGATGGGGACCGCCGACTTCACCCACGCCATCGAGGTCAACGGACCGCAGGACCTGCGCTATCTCGGCCAACGCCTCGAATGGCTGCGCTCGCGGCTCTCCGAGCTCGAGGAACAGCAGAACCGGTTCCTGCGCCACGTTTCGCACGAGCTCAAGACGCCGCTGACGGCGGTGCGCGAGGGCGCCGAACTGCTCCGCGACAACGTGGGCGGACCGCTGTCGCCGGAGCAGCGCGAGATCGTGCGGATCGTCCGCGAGAATACGCTGTCGCTGCAGAAGCTGATCGAGAACCTCCTCACCTATCACCAGACGCGCGCGATGGAGCCCCAGGCGGTCGGCCCGGTTCTCCTTCCGGAACTGATCGGCCGCGTCCTGAAGGAACACAAGCTCGCGGCGTTCGCGCGGATGATCACGTTCGAGACGAAGCTCGCGCCGGCGGAGGTGCTGGGTGATGCCGACAAGATCCGGACGATCGTCGACAACCTGGTGTCCAATGCCATCAAGTATTCGCCCCGCTCCGGTGTCATTGCGCTCGAGCTCGCAGTGGACCAGGGGTTCGCCGTGCTGGACGTCATCGACGAGGGCGATGGCGTCGTTCCCGCCGAGCGTGAACGCATCTTCGATTCCTTCTATCAGGGGAAGGCGCCGATCGAGGGCAGGGTCAAGGGGTCCGGACTCGGACTCGCGATTGCGCGTGAATACGTGATCGCACACGGGGGGCGCATCGAAGTGCGGGACCGTGCCGACGGCCGCCGCGGCGCGCAATTCCGGCTGTGGTTGCCGACGATGGGCGCCGTCGAGACGGCGGCGAAGGCGTCACCGCACCGGTCAGGGTCCGTCACGATCGCGGAGCGCGGATGATGTCGCGCGGTGCGTGGGGTCGGTGGATCCCGTTCGTCGCGGCACTCTTCATGGTGGCTTGTGCGGCGCCGCCGCCGGCGGCGCCGACGGACGAGTACGAGGAGGTGCCGCCACCGTACGAACCGCCGGCCCGCATGATCGAGTATCCGCCGATCGAGCCGGTCGAGCCGCCGCTCGCACCGAGCGAGCCCGTGCCGGCGACGCCCGACACTGCGCCTGCGCCCCCCGAGCCCGTGGAGGTGGCGGCGCCGGTTCCGTTGCCCGCGCCCGCGCCGGAGGCGCCGGTGCCCGAGTTGCCCCCGGAGGTGGTCGAGGTGGTGGCGCTGCTGGCCGACCTGCAGCGTTTCAGCGCCATGAACGGCGACGACGTGAAGCGCGAGATCACGACCGCCAATCAGACGCTGACGCGACAACGCACCGATGCGAACCGGATCCGGCTGGCGATGCTTTTCACCCAGTCGCATACGGTCCAGGATGACCAACGCGCGCTGCAGCTGCTCGACAACGTCGCGAAAAGCGGTCCCGGTTCGCCGGCCGTCAAGCAGCTCGGGTCGGTGCTCCAGGCGCAGGTCGCCGAGCGTTTGCGCGCGGTGCGCGACGAACAACAGAAGGCCGACGCCGCAGTGCAGAAACTCGAGGCGCTGCGGGCGATGGAGCGCAGCCTCCTGCGCGAGCGGGTTCGCAGCGGTGGTGGCGGCGGCGGTGGTGGCGGTGGTGGCGGTGGTGGTGGTGGTGGCGGCGGCGGAGGGGGAGGACGCTGAACCCTGGCGAGGCAATCATGGCTGCATCCGGCGACATCCTGCTGGTCGACGACGATCCCGACCTGCTCAAACTGATCAGCCTGCGGCTCACCTCCGCGGGGTACCGCGTCCGCACGGCGGACAGCGGCGAGACCGCGCTCGCGGCGCTCGCCGTCGCGCGGCCCGGGGCGGTGATTACCGACCTTCGGATGCCCGGCATCGACGGTCTGCAGCTCTTCGACGCGATTCATCGCGAGCATCCGGCGCTGCCGGTCATCATATTGACGGCGCACGGCACCATTCCCGACGCAGTGAGCGCGACGCAGCGGGGGGTGTTCGGTTTTCTGACCAAACCCTTCGACAGCCAGGACCTGCTGCACAAGGTCGCGTCGGCGATGAAGCTCGCCGGCGACGAGCCTGCGGTGGGCACCGAGGTGACCGGTGAGTGGCGCTCCGGCATCATCACGCGCAGTCCGCGGATGGAAGATTTGCTGCGGCAGGCCAAGCTCGTCGCGGACTCCGACGCGAGCGTGCTGATCTATGGCGATTCCGGGACCGGCAAGGAGCTGCTGGCGCGGGCGATCCATCGCGCCAGTCCGCGCCGGGACAACCCCTTTGTTGCCGTCAACTGCGGCGCGATTCCCGAGCCGCTGCTGGAGTCGGAGCTGTTCGGTCACGCGCGGGGCGCGTTCACAGGCGCCGTGCAGGCGCACAAGGGGCTGTTCCAGGCCGCGGACGGCGGGACGATCTTCCTCGATGAGATTGGCGACATGCCATTGGCGCTGCAGGTGAAGCTGCTGCGCGTGCTGCAGGAAGGCGAGGTGCGCCCGGTCGGAGCGACACAGTCGATCCCGATCGACGTGCGCGTGATCTCGGCGACGCATCGCGACCTCGAGGCGCAACGCTCATCGGGCCAGTTCCGGGAGGATCTCTACTACCGGCTGAACGTCGTGTCGCTCAAGCTGCCGTCCCTGGCCGAGCGCAACGAAGACATCCCGCTGCTGGCGGCCCACTTCCTGCGCAAGCTTGCGGAGCGCTACAAGCGACCGGTTCCGTCGCTCGCGCCCGACGCCATGGCGCTCCTGATCGCTGCGCCGTGGCCCGGCAACGTCCGTCAGCTCCTCAATCTCCTGGAGCAAGCCGTGGCATTGGCGACGACGGCGGTGATTCCGGCCACACTGGTCCAGAGCGCACTGCAGGAAGACGCGAGCGCGCTGGTGCCGTTCGAGGAAGCGCGCAAGAACTTCGAACGCGACTACCTGGTACGGTTACTGAAAATCACGGGGGGCAACGTCACCCAGGCGGCACTGCTCGCCAAGCGGAACCGCACCGAGTTCTACAAGCTCCTGCAGCGCCACCATCTCGAGCCGGCGATGTTCAAAGAGGCCAAGTCGCCCTGAAATCCGCTTCGGCGCGCAACGCGCAGCGACGCCCGGTTGCCATCTGTTACTGTCTCTTTTTGATGTCGTGAAAAAGCGACATATAAAGATGCTTTGAATCAATCCATTAACACAAATGACACATATGCTGTCGGCATGGTGCGACAAAAGCCGGATCGCCGCGCTCCGGCAAGGACAATACGCTCGATCGGAAAAGCGGGGGCCCATCGAGGGGGAAATCCTCGGTGGCGGTCTCATCCGCTCGTGCCGAGCGTTCCATGGCACGACGTTTGCTCCAGGTAAGGATATCCAGACCCACGCGACTTACGGAACATGGACTCGTTTTCGCCCGAATTCTCGCAGTACTGGCTTGCCGGCCAACCGAAGGGCCCGGACACGGGTGTCGCCGGTCGCCATGACGACGACGCCTTGTCGCCATCGCAGCAGGAAGCGCTGGCCGCCCTTGCGGATCGCGTCAACGCGGCGCGCAGCATCGTCTAGCGCACGCGCGTCCGGACCGCACAGCGGTACCCGGCCGACCCTCCCGGAGCGGGGAAACGCTCCGACCGAATCCCCCTTGCCCGCTCATTTCCTCCCGGCGGGCTTTTTTTTGGTCCGCGCGCGGCGACGCAATCGCCTTTAGCCTCAGCAGGCGCTACACGGCGACCGGGGCCTTGATGGCGGCGTGGGAAAGGTAATCGAGGATCTCGAAGTCCTCGAACCGGTAGTCGAACAGCGTCGGCGGCTTCCGGTGGATCGCGAGGCGGGGCGGCGGGAACGGGGTGCGGGCGAGCTGCGTGTCGACCTGCTCCGCGTGATTGTCGTAGAGATGGCAGTCGCCGCCGGTCCAGATGAAGTCGCCGACGCCGAGGTCGCACTGCTGCGCGACCAGGTGCGTCAGCAGCGCGTACGACGCGATGTTGAAGGGCACGCCGAGGAAGATGTCGGCGCTGCGCTGGTAGAGCTGGCAGGACAGCCGGCCGCCGGCGACGTAGAACTGGAAGAAGGCGTGGCAGGGCGGCAATTTCATCCGCGGGATGTCGCCGACGTTCCACGCCGACACGATCAGCCGCCGCGAGTCGGGGTTCTTCCGGATCTCGGCGACCACCGCCGCGAGCTGGTCGATGTGCCGGCCGTCGGGCGCCGGCCAGCTGCGCCACTGGTAGCCGTAAATCGGCCCCAGGTCGCCGTTCGCATCCGCCCACTCGTCCCAGATCGTCACGCCGGCAGCCTGCAGCGACCGGACGTTGGTCTCGCCGCGCAGGAACCACAGCAATTCGTGGATGATCGACTTGGTGTGGACCTTCTTCGTCGTCAGCAGCGGAAAGCCCGCGCCGAGGTCGAAACGCATCTGATACCCGAACACCGACCGCGTCCCGGTGCCGGTGCGGTCCGCTTTGCGGTGACCGTGGTCGCGGACGTGCCGCATGAAATCGAGGTACTGGCGCATCGGGGAACGAGGAAAAACGTACGCGGATGCCGATCGTGCCGGCGACGCGCATTGTAGCGTGCACGCGACCGGCCCGTCTGGCCCGTCTGCCCCGCCGCCCGTCGCGGTCGGCGGGCGCGTGGCGCCCTGTCCTTTACGTCGATGCGAACGGCCTGTGGCGCGAGGTTCGCTGGCACAATGGGCCGCTGTTCGAGTTCGTACGCGTGCGCCGTCCGGGAGCACAGCAATCGGGACGCACTGCGGTCGTGCCGGGTACGAGACCCGACGTCTTGTTCACCGGTCCGGCGTCAACAGGGATTCGCTTCATGCATCAGCCCAACCAGTTCGATCTGCTCCGGCAGCGCCGGTTCGCGCCGTTCTTCTGGACACAGTTTCTCGGTGCCGGCAACGACAACATCTTCAAGAATGCGCTGATCATCTTCGTCGCATTCCAGGCGACCAGTCTGACCGCGCTCGACCCGAACGCG
This sequence comes from uncultured beta proteobacterium, assembly GCA_963843595.1. Classification (GTDB taxonomy): domain Bacteria; phylum Pseudomonadota; class Gammaproteobacteria; order Burkholderiales; family Casimicrobiaceae; genus CAIWHR01. The sequence goes on along the minus strand of CAWJLG010000012.1, from coordinate 4,187 downwards.
CTGGTCAATCTCGCGGGCGCCGTATTCATCGCTCCGTTCGTGCTGCTGTCGGCGACCTCGGGTCAGCTCGCGGACAAGTACGAGAAATCGCGCCTGATCCGGCTGATCAAGCTCTTCGAGATCGCGATCATGGCGGTGGGCCTGGTCGGCTTCTGGCAGCGCAGCCTCGCGCTGCTGTTCGTCGCGCTGGCGCTGATGGGCGTCCACTCGACGCTGTTCGGTCCGGTCAAGTACGCGATCCTGCCGCAGCATCTGCGCAGCGAGGAGCTCGTCGGCGGCAACGGTCTGGTCGAGATGGGAACCTTCGTCGCGATCCTGCTTGGAACGATTGCCGGCGGACTCGTCGTGGCGATCCCGACGATCGGCGCCGCGCTGGCGGGCGCGGTGGCGGTCGCCGTCGCGGTCGCCGGCTACCTCGTCAGCCGCGCGATTCCGCACACGCCTGCCGTCGATCCGGCGCTCGCCATCAACTGGAACCCGTTCACCGAGACGTGGAAGAACCTGCGTTTCGCGCAGGGCAATCGCGTGGTCTGGTTGTCGATGCTCGGTATTTCGTGGTTCTGGTTCTACGGCGCGACCTTTCTTGCCCAGTTCGCGGGCTTCAGCCGCGACGTCCTCGGCGGCAACGAGCACGTCGTGACATTCCTGCTGGCGCTGTTCTCGGTGGGGATCGGCGTGGGATCGTTGCTGTGCGAGCGGCTGTCCGGGCGCAAGGTCGAGCTGGGCCTCGTGCCGTTCGGGTCGATCGGGCTCACGCTGTTCGCCGTCGATCTCTGGTTCGCGAGCCGGGAATTGCACGCGTCCGGGCTCGCCGGACTCGACGCGTTCTTCGCGCAGCCGGCGCACTGGCGCGTCGCCGCCGACCTCGTCCTGATCGGGCTGTTCGGCGGGTTCTACATCGTGCCGCTCTACGCGCTCATCCAGGAGCGCTCGGCGCCGTCGCACCGGTCACGGATCATCGCGGCGAACAACATCCTCAACGCGCTGTTCATGGTCGTGTCGGCGGGGCTGGCCATCGCACTCCTGAAGGCGGGCCTGTCGATTCCCGATCTGTTCCTGGTGACCGGGATCATGAACGCGGCGGTTGCCCTCTATGTGTACGGTCTCGTGCCAGAATTCCTGATGCGGTTCCTCGCGTGGTTGCTGATCCACACGTTCTACCGGGTCGAGAAGGAGGGGCTCGACAACATTCCCGATGAGGGGGCATGCATCGTCGTGTGCAATCACGTGAGCTACGTCGACGCCGTCGTCATCGCCGCGTCGATCCGACGGCCCATACGGTTCGTGATGGACCATCGCATTTTCCGCGTGCCGTTGCTGTCGTTCATCTTTCGCACCATGCGCACGATTCCGATTGCGCCGGCAAAGGAGGACCCGGCGATGAAGGACCACGCATTCGCCGAGGCGGCTGCTGCGCTGCGCGCGGGGGAGGTCGTCGGGATCTTTCCCGAGGGCCGGCTCACCGACACCGGCGAACTCAATGCCTTCCGTCCGGGCCTGCAGCAGATGATCGAATCCACACCCGTCCCCGTGGTGCCGATGGCGCTGCGCGGACTCTGGGGCAGCTTCTTCAGCCGCTCATTCGAAGGCAAGGCGTTCCGTCGATGGCGCGGGCTGTTCTCGCGGATCGCGCTGGTCGTCGCGCCGCCGGTGCCGCCGGAAAGGGTGACGCTCGCGGGCCTGCAGGCGGCGGTCCTGGCGTTGCGCGGCGAGCGGCGCTGAACGGGGTGCCGGGAATCGGGAGTTCGCGATGTGGGCATTGATCGGGCTGTTCGCGGGTGCTGCCGCCGGCAATTTCATCGGTCACGACTGGGGCGCGGTTCTGGGCGGTCTCGCGGGCTTCTTCATCGGGGCCGTCTTCTCGGGGAGCCGGCAGCGCGCCGCTTTCCGCAAGCCCGATCGGGCCGTCGACGCCGAACCTGCGACAAGCAACGCCGCGCTGCCGCCCGGGCCGCACGATCCTGCGCTCGCACGACGCGTGGCGGAACTCGAGCGCCGGGTCGCGCAGCTTGAAAGCGCCCAGCGGGGGGCGCTAGCCGATACCGCGTCGTCGTGGCCGGATGCGCCTGTCGTCGCGACCGTCGCTCGAGTACCGCTGCCGGAGTCCTCGCAAGGATCGGACCTCCCAGCGGAGGGCTGGCGGCGAAGCGCGGACGATGCGCTGCAGCCACTCGCGGCTTCGAACCCGGACGCGGGATCACCACCTTCCGCGCACGCCGGTCCCGCGCCCGCCGCACCGGTGGTCGGCGAGTCGCGATACCTTCCGGCGGCGGCCGCGCCGACACCCAATCCCCTTTGGGCGTGGTTCACCAGCGGCAATACGCTGACCCGCGTCGGCGTGGTGATTCTCTTCTTCGGCATCGCGTTCCTGCTGCGCTATTTCGCCGAACACTTCGAGGTGCCGATCGAGGTGAAGCTCGCCGCTGTCGGACTCGTGGGGATGGCCCTGATCGGCCTGGGCATTCGCCTTGCGGTACCGCGGCCTGGTTACGGACTGTCGTTGCAAGGAGCCGGCGCCGGGGTGCTCTACCTGACGACGTATGCGGCGTTCCGGTTCTACGACGTGCTTCCCGATGCACCGGCCATCGGACTGCTCGTAGCGATCTCGGCGCTGACCGTATGGCTCGCGGTGCGCAGCGACTCGCAGCCGCTCGCCGGCCTTGCCGTTGCCGGCGGTTTCGTCGCGCCGATGCTCGCCTCCACCGCCGGCCCGCCAGCGCTGCTGTTCGGGTATTTCGCCGTGCTCAACGGAGCGATTTTCGCGCTGGCGTGGGTACGGGCGTGGCGCGCGCTCAATGCGCTCGGCTTCGTGTTCACGTTCGTACTCGGAGTCGTCTGGGGCCACCGTTACTACGCGCCGGCGCACTACGGAACCGTTCAGCCGTTCCTCGTCCTCTTCTTCGCGTTCTACGTCACGATCGCGATCCTGCACGCGAAGCGCGGCCCCCTGGCCGCGAAGGCGCCGGTCGACGGGCTGCTCGTATTCGGCGTGCCGCTGGTCGGTTTCGCGCTGCAGGCGGCGCTGGTGCATGACACGCGGTACGGCGCGGCATGGAGTGCACTGGCCGTTGCCGTCGTGTACGCGGCGCTGTCTCTCGTCTTGCGCCGCCGCGAGGGCGCTGGTTTCGCGCTGCTCGCGCGCGCATTTCTGGCGCTGGCGGCGATCTTCGCGACGATTGCGGTTCCGCTCGCGTTCGACGAACGCGTGACGGCGGCGATCTGGGCGGTCGAGGCCGCCGGCGTCTACTGGCTCGGCGTCCGCCAGCGCGCGCTGCTGGCCCGCGGCTTCGCGCTCGCGATCCAGCTCGCCGCCGGCATCGTGTTCCTGTACTCCGGCACGGCCGGCGAAGGCGATCGGCTGTTCGCGAATGCCTTCTTCCTCGGCGCGATACTGATCGCGCTGTCGGCATTCGCGACGACATACTTTGCGGACCGGTCGCGCGATGAATTGAGCGTGGGCGAGCGCGGGCTGGTCCCGCTCGTATTCGCGTGGGGCATCGGCTGGTGGATCGGCGCGGGCGGCTTCGAACTCTTCCGCCAGCTGCCCCGCGACGAGGCGACGCACGCGACGCTGGGCTGGGTCGTGGCCGGCGTCGCGGTCGCGCTGGCGATTCGCCGCCGGCTCGAATGGCCGCGCCTGGCAGCGACCGGCATCGCGCTGCTGCCGACCATGGCGTTCGCCGCGTTCGGCGATTTCGAACGGGCCCGCACGACGTTGGGCGTCTGGGGCTGGGTGGTGTTTCCGCTCGCCTGGTGGCTTCACTGGCGCGTGCTTCATGCTGCCGAAGCGCTGCGTTTCGCGCCGAACGCCGAGGCCGGCGGTGCGCCCGGCGCGGCGGGATTCCTGCGCGCCGTTCATGCCGCGTCCGCGATCGCGCTCACGGTGCAGTTGGCGTGGGAGGCGAGCGAGTGGGTCGGGCGAATCACGCCCGGGTACACCGCCTGGATGGCGTGTGCGGCGGCAGTGCCGGCGATCGGCTATCTTGCGGCGATCCCGCCGTTGCGGCTGCGGGCGTGGTGGCCGCTCGCCGAGTACGGCGATGCCTATGCACTCGGCGCGGGGCTTCCGATCGCAGGCTTGCTCGTGCTCTGGTTCCTCGCCGTCAACGTGCTGTCGCCAGGCGACGCGAGCCCGCTGCCGTACGCACCGCTCGCCAATCCGCTCGATGTCACGCTGGCGCTCGCGC
>CAWJLG010000011.1:0-115264 GCA_963843595.1 uncultured beta proteobacterium | reverse complement strand
CTACGAACCAGGGGGTCGTGGGTTCAAATCCTGCCGGGCGCGCCATACAATCAAGGGCTTGCAGCGATGCAGGCCCTTTTTTTGTTTGCGACGATGTTCCCCATTTTCTACCCGAGGGCCAATACTTGCCCGCGGGCTGAACGAGATCGGCGGTTCGGGGATCAGGTCTTGATCGGGCGTCGGAAGCGTCCGGCACGTTCGAAGAACTTGCCGATCAACGGCCAGAGCAGCAGGATGCACGCTAGCGTCGTGATCGAGCCGACGAGCCCGTTGGACCAGAACACGCGCAGATCGCCGCCCGCCCCGATCATCGACAGGCGGAACGCATCCTCGGAGCGATTGCCGAGCACCAGCGCGAGCGTGAGCGGCGCAAGCGGTATGCCGATCTTCTTGAATACGTAGCCGACGACGCCGAACAGCAGCATCAGCCAGACGTCGAACATGGCGTTCTGGATGGCATAGGCGCCGATGGCGCAGGACACGACGATCATCGGCGCAACTGCGGCAAACGGAATGCGCAGGATCGACGCGAAGATCGGAACGGTGGTCAGCACGATCACGAGACCGACGACGTTGCCGAGATACATGGAGGCGATGAGGCCCCACACGAAGTCCTTGTGCTCGACGAACAGCAACGGACCGGGATTGAGCCCCCAGACCATCAGCCCGCCAAGCAGAATTGCCGCCGTGCCCGAGCCGGGAATGCCCAGCGCCAGCATTGGCAGCAACGCGGCAGTTCCGGACGCGTGCGCCGCCGTCTCAGGCGCGAAGACGCCTTCGATACGACCTTTTCCGAAGCTAGCGGGGTCCTTCGAGAATCGCTTGGCCAGGTTGTAGCCCATGAACGACGCCGCAATCGCGCCACCGGGCGTGATCCCGAGCCAGCATCCGATTGCCGACGAACGCAACAGCGTGATCCAGTATCGCGGCAGCTCCTTCCACACCTTGAGGACGACGCGCAGGCTGATCGCCGCGGCATGTCCGCGCAGCGCGAGCCGCTCCTCCATCGTGAGCAGAATCTCGCTGATACCGAACAGCCCGATGACCGCGACCAGGAAGTTAACGCCGCGCATCAATGGGTCGAAGCCGAAGGTCATCCGCAGCCGGCCCGAGACGGTATCCATACCGATGGCGGCAAGGAGCAGCCCGAGTGTCATCGAGATGATGGTCTTGTGCTTGTCCTCGCGCCCCAGGCCGACGAACGAACAGAACGTGAGCAAATAGACGGCAAAGAACTCCGGCGGACCGAAGCGCAACGCGAAGGAAGCGATGCGGGGCGCCAGAAAGGTGATGAGCATCACCGCAACCAGCGAGCCGATGAATGACGATGTGAACGCCGCGGTGAGTGCCTCCGCCGCCTTTCCCTGCTGGGCCATCGGATAGCCGTCGAACGTGGTCGCCACCGACCAGGCTTCGCCGGGAATGTTGAACAGGATCGACGTGATCGCCCCGCCGAACAGCGCGCCCCAGTAGATGCACGAGAGCATGACGATCGCGGAGGTCGGATCCATCGTGAACGTGAGCGGCAGCAGGATCGCGACACCGTTCGGCCCGCCCAATCCCGGCAGCACGCCGACGAAGATGCCGAGCACGAGACCGACCATCATCAGCGCCAGCGTCTTCCAGGTCAGCAGGACGACGAAGCCGTGGGCGAGGAGGGTCAACGCTTCCATCGCGCCAAGTCCTAGAATCCGAACGCCGCTTCCAGCGGGCCCTTGGGCATGATGACGTCGAATGCGATTTCGAACGTCGCGAACATGATGACCGCGAACAGAAAGCTTGTGAGCAGTGACTTCCACCAGGCGATGCGGCCGATGAACCGCATGAAGCCCGCGACCAGCAGAAGGCTCGCGACATAGATGCCGAGCCACTGCGTCAGAAGGACGAAGAGGAACGTCGGAAGGAAGACCTGCAGGACTCGACGAAGCTGGTCGCGCGTGACGAAAGGCTGGGCGGCCCGCTTTCGCCTCCGGAACGCTACGCCGAGGCCCCACAGCGAGGCGCCGGCGAGGATGACGCACAGATAGAACGGAAGATATCCGGACTGCGGGCCGTCCTTCGCCCACCCCATTCCCGTGCGCCAATTGTCGTAGCCCAGGACCAGCGCCAGCACGATCAGAAGCAGGTAAACGACCCCCTCGACCGTGCGCGTGGTGGTCACCGGCGGCGAATGGTCCGCCGGCGCGGTCGGATCGTCGACGACGATCTCACTGTCAGATGTTGGCATCGGGATGTTCCCGGAATGGCGCGAAGGGTCGGAACGCCTCCTTCCCGCGTGCGGGAGAAGGGTCCGCCGGATGAAGTGCGGGTTTCCCGCGCGCTATTTCTCGACGAAGCCGGCCTCGACCATGAGCTTCTTGTTCAAGGCGTCATCTTCCTCGAGGAAGGTCAGCATGTCCTTGCCCGTGAGGAACACGGGCTTCAGCGCCTGCTTTTCCATGTACTCCTTGTACTCGGCCGTCTGCGTCACCTTCTTGAACAGGTCGACGTAGAAGGCGACCTGATCCGGGCTCATCTTTCCGGGAAGGAACATCGCGCGCAGCATCAGGTACTGCATGTCGAGCCCTTCCTCCTTGCACGTCGGGATATCGTTCCACGACATGGTGTCGGTGACCTTGGTCTTGTAGGCGATCCGCTCCTTGTCGAAGACGCACAGCGCGCGCACCTGGCCGGCGCGCCAGACCTCGAGATTCTCGGACGGATTGTTGACGTTGGCGGCCGTGTGATTGCCGACGAGCTGGGTCGCCGCCTCGCCGCCCGACTTGTAGGGCAGGTACGCGAACTTCGCGCCCGTCTTCTGCTCCATGAAGACGGTGAGCACGTGGTCCTCGCGCTTCGAGCCGGTGCCGCCCATCTTGAACGGCGGATCGGCCGCCTTGGCCGCGGCCACGAACTCCTTCACGTTCTTGTAGGGCAGCGTCGTGTTGTCCCACAACACGAACTCGTCCATCGCGATGACGGAGACCGGCGTCAGGTCGCGCCAGTTGAACGGTATCTTGGCGGCGAGCGGCAGCATGTAGATCAGCGAATAGGCGATGAGCACCCTATTGGGATCACCTTCGCTCGCCTTCATGTACATCAGCGCCTCGCCACCCGACGCGCCGCCCTTGAGCGAGACGATCATCGGCTGCTTCATCAGGCTGTTCTTCTGGATCGCGGCCTGCATCATCCGCGCCATCTGGTCGGAGGCGCCGCCGGCGCCGGCGGCCACGACGATCTCGACCGGCTTGGTGGGCTCCCACGCGACGGCCGGCGCGCTCGCCAGCACCACTGCCAGTGCGCACGCCGTCTTGACGAAGTTGTTCATTTCCTGATCCTCCTGTGGCTTGTAGAGTGTCGGCGCCGCGAGGACATGGCTCGCTTGCGTCCGACGTTGCGACGTTGTCCGTGAATCACTGCGTCCGGCGTGGTGCCCCTTGTTCGGTACGGGTCCGGTCACGCGGCGCGCCGTTGCGCCGTCGTCGCGGTCTGTCCGCCGCTTTCCCCCAGATAGGCGAGCGCCTCCGCGACGCCGTTCTTCTTGTGCGGCACTTCGCGTAACGCAAGGCCCATCTCGACCCCGCACAGCGTTCCGCATAGCATCAGGTCATTGAAAAAGCCCAGATGCCCGATGCGGAACACGCGTCCCGCGAGCTTGCCGAGGCCGGTGCCGAGCGACATGTCGAAGCGGGCGAGAACCTCGCGCGCGGAACGTATCCGCGTCGTGGCCGTCGGGCATCATGACGGCGGTCAGCGATCCGCTGTACTCGTCCGGGTTGCGGCACAGCACCTCGAGTCCCCAGCCGCGCACGCCGCGCCGCGTCGCTTCGGCGTGCCGTTGATGGCGGGCGAACACCGCCGGCAGTCCCTCCTCGCGCAGCATCGTGATCGCCTCGTGCAGCCCGTAGAGGAGATTGGTGGCCGGCGTCGACGGAAAATAGCCCTGGCGGTTCAGCGCGATGGTCTCGTCCCACCGCCAATACGACCGCGGCAGCCGCGCGTGCTTGCTGGCCGCGAGCGCCTTGTCGCTGACCGCGTTGAACGAAAGTCCCGGCGGCAGCATGAGTCCCTTTTGCGATCCTGCCACCGTGACGTCGACACCCCATTCGGCATGGCGGTAGTCGATCGACGCGAGCGACGAGATCGTGTCGACCATGAACAGCGCGGGGTGGCCGGCGCGGTCGATCGCCTGCCGGATCGCCGGAATGCGCGTGGTGACGCCGGTCGACGTCTCGTTGTGCACGGCAAGCACGGCCTTGAACGCATGCGCGCGGTCCTCGGCGAGCTTCGCCTCGACGACCGCGGGATCGATGCCGCTGCGCCAATCGCCAGGGACGAAATCGACGTGCAGACCGAGTTTCTCGGCCATCGCCCGCCACAGCGTGGCGAAATGGCCGGTCTCGAACATCAGCACGTGATCGCCGGGCGACAGCGTGTTGACCAACGCCGCTTCCCAGGCACCTGTGCCCGAGGCCGGATAGATGACCACCGGCCCTGGCGTCTGGAAGATCTCCTTCAATCCATCGAGGATTTCGAGCGTCAGGCGGGCGAACTCGGGGCCGCGATGGTCGATCGTCGGCTGGTCCATTGCTCGCAGAATGCGATCGGGGACATTGGTTGGCCCTGGAATCTGCAGGAAATGGCGACCGGAGGGATGGCTGTCGAGCGGGAACATGGGAAGCCTGTTTCGATGGTTCGAGGTTGGGCAGCGTTGCGCCAGCCGCCTGGCGAAAGCCCATGCTACTGATGTTTGGCGCTTGCCCGCAAGGGGCGGTTCGTTCTGACCGCGTGGAACTTGCCCGTACGTGCTCTACAATGGGCTGCCTTCAGCGGTCATTCGCACACGCTTCCGCAGATCGAATGCCCTCTTGCCCATGAGCGCGCCGGAACCGCAGCCCCTCGTATTCCAGCGCCATCGCGGCGACGGGGACCTCGCCGCCCGGTTGCGCAGCGTCGTCGCCGGCGACGTGCTGTTCGATCGCGCGTCGCGCGGCCGCTATTCGACCGATGCATCGATCTACCAGGTCATGCCGCTGGGCGTCCTGGTGCCAAAAAGCGACGACGACGTGCGCGCGGCCTTGGGCGTCTGTCGCGAGCTTGGAGTGCCCGTGCTTCCCCGCGGCGCGGGCAGCTCGCAATGCGGGCAGACGGTCGGCGCGGCGCTGGTCGTCGACCACAGCAAACACCTGAACCGCGTCGTCGCCTTCGACCGCGAAGCACGTACCGTGACCGTCGAGCCGGGCATCGTCCTCGACACGCTCAACGCGTGGCTGAAGCCGCACGGCCTGTGGTTCCCGGTCGACGTCAGCACGTCCGCGCAATGCACGCTGGGAGGGATGACCGGCAACAACTCGTGCGGCTCGCGCTCGATTGCCTATGGGAACATGGTGCACAACGTGCTCGCCATCGACGCGACGCTCGCCGATGGCACCGACGCCTGGTTCGGCCCGGAGCCGGAAATGGACCTGGCCATCCCGCGGGTCCGTGAGCTGCTGCGACGGCTGGAGTCGCTCGGTGCGCGCGAGCGCGATGAAATCGAGCGTCAGGTGCCGAAGGTGATGCGGCGCGTCGGCGGCTACAACATCGACCTCTGCTGCCCGCAGAGCGAACGGCCCTACACGGCCGACGGCATCGTCAACTATGCGCATCTGCTCGTGGGCAGCGAGGGCACGCTCGCGTGGACCCGTGCGGTCACATTGAGACTCGCGCCGCCACCGCGGCACCGCGTCCTCGGCGTCGTCAATTTTCCGACGCTGTACAAGGCGATGGATAGCGCGCGCCACCTCGTCGGCCTCGGACCCTCGGCGGTCGAGCTCGTCGACCGGACGATGATCGACCTCGCGCGCGGCAACCCCGCGTTCCGGCCGGTGATCGATCGCGCGCTGATCGGCGAGCCCGACGCGATCCTGCTCGTCGAGTTCATCGGCGAGACCACCGACGCGCCGACCCGAACGCTCGGCGACCTCGTCGCGCTGATGGGCGACCTCGGGCTGCCCGGCAGCGTCGTCGAGATGACCGACGCCGGCGCGCAGAAGGCGCTGTGGGAGGTCCGTAAGGCCGGCCTCAACATCATGATGAGCATGAAAGGCGACGGCAAGCCGGTTTCGTTCATCGAGGACTGCGCGGTGCCGCTCGAGCATCTGGCCGACTACGTGGACCGGCTCACCGGGGTGTTCCGCAAGCACGGCACCCGGGGGACGTGGTACGCGCACGCGTCGGTGGGAACGCTGCACGTGCGGCCGATCCTCGACATGCGCCGCGACGGCGCGGCGAAGATGCGCGCGATCGCCGAGGAAGCGAGCGCGATGGTGCGCGAGTACAAAGGCGCGTTCTCGGGCGAGCACGGCGACGGCCTCGTACGCAGCGAATGGGTCGCCTGGCAGTTCGGCCCGCGGCTCACGCGCACGTTCGAGGAGATCAAGGACCTGTTCGACCCTGCGGGCCTGATGAATCCGGGCAAGATCGTCCGCTCGACGCGGATGGATGACAAGTCGCTGTTCCGCTTCGGCCCGGGCCACCGCCCGTTGCCGCTCGAGACCGCGCTCGACTGGTCGGCCTGGAATGTGCACAACGATCCGGTCACCGACACCCTGTCGGCGCCGGGCACGGGCGGCGATCCGGCGCACGGCTTCGCGAAAGCCGTCGAGATGTGCAACAACAACGGCCACTGCCGCAAGTTCGACGCCGGAACGATGTGCCCGAGCTACCGCGCGACCCGCGACGAGCAGCACCTGACCCGCGGGCGCGCCAATACGCTCCGGCTCGCGCTGTCGGGCCAGCTCGGACCGGACGCGCTCGCCTCCACGGCCGTGCGCGAAGCCTTCGACCTGTGCGTCAGCTGCAAGGGCTGCCGGCGCGAATGCCCGACCGGCGTCGACATGGCGAAAATGAAGATCGAGTTCCTCCATCATTGGCAACGCGCGCACGGGCTGTCGCTGAAGGACCGCCTGGTCGCGCATCTGCCGCGCTGGGCCCCGTGGGCGGCCCGTGTCCCATGGCTGTTCAACGCGCGCAATGCGATTCCAGGTGTCGCGGCGCTCGGCGAGTGGGGGCTCGGCCTCTCGGCGCGGCGGTCGCTGCCCGCGTGGCGGCGCGACACGTTCCTGCGCGACGCTGCTGCGCGCGACGACGGTCGCGCCATGGAAGCCGACGTCGTGCTGTTCATCGATACGTTCACGAATTACTACGAGCCGGAGAACGCGCGCGCCGCGGTCGCGATCCTCAAGGCGGCCGGGTATCGCGTCACCGTCGCGCGGGCGGCCGCCGACGATGCCGACCCGGGGCGGCCTCTATGCTGCGGCCGGACCTTTCTCGCGGCCGGGTTGGTCGACGAAGCGAAGCGCGAAGCCCGCCGCATCGTCGAAGTGCTCGCGCCCCATGTCGAGCGCGGCGCGGCGATCGTCGGCCTCGAGCCGTCGTGCCTGCTGTCGCTGCGGGACGAGTTTCTGGTGCTGGGCCTCGGCGACGCGGCACGGCGCATGTCCGAACGCGCGTACCTGATCGAGGAGTTCCTCGCGCGCGAGCACCACGCCGGTCGCCTGCGGCTGCCGCTCTGCGCACTGCCGGAAAAGCGCGCGCTGCTGCACGGCCATTGCCACCAGAAGGCATTCGATGCGATGGGCGCGACGCGCGAGGTGCTGGGCCTGATCCCCGGGCTGTCCGTCGACGTCGTGGAGTCGAGCTGCTGCGGGATGGCCGGCAGCTTCGGCTACGAGACCGCACACTACGACATCTCGATGCGGATGGCCGAGCTGTCGCTGCTCCCCGCCGTGCGCGACGCCGACCCGGCGACGCTGATTGTCGCCGACGGCACGAGCTGCCGGCACCAGATCGCCGACGGCACGCAGGCGACCGGACGACGGGAAGCGGTGCATGTCGTCCGCGTGCTCGCGCGCGCAATCGATCCCGTGGGGGCGGCGCCGGGCATATGATGACGGCGCGCGGCCCCGTCCGCGCGCTCGATGCGGAGGCGGCATGCGACGGCTGACGATCTTCACGGTTCGCGGCATGGCGGCGCTCCTCCGCCTGACCGCCATGATGGCGATTCCACTCACGAACGCGATGGCTGCGACGATCGAAGTGTTTCACGCCGATTCGCTGGCCGGCCCGATGCGCGAACTCAAGCGCGCGTTCGAGGCGCAGCATCCCGGCGTCACGATCAACCTCACGTCGGGCGTCTCCCGCGAGCTCGCCGGCCGCATCCTCAAGGGCGAGACCTGCGACGTCTTCGCGCCTTCGTCGCCCGCGGTCATCGACCAGGACCTGCTGAACAAGAAGGCCACGGGCACCGATCGGGACGCCGCCACCTGGTACGTCGTATTCTCGGCCAACGAGATGGTGATCATCACCGCCAAGGGCAATCCGCTCGGTATCAGGAAGATCGGCGACCTCGCCCGGCCCGACGTGAAATTCGCGCGCATCACCGGCGAGAAGGACCTCGCGACCAACCGCACGATCGAGTTCGTCAAGCGCGCCGCCGCGCTGGAAGGCACGCCGGATGTCGCGCAGGCGATCCTGGACCGGGCTCCGGCCGATCCGGCGAAACCGACCGGCGTCCCCGACGTCGTCAGCGCCGTTCGCGACGGGCGGGCCAGCGCGGGGATCGTCTACTACTCGGCGGCCGTCGCCGCGCACAACGATGTTGACGTCGTCCGCTTTCCCGAGAGCGTCAACATGAGCGAGGCGATCCGCAACGCGGCCACCGTGCCGGGCACGGCCCGAAACTCGAAGGAAGCGCTCGAGTTCGTCGCGTTCATGCTCTCACCCGAAGCGCGCCGTATCCTGCAGGACGCCGGCCAGCCACCGGTGGTGCCGGCGATTCGCAGCGGCGCCGTCCCGGCCGAGCTTCGCTGAATCGGTCGGCGGGCCGAAGCGTGCAGGCCTGGCGCCGCGGCAATCGCCGCCTGTGGGCGGTGAATTCGAAGTCAAGTGTCCAGTGGCGTCTGCCGGCCGTCGTGATCACTCTGTCCTTGCCGCGCGCCTCGAAGCGCAGGCGCCGACTTGCATCCGTGTTCCCACATCCCAATCTTGGGAATTCCGTACTCATCCCGCCATTCGAAATACATGACTGCGATCACCGTCACAAGCGCCAACTTCGATGAAGCGGTAATTCGCGCTTCTGCCCAACACCCCGTTCTCGTCGATTTCTGGGCGCCATGGTGCGCCCCGTGCCGCGCCCTCGCGCCGATCCTGGAGCGCCTCGCCGCCGAATTCGGCGGCCGCTTCACGTTGGCGAAGCTCAACAGCGACGACGAGCCGGAACTCGCCGCGCGCTACGGGGTGCGCGGAATTCCGAACTGCAAGCTCTTCGTCGACGGCAAGGTGACCGACGAATTCACGGGTGCGCTGCCGGAGAGCGCGCTGCGCGACTTCCTGGCCGGCGCGCTGCCATCGCCGGCCGCCCCGCTGGTTGCCGCCGCCATGGCACTGCTCGCCGGCAACGATGCGCCGGGCGCGCTCGGCAAGCTCGACGAAGCGAGCGCCGTCGATCCTGACGACGAGGACATGCTGCTGACACGGGCCGAGGCGCTGCTCGCGCTGAATCGTGCCGCGGAGGCGACGGCGGTTGTCGCACGGTTGAGCGCAAGGCAGACGCGCGACGAGCGGCGACTGGCCGGCCTCACGGCACGCGCGGCGCTTGCCGGTGATGCCGACGCGGATCTCGCCGCCCTCGCGCGGAAGGCCGCCGGCACGCCGGTGGACTGTGCGGCAAAGCTCGACTATGCGCGGGCACTGGCGGCGGCGGGCGACTACGAGGACGCGCTCTCCGAACTGCTCACGATCGTCCGGACGGACCGGAAGTTCGGCGACGACATCGGGCGGCGGACCATGCTGACGGTCTTCGAGGCGCTTCCGGGCGACAGCGACCTCGTGCGTCGCTACCGGCGCGAGTTGGCCTCGGTCATCAGCTGAAGCCGGAAAAGCGCGGCCGGCCGATTTCCGGCTGAGCCGGCACAAGCGCGCCCGCGCAGCAGGCGCCGGCGCGTCGATCCCGGAATCGATTTTGCGCATGGCACCGGCGTTCCCGCAGAATGCAGCGTCCCGATGCGCTCAGCGCGCGAGATCGGGCTCGCCGCACTCGCGCAACATGGATTCCCGGACCTGCTGGCGCAGCGTAACCGCGGCCGACCAGTCGCGCCCGGCAGGCTCCACCGGCGCTAGTACGCTCACCGCGACCGGATAGCGAACGGGAAGCCAGCGGTCCGCGCGCAGCACCGAACGTGTTCCTCTCAATACGATCGGGACGACGGGCACGCCGGCAGCCGCGCTTACCGCGAAGGCGCCCAGGCGAAACGGGGCAAGGCCGGGAGCGCGCGAAAACGTTCCTTCGGGAAAGAAGACAATCGCTTCGCCCCGATCGACGCCCGCGGCGACCTCCCGCGTGTCCTCGATCCCGCCGGCGGGATCGACGCGCTCGACGAAGTACGCGCCGAGCCGGCGCAGCGCGTAACCGAGCAGTGGCGTGCGACTGAATTCGCGCTTCGCGGCGAAACGGACCTCGGCGGGGAGCACGGCGAGCAGAACGAGCGCATCGACGTAGCTCGCATGGTTCACGGCAATCACGACCGGCCTTCCCGCGGGCAGGCGTTCCCGTCCCTCGACGGCGAGCGGTATGCGGCACGCGCGCAGCAGTGCTTTCGCCGCGACGTGCGCGACGCGGTAGCGGGCGCGTGTCCCGGGGACGAGCGCAATCAGCGGCAGGGCGCCCAGCGCGAGCAACGCCAGGATCAGCCAGCTGTAGAGCGCGAAGGCCGCCCGGGCGAGCGCGTGTCCGAGCCGGCGCAGCGCTGCGACGAGCGCGCGGCCGAACAGGCGCGCGAGCTGCACCCAGGCCGCCCGCCGCGGCGCGGTGAGCAAACCCTTCTCGAAGAGCTCGCGACAGGCCGCACGACGGATTTTTCCGCTCGACGTCTTGAGTATCGTGCGTGGCGGAACGAGCAGCACTTCGTCGGCGGGGCCGTTCAAATGAACGGCGGCGAGCGCCATGATCCGTTCGCGCAGCGCGGCGCGCGGTGCGACGTCGGTCTGGTTCGTTTCGACGACGACCACCACGCGTTCGGTGCCGCTCGCGCGATCTGCCGTGCCGAATACCGCCACGCAGCCCTTGCGCGCACCCGGAAGCTCGCCGACGGCCGCCTCGAGGTCGTACGGATGGATGTTGTGGCCGCCACGCTTGATCAGGTCCTTGGCGCGGCTCGTGAGGAACAGCTCGCCGCCGGCGATGTAGCCGACGTCGCCGGTGTCGAGCCATTCGCCGCGAAACAGCCGCGCCGTCGCGGCCGCATTCCGAAAATAGCCGGATGTCGCGGACGGTCCGCGAAACTCGATGCGACCTTCGGTGCGCGCGGGAACTTCGTGTCCGCCATCGTCGACGATGCGAATCTCGTGTCCGGGAAGGGGACGTCCGCACGAGACGACGTCCAGCGCCGCAGGCGACGCTTCGACCGCCGCAGCGGCGATGCCATCGCGTGCGAGCACCGTTTCGTCAATGCGCTCCACGAGCGGGCCCCGGCCGAGCGGGGGAAACGCCAGGCCCACGGCCGACTCGGCCAGACCATAGACGGGGGTGAGCGCGCGACGGTCGAAACCGTAGGGGGCATAACGCGCCGCGAAACGCGCGAGCGTCGCCGCGCGAACCGGCTCGGCGCCGTTGAAGGCGAGACGCCATGCGCTCAAGTCGAGGCCCTCGAGGTCCTCGTCGTGCACTTTCGACGCGGCGATCTCGTAGGCGAAGTTCGGGCCGGCCGAGATCGTCGCGCGATATCGGTGGATGGCCTGGAGCCAGCGCGAGGGCCGGCTCAGAAAGCTCTGCGGCGGCATCAGTGTCAGCGGCACGGCAAAATAAAGCGTGCCGAACCAGGCACCGATCAGTCCCATGTCATGGTAGAGCGGAAGCCAGCTCACGAAGCGATCGCCGGACGTTACACCGGCGGCGCGTCCCATCGCGCGGAGGTTGGCGAGGAGGTTGGCGTGGCTGAGGACGACGCCCTTCGGATCGCCGGTGCTCCCCGACGTGTACTGCAGCAGCGCCGTGTCTCCGCCTGACAGCACGGGTAGCGCGCTGTCGCCACCGATGCCGCGCAGACGCTCGACGCTGACTGCGTCGCGCAGTTGCGGCAACTCGGCGCGCACCAGACGCCCGATGAACATCGCCTCAGGCACCGTGACGAGCATCCGCGCCATGCAATTCGCGAGAATCGCGGCCCTGCCGCGCACGTGCTCCTCGATCTCCGACCAGCGCAGCGGCGGATACATGGGCACGGGCACTGCGCCGATCAGCATGGCACCGAGGCAAGCCTGGAAGAACGCGACGCCCGTGGGGAGCATGAGCGCCACTGCGTCGCCGCGCGCGACGCCCGCGGCAACGAGGCCGCGCGCCACTTCGTTCGCGTCGGCCCACAGCTGCGCATACGATAGCGTAGCGACGATGTCATCGCCTTCGATCAGCGTGATGTGCTCGCGGTCGGGATGGCGGTCGAGATGCCAGCGCAGCGCGGCGACGATCGTCGCGGCGCTGTCGGGTGTTCCGGCGACCGCGGGGGGAGGCGGCGCGGGCGCACGTGCCGGCGGCGCGCCGCCGTGACCAGGACCGGCCTTGCCGAGCGCAGCGAGGAGATCGCGCGGCGTGCGCGCCGCCGCCGCGAGCGATTCCGGCAGACGCACGCCGAACGCCCGCTCGATGCGCAGGACGAGCTCGACTCGCGACAGGCTGTCGATCCCCAGATCGCGCTCGATGGCGTCATCGAGTTGCACCGAGCGCCCCGGCGCACCCGGCCGCAGTTCGCGCAGCATGCCGTCGATGACCTCGAGCAGCCGGGCGGCCGTCGTGTCAGGCGGCGATTCTGGCGGCGGTGCGCGATCGTCGGGAATCACGATTGTCGGCGCCGCGCGAGCCGACCCTCTGGGCATATCTTGCCGTTACTCGAGCGAGCCGTGCTTGCCCGCGCTCACGCGTTTCGCCTGCATGCCTTCCGCGGCCGGCTCGACGATGAACTGCACGACGGCACCTTCGCTCAGCTGGTCGAAGGAGGGTTCGACGACGTTGGCGCGGCTGAAGTAGTACTCGTCGCCGTCCGCCGTCTCGATGAAGCCATAGCCTTCGTCGGCGAAAATCCGCGCCACGGTACCGTGCAGCGGCGTCGGGTGGGCCTTGACGTCCCCGCGCTGCAGCCGCACGACGTCCTCCAGCCGCCGGGTGACCGCGTTGAACGCATCGCGCACCGCAACATAGACGTCCTCGTCATGATCGCGGTTGACCACGATCTCGTGGCCCGGTACGTGGACCGCGAGGCGAACGTTGAACCAGCGGCCCTGCTGCGGATGGCGGCGCTGCTCCTCGACCACCACCTGACACCCGGTGATGTTGGGATGGAATTCGTCGAGTTTCGCAGCGTCTTGTCGAATACGCGCTTTCGAGCGCTTCGGACTGTGGCATGTGGCGCATCGTGATCTTGAGCGGTATTTGCATCGGGACGTCCCCAGTGTGGTTCATTGCCACGGCGACCAAATCGACGCGGCGGCGGCACGCATCGGATGCGCCGCACGTCTCAACGCTATTCCGCTGCGGGCGCGGCGTCTTGACTTTCGTCAACCCTCGCCGAAACGTGGTCCGCCCCGAAGGCGCACCCTACGCGATTCATAACGTGGCCAGTGGCGCCGTCGGGATGGACGTCCAAGATTTCAATGACTTGATCTGCGGCATCATAGCCTCCATCCGGAATGCAGTAAGGTATTGGCTTTGCCGGGCGGGGCACGTCCGGCCGGCAGGAGAGCCTGGTTGGACTTCAAAGACTACTATTCGATGCTGGGCGTATCCCGCGGCGCGACCGCCGAGGACATCAAGAAGGCTTACCGCAAGCTCGCCCGCAAGTACCATCCGGATGTCTCCAAGGAGACGAACGCGGATGCGCGCATGAAGGAGGTCAACGAGGCCTACGCCGTCCTCTCGGATCCGGAACGGCGCGCCGCATATGACCAGCTCGGTCAGGGGTATCAGCCCGGCCAGGAGTTCCGGCCGCCGCCGGATTGGGACACCGGTTTCGAGTTCTCGGGTCGCGGATTTTCGCAGCCCGAGGCGGCCGAGTTCAGCGATTTCTTCGCCGAGCTGTTCGGAGGCATAGGAGGGCGCCGCGCGCAGTCCGCGACGTCAACGGCGCGCGGCGAAGACCACCACGCCAGGATCGTCGTTGATCTGGAGGACGCGTTTCGCGGTGCCGCGCGCCAGATAAGCCTGCGCATGCCCGGAATGGACAGCGACGGCAGGGTGAAACTGCAAACGCGCACGCTCAATGTGCAGATCCCCAAGGGGCTGCACGAGGGCCAGATCCTGCGGCTGGCCGGCCAGGGTGGTGCGGCACCTGGGCGCGGTGTGCCGGGCGACCTGCTGCTGGAGGTCCGCCTGAAGCCACACCCCCGGTTTCGCGTGGACGGACGCAATATTTACCTGGCGCTGCGGGTCGCCCCATGGGAGGCGGCACTCGGGGCGGTGATACCGGTCGAGCTGCCCGATGGCGCGCATCTCAAGGTACGGATCCCGGAAGGCGCCCAGAGCGGACATCAATTGCGCGTGCGCGGGAAGGGCATTCCCGGCGATCCGCCCGGCGACCTGCTGCTCGACATTCAGGTCATCGTACCGCCCGCGGCAAGTCCGCAGGCGCGGGAGTTGTACGAAAGGATGGCGCGGGAGTTGGCGTTCGACCCCCGTGCCGAGAAGCGAGGTTGAGCCATGAGCGGTGACGACGCGCTGATCGGCGCGGTGCTGGAAGATGCCTGCCTGACGTTGGAGGAGCTGGCATCCGCCGGCTCGGTCAGCTCCGAATGGGTCATCCGCCACGTGGGGGAGGGCGCACTGGTCAGCACGGGAACGACGCTGGCGGACTGGCGCTTCACGTGTCGCGATCTCGCACGTGTGCGCCATATCCGCGCGCTGGAGCGCGATTTCGACGCCGTGCCCGAGCTCGCCGCCTTGGTGGTGGATCTGTTGGACGAGCTGGATCGGCTGCGCGGCCGTCTGCGGCGCGCCGGGCTGGATTGAGGACGATTCCCTGCTTGCGCCATTCCGGCCCCGTCGGTCCGGCGCCGCGCGGTTGAAATTCTGGGGCGCAATCGCCCGGAATCATTCAGTCGTTGCCGATATGCGTGATCGTTACGTCTGAATACGGGAACAGCCTTTTCTCGGACCGACGTGCGACGCGATCCTGGTTGCCCGCCATGCGACAGAGGACGAGGACGAGCAATGAGCCGATCGCCCAGCCTATGAACGCCAGGATGATCCAGCCAACTTTCGCCTCCACTATTGCACCCCCGGATGGATGGGCCGTTGTCTTATTGTTCCGGGAACACCAGCGATGTTCGCAGACGGCGCCGAGATCGGCGTCATTCAGCACCGCAAGTTCGGAAACGCATGTCCTATGCCAACACGAATACGCATTACTTTTCAGGGTGTTAGCCGAACACCTCGCGCTCCATTGTAAGAATCGTCGACATCGCCGGCCGAAAACCTCGGCGCCGGCGCCGCAACAAGTGACGCCCAGGGATCGGAGGATGAAATTCCGGCCTCAGGGCAGCTTCGCACGCAAGTACGCGACTAATGCCTCGAGCGAGACGAGTTTGGCGTAGTCGGTCTCGGGAATATCCACGCCCAGCGTCGCGTGCAAGCCGAGCAGGAAATTGAGCCAGTCCATCGAGTCGAGGTCCACCTGGTCGCGCAGCGGCCGCCGTGGATCGATTTCGTCGGTTTCGACTTCGGGGGCGATGCGGCGCAGCGCACCGAGGACCGCTTCTTTGAGCTTCGCGTCGTCCATGTGGGTTTATCCGACCGTCAGCCTGCGGATTCGTCGAGCTTGCCCGGGTCCTGCAGCAGCCGGGCGATCTCGGTGAGGAACAGCGCGCCGCGGTGGCCGTCGCTCGCGCGATGGTCGGCCGAAAGGCTCGCGGTCACGACCGGCGTCACCACGACTTCGCCTTCGGCCACCCATGGCCGCTCCGTCACCTTGCCGAAGCCGACCAGGGCGACCTGCGGCGGGTAGATCACGCCCTGTACGAGTTCGACGCCCTGGTCGCCGAGATTCGTTACGGTGATCGTCGCATCGGTCATCTCGGAGCTGCGCAACGTCAGCGCACGCGCCCGGGCGACGAGGTCGGCGAGTCGCCGCATCAGCTCGTCGAGCCCCATGGCGTCGACGTCCCGAATCGCGGGGGCGATCAATCCGCCCTGGCGCAACGAAATTGCGATCCCGAGGTGAATCCCGGAACCCGGCACGAACGCCCCGTCGCGATGAAAGCCGTTGAACTCGGGAAAGCGCACCAGCGCGCGCGCCACGGCCTTGAGCAGCAGAACCGCCATGAGCATGCGCTCGACGACCGAGCGCCCCTGGTTGCGCCCCTCGAGCCAGCGGCTGGCGTGCGCGAGCGGGATCTCGGTGGCAAGGTAGTAGTGCGGTATCTCGCGCTTGGAGCGCGCCATCGCGGCCGCAATGGCACTGCGCATCTCGGTCCAGCGGTCCTTCGGCGCTGCCTTGCCTGCCGCCGCACGCTCGATGTCCACCAGCGTGACGACACCATCCGGGCCGGTCCCCGCGACCTTTGCCACGTCGAGGCCCAATTCGCCTGCACGCTTGCGCGCCGCGGGCGACACGCGCCTCCGGGCCTCGGCTGCCGCGGTCGGCGCCGCGATGGTCGGTGCCGTTTCCGCTACGCGACCCGCGGGCGTTGCAGCCGTGAGCGCGGAAACCTGGGGTGTTGCTGCGGCGTGCCTCTGTTTCTCCTGCTCCGCGTGCTCGGGCGTTTCGCCGGGCTCCAGCAATCGCACCATTACCGTCCCCACGGGCACCGTCTCGTTCACGCCCAGTACGAGTTCGAAAATGGTGCCTTCCTCCCAGATCTCGACGTCGATCGCGGACTTGCTGGTGTCGACGACCGCCACGACGTCGCCCTTCCGGACGCGATCGCCGGGCTTGACCTTCCACTCGAGAAGCGTGCCTTCGTCCATTTCGGCGCCGAGCGAAGGAAGCCTGAACTCGATCATGATTCGATCCCTTTCCGCCGCCGCGGTCCCCGTGCGCCCTCAGCCCTTGCCGAGCAGCTGCTTGACCGCCGCGACGATCTTCACGGCCTGCGGCAGCGCGGCCTCCTCGAGGTGCTTGGCGTAGGGTATCGGCACCTCCTCGCTGCAGACGCGGGCGACCGGGGCGTCGAGATCGTAGAACGCCTGTTCCATGATGCGCGCCATGATCTCGCCGGCGAGGCTGCCCGTGCGCCAGCCTTCGTCGACCACGACGACGCGCCGCGTCCGGCGCACCGACGCCATGATGGTCGCGTCGTCGAGCGGGCGCAGCACCCGCAGGTCCACGACCTCGGCCGCGATGTTCTCCGCCGCGAGTCGTTCGGCAGCGTCGAGCGCCTTCCACACCGTGCCGCCGTAGGCGATCAGCGTCACATCGCTTCCCGCGCGCAGGACCTTGGCCGAGCGGATGTCGGCGTCGCGCCAGGCGTCGGAAAGCTCGCCGTCGAAGTTGTAGAGCAGGGCGTGCTCGAAGATCACCACCGGATCGGGATCCGCGAGGGCGGGGGCGAGCATGCCGCGCGCATCGTCGATGGTCGCCGGCGCGAGCACCGTCAGGCCGGGCACGTGCGCATACCAGTTCTCCAGGCTGTGCGAGTGCTGCGCGGCGAGCTGCCGGCCGGCGCCGGTGGCCATGCGGATCACGACCGGGACGCTGAACTGTCCCCCCGACATGTGCCGGTAGAGTGCGGCGGTATTGACGATCTGATCGAGTGCCAGCAGGCTGAAATTGACGGTCATGACCTCGACGATCGGCCGCATGCCGCCGAGCGCAGCGCCGATGCCTGCGCCGACAAACGCAAGCTCGGAAAGTGGTGTGTCGCGAATGCGCTCGGGACCGAACTCGTCGAGAAATCCTTTCGAAACGGCGTACGAGCCGCCGTACTTGCCGACATCCTCGCCCATCAGAAAGACGCGCGCATCGCCTGCCAGGGCCTCGTGCAGCGCCTGACGTACGGCCTCGCGATAGGTGATCTTCATGGCGCCGGCTCCGTGTGCACATCGCGGGCGAGATCCTCGACCGGCTCCCAGGTCCCGGCTTCGGCGAAGGCCACCGCGTCCTCGACCTCGCGTTGCGCCGCGGTATCGATCGCGACGAATTGCTCCTCGGTGAGCCGGCCCTCGGCCTTGAGCCGGTTCGTCAGGTTGTGGATGGGCCCGCGTTTCTTCCACGCTTCGATTTCCGCCTTGTCGCGATAGAGGTCGGGGTCGAACATCGAGTGGGCGCGATAGCGGTAGGTCTGGAACTCGACGAAGAAGGGGCCCGTGCCGCGTCGCACGCTCTCGGCCGCCTGCACCGCCGCCTCGTGCACGGCCACGACGTCCATGCCATCCGCCGTGAGCGTCGGGATGCGGAACGCCGCCGCTTTCGCACCGAGGTCGGTCTGCGATTCCGAACGCGCAAGGGCCGTACCCATCGCGTAGAAGTTGTTCTCGCAGAAGAAAGCCACCGGCAGCCTCCACAGCGCCGCGAGATTCATCGACTCGTGGAACGCGCCCTCGGCGACCGCGCCTTCGCCGAAGAACGCCGCCGTGACGCGCGCCCGGCCCTGCATCTTGTCGGCGAGCGCGAGGCCGACGGCCAATGGCAGCCCGCCGCCCACGATGGCGTTGCCGCCGTAGAGCCGTTTCGTGGCGTCGAAGATGTGCATCGAGCCGCCGCGCCCGCGGGAACATCCTTCGCGCTTGCCGTACATCTCCGCCATGATGGCGCCCGCCGGCACGCCGCGCACCAGCGCGTGGCCATGTTCGCGGTACGTGGCAACGATCGCGTCGTCGGGTCGGAGCGCGCGCATCGCGCCCGCCGCCACCGCCTCCTCGCCGATGTAGAGGTGAAGGAAGCCGCGTATCTTCTGCTGGCCGTAGAGGTCGGCGCAGCGTTCCTCGAAGCGGCGGATGCGCACCATGTCGCGCAGCATGCCGAGCGCGAGCTCCGTCGGAACGGTCACGGGCTTGGCAGTGTCCGCATTCATCGTGGGCTCTCCTGGCGGGCGCTCACGCCCCGGCCTCGAGCGTCGACACGTCACCCTCGGGCAGTCCGAGCTCACGCGCCTTCAGCAACCGGCGCATGATCTTGCCGCTGCGGGTGCGCGGGAGCGCGGACAGGAAAGCGATCTCCTTGGGCGCGACCGCCGCGCCGAGTCGCTTGCGCGCGTGCCCGAGCAGCTCCATGCGCAGCGCTTCGGTGGGCGCGAACCCGGCCTTCAGCGAGACGAACGCCTTGACCGACTCGCCCACGACCGGGTCGGGTTTTCCGATCACGCCGGCCTCGGCCACCGCCGGGTGCTCCATCAACGCGCTTTCGACCTCGAAGGGCCCGATCAGGTGCCCGGCCGACTTGATGACATCGTCTGCCCGACCGACGAACCAGTAGTAACCATCGGCGTCGCGTTTGGCCAAGTCGCCGGTCAGGTACCAATCACCGGAGAAGCACTTGCGAAAGCGCTCGTCCTGGCCGAGGTAGCCGCGGAACATCGACGGCCAGCCCGCGCGCAGCGCCAGCTCGCCTTCGACATCCGGTTCGCGGATTTCCTCGCAGGATCCATCTTCGCGCCTGCGTACGACGCCTGCGTCCACGCCGGGCAACGGCTTGCCCATCGAACCGGGCTTGATGTCCATCGCGGGCGTGTTGGCGATCATGATTCCGCCCGTCTCGGTCTGCCACCAGTTGTCGTGGATCGGCAACCCGAGCGCCTCCTGTCCCCACCACACGGCCTCGGGATTGAGCGGCTCGCCGACGCTCGCGACGAAGCGCAGCGCGGGGAACCGATAGTTGCGGGCGAGTTCCGTTCCGGCCTTCATCAGCATGCGGATCGCCGTGGGTGCGGTGTACCACACGGTCACCGCTTCGTCCTGCAGCAGGCGGTACCAGCGCTCGGCGTCGAAGTCGGCTTCGTCGACGAGACTCGTCACCCCGTGCAGCAGCGGCGCGACGATGCCGTAGGACGTCCCGGTGACCCAGCCGGGATCCGCCGTGCACCAGAATACGTCCTCGGGATGCAGGTCCAGTGCGTACCGTCCGGTGGCAAAATGCGTGAGCATCGCGCCGTGCACGTGCACCGCACCCTTGGGCATGCCCGTGGTGCCGCTGGTGAAATGCAGCAGCGCCATGTCGTCGGCCGAGGTTCGCGTCAGCTCGAAGGTGTCAGAGGCCGCAGCCATCAACGTGGCGAAGTCGTGCGTGCCGGGAACCTGCGTCACGGCGCCGTTCTCGCCGACGAGCAGTATGTGCGCGAGGCTTGGCAGATCGCCCGCGATCGGCGCCACCTTGCGCCGGTACAGGGCTTCGGTGGTGACCAACACCTGTCCCTCGCCGATCGACAATCGCGTCCGGATCGGCTCAGGGCCGAAGGCGGAGAAGAGTGGCGAGACGACGGTGCCGTTCTTGAGCGCCCCCAGCGCCGCCACGTAAAGCTCCGGAATGCGTCCGGCCAGGATGAAGAGTCGATCGCCCTTGCCGATGCCGAGGCCACGCAACACATTGCCGAACCGGTTGGTGAGCCGTGCGAGCTCGGCGTAGCTGACGTTGCGCGGGGGACCCGAGCGACCGACGAACCGGAACGCCGTGCGATCGCGCACCGGCGTGGGCAGATGCCGGTCGACGGCCGCGTAACCGATATTGGTGCCACCCCCGGGAGGGGTCCCCAACTCGAAACGGATCGCGTCCCACGAGAAACGGCGACGTTCCGCGTCGTAGTCGAGCAGGTAAGGGGCCGGATGCAGATCCGGCACCGATTTCTTGATCACCGTGGGCCGCATCTGACGTTTCCTCCCGCGAGGACTCCCCCTCGCTGACCCGGTGTGCCTCGGACCAGTATGGACCGGCCTGTCCCACCGGATTTGACAGTCGTCAATGGCAGTCGGAATTGTGGTTGCGCGGAATTCGCGAACGGGGTAACGCTGAAGTTCGCCGCTGGCGTGTCGCCCACTCGCGAGGGTGCGCGCCTTGACCGTGGAGATCTGCCATGGCAACACGACCAATGACGCCGATCGACGCGTCCTGGTATCACATCGATGGTCCGGTCAATCTGGCGCAGGTCACCGGTATTCTCCTGATGCGCACACCGCTCGAATTCGAGAAAGTGAAGGCGGTCTACACGCAGCGGTTGGGCCGGTTCGAGCGTTTTCGCCAGCGCGTGGTCGAGCACGGCTTTCCGATCGCGACCCCTTGCTGGGAGGACATGCCGCATTTCGAGATCGACCAGCACCTGCATCACATCGGCTTGCCCGCGCCGTGCGACAAGAGGGCGCTGGCAAATCTGATCAGCGACCTCGCCAGCACGCCGCTCGACCGTGGGCGACCGCTCTGGCAGGTCCACGTCGTCGACGGCGTCGACGGCGGCAGCGCGCTCATCATGCGCTGTCACCATTGCATTGCCGACGGCACCGGGATGCTGGCGGTGATTCGGGAGCTGTTCGACACGACGCCCGATGCTCCGCTTGCCGCCACACCGGAACCCGCGCGAATGCCTGCCGAGCCCGGGTTGATCGACCGCATCGTTGCGCCCGCGCTCGACACCGTCGTGGGGTCGGCCCGAGCGGTGGCCTCGACCGTCGCCGCCGGGTTCGATGCCGTGGCACACCCCGAGCGGTCCGTCGCCAGGGCTGCCGCAGTGCTCGAGGGAGCGGGGATGCTCGTCAACGAACTGCTCAAGAAATCCGATCCCGAGTCGCCGCTGAAAGGCACATTCGGGATGAAAAAGCGCGTGGCGTGGTCAGAGCCCGTCGCGCTCGCGGACGTCAAGTCAATCGGCGCGCCGTCGGGAGCCAAGGTCAACGACGTGCTCGTGGCCGCAATGACCGGCGCATTGCGCCGCTATCTGCAACAGCGCCACGTCGACGTCAACCACATGACCGTGCGCGCGATGGTCCCCGTCGATCTGCGCCCTCCCGAACGCGCGCTCGAACTGGGCAACGAGTTCGGTCTCGTGATCCTGGAACTGGCGGTGAGGAGCAGGGCTCCAGGGCAGCGCCTGCGTTCGACCAAGGCCCACATGGATGCGCTGAAGCGCTCGCCCGAAGCCGTGGCGATCATGACGCTCTTCGACCTCTTCGGTCGCGTCCCGAAACCGGTCGAAGACCTTGCCGTCGACATCTTCGGCAGCAAGGCCAGCGTCGTGATGACCAACGTCGCCGGGCCGCAGCAAGCGCTTTATCTTGCCGGCGTGCCGATCGACCGCATGATGTTCTGGGTGCCGCATCCCGGCAAGCAGCTTGGGATGGGAATCAGCATCATGAGCTACATGGGCTTCGCGTCGCTGGCCGTAATTGCCGATGCGCGCCTGGTGCCAGATCCCGAGGCGATTACCGAGGCGTTCAATCGTGAGTTCGCGCAACTGCTGGCAGCCGTGCGGCCTGTGGCGAGAGGCACGCGTGCACGCAAGGGCGGACAGCGCAGGCATCGGTCGGGACAGCGTCGTCCGGGCTCCCGAATGCGAAGTTGAACAGCACCGCGCCGGCAGTTCCCCGCGGCGACGCGCCGATCGGGGTTCGATGGCAGGATCCGCGACCTCGCGCAGGATTGCGGCGTGGACACTGCGTCATTGCGGTCGGCGACATCATGCGGGCTTGACGCCGAGAAACCGCGACACGCGGATCGGAACGTCCGGACGCTGCAGCACCTCGACCCTGTCCTGCAATCGTCGGTCGGCGACGGTCATCCGGCCCCGGAGCCGGACGTACTCGGCCCAGGATTCGATGACGAAACGCTCGACGTAGCGGCCGTCCTCGCCGAGATCGCGAAACACGCGCCATGCCGAAGCCCCATTGCGCCGCCGGACCGGGCCCATCGCGTGGATCGCGGCGAAGAACTGCTCACGATGCTCCTGGGCGATCTGGTACTCGATCTGGATC
Source organism: uncultured beta proteobacterium (assembly GCA_963843595.1). Lineage (GTDB taxonomy): Bacteria > Pseudomonadota > Gammaproteobacteria > Burkholderiales > Casimicrobiaceae > CAIWHR01. The sequence goes on along the minus strand of CAWJLG010000011.1, from coordinate 92,370 downwards.
AGGACCGGACCGTCATCGGGCAGAGGCTCGTTGGCGATCGCCAGGTCCGGCGCCCGAACACCCAGTGTCACGTCGGCTTCGCTGCCCATCGCGACGCGGACGCGCCGATTGAGCACATAGAGCACGAACATCAAGGTGGCCGAGGCCACCAGCGCGATGCGAATGCCGGCCGCGGACGCCACCACGCCCCAAAGAGCGCTGCCCAGCGCGAGGCTCGCCTGCACCGCGACCAGATTGACGCCGACCGCGCGGGCGCGAACCCAGGCCGGCGCCGCGCTCTGGGTTCCGGCCGAGAGGCTCGCGAGCACGCTGACCCACGCCATGCCGCCACAGAACGCACCGACGAGCACGAAGCCGGTCGCGTCAGCAACCGCGATGAGCAGTATGGCGACGGTCCACAGCAGAACGCCTGACTTGACCACGGCGTTGAGTGAGCGGCGCTCGAGCATTCGCGGTATCGCCAGGGCGCCGACCACGGCGCCGATCCCGAAACCCGCCGACAGCAGGCCATAGCCGCCGGCACCGAGCCCGAGCTGGTCGCGCGCGATCACCGGCAGCAACGCCCAGAACGCACTGGCGCAGACGGCAAAGCTCAAATTGCGAACAATCAGCGAGCGCATCGCCGGTGAATGCCGCGCATAGCGCAGTCCGCTCAGGATCCCGGACAGCAGCGTCTCCGGAATGCCCGGAAGGACAATCTCGCGCTCCGTCCAGCGCCGAACCGCGACGATCATCAGCAGGAAGAAGCACGCGCTGGCCAGCGACGCACTGCCGGTGCCGATCCAGGCCGCTAGGGCACCTGCCAGTGCCGGGCCGATGGCCCGGGCGACGTTGAAGGCGACCGCATTCAAGGCGACGGCCCGCGGCAGCTCGACGCGCTTGACGAGCTCATTGATGCTCGCCTGCTGCGCGGGCTGGTAGAAGGTGAACCCGGCTCCGATCAGGAAAGTCAGCGCAAGCAGCGTCGCCGGTCCGATCACGCCGGCCAGTGTGGCCACGCCGAGCATCGCGGTCGCCGCGACGAGCACGATCTGCGTAATCAGAATCACCCGGCGCCGGTCGACGATATCGGCCAGCGCCCCGGCGGCCAGCCCGAAAAGCAGCGACGGTGCGGTGCTCGCGGTCTGCACCAATGCCACCATCAGCGCCGAAGGCGTGAGCGTCGCCATCAGCCAGGCCGCGACCGTCGCCTGCATCGTGTAGCCGAGCGCGCTGCCGATCGCGCCGAAATAGAACAGGCGGAATCGGGCGTTGCGCAGCGGCGAGGACTCGAAAAGGCGCGCGAGGAAGGCGCCGCGGTGGGTGACCATCGAATCAGTCTAGCGTTTTCGTCGGATTCCTGCCGTGCGCGCATCCCCGAGTGCCGTGCGCCCGACAGGCCGCTCATTCGGTCGAACCGTGCCGCAGGGGCAGCATGGTGAGAAGCTGGTCACGGGGAGGCACGGCCCGACGCCGGCCGGTGCACCGTTGTGGATCGGCACCAATACGATGCCCTGAATCAACGCTGCGGGCGCTGGGCGGACTCTCGTTGGCGCCGATTTGACCTCCATCAACCGGGTGGAGCGCACAGCTAGGATGATGCAAGCAGTGCAGTGGCTTTGCTGCATGGCTTCCGGTGACTCTTCCCATGGATTTCAGCGCTGCCGTCACGACGAGCGTCGCTCGACACGGCGGCGACGCCACGCGGCTCGTGCAGATCCTGCGCGACGTGCAGGCTGCGGTGGGGCGTCTCGGCGTCGAAGCGATCGACGGCGTGGCGAATGCGCTCGGCATTCCGCGCGTCCGCGTCGAGGCCACGGCGACGTTCTACCACCTGCTTCACACCCGGTCGCACGGCGAATACGAAATCCTGTTCTCGGACAACATCGTCGACCGGATGGCGGGCAAATCGGAGTTGATGGCCTACCTGTGCGAGCGGATGTGGGTCGAACCCGGGAAGCTGTCCGAAGACGGCCTCGTCTACGTCGACAGCACGTCGGATATCGGGCTCGGCGACCAGGGACCGGCGGCGCTCGTCAACGGCATGCCGTTGACGGCGCTCGACCACACGCGGCTCGATCTCGTCGCCGGTCTCATCCGCAACCGGAAGCCGCTGTCCGAATGGCCGCCGATGCTGTTCGAAGTCGTGCCCAACATCCGGCGCGGAGGGGTGCTGCTCACCGACCCCTTCGAGGCGGGCTCCGCGGTCCGACGGGTGCTCGCAGCCGGCGCCGACGGCATGCTGGACGAGCTCGAGCGCGCCTTTCCCCGAGGCCGTGGCGGTGCCGGGTTCAAGACGGCGGTGAAATGGGCATCGTGCCGCCGGGCGAGCGGCCCGGAGCACGTCGTGGTCTGCAATGCGGACGAAGGCGAACCGGGTACGTTCAAGGATCGCGTGCTGCTTCAGCAGCGCGCCGACCTCGTCCTCGACGGCATGACCGTCGCGGCACGGGTCGTGGGCGCCACGAAGGGGATCATCTATCTGCGCGGCGAGTATCTGTTTCTCGTCGATTCGCTGCAAGCGACCCTTGCGCGCCGGCGCGCCGAGGGCCTCCTGGGGCGCGCCATTCTCGGCGAGCCAGGATTCGACTTCGATGTCGTCGTCGAACTCGGCGCCGGCGCCTACATCTGCGGCGAGGAATCGGCGCTGATCGAGTCTGCGGAAGGCAAGGCGGGCAGGCCGCGGAACCGGCCGCCGTATCCGGACACCTGTGGTTACCTGGGCCTGCCGACGGTGGTGAACAACGTCGAGACGTTCGCCTGCGCGGCCAAGGTCGCGGTCATGGGGGGCGCATGGTTCGCGTCGATCGGGACCCCCCGCTCGACGGGGACGAAGCTCCTGTCGGTATCCGGCGACTGCGCGCGGCCGGGAACCTACGAATATCCGTTCGGGGTCGCGATCCGCAAGGTGCTCGAAGACTGCGGCGCTTCCGACGTTCGAGCCGTCCAGGTCGGCGGTCCGTCCGGCACCTGCGTTTCATGGAAGGAGTTCGAACGCCGGATCGCGTTCGAGGACATTCCGACCGCCGGCGCATTCATGGTGTTCGGCCGCCAGCGCGACATGTTCGAGGTCGCGCGCAACTTCACCCACTTTTTCGCGCACGAAAGCTGCGGCTTCTGCACGCCGTGCCGGGTCGGCACCGCGCTGTTGCGCAATCACATGGACAAGCTCGCCGCGGGCAAGGGCAGCGCGTACGACCTCGCCCAGATGCAGCGGCTGATGCACATCATGCTCACGATGAGCCACTGCGGTCTCGGCCACACTGCGGCCAAGCCCGTGGTCGAGACGATGGAGAAGTTCCCGGACGCCTACGAGCAGCGGCTGCAGGCGCTCGACTACGAGCCGGCCTTCGATCTCGACCAGGCGCTCGCGACCGCACGCTCGATCACCGGGCGGGACGACGCGCAGGCCCATCTCGGCGAGGCCGCGCCATGAGCGCTGGCCACTTCGTCGTCGACGGCCGGACGCTTCCGTACGCCGCGGGACAGACGATCCTCGAAGCGGCCGGCGCGGCCGGCGTCTACATCCCGCATCTGTGCTGGCAGCCTGGCTTCCCACCGCACGGCAGCTGCAAGCTGTGCACCGTCCGCGTCGACGGCCACCCGGCATCGGCGTGCACGACCAAGGCGGCCGAAGGCGCCGTCGTCGAGAACGACACGCCCGCGCTCAATGAGGATCGCCGGGCACTGGTCGAAATGCTTTTCGTCGAGGGCAACCACATCTGTCCGGCCTGCGAAAAGAGCGGCGACTGCCAGTTGCAGGCCGTCGGCTATCACCTCGGCATGACGGCGCTGCGTTTCGATCATTTCTATCCGCCGCGCAGCATCGACGCCTCGCACCCGGACGTCTTCCTCGACCGGAACCGCTGCATCCTGTGCGAACTGTGCGTGCGGGCGAGCCGGGACATCGACCGCAAGAACGTGTTCGGCATCGGCGGACGGGGCATCCAGTCGCGCGTCATCGTCAATGCGGCGTCGGGGCGGCTCGCCGACACCGAGTTGTGCGCCACGGACGCGGCCGCGCATGTCTGCCCGGTCGGGGCGATCCTGATCAAGCGCCAGGCCTTCACGGTTCCGATCGGCAAGCGGACCTACGACCTTCGCCCCATCAGCGTCGTCGCCCTCGACGCCATGCGGACACCGCGGGAGCGCGACGATGGCTGAACCGAGACTGCGGATCGCGACGACGTCGCTCGCCGGTTGCTTCGGCTGCCACATGTCGCTGCTGGACATCGACGAGCGGCTGTTCGATCTCGTGCGGCTGGTCGAATTCGACCGCTCGCCGCTGACCGACATCAAGCACTGCGGACCCTGCGACATCGGGCTCGTCGAGGGCGGCGTGTGCAATGCGGAAAACGTCCACGTGCTGCGCGAGTTTCGCCGCAACTGCCGGATTCTGGTCGCGGTCGGCGCGTGCGCGATCACGGGCGGCGTTCCGGCGCTGCGCAACAACATCGATCTCTGGGACTGCTTCAACGAGTGTTACCAGTACGAGCCGGGAACGGTGGGTCACGTGCTGCCCAACGATCCGGAGTTGCCGTTGCCGCTCGACAAGGTGCGGCCGATCTACGAGGTCGTGCGCGTCGACTACTACCTGACCGGATGCCCGCCGCCCGCCGAGGCGTTCTGGCACCTGCTGACCGACCTCGTGGCCGGCCGCGAGCCGCGGCTCGACCGCGCGCTGATCCGCTACGACTGAAGAATTGCGCGCCAACCCGATCCCCATGACGACCCTGCTCGAAACCGCAGCCCATCCGGAATCGCTGCGCCGGATCGCGATCGATCCCCTGAGCCGGATCGAAGGCCATGGCAAGGTGACGCTCCTGCTCGACGCGAACAACCACGTCCAGCAGGCGAGGTTGCACATCGTCGAGTTCCGCGGCTTCGAGAAGTTCATCCAGGGCCGGCCGTACTGGGAAGTGCCCGTGCTGGTGCAGCGGCTGTGCGGGATCTGCCCCGTTTCGCATCACCTGGCCGCGTCGAAGGCCCTGGACATGCTGGTCGGCGCGCGGGAGCTGACACCGACGGCGGAGAAGATCCGCCGCCTGCTGCACTACGGACAGATCCTGCAATCGCATGCGCTGCACTTCTTCCATCTGGCATCGCCGGACCTGCTGTTCGGCTTCGACGCCGGAATCGCACAGCGCAACATCGTCGCCGTGGCGGCGGCCCATCCGGAAATCGCGAAGCAGGGCGTGCTGCTGCGCAAGTACGGGCAGGAAGTGATCCGGGTGACATCCGGCAAGCGCGTGCACGGCTCGTGCGCGATTCCCGGCGGCGTCAACAAGTGTCTGACTCCCGAGGAGCGCGACTACCTGCTCGCCGACATCGATCGGACCGTCGAATGGTCGCGGGCGGCGGTGCAGCTCATCAAGCGCATCTATGCCGAGCGGAAGGACTTCCACAATGGCTTCGGCTATTTCGAGTCGGCTTACGTCGGTCTCGTCCGCGACGACGGCGCGCTCGATTTCTACGACGGCGGGCTGCGGGCCAGAAACGCACGGGGCGAGACGCTCTTCGACCACGTCGATTATGCGAACTACTGGGACCACATCTTCGAAGTCACCAAGCCGTGGTCGTACATGAAGTTCCCGTACCTGCGCGACCTGGGACCGGAGGCGGGCTGGTACCGCGTCGGACCGCTCGCGCGCGTCAACAACTGCGCTTTCATCCCGACGCCGCTGGCGGAGGCGGAGCGCATCACGTTCCGCGAGTTCGATCACGGCAGCGCGACCCACGCCAATCTCGCGTACCACTGGACGCGGATGATCGAGATGCTGCACGCGGCCGAGAGCATCCGCGACCTGCTGCGCGATCCGGATCTCCTCGCCGACGATCTCGTGGTCGCCGGCCCGCGCGCGGAACGCGGCGTGGGCGTCATCGAGGCGCCCCGCGGTACGCTGATCCACCACTACCGGATCAACGAGGACGACCAGATCGTCCGCGCCAACCTGATCGTGTCGACCACGCACAACAACCAGGCGATGAACGAGGCTGTCCGGCAGGTGGCGCGGCAATATCTGGACGGCGTCGAGGTTACCGAGCCGCTGCTCAACCACATCGAGGTGGCGATCCGCGCCTACGATCCGTGCCTGTCGTGCGCGACGCACGCGCTGGGACAGATGCCGCTCGAGGTGGAACTGGTTGATGCCGCCGGGCAGGTCGTCGATGTCCTGCGACGGGACAGCGACGGGTCGGTCGATCGTCCGGCATCGGATGCCCGATGACGACCCGGCTTGTCGTGCTGGGCTGGGGCAATCCGAGCCGGGGCGACGATGCGCTGGGCCCGGAGTTCCTGGCGCGCGCGGCGTTGCTTGCGCAGCACGCACCCTGCGACATCGAGTTCGTCACCGATTTTCAGCTCCAGCCGGAGCATTCGTCGGACCTTCTCGGGCGCGACCTGGCCCTATTTGTCGATGCCAGCACGACGGCGCCGACGCCATTCCTGTTTTCCGCGGTGGCGCCCACGCGGGACCGCACGTTCACCAGCCACGCAATGAGCCCCGGCGCGCTGCTCAGCGCGTGCGCCGATGCATTTTCGTCCCCGCTGCCCGCAGGGTTCCTGCTCGCGATTCGTGGCGACCGCTTCGAACTTGGCGACGGACTCAGCCTCGCCGCGCACGCAAACCTCGGCCGGGCGGTCGCGTTTTTCGAAACGCTGGTCCGGCAGGCATCTCCGGATCGATGGTCGGCGGCAGCGCGGGAATGCGCGGCCGGTCGCCATCCGACATGACGCCCCACCGCGGGACGTCGCGCAACTGCGAACGCGCTATCCATGCGGCCGCGGGAAGCACCGCAACGAAAGGCGAGCAGGCGCGTCCCGAGCGCCCGTAACCCGTTGATCCACGTCAACACCTTCCGGCGCCGAGAGTGCGATGCTCCGCTGAGCCCGAGGCCGGCGGATGCTTCGATGCGTTCGTGCGGCATCCTGCACGCCACCTGACTGAATGGATGCGTCATGAAACTGCTACGGACGATCCGCGCCTGTTCGCTGTTCGTCGGCGTCGCCGCGCTGCTCGTCGGCGGGTCGGCACTCGCGGCCGCGCCTGCCGCCAGCCCCAACGACACCTGCCTGATGTGCCATGCGGACAAGGACGCCAAAGGCGCGGGAGGCAAATCGATCGCGGTCGACGCGGCGAAATTCGGCGGCTCGGTGCACGGAGAGCTCAAGCTCAAATGCACCGATTGCCACGCCGACGTCTCGGCGGACAAGCTGCCGCACCCGGAGACGCTCAAGCCGGTGCAGTGCGCAACCTGCCACGACAAGGAGGTCAAGGAATACGCCGGCACGGTGCACGGCGTGGCACGCAAGGGCGGCAACACGGTGGCCGCGAGCTGCACCGACTGTCACGGCACGCACGACATCAAGCGCCCGACCGATCCGACGTCGCCGACGAACCACGCCAACATCGAGGCCACGTGCTCGAAGTGCCACGGCAACGAAGCAGTCGTCGCCAAGGGCAAGCTGCCGGGCGGCAACGTCGGCAGCACGTTCCATGACAGCATCCACGGCAAGGCGCTCAAGAGCGCCGCCCAGGGCTCGGCGCCGACCTGCACCAACTGCCACGGCGCGCACAGCATTCGGCCGAAGACCGACGAACAGAGCAGAGTTTCCCGTGCGCGCATTCCGGAAACCTGCGGCAGCTGCCACAAGCCTGAGCGCGAAGCCTACATGAAGGGCATGCACGGCAAGCTGCGGCAGGACGGCGTCCTGGCCGCGCCGGGCTGCACCGACTGCCACTCCGCGCACGGGATCCAGCAGCACGACACGCCACGGTTCCAGACGGAGGTGATCAAGGAATGCGGCGGCTGCCACAACGATTACCTCTCGACGTACCGCGACACCTTCCACGGCCAGGTCACCGCGCTCGGCTACTCGCGTATGGCGACCTGCGCCTCCTGTCACGGCGCGCACGAGGTCCTGCCGGCGTCGAATCCCGCCTCGATGGTCTCGGCGCAGAACCGGCTGACGACGTGCCAGAAGTGCCACGCCAACGCGAGCGCGAATTTCGCGAGCTTCGATCCGCACGCGAACAAGCACGACAAGGCGCGCAGCCCGCTGTACTACTACGCGGCCCGGTTCATGGAGATCCTTCTGCTCGGGGTGTTCGCGTTCTTCGGCATCCACACCGTGTTCTGGTTCTATCGCGAGTTGCGCGAACGGTTCGCCGGAGGTCGCTCGGGCCACGGTGACGGAAACAGCAAAGAGGGGCACTGATGTCGATCGCTACGGGTAACGCGGTCGCTGCGGCGGCCGGTGTCGGGGCCGGCAGCGCCAGGCAACGCTACTACCGGCGCTTCACGCCGATCGAGCGCGTCCTGCACGCGCTGCTGATGCTGACCTTCGTCGGCTGCGCGCTGAGCGGCTTGCCGCTGATCTTCTCCGACCGGCCATGGGCCGCGACGCTCGCACGCATCCTCGGCGGCTTCGAGGGCGCCGGGCTCATCCACCGGATCTGTGCGTTCGTGATGATCGTCGTCTTCACCAGCCACGTCGTGATGGTGTTCGGGAGGGCGTTCGCGCGCGGCAACGTCATGGGCATGCTGTGGGGCCCGGACTCGATGGTGCCGCAGCCGCAGGACATCATCGACATCTGGCGCAATTTCAAGTGGTTCATCGGCCGCGGGCCGCAGCCGCAGTTCGATCGCTGGACCTACTGGGAGAAGTTCGACTACTGGGCGGTGTTCTGGGGGATGTTCATCATCGGCGGCTCGGGCCTGCTGCTGTGGTTCCCCGTGTTCTTCGCCAACCTTCTGCCCGGCTGGATGTTCAACATCGCAGCACTGGTGCACGGCGAGGAAGCGCTGCTCGCGGTGGGCTTCATCTTCACGTTCCATTTCTTCAACGGTCATCTGCGGCCACGGAAGTTTCCGATGGACACGGTGATATTTACCGGACGGATTCCGGAACATGAGTTGATAGATGAGCGTCGGATCGAATACGATCGCCTGGTTCGCGAAGGCCGGCTCGCCGGGAAGGAAACCACCCCTCCCACGAATGAAGCGCGGTGGTTCGGCTGGGTCGTCGGCGGCACGGCACTTGCGCTCGGCATCGTCGCGATCGTGCTCATCGTCTACAGCATGTTCTAGGTATACTGCATCGGGGAATCGCCGTCGGCGGTTCCCCGCGGATCCCGGGGGCCGGCTGTCGGCCCTCTTTTTGCAGGCGGAGGCAACGGCAGGTCGTAAGCGGCACCGGAGCCGTCGGCGCAGTTCGCAGCGCAACGAGGGGGAGTCGAGGATGAAGATCACGTTGGGACGTCGTACGTTCATGCTGGGCGCGGCGATGACGATCGTCCTCGGCGCCGTTGCGCTGGCCGTCCTGGGCGCCGGCGGCATCGTCGCGTGGGAGTACAGCAACAGCAACGCGTTCTGCACCAACAACTGCCACGCGGTCCACCCCGAGGAGCCGCGGGCCTACGCGGTTTATGCCCATGCCCGGGTCCAGTGTGTCGAGTGCCACATGGGCCGGCTGCCCACGCTGCAGCTGATGACCCTGAAGGCGGCGCACTACCACGAATTGCTCGGGATGTTCACCGGATACAAGCGTCCGCTCCACGCGACCACGCTGCGCCCGGCACGCGATTCCTGCGAAGGCTGCCACTGGCCGTCGGTCAATCACGACGACAAGGTGCGGATCAAGGTTCATTACGGTGACGACCCGAAGAACACCGAGACGCGCACCCGGCTGATCGTCCACACCGGCAGCGGCGAAGCCCGCGAGAAAGCCACGCGCGGCATCCACTGGCACATCGAGCAGAAGGTCGAGTACGTCAGCGACGACGCGCAGAAGCGCACGATCCCCTGGGTCCGGATCACGGACAAGGACGGCAAGACGGTGACGTACTTCGACGCGGCGAGCAAGGTCAGCCGCGCCGACACGGAACAGAAGACGAAGCGGCTGATGGAATGTGTGGACTGCCACAATGCGGCGGGCCACCCCTTCCGGAATCCCGCCGATCGCGTCGACGACGCGATCCAGGACGGGCGTATCGACCGCAACCTGCCGTCGATCAAGACCCGTGCACTGGCCATCATCGAAAAGGCGTCGACGCTGCACGGTCCGATGGAGGATCAGGTGCCGACCTTCCAGAAGATCATTGCCGACGCCGCGCCCAAGGGCGAGCTCAAGCCCGACGTGAAGAAGGCCGAGGACCAGTTCGCGAAGGCGATGCTGGCCGTCCTCGAGCTGTCCGAATTCGAAGCCAAGGACCTGAGCTGGAAATCGTTCCCGAACCACGTCGGACACAAGGACTTCCCGGGCTGCTTCCGCTGTCACGACGGCAAGCATTTCAATGACAAGGGCGAGGCGATCCGGCTGCAGTGCACGCTGTGCCACGACATTCCGCAGGTCAGCGTCAACGGCGATCTGAAGACCGTCGCCTCGACGGTCTCGCCGGGCCTCACGCCGCCGGACAGCCACAACGAGGCTAACTGGATGCGCGAGCATCGGTTCAAGCTCGACAGCTCGTGCACGATGTGCCACGGCGCGATCAAGTGGGGCTCCGATGGTGGCAGCTTCTGCTCGAATCCGGCCTGTCACGGGCGCAAGTGGCCCGAACTCGATCTCAACGTCGAGCCCGCAAAGGCCGCGGCGGCCGCACCTGCGCCGGCAGCCGTGGAGCCGGCGAAGAAGGACGCCGCCGCGGATCCGAAGAAGGCGGTCGCGGGCAAGTAGCCGTCCTCGACCGAGAACGCGAACGCCGCCGGGAGGGTACTGTGCCACGCAAGGAAATCATCGCGCCCGTGCGCGAGTTCATCGACCCGTACCGGGTCACGAAGGGCAAGAACTTCCGTCTGCGCGATTTCGATCCCGGTGCCACCGGCGGGCTGGGCTCCGAGGACAAGCCCGGCGCGAAGGAAATGCTCGCCAAGGGCGTGCAGTGGCTGGCCGAGGAGCAGGACAAGCTCTACGCACAGGACCGCTGGTCGGTGTTGCTGGTGTTCCAGGCCATGGACGCCGCAGGCAAGGACGGCACGATCAAGCACGTGATGTCGGGCATAAATCCGCAGGGCTGCCAGGTCTATTCGTTCAAGCAGCCCTCGGCCGAGGAGCTGGACCACGACTTCCTCTGGCGCGCGATGCGCTGCCTGCCCGAGCGCGGCCGGATCGGCATCTTCAACCGTTCGTACTACGAGGAAGTCCTCGTCGTGCGCGTCCACGAGGCGCTGCTGGGCGCCCAGAAACTCCCTCCGCATCTCGTCACCCGCAAGGTCTGGGATGAACGCCTCGAGGACATCGCAGCCTTCGAACGCTACCTCGCGCGCAACGGCGTGCTCGTGCTCAAGTTTTTTCTCAACGTGTCGCGCAAGGAGCAGAAGCGGCGCTTTCTCGAGCGCCTCGACCAGCCCGACAAGAACTGGAAGTTCTCCTCCGCGGACGTGACCGAGCGGCAATACTGGAACGACTACATGAATGCGTACGACCAGGCGATCGCGGCCACCGCGGCCAAGCACGCGCCGTGGTTCGTCGTTCCGGCGGACAACAAGTGGTTCACCCGGCTGGTCGTGGCCGCGGCGATCGTCGAGGCGCTGGAGAAGCTGGACCTCGCCTATCCTGCCGTTGACACGGCCAAGCGCAGGGAACTGGCGCGGGCGCGGAAGCTGCTGCTGGCCGGCAAGTAAGACGCGCGTTGCGCGCGGGGCCCGTCACGACCGCGCGGCGGCGGCCAGGCCCTGCGCCCGCAACGCATCCAGCGACGCACCGAGCGTCAACGCCTGCGGGTCGAGCTTCACGTGCAGCAGGGCCGGCCGGTTCGCCGCGAGCGCGCGCTCGAACGCGGGCATGAATTCGTCGGTCCGCGCCACGGTTTCGCCGTGGGCGCCGCAGGCGCGGGCAAGCGCCGCGAAATCGGGATTGACCAGGCCGGTTCCGGAAACGCGCGCCGGGTAATTGCGCTCCTGGTGCATGCGGATGGTCCCGTACATGCCGTTGTCGACGACGACGAAGATCACCGCGAGGTCGTACTGCACGGCGGTGGCGAGCTCCTGGCCGTTCATCTGAAAGCAGCCATCGCCGTTCCAGGAGATGACGATCCGGTCGCGGTGCGCCGCCTTGGCGGCAATGGCCGACGGCACGGCATAGCCCATGGCGCCGGAGTACGGGGCGAGCTGCGTCCGGAATCCGCGGTAGCGGAAGATCCGGTGCAGCCAGGTCGTATAGTTGCCCGCGCCGTTGGTGAGGATCGCGTCGTCGGGGAGCCGCTGGTCCAGCCACGCGACGATCTGCCACAGGTCGACGGCGCCGGGCACGGGGCGCGGGGCTTGCCACGCCGTGTAGTCGGCATGCGCGGCGGCCGCCGAACCGGACCATGCCGTGACATCGAGCGCAGTCATACCGTCCATTGCCTCGAGAAAGGCGCCGGGTGTCGCGGCGATGGCGAGCGCCGGATGGTACACGCGTCCGACCTCGTCGGCCCCCGGATGAACGTGGATCAGCGTCTGCCGCGGCCGGGGAGCGTCGAGGAGCGTGTAGCCGGAGGTGGTCATCTCGCCCAGCCGCTCGCCGATGACGAGGAGCACGTCGGCGTCGCGCACCCGCGCAGCGAGGCGTGGGTTGATCGCGATGCCGACGTCGCCGGCATAGTTCGGGTGCCGATTGTCGAACAGATCCTGGCTGCGGAAGGCGCACGCAACGGGAAGCGCATGGACTTCGGCGAATCGGCGCAGCGCCGCGCAGGCCGGCGCATCCCAGCGGCTGCCGCCGACGATGACCAGCGGGTGGCGCGCATTCGCAAGGAGCGCGCGTGCCGCCGCGATCTCCGCCGCCGACGGCGTCGCGGTGACCGCGTCGACCCGGCCTGCATCGGCACAGACCGCACGCGCGGTCAGCATGTCCTCGGGCAGCGCCAGGACCACGGGACCCGGACGTCCCGACATCGCGACCCGCCACGCCCGGGCAACGTACTCCGGGACGCGTTCGGCGCGATCGATCTGCGCCACCCATTTGGCCACGCTGCCGTACATGCGCCGATAGTCGATCTCCTGGAAGGCCTCGCGGTCGACGAAGTCGCCACCGACCTGGCCGACCAGCAGGACCATCGGCGTGGAATCCTGCGCGGCCGTGTGGATCCCGATGCAAGCGTTGGACGCACCAGGCCCGCGGGTCACCAGCGCCACGCCCGGACGCCCGGTCAGCTTGCCGAAGGCCTCCGCCATCGTCGCCGCGCCGCCTTCGTGCCGGCAGACGATGAGCTCAATCCGGTCGCGGACGTCGTACAGCGCGTCGAGCACGGCGAGGTAGCTCTCACCGGGGACGCAGAACGCGTGCGTGACGCCTTGCGCAAGCAGGTTGGCGACGAGAATTTCGCCGCCGGTACGGGGGATGGGGGACATGCGGCTCTCCAGAGGCCGGCAATGGACGTGCGGCGCGCGGCGCGTGCCGTCATTCTAGCCTTGCCCCTGTCGAGCGCTCGCGCACCGCCGCTCCGGCGGCAACCGACTCGCGCCGGGGCAGACCGGCCACGACGTCGCAGCGCCGATGGCGCGCGCACAGGCGGCTCCCGCATGCGGGCTGGCGCCTGCGCCGCATAACGCGCTACCCTTCGTCCCGTCCCGCACGCGCCCTCGCCGCGCCCATTCTCGCCATGCCCGACCAAGGTCTGATTCTCGCCGCCGGATATTTCGCGTCCGGCAGCTCTCGTGCTTGCGGTCCTGACCGCATGGCTGCGGCGTGACCTGCGCACGGCGATCGTCACGCTGCTGTTCGTCGTCGTCGTCGGCATGGGTGGGCTGCTGGCTCTGGCGCACTACGGCGGCGGCATCCACAGCGAAACCATGCTCGGCGTGCTGCGTGAGACTGCGCTGGCGATCCTGGCGATCGGGGTGATCCGCATTGCGGTGATGTTCGCGTTCGAGGCGGCGCTGGGCAAGCTCGGCATGCCGAAGATCCTCGCCGAGGTGTTGCTGGCCGTCGTGCTCGTCATCTACGGGCTCTACCGGATGAACGCAGCGGGCGTGAACCTGGCCAGCATCATCACCACCTCGGCGGTCATCACCGGCGCGATCGCGTTCTCGCTGCAGGCGACCTTCAACAACCTCTGGGGCGGGATCGCGCTGCAGATGGACAACACCTGCCGGATCGGCGACTGGATCCGCGTCGACGGCGGACCGGGCCAGGGCGCTTCGGGCCCGGGAGTCGCAGGGCAGGTCATCGGCATCCGCTGGCGCTGCGTCGCGGTCGCGACGAACAACGGCGAGACCGTCATGATCCCGAACGCGCAGATGATGAACAACCGGGTCACCGTGCTGGCACGCCGCGGCGATGATCACGTTCCGTGGCGTCGGAAGATCGAGTTCAACGTCGCCTTCGGGGTCCCGCCGAGCCGCATCATCACGATGATCGAGGGCGCGCTTCGCCGCACCGAGATCCGCAACGTTGCAACCGAGCCGCCGATCACGGTGCTGTGCGCCGGGTTCGAAGACAACGGCGTGCGTTTCGTGGCTCGGTACTGGCTCACCGACCTCGTGCACGACGAGTGGACGGATTCGCAGATCCGCGTTCACATCGTCGCCGCCCTGGCGCGCCACAATCTGGAAATACCCTATCCACACCGCGTCCTCGTCACCAAGGAGGCGATCGACGCCGCACAGCTGCAGATGCGGGAAATCGATGCGCGGCAGGTCGTCCTCGCGCGTCTCGCCCTCTTCGCGACCATGACGGATCCGGAGCAGCGCGCGCTCGCCTCCGAGCTGACGACCTGTCCCTACGTGCGTCACGATGTGATCTCCGAACAGGGCGAGATGGCGGAGTCGCTGTACGTGCTCGCGCAGGGACGGGTGGTCATCTATCGCGACGAGATCGAGGCCGATGGGCGCCGGGGGCCGCGCACGAGGCTTGCGACGCTCGATGCTCCGGCGCATTTCGGTGAGATGGGCCTGCTCACGGGCCAGGCGCGAACGGCAACGGTGATCGCCGACGGCGACGCCCTGTGCTACCGGCTCGACAAGGCCGGCTTCGACGCGGTCCTGCGCGCGCGTCCCGAGCTGGCCGATGCGCTGTCGAAAGTCATCGTGGAACGCCAGATGGCCAACGACGCGACGCTGCAGGCCGCGAGCGCCGAAGCAAGGGCGCGGCAGGCTTCGGGGCGCGCGGAGGAGATTCTGCGGCGGATCCGCGACTTCTTCGGGCTCGCTTAGGCCTGGGCGCGCCGGCCGGCGACCAGGTCCTGGCGGGTCAGCAGAAAAACGCTGTCGCCGCTGGTTGCCGTCTCGAGCCACACGAACGGCAGCCGCGGAAATGCTGCCTCGACGGCCGCCCGGTTGTGGCCGATCTCGACGACCAGCACGCCACTCGGGTTGAGATAACGCGGGCCGTCCGCGACGATCGTGCGCACCGCATCGAGACCGTCTTCGCCTCCGGCCAGTGCCAGCTCCGGCTCGTGCCGGTACTCCGCCGGCAGCTCTTCCATCCCCGCGGCAGCCACGTAGGGCGGATTGCTGATGATGAGATCGTATGACTTGTCCACCAGATTGGCGAAGAGGTCCGAGCGCAGGAGGTTGACGCGGTCGGCCAGACCGTAGTCGCTGACGTTGCGCTGGGCGACCGCGAGCGCGTCGGACGAAATATCGACGGCGTCGACGTCGGCCTCCGGGTAGGCATGGGCGAGCAGGATGGCAAGGCATCCGGAGCCGGTGCAAAGGTCCAGCGCGGCTTTCACACGCTCGGGCGCCCCGACATAGGCGGCAATGCCACCGGGAACGAGCTCCGCGATGAAGGAGCGGGGAATGATCACCCGCTCGTCGACATAGAAGCGGAACTCGCCCAGCCAGGCCTCGTGCGTCAGATATGCGGCGGGCACGCGCTGGTCGATGCGGCGCTCAAGGAGCGTGGCGAGCTGCAGCCGTTCCGGCTGCGACAGCCGCGCATCGAGAAACGGTTCGAGACGGTCGAGCGGCAGGTGCAGCGCGTGCAGGAGCAGATAGGCCGCCTCGTCGTAGGCATTCGTGGTGCCGTGGCCGAAAGCGAGCTGCGCCTCGCCGAAGCGGGTCACCGCCCAGCGCAGCCAGTCGCGAAGCGTGACGAGATCGTGGATGGGCGGCGCCGACATGGGGGTCAGCGCCGCGGCAGCAGGCGCTCGAGGATGCCGCGATAGACTGCCGACAGCCGCGGCAGGTCGGCCGCCAGTACGCGTTCGTTGAGTTTGTGGATGGTCGCGTTGACGGGCCCGAGCTCGACGACCTCGGCGCAGATGTCGGCGATGAACCGCCCGTCGGACGTTCCGCCCGTGCACGAGAGCTCGGGCGTGACGCCGGTCACGTCACGCACCGCAGCTGCCGCGACCTCGACCAGCCGCCCTTTCGGCGTCAGGTAGGGCTTGCCCCAGCCGGTCCACGCGATCCGGAAATCGAGCCCGTGACGGCGCAGGACGTCCTCGAAGCGCTGCTGCAGCGATTCCTTCGTGCTGGCCGTCGAGTAGCGGAAATTGAACAGCACCTCGACGCTGCCCGGAATCACGTTCGTCGCGCCGGTGCCGGCGTGAATGTTCGAGCATTGCCAGGTCGTCGGCGGGAAATACGCGTTGCCCTCGTCCCAGGTTGTCGCGGCCAGCTCCGCGAGCGCAGGGGCCACGAGGTGAATCGGATTGCGGGCGAGGTGCGGATACGCGACGTGTCCCTGGATGCCATTGACGGTCAGCGTGCCGGAGAGCGTGCCGCGGCGGCCGTTCTTGATCATGTCGCCCAGCACCTCGACCGACGTCGGCTCGCCGACGATGCAGTAATCGATCCTCTCGCCGGCCGCGGCGAGCTTGTCGACGACCTTCACGGTACCGTCGATCGAAGGCCCTTCCTCGTCGGAGGTCAGCAGCAACGCGAGCGAACCCGGGGGGGCCGGTAGGGCGGTCAGCAGGTCCTCGATCGCCGTCACGAACGCGGCCAGCGAGCCCTTCATGTCGGCGGCGCCACGACCGTACAGCCATCCGTCGCGCTCCACCGGTTCGAACGGGTCGCTGTCCCAGCCGTCGCGCGGGCCGGTCGGCACCACGTCGGTGTGGCCGGCGAAGCAGACGAGCGGGCGCTCCGCGCCCCGCCGTAGCCAGAGGTTGGTGACCCCATTGCACACGATCGTCTCGGCGCGAAAGCCGAATCGCGCCAGGCGAGCGGCGATGAGCGCCTGGCAGCCAGCGTCGTCGGGGGTGAGCGACCGGCGCGCGATCAGCGCGCGGGCGAGGGCCAGCGTCGCATCGCATCCGGCCGCCCGCGCGGGTGAAGCGGCAACGTCCATGCGGCCAATGGTAGCAAATGCACGGTTCACGCCCGCGCGGCCGTGCCTTGCGTCAGTGCGCGCGGTCGAGCATGTCCGGCTCGATCTGCATCGAGGCGAAGTCGGTGCCCTGGCGCCGCGGAGCGCCGGCGCCGCTGCTCGGCACGTTCTCGACGCGCGCAGTCGGCGAACTCTGGTTGATCAGCCAGGCGAGGTTGGTCGGAGAATCGGACGCGGACATCGCCTCGTCATAGGCGACGACGCCGTCGAGATAGAGCCGGCACAGCGCCTGCTCGAAGGTCTGCGATCCCGGGTAGAGCGACTGCTCCATCGCCTCCTTGATCTGCACGATCTCGCCGTTCTTGATGAGCTCGGCGATGAGCGACGTGTTGAGCAGGATCTCCACGGCCGGTTGCAGCGCGCCGTCCTTGTTGCGGACGAGGCGCTGGCAGATGATCGCACGGAGTCCGATCGACAGGTCGGACAGGAGGCCCGAGCGCGCGTCGTACGGGAACAGATTGATGATCCGCGACATCGCGTGATAGCTGTTGTTCGCGTGCAGCGTGGCGAGGCAGAGGTGCCCGGTGAGCGTATGCAGCAGCGCCTGCTGCATCGTCTCGCGGTCGCGGATCTCGCCGATCATGATCAGGTCGGGAGCCTCGCGCAGCGCGTTCTCCAGAGCGATCTTGAAGCTCTGCGTGTCCACGCCGATCTCGCGCTGATTCACGAGGCTCTGCTTGTGCTGGAACAGGTATTCGATCGGATCCTCGATGGTGAGGATGTGCCCCGACCGGGTCGTGTTCCGGTGGTCGATCATCGCGGCCAGCGTCGTCGACTTGCCGGAACCCGTCGCCCCTGCGATCAGCACCAGTCCGCGCCGCTCGCTGACGATGTCGAGCAGCACCGGCGGCAGGCGCAGCTGGTCGAACGTCGGGATGGTGCTGCGGACGAAACGGATGACGAGCGAGATCGTGCCGCGCTGGCGGAAGATGTTGATCCGGAAGTTGCCGACATCGCGGTCGAGGTAGGAGATGTTCATCTCCATCGAGTTCTCGAACTCGCGCACCTGGTCCTTGGACATGAGCTCGTAGGCAATCTTGCGCACGGTCTCGACGTCCATCGGCTGCGTCGAGATCGGTTGCACCACGCCGTTGATCTTGATGTTGATCGGAGCGCCGCAGGAGATGAACAGGTCCGACGCCTGCTTTTCGGCCATCAGACGGAACAACCGGTCGAGGTACATGGACACGTTCCCCGCTAGAATGTGGGCCGACGCCGGCGTTTGAACCGGCATCGCAAGATTGCATGATAATGTCATGAATTGACGGGAAGTTCCACCCCGCCGCCGAGGCCCTGGTTCCGCAGCTGCATTCCAGTGGCCGGCCCGAAGCGGTGACGCCGCCCGGACCCGCCTACGCCCTGAAACCCAATCCCATGCAAATTCCATGCTTGCAATCATCGGCGGCAGCGGCCTGACCCGCCTGTCGACCCTCTCCGTCGCCCATCGCGAGGTGGTGCGCACGCCCTACGGCGAGCCCTCCTCGGCGCTGCTCTTCGGGCAGATCGCCGGCCGCGATGCGGTCTTCCTCGCCCGGCACGGCCACGGCCACACGATTCCGCCGCATCGGGTCAACTATCGCGCGAACCTGTGGGCGCTCAAGAACTGCGGCGTGACCGCCGTGCTGGCGGTCGCCTCGGTCGGCGGCATCCGCGACGCCCACCCGGGCGACCTGGTGGTGCCTCACCAGCTGATCGACTACACGCACGGTCGAGATCTGTCGTTCTTCGACGGCGGCGACCAGAAGGTGGTCCACGTCGACTTCACCCATCCGTACACGCCGGAACTGCGCGCCCGGTGCCTCGCGGCCGCCGCCGCGGCCGGGATCGGGCTGGTCGACGGCGGCGTCTACGGCGCGGTGTCCGGTCCGCGCCTCGAAACCGCCGCCGAGATCGACCGGATGGACCGCGACGGCGCCACGCTGGTCGGCATGACCGGCATGCCGGAAGCCGCCCTCGCGCGCGAACTCGAGTTGCCGTACGCGGCGATCTGCGTGGTGGTCAACCACGCCGCCGGGCGCGGCGAATCGGCACAGCAGATTTCGCTGGACGGGATGCTGCGCGTGCTGGAGAGCGGCATGGAAAAGGTTCGCACGCTGCTCGAGCACGTGGCACCGCGGATCGACGGGGAACGCCGATGATCCGCGACGTGCTGCGCATGGGCGATCCTCGCCTTCTCCAGCGCTCGCGCCCGGTGGAGACCTTCGGCACGCCCGAACTGGACGCGCTGCTGCAGGACCTGCGCGACACGATGGACGCGCAGAACGGCGCGGGCCTGGCGGCGCCGCAGATCGGCGTCTTGCTGCAGGTCGTGATCTTCGGCGTCGAGCGCAGCCCGCGCTATCCGGACGCCGAGCCGGTGCCCTATACCGAGCTCGTCAATCCGGTGCTCACGCCGCTCGCCCCGGACATCGAAGAGGACTGGGAAGGCTGCCTTTCGGTCCCGGGACTGCGCGGACTCGTACCCCGGTACTCGCGGCTGCGCTACGAGGGCTTCGATCCGTCCGGTCGACCGATCCGCCGCGACGTTTCCGGCTTCCATGCGCGGGTTGTCCAGCACGAGTGCGACCACCTCCTCGGCATTCTCTATCCGATGCGGATGCGCGACATGTCGCGCTTCGGCTTCACGGACATGCTGTTCCCCGACGTGACAGGCGAGGAGTGAGCCCTACGACCCGCAGCTGCTCGTATAGCGCCGTCTCGAGCCGCAGCAGCGACTGCTCGTCGTGCAAGGGTGCGCCGTCGATGAGGAAGACGTCCTCGGCGCGCTCGCCCAGGGTGTTGATCCTCGCGCTCGCCACGTTGACGTCGGCGCTCGCCAGCGTATAGGCGATGCCGGCGAGCAGACCCGGGCGGTCGCCGGCGACGATCTCCAGGATGTAGTGCGTGCCCTTGTCGTCGGGCGAGATCTCGACGTCGGGGGAGAGCGGGAAATGGCGAAGATGCCGACTCACCCGTCCGGCCGTCGGCGGCTCGAGCGGCCGTTGCTCCTCGAGCACGCGCTTCAGTTCGAACTCGACGTACTGGATCGTGTCGCGGTACGACGTGTGCGGGCTCGCCGGATCATGGACGGCGAACGTGTCGAGGGCGAAACCGTGCCGCGTCGTGTGGATCTTCGCGTCCAGGATCGACAATCCCCGCCGTCCGAAGAAACCGCAGATGCGGGCGAAGAGCTGCTTCTGGTCGGGCAGGTAGATCAGCACCTGCAGGCCGGCCCCGTCGCGCGACAGCCGCGCACGGACCACCGGCACGGTTCGGTCGACGCGGTAGTAGAGGTGCCGCGCGTGCCAGGCGATCTCGTCGGCGGTGTGGCGCTGGAAGTAGACGTTGTCGAGCTGGTTCCACAATGCCTCCTCGGCCCGCTCCGGTATCGCGTACAGCCGCAGCAGCCGCCGCGCCTCGACTTGCCGCTCGCCCAGGCTGTCGGCGAGCGTCGCGCCACCCGCCACGGCAGCCAGATGCAGCCGTGTCGCGCGGAAGAGGTCCTCGAGCAGCTGCGCCTTCCACGCGTTCCAGACTTTCGGGCTCGTGCCGCGGATGTCGGCCACGGTCAGCAGGTAGAGGGCGACCAGGCGGCGCTCGGTGCCGACCTTGGCCGCGAAGGCGGCCACCACGTCAGGATCGGAGACGTCCTGTTTCTGCGCGGTGGCGGACATCGTGAGGTGCTGCGCGACGAGCCACGCGACGAGCTCGGCGTCCTCCCGCGCAAGGCCGTGCGCGCGGCAGAAGCGCCGCGCATCGCGCTGGCCGAGCGCCGAATGGTCGCCGCCGCGCCCCTTGGCGATGTCGTGGAACAGCCCGGCGAGGTAGAGCACCTCCCGGCGCGCGAAGTCGGTGATGAGCCGCGAGCACAGCGGGTACTCGTGCGCGTGCTGCGCCTCGGTGAAGCGGCGCAGGTTGCGGATCACCATCAGGATGTGCTCGTCCACCGTGTAGACGTGGAAGAGGTCGTGCTGCATCTGCCCGACGATGCGGCCGAACGCGGGCAGCACCCTGCCGAGGATCCCGTAGAGGTTCATCCGGCGCAGCTCGTGCGTCAAGCCGCGCGGCTCGCGGAACATCTGGATGAAGCGGGCGCGGTTTTCCGGGTCGCGGCGGAACGAGGCGTCGATCCGGTCGCGATTGCGCCACAGCGCGCGCAGCGTGCGCGCCGACATCCCCTTGAGCTCGGGATGCCGCTGCATCGTCAGAAACGCGTCGAGCATCGCGGAAGGTCGCCGCTCGAACAATTTCTCGTCGCGAATGTGCAGGAGCTCGTCGATCGCGAAGAAATCGTCGTCGATCGGCACCGGCTCCACCGGGATCGGCAACAGCCGGGCATGGAGATTCTGCAGCAGGATGACGTTGACCTGGCGCACGAGCTTCGCCGCACGATAGTAGCGCTGCATCAGCTGCTCGCTGGCGCGCCGGGTCGGCGTGTCGGACAGGCCGATCTCCCGCGCCAGCGCGTTCTGCTGGTCGAACACGAGGCGGTCCTCGCGCCGGCCGGCCAGATAGTGGAGCCGCACACGCAGCGCACCGATGAAGCGTTCCTGTCGCGAAACCGTCCGCGCTTCCTGCATCGTGATGAGGCCGGCCTTGGCGAGCTCGCGCCATGCTCGTCCGAGACCCGCGGCGCGCGCGATCCACAATACGGTCTGCAGGTCGCGCAGCCCCCCCGGGCTTTCCTTGACGTTGGGCTCGAGGTTGTACGCGGTGTCGTGATACTTGAGGTGGCGCTGCTGCTGCTCGAGCATCTTGCCCTCGTAGAACGCCCGGACATCCATCGCGGCTGCGAACGCCTTGCGAAACGCGTCGTAGAGCACCCGCGAGCCGGCCAGGCGCCGGTGCTCGAGCAGGCTCGTGCGGATCGTGATGTCGGCCGCCATCTCGGCCTCGCATTCGGCGATCGTGCGCACGCTGTGCGCCGTTTCGAGACCGATGTCCCAGAGCATTCCGACGAACCGCTCGACGAAACCGGTGCCGGCTTCGTCGAGCGGCGCGGGCAGCAGGATCAGGACGTCGACGTCGGAATGCGGGAAGAGCTGCCCGCGCCCGTAGCCGCCGACCGCGACCAGCGCGGCCGTCACGGGACCTCCCATCGCCGACCAGACGCCGGCGAGCACGCGGTCGACGAGGCGCGCGTGCTCGCGCAGCAGTCGCGGCGTGTCGGGCCGGGCACGGAACGCCGCGCGTAGCGCGGCGCGGCCGGATTTCAACTCCTCGCGCCAGCGCTGCGGGCCGGGCGCCGCCTCGATGGCGGCGGACAGCGAAGCCGGTGCAGCGGCGCTCATCGTGGTCGCGACGACGTCAATCGACGGGCGGTGGCGGCGGCGTTCCCGCCGACACCGTGAGCACCTCGTACCCGCTGCCCGTGACGAGCACCGTGTGCTCCCATTGCGCCGACAGCGAATGGTCGGCGGTGACGATCGTCCAACCGTCTCCCTTGCTGCGGATCGCCGCGCGGCCGGCGTTGATCATCGGCTCGATGGTGAAGATCATGCCCTCGATCAGCGTCAGGCCCGTTCCCGGACGCCCGTAGTGGAGGACCTGCGGCTCCTCGTGGAACTGGGCGCCGATGCCGTGGCCGCAGAATTCGCGGACCACCGAAAAGCCGTGGCTTTCGGCGAATCTCTGAATCGTGTGGCCGATGTCCCCCAGGTGCGCACCGGGCGCCACCGCGCGGATGCCGCGCCACATCGCCGCGTACGTGGTCTCGACCAGCCGGCGCGCCTGGATCGACGGCGTGCCGACGAAGAACATCCGGCTGGAGTCGCCGTGGAAGCCGTCCTTGATCACCGTGACGTCGATGTTGATGATGTCGCCGGGCTTCAACTTCTTGTCGCCGGGAATGCCATGGCAGACGACGTGGTTCACCGACGTGCAGATCGAGGCCGGGTAGGGTGTGTGCCCGGGCGGCTGGTAGTTGAGCGTCGCCGGAATGACCTGCTGGATGTTGACCTGATAGTCGTGCGCGATGCGGTCGAGTTCGCCGGTGGTCACCCCGGGCTGCACGTGCGGGGTCAGGTAGTCGAGCAGCTCGGCGGCAAGGCGACCCGCCACGCGCATCTTCGCGATCTCCTCCGGCGACTTCAGGCGAACCGACATTGCTCTCACGCGCGCAGAAGCTCGTTGATGCTCGTCTTCGAGCGCGTCTTCGCGTCGACTTGCTTGACGATGACGGCGCAATAGAGATGGCAGCCCCCTTCGCCCGAGGGCAGCGATCCGGCGACGACGACGGAGCCGGCCGGCACCCGTCCGTAGCTCACTTCACCGGTTGCGCGGTTGTAGATCTTCGTGCTCTGGCCGATGAACACGCCCATCCCCAGAACGGAATTCTCCTCGACGATGACGCCTTCGACCACTTCGGAGCGGGCACCGATGAAACAATTGTCCTCGATGATCGTCGGATTCGCCTGCAGCGGCTCGAGCACGCCGCCGATGCCGACTCCGCCGGACAGGTGGACGTTCCTGCCGATCTGCGCGCACGAACCGACCGTCGCCCAGGTGTCGACCATCGTCCCCTCGTCGACGTAGGCACCGATGTTCACGTACGAGGGCATCAGCACGACGTTCTTCGCGACGAAGGCGCCGCGCCGGGCGACGGCGGGCGGCACGACCCGCACGCCGGCGGCGGCGAACGCGGCGGCGTCGAACTGCGCGAATTTGGTCGGCACCTTGTCGTAGAACCGGAACGGCACCTCCGGTCCGGCGAGGCCGATCGGAGCATTGTCGGCCAGCCGGAACGAAAGCAGGACCGCCTTCTTGATCCACTGGTGGACGGTCCAGCGGCCGCCGGACTTTTCGGCCACGCGCAGCCGTCCGGCGTCGAGTTCGGAGATCACGTGCGCCACGGCGTCGCGAATCGCGGCGGGCGCATTGGCGGGGGATAGCTCGGTGCGCACGTCCCACGCGCGGTCGATCGTCGTCTGCAGTTCGATGGTCAAGGGAAGTTCGCCAAAAAAACCAGCATTTTACCGCGACTTGGCCTCCCGTCGCAGCAGTTGCCGGTAAACCGGTTCGAGTACCGCCGGCAGCACGTACATGGGGATCTGCGCGAGTGCAAAGAACACCGTGACGTCGAATTCCGCCTTGCCCTGCAGCGCAACCAGCACGAGCCCCATGTTGCAGTTCCCCGATAACAGCCCTGCCGTCAGCGCCGCGCGTCGGGAGAGGCGGCCGAATGCGAGCGTTCCGGCGGCCTGAAGCAGCAGGTTGAAGACAAAGGCGGCGAGGACGGCAGCACCCACGTACGCCGGCCGCGCGTACGCGTAGGCAGTCACGCCGTCCATGATCGCAAGCCCGAAGAGGAGCAGGTTGACCACGGTCAGACCGTCGAGCAGGTCGGTCCGCGCCGCCAATTCCGAGGCGGGTATCCAGCGGCGCAGCGCCCATGCCGCGACGAACGCGCTCCCCACGAGCAGGCCCAGACGGGCCATGAATGCGGCAAGGCCGATGTCGAGCGTGAGACCGAGCAGTGCCAGGGCGACCGGCGGAAGCGTCAATGGGACCAGCGCGGTCGCGAGCAGTACCGCGACGATGGCCAGCGTCGCATCGAGGCCCACGATCAGCGCGATGGCGACGCTGGAGACGATCGGGGAGGAGGCGGCCATCAGTACGAGTGCCTGTCGCAGCGTTGCCGGAAGCCCGAGTGGCTGCAGCAGCGCCGTCGCGAGCCAGACCAAGAGGGGCGAGATCACGAGCAACCAGACGAGGAGGGCGGCGACGAGCAGCGGGCGCTTCCGATAGGCGGCCGCGGCGTGCCAGTCAAGGCGAACGAGCGCCAGCGTCAGCGGAATCAGCAGGGTGGGGACGAGCAGCGGCTTGGCGAGCAGCGGCGAGCGGCGGAAAGACGATGCCGAGCAGCAGCCCGCCCGCCATGAACCGGGTGGCATGCCGCCCGATGAACGCCAGCGACCGCACCGTTACGCTGCGCGCGGCGCCACGACGGGAAAGAGGAAAGGCCGCCCGCAGGCGGCCTCGACGTTGCCTCGCACCGGGCGACGTTACATCGCCTTGAACCGGTGCGCAAACGTGCGGCTGACGGTCAGCTTCTCGGCGCGGTCCTTCAACGTGATCACGGGCTGATCGCGCCAGTCGCGGTCCACGCGGGCGATGGCGCGCAGATTCACGATCGTGCCGCGATGAACCTGCCAGAACGTCTCGCTGTCGAGCTCGTCGAAGAGTTCCTTGATCGGCTTGCGGATCAGCGCCTCACCGTCGGTGGTGACGACCTTGGTGTACTTGTCCTCGGCCTGGAAATAGACGACGTCGGCGACGGCGATCATCTTCATCGACGCGCCGAGGGACGCCCGAATCCAGTTGAGCGGACCGGGGCCATCCTCGCGCGCCGCGAGTCGCGCAAGCAGTGCGGTCAGGTCCAGCGGGGCGAGCGTGAGCCGGCCCTTGAGCCGGGCCACGACCTTCGCGATGCGCTCCGGGGTCGGCGGCTTCAATACATAGTCGACGGCGCCTGCCTCGAAGGCCGCGACGGCGTATTCGTCGTAGGCGGTGACGAACACGACATGGCAGCGCGGCGAGATCGCGCGTGCGACGTCGAGCCCGGTCTTGACCGGCATCCGGATGTCGAGAAACGCAAAGTCCGGGCGCAGAGAATCGGCGAGTGCGATCGCCTCCTCGCCATTGACGGC
The DNA here is from genome assembly GCA_963843595.1 of uncultured beta proteobacterium. Taxonomy (GTDB): domain Bacteria; phylum Pseudomonadota; class Gammaproteobacteria; order Burkholderiales; family Casimicrobiaceae; genus CAIWHR01. The sequence goes on along the minus strand of CAWJLG010000011.1, from coordinate 66,501 downwards.
CTCGCCGACGATGGCGAGCTCGGGCCACGCATCGGCAAGGCGCGACTTGAGCTGTGCGCGCAGCAGCGGCTCGTCTTCGGCGATCAGCGCGGTCGGCATCGGTGGTTCCGGCTCAGGCGGCGTTCGCGGGAATCTCGATCGTCGCGCGGGCGCCTGCGGGCGGCGCGTTCTCGAGCGTGAACCGGCCCCGACCGCCAAACAAGGCAGCGATGCGCTCGCGAACGTTCGCGAGGCCGACTCCTTGCCCCGCCGTCGACACGGCACTGCCCAGGCCCCGGCCGGTGTCCGTGACCGTCACCCGCAGGCGCCCCTCGACAAGTACGGCGTTGATCCGGACGGTGCCGCCCTCGGCTTTCGGTTCGAGCCCGTGTTCGACGGCGTTCTCGACCACCGAGATCAGGAGCACCGGCGGGAACGGAAGCTCGCGCAGCGAAGGCGCAACGTCGATCGAAAACGCGAGCCGCGTCCCCATGCGCATGCTCAGGATGTTGAGGTAGGCCTCGACCATCTCCAGTTCCTTGCCCAGCGTCGTGCTGGCGGAGCGCAGCTGCGGCAATGCCGCGCGCAGGTATTCGAGCAGATGCCCCAGCAGGCGGGAAGCCTCCGGCGGATCGTTCTCGGTCAGATACTGAACCGACGCCAGCGTGTTGAACAGGAAATGCGGTTCGATCTGCGCCTGCATGAGCTTGAGTTCCGATTCCGCCGCCTGCTTGGCGAGCAGATGCCGCTCGGCGTCCGCCTTGAGCAGTGCCGATTGCGCCTGCGCCTCGCGTGCCTTGAGCAGGAAAAACAGGCACACGAACAGGCCGTTCGCGAAACCCCAGAGAACGTTCTGCGCGAACCACGGGAGATGTTCGCTGACGTACTGGGCCGTGTAGCCCTTGACGATGATCGTGAGCGTGACGCCGATCAGGGTCCCGACGGCCACGGCGACGATGAGCCGCAAGAGCGGTCGCGACTTCTCCCAGGGGCCGGCAATCCGCACGCACGCGGCGATCGAGAAGCCGTAGAGCTGGACCGTCACGAGCGGATGCCAGAACGGGCGCGGATCGTCGATCCACAGCACGCCGGCGATCCCGGTGTTGATCGCGGCGATCAGCAGGATCGTCGGCCACGAACTACGCAGGCCCTGCCCGAACTGGCGGAGCCGATTGGGTGGCGAGGCGAGGGCAGTAGCAGTCATCGCCCGTGGATTCTAGTGCCTGCCGGTCGCGTCGGGGACGTGCGCGACGAAGCGCGTCGGCGTGCGACAGGCGGGGCGTCCGGCGCGCGAGTCGGCGCGCTTCAGCCAGCGGCCGAAAGCGCGACGATGCGGTCGATCGCCTCGACACACTCGGCGAGCGGCGCCACCAGCGCGATGCGGATGAAGCCGCGCCCCGGATTCTCGCCATGCGCATCGCGGGCAAAATAGCTCCCGGGTAGCACGGCGACGGCCTGCTCGGCGAGCAGCCGCCGGGCGAAGACGGCGTCGTCGCCCGGGGTTCGCGCCCACAGGTAGAACGCCGCGTCGGGCAGCGCGCAGGGAAGGGCGGCGGCGAGCTTCGGCTGCAGCAGGCGAAATTTCTCGGCGTAGGCGGCGCGATTCGCCCGGACGTGGGTCTCGTCGTTCCACGCGGCAATGCTCGCCGCGGCGACGGCCGGGGACATCGCCGAGCCGTGATAGGTCCGGTAGAGCAGGAACGCCTTGACGAGGGCCGCATCGCCGGCGACATACCCCGAGCGCAGCCCCGGGGCGTTGGAGCGCTTCGACAGGCTTCCGAACGACACGAGCCGCGGGAATCCGGTGCGGCCGAGCGCGTGAGCAGCGGCGAGTGCGCCGAGTGGCGGGCACGTCTCGTCGAAATAGATTTCCGAATAGCACTCGTCGGCGGCGATCACGAATCCATGGCGATCCGAGAGCTCGAACAGCTGGCGCCATTCCTCGATGCCGACGACGCGGCCCGTCGGATTGTCCGGCGAGCAGACGTAGAGCAGCTGGGTGCGCGCCCACACGGCGTCCGGCACGCTCGACCAGGCCGGCGCGAAACCGCTCGCGGCGACAGCGTTGACGCACCACGGCTCGGCGCCACCCAGAAGCGCGGCACCTTCGTAGATCTGGTAGAAAGGGTTCGGCATCACGACGGTGGCACCGGGCCGGCTGCCGTCGAGCACCGTCTGCGCGAACGCAAACAGGGCTTCGCGGCTGCCCAGCACCGGCAGCACCTGCGTGGCCGGATCGAGCGTCGGCAAGTCGTGACGGCGCACGAGCCATCCGGCGATGGACTCGCGCAACGCGGGCGCGCCGATCGTCGTGGGATAATGCGCGAGCCCCGTCGCCGCGGCCTTGAATGCGTCGAGCACCAGCGCCGGCGTCGGATGCTTGGGCTCGCCGATGGACAGATTGATCGGCGCCAGGGCGGGGTTCGGCACGACACCCGCAAGCCACTGGCGAAGTCGTTCGAACGGGTAGGGCTGCAGGCGTGCGAGTCGCGGATTCAGGGCCACGGTGCGGGCGGCGCGGACGGCCGTGTTTTCTGGATGGCGGAAGATCGTCCGGCAGTGCGGTGCGCGATGCACCGCACGCTGGCGAAGCGCAGACTGCGGGCGGACTGCGCGAATTATACGGGACCCCCTCGACCGCCCGCGTCCACACATTCATGACCGCAATCGATCCTTCCTCCCGCTACGTTCGCCGGCCGGCGCCGCTGCCGTGGCGCATTGCCGCTGCGCTGGGCACCGTTGCAGCGGCGATGCTGCTTGCTTGGGTCGTTGCGTCGTGGACGTGGCGCTGGTTCGGCCCGGCCCCCGTCGCCATGCCGATGGCGAATGTACTCGAACCCTGGGCGCCGGCCATCGTTGCCGTGCCGCTGTTCGGTGCCGACGCCTCCGGGCCGGCCGCAACGCGTTCGGGACCTGCTTCAACCAGCGTGATGCAAGGGGATGCACGGCTGCTCGGCGTGTTCGCAGGACGCGACGGCGAGGGCTATGCGCTGTTTCGCTTCGCCGATCGCGGGCCGGTGCTCGCGAAAACCGGTCAGGACATCGCCAGGGACGTCCGGCTCGAAGCCGTGCGTCCGGACGGGGTCACGCTCCTCGACCGCGGCGAAGCACGCGACATCGTGCTGCGGTCGCCAGGCGCGACGGGGTCCAAGGAGGCCGGCGCGGGCGTTCGCTCGCCGCGCAATGTCGCGGCGTGCGCCCCGCCGGCCGGCTACAAAGGCCCGGTCTACCGGATCAATGCGGAACTCCTCGGCGGCATGGCCGCGCAGCCGGAAACCTGGCGTGCACTGTTCACGCCGGGCGCCGGAGGCCTCACCGTGCGCGACGAGAGCGGCTTCGCCGGAATGCTGGGATTGAAGGCGGGCGACCGGCTGACCAGCGCCAGCGGCATCGGACTCGCCGTCGTCGACGACATTCTGGTGGCCGTGGTGCGCCCGTTGCAGTCGAGCCAGCCGGTGCGCGTGATGGGCGATCGCGACGGCAAACCGCTCGAGTGGCTGCTCGTGAATGCCGCTGCCTGCGCCGGCTGAAGGACGTTCAGCCTGATGCGCGCGCGGGCAGCCACCCGAGCAATGCGGCTGGCGTGTCGAGCATGCCGTCCGCGGGCCACGTGCCCGGCAGCTCCTGCGGCTCGATGTACCCGTAGCATGCGATCAGCGTGCGCATGCCGGCCGCCACGCCGGCGATGATGTCGCGCTCGGCGTCGCCAACGTACACGCACGACGCCGGGTCCACCTCGAGCTCGGCCGCCGCGGCAAGCAACGGGGCCGGATGCGGTTTCGCGTACGCGGTCGTGTCGCCACAGACGACCGTTCCGGCACGACCGGCGAGCCCCAGCCCCTCGATCAGCGGCCTCGTATAGCACGTTGCCTTGTTCGTGACGATGCCCCACTTGAGCGCGCGCGCTTCGATGGTGTCGATCAACGCGGCGACATCGGCGAACAGGCGAGACTCGACGCATACTGCAGCGGCATATTCGCTGAGGAACGCTTCGCGCAGAGCCGGGTAGTCGGCGTCGTCGGGACCGATCGAGAACGCCGCCCGGAGCAATCCGCGCGCACCGTGCGACGCAAACGGACGCAGGCGCGATAGCGGCAGCGGCGCACGTCCGCGCGTGACGCGAACGCGATTGATCGCGGCGCCAAGGTCCGGCGCGGTGTCCGCCAGCGTGCCGTCCAGATCGAACAGCACCGCGCGCACGGGCAGCGGACGCGGCGGGCGACCGGCGACCGTCGCCGGGCCTTCGTCGGCGTCAGGCATCACCGGGCCGCCCGAGGACGATCAGGTAATTGACCGAAGTATCCGGCCCGAGGCTGAAGACTTTGGTGAACGGGTTGTACGTCATGCCCACGAGCTCACGCGGTACGAGTCCCGCGCGCCGGGCATGGCCGGCGAGTTCGGCCGGCTTGAGAAAGCGCGCGTAATCGTGCGTGCCTTTCGGCAGGAGGTTGAGCACGTACTCCGCGCCGAGTATGGCGAACAGATACGACTTCGGGTTGCGGTTGATCGTCGAGAACACGACGACCCCGCCGGGCCGCGCCAGCGCCGCGCATGCGGCGATGATCGACCCGGGGTCGGGCACGTGCTCGAGCATTTCCATGCAGGTCACCACGTCGAACGCGGCGGGCGTTTCCCGCGCCAGGGCTTCGGCCGCCACGAGCCGGTATTCGACCGGCGTTCCCGATTCGAGCTTGTGCAGTTTCGCGACACCCAGCGCCTTGTCGCCGAGGTCGATTCCGAGCACGTCGGCGCCGCGCGCCGCCATCGCCTCGGCAAGAATGCCGCCACCGCAGCCGACGTCAAGGACCGTCTTGCCTGCAAGGCCCCCCACGACCCGGTCGATCCAGTCGATGCGCAGCGGATTGATCCGGTGCAGCGGACCGAACAATTCGCTGTCCGGATCCCACCAGCGATGCGCCAGGGCGCCGAATTTCGCCAGCTCGCCGGGATCCGCGTTGGCGGACGAGGAAACGGGGGTCGTGGTCATTGGAGACGCTCCTGCCAGAGTCGTGCGCGGGCGACGATCGCGTTCTCGTCGGCCGTCGTGAGTGTGCGCGCGGCGACGACGTGCGCGCCGCCCACCCAGACGTCGGTCACGGCTTCCCGTCCGACCGCGTACACGAGATGCGAAACCGGATCGTAGCAGGGCGCGGCGTTGACGCTTGCGAGATCGACGGCGACGACGTCGGCCTGCTTGCCGGCAACCAGCGAGCCGACCTCGGCATCGAGTCCCAGCGCCTGGGCGCCGCCCAGGGTCGCCGCGCGCAGCGTCGCTTGCGCCGGCATGGCCGCCGGATCACCCGTGGCAACCTTGGCCAGCAATGCGGCAAGCCGCATCTCGGCGAAGAGGTCCAGTCGGTTGTTCGACGCTGCGCCATCGGTGCCGATCGCGAGATTCACGCCGTGCGCGAGCAGTGCGGTCGCGGGCGCGATGCCGCAGCCCAGCTTCATGTTGGACGCCGGACAGTGGACGACGTGCCCGCCGTGGGTGGCCAGCAAGTTGATGTCGTCGGCGTCGAGGTGCACGCCGTGAATGGCGATGAAGCCGGGGCCGGTCGCCCCGAGCCGATGCAGACGGCGCAGCGGCGTCTCGCCGGTCGCACGCCGGCTCGCGTCGATCTCGGCGGCGGTTTCGGCCAGGTGCGTCTGGAGCGGAAGTTCGAGCTGACGGGCGATGACCACCGCCTTCTCCCACGCCGCGTCGCCGACCGTATAGGGGGCGTGCGGGGCGAGCGAAAAGCTGAGCCTCGACTCGTGCTTGAGCGCATCGCGCACGGCGAGACCGCGCTGCAGATACCCGTCCGCGTCGGCCGCATAGGGCGTCGGAAAATCGAGGATCGGCAGCCCCAGCATCGCACGCATCCCCGTCTCGAGGAACGCCCGACCGGTGGCGTCGGGAAAGAAGTACATGTCGTTGCAGCAGGTCGTGCCGCCCTTCAGCATCTCGGCGGCGGCGAGCCGGGCGCCGTCGTAGACGAAGTCCGGTCCGACGAATCGGCCTTCGCGCGGCCAGATGTGCTCCTCCAGCCAGGCCTTGAGCGGCACGTCGTCGGCGATCCCCCGAAAGAGGTTCATCGCCGCGTGGACGTGGGCGTTGATCAGGCCCGGAATCAGGACGTGCGAGGGCAGCCTCAGGTGCGCGCGTGCGTCGAATCCGGCGCCAGCCTGCGCTGTCGGCACCACCGCGACGATACGGCCGGCATCGACGATCAGCGAGTGCGCGGCGAGGGCCCCGGCGGGCTCGACGGGAACGATCCAGCCGGCATCGACGCGTAAATCGACGGTCTGCATCGGAGGAGAGTAACGTGTTGAGGTTGGGTGAACCCGCGGAGCGCGGGCAGGGAGCAGGCGAAAAAAAGCCCCGCGCGTCGCGCGGGGCTTTTCCGTTGCTTCGCTTCCGGTCGGCTTAGCGCTTGACCGCTTCGCCCTTGACTTCGACCTCGACGCGGCGGTTCGGCGCCAGACAGGCGATCAGTTCCTTCATCGCCTTCATGTCGCAGACCACGCCCGGGACCGGCTGGGTCTTGCCCATGCCCAGCGTCTCGATCTTGTCCTTGGCGATACCCTTCGACACCAGGTAATCACGAACTGCGTCGGCACGGCGCTCCGACAGCTTCTGGTTGTAGGCCTGGCTACCGATCCGGTCGGTGTGGCCGGTGACCAGCACGAGCTCGAGCTTCTGGACGTCCTTCAGCTTGCTGATGATGTCGCTGTCGATCGCGGCCTTGCCCTCGGGCTTCAGCACCGCCTTGTCGAAGTCGAACAGTGCCTTCGACGCCAGCGTGATCTTCTGCACTTGCGGTGCCGGAGCGGGCGCCGGGGCAGGAGCCGGCGCGGCGGCGGCGGCGGTACAACGGCGGGCGCGGGCGCCGGGGCAGGGGGCTTCGGCACGAGGTCCGGGTCGCACTCCATCGTCGCCATCGCCGGGGTCCAGAAACCGGTGCGGTAGCAGAGATTGCCCGCCAGGCCCTTGGTCCCGTTGTACACGCCACTCTTCACCGTACCGTCGGTCGGTGTCGGATACGCGTTGCCGACATAACCAGGACTCGCGGGCGCGGTGCCGCCCACGTAACCCTTGGGATCGGCCATCTGCGCGGCACTAGTGCCGGCAAACGCGGTGGCCAGCGCGCCGATGAGGGCACCGGAGACGAGACGTCGAGTCATTGTTTCACCCCTTTGGCTTTGGTTTTGAACAGGTTTTTCATGAACCATGCAAATTCCCGCGACGGAGATAAATTGAGACAAACTCCCGCCGCATCGAATCCTTTGTTTCGGCGTTCACTTTAGCACAGCCGCCATCGCCGTAGCAAAAGAAAGTCGGCTTTTGGCAACAACGCGCAAACGAGTGTCGCGGCGGCGCAACGTCGTGATAAAATTTCGCGTTTTCAAGGCTCTCCGCGAGCCGTCCCCGACAGTTAACGAGGTCGGCGACGGCCGTTTCGAGGCCGCCCGTGCTTGCGGACGGCGCGGCCTCGACGTGTCGAGCCTGTTTCCCCGTTCCGCGACGATAGTTCGCGGGTCGGGAATTGATTTGCGCAAAGTTACTTCGGAAAGACCCCCCGCCCATGGAGCAGTTTGCCAAAGAAACCCTTCCGGTAAGCCTCGAAGCCGAAATGCGGCATTCCTACCTCGATTATGCAATGAGCGTGATCGTGGGACGGGCCCTGCCGGACGTCCGGGACGGCCTGAAGCCGGTGCATCGCCGCGTGCTGTTCGCGATGCACGAGGCCAACACCGTCTGGAACCGGCCGTACGTGAAGTGCGCGCGGGTCGTCGGCGACGTCATGGGCAAGTACCACCCGCACGGCGATCTCGCGATCTACGACACGCTGGTGCGGATGGCGCAGAACTTTTCGCTGCGCTATCCGCTGGTCGACGGCCAGGGCAATTTCGGTTCCGTCGACGGCGACAACGCCGCCGCCATGCGCTACACCGAGTGCCGGCTGCAGAAGATCGCCGGCGAGCTGCTTGCCGACATCGAGAAGGAAACCGTCGACTTCGCGCCCAATTACGACGGCAAGGAGCAGGAGCCGACGGTGCTGCCGTCGCGACTGCCGAACCTGCTGGTCAATGGCTCGTCCGGCATCGCGGTCGGAATGGCCACGAACATCCCGCCGCACAACCTGACCGAGGTCATCAACGCCTGCCTGGCACTGCTCGGCAATCGCGAAACCACGATCGAGGAGCTGATCGACCTCGTGCCCGCACCGGATTTCCCGACCGCCGGGATCATCTACGGGCTCGAAGGCGTGCGCGAGGGATACCGGACCGGCCGTGGCCGCGTCGTCATCCGCGCCCGTACGCACGTCGAGGAGATCGGCAAGGGCGAGCGGCAGGCGATCATCGTCGACGAAATCCCCTATCAGGTGAACAAGGCGAACCTGCTCATCCGAATCGGTGAGCTCGTCCGGGAGAAGAAGCTCGAGGGGATCTCCGACCTGCGCGACGAGTCGGACAAGTCCGGCATGCGGGTGGTGATCGAGCTGAAACGCGGCGAGGTCGCCGAGATCGTCCTCAACAACCTCTACAAACTCACGCAGCTGCAGGACAGCTTCGGGATGAACATGGTGGCGCTGGTCGACGGGCAGCCACGCATCCTCAACCTCAAGCAGTTCCTCGAATATTTCATTCAGCATCGGCGGGAGATCGTCACCCGGCGCACCCGCTTCGAGTTGCGCAAGGCGCGCGAACGCGGCCACCTCCTGGAGGGTCTCGCCGTCGCGCTGTCCAATGTTGACGAGATCATTGCGCTGATCAAGGCGGCACCGACTCCGTCGGAGGCCAAGGTTGCGCTGATGGCGAAGACCTGGCGCTCGCCGCTGGTCGAGGAAATGCTCGAGCGCGCCGCCGCCGACGCCGCGCGGCCGGATGGGTTGCCAGTCGGGTTCGGCTGGCAGGAGGACGCCCACGGTTACCGGCTGTCCGACGCCCAGGCGCAGGCGATCCTCGAATTGCGCCTGCAGCGGCTGACCGGCCTCGAACAGGACAAGATCTTCGCCGAATACAAGTCCGTGATGGCCGAGATCGTCGACCTCCTCGACATCCTCGACCGGCCCGAGCGGGTCACCGGCATCATCGGCGACGAACTCAAGTCGATCCGCGACCAGTTTGGCGACGCGCGGCGCTCGGAGATCGTGGCCCAGGGCGTCGATCTGTCGCTGGAGGACCTGATCGCGCCGGAGGACATGGTCGTGACGCTGTCGCACGGCGGCTACATGAAGGCGCAGCCGGTGGCCGAGTATCGGGCACAGAAGCGCGGGGGCCGCGGCCGGCAGGCGGCGGCGACCAAGGAAGACGACTTCATCGATCGCCTGTTCATCGCCAACACGCACGACCACATCCTTTGCTTCTCCAACCTCGGTCGTGTGTACTGGCTCAAGGTGTACAACGTTCCGCGCGGCACGCGCATCGCCCGCGGCAAGCCGATCGTCAACCTCGTGCCGCTCGCGGAGGGCGAGAAGATCACGGCGATCCTGCCGGTGGCGGAGTTCACCGAGACGCAGTTCGTGTTCATGGCCACGGCGATGGGCACCGTCAAGAAGACGCCGCTCTCCGAATTCTCGCGACCCCGAACCAGCGGGATCATCGCGGTCGATCTCACCGCCGGCGATTCGCTCGTCGGCGCCGCGCTGACCGACGGCACGCACGACGTGATGCTGTTCAGCTCCGGCGGCAAGGCCGTGCGCTTCGACGAGAACGACGTCCGGCCGATGGGCCGCGCGGCGCATGGCGTGCGCGGGATGACGCTGGACAGCGGGCAGCGCGTGATCTCGATGCTCGTGGCCGAGGACGAGGAACAATCGGTGCTGACCGCGACCGAGAATGGCTTCGGCAAGCGCACGCCGATCGTCGAATACACGCGCCACGGCCGCGGCACGAAGGGCATGATCGCGATCCAGCAGAGCGAACGCAACGGCACCGTCGTCGCCGCGTCACTGGTGCGCCCCGACGACGAGGTGATGCTGATCTCCACGGGTGGCGTGCTGATCCGCACCAGCGTGAAGTCGATCCGCGAAATGAGCCGGTCGACGCAGGGTGTCACGCTGATCAATCTCGACGAGGGCGAGAGGCTCGCGGGTCTCGAGCGCGTCGTCGAGCGCGAGGACGAGAGCGAGAACGAGAACGAGGAATAGCCCGATGCCGCCGGCAGCCGACCGCGACGCCGAACTCGTCCGCCATCGCGCGGCGATCGACGCACTCGATCGCGAGATCCTGGAGCGGCTCAACGCACGCGCCGGGCACGCCAAGGCCATCGGCGAACTGAAGGCAGGCGGGGTCGCGTACCGTCCGGAGCGCGAGGCGCAGGTGCTGCGCCGATTGCAGGACGTCAATCGCGGTCCGTTGTCGGGAGAGGCGGTCGCCGGCGTGTTTCGCCAGGTCATGTCGGCGTGCCTCGCACTCGAGCAGCCGCTGCGCATCGCCTACCTCGGCCCTCCCGGGACGTACTCGCAGGCGGCCGTGTCCAAGCATTTCGGGGGTTTCGTCGAGGCCGAGCCGTGCGCGACGATCGACGAGGTCTTCCGCGCGGCGGAGGCGGGCCAGACCGATTACGCGGTCGTGCCGGTCGAAAACTCGACCGAGGGGGCGGTCGGGCGAACGCTCGATCTCATGTATCCGACGCCGCTGTCGATCTGCGGTGAGATCCGGCTCGCGATCCGGCAGAACCTCCTGTCCAACGCCGCCGCGGTCAGTGACGTGACAAAGGTGTACTCGCACGCCCAGTCGCTCGCCCAGTGCGTGGAGTGGCTCGCCCGCCACTTGCCAGCCGTGCCGCGCATCGCGGTGGCGAGCAACGCCGAAGCGGCACGGCTTGCGGCGGCGGAGGAGGGTGCGGCGGCGATCGCGGGGGAGAACGCCGCGTCGATCTACGGCCTGCGCGTGCTCGCGCCGCACATCGAGGACGAGCCGAACAACACGACCCGGTTCTGGGTCCTCGGCCGGCAGTCGGTGCCGCCGTCGGGCAAGGACGAGACCTCGCTCGTGATGTCCGCGCCCAACCGCCCCGGCGCGATGTACGAGCTCCTCGCGCCATTCGCCCGGCACGCGGTCAGCATGTCGCGGATCGAATCGCGACCCGCACGTACCGGTCGCTGGGAGTACCTGTTCTATATCGACGTCGAGGGTCACCAGGCCGACGACTCCGTCGCGGCCGCCCTTGCGGAACTGAAGACAAAAGCTCCATTTATCAAAATCTTGGGATCGTATCCTGCGGCAGTCTATTAGGAATGACATGAACGCATCGCCCAGTTCGACGCACCATGCCGATCCGGCGCATCTCGCGCCCGAATACGTCCGGCACATTGCCCGGTATATCCCCGGCAAGCCGGTCGACGAACTGGCGCGCGAATTCGGCCTCGACGAGCGGAACATCATCAAGCTCGCCTCGAACGAGAATCCGCGCGGGCCGAGCGCCGCGGTGCGCTCCGCGATCGCCAAGGCCACCGACGACCTCTCGCGTTATCCGGACGGCAATGGATTCGCGCTCAAGGCGGCGCTCGCGACCCGGTTTGGCGTCGCCCCCGATTGCATCGTTCTGGGCAATGGCTCGAACGACGTCCTCGAACTCGTCACCCAGGCGTTCCTGCGCCCGGGCGATCACGCGGTCTACGCGCGGCACGCTTTCGCCGTGTATCCGCTCGCCACGCAGGCGCGCGGCGCGACCGGCATCGAGATCGCGGCGCGGGATTTCGGTCACGACCTGCCGGCGATGCGCAGGGCGATCACCGCGACCACGCGCATCGTGTTCGTCGCCAATCCGAACAACCCGACCGGTACGTGGATCGCGCCCGACGCCCTGGAGGCGTTCGTCGCGTCGGTGCCCTCCGACGTGCTGGTCGTCCTGGACGAGGCCTACAACGAGTACCTCGAGCCGGCGCAATGTGCGCCGAGCGCGGCCTGGGTGGCGCGCTATCCGCACCTCGTCGTGTCGCGGACGTTCTCGAAGGCCTACGGCCTCGCGGCATTGCGCGTCGGCTACGGAATCATGAACGCGAACGTCGCGGAAATGCTCAACCGCGTTCGACAACCGTTCAACGTCAATGCCCTCGCGCAAGCGGCGGCACTCACTGCGCTCGCTGACACTGCCTACGTCGAGGAAAGCCGGAACCTCAATCGCGCGGGGCGCTCGGCGCTCGAGGAGGGATTCCGCTCGCTCGGACTCGCCTGGGTGCCCTCGCACGCGAATTTTCTGCTCGTGAAGGTCGGTGACGCCGGCCGGGTCTACCAGAAGCTCCTGCAGCAAGGCGTCATCGTGCGCCCGGTCGCCAACTACGGTTTGCCCGAGTGGTTGCGGGTGACGGTCGGGATGCCGGACGAGAATCGCCGCTTTCTTGCCGCGCTGTCCGGCGCGCTGCGGTCCTGACCGCAGCGGCGCGCGTCACGCCCGAACTCGATGCTTGGCCTTGGCGCTGCAACGACGCCCAACGTCGCGGTGACGGCGAGCACGCCGTGACGTGCAGGCCGACATCCGCTTCCTGCGCAGGCCTGCCCGTGGCCGAGCGATGACGACGAACGCCCATCCCGCGAAACTCGTCGTCGTCGGTGTCGGCCTGATCGGCGGCTCCGTCGCGCTCGCGTTGCGGCAGGCGACACGGGTCGGGACAGTCGTCGGCATCGGTCGCGGCCGAGCGAATCTCGAGGTCGCGCAGCGCCTTGGCATCGTCGACCGGTTCCGCACGCTCGACGAGGACTGGACGGTGGAAGTGGCCGACGCGGATGTCGTGCTGCTGGCCACACCGGTCGCCCAGTTTCCCGCGCTGTTCGCTGCGCTGCATGGCAAGCTCGGTCCGCAGACCATCGTCACCGACGCCGGGAGCACCAAACAGGATGTGATCGCCGCGGCGCGAACGAGCCTCGGCGACGCCTTTGCGCGATTCGTGCCGGCGCATCCGATCGCAGGGACGGAGCACACCGGCGCCGCAGCGGCCTTTGCCACGCTGTTTCTCGACCGCAACGTGGTCCTGACGCCGGTTCCGGAATCCGACGCGGGCGCCGTCGCGACCATCGGGGCCCTTTGGGAAGCCTGCGGCGCGCGGCTGCGAACCCTCGAGCCGTCGGCGCATGACCGCATCTTCGCGGCCGTGTCGCATCTGCCGCACCTGCTCGCCTTCGCCCTGGTCGATGCATTCGCCTCCCGCCCCGACGCCGACGACATCTTCCGTTACGCCGCGAGTGGATTTCGCGATTTCACGCGCATCGCGGCAGGCTCCCCGGAGATGTGGCGCGACATCTCGCTCGCCAACCGGGAGGCGCTGCTCGCCGAAATTGCCGCCTTCCGCAATCAGCTCGACCGCGTCGCGGCGATGGTCGCCGCGGGCGATGCCGCGGCGCTCGAGGCGGTGTTCGCCCGCGCCAGCTCCGCGCGCCGGGCGTGGGGTGCCCGGCATGCACCCGGCACGGCGCCGGTGCCGGCCGACGGGCCGCGCGAGCCCTGAGGCCGCATGCGATGACCGGCGCTGCCCTCTCGGCCAAAGCCTTTCTCGATCTCGCCCCCGTCGCGCGGGCGACCGGCACCGTGGCGCTGCCGGGCTCGAAGAGCATCTCCAATCGCACGCTGCTGCTCGCTGCGCTCGCGGCGGGCGAGACGACGGTGCGCGGGCTCCTCGACGCCGACGACGTCGAACGCATGCTCGATGCACTCGCCGTTCTCGGCGTCGCCGTGCGGCGCGTCGCGGCGAGCCGCGATTTCGTGGTCTCCGGTGCCGACGGCGAAATTCCCGGCAAGGCGGCGAAGCTGTTTCTCGGCAATGCGGGGACGGCGTTCCGGCCGTTGACCGCCGTGCTGGCGTTTGCGGGTGGACGCTACGAGCTCGCCGGCGTCCCGCGCATGCACGAGCGGCCGATCGGGGATCTCGTCGATGCGCTGATCGCGCTCGGCGCGGAGGTTCGCTACCTGGGCGCGACGGGCTTTCCACCGCTCGCAATCGGGCCGGGCCGCGTCGGGACGTCCGGGACCCCCGACCGGGTCGCCGTACGCGGCGACGTGTCGAGCCAGTTCCTGTCGGCGCTGCTGATGGCGTTGCCTCTGGTGACGAAGCGCACCACGCGGCCGGTGACCGTCGACGTGGTCGGAGACCTGATCTCGAAGCCCTACGTGGCGATCACGACCAATCTGATGCGCCGCTTCGGCGTCGCGGTCGAGCAGGACGGCTGGCGCGCCTTCCGCGTGCCCGCCGCCGCGCGCTACGTCAGCCCCGGGTCCATCCACGTCGAGGGTGACGCGTCGTCGGCATCGTACTTTCTCGCCGCCGGCGCAATCGGCGGGGGGCCCGTACGCGTGACCGGCGTTGGCCGGCATTCGATCCAGGGCGATGTGGCGTTCGCCGATGCGCTCGCGAAGATGGGGGCCCGCGTCCGCTCCGGAGACGACTGGATCGAGGCCTCGGCGGGAGAGTCGCTTGCCGGGCTGACCCTCGATTGCGTGGCGATCCCCGACGCGGCGATGACGCTGGCCGTCGTCGCGCTGTTCGCGCGCGGCCCGACCACGCTGACCGGGATCGCGAGCTGGCGGGTGAAGGAAACCGACCGCATCGCGGCGATGGCAACCGAGTTGCGCAAGCTCGGGGCAACGGTCGAGGCCGGCACCGACCACCTGACGGTCGTCCCGCCCGGTCGTCTGACCCCGGCCACCATCGACACCTACGACGATCATCGAATGGCGATGTGCTTCTCGCTGGCCGCGCTGGGTGGAATTCCGGTGCGCATCAACGACCCGGATTGCGTGCGCAAGACGTATCCCGAGTACTTCGCTGCGTTCCGCGGCGTCGCGCACGACCGCGCGCAAGGAGGTTGACGGTGGCGGCCGAGCCCGACGTGCCGGTGATCGCGGTCGACGGCCCGGCGGCGTCGGGCAAAGGCACCGTCGCCGCCGGGGTCGCCCGGGCGCTCGGCTTCCATCTGCTGGACAGCGGCGCGCTGTACCGGCTGGTCGCGCTGAAGGCAATCGAAGCCGGCATTCCGTTCGCGGCCGAGGCGCCGCTTGCCGCGGCCGCCGCCGCACTCGATGCCCGATTCGACGGCGGGCGAATCCGGCTGGACGGCCGGGACGTCACCGAAGCCATTCGCGGCGAGACCGTCAGCGCCGGCGCGTCGCAGGTCGCCGTCCACCCGGCGGTGCGCACGGCCCTCTACGAGCGGCAGCGCGCATTCCGGCGTCCGCCCGGCCTCGTTGCTGACGGGCGCGACATGGGGACCGTGGTGTTCCCCGATGCCTCGGTCAAGGTCTACGTGACGGCCAGCGCCGAGGAGCGGGCGCGGCGCAGGCATAAGCAGTTGATCGAAAAAGGAATGTCCATTACACTGGACGGTCTTTTGCGCGATATCCGGGAACGCGACGCGCGCGACGCCGGCCGGGCGGCAGCACCGCTCATGCCGGCGCACGACGCCGCGGTCCTCGATACGACGAACATGACGATCGACGACGCCATCGCCTTCGTGCTGGAACGTTACCGGGCGAAGATGGCGACGAGTAGAGGTCAGGCGTAACGGCACTGCCGCGGATCGCGAAACGCGATCCTGGGTTGCGCCGGTCAGTGCAAAGGGCCGTCCGCGGACGCTGTAGCCGGCGCATCCCGGGCGGAATCGACAACCAACCCGCCGAGCGAGAAAAAGGGTTCTCGCGGCCGGCGGTTACACGATAGAGAAGGAACCAACCCCCATGGCTACCGCCACTTCCGCCGTTACCGCCACCCCGACCGAAAACTTCGCCGCGCTGTTCGAGGAATCCCTCTCGCGGCAGGAGATGCGTCAGGGTGAACTCATCACCGCTGAAGTCGTCCGCGTCGACTTCAATGTCGTCGTCGTCAACGCGGGATTGAAGTCCGAAAGCTTCATTCCGATCGAAGAATTCAAGAACGACCAGGGCCAGATCGAGGTCAAGGCCGGGGATTTCGTGACCGTCGCCATCGAGAGCCTCGAGGACGGCTACGGCGAAACCCGCCTGTCGCGGGACAAGGCCAAGCGCCTCAAGGCGTGGCACGACCTCGAAGCAGCGATGGAGCAGGGCAATGTCGTGTCGGGCCTCGTCACCGGCAAGGTCAAGGGTGGCCTCACCGTCATGGTCAACGGCATTCGTGCGTTCCTGCCCGGTTCGCTGGTCGACATCCGCCCGGTCAAGGACACCTCCCCGTACGAAGGCAAGGGGCTGGAGTTCAAGGTCATCAAGCTCGACCGCAAGCGCAACAACGTCGTCGTCTCGCGGCGCGCCGTGCTCGAGGCGAGCCTCGGCGAGGAACGCGAAAAGCTCCTGTCGACGCTGCAGGAAGGCGCGACGGTCAAGGGTATCGTCAAGAACATCACCGACTACGGCGCGTTCGTGGATCTGGGCGGCATCGACGGCCTGCTGCACATCACCGACCTCGCGTGGCGCCGCGTCAAGCACCCGTCGGAAGTGCTGGCGGTGGGCGACGAGGTCACCGCCAAGATCCTCAAGTTCGACCAGGAGAAGAACCGCGTCTCGCTCGGCATGAAGCAGCTGGGCGAGGACCCGTGGGTCGGCCTCGGCCGCCGCTATCCGCAAGGCACGCGGCTGTTCGGCAAGGTCACCAACATCACCGACTACGGTGCGTTCGTCGAGATCGAGTCGGGGATCGAGGGTCTCGTCCACGTGTCCGAAATGGACTGGACCAACAAGAACATCCACCCGACCAAGGTCGTCCAGCTCGGCGACGAGGTCGAGGTGATGATCCTCGAGATCGACGAGGACCGGCGTCGGATCTCGCTCGGCATGAAGCAGTGCATGTCGAACCCGTGGGACGACTTCGCGGCCAATCAGAAGAAGGGCGATCGCGTGAAGGGCATGATCAAGTCGATCACCGACTTCGGCGTGTTCGTCGGCCTGCCGGGCGGCATCGACGGCCTCGTCCACCTGTCCGACCTGTCGTGGACGCTGCCCGGCGAGGCCGCGGTCCGCGACTACAAGAAGGGCCAGGAAGTCGAGGCGGTGGTGCTCGCGATCGACGTCGAGCGCGAGCGGATCTCGCTCGGCATCAAGCAGCTCGACGGCGATCCGTTCAGCAACTACGTCGCCGTGCACGACAAGGGCAACGTCGTCAAGGGAACGGTGAAATCGCTCGACGGCAAGGGTGCGGTCATCGCGCTCGACGGTGACGTCGAGGGCTACCTGCGGGCTTCCGAGGTGGCGCGCGACCGCGTCGAGGACATCCGGACCCACCTCAAGGAGGGCGACCCGGTCACCGCGATGATCATCAACATCGACCGCAAGAACCGCTCGATCAATCTTTCGATCAAGGCAAAGGACCACGCCGAGGAGACGGAGGCGATCCAGACGGTGAAGGCGGACACTGCGGGCGTCAATACCGGGACCACGAATCTCGGTGCGCTGCTCCGCGCGAAGATGGACAACAAGACCAACGAGTAAGCGGGCCGCGTGATGACCAAATCGGAGCTGATCGACCGGCTGGCGGCGCAGTTCCCGCAGCTGGTCGCGAAAGACGCCGAACTCGCTGTCAAGATGATCCTCGACGCCATGGCCGAAAGCCTGGCGAAAGGGGAACGCATCGAGATTCGCGGGTTCGGCAGCTTCGGCCTGAACTACCGGCCGCCGCGGACCGGACGCAATCCCAAGTCCGGCGAGAAGGTGCAGGTGCCGGAGAAGCACGTGCCGCATTTCAAGGCCGGCAAGGAATTGCGCGAGCGGGTCGACTTCATAAGCGAGCGGGTCGATCTCGACAAACAGGCATGACCCGGAGCGGGCGGAGTCGTCCTGTGCGGGGGCAGCATTGCTCCCGACCGGTTGACGCCGCCCGTTCCGTTTCCGGGAGCCCATGATGCAGGTCCTGCGCTGGATCGTCGGCGCCACGCTGTTCGTCGCGCTGCTGTTTCTGTCGTTGCAGAACTCGGAGTTGGTGACGCTCAAGTTCTACCACTGGTGGAGCTGGCAGGCACCGCTCATCTTCATCGTGCTGATCGCCTTCGCGGTCGGGGTGGCCGCAGGCCTCCTGGCCGGGGCCATGCGCTCGGCGCGGCTCAAGCGCCAGATCAGCCGGATGCGCCGCGAGCAGCGCAAGCCGGCGGCCGCCGCACCCGACTGGTCGCAGCCCGGCACCGTGCCCGGTTCCGGCCCGGGCTTCGAGCGCAGCGGGCACAGCGTCAACGGCGTCTGAGCAACCGCCGGCTGGCAACACGACGTAACCGCTCTCCGCGCACTCATGGATTTCGACCTGTGGTGGCTGCTGCCGATCCCGGCGGTGTTTTTCGCGCTGGGCTGGATCGCGGCCCGGATCGATATCAAGCACCTGCTGCGCGAATCGCGCGCGCTTCCGCTGTCGTACTTTCGCGGCCTCAATTTCCTCCTCAACGAGCAGCCGGACAAGGCGATCGAATCGTTCATCGAGGTGGTGAAGGTCGACCCGCAGACCATCGACCTGCATTTCGCGCTCGGCAGCCTGTTCCGCCGCCAGGGTGAAGTCGAGCGCGCGATCCGCATGCACCAGAACCTTCTCGACCGGCCCGACCTGCCGGCGGACAAGCGGCAGGCCGCCGTGTTCGAGCTCGCTCAGGACTTCCATCGCGCGGGCCTGCTCGACCGTGCCGAAGAGTTGTTCAGCAGGCTCGAGGGCTCGCCGTTCGAGCATCCGTCGCTCGGCTTCCTGCTGTCCATCT
The DNA here is from genome assembly GCA_963843595.1 of uncultured beta proteobacterium. Classification (GTDB taxonomy): domain Bacteria; phylum Pseudomonadota; class Gammaproteobacteria; order Burkholderiales; family Casimicrobiaceae; genus CAIWHR01. The sequence goes on along the minus strand of CAWJLG010000011.1, from coordinate 47,901 downwards.
ACGAGCAGGAGAAGGACTGGCCAAAGGCGATCACCGTGACGCGGCGCATGGAGGCGATCGCCAAGCAGCCGTACTACCGCGAGATCGCGCACTACGACTGCGAGCTGGCGCAGGCGGCGCTGCTGAAGTCCGACTTCACTGCTGCACGCAGCTATCTCGAGCAGGCCCTGGGCGAGTACAAGGCCTGCGCGCGCGCCACGATGCTGCTCGGCGACATCGAGGCGCAGCAGGGCAGTCTTCCGGCGGCGATCGCCGCCTGGCAGCGCATCGAATCGCAGAACCCGGCGTTCCTGTCGCTCGTCGCCGAGCGCCTGGCCGACGCCTACCGCAAGACCGGCGAGACTGCACAGGGTCTGCGCGTGCTGCGCGCCTATCAGACGCAATACCCGTCGCTCGACCTCCTCAATACGGTGTTCACGCTGACGCTCGCCGAAGAAGGTCCGGCGGCGGCCGCCGACCTGATCAAGGACGAGCTCGCGCGCAATCCGACGCTGCTCGGTCTCGACCGATTGCTCGAGGCCCAGCTGCTGTCGGCCCCGGCCGAACGCCGGCACGACCTCGAGCTCGTCAAGCAGCTGGTCGGTCAGCACATCAAGCGGCTCGGCATGTACAAGTGCGACCATTGCGGCTTCCGGGCCCGGCAGTACTACTGGCGATGCCCCGGCTGCGGCAAGTGGGAGACCTATTCGCCGCGGCGCACCGAGGCTCCCGACGGATACGTGTGATGGCGATGGCCGATCCCAAGGTGTTCGTGGCGCTCGATTTCGCGAATCCGATGCACGCGCTGGCGCTGGCCGACCGCCTCGACCCGCAGGCATGCGGGATCAAGGTCGGCAAGGAGCTGTTCGTGCTCGCCGGACCGGAGCCGGTGCGCTGGATGGTCGAGCGCGGCTTTCGGGTGTTCCTCGACCTCAAGTTTCACGACATCCCGAACACCGTCGCCCAGGCATGCGCGGCCGCCACCCGGCTTGGCGTCTGGATGATGAACGTCCATGCGGCCGGCGGCGCCGCGATGCTCGCCGCCGCGCGCGACGCCGTCGCGACGAGCGCCGCAGTGCTCGACCGGCCGCGACCGCTGCTGATTGCGGTGACGGTCCTGACGAGCCTCGCGGAAGGCGACCTGCGGGCGGTCGGGATCGAGGGTACGCCGGCCGACGCGGCGGAGCGGCTGGCCCGTCTCGCCGCGTCCGCCGGACTCGACGGAGTGGTGTGTTCGGCGCAGGAAGCGCCTGCACTGCGCGCGGCCTGCGGGCGCGGCTTCAAGCTGGTGACTCCCGGCATCCGCCCGGCGGGAAGCGCGAAGGATGACCAGACTCGCATCGTCACACCGGCCGCAGCGGTGGCGGCAGGAGCCGATTACCTCGTGATCGGCCGTCCGATCACGCAGGCACCGGATCCGCTCGCCGCGCTCGCGGCGATCAACGCTTCGCTCGTTTGAATCTCCCGGGGAAACGCACTTGAAGATCACGATGATCGGTACGGGCTACGTCGGCCTCGTCACCGGAACCTGTCTCGCCGAAGTCGGCAACGATGTGCTGTGCCTCGACGTGGACGCGAACAAGATCGACACCCTGAAGACGGGTGGCGTGCCGATCCACGAGCCCGGGCTCGAGCCGATGATCGCGCGCAACGTCGCCGCGGGGCGGTTGCGCTTCACGACCGACACCGATGCCGCCGTTGCCCACGGGGCCCTGCAGTTCATCGCGGTGGGAACGCCGCCCGACGAGGACGGTTCCGCGGACATGCAGTACGTGCTTGCCGCCGCGCGCAACATCGGGCGGAGGATGAGCGACGCGAAGATCGTCGTCGACAAGTCGACGGTGCCGGTCGGCACTGCCGATCGCGTGCGCGCGGCGATCGCGGAGGAGCTCGCGACGCGCGGCGCGAGGATTCCGTTCGCCGTGGTCTCGAATCCCGAGTTCCTCAAGGAAGGTGCGGCGGTCGAGGACTTCATGAAACCCGACCGCGTCGTGATCGGCGCCGACGATGAGCGTGCGATCGCCGCGATGCGCGCCGTGTACGCCCCCTTCCAGCGCAACCACGAGCGGCTGCTGGTGATGGACGTGCGCTCGGCCGAGCTGACGAAGTACGCGGCCAACGCGATGCTTGCCACGCGCATCTCGTTCATGAACGAGCTCGCCAATCTCGCCGATGAACTGGGCGCGGACATCGAGCACGTCCGGCAGGGCATCGGCTCCGATCCGCGCATCGGCTACCATTTCCTCTATCCGGGTGCCGGCTACGGCGGCTCCTGCTTTCCCAAGGACGTCAAGGCCCTGCAGCACACCGCGACGCAGCACGGTCGGCCGCTGCGGATTCTCGAAGCGGTCGAAGCCGCCAACGACGCGCAGAAGCTCCGCCTCGTCGAGAAGATCGTCGCGCGCCTGGGCTCCGATCTCGCCGGGCGCACGTTCGCCCTGTGGGGCCTCGCGTTCAAGCCGAACACCGACGACATGCGCGAGGCGCCGTCGCGCGAGATCATTGCAGCGCTCGCCGGGCACGGCGCGAAGGTCGTCGCCTACGATCCGGTCGCGATGAACGAGGCCAGGCGCATCTACGCCGGCGCAGCGCATGTCGCGTTCGCCGCATCACCGATGGCCGCGGTCGCCGGCGCCGATGCGCTGGTCGTCGTCACCGAGTGGAAGGAATTCCGCAGCCCGGACTTCGACGCCGTGCGCGCCGCGCTCAAGACCCCGCTCGTGTTCGACGGGCGCAACCTGTACGAGCCGGCGCTGGTGCGGGCAGCCGGACTCGAGTACTTCGCCATCGGGCGGCGCTGATGGCGGCAGCCGCACCGCGCTTCGCCCATTGGCGCGACCGCGTCGCCCATACGCGGGTGCTCGTCGTCGGCGACGTGATGCTCGACCGGTACTGGTTCGGCGACGTCGACCGGATATCGCCCGAGGCGCCGGTGCCGGTCGTCAAGGTCGCACGCAGCGAGGAGCGCCCCGGCGGCGCGGCCAATGTCGCGCGCAACGTGGCCGCGCTGGGGTCCGCGGCGACGCTGCTTTCGGTCACCGGCGACGACGAAGCCGGCGCCGCACTCGAACGCCTGCTCGCCGCGGACCGCGTGCGCACGTCGTTCCTGCGCGACGCCACGATCGCCACGACGGTGAAGCTGCGCGTGATCGGACGCCAGCAGCAGCTGCTGCGCATCGATTTCGAGACGCCGCCTTCGCACGAGGTGCTGGCGGGGAAGCTCGCCGATTACGACCGGCTGCTGCAGGACACCGACATCGTGATCCTGTCCGACTACGGCAAAGGCGGCCTGACGCACATCGCGGCGATGATCGAGCGGGCCCGGGCCGCCGGCAAGCGCGTGCTGGTCGACCCCAAGGGTGAGGACTGGGCAAGATACCGCGGCGCCAACGTGATCACGCCGAATCGCGGCGAATTCCGGCAGGTCGTCGGCCGCTGGCGCGACGAATACGACATGGCGGTGAAGGCGCAAACGCTGCGCGCCGAACTCGGCCTGGACGCGCTGCTGGTGACGCGATCCGAGGAGGGCATGAGTCTGTACACCGCGGACGGGGCCGATCACATCCCCGCGCAGGCGCGCGAGGTCTACGACGTGTCCGGCGCCGGTGACACGGTGATCGCCACACTCGGCGTGCTGATGGGTGCGGGCGCGGATCTGGGCGTCGCCGTGCGCATCGCCAACCAGGCAGCGGGCGTGGTCGTCGGCAAGCTGGGCACGGCGGTCGTCACGCCCGACGAATTGACGTAGATGAGGCCCCAGAAAACCATCTACAGCTGCACCGAATGCGGGGGACAGAGCCCGAAGTGGCAGGGGCAGTGCCCGCATTGCGGCGTCTGGAACACGCTGGTCGAAACGGTGGCAACGCCCGCGCCGGCGCGCTTCCACACCGTGGCCGGCAAGTCGGCCGCCGTGCGCGAACTCGGCGCCGTCACGACCCGGGAACGGCCGCGGTTCCCGACCGGCATCGACGAATTCGACCGCGTGCTGGGCGGGGGTCTCGTACCCGGCGCGGTCGTGCTGCTGGGCGGTGACCCGGGCATCGGCAAGTCGACGCTGTTGCTGCAAGCGATGGCCGCGATGGGCGCCTCACGCAAGGCGCTGTACGTGACCGGCGAGGAGTCCCCCGAGCAGGTTGCGCTGCGTGCGCAGCGTCTCGGACTCGTCAATGCGCCGGTCAGCCTGCTCGCGGAGGTCCAGTTGGAGGCGATCGTCAAGGCGATCGGCGCCGAGGCGCCGGAGGTCGTCGTCATCGACTCGATCCAGACCGCCTACACCGAGGCGCTGACCTCGGCCCCCGGCAGCGTCGCCCAGGTCCGCGAATGCGCCGCCCAGCTGACACGCCTCGCCAAGCAGCGCGGGATCGTCGTCATCTTCGTCGGCCACGTGACCAAGGAAGGGGCGATCGCCGGTCCCCGCGTGCTCGAGCACATCGTCGACACCGTGCTCTATTTCGAGGGGGACACCCACTCGAGCTTCCGGCTGGTGCGGGCGATCAAGAACCGGTTCGGCGCGGCAAACGAACTGGGCGTATTCGGCATGACCGAGCGAGGCTTGAAAGGTGTGGCCAACCCGTCGGCGCTGTTCCTCTCGCAGCATGCCGAGTCGGTACCGGGATCGGCCATCGTCGCGACGCTGGAAGGCTCACGTCCGATGCTGGTCGAAATTCAGGCGCTGGTGGATCCGGTGCAGGGCGGGACACCCAAGCGGCTGTCGGTAGGCCTCGACCCGCAGCGGCTGGCACTGCTCCTCGCGGTACTCCATCGCCACGGCGGCGTGGAGGTCGGCGGGTACGATGTTTTCGTCAACGCCGTCGGGGGCGTGCGGATTCTCGAACCGGCGGCGGACCTCGCCATCCTGCTTGCCGTCCATTCGTCTCTGGTGAGTCGACCGCTGCCGGCGAAAACGCTGGTATTCGGCGAGGTCGGTCTGGCCGGCGAGGTGAGGCCCGTGCAGGGTGGGCAGGATCGGATCCGCGAAGCCGCCAAGCTGGGGTTCCGGCAATTCCTTATCCCCAGCCTTAACAAACCAAAGCAACATATTGATAAAACTACAATTCTTTGCGTTGATCGCGTCGATCAAGCCATCGACCTCCTGCGCGGCTGAAGCCTGCGAGCGTGTGCCGGCGTCGCTTCAGCCAGTACCGTCGGTCACGACGATCATGCCGCGCCGGCCGTTCCGGAATTGGTTCGCCATTTCGGCGTAAGCGCGCTCCAGGTTGCGCGCGAACAAGTCCGCATCGAACAATCGCGCGGCCCGACCGCCCGTGACGAGACGGGTCGAGAGCGCGCCGCGACGCCCCGGATCGCGGGCCAGCGCGACGGCCGCACGGACATAGGCCTCCGTATCCGCGGCCACGAGCTCCGGCAGATTCATGGCCCGCAACAGGCTCTCGGCCACGCGTCCGGCGAAGGTCTCGCCGCGCCGGGTCAACACGGGACACCCCATCCACAGCGCATCGCCGGCGGTCGTGTGCGCGTTGTACGGCCACGTGTCGAGGAACACATCGGCATGGCGGTACAGCCCGAGATAATCCGGATGTGCGCGCCTGGACGCAAATACCAGCCTTTCCGGCGCAATCGCCCGCGCGCCCGCCTCGCGCCGGAGATTCGCAATGGCCGGGTCGTCGTCGCGGCGGACCAACAGCCACAGGATGCCCTCCGGAACGGCGGCGAGGATCGCGGCCCAAGCGTCGAGCACCTCCGGATTGAGCTTGTACGTCGCGTTGAAGCAGCAGAATACGATGGCGTTCCGCGGCAGCCCGAGAGCCTGGCGTGACGGAGGCACGCGGTCCACCCGCGAACGGTCGTTGCTCTGGTAGCTGCCGGGCAGGAGCACCAGATGCTCGGTATAGTCGGCGGCCTCGGCCGGCGGTGTGACCACGGCATCGCCGACCAGGTAGTCGACACAAGGCGCCCCGAGGGTCCCGGGATACCCGAGCCAGTGCACCTGAATCGGGGCAGGGCGCCGAGCCAGCACGTCGAACGGAGCTCCACCGGTGTGACCTTTGAGGTCGACGAGAATGTCGATGCCGGTGGCACGAATCCGCTCGGCGAGTACCGCCGGCGGGCTGTTCCGGGCATCGAAAAAATGGTCGAACGCCGCAACCAACCGCTTGCGCCAGATGCTGCCATCGTCGGGCCCGGTGGAGTACCCGAACACCTCGACTCGTCCTCGATCGTGTGCCTCGAACACCCCGGCGGCCAGCACGGAGGTCGGATGTTCGTAGAAATCGCCGGACAGGTAGGCGACTTTGAGGCGTCCCGCCGACAGCAGTCGTCGCGAATTCGGGGCCGCGAGCGCGGCCGACTTCGACCAGAGCTCCGCGCACACTCGCTGTTCGGCGCGCGTCGACGGATCGCTCAGGAATGAAAACGGCGTCAGCATCGGCCTGCCTTCCACGACACCCTGCCGGAACCGCTGCTGCAGGTCGGACAGGTCATTCCAGTCCGCAAGGCGCTTGCGCAAGAACAGCAGTTGCGACAGCGCGGCGCCATTGTCCGGCTGCAGCCGCAGCGCGTTGGCGCATGACCGCGCCGCACCGGCAAGATCGCCCTGGCTCTCCAGTACCGAAGCGAGTTGACTGTGCAGCGCCGCGACCGTCGGTCGGCGGGCGAGGGCGGCATCCAGGCAGGATCGCGCCGCCGCGAACTGACCGAGGCTCTCGTGCAGCTGGGCCTTGAGGCCGTTCGGCGCCGGCGCATCCGGTGCGAGCGCCGCCGCGCGCGAAGCGGCGTCGAGGGCTTCCAGCACGCGCCGCTGCCCCTCGAGGGCGAGCGCCAGGTGGTACCAGGCCATCGCGTGGCGGTTGTCGGCGGCGAGCGCCTTGCGCGCGGAGCGTTCCGCGTCGCCGTGTCGTTGCAGCGCAAGTTCCGCGGAAGCGAGATTGCAGGCGATTTCCGGCGAGTTCGGCGCGATGGCTGCGGCCTGTTTCAGCGCGTTCAGCGCGGCTTCCGGGCGGTCGACGGCCTGCAGCGCAAGGGCGAGGTTCGCCCAGGCATCGGCCGAGCCTGCGTCGAGCTGCAACGACGCGCGAATCCGTTCGATGGCCGGAACGTGCTTGCCCGACTGCAGCAGTACGACCCCGGAATAATGGAGCGCCGGTGCGTGGTCCGGCTTCGCGGCGAGGATCGCGTCGTAGCGCAGGAACGCTTCGCGCAGCTTGCCCTGTTGGTGGAGGCGGAACGCGCGGTCGAACTGGTCCTGGAGGCTCATCGGCGACGAATCGAGGTCGGGCAGATTGGATTATCGCGCACCGGCGGGACCAAGCGTCGCGGAACCATGCCCGTATCGCGCAGAGGAGGTACAAGCTGTCGGTGGGTTCCCGAGTTCAGGCGACATTCGTGCGGCCCGACCCCTGCCGCCGCGCGCCCGCTTTCAACGCGGCGCTTCGCGCAACAGGCGGTATTCGCCGAAGGTGCCGACCGGTGCGAGGCGAGCACGAAGCGCGCCCGGCAGCAGGTCGAGATCTCGCTCGCGCAGGACGATGAAGTCCGCGTTGGCGTCATCGAGAAAGGGCGCGAGTGCCGCGTTGTCGCGCGCCAGGATCGCCTTGCCCTGCGAATAGAAAGCGGCCGAAATCGGCGCTTGCGCAACGTAGATCAGGCGCTCCCCGGAGCGGCCGCGCACGGTTTCGAAGGTGCTGACCAGCGCCTTGTGCGAAAGCTCGGTCTCGAAACGGCGCTGCAAGATCACGATGCCGGCGACAAACACGGCGGACAGGACGAGACCCGCGGCGATGCCGTGGCGTACCGTCGGCCGCAGCGTGCGGTGATCGTCGTCGCGCGGGCGCCAGAGCGATGCGACGAGCAGCGCAAAGGCGGGCAGTCCGGGCAGCACATACGTTGCAAGGACATTGCCCGACAGCGTGAAGAACAGCATCGGCGCCATCGCCCAGAGCAACAGATACGATTGCCAGCGGTCGCCGACGAGCACCCGCAACGCACCGCGCTGGAACAACGCCGAGCGAACGAGCCACACGATCGCCGGCAGCGACCAAGGCAGCGCGGCCGCAATCCAGAACGCCCAGATCATCCCGCGCGGCCTCGCGTGCGCCGCGCCGTAGAGGTCGCCCTTCCAGCCGGGCTCGACGAAGCGTTTCCAGTGCTCGCCGACCAGGAAATAGTCGAGGAAGCCCGGCGATGCGCGTTCCGCGGCCCAGTACCATGGCACCACGAGAGCCGCAGCCAGCACCGTGCCGACGAGCCAAGGGATGTCGGTCCACACGGCCCGCCATGATTTCATCCACAGCGTCCAGGCACCGATCGGGACGAACGTCAGGACGAGCGCGACCGGGCCCTTCGCCATCATCCCGACCGCGAGACCAACAAAGAACGCGAGGCCGCCAATGCGGCGCAGCGGTGGCGGTCCGTCGACCGCGATCCAGAATCCCGCCATCGCTGTCGTGGTTCCGAGCGCCAGCGCCGCGTCGGTCATCACGGCTCCGGCCGCCACGAACACGAGTCCCGTCGTCGCGAAGCACACGCTCGCCCAGAGGGCTGCGTCGCGACCCGCGCGAAGGCGGGCGAGCTGAAAGACGACCGTGCCGCACCCCAGCATCAGCAGCAGCGAGGGTAGACGCGCCGCGAACTCGTTGACGCCGAATACCGCCATCGACGCCGCGGACAGCCACGTCGACAGCGGCGGCTTGCCCCAGAACGGCACGCCATAGGCGAATTGCGGCACCAGCCAGTTGCCCGTTTCCAGCATCTTGCGCGCGATCTCGGCATAACGGGACTCCGTCGAGTCCATCAACGGATACGCGCCAAGCGTCGCGAGCCTCACGCCGACGACGACGGCAACGACGAAGGCGAGTCCGCGTCGCTCGCGTGAGGTCAGCGTAAAGGCCATTGCTCCGTTGGCGTGGCGGGGACCGGCAGCGGACGCGACGGCGGCAGGCTTTGCTGGACGAGATAGAGCGGACGCGCCTTGACCTCGGTGAACATCCGCGCCAGGTATTCGCCGATGATCCCGAGCGCCATCAACTGGAGACCACCGAGAAACAGCACGAGCACGACGAGCGACGGATACCCAGGCACCGGGTCACCGTAGAGCAGCGTCTTGCCGATGACAAACATGCCGTAGCCAAACGCCAGCAGCGACGTCGCGAAGCCGACGTAGCTCGCCACCTTGAGCGGCGCATCGGAGAACGACGTGATGCCCTCGAGCGCGAAATTCCACAGCCGCCAGTAGTTCCACTTGGTCTTGCCGGCGAAGCGGCCGTCGCGGTCGTAGACGATTTCCACCGACGGGAAACCGATCCATGCGTAGAGGCCCTTCATGAACCGGCTGCGCTCCGGGAAGCGTGCCAGGGCAGCGACGGCGCGGCGCGACAGGAGCCGGAAATCGCCGACGTCCGCGGGGATCTCGATGGTGCCGATACGGCCAATCGCACGGTAGAACGCCCGCGCCGTCGCCTTCTTGAACCAGCTTTCGTTGTCGCGGTTGGCGCGGCGCATCAGCACCACGTCACTGCCTGTCTGCCATGCCCGCACCATGTCGGGGATGAGTTCGGGCGGATCCTGCAGATCCGCATCGATGACCACGACGGCGTCGCCCCGTACGTGATCGAGCCCGGCGCTCATCGCCGCTTCCTTGCCGAAGTTGCGCGAAAGATCGATGACGGCGACACGTGGATCGGTACGGTGTAGTTCGGAGAGCAGGCACATCGTCGCATCGCGGCTGCCGTCGTTGACGTAGACGATTTCGGTGTCGGCGGCGAGGGCGTCCAGCACCGCGACGAGCCGACGGTGAAATGCCGCCAGCACGGGCTCCTCGTTGTACACGGGCACGACCACCGAGAGCGAATACCGACCGGCGTGCGTTGCGGGGGTAATGCTCAGAACGTCCATGCACGATTGGCGCGATAACCCGCGACCAGCACGACGAAGGTCGCAACGACCTGGGCGACGAGATAGTGCGCGCCGAGGAGGCCGAGCATCGCGGCCATTACGATTGCATTGATGGCGATTCCAGTCAGCGCAACCGCGACAAAGCGCGGAAGCGCGTGATCGTGCGACTTGGCGCTGGCGAAGGTGAAGCGATGGTTGAGCACGTAGTTGATCAGCGCGCCAACGATTGCGCCCGCCGTCGAGGCGGCAACCGCGAGCGCATGGGCGAACTGCATCAATGCAACGAGCGTCGCGTAGTGGACGGCCGTGCCGGCGGCGCCAGCAACCGCGTAGCGCAGAAACTCAGGCGTCATTGGCGGCGGTCGCGGCCGCGGTGTGGTTTCGGGCATCGGCCAGGAGGTCGGGATGTAGGAAATGCGCCGCAGCGGCGTCACGCGGGCCAAATTGTAGCCGACGATGCGTGCGTACATCGCCTGCGCGGCCGGTTGGAGCGCCTGCCAGTCATTGCGCCTGAACGCCAGTCAATTGGGCAATTCGGGTGGTCGTCCCGCCTGAGGGCCCAAGCTCACGGATCACGAATGTCGCATAATTTGTATTATGTCAACTTATGGGTGGGCGCTCCGCTTGCCCGGTGGAGCCCCCCGAAATGGGCCTATGGCACGACTTGTGCTCGTGCCAAGCTCAGGGAAATCGGTCATTGATGAGAACGGCGGGATTCGCCATGGAAACGGTTACGCCGGCGCTTGAAGCCAGCGCATCTCCTCAACTGCGCGGCAAGACAGCCGAGGAAGAGCTTTGCCGATCCTTGCCGCGCCAGGATCCAATCGAGGCCCAGAGGCTCCTTTGCGAAGCCGTTTCGAGGCTTGTCTCGAGTCGCGCGCCCGACGAGCGCCAGCTCAGCGCACTCCTCACCTTCGATCAGCATGCGCATCCGATCAGCAAGCGCCTGTTGATCCTGTACGCCGACGGCGACGCGCAATTGCGCTCGCTCGATCGTCAGTTTTTCATTGCTGCCCAGCGCTTGAGTCGGTCATTTGCGCAAGCGTGCGAGCATTTCCTGGCACACATCGAGAATTCGGCCGACAAGTCGTGGCACGCACGCGCGTGCACGGTTCTCGTCCAGTTGTTCCGGCATCGGCAGGTGGAACTCCTGCTGCGGCTCTTTCGCTACAAGAAGCGCAATTCCGAACTGTGGCGGCAACTCCACGCGGCATATCAGTCTGCGCGTGCGCAAGGCCTTGCGAGCGATTGCTTGCCGCGCAGCCCTGCCGAAGACAGGTCTGCACCGGAGCCAACGGTCGAGCAGCAGTTTATCCAGATACTGTTGCTCGGCGTGATGAGCACCGGTCAGTTTTCGCCGCGTGAATTGCTTTGGGCAGGCCATTGGATTGCACGCTGGCGCGTCTTGCTCACGTTGCAATCCATCGAAGCCGACGGCCGAACGCGCGGTGAGCGGAATGGATTCGTGGTCGATCTCCGGGGCGCAGAAGGGCCGAGGCGTTTCTCGTCCGGGGAAACCGGCGACCTCCTGCATCTCGACACTGCGCCATTGGTCGCAGCGATTGACGAAACGATCGCGGCGCTGGATGACGCGCCCACGCCTTCGCATTCCCCCATACCGACCGAAAAGGACCCGCAGGTGGCGCTGCTGTCCAGGCTCAGAACGCTCTTTGCACCGGTTGCGGTTCACATCGAGCGGCGTGGCGAGCGCAAGCCTGTCGCCTACTCCGTACAGGCAATCTCCGGTCTTCCGCACATTGTCCAAATGTTGCGCGAGGAGACGCAGAGGAAGAAGAAGCAGAACGCGACGTCCGCCGCACAGCTCGAGGACATCACGATCTTGCCGACCGGCGGTCATACGCGCATGTCGACCTCAGTGCTGGGCACCGGCGGTTTGGGTTCGTTTTCAATCGCGACAACCTTCGGCGCGAGACCCCAGGTCTGGCAGGTCAAGGACCACAGCGATTCCGGATGTCGCATGCGGGGTCAGACCTCCGATCTGAACGGGCTGATCCCGGGTTCGTTGATTGCCTTTCGCGAGAGCGAGAATGCCCAATGGACCGTGGGTGTGATAAGGCGACTCCGGAGGCTGATGGTCGACTACGTCGAGATCAGCGTGGAACACATCGGGCAAAGACCACGCTACGTCAAGATGGTGACGGGCGACCCTCTCGCTCCCCTGGTCAACGACGTACCGAACAACAATCAGAAGTGCTTCGGGGCGTTGTACGTGCCGGCAAGCGAGAAGCACCCGACCATGCCGATCCAGACGCTGCTTGTCCCTGCGACCGCGTTCAACGCCGGGGCGGCGATAACACTCCTTTCGTCCAAGGCAACCTATACGTTGCGTCTCAACAAGCCGCTTGAGCGGCAAGCCGGCTTCGTCTGGACGTCGTTCGCGGTGGTCGACAAGGTAGTTGCCAGATCGCAACAGGCGCCCGGCGCGATGGCAATGCATCGTCCATACGACAATCAGAAGAAGACCGTAAGCCGTCGGTAATGCACCGGAATGCGTCCCGGGCTCAGTAGCTGACTGTCGAGCAGTGCCAGTGGGTCGAGCAACTGACTCACCCCATCATGTGTGGCGCAGGCAGTACGCCGTGATCGCCGCCACCACGCCGTCGTCTTCGCCCGCCGCGCGCGCCAGTTCGATCGAGACTCCCGGCATCTCGGTCGTCGCCTGACGTATCAGCGCGGGAACGTCTCCGCGCAAGTGTCCCCCCGACCCGAAGAACAACGGCACGACGCGAACCTCCTTCACTCCGCGCGCGGCCAGCCGCCGCACTCCGGTCAGGAGGTCCGGCGCCATCAGCTCGAGATATGCGAGCTCCACCGGCACGTCGGGCGCCGCAGTACGGACGCGCTCGGCGATCCGCAGGAACGGCTCCGCCCAACGCGGGTCGCGGGCGCCATGGGCAAACATCAGGACTCCGAAATCGGAGGTCGCCGGCATTGCCAAACCCTTTCCGGACGAATATAGCGCCCGGCCTTAACGTTAGGATTCTAAAGTACTTCCGGTTATAGAACGTCGTCGATAGCCTTGCGCTTCATTCATAACGGATTGCGCGAGCCGTGTACCGCTACGACATATACGACCGAACGATTGTGGCACAACGCGTCGCCCAGTTTCGCGACCAGACACGGCGTTACCTCGCCGGCGAACTCAGCGAGGACGAGTTCCGCCCGCTCCGCCTGCAGAACGGCCTGTACATCCAGAAGCACGCGCCGATGCTGCGGATCGCAATTCCGTACGGGTTGCTGTCATCGCGGCAACTGCGCACCCTCGCCCACATCGGCCGCAACTACGACCGGAGCTATGGCCACTTCACCACCCGGCAGAATCTGCAGTTCAACTGGCCGCAGCTGGTCGACGTGCCGGACATCCTCGCCCTGCTTGCCGAAGTCGAGATGCACGCGATTCAGACCAGCGGCAACTGCGTCCGCAACGTCACCAGCGATCACTTCGCAGGCATCGCGGCGGACGAGCTCGTCGATCCGCGTCCGTGGTGCGAGCTCATCCGCCAGTGGTCGACGCTTCATCCCGAATTCGCCTACCTGCCGCGCAAATTCAAGATCGCCGTCTCCGGTGCAGTGCAGGACCGCGCCGCAACGCTCGTGCACGACATCGGGATTCACGCCGTCCGCAGCGAAGCGGGCGAAATCGGCTTCCGCGTGCTGGTCGGGGGCGGTCTCGGCCGCACGCCCGTGATCGGCCACGTTGTCCGCAATTTCCTGCCGCGCGCGGAAATCCTCAACTATCTCGACGCGATCCTTCGCGTCTACAACCGGTACGGCCGGCGCGACAACAAGTACAAGGCGCGGATCAAGATTCTGGTCAAGGAACTGACCCCCGCCGTGTTCACCCGCGAGGTCGACGCCGAGTGGGCGCATCTTGCCGGCGGTGCCGGCACCGTCCCCGACGAGGAGATCGAGCGCATCGCCGCCTTCTTCGCGCCGCCGCCCTACGCGAGCCTTGCCGGCGACGACCCGAGCTACCGCGCCGCGCTCGCGGACAACCGCGCATTTTCGAACTGGGCCAGGCGCAACGTCTTCCCGCACAAGGTTGCCGGCTACGCCGCCGTCACGCTGTCACTGAAGCGCACCGGTGTTCCGCCGGGCGATGTGACGTCGGACCAGATGGACGCCGTGGCCGATCTGGCCGATGCGTACAGCTTCGGCCAGCTGCGCGTTTCGCACGAGCAGAACCTGATCTTCGCCGACGTCCGCCAGGCTTCGCTGCTCGCGTTGTGGGGCAAACTCAAGGCTCTCGGACTCGCGACGCCCAACATCGGCCTGCTGACCGACATCGTCTGCTGCCCCGGCGGCGACTTCTGCTCGCTCGCCAATGCCCGATCGATTCCGATCGCCGAGGCGATCCAGCGCCGGTTCGACGACCTCGACTACCTGCACGACATAGGCGAGCTCGATCTCAACATGTCGGGCTGCATGAACGCCTGTGGTCATCACCACGTCGGGCACATCGGCATCCTCGGCGTCGACAAGAATGGGGGCGAGTGGTACCAGGTGTCGATCGGCGGCTCCCAGGGCAACGATGCGGCGCTGGGCAAGGTGATCGGCCCCTCCTTCACCGCCGACGAGATGTCCGACGTCATCGCGCGCCTGATCGGCGTCTATCTCGAGCGACGCCACGACGACGAGCGCTTCATCGACGCCGTCCGACGGATCGGCCTCGAGCCGTTCAAGGAGCGCGTCTATGTCACAGCTCATTAAGGGCCGCGCCGTCGTGACCGATAGGTGGGCGCTGCTGCGTGACGTCGCCACCCTCGCCGACCTTCCTGCCGCCGGGTCGGTGCTGGTGCCGCTCGAATTGTGGCTGGAGGCGCGCGAGCAACTCCTCGCCCGTGGCGACGTCGGCGTATGGCTCGCACCGGACGATGCGCCGGAGGCGCTTGCCGACGACGTTATGCGGCTGCCGGTGATCGCCGTCGACTTCCCGCAGTTCAGCGACGGCCGTGGGTACTCGACGGCGCGACTGTTGCGCGAACGCCACGGCTATCGCGGCGAGCTGCGTGCTGTCGGCGACGTGTTGCGCGACCAGCTCTTCTACCTGAAGCAGGCCGGGTTCGACGCCTTCATGGTCCGCGCCGATCGCAGCGCCGAAGATGCGCTGCAGTCGCTTGGTGATTTCGATGGCTCGTACGCACCGACCGCCCTCGAGCCGCGACCGCGCTTTCGCCGCCGGATCGAAAATCCGAATGAGACCTGACATGCTCGCCACGAAGCGCCGCCCGCAATCCAACCTCGAAGACCGCGCCGCGATAGTCGTCGATCTTCTGGCCCGGTTTCCATTGCCCGGCGAAGCGGAGGTTTCGGGCTTCGCCCGGCCGCGCGAGATCGCGGTCCTTGCACCGCCGGATCCGGCGGCCCTGCCCGCGTGACTGGTGCACAGCGCGGCGATCGGGCCCCTCGCCCGCCTCGAGTTCGCGCTCGACCATGCGGGCGAAATCGCCAATGTCGAGTTGTCGCGCGCGGCGTGGAACGATCTCGCGCTCGGCCCGAGCGCGGTCGTGTATCTCAAGCCGACGCAGTTGCGCCGTTTCGACTTGCCGACGTAAACAGGCAGCCCCACCAGCGGTAAAATAGGCGACGCGGCCGGGCCCGCCCGACCGCGTCGTCCCGATGCCGCTGCCGCTTTTCCACCTTCCTCGCGATGCCCAGCGCGACTGGCTCGCCGATCGGCTGGCGCGCCCGGCGCCCGCCACCGCGCAAAACCTTTCCGACGGCTTCCGTCTGCCGGGGCGCGAGGGCGAGCCCAGAGCGGCGGCCGTGCTCGTCCCTCTGGTCAATCGGCCCCACGGGCTGCAGGTCCTGCTGACAGAGCGCAGCGCCGACCTCCCAGATCACCCGGGCCAGATCAGTTTCCCAGGCGGGCGCGTGGAGCCCGATGATCCCTCGCTCGCCGCAGCCGCGCTGCGCGAAGCGACCGAAGAAGTCGGTCTTCCGCCGTCGCGAGTGTCGGTGCTGGGCCAACTCGCCGAGTACGAGACGGTTACCGGCTATCGCGTGACACCGGTCGTAGGCTGGGTCGAACCACCGTTCACGCTGGCCCTGGATCCGGTCGAGGTCGCCGATGTGTTCGAGGTACCGCTCGCGTTCCTCATGGACCCGGTGAACCAGCAGCGGCACTTCCGGATGCTCGGAACGCGCCGCCGCGATTATTGGGCCATTCCGTTCGGCGAGCGCTATATCTGGGGCGCAACCGCCGCCATGCTCTTGATCCTCGACCGAACGCTGCGCGACGCCGGCTGAGCGGGCGTCGCCATCAGAGCTTGGTGGCGGGGCCGCCTGGCGGGACCGGCCGATCCGGCGGCAGCGTCGCCACGATGCAGTCCAGCGACTTCGCCGTACTCGCGCCGGGTCCGAAGAATCCGGTGACGGCCGTACGATACGCCTCGCGCGTGGTCTGGCCGTAATAAAGCCGCGACGTCAGATCGAAGAAATAGTTGTAATCGGCGTCGTACAAGCCGCCGCGGACCAGCGCCTCGCCGACGTCGCGATCGCCAATGACCAGCGGCTTGCAGGCGCCGGCGATCTGTTCGAGATAGAGGTTGAAGCCGGTCGCCTGGCGGCTGCGCAGCGCGTCGGGCGCACAGGCGGAGAGCGCCACGGCAACCAGCGCGGTCGTCGACGCGACGCCCATCGCGTTTCCCCATTTCATCAGTCGATCCTTTCGTTCACGCCCATGGCAGCAGGCGAAGCGTGCATTGTCCACGAAAACCTTACGGCTTCGCCACTTGCGAGCTTCGCGAAGCGTTGACGTCATGCCTTGTTTCGCCGACGATGGGCCGCCTTTCCACCACCGTCACACCCATGTCACTCACCGCCACGGCTCCCCGCACCTGCCATCTGGCCGGCCTCTCGCCGCACGGATTCCATCGCGTCGTCTATTACGATTGGGGCGATCCGCACAATCCCCGGGTCGCGGTCTGCGTCCATGGCGTGGGCCGCAATGGCCGCGATTTCGACGTCGTTGCCGAGCGGCTCGCGGCCACGCACCGCGTCCTCGCCGTCGACATGCCCGGACGAGGCGACAGCGACTGGCTGGCCGATCCGAACGACTACGCGTTTCCCACGTACCTCACGACGCTCACGGCGCTCATCGCCCGCAGCGGGGCCGAGACCGTCGACTGGATCGGTACGTCGATGGGTGGGCTTCTCGGCATGGTGATCGCGGCG
This sequence comes from uncultured beta proteobacterium, assembly GCA_963843595.1. GTDB lineage: Bacteria > Pseudomonadota > Gammaproteobacteria > Burkholderiales > Casimicrobiaceae > CAIWHR01. Next base: position 30,876 of record CAWJLG010000011.1, on the reverse strand, counting down.
CAGGCGAATTCGCCAATCGCGCGGCTCGTCGTCAACGACGTCGGCCCTGCCATCGAGCCCGCGGCCCTCGCCAGGATTCGCGAATATTTCGGCAAGGATCCGGTGTTCGCTTCGCTCGACGACGCCGAGCGTTATATCCGCGCCGTGTCGGCGCCGTTCGGCGCGCTGTCGGCCGCACAATGGGCCTACCTCACGCGCACCAATGTGCGTGCGCGCGCCGACGGAACCTGGCGTCTGGCGTACGACCCGGGCATCGCCGTGCCGTTTCGGACACAGGCCGCGCCACCGGATCTTTGGGGCGTGTGGGACGCGATCCGATGTCCGACGCTGGTGCTGCGCGGCGCGAATTCCGACCTGCTTTCCCTGCCGACCGCGCGACAAATGGCCGCACGCGGCCCGCGACCCCGGATCGTCGAGTTTCCCGGCATCGGCCATGCGCCGATGCTCTTGAGCGACGACCAGATCGCGCCGGTCGTCGCCTTCCTCGAAGCCTGACCGACGCCGATTGCCGCGGCGTTCCGGGCATGCGCGCCCGTGTTCGCTTACAATCGGCGTCCCGCCAACGTGTAGCAAGACCATGGCCCTGACGCTGAGTCTGCCGGCAATCGACGCACGGCCGACGAACCCGCCGGAAGTTCGTCCCGCGAAGGTATTCCCGTGGCTGGACGAGCAACTCAAGCGCGATCCGATCGAGGCGGCTGGGATCATCGGCGATTCACTGGCCGCGATCAATCGCGTCGCGCTGAGCGATTCGCGCCGGCTCGAGCTCGCGGAACGGTACTGGGCGGCCGCCATGCTCCTCTGGCCGCAACTCGAGAAGGCCTACGTCCGGTCGACACACCCGCTGGCGGGCGATGCGCTCGCGGGGGCCAAGGCAGCGCTGGGTCTCGCGACCGAGCTGTCCGTCGCGTACAAGCATCTGCTTGCGCGCGAAGCCGACCGCCGGATCCACCTGACCGGACCGCGGCTGCTCGGGTCGCTGGTCCATCGCTGCCTTCAGTGCACGGCCAGGATCCTGACGAACAGCTACCTGTCCTATTCGCCGGTGCCGGAGAAGACTTGGCTCGACGCGCACGCGGTCTATGCGTTCTCGCGCGAGCGCGGCCTGCACCACCATCCGATCGCCGCCGACCAGCCGGAGATGACACCCGAGCGTGTCTACCTGCAGGCACTGCTGCTGGCGCTGGCCAACCCCTACGGATTCCGTCCCGGACAGCTCGACACGGTCGTCCGGTACCTGCAGGAGTTCTGCCACTGGGCCAAACTCACCGACGTCGCGCCGGTGCACCGAATGGCGAAGGCGGTGGCGATCGTTCCCGTCGGCCACGACTTCCCGCCCTTTTCGGCGAACAAGGGCGGCGCGATCGAGGGCGCCAGGATCTTTCTGCTCACCTATGATCTCGCCTTCCAACTCCAGGAACAGCTGCGCGCGCTCGAGGCGGGCGGCGACGTGCCAAGGGGAATCGGCCGCGGTACCGGTGCGCGGCTCCAGTACGTTGCGCTGCTCAAACGGCTGCTGCGCCAGTGGGCGATCCCGCCCACGCGCCAGTTCAATCGCCTGCCTTCGCGCGCCCGGGTCGTCATGTGTGCCGGGCTGTCCGGCGTCTGGCAATACAGCCGCGGCGCTCACGCCGGCGTCGGCAATGCGCCGACCGGGCTGCCGACGATGACCCACTGCCAGGTCATCAACCACACGCCGGGCGGTTACGCGCTGCGTCAGACCGATGCGCATCCGACGGCGCTGCGGATCGGCGATCTCATTGCCCTGCGGGTCGAGGGACGAACCGGTTTGCAGATCGCGATGGTGCGCTGGTTTCGCAACACGCTCAAAGGCAGCGGGCTCGAGTTCGGCTGCGAGTTGCTCTCGGACAACCCGGAAGCCGCAGCCGCGGCCGCCGAGGACACGGCGAACCCGAGCATGACACCGGTCGTGGTGATTCCCGAGGATCCGACGGACACCGGCCCCGACGCTTCACCCCCGCAGCTCATCGTTCCGACGGGCAGCTTCGGGCTCGAGCAGGCGGTTTCGCTGCGGCGTGGCAAGGAAACGGGCGTCGCGGTGCTGACCAAGCTGGTCGAACAGGGACCGGGATTCGAACTCTACGAATTCGCGGCGGTCGGCTGACGATTGCGGTGAGCGTCGATTCGGCTGCCGCGGTCGTCGCCTGGCACCGGCTCGCCGTCGCGGCCGTGGCGGCGCTCCTGCTTCTCGAATGCCTGTGGGAGTTGTGGCTGGCGCCGGTCAAGCCCGGCGGCTCGTGGCTAGCCCTCAAGGGATTGCCGCTCGCGTTTGCCTGGCCCGCGCTCGCCCGGGGCACGACCCGCGCCCGTCAGGGCATGACCCTGTTGCTCCTGCCGTACGCCGCCGAGGGGATCGTGCGCGGGGTCACCGAATCGGGGCGACATGCGCTCGTCGCGTGGGCGGCGGCGCTCGTGGCGGCGGTGGCGTTCGCCGCCTTGCTGGCGTCGTTTCGCGTCGAGCGGCGCGCAACGCAAGGCCGCTGACCCGCGCGGCGCGGCGGTCACTTCGCCGGACGCGATCCGCCGAGCCCCTTGGGCATCGGGAACACGACGTGTTCGAGGGCTCCGTCGAGCTCGCGCACCTGTGCAGCCCCCAGGGTCTGCAGGCGGTCGAGCACTTCCTTCACCAGAATCTCCGGTGCGGACGCGCCGGCGGTCACGCCGATGCGTCGTTTGCCGGCGAGCCAATCCGGCTCGACCTGGTCCGCGCGATCGACCATGCGGGCTTCGATGCCACGGTTGGCCGCCACCTCGCGCAACCGGTTGGAGTTCGAACTGTTGGGGCTGCCGACGACGATGACGAGGTCGACCTGCGGCGCGAGGATCTTCACGGCGTCCTGCCGATTCTGTGTCGCGTAGCAGATGTCGTCCTTCTTCGGCCCGACGATCGCGGGGAAGCGGCGTCGCAATGCCGAGACGACCGCGGCGGCATCGTCGACGGAGAGCGTCGTCTGCGTCACGTAGGCGAGGTTCTGCGGATCCTTCACCGCGAGCCCGTCGACGTCCGCGGCCGATTCGACCAGATACACGCCTCCGTCGCACTGGCCCATCGTCCCCTCGACCTCGGGGTGCCCGCGATGGCCGATCATCACGATTTCGCGCCCGTGCTCGCGCATCTTCGCGATCTCGACGTGTACCTTGGTCACCAGCGGGCAGGTGGCGTCGAATACGCGCAGTCCGCGGGCATCGGCTTCGGCGCGCACGGCCTTCGAGACACCGTGCGCGGAGAAGACCACCGTCGCGCCGGCGGGAACCTCGGCCAGATCCTCGACGAACACGGCGCCCTTCGCCTTGAGGTCGTCGACGACGAAGCGATTGTGCACGACCTCGTGCCGGACATAGATCGGCGCGCCGAATCGGACGAGCGCCTGCTCGACGATCGCGATCGCACGGTCGACACCGGCGCAGAAGCCGCGCGGATTGGCAAGCAGGATTTCCATCAGGTTCTCGTCCCCGCCTCCCGCCGCTGCGTGCGGAAGCTGTCGGCGATCAGCAGCGCGGCGCCGAGCGTGATCGCGCTGTCGGCGACGTTGAACGCGGGCCAGGCCCACTGCTGATAGTGGAACAGGAGAAAGTCCACGACCTTGCCGATGACGAGACGGTCGAGCAGATTGCCGAGTGCGCCGCCGAGGATGAGTGCGAGGCCGGCACAGTACAAGCCGCTGCCGCCCCGCCGCAGCAGCACGACGATGAGAACGGTCGCGGCGATCGCCACCGCGGTGAACAACCAGCGCTGCCAGCCATCGGCACCGGCGAGGAAGCTGAACGCGGCGCCGGTGTTGTAAGTGAGGATCACGCGAAAGAAGCGCGTCACCACCCATTCGCCGCCGTCGCGCAACTGCCCGACGATCAGCGCCTTGGTCAGCTGGTCGACGGCGATCACGATCCCCGCGAGCCAGAGCCATGCCAGGCCGCGACGGCTCGGCACGGGCAGGAAGTTGGCGGCAGCGGTCATCGTGAACCCGGATCTCAGGCAGCGGTCCGCGGTTCGCCGGTACCGAAGAGATTCGCGACGCAGCGCCCGCAGAGCGTCGGATGGTCGGCGTCAGCCCCGACGTCGGCGCGGTAGTGCCAGCAGCGCTCGCACTTCGCGTGCGCGCTGGGCGTCACCGCGATCGTCAGCGCGTCTCCCTTCGCGAGCGTCGCCGACGATGTGATCAGCACGAAACGCAGATCGTCACCAAGGCTCGCGAGTGCGGCGTAGTCGTCGCCCGGCGCGGTGATCGCGACCTCCGCTTGAAGCGAGGATCCGATCCTGCCGTCGGCGCGAAGTCCCTCGAGCTCCTTCAATGCCGCCGCACGCACGGCGAGGATGCGCGTCCACTTGCCGACGAGTTCCTCCGCATCGCGCGGTCGCGACATCGCGTTCGTCCACATGCGGCAGAAGATGGTCGTTTCGTCCGGATGCACGATCCGCCAGGCTTCCTCGGCGGTGAAGGAAAGCACCGGCGCCATCAGCTCGAGCAGTGCATCGCGGATCAGCGCCAGCGCCGTCTGCGCCGACCGCCGGGCACGGCCGTTCCGCGGGGCGGTGTACAGGCGGTCTTTCAGCACGTCGAGGTAGAAGCCGCCCAGGTCCTCGGAACAGTAGGTTTGCAGCCGCTGGACCACCAGATGAAAATCGTAGTGGGCATAGTCGGCCGTCACCGCCTCGGCCATGGCGTGCGCGGCTGCGAGCGCATAGCGGTCGAGCTCGAACAGCTCGTCGATGGGCAGTGCATCGGCGGGGGTGAAATCGGCGGTGTTCGCGAGCAGGAAGCGCAGCGTGTTGCGAATGCGGCGGTAGCTCTCGACGACCCGCTTCAGGATCTCGTCGGAGATCGAGAGCTCGCCCGAATAGTCGGTCGCCGCGACCCACAGCCGCAGGATCTCGGCGCCGAGCGTGCTCGACACCTTCTGCGGGGCGACGACGTTGCCCTTCGACTTCGACATCTTCTTGCCCTCGCCGTCGACGACGAAGCCGTGCGTCAGCAGGGCCTTGTACGGCGGCACGCCGTTGAGCATGCAGGACACGAGGAGCGACGAGTGGAACCAGCCGCGGTGCTGGTCGGAACCCTCGAGGTAGAGATCGGCGGGGAAGCCGGTGGTGCCCGGGTGCGAGCCGGCGTGCGTGGCGCGTCCGTCCGGGCCGCCCATCACGGTCTGGTGCGTCGAGCCCGAGTCGAACCAGACGTCGAGCGTGTCGGTGAGCTTGCGGTACTTGGCGGGATCGACACCGAAATCCTCGTGCGCCGCCTCGAACCAGGTCTCGATGCCGCCACGCTCGACCTTCGCCGCGGCGAGCTCGAGCAGTGCCAGCGTGTCCGGGTGCAGCGCGTCGGTCGCCTTGTCGACGAAGAACGGCAGCGGCACGCCCCACTGTCGCTGCCGCGACAGCGTCCAGTCGGGGCGATTCGCGATCATGCCGTACAGGCGCGCCTTGCCCCAGTCCGGATAGAACCGCGTTGCCTCGATGCCGGCCAGCGCGGTCTCGCGCAGCGTCCGCGCGGGCTTCCGGCCGTTCCAGCCCGGAACGTTGTCCATCCCGGCGAACCACTGCGTCGTGGCACGATAGATGATCGGCGTCTTGTGCCGCCAGCAGTGCATGTAGCTGTGCGTGAACTTCTCGGCGTGGAGCAGCGCCCCCGTCTCGCGCATCTTGTCGACGACCTTCGGGTTCGCGTCCCACACCTTCATCCCGGCGAAGAACGGCAGGCTCTCGGCGAAGCGGCCGTCGCCGCCCACCGGATTCAGGATCTCGTCGTCCGTCATCCCGTAGCGGCGGCACGACGCAAAGTCCTCGATCCCGTACGCGGGCGAACTGTGGACGACGCCGGTGCCCTGCTCGAGCGTCACGTACTCGCCAAGGTACACCGGAGAGACACGGTCGTAGAACGGATGGCGGAACCGGATCCGCTCGAGCGCGCTCCCCTTCGCCGTCGCCACGACCTGCCCGGGGAGACCGAAGCGTGCGAGACAGGCGTCCACCAGGTCGACCGCCAGCACCAGATGCCCGCGCGCCGTCGCGACGAGGGCATAGTCGAGGTCCGGGTGCACGTTCAATGCCTGGTTCGAGGGGATCGTCCACGGCGTGGTCGTCCAGATGACGGCCAGCGCCGGTCCGGCGGGAAGTCCCGGCAGTCCGAAGGCGGAGGCGAGCTTCGCCCGGTCGGCGTCGTCGACGGGAAACGCGACGTCGATCGCGAGGTCGGTCCGGTCCTCGTACTCGACTTCGGCCTCGGCGAGCGCGCTTCCGCAATCGAAGCACCAGTTCACCGGCTTCAGGCCGCGGTAAATGAACCCCTTCTCGAGCAGCTTGCCGAGGGTGCGGATTTCGTCGGCTTCATTGCCGTACGCCATCGTCGTGTAGGGATGGTCCCAGTCCCCAAGCACGCCGAGGCGCTGGAAGTCGGCCTTCTGGCGCGCGATCTGCTCCGAGGCATAGGCCCGGCACAGCCGCTGGGTGTCGGCGGTGGCGAGGTGCTTGCCGTGTGTCTTCTCGATCTGCACCTCGATCGGCATCCCGTGGCAGTCCCACCCGGGGACGTACGGCGCGTCGAAGCCGGCCATGCCCTTGCTCTTGACGATGATGTCCTTGAGGATCTTGTTGACCGCGTGGCCGACGTGGATGTCGTTGTTCGCATACGGCGGACCGTCGTGCAGCACGAACCTCGGACGGCCCGCCGACGCGGCGCGAATCGCCGCGTAGACCTTGCGCGCCTGCCAGTCCGCGACCCACACCGGTTCGCGCTTGGCGAGATCGCCGCGCATCGGAAATGGCGTGTCCGGCAGGTTGAGGGTCGTCTTGTAATCGATCTTCGGTTGGTCCGACATGCAGGGTCGCTTCCGGTGCTGTTAACGGTAGGACGCGCGCGTTCAGCGCGACGCCGCCACGGATTGGTCGAAGAAATCGCGTGCCTGCGCGACGTCGGCCCGGATCTGCCGCGCGAGCGCGTCGAGATCGGGATAACGCTCTTCGTCGCGCAGCTTGTGCACGAACTCGATCGCTACGCGGCGGCCGTAGATCGTTTGGTCGAAATCGAAGATGAACACCTCGAGCAGCGGTTCGCCAGCAGCGTCGACGGTCGGCCGCACGCCGAGGCTCGCCACGCCGGGCAACGACTCGACCGCGAGGCCGTGGACGCGCACGGCGAACACGCCCGACAGCGGCGGCTTGTGCCTGAGACGCAGGTTGGCGGTCGGGAAACCGAGGTTGCGCCCGAGCTTCGCGCCGTGCGCCACGCGGCCGGCGATCACAAAAGGTCGCCCCAGAAGGCTCCTCGCCCGCGCGAAATCGCCGGCCGCGAGTGCCGAGCGCACCGCACTCGACGACGCGCGCTCGCCGTCGACGGCGACCGTGCGCATCGCCTCGACGCTGAACGCGCTGCCCGCGGCGCGCAACGTGGCGATGTCGCCGGCGCGCGCCCTGCCGAAGCGAAAATCCTCGCCGACGAGGATCCAGCGCGCGCCCAGCCGTTGCATGAGGACCGTCTCGATGAATGCGGCCGGCGTGAGCGCGGCCAGCTCGGCGTCGAAGCGCGCAACGAACGCCCGCTCGACACCGTGCGCGGCAAAGCGCTCGAGTCGCCCGCGCAGCGAAGAAAGCCGCGGCGGCGCCGCGTCGCGGCCAAAGAATTCGCGTGGATGGGGATCGAAGGTCAGCACGGCCGGCGCGAGGCCGAGATCTTCCGCGGCTTCCACGAGCCGGGAGAGCATCGCCTGATGTCCGCGATGGACGCCGTCGAAAGTGCCGATCGTCAGCGCGACAGGAGCGTCGGCCGCCGCCGGCAAGCCGCGAAAAATCCGCACGTTGCACCTGATCGCCGGAAAACCGTGAATTTTAGCCGATTTTCACGCCTCCCGCGCCGGCGTCGCCAGGCCAGACCGTGGCGGGTCTTGCGGCGCCCACGCCCAGTCGCGCCACGCCCCGAGCAGAGGATAAAACAGGGCCAGACGGACCGGACGCGCGTCGAGTGCGGCGACGATTCGCGCGTAGCGCTCGAGCTGATCGCGATAACGTTCGACCTCGCGATCGAGAAATGTCTCGAGATCCGCGCCCTCATGAGTGCCGGTCTTGAAATCGACGATCCAGCGTGTGCCGCCGGCGACGAACGTGCGGTCGAGCACGACGTGCACGATCGCCTCGCCGTCGACGCCGGTCAGCGACCATTCGCTGCGCGCGTCGACGTGGTCGCGGGAGAACAGCCAGCGCCCGCGCTCGCTGTCGATGAGCCCGCGCGCGGCCGCTTCGACCTGCCGCGCGGCCGCCGCGAGTTCGTCGGCCGGCACACCTTCGGCCGCGAGTTCCGCACGGACGCGCGGCAGCTGCGCTGCAATCCGCGGGCCGTTCCATCCGGCGATCCCGTCCTGTGCAATCTGCGCGAACAGGCGGTGGGCGACCGTACCGACCGCCGCTGCCGTGGCATGTGCCCATTCGAACGCCGGTCGCACGGCGCCTGCAAATTCCTCCGTCGCCAAGTGCGGCACGGTCGCGCGCGGAAGTGGCGGCGACCAATCCTCCGGCAGACGCAGCAACGGCCGAGCTTCCGCGACCGCATTGCCGTCCTCGTCGTCGTCATCGCGTGACCCCGTCACGGCGGTCGGTGGCGCCACGCTTGCGGCCAGCGCGGGCCAGAGGGCGGCGAGCGATGACCCCGAGACCGGGTTCCGCCATCGCGCAGGCGCCTCCCCGTCCGGCGGTACGGTCTTCGCCGTCGCGATCAGGTGCAGGCGACGGCGCGCACGCGTGCATCCCACGTAAAGGAGACGGCCGAGCTCGGCAGCGTCCTCATCCGCGGCGAGCTTCTTGAGATACGCGTAGACGGGATCCTGCTCCCGAAGTACCCCGGTACGCGCGGCGAGCGGGGCCAGCAGCAGCGCCGCCCGTCCGTGACGCTCGCGCGTCTTCCAGCGCAGCGCCTCGTCGTCCGACCTGCGTCCGCCGCGGCCGAGGCCAGGAAGGATCACCGTATCGAACTCGAGGCCCTTGGCCTTGTGCAGCGTCATCACCTGAACGACCGCCCCGGTGGCCGGCTCGGCATGGAGTCGCTTCGCGGCGGCGACGAACGCGTCCCAATCGGGAAGGTCGCCGCCCCTCTCGTGGGCGGCGAGCAACGCGAAATAGCGCTCGGCACCGGCAAGGTCGAGTTCGCCTTCCGCGCATGCCGGCCCGCCCAGCATGAGCCATGCGGCGCGCACACGCGCGGTCAACGACACGCGCCCGCGGGTGGCGGTCGCCGTCGCCAATGCTCCGGTGACGCGCTCCACGCGGCGCGCGCCGTCAGCGCTCAACCTGGACACGGCGTCGGGATCGGCCACGATCTCAAGGATCGGACGTCCTCCGGCCTGTTCCGCCAGCGCGAGAAGGTCGGCGAGCGCGAGGCCGCACCACGGCGCACGCAAGACCGCGAATGCGGCCAGGCGCTCCGATGGCTGGATCAGTGCCCGCGTCAGCGACGCGAGGTCGCGCGTGGCGAGCCGTTCCGCCAACGATTCGAGATCGATGGCAGCGTACTCGACGCCGGCCGCACGCAACGCCGGCAGGATCGTATCGAGATGCGGGCGCGCACGCACGAGGATCGCGATCTCCGGTGCTCGGTCGGCCAGCGCCGCGCGAACCCGGGCGACGACCGCCGCAGCCTCGGACACGACGTCACTGACCAGTTCGACAGTCGGGCCCGGCGCGCCGTCCACACCCCGCGTGGCAAGCACCGGCTTGTACGCAACCTCGCCCCGGCCCGCATCGGCGACGGCAGGCAGCACACGCGGGAATACCTGATTGACCCAGGCGACGACCGGGCGCTGCGAGCGGAAATTGCGCGCGAGATCGAGACATTCGACGGTGATGCCGGCAATGCGTCCCGCATCTTGCGACTCGACGAAGATGCCGACTTCCGCCTCGCGAAAGCGGTAGATCGACTGCATCGGGTCGCCGACGGCAAACAGCGTCCGTCCGTCGCCCGGCTCCCACCCGGAGGTCAGCCTGGCGATGAGCTCGAGTTGCGGCCAGGACGTATCCTGGAACTCGTCGACCAGCAGATGCGCGATCTGGTAATCGAGAGCGAGCAACAATTCGCCCGGGTCGTCGGCGTTGCCCAGCGCCGCCAGCGCACGCAGCGTTGCCTCGGCAAAATCGGCAGCGCCTTCCCGCGCGAACACGGTCAACAGATGGGCGGCACACCGTCGCAGCAGCTCCAGCGTGGCCTGCACGAACGCCCATGCGTCGTCACCGTAACGCACGGGCGGCAGCGCGCGCACGCCGGCGAGCGCCTGGGCAAGTCCGGGCTTGCCGGCGGCATCGGCGAGCCAGGCCCTGAACGCGCCATTGCGCCGGCCGCGGTCGGCCGAGCCGGCGCCCGTCGCGACCGCGGGGAAACCTTCGTTGCCCGTGCCACCGCTGCGGAATCGCGCATCGGTCTTGACCAGCAGCCAATCGGCAAGCGCGCTCCACTCACCCATGGCGTCGTACTGCGCCGGAGGCAGTCCCCCGCGTGCGGCGAACGCGACAAGCGCCGCAGTCCGCGTGCCGTCCTCGCTCCGGTCGGCGAGATTCCCGGCTGCGTAACCGGCGAATTCCCGCAGGCGGCCCACGAGTTCGGAGGGAAAGAGGTCGCGCACGTGCGCCAGCGTCGCATCGATCTCCTCGCGCAGCGTACGCTCGAGCGCGATGCGAATGTCCGTACCGTCGCCGCCGACGGGAAGCTGCAGCCACTGGTCGCGCTTGGCCAGCAGGCCGGCAAGCAGTGCGACGGCGCGGTCCGCGTCGTTGTCGACGTGCGTCAGGAACCGCCGCCAGGCCGCATCGTCCGCGGGCGCCTCCGCCAGCGCGTCGGCCGCTGCCGAAGCGTACAGCGGCCAGGCGTCGTCGACGAATGCCGGCAATGCCCCGAGGCCCGTCGCCACCGGCGCGCGGCGAGAAAGCGCCGTCGCAAGCGCGTCGATCGTCGTCATCCGCAGCCGCGCGGGCTGCACCGTCAGGTTCCAGCCGTGGCGACGGTCCTGCGCCAGCGCCCGCTCCGCGAGCCGACGCGTCAGCGCGTCGTGTGTGTGCGCGGCGTCGATGGCGACGCCCTCCTCGGCTTCGCGCAGCGCGTTCAGCACGCGCTCGCGCATCTCGGTCGCCGCCTTGCGGGTGAACGTGATCGCGACGACGCGCTCCGGCCGATCCGTGTGCCCCAGCAAGGCGAGGAAGCGCTGGATCAGCAGCCCGGTCTTGCCGGAGCCGGCGGGCGCCTGGACAAGGAACGAGCGGGTGACGTCAAGCGCGCGCTCACGCGCCGCCACGTCCATGCGCTCGAGCGCCGCGGTCTCCGCTCGCGGGATCTCAGGCATCGCCCCCCCCGCCGCCACCGCCGGGATCCTGCAGCGTGCGGATGCGGCACAGCGGTTTGAGATCGCAGACGCGGCACGCCTCGCCGTCACGCGGCGCCACGGCGGCTTCGCCGGAACGGAACGCCTCGGCCAGGCCGGTGAGCCGCATTCGAAGTCGCGCTTCGGCCCCGGCCCAGTCTGCGAGTCCCGCTCCGCGCAGCGCCGCGGGCGCAGTGAGCTTCGACCACAGCGCGCCATCGGCGACGAGACCCTTGACGCCGATGTCGCCAGCCTTCAGCTGCGCATAGGCCATCGCCCGCACCGGCGCGGCAGGATCGTGCGCCGCCCGGGCCAGCGCATACAGGCCGACCTGCGTCCCGGCCGGCCGCTCCTTGAACCAGTCCGCGGGTCCCTTCGCCAGGCCCGACTTGTAATCGAGGACCAGCGTCCCGCCGTCGGCGAGCGCATCCACGCGATCGATCCGCAGCGAAAGGACGAGCCCACCCAGTTCGAATTGCGTGCGCCACTCCGTATCGACGACCGCGAACGGCCGGCGGTCACGTTCGCAGTGGTCGAGCCACGTGCGAATCGTCGCGGCGAGCCGCTGCGCCTCGAGGGCGGCAATCGGTGCGGGAAGATCGCGCCAGCGGCGGCGCTCGATGGTCGCGCATGCCTTCGCCACGGCGCGTGCAATCCGTGCCTCGAGTGAATGCGTGTCCGCCGCGACCAGGCTTGCGTGATCCCGCAGCGCTTCCCACAGCGCCGCCATGGCGCCGTGAAGCAGCGTGCCGCGCTCGGCGGGAGTGAGACCCTCGCTCGGTGCCGGCCATCCCTCGGCACGCAACCGATGACGTGCGAATGCCTGGAACGGACAGACGCTCTGCGATTCGACCACCGCGGCACCGCCGCGCGCGGTGGAACCAACGACGATCGCCGGCGCGATGTGATCGTCGACGGCGACCAGGCCACGCGCAGACGCGGCGATTGCGCGTGCCTGCCCGACCGGCGACGCGAACGACTCGGGCGCGCGCGGCGACCACGCGCGCGTGAGTGCCGACGCGGCCCGTTCGAAACCGTCGGCAACCCGGCCATGGCTGGCGACGACCTCGCGCGCGGACGCGACAAACCCGGCGGTAAGCCGCTGCGCATAGACGAGCTCGCGCTCGGCGTTCGCGCGCGGGACATTGCGTTCGCGCTGCCAAGCGAGCGGCAGCAGCGGATCGGGCTGCGGTGCCGGCGGCCAGCGCTCCGCCGTCAGTCCGGCGATCCACAGCGCGTCGAAGGTCATCCCGGACGCTTCGAGCAAGCCCATGATCTGGATGCGCGGCGGCGCGCGTTCGGGCTGGAATATGGTTCGCGTCGCGAGCGCGCGCAGTGCCGCCAGCGCGGCTTCGGGGGCGAGGCCCGGCGCGAGCGCGCCCAGCGTCGCGATTTCGGCAACGGCGCGCCACCATGCGTCGACGGCCTGCCAGTCCGAACTCTCCAAAGGGCGGTCGCCCGGCCAGCCCAGGGCCGTCAGCATCTCCCGCCAGGTGTGCGCCCATTGGCCGGGTGTGCGCCTGGCACGCCCAGGAGGGGACAGTGGCTGCCAGCGCTTGCCGAGCCCCGGGTCCTGCGTCAGGAGCGCCGCTACGGCATCGGCGAACACGATGCGACGCGGCGCGCCGTTGCGCCAGAGGCGCTCGATTTCCGCCCGCCGGGTCCACCCCGTCTCGGCCCCGGGCAGGTAGGGAGAGCGCAGGACAGCGGCGGCCGTGGCGGACGGCAGCGACGACCAGACGAGCGTGAGCAGGTCGAGCGCTGCGGCGGCGATCGGGACCGCCGCCAGCGGCACACCGAGCGAGATGCCGTAGGGTCGCGCGACGTCCGACGCCAGCGACTGCGCAAGGTCGGGGCACAGCACATCCTCGGCCAGGCTCAGGACCTCGTCGCGACGCGCCGCCAGATCGTCGATCGCGATCGCAATCGTCGCCTGCGTGTCGGCGAGCGCGCGAGCGCGCGCCCATTCGAGTGCGAGCGCCAGCTCGTCGCCGGGCGTCGCGCACGCCACGCGCCACGCGACACCGTCGCGCGACCACGCTGACGCGATATCGACCGTCGTGCCGCCATCGGCCAGCGCGCCGAGCAACCGGCGCTGCTGCGGCGCGAACTCCGCAAATCCGGCGAGCATGACCGAACGTCCCCGCCAGACCGGTGCCCCTGCGGCAGCGCTGGCCAGCAGCTCCGGCAGCGTGGCGGCATCGACGAAGGCATGCTGCTCCAGTCCGTCGCGATATCGTTGCGACCAGCGCGCGAACGCAGCCGCGTCGTCGGCGATCCCCGACCTCGCCCAGCCGTCGACGCCGTCACCGGGCTCGCGCCACGCGTGAAACAGGTTCCACGCATCGGCGGCCGCGGCGGCGGCGCCGCGCGGGTCGAGCATGGCGGGCTGATCGGTGCCGACCACGCCTTCCCAGAGGTGCAAAGCCTGCAGCGGCGACGCGACGGGCCGGACATCGGCAAGCGCGCCCGAGGTCATCGCCTCCTGCCACAGTTGGCGCAGCCACGCATCCCAGGGCAGCGCCTGTGCCGTCGGCCAGACGGCGCGCCCAGACGCGCGCTGCGCCGCGTCGTAGCGGCCGACGAAAAATCGCGCGAGCCGATTATTCGGCGTGACGACGGTGGCACCCGCGGCGAACGCGGACGCAAGTTGAGGAGGGAGCATCGCGAACGGAGTGCGGCGCGGCGGGCCGCATTTGCGTACGCGAACCCGCCGGTGGAAACTCTAGCAGTTTTCCCCGGCCGGGCGTCCCGGCGGGGCCCCTGGAACCCATCGCAACGGGAGAATCCGCATGTCCGCGTATGTGCTAGTCGACTGCCAGGTTACCGACCCGGTCCAATACGAACGCTACCGCGCCCTTGCGCCCGCCGCGATTGCGCGTTATGGCGGCCGATATCTCGTCCGCGGCGGCGCGACGACGGTGCTCGAAGGCGAATGGCAACCCCATCGCGTGGTCGTGCTCGAGTTTCCGAGCGTCGCCGCGGCAAAGGAATTTTACGACTCGCCCGAATATCGCGAAGCGCGCGCGGTCCGCGCCGAGGCGGCGCGGATGAGCATGTTCGTCGCGGAGGGCGTTTAGGGTTCGCCTGCGCTGAAAACTCCGGTCGCAACGGCGCGCGTCGCGGCGCTCCGCGTGCCCAAGCGACGGTGGCGACGGTTGGGTCCGATCGGCTATTCGCCGCTGATGCCCGCTACCGCCATCGGCGGCGACGCGATCATGGGACCGACGGTGGCGACGGCGATCTTGGTGCCGGACCCGTGGATCGGCGCCGCCCGAGCGCTGCCGTTGAGCGCGTGAAGGGCGCCCGTCGCCATGGCGTGTGACTCGGGCCGGCGCGAATCCGTGCGACAAGCGGTGGCTTTCCATTCACCGCACCAGTCGTCGTCGCGGACGGTCGGCCAGACACCTTCGATCAGGTACGCCTTGGCCTGAATCGGACTGAGCATCGGCGCCGTCCGCCGGCACTGGCCCGACCTCACGGACTGAGTGCCGCCGGACTTATCGCGCTTGCGGTCATAAAACTGACAGTTGAGACACAGGTCCACGATTCTTCCTCCGCATGAATACTTGGCACAGGGAACACTACGCTTCGGCAAACCCTTTCGCAGGGAGTCCAGCAAGTTCTTTGCCAGCGGCCGACCATGTCCGTCGCACACTCGCTGCCCCGCACCGACCGGGATGTCGCTGGGGCACGCGATGTTGCTCGACGCGACGCGTCATTAGGTGACCACGATCGCGCGTCAAGCATTGCGCGAGAAAAAAGGCACGGCAATACAACCTGCGGACTACAACCAATAAGCGACGCATGGTCCGCATGACCTCAGGCGCGTCAGTGCACGACGAGCCACGCAGACTCGCCGTGCATACGTCGCAACGATTGCCGACGAATTCGACGCACTCGGCGAGCCGGCACGCGCACCACGGTCGCGACGATGCGCCGGCTCGCAGGCGCTGCCGATTGCGGGCCGCCGCGAGCGATTCGCCGCGAGGAGCGGAACGCGGACAAGCGGGAGCGCCTGGCCGGGACCCGGCACGAGCGGGACATGCGCTGGGAGAAAAAGACGGTCGCCGACCGCATCGCTGTTTGCAGTTGAAAAACCCGGCGACCGCGAGTGAACCGTGAATCGGCGTCAGGCCGCCGTCGCGACCAGGCGCAGCAACGGGGCGGGAACGTTCTGGACGCGTCGGGGCGGCCAGGTCGCCGGCTGGTCGAGCGCAGCCCTGAGTTCCGCGTCCGCCTCGGCCGCTTCGCGCGCGAGCTCCGCGTCATACCGTTGCCGCTCTTCGGGATCGGTCAGCACCCGGTACGCCGCGTGAACCATGCGCACGAGGCCGCTCATGTCCTGTCCCGCATCCGTCGTTCCGTATCCGAACCGCTCGAGCAATTGCGCATAGGCCGTTTCGATCCGGGCGCGGCTGGCGCCGGGCGCGAGCTCCAGGTAGTCGTAGTACGTGTAGTTCACCGCAGCCTCCTCGTCCGGACCCGGGCAAATGCACGGGGCTCCATGCCCAGCTAATTGCAGAAACCGTGCCAGTCAGGAAAACAGGTGCGATGGACTACACAACTTGTGTGAGCGTGCCTGTGACGGTCGCGATCGCATGGCGACCTACTTACCATGCGCGGTCGATCGCGCGTGCGGACCCGTGCGCTAAGTCGTCGCCAGTGGCGAGGGCCCGAACGGTGGCGGAAAGGTCTTATCGATGGCTGCACGCAACGGCGCGTTCAGCACGATGTCCACCGCCGCGCGGTTGGCACGAACGTGGGCGAGATTCGCCGATTGCGGAATCACGATCGTCTGCGGCTGAGCCAGCAACCACCCGAGCGCGACGGCGCTTGGTGTCGCGCCGATTTCGGCGGCAAGCCCGTCCAGCGTGCGATTGCGCAGGAGCCGGCCTTCACCGAGTGGGGAATAGGCCATCACCGGCATACCCCTCGTGGCAAGCCATGGTCGCAGCTCCCATTCGATGCCGCGCTCGGCCAGGTGCCAGCAGACCTGATCGGAAGCACAGTGACCGCCCGCGCTCAGCCGCGCGAGTTCGCGCATGTCGGCGAGGTCGAAATTGGAAACACCCCAGCGCAGGATCTTGCCGTCCCGACGCAGCTTCTCGAACGCGCCCACCGTTTCGGCGAGCGGGATCCGACCTCGCCAATGCAAGAGATAGAGGTCGATGCGGTCGGTCCCGAGCCGTTCGAGGCTGCGCTCGCAGGCAGCGATCGCACTCTTGCGTCCGGCGTTGTGCGGATAGACCTTGCTGACGACGAACACCTCGTCGCGGCGGCCCGCCATGGCCTGCGCGACGATGCGTTCGGCACCGCCGTCGCCGTACATCTCGGCGGTATCGATGAGCGTCATGCCCAGATCGAGGCCGAGCGCCAGGGCCGCGACTTCGTGCCGGGCGGACGCGCGATCCTCGCCCATCCTCCAGGTCCCCTGGCCCAGGGCGGGAACCCGCGTCCCGTCCGGCAGAACGACGGTGGGAATCGGCGACGCCGTCCGGGAAGGCATGCCGGCAGCTTACCCGAAGCCGCTGGCGGTAAGATGTCGCGTTTCGACGGATACGGCGCAGCACCGCGTTGCGCGGGCCGGAACGCGATTCGGACTCCTTCTCCATGACACCCGCTTCTTCCTCCGCGGCAGCAACGCGCACCGTCGTGCGCGGCGCGTGCCCGCACGACTGCCCGGACACCTGCGCCACGCTGGTGACGGTCCAAGGGGGCCGAGCGATCGAGATCCGCGGCGCGCCCGATCACCCGCCGACCGCGGGCGTGCTGTGCACGAAGGTCGCGCGTTATCTGGAGCGCACGTACTCCGACGAACGCGTGCTGCACCCGCTAAGACGCGTCGGAAGCAAGGGCGACGGCCGCTTCGAGCGCATCGGCTGGGACGAGGCGCTTGACGTCATCGCCACACGGTTCGAGGCGATCGCCGCGTCGCCCGACGGTGCGCAGGCGATCGTCCCGTATTCGTACGCGGGCACGATGGGACTGCTCCAGTACGGATCGATGGACCGGCGGTTCTTCCATCGGCTCGGGGCGTCGCTGCTCGACCGAACGATCTGCGCGACCGCCGGAAAGGCGGGCTGGATTGCGACCGTCGGCGCAGCGATGGGTACGGACGTCGAGCGGTTCGCCGACAGCCGCCTGATCCTGATCTGGGGCAGCAACCCGATCGTCTCGAACCTTCACTTCTGGGCCCGGGCGCAGGAGGCGAAACGCCGCGGCGCGCGCCTTGTCGCGATCGATCCGTATCGCAGCGCGACGGCCGAAAAGTGTCACGAACATGTCGCGCTGTTGCCGGGCACCGACGCCGCACTCGCGCTCGGGATGATGCACGTGCTGATCGCCGAGCAGCTCGTCGATCACGATTACGTCGCGCGCTACACGATCGGCTACGAGGCCCTGGCGGCGCGTGCCGCCGGGTTTCCGCCGGAACGCGTTGCCGCGATCTGCGGCGTGCCGAGGGACCAGGTCGTCGCGCTGGCCCGCGCGTATGGCACCGCACGGCCAGCCGCGATCCGTCTCAACTACGGGATGCAGCGCCACGCCGGCGGCGGCAATGCAGTGCGTGCGGTTGCCTGCCTGCCCGCGCTCGTCGGCGCCTGGCGCGACCCGGCCGGCGGTGCATTGCTGTCGTCGTCCGGCACCTACCCCGTCGACACCGCAGCGCTGGAGCGCCCCGACCTGATCCGCGGCGCGCCGCGGACGATCAACATGAGCACCATCGGCAATGCGCTGCTCGAAGCGCGTGACCCGCCGATCCGCGCGATCTACGTCTACAACGCCAATCCGGTGGCGGTGGCACCGGAGTCGGCGCGGGTCGCGGCCGGCTTTTCCCGTGACGATCTGTTCTGCGTGGTCCACGAGATCTTCCGCACCGACACGACCGATTACGCCGACATCGTGCTCCCCGCGACGACGCAGCTCGAACAGACCGACATTCACACGTCGTACGGCCACCTCTTCGCGCAGGCCAACAACCCGGCCATCGCGCCGCTGGGCGAGGCCAAGTGCAACACCGACGTGTTTCGGCGGCTCGCCGCACGGATGAGATTCACCGAACCGTGCTTCGCCGACAGCGACGACGTGCTGGCGCGCCAGGCGTTTCGCCACGACGATCCACGGGCAGCGGGGCTCGAGTGGGACAGCCTGCGCAATCGCGGCTTCCAGCGGCTTGCCGTGCCCCTGGACTACGCGCCGTTCGCGCAGGGAGGCTTTCCGACGCCGTCGGGCAAGTGCGAGTTTCATTCGGCGGCGCTCGCGGCGCAGGGCCACGATCCACTGCCCACGTTCGTGCCGCCGCGCGAGTCGGTCGCGAGCGCGCCCGCACTCGCCGGACGCTATCCGCTGGCATTCCTTTCGCCGCCGGCGCGCAATTTCCTCAACTCGTCGTTCGCCAACCTGCCCCGCTTCCTGGCCGAGGAAAAGACGCCGAGGCTGGAGCTGCATCCCGACGATGCTGCGCCGCGCGGCATCCGGACGGGCGACGAGGTTCGCATCCGCAACGATCGCGGCAGCTTCGTCGCCACGGCGCGCGTGACCGATCGCGCACGGCCGGGAGTCGTCGTGGCCCCGTCGATCTGGTGGCGCAAGCTGTCGCCCGACGGCGCCAACGCCAATGCGGTGACAAGTCAGGCGCTCACCGACCTCGGCCGCGCAGCGACGTTCTACGATTGCCTGGTCGAAGTCGCGCGCGCCTGACGGCGCAGGAATGCCGCCGGCTCAGCACGCGCCGGCGAGCAGCGCATCGATCTCGGCCTGCTTGGCCTGTGCGTCGCGGTAGCCCAACTCGATCGGCGCACGGCAAGAACCCGGCTCGAAGAGGAGGTCGGAGAGCAGCCCTGCCCCACCTTCGCCGGTGCCGCCGACGCTTGCGAGCAGCAGCCGCAGCGCGCGCGGCAACTCGCCAACGTGCTCGAGCGCCACGTCCTCCAGCGCGACGCTGGGGGTGACGACGGTCAGCGCGACGTCGCGCAGCGGGACCGGACTGCGTGCCAGCACGTCGGCCGGGATCTGCCGGACCGCCGCGTTGATGAGACGGACCTTCTCGAGATCGGTACCGAGGGCATCGGTGAAAATGCTCGCGAGCACCTGGCTGCCGATCTGCGCCACCGACGGCGGGGCGTCGCTGCTGGGGGGATCCGGCAGCAGGCTGGCGCGTGCGGCACCAATCACGAGGATGCGGTCGGCACCAAGATGCAATGCAGGGGCGGTCGGTGCGACCTGGCGCACGGCGCCGTCGCCGAAGTACTCTCCGTCGATCGCCGACGGCGGGAACACGAACGGGATCGCGCTGGAGGCGAGCAGATGCGGGATGCCGATCGTCGCGCGAATGCCGACGCGCTGGGCGCGCTGCCACAGCTCGACTTCGGATCGCGCGTCGCAGAACGTGACCGACAGGCCGCTGTGATAGCTCATCGCCGTCACGGCAAAGGCCTCGAGGACGCGGGCGTCGAGCGCCGCGCGTACGCCGGCAAACGGGATGGCGCGCTCGAGCAACGATCCGAGCGGCGCGTTGTCGAGGAGGCTGCCCGGCCGTCGATGCTTGAGCCCGGGCATGAAGGACATCAGCCAGCGCGCGCCGGTTGCCGCGAGGTGCCAGCGGTCCGTACGGTAGATGTCGTGCGCGTTGAGCGCGCTCCACAGCGACTGGAGGCGGGCCGTCGCGCCGTGGAAATGCAGCGCTCCCGCCGCGACGGCCGCTGCGTTGATCGCGCCCGCCGACGTGCCGCAGACAATGGCGAACGGACAGGGGACACCGCGCGGCAGCCGCTCTGCGATGGCGTCCAGGACACCGGCCTGATAGGCAGCGCGCGCTCCCCGCCAGACAGCACCAGTGCGAGCTTGGGTCGTGCGGCCATGGCGCGAGTTTACGGCCATCGGCGCGCCGATGGGGTGTTGTTCCGGGTGCAACGCAGGTTGCGCCGACGGCTGGCGACGCCTTCCGCAGAACGAACTTGCGGAGACGAGCCTAGATCTTGCGCACCAGGCCCACCATGACACCGAAGATCTCCAACTCACCTTCGGGTCGAATGACCGGATAAGCCTTGTTCTCCGGCTTCAGGACGAATTGCCCGCGCTCGAGATCGAGTCGCTTGAGCGTGAACTGGCCGTCGACGATCGCCACGACGATGTCGCCCCGTTTGGCGGCGGCCGCCTTTTCTACAACAACGAGGTCGCCTTCGAGGATGCCGACGTCGATCATGGAATCGCCCTTCACGCGCACCAGCACCGTCTGCGATGGACGTTCGATCAGGTAATCGTCGATCGTGAGCGCATCGGCGTGAGCGTCCTCGACGGGGTTGGGCATCCCGGCCTGCACCGGCGACGCCGCGAGCGGGCGTTCGAAAAAGCGCCGGGTCGGCGCCAACCGCTTGTCGGGGGTCGAATCGAGGTAGCCGGCGAGCTTCAAACGCGCGACCATGGCCGCCACCGACGACTTTGACTTCAGGCCGAGCAATTGCCCGATCGACGCATACGACGGCAATGCCCGATGCTCCGCGTAGTAGTCCTGCAGCAGCGTCAGGTAAGAACGATCGTTCGACATGCTGCTAAGATAGCGAACGAGCGTTCGACCGTCAACCCCCAATCCGTTAGCCTCCGTTACCGTGCCCCTGTTTGCCCCGGCGCTTGCCTTCGTCGATCTCGAGACCACCGGTACGGCTGCCGCGGGCGATGCCATCACCGAGGTAGGAATCGTACGGGTCGACGCCGACGGCGACGGGGTGCCACGCGTGGGTGAATGGAGCACGCTGGTGAATCCGGGCGTGCCGATCCCGCCGGAGATCCAGGCGCTCACCGGGATCACCGACGCGATGGTCCGCGCGGCACCACCGTTCGCCGCGATTGCCGACGAAATTCTCGAGCGGACGGCGGGCGCGATTTTCATTGCCCACAACGCACGCTTCGACTACGGATTCCTCAAGCATGCGTTCGCGCGGCTCGGCCGCACGTTCACCGCGCGCGTCCTGTGCACGGTCAAGCTGTCACGGCGACTCTATCCCGACGTCGAGCGCCACAATCTCGACAGCGTGATCGCTCGCCACGCATTGCCGGTCGCCGGCCGCCATCGGGCGCTGGGGGATGCCCGCGTACTATGGGCGTTCGTGCAGGCGCTCTATCGCGAGCTGCCCGAAGAGACGGTCGCGACCGCCGCGAAGCGCGTCCTCAAGACGCCGAGCCTGCCACCGCAGCTCGCCCCTGACGCGCTCGACGCGATCCCCGAGGCGCCGGGCGTGTACCTGTTCTACGGACTGAACGCATTGCCGCTGTATGTCGGCAAGAGCAAGAACCTGCGCGAGCGCGTCGGCGCCCACTTCTCGTCGGATTACCGCTCGGCCATCGATCTTCGTTTGTCCGACGAGATCCGCCGGATCGAATTCGAGGAAACGGCCGGCGAGATCGGCGCACTGCTGCGTGAAGCGTCGCTCGTGAAATCGCAGCTTCCCGCCCACAACCACGCGCTGCGGCGCAAGGCCGAATCCGGTGTGCTGGCACTGGGCGAGCCGGGCGACGCGCCGCGCTTCGTCGCCGCTGCAGGACTCGAACCGTCCGCATTGCCGGGACACTATGGGCCATTCACGTCCCGGCGCCACGCACGCGAAACCTTGCGTCATCTCGCGTCCGATCACGCGCTGTGCTGGAAGGTCCTCGGACTGGAGAAACGGATCGGTCCGTGCTTCGCGCGCCAGGTGAGACGGTGCGCCGGGGCGTGCGTCGGCGCCGAGTCCGTCGCCGCGCATCACGACCGACTGACGGCGGCACTGGCGCCGCTGGCGGTGCCGAGGTGGCCGTACGCGGGACCGGCGGCGTTGCGGGAACGTGCGCTCGTCGGCGATCGCGTCGACGCCCACGTCATCGATCAGTGGTGCTGGCTCGGCACCGCACGCGACGACGGGGAACTGGGGCGCATGCTCGAGACGCCGCCGCGTCCGGTGTTCGACGCCGACATCGCCCGGCTGCTGATCCGCACGTTCACGCGCGGAAAGCACGACATCGTTCCGCTCGGCCGCGTCACGACCGATTGAGTGCTGCACCGGATCGGGAATGGAGTCCGATCCCTACGCACCGGCGGCGGCGTGCGCCGCGATCACCTGCGCGACGCACGCCGTGAGCTTCTTCGCATACGGAATGTGCAGGAACTCGTTCGGACCGTGCGCATTGGACTTCGGGCCGAGAACACCGGTGATCAGGAACTGGGCCTCGGGAAAGTGCTTGCCCAGCATCGCCATGAACGGGATGGTGCCGCCTTCACCCATCGCCGCCGCCGGCTTGTCGTAATGCGCGCGCGACGCCGCGTCGAGCGTTGCGGCGAGCCACGCGGCCGTCGGCGGCGCGTTCCAGCCGGTTGCCCCGGATTCGGCGTCGAAGCGGACACGCGCGCCGTGCGGCGGTTCGGATTCGAGCAGCCGCTTCAGGTCCGCGGTCGCGCGCTCGCCCGCGACGGATGGCGGAAGGCGCAACGACAACTTGAGTGCCGTGCGCGGCCGCAGCACGTTGCCGGCACTGGCAATCGGGGGCAGGCCGTCGGCGCCGGTCACCGAAAGCGCCGGGCGCCACGTGCGATTGAGTAGAGCCTCGGCGCGATCGGCGACCATGGGCCTGGTGCCGTCGGCCAGCGGATACTGGCCGAACACGGCCTCACCCAGGATATCGGCGGCGACGCGTGCCTGCGTGACGCGCTCGTCGGGAATCGGGGCATGGAATTCCGCCGGGAGAATTCGACCGGTGGTCGAATTCTCGAGGCGGTCGAGAAGATGCCGGGCGACGCGAAACGACGAAGGAACGATCCCGCTCGCGTAGCCCGAATGCACCCCCTCGGTCAGCACGTCGACGCCCAGCGTCCCCCCCGCAAGTCCGCGCAGCGACGTCGTGACCCACAGCCGCTCGTAGTCGCCGCAACCCGAATCGAGCCCGACGACGAAATCGACCCGTCCCATACGCGGCGCCAGGGCATCGAGGTACGCCGGAAGGTCGAAGCTTCCGGACTCCTCGCACGTCTCGATCAGTCCGACGCAGCGCGCATGCGGCAGTCCCTGCGCCTGCAGCGCGCCGATCGCGGCCAGCGACGCGAACACCGCGTAGCCGTCGTCAGCCCCGCCCCGACCGTAGAGCTTGCCGTCCTCGATCACCGGCACCCATGGACCAAGCCCGTCGCGCCAGCCGGTCATTTCCGGCTGCTTGTCGAGATGCCCGTACAGGAGAACCGTGCGCTTCGCCGTCGCCTCGCCGGTTGCCGGAACGTCGAAGAAGAGGACCGGTGTGCGGCCGGGCAGCCGCACGATCTCGACGGTGAGGCCACGCAGCGGCTGCCGAACTGCCCACGCCTCGGCGAGGCGCACGACGCCTTCGATGTGACCGTTCGCCGCCCATTGCGGATCGAAGTGCGGCGATTTGGCCGGAATGCGGATGTAGTCGACGAGCTGGGGGACGATCCCGGCATCCCATTGGTCGGCAATGGCGGCAGCGAGGGCGGTGACGTTCATGCGTGCAGATCCGGAGGCGTCCGAGTGTTCAGGGGAGCCGCCGAAAAGATGCCGCGGCCCTGTGCGATGATCGGGCAGATTCTAGCCGACGGCACCGCCCCCGTGCCCTCTATCGCGTGACGACCTCCGCCATCGCTCCGCCTCTGCCGCTCGTGCTCGTCTTCGGCGCCAGTGGCTACGTCGGGACCAATCTTGTGCCGGCACTGATCGCCGCGGGCAAGCGGGTGCGTGCTGCCGCACGCAATCGCAGTGTCCTCGAAGCACGCGGTTGGGCAGGTGTCGAAATCGTCGCGGCCGATGCACTCGACCCCGCATCCCTGACGGCGGCGCTTGGCGGTGTGGACGTCGCGTACTACCTCGTCCATTCGATGGCTGCCGGCAAGGACTTCGGTCGCATCGACCTCGAGGCTGCGGAGAACTTCGGACGCGCCGCGGCCGCCGCCCGCGTCCGTCGAATCGTCTATCTGGGCGGTCTCGTCCCGCCGGGCGCGGATTCCGAGCACCTGCTTTCGCGTCGCGACACCGGCGAATGTCTCCGCGCCGGCCCCGTTCCCGTGACCGAGATTCGGGCGGGAATCATCGTCGGCCCCGGCTCTGCGGCGTACGAGGTGATCCGCGATCTCGTGTACCACCTGCCGGTCATGGTGACGCCGCGCTGGGTGCAGTCGAAGTCATCGCCGATCGCGCTGGCCAACCTCATCGAGTACCTGTTGCGCGTACCGGATCTCGCCGCGACGGCAGGCCGCATCTTTGACGCCGGCGGCCCGGACTACATCAGCTACGAGACGATGATGCGGACCTTCGGCGCCACCGTCGGCCGCACACCGCGCATCCTGCCGGTACCGGTGCTCTCGCCGCGCCTGTCGTCGTACTGGCTGGGCCTCGTCACCGCGGTGCCGGCAAACATCGCGCGGGCGCTGATCGGCGGACTCAAGCACGACATCCCGGCCGCCGATGCCGCACTGCGGGAACTGTGTCCGCAGCGACTGCTGGACTTCCGCGAGGCCGTCGAGGCGGCCCTCGATGCCGAGCGCCGCCACGCCGTCACGGCACGCTGGACCGAGGGCACTCTGATGTTCCGCGGCAACCGGCCCGACTACGCGTTCTACGCCAAGAAGGCCGCAGGTTCCGCGGTGGCGGCGGCGCCGGCGGACGCCGTGTGGCAGGTCGTCACAAGCCTGGGGGGTGCCACCGGCTATTTCTTTCTCGATGCATTGTGGTGGCTGCGCGAGGCCGCTGACTGGGCCATCGGTGGACCCGGACTCACCCGCGGTCGACGCGATCCCGTCGATGTCCGGCTCGGCGACCGGATCGATTACTGGACCATCATCGGTATGGATCGGGGGCGCCGCCTGACGCTCCATTTCGGACTCAAGGCACCGGGTGCCGGCGTCCTCGAATTCGAGATCGAGCCGGCGCCCGACCGTGGTGGCACACGGGTAACGGTCACCGCGTACTGGCATCCTCGGGGGATCTGGGGCCTGCTCTACTGGGTCGTCATGGCGCCTTTTCACCTCATCATCTTCAAGGGCATGACGCGTGCGATCGCGCGACGCGCCGAGCGCAGGTGGGAGGTCGAAGCCGGTGTGGATTCCGGTCGCTGACATTGCCAACAGGGCTGTCCGGGTAGCCGGGTCGCGCGCCTGAACCGGCTCGTACGGAACGCTCGCCGCCGGCGCCGATGCACCCGGACCAAGGTCGCTTCCCAATCGCCAAGGTGACCCGGACACGAAGAATCATGCGTCCACGCGGTCCGGAAAATTGTCGAAGCTTGATCTTACTCAAGCAATTGGCGCCACCGGACTGAATCTCGGGGCAGAATGCTCGCTGCTGTCGGAACGACCCTGGTCCGACGCGGGCGTTGGCGACGAGGAGCGAGCGATGGGCGTGACTGGTGGGTGGATCATGTTGGCCGCCGTCGGCTGGGGCCTCGGATTGCTGGTCATCCTCATCCTGTGCCGGATTTCCGGCAATCAGGATCGCGCTGCCCGGCATGCCGAAAAGAAGCTCTTTCCGCACTCGGATGTGACGATCACGCGGTTCGGCAACGGGTGATCCGGAGCCTAATCGGCGATACTGCGCAGGTGAACGAAAAAAGGGCCGGAAGCACCGGCCCTTCTTCATTGCGCAGATCCCTGGCGCGGCAGCGCCTCATGCATCGAACTGGATCGTCCCATGCGCCGTGAACGATTGCCGCACATGGCGTCCCCAGGGGGATCAGTCGCTATTCCCACTGTTTGGCGGTGACCAGGGGCCCGTAGCCACCGCCGCTCAGCCCCTTGTTGAACGCGAGCACGCTCGCCGGCCCAAGACAATGCCAGGCTGCACGCTCCGGTCCGGTCACCTCACCGGTGTCAGGACTTTATGGCGCTGGTCTGGTCTGAACATACAAGATGGTGCGACTGGCGCCGGCGTGAGTCCTATTGTTGACCCACTCGCCGAACTTGATGACGACGAGCGTGCGAGGCGCATCAACGCCAGAAACAACAGGCCACGCCGGAGCGGGGCCTGTGCTGGCGCGGATTCGGTTACGGCTTGCGACGCGAGAGGCCGAGACCGGCGAGGCCGACGCCAAGAAGTGCGAGCGCGGCGTGTTCGGGGACGGGCACGCTCGTCAGTTCCAACTGCACGCAGCCGGAACCATGAATGTTGTCCTTGGCCCCAACATGAATCCGCCGACCCTCACCACGCGACGCCGAAGGCCGCGAGCGCGATCTTCGGCGTCAATTGCCTACGCGCATTCACATGGGCCGGCAGGCAAATCCATCAACCACGCCATTCGCGCGCCGGTCGATAATTGGCCTCCGGCTAGCCATGTCTATTGGCAACGCGCGGGAGCAGTGGGATCCCCGGGTTCACCCTCGATACACGGAATGCTGCTCAAGTACTGATAGATCGCGAGCAGGTCGCGGTCGGTCTTCTTGCCGATTACCGGCCAAGGCATCACCTGAAGCGGCGCACCTCCTGGTGGATCGTTGGGGTTGTGCCCGGTTCGCAGCGTCACGAGAAACTCCGGGAACGTCAGATGCGCAGGTAGGCCGCCCGAGTCTGGCGTGATATTGGCCGATAACAACCCAGGGCCGAATGGTCGACCCCCCGCGAGGTAGCCCGCGACGTTGATCTGTTCGGTTTGCGGAGGGTAAGCAAATGGATCATGCCCTGGCGCGTAATTCGGCCAGGTATGGCAATCGTTGCAGCCGGTCGTATTGACGATATAACTGCCGAGGCCAACCAGTGCTCGATTCTTTCCAGCCAGGTTGAGCTGCGACGTCGGAATCGGCGAAATTTGATAGCCGCGTTGTATTTGACTTTCGCTGTCTGCTTGGCCTTGATTCCCGTTGTCGGCGAATACGCCCACCGCCGGAATCAGAGCTAATGCTGCAGTGGCCCATAGGGTACTGACAACACGCCGAATACGTACGCGCTCGTTCATGGTCGGTCACCTCGGAGATAGTTGGGAACGGTGAAGATACTGGCGTCCCTGACGCCGACTTTGGTAGCAGCGGTCGATGCCCGGGCCCAACACATTCACCGGGCAGCGATGCTACGCCCATAAATTTCATGCCTCAATGGAACGAGCGTTTGGATGCTCGCGAATGCCAATCGACGCCCAGCTCGGACCGACTGCCATCGAATAGGCCATTGACCATGCGGTCGGCGCGGTATTTCCTATTGCGGCGATATTGATAGAAGCAACAAGCCCCGCCGGAGCGGGGCCTGTGTTGCCGCTGAGTCAGATATTCGCTGCGGCGCGCTATTGGTTGACGTGCACCTGCATGAAATTGTTCTGCGCCGAGGTGCTGACCACACGGATCGTCGTGCCCGTGCCGGGCAGCGGCACGCTCGACCAGCCGAAGTTCTCGATCGCCGGGTTTGGCGCCACCCAGTAGCTCTTGGTGTCGTCGAACAGCGGGTTGGCCGGCAGGCCGCCGTAGCAGCCCATGATGCTGTTGGTATTAAGGCAGATGCGATCGGTCGGCTCCAGACCGAACGTCGAATCGTACGACTGGATCCGCGGCCGCCAGACGTTGCCGTCGTCGGGCCGAATCAGGAGATTCGGATGCGCGTCGACCGGCAGGTACAGACCGCCGCAGCGCCCACTCAGGCAGGCGTCGCCGACGTTGTTGTCTGCGAACGACGTGTCGTAGTACCAGACCAGCAGGCCGTCCTGGTAGGGGAAGTGCTCGACGTAATTCTGCAGGTTCGGATCATTCAGGAATCCGAAGTTGTACGGCCCTGTGCGCAGCCCGTCGTCATAACCGCGGTAGTTGCGGTACTCGGCGAAGTAGGCGTTGAAGAACGCTTTCGTCACGCTTGAGCCGGTCCGGGCGAAGCCGGCATAGGCCCAGCCCGGGTCGGTCTCGGCCCCGTCGGTCGCCTGCCCGGTGATGGCGACGTTATCCACGAACAGCCCCGCCTCGGCCACCGCCCCGTCCGTCCAGTACTCAAAGCCGACGGTCACCGTCTGACCGGCGTACGCCGACAGGTCGGCCGTCAGGTCGAACCAGTTGCCGCCGCTGGAACCGGTAATGCCGTTACCGAAATTCTGGCCGTTCGGGTTCGTGTTCGACGAGAGGTTCGTGGCGACGGGGGCGCCGTTCACGGTAACGTAGGCGTAGTCCCAGTCGAGTTCGATGTCGTATTTGACCTTGGCACTTAAGGACACGGCCCCAGCCGGCAGCGCGACCTGGCGGGTCATTTCGTTGTCGAGGTTGTTGCCCGAGCCCGAGAAGTACATGTAATCACCGGCGAATGGGTTGCCGACTGGGAACACCACCTGCTTGTCCGGCAGCAGTACCACCAGTTGCTGCGCCTGCTTGGTGTTCGCCGATGCCGGCCCGAGCTTCACGGACGCCGACTGCTTGTAGCCGACCACCTGGTAGTTTGACCAGCCGAGGAAAATCTTCTCGTAGGCACTCATCGGGATCGGCTTGCTGCCGATGCCGTCAGCCGCGAGGCCGGTGCTGCCGTACGAGCCGCTGGAATACAGCGTCCAGAAGCCGGTGGAGTTCTCCGCGCCACCGGTGTTGCCGCTCGTGTCGTACAGGTCGGGCAGGCCAAGGTCGTGGCCGAATTCGTGCGCGAACACGCCGACACCGCCGTTCTCGGGCTCGACCGTGTAGTCACCGATCCAGTAGTTGCTATTGCCGATCCGGATGCCGCCTAATCCATGCGGGCCCGGACCGTCTGGACCGGTAGCGGTGTAGTACGCGTACCACCGATGGCTCCAGATCGCGTCGGCACCCTGCGCGCCGCCGCCGGTCTCCTCGCCCTCACCGGCGTGGACGATTTGGAAGTGATCGATGTAGCCGTCCGGCTGGTTGAAGTTTCCGTCCCCGTCGTAGTCGTAACGATCCCAGACGTCGAACTGCGACAGGTAAGCATTGATCTCATCCGGAGTCTTGCCGGCGGCAAGCTGGGCGTTGTACCAAGCGTCGGCGGCGTCCTTCACCAAGCGCCATGTATTCGAGCAAACGATGTCGCCACAGGCGTTTCTTCCGTAACGCGCCTCGTTGAACGTCACCTTCACCCAGTCGGTGACGTCGCCGTTGACTGTGTACCGATTCGATGACTGTTCAATGTAGAAATTGCGCATCGACACCGCGCCCGGCGCCTCCGAGAACAGCATGTTCTTGTAGTAATCAGGGGTGAAATCCGGGGCCCAGATCGTCGTGTTGTCGACCGACCGGTTGGGCTGCGGAATCTGGTTGCGCAGCGGTCCGTCCGTCCCGCCAGGGTAAGACGGGTGTCTCGCATTATCAAATTCAGCCAAGATCGTGAAGATCTTGTCCTCGCCCTGGCGCGCCAACTCGACGAACTGGCCCTTGGCGACCTCGACGACCTTGTTGGGACCCTTGGCTTGGGCTTGCCCCTTCAGGAGCGAATGCAAGCCCCTTTGGCGAAGATCGAACTACTTCTTGCCCAAGGGATGTTGGACGTTGTCTCCCGTGCCACCCTTGCCATGGTGGTCGGTTCCGGGCTGCAGATCTTGTGCGGACGCCGACGTGACTAGGGCGGCGAACGTTGCCACCGCAACGAGCACGCGGACTGCGATGCCTTTCATAGGTCCCCTCCTTCTCAATAGCTGCATTCAACAGACACGCAAGTCCCTGGCGCCTTTGAAACGCGCGTACGCACGGCACCGACATTTCCTTGCGCGGGAATGAGAACAAGACGCAGTGATGCGGCGCACATGTCATCACTAGTGCGCAGCCCTGTCAACACAACCACAAAGGTCGAGCTTGGGCCACGTAAACGACCGCTAAGTCGCCGCCCGCGTCGCGCGACGGAATTCGATTGCGGTCTGATCGCGGATCGGGCCCTGATGGTCAACGCCGAACCACTGATTCCACAGATGCTGCGCGTGGCCAGGCGGATCTGCGCCGGAGGCACGCGGCCCGGATGCGCCGCACTCCGGGCACCTGACGACGAGCACTCGCACCCGGTCAGTGCCAAGCGATACAAGCTCGGGATTGTCGTGGGCGCAAAACGGACAGCACCGAAGGTCGGCTGTGCGGGTTCGACGGGGAAAGCCTACACCGCGTTTCTGCGTGCCGGGGAGGTAAGCTCGTGATACCCCTCATAGATATACGGTAACACCACCGTCCCCGGCTTCCCTGTGGAATTCGCCGTCCTTCGGATGCGCTACAAAGGCCGACCATTGCCGCGCCGGGCGCTACTGAATCGGGAGGCAGCTGTCGGTGGTCTTCGCGTCGAGCAACTCTACGACGACACGCTGAACTGACACGTTCGGATCGCGCGGCTATTGAGTCCGTTGAACCAGGTCCGCCCCGAGCAGTTACCGACCCTACACGACCCTGTGCTCTTGGCGATTAGCCCGCAGGCGTTCACGCTAACCGGATTCGAGCGGATCGAGGGCGTGGACTACACGTAGTCGTGGTTGGTGACTGCGCCTTAGCGCAGGCGCTCTGACCGCCCTGCTCCATTTGGGCTTCCGATGGCCGCTGTTGGGACGGGTGGAACGCCTGCTTCCAACCCCTTGCTGCCGTTAAGCTCAGCGCTGCCAACGGCAGCGATGCAG